>NZ_JBIBTX010000006.1:89971-656002 GCF_043078805.1 Streptomyces sp. NPDC015345 | reverse complement strand
CCCGCGGAGCGGGTCCCTTCGGGCTGCGCCCGAAGAAGCGAGCCGGGTCGCTCCGCTCACCGGCCGCTCCCGCTCCGCGTGAGCGGAGGCGGCTCGCTCCGCTCACCGCCGGGTGTCACGCGCTCCGCGCCCGCCACCCAACCGCAGGGCAGGCGGCCCGCGTTGCGGGCCGGGGCCGGCCTCCGGCCGCCCCGTGGCCTCCGCTGCGCTCCAGCCACACAGGGCGCGTTCTACTCCCCCGTGCGGGCCAGGCGTGCCACGCTCCGCGCGGCCCACCCACGGGCCTGCGGCCCAAGCGGCAGCAAAAGGAGGGGAGGGACAGGTAGTCGGGCAAGCTTCAGGACCGCCATAGCGTTTCAGTCTGAGCAGGAGCGATCAACTGACAGGAGTTTCACCTTTTCCACGTCGTCCATGCCATCGCCTCCCAGGCGCTCGACGACGCCCACAACGAACTCTTCGTCGTCTCCTGGGGCAACGAAGACTCGCTCGGCCCCCTCGGCGGAAACCCCTTCCCCCGAGGAGTTTGTACCTGATATTCGCACCTTAACTACGTATGAGCATGAAAGACCGGATGAGTTACTTATGGAACCTCGCACACCTGGGCCCGAGATGGATATGTACGGCTCCTTTGAGAGAGTCAGCTCATCCGACGCAGGCCTAGCCGGCCTCTGTTGCTCATCCTGATACCAGGACACTGCACCCATCGCAGCAATGAGCACAGCGAACCCGCAGGCCAAAACCCCGACAGCTAACCAGCTGCTCTTTCCCTGTGTCGCCATGACTCGATCATAGAATCCTGCAGTCCGATCAAACAATGCGTGGGGAAGCTTCGGTCAGCTTCGCCCCTCTCTGACCTGAGGCAGAGCCCTTGCGCGCGTCAAATCCGCCACATCTGTAGCGATCGCGAAGTATCGGCTTAGTGTGCTTCATTCTTGGGACCGAGATAAGCTATGGACTCAGAGCGCACCACTCCCGACCCCTCCGGAGGGGTATCGAGATCCATCCCCCGGCTTTGCCGGTGCTCTGGTGAGGCAGAGCACCGAGCCGATCGCATCCGTCCAACCGTATCCCTCACGGCTCCTCTAAGTGCAGGTTTCCCGTTCCCGCCGCTCGAATCGACCGGGCGGCATCCCAGGAGAAGGCAGGCGAATATGTCGAGCACAGACCGCGTTGACCAGCGCGAGGCAGCCCAGCGAGAAGCCATTGACGCGGTCGTGCGAGCCCTCGAATTGCCTGCAAGATCACTGGTGCCCGAACGGGGACTTCGAACGCAGGTGATCATGGCGACCGGGTCCGGGAAGACCCGGGTGGCGGTCCGCAGCGCGGAGGAGCTCCACGCGGGCCGTGTGCTGGTGCTCGTGCCCTCGCTGGACCTGCTCGCCCAGACCGAGGCCGCGTGGCGTGAGGGGGGACGCCGGGGGCCGATGATCGGAGTGTCCTCGCTGCGAGGTGAGGAGGTGTCCTTCCCCAACACCACGGACGTGGACGAGCTGGTGGAGTGGACGCGGGGCCTGGACAAGGTGACCGTGTACGCCACGTACGCCAGCCTCGGGCTGGGCACGCTGGAGCGGGCGCACGCCGGGGGCCTCGCGGCTTGGGACCTGATCGTCGTGGACGAAGCCCACCGCGTTTCGGGCCGGATCGGGAAGCCGTGGGCGGTCGTCCACGACAACCAGAAGATCCCCTCCCTGCGCCGTCTGTACATGACGGCCACGCCCCGGCTGTGGCAGCTCGGGGACGAGGACGAGGCCGGCGCACCGGGCGAGCTGGTCGCGAGCATGGACGACGACCCGGAGGGCCCCTTCGGCAGCCGGGCGTTCACTTTGACGCTCTCGGAGGCCATCGATCGGGGGATTTGTGCCCCCTATCAGGTCGTATGCGTGGACGTCATCGACACCGCGCTCCAGGCCGCGCAGCTCCTGGGCGCCGAAGGCCGGTCGGCAGAGGTCCGCGGGGCGCGGCTCGCTGCCCTGCAGACCGCCCTGGTGAAGGCGTCGGCGGAGGAGAACTTCCGGCGCACGCTGGTCTTCCACCATCAGATCCGCGAAGCCGAGGCGTTCGCGGCCGGCCTTCCCGACGTCGCCGCGCAGCTGCACGCATCCGACCCGGAGCTGTACCCGAAGACGATCTGGGCGGACTGGCTGTGCGGCGACCACAAGCCGCTCCACCGCCGCCGGCTGCTCGGGGAGTTCGCGGCCGGGATCGCCACGGACGGCACCGTCGTGGAGAAGTGCTTCCTGTGCTCGGTGAAGGTCCTGGGCGAGGGCGTAGACACCAAAAACTGCGACTCCGTGTACTGGGCGGACGTACGCGGCTCGATGCCCGACCTCGTCCAGGCTGTGGGCCGGGCGCTGCGGATGCAGCCTGGCGAGGGCAAGGTCGCCTCGCTCGTGGTGCCCGTGTTGCTCGGGCCGGGCGAGACGGCGGACAACATGCTCACGAGCCGGGCGTTCGGCGGGCTGGCCAAGCTGCTGGAGGCGCTGCGGGCGCACGACGCGCGGATCGTGGAGAGTCTCGCGGAGCAGCAGGCCCCGAGCCGCTACAAGCCCGTAGCCAAGGACGAGAGCGGGAAGAGCACGGGCGGGAGCGGCGAGGGCTCCGGAGGCGTGAGCGCCCCCGCCAAGGCTCTGCTGAAGTTCTCCACGCCGCGCGACCCGGCCGCCCTCGCCGCGTTCATCAACCTGCGGGTCCTTAACCCGGAGCACGAGCACTGGCGGCGCGGGGTTGAGGCCGCCGTGATCTACGCCCGCCTGCACGGCGACTTGAAGGTGCCGTTCACGTTCCGGGTGCCTGCCGTCGACGACCAGGAGGCGGAAGGCGCGGGGTGGCCGGCCTCGCTCGCCGGGTTCCCGCTCGGGCAGTGGACCGCCGACGCAAGGCGGTTCTACGCCCGCGGCGACATGGACGAGGACCGCATCGCGCAGCTGGAGAAGCTCGGCATGATCTGGTCCCATTTCGACGTCGCGTGGGAGGAAGGGCTGTCTGCCGCGCGCGGATGGGCCGCCGAACACGGCCACCTTCTGGCCCCGCTGGACGCCACCTTCCAGGGCGCGAAGGTGGGCATCTTCCTGAAGAACGCGCGGGCCGCCGCCCGCAAGGCGGCCGAGATCGAACAGCGGCGTGCCGAGGGGCTGCCGGTTCAGTCGTCGGCCGGGGCCCTGTCGGACGAGCGGCGCGAGCAGCTGGAGGACATCGACGCATCCTGGTGCCCGAGCTGGCCGGTGACGTGGCAGCGGTGCTTCCACCTGGTGAGGATGCACCTGGACGCAGGCGAGGCGCTGCCCACCGAGGCGGGCGACGTCGTGCGCCAGGGCGAGGATCTCGGACGGTGGGTGACATCGGTGCGGTACGGGTGGGACCAGCTCACGACCGTGCAGCAGTGGATGTGCGAGCAGGTCCTCGGGATCGAGCCCGCAGCTGAGGACGAGAAGCCCAAGCGCCGTACGCAGGCCGACAAGTGGGCAATGAACTACGAGGCCGCCAAGCAGTTCTACGAGCGTGAGGGACACCTGAAGGTCCCGAGGAAGCACGTCGAGCGGATCGTCGGCCAGGACCAGGAGGAGCGGGAGCACAAGCTGGGGGCCTGGATCGGGAACCAGCGCAGCAGGGCGGCGACGTTGACGCCGGAGCGGATGGAGCTGCTGTCCGCCATCGGGATGCGATGGTCGTGATGGTGGGCGTCGTCGTCACCGCGGCCGCCGCGCTCGCGGCCGGCTGTCTGCTCGGCCGGCTACGCCCGTGGCAGCGGGCGGGCGACTGGGCGGCCGATCAGGTCCGCTTCACCAGCACGTGGGTCAGGAGCAGCACCGCCCGCCAGGCCGTCGGCGTCCTGGCCCACCCCGTCACCACACCGCGCACCAGCTGACGCATCATGCGCACCCCCGCCACCGAGACCCAAACGCCGACGCGTACGGCCAGGAGCTGGCGCACACCAGCCACCACCAGCACGAGGCCACCGACGCGCGGTTCACGAACTTCCAGGCCCTTGCCGCCGTCGGGATCGGACACCAACAGGCCGACGTCATCGTGGTTCGTCGGTGAAGGCTGGGTCCAGAAGAAGCGGTGGCGTGTCGCCGCTTAACAGGACACGCGGCCGCCTAGAGTGTGACGTGCGGGCTGGGACGGTCCGAAGGCTGGCGCTCCGCCCGGGCGGAGCTGCAGGTGAGCCTCTGAGGGTGCGATGCCCGTGTCCCGCGTAAGCCCTGATGCACTTCTTCCTCGATGCCCTGTGCCCAGCGGCCGGATAAAGCCCGGGTGATCGGCCGCGGAAACGGGACCCTTGTGTCGCCTCACACCCAGGACCGCGCTCAGCGAAAGCTGCTCCTCGACCAGCTGAACGCCGACTGTCGAGCCGTTGTGCGGGACAGCAGCGGGCGAATCTCGATCGACCACGCCGACAGTGCCGCGCAGCACGCCTTCCAGGCAGTTCTGGCCACGTTCCTGCTAACCACGCTGCGCGCCTCGCATCCGCTGGAGACGCCGATCGGCGCATCCATGTCGAGCACAAGCGCGTATGTCAATGTCGTCGTCTCCCACCCTGGCCGGCTCGACATCCACACCAACACGGCTTGCCGTGTAGCCTCGCGGATCCTCCCCCTGACCACCGAAGCCCACGGCCCGCACGGAATCCCGGGCCTCAGGCTCGAGGGCATCGGAGTGCGACGCCTGCGATTGGCGCACCTGCCCACCGGCGGGCGCCTCGACCTCATCGATTCGCGCTCCCCCGGCGGCAGCCGTCGCGACTTCGCCCAACGCTTCCGCGGTGATACGCGGTGGCACTGGAAGCCTGGCTATACGCCTCTGTGGGACCGTGCCGATCTCCACCCGAGCGAGACGCTTCTGGAGCAGCACTGGGCGCCTCGCCCGTGCATGCTCCTGCGCAGCGCTCTGATGGCCAGAGCAGCGCTGCTGTGGGGCGAGTTGTACATTCGCCCGTCGTGGACCGAGCAAGCCCTCCGGGGCCTGCCAGAGTTGGCCTGGGACAGGTCCGGGGGTCAGCCCGGCGCCCACGAGGTCGGGGCAGTCCTGACCCAGGCCCCTTCCAGGATCCCCGGCGCCCGCTACGAGCCGATCACCGATCGCTCCGGCCTGCTCTCCCTCGCCGGTGCCGCGCTCTGGCTGCGCGCCCGATAGGTGGCAGGCCGAGGTGCTCCTCCTCGATCGAGGAGGAGCAGCTGGCGGTGGTGTTCGTTGCGTTGCGCGCCCGGCCCGCTGTCATCTGGTCAGCCGAAGTCGAGCGTGTCCTGTGCGAAGTCGGTTGAGGCCGGGCTGGGCAGGGGCGGCAGCGGTGCACCGTCCTGGCGCGCGGCCCTCCAACGATCGGCCAGCTCGTCCTTCCAGCCCTTGGGCGGGGGCCACGGGACGCCCCAGGCGGCGAGCTGGTCACGCTTCCAGCCGCCGGCGGGAGTGCGGGCGGCTTCGACTTCGTCGGGCGAGGGAAGGCTCGGCATGGTCAGCGACCACCCATGAAGAACAGGGCCGACGCCGGGTTGGCGAGGCTCTTGGCCAGCTGCTTGCTGTCAGCCGCGACGGTCCGGAGCTCCGCAGCGGTCGTGGCCACCTCCTCTTTCGGGTCGCCCTGCTCCACCGTGACCTTGTTGTTCTTGGCCAGCAGCTCCAGGGCGTCGGCAGTCTGCCCGAATGCCTGTGGAAGCCGCTCGACCAACGACTTCAGCGCCTGCGTAGCCTCCGACAGCGCGGGCGCCGACAGGTCCTTCCCGTCCTCTAGCACCGCGCGGTTGAACTCTTCGATCAGGTCCCGGGCCTGACGGACCAACGTCGCCGGAACCTTCTTCGCCGCCATGCGCTCGCTCCTCGCCGCTGGAATGGTGGCCCTCAGTCTCCCAGAGCGAGAACGGCGACTACGTCGGTTCTCCCCTGCTCGCTGGGCCCCAGCCCTCCAGGAAGGTGGTCAGGGCGCGGCGTTGCTCTTCTTCGCGGGCGATCTGCCGGGCGAGGACGTCGCGGTCGACGTACGGGGCGACGGCAGCGAGGACCAGGCGCTGGAGTTCGTCCGGCTCCAGCGCCTGGTCCTCCCACTGCACCGGACGACGGGGGTTGAACCCGTATCGGCGGGCGAAGGCCGGCCAGCGCGGGTCGCCGTGCTTGCCTTCGGCCGCGGGCAGTTCGCAGGCGCGGACCTGGTCGTAGGTCAGCAGGACCCGTTCCGTCCGGCTCCAGCAGCCGGTGCGCGCCACCCAGTCCCGCTCGATGTCCTCGCCCGAGCAGTCGAAGTCGCCGACGATTCTCCGGGGCGCCGCGAGCGTGCGATTCGAATCCACGCAGCTCAGAAGCGGTCGAAGCGACCATAGCCGGTGCAACACCTGTGGTGCACGGTGAGGCTGAGCGATTCACCCACCTGTACGCCGTGGGCCCCTGCCCTCGATGCGCGCACGCCCAGACTCACGTCTTCCATGGCAGGGAAAACGAGCCTAAGGGCTTGTATCGCGTGCACCCTCCGCGCTACAGTCCCGCTCGCAAGGTGCGCTCTTATTCGCTTCTTTCAGCAAGGAAATGACGTGAAGCTCCACCTGATCGTTGAAGATCCCGATCCCGCCTTCCAGAAGGCCCTCCTAGCTCTGCTCGCCCAACACGCCGGCAGCTTGAAGACTGCTGGCCCTGCCTCCGACTGGGCTGACCCGGAGACCGCCTCCCGCTACTACCTCTCCCTGCCGGCGACCGCCCAGCGCATCCTGCGTGAGGCCGCTTCCCGTGAGGACGGTTACGTGCCAGCCGATGTCCTGCGCGGTCCGCACGGCGAGGGCAAGCTCACCGGCAGCAGCGGTGCGTTCAAGGCCGCCCTGAAGCGCGGCGTGCGTCGCAACTGGTGGATCGCGGACCAGATCGCGCCCGTCCTCGCCGAGGGCCCCGGGTTCGGAAAGGTCGCCGGCTACCGCATCCGCGCTGAAGCCCTTCCCGCGTTCCAGGCCGCTGTCGCCGCCCACCAGCAGGGCGAGCTCGCCAGCCAGAAGGACTGCCTAGCCGAGGCGATCACCGGCGAGGGCGGGGAGTGGGACGCGCAGCGCTCCGTCGCCGCGCTCCACGAGATCGGCCACGCCGTCGACGAGAAGCGCGCCCGGCAGATCCTGCGTGACCTCGCCGCAGACGGCATCCTCCAGCGCCTGGACACCGATCGAGCTGTCTACCGCCCTGCTGACGACCCGGAACAGTAGATCACCGGGAGACCAAACCCGCCCGGCGCCGACTAACCCTCGGCGCCCTAGGGGCTGGCCATGGCCAAGGCGGTGACAAGCTGCCCGGCCTCAAGATGGTGGGTGAGGTCGAGACCGCTGTCGATCAAAGTGAGGACGGCGTGATGCCGGGCGGCGGGGATGGCGGCGGTCCTCTTCCGTGGCACGGACGGCGCCTGGCAGCCCGCCGCGGTCCAGGGGATCGAGCCCTCACCCCACCCAAGACGTGGCACTGCTACGCCTTGAGCCGGGCACGTACGTCTCTCCGTGTGTGCTGAGCCGCCGCCAGGAGTACGCGTCCATGTCGTACATGCTCTGGGGTTACCCAGAAGCGGTGCTGTACGAGTCCGTCGTCGATGGCATCGCTCTGCAGCGTCCCGACCTGATCTATTCGGAAGGGCATGTCCGCCGACGCATCAGCGACTCCATACCTGGGATCCATGGATCCCGCTTCATCGAGCTGAGCACACCTGCTGGACCTGGCTGCTCCGGGGCTCCGCTCATCGATCGCACTCCCGGTCGACCGGGAGGCCTCGACTGGAGGGTTGGGCGTATATGTCGGGGAGCGGCACTCTCACCCCGGAAACTTTTTCGTCGGCTACGGGGTACGGATCGCCGACATCGACCAGGACGCCGAGGGCTGGTCCGCGCTCTTCGGCTGACCCGTTAGCCCTCCCGCGGTCATCAGGGTGACGCCGTCGTCTATCCCCTCCTGCTGCCAGTCCGTAATGTCGAGCAGCAGTCGGCCCAGCGGCCCGCCGACCAGCGCGGCGTAGGTCTGGTGCGGCAGCGGGCCGGGGTGGGGGGCGTCGTGGTCACAGCCGTACACCCGGCCCGCGCAGCAGCTGCTCGTCATCGGCGTTCATCCGGCCAGCCTCGCAGCTGCCACCGACATGGCCATCACCCAGGCATGGTGCGGGAACCGACCGGTTCCCGCACTGTCTCCCGTCGGGGGTGTCAGCCGCAGAGGATGAACCTCTCGTAGTCGTAGAGGTCGTCGATGTTCCCGCTGTAGAGCCAGCCGTACCAGGGTCCGCCCTGGCCGTGTGCTGTGCCGTAGTACCACCAGTTCGAGCCGTTGTGGTACGAGCAGTCGATGTCGAAGTAAGTGTTCGCAGGGAGGGTCTTGCGGACGCCGCAGTCGGCGTTGGGGCCGGTGCGCAGGGGCGAGGTCCGCCCGGCCACGGTGTAGCCGTATCCGGGTTCGCCGAGGCGCACCGATGGGTTGGTGCACACGGCGGCCCCGGTGGTTCCGGTGGTGACCGCACCAGCGGCGGGCGTGGCGACGGTGAGGGTCGACGCGGCCAGCAGGATCGCAGCCGCGCAGGTGATCGGCTTCTTCATGGAGCCTCCCCGGGTCTGTCCGGCACGCGTTCCCGGGGAGGGCGCGGCATGCCGGAAGGTGTTTGACGGCAGGTCAGTTCCTCGAGGATGGCGTCTGGGAGTCAGGGGAGCAACGGACCATTCGGCCGTGATAGGCGCGCGCCGTCCCCTTCCGGCGGGTGGCTTGGGCCGGGGGTGCTCAGGTTGAGAGACAGCTACTGAGCTTGTTGTTTAACGTTCGGCCGCTTCGGCATCGGAGGCCATCGATATCTGCAGGGCACGTAGCCATCGTTGGCAGACTTCGTGGGTGACCGGTTCGAACAGCTCGGGGGTCGAGATTTCGACGAGGAACTGAGTCAGCAGGTCCTGGTGTTCTTCCTCGACGTCCACGTGGTCCTCGAAATGCACCGCCTGTGCCCAGTCGATGAGTTGGCTGGGGCTGGCGAGTCCAGCAGTGGCCTTCTCCGCAGCGGCCAGGGCATGGCCACGACGGAAAGTGACGATCGATGTCGGTTCACCGCGCCGGGCATTTCCGATGAGGTCGGAGAGCTCACCGTTCCAGTGCACAAGGTCTTCAAGGGGGCGGCTTCCGTTCGGGTCCATGTTCCCCATCCTGCTTGATGCATGGGGACCGAGCAGGCGTGGTCTCCCGTCAGGTCGGAGCTGGTGTGACACGTCGGGGCTTTGTGCCGACTTTGTGGTGGGCGGGGCTCTTGTATGCCTTGCCGATCGCAAGGATCCGGCCGACGTCGTGACGGGTGGCCGGGCGGCGGTTCTTCGAGCCCGGTGGCCGGCCGGGGCCCGGCTGGGACGGTTTCGGTGCCCCGGCTGGAGAGCCGGTCTTCGCTCGGAGGTTTCTGAACCCCCGCCGGACTCGGGCGGGCGTCAGCTTGTTCGGCTGGGCTGGCTTCTCCCCGGGACGCCGGAGGTCAACGGCGAGGAGACGGGCGAGCCGGAGCTGGGTGTGCGCGGCGATCAACAGCCATGTCCAGCGGTCGGCTGCTTCTGAGCTGCGAAGTCGGGGCTTGGTCCAGCCGAGTGTCTGCTTGAAGAGGCGGAACGTGTGCTCGAGGTCGAAGCGACGCAGGAATGATTGCCAGCAGCGATCCACGTCCTTGCCGGTGGCCCCGGTTCTCGACCACCAGAGCCAGACTGGCTTGTTCACTCCGCCTCTAGGCAGCTTCTCCACGACCAGGCGGATGACAGTGCCCTCGATGATGGGCAGTGGGCCAACGTGATCGAGCCGTGCCGTCCGGTGGGTCAGCCGCGGGTGCAGCCGGTCCCAAGCTTGCGCGGTCGCTTTCCCGTAGAGGCGGGTGTCCGTGGTCGTCACGGCCTGTTCGGCGCCCCAACTCGTGGGGTCGCCGAAGACGAACTCGCCACCGTGCTTCGGCGGCCGTCCGCCCTTGGGGTCGTAGATCCGCGGCGGCGTGGGCCGTCGCATCGCGCGATCCGAGCGCAGGCGGCCGAGGATCTGCACCGGCAGGTCGCCCAGTATATGGGCGATGCGAGGTGCGTCATAGCCCGCGTCCAGCACCACCAGCACCTCAGGATCACCGTCCTTCCACTGGTCGGCAGCGATGAGCCGTTCGACAACTTCGCGGATCTGGACGGTGGTCACCGCAGCAACATCCGCACCGGGCTCCAGACGGACCGCATCAAGCACCGCCGTCCACAAGGTTCGGCCCGTCTCCAGAGCGGCCACCACCGAATATAGCCAGCCCGGCACCATCTGATGCTTGCCTCGCCCCGGCCGAACGTATGCCAGAAGGCCCGGTCAGAGCTGGTGTCGGCGTCGTCGCCCCGCGCAGTCATCGACGCGTACAACTCCGACCGGATTCCTAATGCCGTTTGTCAAGACGTTCTGGTTGGGTGCGTAGGGGTCCAGTCGGCCGGTGTCTCGCACCTCTCGATCTTTGTATCGACTGATCGGCGTTGCAGCCCGTCGGCAATGAACTCCATCTCGACCAGCGTGCCAACCAGGCCAGTCTCTTGGAGCGCACTGGCCATCACCCGTGCCTGGCCCAGGGACAGATGGAGCAT
Source organism: Streptomyces sp. NPDC015345 (assembly GCF_043078805.1). Lineage (NCBI taxonomy): Bacteria > Bacillati > Actinomycetota > Actinomycetes > Kitasatosporales > Streptomycetaceae > Streptomyces > Streptomyces sp. NPDC015345. The sequence goes on along the minus strand of NZ_JBIBTX010000006.1, from coordinate 645,446 downwards.
CTCGCGCAGGACTCGCAGGGCGGGGACGAGGCTCGACTCGTCGTCCGCGAGATGGAGCCGTACGGGCCCATGCTCTGCCAGCAGGGCATTCCTGATCTCTTCCGGAGTCGCTCCGCCTGAGTCCTGATCGCACCACCCGTTAGGGCAGGCAGTGCAGGCGCCATCGATGCCCCACCACAACTGCCCCTGGTCGATGTACTGGCCAACGTCGCGTATCAGCACGCCACCGCAGGCGTCGCACTCCGCCGGGACCTTAACTCCTTGAGTGATCAACGGGCTCCTCACCGTCGGATGCCAGTAAGCGGATACTCCCGCAAGCCTGCCTGTCAGTCGACCGTGTTACCGCTGACCCGGCAGATCGGCGGCAAGACTGAGGCATCACGCCGCAAGCGCCGCCGGCGGCGAGGGCTCGTAGCACCGTCCGTCGCGGAGGAGGGCCCAGAGAACGTTGACGCGGCGGCGTGCGAGGGCGAGGACGGCCTGGGCGTGGCGTTTACCTTCGGCTCGCTTACGGTCGTAAAAGCGCCTGGAGTCCTCGTAGTAGCGAATGCTGAACAACGCCGAGGTGTAGAAGACACGCTGCAGGCGGAGGTTGTATCGCTGGGGTCGCTTCAGGTTGCCGTTGATCTTCCCGGAGTCGCGGGCACCGGAGCGACGCCGCCAAAGCCCGCAAGCCGGTCCGGTGTACCGAAGGCGGCCATGTCGCCGCCGGTGGCGGCCAGGAACTCGGCGCCGAGGATGACGCCCAGGCCAGGCATGCTGGTGATCACGTCGAAGGAGTGGTGATCACGAAACCGGGCCTCAATGCGCTTGTCGAGCTCGGCGATCTGCTCGTTGAAGTCCATCACCTCCCTCGCCAGCGTGTGCACCGTCTGGGCGGCCAGTTTCTCCCCAGGGAGGCTCGTGTGTTGGCGCTCGGCGGCCTGCACGGCCGCTGGGGCGAGCCGATCGGCACGGGTGACTTTGCGGTTACGTAGCCAGGTCTCCAGCCGCCGGACACCGAGCCGACGCAGGGCAGCAGGGGTCTGGTCGCCCGTCAGCAGGATGAGCGGTCCGGTGTTGTTGAGGTCCAGTGCGCGTTCCAAACTCGGGCAGATACCGCTGTGTTGAGCGCGTAGGCGGTTGATGACCCGCGTTCGGTCGGCCACAAGGTCCATGTGGCGGACGGTGAGAATCTTGAGGGTCGGTGACGGTGTCGTCGCTGGTCCGCAAGGGGTGCAGGTCTCGGCGGACGCGAATTTGGTCGGCGATGACGGCGGCGTCCTTGGCGTCGGTCTTGCCTTCGCCGCGGTAGCTCTCGGAGGCACGGTGGATGGCCCGGCCGGAGATGTAGTGCAGTGGCTGGTCGTGGTTCAAGAGGATCGTGATGGCCAAGGCGGCCCCGCCGTCGGCCGGATCGATCCCCCAGGTCACCTCTTCACCCAGGGCCAGGGCGTCGGCGAGGAGTTCGAGCAGTTCCGGTTCGTCGTTGGCAACGCGTCGCGACAGCAGCCGGCGGCCTCTCTCGTCGATCGCGACGCAGTGGTGATGGGTCTTACCTGCGTCGATGCTGGCCCAGATCGCGGCCATGTGATGCCTCCGTGCGGTGTGCTGTTGGTTCCTCCCACAGACGACGGCCTCGCTGTCGATTCCCTACAGAGCGATCATTCGCAATTCCCAATTGGCAGCGGAGTCGTCGTGGGGCGCCGGGTGGCCAATCCGGGGAAGCCACATACGGCAGAAGCGTGAAAGCCACACCCGACACCCTTGGGTAGGTGAACCATACGAAGGGCTCACCAAGTCCCGCAGAACAACGTAGGCAAGCGTGACGCTTCCGCGAACGCTTCGCGCCGGGTATCGCGGCACACCACACTCATGACAACAGCCTTCGGTTGAGCCCGTATCTCTGTGACGAAGCACAGGATCAAGCGAAGGCCGCCCTCACGTCCGGCGAATGCCCAGGTGAGCGACATAGTTCGAGTCGCCATTCGGGGCCGGAAGAAAAAGAACAAGCCAGTCAACTTCCGCCTCGTCGCGGGGGGGGCGACTGGGCGACGTCGACAACTTCTTCCCGAAGGAGGTGGGCGCGGCCCGATTGTGTGGCAGCCTGCCGAGGTAGGGGGCTGCGGCGAGTACCAGCACCGCGTCCGTGGCTTTTCCATGTACGACTGCCCGGGCTTCTTCTCCGGCGTATCCGATTGCATCTGGGCGTCCTTGAGGTTCTGCTCGTCGCCTGCCTTGTTGTACTCCGGCAACGCGATGTCCCCGCGGTCGGCCATGGTGTGCAGATATTCGCCCAGTTGCTCCAGAGCGTGCCCAGCGGCGTCGATCTGGCCAATCAGCGTCGCTGCTACCACGGCGGTGTGCTGGGGGGGGTATACAGCGCCCACTGGGTCTCCATTCCGGCGGAAACACCCTCGGCGGCTTCAGCTCCGGCGATGCCCATGGCGATCAGTTCCGCCGGATCACCGATCTTGTCGTCGGTGATCCGGCGGATGCCTCCGCACACATCGCTGACCATCCGACGGTCGACATCGTTCTCGAACTGCTCCCAGAACCTGGACTGTTCATGTGACTGCTCCATGGCTCCCTTTCCGGGACGTCATCCTCACGATCCGCGCCGTGCTCGCCGAACTCGGCCGCCCCCTGCCCGCCTTCGCCATCGCCCTGCGCCGCTACTGGGAGAACCAGCACCCCGGCGAAAGCCTGGAGGAGTATCTGCGGCGCGGGGGACTGGGCACACGGTTCGGCAAGGCGATGCCGCAGCAGATGCGGTCCGCTCTCGCCGACATCGCCCAGGCCCTCCTCCTGCCCGGCACCGTCGGCACGGCGGTCGGTGCGGTGATCGGCTCCCTCACCGGGGCGCTGCGCGAGCGGCGCCAGACCGTACGGCGCTCGCCGGATGCGCGCGGCTGGCGGACTTCCTGGAGGCCGAGGCGGACCTGAAAGCGCTGTCCTTCTATCCCCATCTGCTGGCGTCGGAGCTCGCCCGGCTCCCGGTGGACCAGTGCGTCATGCCGGTGATCCTGCTGGACACCTTCGAGGACGTCGGCGACCGCACCCACCGCGACCTTGAGCGCCTGATCCAGCGGGTGGTGTGGCTGATGCCGAGCTGCTTCTTCTTCATCACCGGCCGCTCCCGCCTCCAATGGGCCGACCCCGCTCTCCAAGGGCGGCTCGGCTACACCGGCCCGGCCGCCTTGCCCGGCCTGGCAGCTCCCGCCGCTGTCCCGGCCGCCCGCGCCGCCCGCCCGTCCCTCGGTCACGGGCGGCAGGTCCTGGTCGGTGACTTCTCCCCCGAGGACTGCGACGACCACCTCGCCCGTCGACTCACCCGCGACGGCGAACCGCTCATCAGCCAGGAGATCCGGCAGACCATCAGCGACCGCTCCCACGGACTGCCGCTCTACCTCGACCTGTCGGTGATACGGCTCCTGGAAATCCGCCGCACCGTGCCGCACACCGCAGCCGGCCGACTTCGACCACGACTTCCCGGTGCCGATCGCCCGCACCCTGTCCGACCTCACCGCCGACGAGCGGCACGTGCTGCGCTCCGTGGCTCTGCTGGACGCCTTCGACCTCGACCTCGCCACCGCGGCCGCCGGCCTGCCCCATCAAGCACGGGCCCTGCGGCTGATCAAGCGGCTCTTCGTCCGCGAGAACGCCTTCGGCCTGTGGCCCTACCACCTGCACGGGCTGATCCGCTCCACCATCCGCAGCGCCGACGACCAGGCCGACGACCGCTGGACGGACAACGACTGGCAGGGGGCGGCCGAGCGCGCCCTGGCGGCCCTCGGCACCCAGTGGGCCGGTGCCGGCATCGCCGGGCAGGGCCGGATGCTGCTGGTCGCCTGCCTGCGCCAAGATCTCTCCCTGGCCCGGGACTTCGGCCTCGGACTGGTCTGGCTCAGTGACGCCGCCTGGGCCTACGTCAGCGACTCCGTATGGGAGCCCCTCGCCCCACCTGCTCAGCCGGACCGCACCGACGGCTTGGGGACTGCGGCCGACGCCCTCGTCGAACTCCTCGCTGCCCTCGCCCGGCGCCAGCACGAGCACCGCTCCGTCACCGCTTCCCGCCTCACCGCCGTCACCAGCAGCCAACTGCTCCCCGCCGAGCTGCACGAGGTGGGCGTCTACTACCTCGCCAAGGCCCACCGCGGCCTCGGTGACTCCACCGCCTCCCGCCACGGGATACAGCTCGTGGCCGAAGGCGGCGGCCGCCTGGCCCCCGCGGCCCGCCGCGGCCTGGCCCACCTCGCACGCCTCGCCGGCGACTTCCCCACCGCGCACGACACCGCGCAGACCCTGGGCTGGGAAGGGCGCCAGCACCGCGTCGAAGGCGACATCTCCTGGCCGCACGGCGACATGGCTCGCGCGGCCGCCGCCTACGCCACAGCCCGGGATCAGGCCGAGCAGCATGGCATCGCCGGGGAGCGCGCCACCAGCCAGACCCAGCGCGCTTTTGTCCTGGCCTTCACCGACCCAGAGACGACCGACGACGAACTCCACCTCGTCGGCCAGCTGCTGACGGGGCTCGATCTTCGCCCACGACCCTCACCACGAAGATCGCCGCCGTCATCCGGGACGCGGGGGCACTCAGCAGCCTCGAGCCCGTACGCCTCCTGCGTACCGAGATCAGCGACGCCGGCCTGACAGCCGCGGAAGCCGCCCTGGAATTGGCCCTGTGCTTCCACCATTCCGTTCAGGACGACCACGACAAGATCAGCGCCGCGATCTGCCGGTTGCGCGCTCTCACCCGCGGCGGCGACTACGCGTACTACGCCGACATCGCCCACTTCATGGCCGCCCTGCCCCTGCCAGAACCCTCCATCAGCCGCTGGCTCACCAGCGAGGCCGACGTCCGCTCCGCATGGCGCGGCCTGGTCCAGGCCCGCCAGGATCACCTGCGCGTCAGCACCTGACCCCGGACACACCGGTGGCCGTGGCCAGAGGTCTGGCCGCGGCCACCGGCACGTACAGGCGAGGACCTGGCAGCAGGGCTTCGAACTGGCCCGACACCGCGCTCGGCGTACTGGACTGAGCCGACGGATGACCGGAAAGTTCGACGACCCCGATCAGACGCCTGGCCGGGGCCCTCGTTTACTTTGTTTGTGTTTTATGTCGCCGTTGACGAACCAACCAAAGCCCTATGCATGCGATCAGGGCAACGGTGAAAAGCAGTGACACTGCGACGCGTATGGCAAGCCACGCGCTGCCAGCCGGGTGCCACAGTGCTTCTGCCAAGTTCATCAGAAGGCGAGTGAAAAGGTGAGCCATAAGGCATTTTTAACGCCGCTGGCATACTTTTCCAGGTTCACTATTTCTTCCTCTCACTCCGTCGCCCACGCGGACGGATGACGTACGAAGCGCGTTCGAGGGGAGCGCGTGGGCAACCGGGAGTCGACGCCCGTGTCCCGTGCCAGTGAACCCTGACCGTTTGCCACCGGATCTTGACGAACGCGAGTTAGTGTCAGCGAAGTTTGCATACTGCAGGTCAAGGAGGCGCGATGCCCGAGCCCATCCCCGACGAGCTGCGCTGCTCTCGCTGCGGTGACCTGCCCGAGCCGGTCCTCTGCCTTGGCCGCACACCCGACGGCACGCCCGCCGCTGACACACCTGCGGCGATGCTCGTTGAAGCCGAGCTCGGCCTTGCCGATGACGCGCGCCGCCGGGCCTCCGGGGCCGTGCTCACTGATGCTCAGACTGCCGCGATGCTGCGTGCCCTGGCGGACGACCCGGACCTGCGCGCCAGCAACGGGGAGCACGGGTGCTGACTAAGCGCAATGTGCGGCGCAAGCCCTGTGCCGCATCCGTTCGGTGTCGATCGGGGATGCAGCACAGGGCCTGGGCGAGTGGTGTATCGGTGTCGTTGGGCACTCGGGTACGTTGGCGCACCGGGAGCCCGTTGTCGGGCAGCTCGCACCCTGGTGTCAGGGTTTACTTTCTCTTGCGAGCCTGCGTGATCCCGAAGATGATGAAGGCCGATACGGCAATCCCTACCAACAGCCAGAGAGGAATACCGTCCAGCCCCTTATACGCCAGCTCGGACGAATCAGCGAAGGACAGCATCATTTCTCCCTGGTCGGTTCGAGTTTCCCGCGGGTCAGTCGGTGGCGTCTTCGTACGCTGAGCCGGCGGCCTCGCCGACGGCCATGCCACCGACAGCACAGGGGATGGCTCCTGCTCCGCCGGTCAGGTATGTACAGCCTGCGGTGAAGGCTTTGTCCGCACGAAGCTGATTGCCGTTCCAGCGGCTGCTTTGTAGTCACCGGTCGCCAACTGCCCGACGAATTCCCCGGCGGCGATAGCGTCACCGGCTTTCCCCACTGTGTCCATCACTCCGTCGAGGCTGAGCGTTCCGCCCGGGTCGATGCGGGTGACCGGGTCGCCTTCGGCGTAGAGGTAGGGGTTCTGTTCCTGGCCGGAGGGGTCGGGGCTGTTGAAGCGGCCGATGTTGGGGTCGTAGTAGCGGGCCGAGAAGTGGTACAGGCCGGTCGGGTCCTGGTAGCCGCCGGCGAACCGGTAGGGCTGGGTGGTCTTCTCGCTGCTGGCCGCGCGCGTGACGCCGCGGGGGCTGTAGGAGTAGTCGTTGACCTTGGTTCCGGACTCGTCCGTGACCGCGACGACGGAGCCGAGCGCGTCGGTGAGGTAGAAGTACGTCTTCCCGTCCCGGGGCATGGAGTTGAGTGTGCCCCCGGGTTCACGGTTGAAGCCGGTGTCTTGCCCGGCAGTTGAGGTGGCCGACAGGCCCAGCGGCCCGTTATGGAACCAGGTGTCGTCGAGCTTGATCCGCTCGCTCTGGTCGGTGGAACCGTACTGGCCGGCATAGGTTGTGCCGCCCACCGTCAGTGAGGTGAACTGGCTGTGATCCGACCACTTCTCGCCCGTGCGAGTGCCGTCCGGTGTGGAGGCTCCCGCGGTCTCGTTTCCCTCGGCGTCGTAGGACCAGTTCGTGGAAGAGCCGTTCTTGGCGGTGATCTGCTGGGCGTCGTTGATGCTGTAGGTGGTGCCGCGCGGGCAGCCCTTCTCGGTGCCCTGGCTGGTGAGGTTGCCGGCCAGGTCGTAGCAGTACTGCCAGGAGGAGTTGAGCGTGGTGCCCTTGTTCTCCGCCGCGTAGGAGAAGCAGCCCGCGCCGTCGTAGGTGTAGCTGGTCTTCGTACCCGCGACGTCGTCGGTCAGGGTGCGGATCTTGTCGCCGTCGGTGGCGGCGTCGGTGCCATAGCCGTAGGTGTAGGCGAGGTCGACCAGGGTGCCTTTGGCGGACTTGGCCGTGATCTTCTTCGGGCGGCTGGAGTTGTCGACGTCGACGGTCTGCACGGTGCCGCCGGGGTAGGCGGTCTCGGTGCGGACCTCGTTGTTGTTGTACTTGTACGTGGTGACCTTGCCCGCCGGGTCCCTCAGCTCCTTGAGCTTGTTGACCTCGTTCCAGGTGTAGTCGGTCTTCCCGGCCGGGTCCTGGTAGTAGTCGACGTTGCCCGCGGGCGTGTAGGTGAGCAGGGTCTGCGAGCCGTCCTGGAGCGTGCGGATGGTCTCGCGTTGCAGTGGGTCGAACTGGTAGATGATGGTGCCGGTGGATCGTCGCGGTGGCGCAGGTTGCCGTCGCCGTCGTACCAGTAGCGGACCGTGTCGTTCGTGGTGAAGACGGTCTTGATCCGGTCGAGGTTGTCGTAGGTAAAGACCTTCTTGATGCCCCGGCCGTCGGTGACGGTCTCGGTGCGGCCGAGACTGTCGTACGTGAAGGTGGTCTCCCCCAGCGGCTTGGGCGGGACGGCCTTGGTGAGGTTGCCCTTGCTGTCGTAGGTGAGGGACGTCTTGACCGTCTTCGTCGCCGACATCTTCGTCTCGGCCGCACACCGCCGGCCCTCGAACCCGCCGCAGTCGGGGGTGGCCGGGTTGTAGGTGTACGAGACGCTGCCGCCGCCGGTGCCGGTCTGCGCGACCGACTTCGTGTTGCCGGCCGTGTCGTAGGTGAAGGCGGTCTTCTCGCCGTCCGCGTTCGTGGCCTCCTTCGGCACATCCGCCGGCGACGGTTCGCCAGCTGGCCACGCCCTTGCCGCCGGTCGGGGACTTCACGGACTCCAGGTTGTTGCGGATGTTGAAGCCGTAGTCCGTCACATTGCCGCCGGTGGTGCCGGTGCCCATCGCGTCGGTGGCTGCGGTGACCTGGCCGTCGCCGTCGTGCTGGTGCTTCGTCGCGTGCTTCTCGGGATCGGTGACGGTGGTCGTGCCCGCTGCCGTGGGCGAGTCCGCGCTGTAGGTGTAGGTCCAGGTGGGGCCGGTGTGGCCGGATCCGTTGAGCTCGGTGGCCCGCAGCATGGAGGTGACGCGGTTGGCATCGTCGTAGGTGAAGACGGTGACCCGCCCCTCCGCCGTGGCGATCTTTGTCAGGCGGTCGGAGGTGTCGTAGCCGAAGGTGGTGGTCTTGCCTTCGGCGTCAGTGGTCTTGTGGAGGTTGCCGTCAGGGTCGAGGTCGAAGACGGCGGTGCGGCCGGAGTTGTCCTTGGCCTGCCACTGCGAGGCGTCGGTCTTGAGCAGGTCGATCCAGCGGCCCGAGCGGGTCTCGGTGAGCTTGAAGCCCTTGTGCTCGCCGCCCTCGTCGTGCTGGGTGACGGTGATGGTGCCCTTGTTCTTGTCCGTGACCTTGGTCAGCGTGCCGTGCTGGTTGTAGGTGTCCTTGGAGTGCGACTTCCAGTTGGTGACGGTGTAGGTGCCGTCGGCGTTCTTCTTCAGCTCCTTGAGTAACCCTTGGGCGTGGTGAAGGTGCCGTCCGCGGCCTTCTTGAAGCGCAGGGTGTCGCCGGAGGCGTCGTACAGGACCACCTCGTCGTTGAGGACCTGGAGGTTCCAGCCTGTGCTGGCAAAAGGGTTCAAGTGCCCCGCCTCGGGTCAGGGTCAGGCCGGGTCGGCCACGCGTCCGCCCCCACCAGGTCCGCGCCGCCCCCGCGCCGAGCTCGCCGTCCGCTCCGAGGCCACTGTCCTCGTCACCGCCATCAACGAATGGCGAGGTCACCCGCCAAGCCAATACAACGCCCGCCGTCACCAGACCGGAGCGCAAACTGCAGCTCCACCGGACCGACATATCGATAACTCCGCCCCCGCCCAGTCACATCAGCCAAGCTGGACCACTTCCGACACACGCGGGAGTCAGCCGGTGTGGGCCCACGACCAGAACGCAAAGCCGGTGGCGGCCGGGCAAGCCACGACGCCCGCCAGGAACAGGCGGCTTGCCCATGACAGACGGCGGACGCCGGGGGCGAACACCAGGGCGGTCAAGGCCGCGGCAGCACCGGCGACGATCGCCGCGTACTGCAGGACAAAGGCGCCGGCTTCCGCGCCCTCCGCCGCACCCCAGAGCGCGGCCAAACCCACGAGCAACGTGATCCAGGCCAGCGATGCCAAAGTGAGCGCCCAGAGCACGCCCACCGCCACGACGAGACCCGCGCGCCCGGAGCGCCCGGAGCGCGGTGTGGGCTGCGCAGGGCCGTACAAGCGTGCGTAGGTACCGGGGTTCATCGTCGATCCCTTCCGTCGTCGGTATGCACGATCCTCGCTCCGCCGGCCCCGCCATGGCATGGGCGCGGATACTCATCCGCACCGTGGCTCGTACGCAGTTGACGCAACCGACTCCCGACGCCTTGATCGACCACGTACGGCACAGCCATCGCCATCGACGGCCTTCAGCTCCGCCGCCTCGTCGCCTCGCCGTCTCGTCGCCTCGTCGCCTCGTCGCCTGGAACAGGGCTCTCGCCCCCTCCACAAAGTAGGCCTTACGTTAATGGCGCGCGTTGTCGAGCCAATCGCGCGGTTGGGCTGCCCAGGAGTGCGGGGGTGGCTTTCAACTGGCTGTAGTCCGTGGCCGCTTGGCCGCCGGTGCCCCAGGACGACCCGGCCGCAGTTTCGGGGGGGCGTGAGTCTGAACCCGGCCCGAACCACCTGAAGCCCAGATCTCGGCGCATTTTCACCCACGATGACCTCTGCTCACAGTCAGTGACCACCGTACCGAACTGGCCGAATGAGTCCGCGCCTTGAAGGCCCGTCACCGGCGCACCCCTGCACGCTGGAACGCAGCGCCTTTCACGCCACCTACGCGCCGCCATGTGTCGCAACTCCCCTATCGCGTAGGCCACTTGCCCGCTCCGTAGGCAACTCGCTCATGCGCAATCTCGCTACCCACCCGGCGACACCCCGCAGTTGAGGACGTGTTGTCCGGCCGGTCTCAGCGGGTCCGGGACGGATTGGGCGCGCTCGGCGTGGGCGCGGGGCCGCGGGGGCGCGGAGTGGTCGGTGAGGGGGCGGTCGCGCGTTCCCACGTCGGACCGTACGGCTGGTTCGTCTCGGGTGCTCAACCGTCCGCCCCGCACCCCAAAGATCCGTCCGCACACCAGAGGTCCGCCCGCCTCCGCTCAGGGCAGCGGACCTGTATCCCGTGCCCGTGAGTACGTGGCTCCGAGCGTCCCAGTCCCCGCGGCGGCGTGCCGTCCAAGTCGCTGCGGGCGACCGGTCTGATCACGGATGGCGACGCCCTCTTCCCGCATGGCCGAAACCTGCGTCTGAACCGCCGAACAATCTTGGATTCTCTGGTCACGCGCCTCTCCAGGCACTTAAGTACCTGTCATGCACTCGCTACCGGCTACGGGCGGGAGCCGTCGGCCGGGATATGCGCCACGGTCGGTTTTGCGCTGCTCGTCGGCCTACACCGCTGTATCTCGTCGGCCTACACCGCTGCATTTGGCATGACCCGCTGTTCTTCGCATGACCCCGCTGTTTTCCGCCCACCCCGCTCTTCTCCGCATGACCGTGCCACCCCGTCCCGACTGCCCCGAGAGTCCTTCTGACTATGCCCGCCAGTGCACACCGGTCGCTGTCATGCTCGCATCGCCCGGCGAGCCGCAGCGCTCAGGGAGGCAGCGGTCGGCACGCGACCCCGCGTAGAGCAAGCCTCGCGCAGCCGGGCCGCGCGCTGCGCCACCGGGTCGCGCCCGAGGACGCCGCCCCTGCTGCCTGTCGGGCGCAGGAATGCCGACTGAAGGCGCACGACGTGCCACTGCGGGCACCGCACGAGCCCGCCGGGCCAGGGGGGCGCTGATGGAGACTTCCGCCCCGGCCGGCGGGGTGAACCCGGCCGGTCGAGACACGGACCTCTCTGCGGCAGTGCAGGACATTCAGGCGGGCTACTGGCTGCGGATGCGGCAGGTGCTGGCCCGGACGGGCAACTGGCCGCAGTGGACATCCCGTACGCAGGTGCTGGGAGTTGTCGCGGCTCAGGCCAACGTCGTGGAGTTGTGGCTGAAAGAGGAACCGGAGAGCCTCGCTGCCCGGGTGATGTACGCCAGGGTCGCCACCGAACGAGTGCTGCAGGCCCACCGGAAGAACTGGGCGCGCGACTACCGGAAGGCGGGGGACCTGGACAAGCTGGTGGCCCGGGCCCGGGACGCGTGCCACAAGGCGAGTGAGGGCAATCCGCATGACTCGGTGCCCTGGATATGCCGCCTGGCCCTGGCCGAAACGGACATCGCAGGACGCTACCCGGAGCACCAGGTGGCTCCCCCGCCCCATGAGTATCTGCTGCCCGGCGGGCCGTGGGGCCTGCTCTCCGAAGTGCACCGACGAGATCCGTTCAACCGCGAAGCATGGCACCGCATGTCCCAGGCGCTCCAGGCCCGCCCAGGCCCGGCGGGGCGGCAGGCCGTCGCGACGGATTTCGCCCGCTGGGCGGCCTCCTTCGCACCGCCCGACTCGCCACTGCTTCTGCTGCCCCTCTACGCCCGTGTACAGGAGCACCGGGAGCGACGGGACAACGGCGCCGAGGTCATGCTGAACCTGCTGTGGACCAAGGAGGACATCACCCGGGCGGTCACGCAGGCGTTCGAGGGCTGGTTCCGGAAGCGCGAGCCCGCCACCAGTTCCCAGCTGGATCTGAACTACCTCGCCTACGCCTTGGCGAGAGGCGGCTTCGCTCAGTGGGCCACCGAGGTGTTCGACGCCATCGGCGACTTCGCCACCCCCGCCCCGTGGCATTACGACGCCCGGTACCCGCAGGACCAGTGGCGGAAGGCATTCGAGGAGGACCGTGTCGCCTGCCTGAGATCCCACCTGCGGCATACGGGAGAACACCCATGACCGCCGACCCGGCCCACCCCGTCAGGTCGACGGCCCGGTAACCACCTGCCGCCCCTCATGTCACCCGTGTCCCCCATGTCAGCTCGTCAGCTTTCCCGTGCGGAGAACCAATGACTTCGGTAAGAACACCGCGCCAGCAGCCGAACCCGGTCGACAACGACGAGGAGGACGCGCGCCTCCTCCAGTCGCTGGGTTACACCCAGCAACTGCACCGCCGTATGGGGGCTTTCGGCAATTTCTCGGCCTCCCTGTCGGTCATCTCGATCATGTCGGGGACCTTGCTGCTGTTCGGCTACGGCCTCAACTCGGGAGGCCCCGCGGTGATCACGTGGGGCTGGCTCGCCGTCGGGCCGCTGGTGTTGTGCCTGGCCGCTTCCCTGGCGGAGATCACCTCCCGCTACCCCACCAGCGGCGGCCTGTACTACATGGCCCGTCAACTCGGAGGCGAGCGCTGGAGCTGGTACACCGGCTGGCTCAACCTCCTGGGCCTGCTCGGCGGAATCGCCGCCCAGGACTACGGCATAGCGACGTTCACCGCGGCGTGGATGAACCTGCAATTCGGTTACACGCCGTCCCCGGGCTCCCTGCTGGCCCTGTACGCGGTCATCCTCGCCCTGCACGCGATCCTGAACCTCTTCGGCACCCGGCTGATGAACATCCTGACGTCCTTGAGCGCGTGGTGGCATCTGGCAGGGGCCGTCGTCATCATCGGCTCCCTGACGCTCGTGCCCTCCCACCACCAGTCGGCCGGCTTCGTCTTCTCCGAGTTCACCAACAACACCGGTTGGAGCGCCCCGGTGTACGTGATTCTGCTGGGCATGCTGCTGCCGGTCTTCGCCCTGGCCGGCTATGACACCTCGGCCCACTTGAGCGAGGAGACCAACCACGCCTCCGTCGCCGCGGCCCGCGGCGTCTTCCGCTCGGTGGCGGTGTCCTGGATCGCCGGCGGCATCCTGCTGACCACGCTGCTGTTCGCCGTCCAGGACTACACCACGACGCTGGACAGTCCGACCGGTGTACCGGTGGCGCAGATCCTTCTGGAGGCGCTGGGCATGGCCGCGGCCAAGGCCCTGCTACTGGTGATCATCGTGGCCCAGTTCCTGTGCGGATACACCGTGACCGCCAGCGCCAGCCGGATGATCTACGCCTTCTCGCGGGACGGCGCCCTGCCCGGATCGGCGCGCTGGAAGAAGGTCAGCCGCCGCACCGCCATCCCCGCCAACGCGGTCTGGCTCGCGGTCGCCGTGGCCTTCGTGCTCGCACTGCCTTCCTTGTACTCCAACACGGCGTTCTCCGCGGTGACCGCCATCTCGGTCGTGGGGTTCACCTCGGCCTACGCCATCCCGGTGCTGCTGCGACTGCTGCACCGTGATCGATTCACCCCCGGACCCTGGCACTTGGGCCGCTGGAGCCGGCCCATCGGCTGGGTGGCGGTGGTGTGGGCGGCTGCGGTCACGGTGCTGTTCCTGCTGCCGCAGAGCAGCCCGATCACCGCCACCACCTTCAACTACACCCCCGTCGCCGTAGTGGTGGCCTTCCTCATCGCCGCCCTGTGGCGGCGCTTCGGGCGCAGCTCCTACCACGTGCCCCGATCCCACTCCCCAGCCGAGGACAATCGGTTCGAAGGCATCATCTGATGACGACGACACGACCTCAACGCCCGCAACAACCTCAACAATCCCAACAACATCAGACCTCAACGATCCCGGGGAGTACGGTGACTGGCCTGACGGAGTCCATCGAATCGGCAGAGCAACTCACCGTGGCCTGGCGCGCCATGGTGCTCGACCGCGATGCGGACGCGGATGTACGTGACCTCCCCGGCATCGCCGTCCGCTGGGCCGACTGCCGATTCTCGTTCTACAACTGCATCACCCTGACCGAGCCAGGAGCAGGAGCGGATCTCGTCGCCCAGCGTCTGGGCCAAGCGGCGGACATCATGCGCGGGAAGAAGCACCCGGGCTTCCTGTGGCTCTTCGAGGGCCTGCTCGACGACGAGGCCCGCGCCGCGCTGGCCACGGCGGCCGACCAGGCCGGCCTGCAGTACGCCTTCCCCGGCAGGGGCATGGCCGGAGACCTGCTGCCCGTCCCCGACCCGGTCCACCCCGACCTGACCTTCGTGCGTGTGCGCACCGACGAGCACTTGCGGTCCTATGCGGACCTTCAATCGCGCGCCTACGGGTTCCCCTTGGAGGAAGGCCGCGACGGCCTGGTCGGGTCCGCGCACTGGAAGAGCGAGGTGTACGCGTACCTGGGCATGCGAGGCGACGTTCCGGTGGCGTGCGCCGCGACGGTCGAAGTGCAGGGCCGTCTCTTCGTGGCCTTCGTCGCCACCGACCCGCAGTGGCAGCGCAGGGGCTACGGCGAGGCAGTCACGCGCAAGGCACTGTACGAGGGTGCCCGGGCCACCGGGCTGACCCGCGCCACTTTGCATGCGACCGTCGCCGGGGCCCCCGTATACCCGCGTATCGGCTTCACGCCGAACACCCCCATCCACTTCTACATCTTGAAGGAGTGAGCCCATGCCGCCGCAGCGGGCAACTCCGAGCACTTCCGGCACAGGACCTAACTGTCCCCAACAAAGCCGTTGGACGTGGCGGTAGGTGATCAGGCAGACGGCGAGGCCGAGGAATGCTTCGTGGATGTCGTCGCGTCTTTCCCAGCGGATGCGTAGGTGGCGGAAGCCGTGGAGCCAGGCGATGGTGCGCTCGACGACGTAGCGGAAGGTACCCAGGCCGGTGCCGCCAGGCCGGATGCCGCGCTGCCACAGCTGGCGCCGGTAGATGTCGTGGTCGTAGGCGCGGTCGGCCGGCAGCGCATCCGGGCGCCGACGCGGTCTGCCGACTCGGCCCGCGACGGCCGGGATCTTGTCGAGCAAGGGCAGCAGCTGGGTGACGTCATTGCGGTTTTTGCCGGTCAGCGACACTGCGAGCGGGATGCCCTGGCCGTCGACGATGAGGTGGTGCTTGCTGCCCGGCCGTGCGCGGTCGACCGGGCTGGGCCCGCTCTTGGGCCCCTGCGGGCGGCCCGCACGTGGGAGGAGTCGATCACCGCCCGCTCCCAGTCCAGCTGGGTCTTCGACCGCAGCCTCTCCAGCAACGGCACATGCGGCTGTTCCCAGACGCCGGCCTCTTTCAAGGCCGCCAGGCGACGCCAGCAGGTCATGCCAGGTCATGGGGTCGGTCGCAGGGCTCGCCGGGTTGATGTCCTTCGCCGCGCTGCTGTTCACGCTCGTTCTTCTGGTCGCGGTCGTCGCCTAGCGGTCGGTCACGCAGCTTCGTAGCAGTGCGCATGCCCACCCCGCCACGTCACCCACGCCGGATCGTCGAGCAGCTGCTCCGCGTCCGGCATCCCGGCCCGGCGCAGGAACTCCGCGACGTCGCGATCCGAGTGCGCCAGGCCAAGGATGTGCCCACGCGCGGTAACCCGCCGGCCGCCAGTGCGGGAAGGCGGATGGACGACTATCGGAGCGCTCGCCATGCCCCCAGGGTGCAGTGCCAGCCCGGCGGCAGCATGTCGATCACGCCACGACATTCTCAGCCGGTGAGCTGCGGGGGTGTCGCGATAGAGCGGATCGCAACGGACAGCCCCGTCGCGATACCGCCGGCACCCACCAGGAGCGCCGCAGCCGCGATCCAGTATCCGAGGCTCCGACCGCTACTCAAGGCCACGGCCGCACCGATGACGCCGCCGACGGGCAATCCCATCAGCGGCCTCCAGTCCAGCCAGCGTATAACGAGCGCGAAGCCAGGGGTGAGAACGATGGCACTGATGAACAGCACCACCATGTACATGCCCGAGTTTGGGGCAGCGGGACACCCTCGCCCCTTTGAACACGGGGGTGCATCCATGAAGCCAGAGATCGCCCACGCCAGGCCCACTGTGCCGACCAAGAAACTCACCGAGACCGCGCCCTTTAAGAACATCGACGAATCTTATGTAGCGGCATCCTGGTCGCGACAGTCCTCTACTCCAGTACGCCGAGCGGCGTGTCCGGTCGGCACTGCGGGCACGGGGCGACGCCATCCGCGAGCGCGACACTCGTGTCCTCCACTGGCCGAGAGACCGACATGTGGTGCCGGTCCCGCCGTAGCGGGCGGGACCGGCACCACCTAGAGAGCGCACGCAGTCACGCGGCGACGCCGAGTTCTTTGCGGGTGCCGTGGATGAACTCGCGGACGGCTGGCTGAGGCCGCCAGGGGGCGATGGCGGCATTGAGCTCGCGGACGTAGTCCTTCGCCCGGCTCGACTGGACGCGGGCGAGGATGTCGACGCTGCGGTTGCCGAGCTCGAGGCCGTGGTCGAGGTCACGGGCCTGCAGGTGGGCGGTCCCGACGATGGCGAGCCGCATACCGACGGAACGAGTGAACGCGCCGGTCGGCATGGCGGCGGCCTGCTGATTCCAGGCCAGGGCCATCTTCGGGCTCTTCAGGTCGCGGAAGATCTCGGCGGCGTCCGCTGAGAGGCGGGCGTGGTGATACAAGTCGATCCACGCAGGCTCGTCGCCGCTGTCGTCCTTCGCCTGGTCCAGCAGGTCCTCGGAGGTCTTCAGGGCCTTCGAGGCGGCCCGGGGGTCGTTCTCGCGGGCATGAGCTCGGGCCTCGATGAGCTTGGTGAACGCCAGGACGCGGGGGACGGCTTGGCCCTTCGCGCGGTTGAAGGCGCCCTGGGCCATGTCCACATCCTCGGATCCAAACCCGCGCATCAGGGCCTGCATCGCCATCGTGGTCAGGACATAGCAGCCCAGCTGCACGTCCCCGCCGGCGCGGGCGAGGCGGAGGGCCTGGATGAAGTGCCGCTGGGCGGCATCGTGCTGGCCGACGTCGAAGGCCGTCCACCCAGCCAGGCGCGGCAACTCGGCGGTCACGCTGAAGAGTTCGCGGCCGATCACCTCGGAGAAGGAGCCCTGCAGAAGCGGTCCTGCCCGGTGGTCGAGGCAGTCGGTGACGGAGTTGGCCTTCCAGTTCCCGCCGCCGTATTTGGAGTCCCACCGCCTCGCGTCGTCGGCGGCCTCGCGTAGTTCGTCGAGGTCGGCCCGCCCTACCTGGCCGCCACCACGGTGGTCGGCGACCCCGTCGGTGGGGTTGACGAGCCATCTGGTGACGGGGGTGGTGAAGGCGGAGACGGCGAAGCCAGATCCGGCCAGAAAGTCGCGGCGGTTCACGGAACTCCAGAACGCAGTGGGGACGCGCACGGCGTCGGCGGGGTCTCGCGGGAAATCCAACCCCGCATCCGCGTCGATTGTCTCCGCCTCGCCCATACCGATCTCGCCCAACGTGACGGCCGGCCGAGCCTCTCACCGATGGCTTGCGACAACAGCTTCGGGACCGGCCACTTGGGCGTCATCCCCCGCCTGCACCAGTTCACCACGGAAGTATGTGAATAGTCGGTCTCTTTCCCGGCGGCATGGGCGACCAGCTCACCGTCCGGGAGATCCGCCACCGGCTCGCCCGCGCGATCTGCCACGGCGGCGCCAGATCCGCCAGGCGTACCGCGAGGGCCCATGTGTGACCGAGTCCTGTTCGCCTACGAAGTGGTGCGGTACAGGGCAGCCAGCCATCACGCCCCCTGCCGGCCGCGGGTATACGGGTCACCCAGTTGTGACGGCGAAGGGCCCGTTGTCTGCGAAGACGCGCTTGGCGAAGTTCTCGCCGATGCGGCGGTGGCCTTCGGGGCTGGGGTGGATCGCGTCCGGCAGGGGGAACTCGTCGTGGTCGCTCTCGCCGTAGAGGTCAAGTCCGTTGAGGTAGTGGAGGTTGGGGTCTTCGGTGGACCGCTGCTTGACGATGTCGGCCAGGACGTCGCGGACGATCGTGAGCGTCAGCCGTCCGGCGGCGGTCTCGGCCGGATCGCCGGTGGCCTTGAACTTCAGGGTTCCATCGGAGAGGTCCGGCATGAGAGGTCCGGGGGTGTTCTCGTGGGTCGGACACAGGACAGGGGAGACCAGGAGCAGGGGGGTTGTGGGGTGGCCCTCGCGGATGGTGTCGAGGAAACCGTGGATGGCGGGGGCGAAGGCGCGCAGGCGCATGGCGTCGCTGTTGACGACGTTGATACCGAGCTTGAGGCTGATCAGGTCCGCGGGGGTGTCGCGGATCGCGCGGGCGGTGAACGGGTCGACCAGTGCGCTGCCACCAAATCCAAGGTTGATCAGCTCCACATCGCCTGCGGAGGCGGCCAGGGCGGGCCAGATGGTGCTGGGGAAGACGGCGTTGGATCCGTGGCTGATGGAGCTGCCGTGATGCAGCCACACCCGGCGCCCGGTCTTCGGGGCCGGCTCGACGGGGGCGTCGGTGCGCAGGGCGATGACCTCGGTGATCTCCGCGTGCGGGAGCCAGATCTCGATGTCCTTCTCGCCGACGGGGAGGTCGGTGAAGTGGGCGGTGCCGACGGGGCCCGGGGTGAATTCCGCGGTCTGGGTCCGCATGTCGGTGACGGTGCGCAGATTCCCGCCGTCCACAGTGGCCTGGGCGGTGAGGCGGCCGTCGACCAAGAGGTCGTAGACGCCGTCCGGCGGAGGCG
Organism: Streptomyces sp. NPDC015345; assembly: GCF_043078805.1. NCBI lineage: Bacteria > Bacillati > Actinomycetota > Actinomycetes > Kitasatosporales > Streptomycetaceae > Streptomyces > Streptomyces sp. NPDC015345. The sequence continues at coordinate 626,829 of NZ_JBIBTX010000006.1, read as the reverse complement.
GGAAGCCCCGGTAGGCGCGTTTGGTCGGCAGGGTGTCCAGGTGGATGGTGGTGGCGCTGGTACGGAACGCCAGCCGGACACCGGAGGGCTGGACCTCGGCCACGGCAAGCAGGTCGTCGGGGATCTGGCGGCGCGCCCAGGCGGGCAGCCTGTGCGGTAGCAGGCCGTGGGCGGTTTCTTCCACGTCGAGGTGTCCGCGCAGGAAGTCGGCGGTGAGGGGGGTGGTGATCAGGTTCTGTTCGATGCTCATTGCCTCAAAGCCTTCTCATTCAGGGGTGGGTGCCTGGGCCGGCATGGGTAAGCCGGCCCAGGTGACGCAGCCGGTCAGGGGGTGGTGGTCCGGCTCCGCAACGCGGCGTCGAGGCAGTCCAGGGCCCAGGCCCAGGACTGCTGCGCGGCGATGTCGGTGTGGTCGAAGGCACCGGCTGCCTCCAGGGAGGCGTAGCCGTGGAAGACACTGCCCAGCATGCGGACCGCGTGCGTCTGGTCCGGCTCGGCCAGGTCGTAGCCGCGCAGGATCGCCCGTGTCATCTGCGCGTGCCGGACGCCGGCGCTGGCCGCGGCGGTCTGCGGGTCGAGCCGGTACCGCGCTGCTTCATACCGGCCGGGGTGCACCCGGGCGTAGTCCCGGTAGGCGTTCGCGAAGGCCGTTAGGGCGTCCTTGCCCGCGCGTCCGGCCACGGCGTCGCCGACCCGGTCGGCGAGTTCCTCCAGCGCGAACAGCGCAATCCGGGTCTTGAGCTCGTGGGAGTTCTTCACATGCGCGTACAGGCTCGCCGGCTTCACGTCGAAACGCCGGGCGAGCGCGGACAGGGTCACCTGATCGAAACCGACCTCATCGGCGAGTTCCGCTCCAGCGAGCGTCAGCCGCTCCGGGTTCAGTCCTGCCCGAACCATAACCATCACCTACCTCAGGTATGCCTATGGCCAATATAGATACACCTACAAGCTGTAGGCAAATGTTGTACCTCTTTAGACGTCGGCCAGCACACCGCCCTGTGGCTCCTTGAGGTTCACGGAAAGATCGTCGAGTGGGTCTGGTGCTGCGCGTATCCAAGTGATCTGACGGATGCCCGCTGGGAGCTGATCGAGCCGGTGCTGTCCGCCTGGCGCTTCGAACGTCACGGCCGCGCCCTGGACTTCGGCCGCCGCCACGGCATGAGCTGCGCGAGATCATGAACGCGATCCTCCATGTGGACCGCACCGGCTGCCAGTGGGTCTGTCCCCCACACGACTTCCCGCCGCACCAGAGCGTCTACGGCTACTTCGCCAAGTGGCAGAAGGACGGCGTCTCGCCCAGCCCAACGGCCTGCTACGCGAACTGGTCCGCCAGCAGGAGGGCAGGAACCGCCACCCGTCCGCTACGGACGTCGACCGCGGCAGGGAGCTGGGCTGTGCTCACCCGATGAGGCCGCTGCGGCGAGAATCCGGCGCTCCACGCGGAAGGGGCGGGAGGCGAAGTGACGCCTCCCGCCCCTTCGGCTCGCCCTCGCCCCCTGACAGCCGAGGTGTCTCATTTTCACGATCCGGATCGTGGACAACAGCCACCACGCCCTGGACGGTGCCCTTAAGGTGGCGCGTGCAGCTGGTTCGCCCCGTCCGCCAGGCGGGAGGCGTCGTAAGAGGGAACCCGGTGGGAATCCGGGACTGCCCCGCAGCGGTGAGCGGGAACGACCGCCGTCATACGCACTGGGTCCGAGTACCTGACCCGGGAAGCGACGGCCAGTAGGTGCCCTCCCCCAAGGAGGACGTGCCCGCGAGTCCGAAGACCTGCCCGTTGCCCGCACGCGGACGATTCCGCGCGCGGATATTCCGGTGACCTCGAGGGCGGGTCGGCGAACACAACCAGGCGGACGACCGCGCCGCGCCGCGCGCTCGCCCCTGGCGGTCTTTCGCCCCTTCGCGCTCTCGTCCCGTCCCCGGGATCTCAGGGATTCATCTCGCGAAGGAGATCTCCGTGACCACGAAGTCAGCAGCCACGGCAGCGCGGGCCACCGTGTACGGCTACCCCCGTCAAGGGCAGAAGCGGGAGCTCAAGAAGGCGATCGAGGGGTACTGGAAGGGCCGCGTCACCGCCGACGCCCTCCACTCCACCGCCGCCGAACTGCGCCGAACCCACTGGCAGCACCTCTCCGGCGCCGGCCTCCACGAGGTGCCGACCGGCGACTTCTCGTACTACGACCACGTCCTCGACACCACCGTCATGGTCGGCGCCGTTCCCGAGCGCCACCGCGCCGCCGTCGAGGCGGACGCCCTCGACGGGTACTTCGCGATGGCGCGGGGCACCCAGGACGTGGCGCCGCTGGAGATGACCAAGTGGTTCGACACCAACTACCACTACCTGGTGCCCGAGCTCGGCCCCGACACCGTCTTCACGGCTGACGCGCGCAAGCAGGTCGCGGAACTCAAGGAAGCCCTCGCTCTCGGGCTCAGCGCACGGCCGGTGCTCGTCGGTCCCGTCACCTACCTCCTGCTCGCCAAGCCGGCCCCGGGCGTGGCCGCGGACTTCGACCCGCTCACCCTGCTGGACCGGCTGCTGCCGGTGTACACCGAGGTGCTGGCCGACCTGCGGGCCGCCGGGGCGGAATGGGTCCAGCTCGACGAGCCGACGCTGGTCCAGGACCGTACCCCCGCCGAACTGAACGCGGCCACCCGCGCCTACCGCGACCTCGGCGGTCTCGCCGACCGGCCGAAGCTGCTCGTCGCCACCTACTTCGACCGCCTCGGCGAGGCACTGCCCGTCCTCGCCAAGGCACCCGTCGAAGGACTGGCGCTCGACTTCACCGGCCCCGCCGCCGCCAACCTGGAAGCGCTGGCCGCCGCCGGCGGTCTCCCCGGCAAGCGGCTCGTCGCCGGCGTGGTCGACGGGCGCAACATCTGGAGCAACGACCTGGAGAAGTCCCTGTCCACGCTCGGCACTCTGCTCGGCCTCGCCGACCGCGTCGACGTCTCCGCCTCCTGCTCCCTCCTCCACGTGCCGCTCGACGCGGCGGCCGAGAAGGACATCGACCCGCACATCCTGCGCTGGCTCGCCTTCGCCCGGCAGAAGACGGCGGAGATCGTCACCCTGGCCGCGGGCCTGTCCCAGGGCACCGATGCCATCACCGGCCGCCTCACTGCCAACCGGGCCGTCCTCGCCTCCCGGGCCAACTCCCCCATCACCCGCGACCCCGCCGTCCGCTCCCGCGCCGCCGCGGTGTCCGACGCGGACGCCCGCCGGTCCCAGCCGTACGCCGGACGGGCCGCCGCCCAGCGGTCCCGCCTCGGCCTGCCGCTCCTGCCGACCACCACCATCGGGTCCTTCCCGCAGACCACCGAACTGCGCGCTGCCCGCGCCGACTTGCGTGCTGCTGTGATCGACGCGGCCGGCTACGAGGAGCGAATCAAGGCGGAGATCCAAGAAGTGATCTCGTACCAGGAGAAGGCTGGCCTCGACGTCCTCGTCCACGGCGAGCCCGAACGCAACGACATGGTCCAGTACTTCGCCGAACAGCTCACCGGCTACCTCGCCACGCAGCACGGCTGGGTCCAGTCGTACGGAACCCGCTACGTCCGGCCGCCGATCCTCGCCGGCGACATCTCCCGCCCCGAGGCGATGACGGTGCGCTGGACGACGTACGCCCAGTCCCTGACCTCCAGGCCCGTCAAGGGCATGCTCACCGGGCCCGTCACCATGCTCGCCTGGTCCTTCGTCCGCGACGACCAGCCGCTCGGTGAGACCGCCCGCCAAGTCGCCCTCGCCCTGCGCGACGAGGTGGCCGACCTGGAGGCGGCGGGCACGGCCGTCATCCAGGTCGACGAGCCCGCCCTGCGGGAAACGCTGCCGCTCCGCGCCGCCGACCACCCGGCCTACCTCGCCTGGGCGACGGAGGCGTTCCGTCTCACGACCGGTGGCGTACGCCCGGACACCCAGATCCACACCCACATGTGCTACGCCGAGTTCGGCGACATCGTCCAGGCCATCGACGACCTCGACGCCGACGTCATCAGCCTGGAGGCCGCCCGCTCCCACATGCAGGTCGCCCACGAGCTCGCCTCGCACGGCTACCCCCGCGAGGCCGGCCCCGGTGTCTGGGACATCCACTCGCCGCGCGTCCCCTCCGCCGAGGAGGCGGCCGCGCTGCTCAGGACCGGCCTTGAGGCCATCCCCGCCGACCGCCTGTGGGTCAACCCGGACTGCGGCCTGAAGACACGGGCCTGGCCGGAGACCCGCGCATCGCTGGAGAACCTGGTCGCCGCCGCACGCGCCGTCCGTGGTGAGCTGTCTGGCTCCTGACATACCCCCTGCATCACCTCGGAGTCCTTATTGCACACTGGTTGCAATAAGGACTCTGTTGCAAGAAGGAGGAGGATCTCGTGAACTCCCCGCTGGTTCCCGTCGTGCAGGTGTTGCGCGGCGGCGATGTCCTCGCCCACACCGACGCCCTACGATCGGTCTACGTCGACGCCTTCAGCGCGCCGCCATGGAACGAGGACGAGGCGAAGGCCTCCGAGTTCACCGAGCGCCTCCACCATGACGCGCGGCGCCCCGGTTTCACCGCCGCGCTGGCCCTCGCCGGCCGGGACGTGCTCGGCTTCGCCAGCGGGTGGACCACTCTCCCGCCCTTCCCCACGGACCGCTGCTATCCGCAGGCCGCCGCGGGTCTCGGTGCTCGGCGGACGAACGACTGGCTGTGCGACGCCTTCGAGGTGGACGAACTCGCCGTACGGCCCGGCGCGCACGGCAGCGGGCTCGCCGGAAACCTACTGGCGGCGGTCACCGAGGGCGCCCCCGAGGGCCGCTCCTGGCTGCTCACCTCGGTCCAGGCACCACAGGCCATGGCCTTCTACCGCCGCCAGGGCTGGGTCCAGGCCACCCATCCCTCCCCCGGCGGCAAGGGCATCGTCGTCTTCATCGGCCCGCGCCATCCCGCCCGCGGGCTCGCCCCGCTGCCTCTCTGACCCGCAGCGCTGTCCGCCGTTCACGGAGCCGTGCGGCGGCGCGGTGGGGCAAAGGCGGACAGGTCCAGGATCTCCGGTCGGGGAGCGACGCCGGGGCCGCCTGCCCGTACCCAGGCGGTGATGTCCTCCGTCGCGGCCGGGTCGTTGACCAGGCCGAGCCACAGTCATGAGACCAACCGGTCACCCATATGCGGGCGGTCGTGCTCGCGGGCCGCACCAGACCGGCAGCGCCGTGGATCACTCGGGCTCGTGAGCGTGCGGGCTCGTCGAGGCCGGCTCGGCCGGCCGTTCCCGGCCCCCGTCATGGCCGGACGCCACCACGATGAGCAGACCCACCACCACCGCCCCGGCGGCTACCCGTCCGGCGGCACGCACAGCCCGGCCCAGCAGTGAGACGCCCTCGCGGCGTCTCAGTGGGCCCAGTTGCTCGGACCGCCGGGCGGGCCGCAGCAGGCGCAGCAACAGCAAGGCGGCGACGGGGAGTTGCAGTAGCCACAGAACGGTGCGCGGCCACTCGCCGTACCAGACGTTGGTGCCGTACAACAGGGTGTGCCACACGCTCAGCACGTACACGACGATCACGAAACGGTGCAATCGCCGCCAGGTGTTCGCGCCGATGCGGTGCCGAACGTAGAACAGCAGCCCGAGCGGGACGGCCAGGTAGAGGGCCCCCTGGCCGATGGGGATGGCGATCTGGCCGGTGCCGGAGTCGTACCAGCCGGGCACGAACGTGTCCGCGAATCCCGCCCACAGCCGTTCGGCCCAAGCCAGCCGGGCCTCGTAGCGTACGAGTTCGGCCGCGAACATCAGCGCGTGGGCGAACATCAGGGCCATCGCGGTCAGGCTCGTGGTGCGGTGCCAGCGTTCCAGGACCTGCCGGGAGACCGGTGGCCGGGCGGGGCGTGGCCCGGACAGCAGCAGACCGAGCATGACCGTGCCCCAGGCCCACAGCAGGCCCGACCAGCCGAATGCCTGGCTGAGCAGGTACATCCAGTACGTGGCCGGGTCGTCCATGAACGGCATGACCGCGACCGTCGCCGAGTCACCCGACTCCATGCGCACGTACAGGAACGCGAAGACGGCCACCGTCACCAGGACCGCGGCACCCGCGTCGGGCAGCGCGGCCCGCAGATCGGCGCGCAGGGAGACGCGGTCAGCCGGACGCCGGTCGCGAGAGGGCGGCTCGATCGCGCCGTCGTCTCCCGGCGTCATTTCTCGCAGCATCCTGAGCCTTCCGGGGCGCGGGACACCGACGGGCGGTGTGCAGTGTCATGGGAGAACCAAGTGTGGCCCAGGTGACCGAAGTTACGGAGTCCACATCCGGCCAGAGCATCTTCTGCGGACGATTGGCTGCCATGGATTCGGATGCCGTCCCGTGTACCGTCACATTCGGACAACCGGGGGTGTGCCCCTGCCGCGGTGGCGTGAGCCGCCCTACGCTGATGCGCGCAGTCGGTTCGCGCCTCCTGTCCGACCGGGCACTCGGCGGCGCGACGCAAGAGGGAACCCGGTGGAAATCCGGGACTGTCCCGCAGCGGTGAGTGGGAACGAAAGCCGTCAACAGCACTGGGCCCATGTCTGAATGGGGCCGGGGAAGCGATGGCCGGTAGGTGCCCGCCGGATCTCCGGTGAGCCGGCCCACGAGTCCGAAGACCTGCCACTGCGCCCGCGCCTGACACGCGGGTTGTGCACGGTGACCTCGAGGACTGGGTTGGCGGTACGGACGGCTGTGCGGCGTTTGCTGCGCCACGCCTCCTTCCCGTCCTCATTCGGGGATTCGGGACCAGGAGGAGCACATGTCCGTGACCACGCGAGCTCCCGTCATCCGTGCCAGATGCCGGTCGGCCTGCCCTTCGGCGGACCGGACGGGACGATGCTGACACCCGCCCGGGAGTCCGGCGAGACGCGGCAGCAGCCGGGACGCACCGTGTCCGGCGTCTGCCACGGCACCCTGGGCGAGCTCTGTCAGGGCCCGCTGCGGACGGCGACTTCCACCGCCGACATCGTGGCGACACCACGCTGTCTGTTCCGGCTCTTCGCCCTGCCGTACGACACGGGCGTGGTGCTCGGAATCCTGACGGGGATCGAGCGGGCCGACGGTGTCTTTCTCGGCGAGTTCGCGCTGTACCTCAGCGGCCGACACCGTGTGATCCGGCGGCTGGGCACGGACATCGGCTTCCACACCGCATACATCACCGGGCCCGGGACGGTGGACACCACCACCGTCACCGACCTTCTCCTTGAGCAATACCGGCGGCACGGGGAGGAGTACGAGCGCTGCCGGACGGATCCGTTCAAAGGCTTCGCCTCCGGCCACTCGGCCAGCGCCGCCCTGTCGCAGAACGTGCTGCCCAAGGCGACGTTCGACAGCATGCTCGCCCACCGCGAGCGGTTCGTCGCCGACGGCACCTTCGTCGCCCACACGGGCTGCCTGATCGGCTGCCTCTTCCCCAACCGCCCCGGCTCCGACGTCGAGTCGGACCTGTCCGCCTACCTCCACTCGCTCGGCCACCAGTGTTCCTTCGCCCAAGGAGGTTACGGGTGATTCACCCCCACATCGCCGATGCCCTGAAAATCCCCGACCTCGTCCGGCTCACCGACGGTCTCGTCCTGATCCGGTTCGAGTCGATGAAGATCTACTCGGCGCTCGCCGCCGTCCGCCACCTCCTGGAGCGGGGCACGGTCCGCCCGGGACAGACCCTGATCGACAGCTCCAGCGGCATCTACGCCTACGCCCTGGCACTGGCCTGCCACCGCTACGACATGCGCTGCCACATCGTCGCGTCCACCACCGTCGATACCACCACGCGCGCCCAGCTGGAGATTCTCGGCGCCACCGTGGAACAGGTCAGGCCCTCGGAGAACCTGCAGCTGGACCAGGAGTTACGCGTGCGGCGCGTGCGGGAGATCCTGGCCGAACACCCGGGCTGCCACTGGATGCGCCAATACCACGACGACATCCACTACCTCGGCTACCACGAGGTCGCCGACCGGATCACGACCGCGTTTCCCCAGGCCGCGCTGACCGTCGTGGGAGGCGTGGGCTCCGGGGCCTCGACGGGCGGCCTCGTGGAGCGCCTGCGCGCCACGGACCCCTCGGTGAGGCTGGTCGGCGTGCAGCCCTTCGGGAGCGTCACCTTCGGCAGCCAGGACCACCAGGACCCCGAGGCGATCATCGCCGGCATCGGGTCGTCGATCGTCTTCGACAACGTCCGCCACCACCTCTACGACGCCCTCCACTGGCTGGACTTCACCCACGCCATGTCCGGCACGATCGCCCTGCTGCGCGAGCACGCCGTCTTCGCGGGGCTGTCCACCGGCGCGGGATACCTGGCAGCCACGCACGAGGCGCGCCGCCACCCCGACCGGCTGCACCTGGTGATCGGCGCCGACACCGGACACCGCTACGCCGAGCGCGTCTTCGCCCGGCACGCGGAGGCCCTGGACCCCGCCGCCTTGAAACCCGTCGAAGTATCCGGACCCGAGGAGATGACGATGCCTTGGTCCACGATGTCCTGGCGACGCGCTGTCTGCCCGGCGGACTGGAAGGAGCGAGCGGCATGAGCGTCGTCTGCCTGGAGTCCCTCACCTTCGGAATCGGACATCTGGTAAGCGCCGCCGACGCGTTCGGCGAGCGACTGGTACTGCTCACCCGCGACCCGTCGTACTACACCTACGAGCTGGAGCGGCTTTCGCCGGATGCCCTCGACGTCGTGGAGGTCGACACCTTCGACGTGGAACACGTGGCGGACCTGCTGCACCGGACTCCCGGGCTGCGCGGTCTGATCAGCTCCACCGACACCTGGACGCTCGTCGGCGCCGAACTCTCGGAACGGCTGGGTCTGCCCGGCCTTGATCCTGCCGTCCTGCGGCTGACCCGGGACAAGGCGGCCGTACGCAACCGGCTGTACGAGGCCGGGCTGACGCGCGGACGAGCGGTGGGCGTCACGGAACACGGGGAGGAGTTGGTGCTCAAGGAGGTCGGTCTGCCCGCCGTCCTGAAGGACACGGCGGGCACCGGAAGTCAGAACGTCTGGCTGGTCCGCGACGAGCCGGAACTGGTGGCGGCCCTGGACGAGGCGACCGGGCGGGAGCTGAAGGGACGGCTGTTCGCGGAGCCGTACTTCAGCGGACCGGTATACAGCGCCGAGACCCTCACCTGGGCGGGCCGGACCCGGCTGCTGGGCGTCTCCAGCCGGCTCATGTCACCGGAGCCGTACTTCCGGGAGGAGATCACCGCGTTCCCCGTGGCCTTCCCAGAGGCGCGGCGGCACATCCTGGAGCGATGGCTCGATGAGGTGCTGGCGGCGATCGGCTACACCGACCGCTTCGCGCACGTGGAGTTCGTCCTGACCACCGGCGGCCCGGAGGTCGTCGAGATCAACCCCCGGATCGGTGGCGCCCTGGTCGGCGAGGGCATGTGCCGGGCGCTGGGTGTCAACGTGTACGAGGCGATGATCGAGACGGCGCTGGGCCGCCGTCCCCGGCTGATGGACGCGGACCTGCCCGGCGGTCCGGCCGTCGCCTTCGTGCTGGGCTACCCGGCCGCGCCCGGGGTGTTCACCGGCGTCGCCGGGCTGGACCGGCTGGCGGACATGCCGGGGTCTCCGGCCTGGTACCCGGTCACCTCTGTCGGCGACCCTATCGAACACCTGGCCGACAGCCGCGGTTACGCGGGCATCGTCTGCGCGGAGGCCGAGACCGCCGAACTGGCCACGCACCACGCGGTGGCCGCCGCCAACGCCGTACGGGTGCTCACCGAGCCGCTTCCGCCGACCGACGCCCCCGACCGCGAGGCGTCCGGTGGGTGAACGCGTATCAGGCGGGGAAGGCTTGCGGGCCGCGCTGTTCCCGCTCGACGGACCGCTGCGTTTCCTGCTGCTCAGCTCGTTCCTGATCCCACTCGGCAGCTTCATGGTCCTGCCGTTCATGTCGGTGTTCCTGCACGAACGGCTCGGGATGGGGCTCGGCACGGTCGGTGTCGTGCTCGCCGTGGCGTCCCTCGTGCAGTTCTCCGGAGGGGTCGTGGGCGGGGCCCTGGCGGACCGGATCGGGCTGCGCCGCACGATGCTGTGGGCACTGATCATCCGCACCGCCGGATTCGTCGGCCTCCTACTGGCCCTGCGCTGGCCGCCGCTCGCCGTCGGGGCGCTGGTGCTGACGTGCTGCGGCGCCGCACTGTACCTGCCCGCCAACAAGGCGTACCTCGTGCACGGCGTGGACGACGAGCGCCGCCCGGCGTTCCTGTCGGCGGGCAATGCCGCCCTCAACGCGGGCATGGCGGTGGGGCCGCTGGTCGCCGGGCCGTTCGTGCTGTCCTCACCCGGCTGGCTGTTCGTGTCCGTCACGGCTCTGTTCGTCCTGGTCACCGTGGGCCACGCGCGCCTCCCGGCGGCGGCTGGGGCGCGTGAGTCCGGCGGGCAGTCGGCCGGGCAGGGGCTGCTGGCCGGGGTGGCGGCCTTGCCGTTCGCCGCCAACGCGCTCGCCTTCTACCTCTACTTCCACTTCCAGCATTTCCTGGCGGTGTACGCCGTCGAGCGGGCCTCCAGCACGTTCTACAGCCTGGTCCTGCTGCTCTGCTTCACCGTGGTCATCGTCGTACAGCCCCTCGCGTCCGGCCTGATCCGGCGCATGCCCTACGCGACAGCCCTCGTGATCGGCTTCGCGGGCCTGGCCGCTGGGCTTGCCGTCCTCGCGATCGGCACCCGGCCCGCGCTGCTGGCGGGCGGGACACTGATCACCCTGGGCGACATCGTCCTGTTTCTCAAGAACGACCTGGAGGCGCTGCACCACAGCCCACGCTCGGACGCCGTGGTCTTCGGCCAGCAGCGACTGGCCGCGGGGCTCGGCGCCTGCGCGAGCGGAGTGCTCGGCGGACAGGTGTACGGCCTCACCGAACAGGCGGGGAACACCGGCTGGTTCTGGCTATTGGCCGCCGCCCAGTGCGTATTGCTGCCTCCGGCCCTGCTGGCGCTGCGCGAGCGCCCGGCAAGACACCCGACCCGCATGATGACGACGACGAAGGAGCACTGAGACCGCATGGCACGAACGGGCGGGTTCCAGGACGATGGCTTCTGGACCGAGTTCTACGACTTCCTCTTCCCCGAGCAGCGCTACGCGCAGGCCGAGGAACTGCTTCACACCTCTCCCCTGCTGTCCTTCCCCGCAAGCGCCCGGGTACTGGACCTGTGCTGCGGACCGGGTGTGTTCACCGTGCCGCTGGCCGACCGGGGCTGCGATGTGACGGGAGTGGATCTGAGCCCGGCCATGCTGGACCGGGCCAGGAAGCGGTCGGCCGGCACCGGTGCCCAGGTCCGGTACGTCCAGGCCGACGCACGCGAGTACGAGGCGCCGGGCGCCTTCGATGTCGTCCTCAGCATGTTCACTTCGTTCGGGTACTTCGAGGACCCGGCCGACAACGCCCGTGTGCTGCGCACCATGCACTCCTGTCTGGCCCCCGGCGGCACGCTCGTCCTGGACCTCGCCGGCAAGGAACTGCTGGCCCGTAGGGTCACCCCGCCCAAGGTGGTGCAGCGGGGCGAGGACTTGATGGTGCAGACCGACACCGTGCTGGACGACTGGGCGCGGCTGCGCAGCGACTGGGTCCTGGTCCGGGGCGATCAGGTGACGCGGGCCACCCTGGTGTGGTTCGTGTACAGCGCGGTCGAGCTACGACGCATGGTGGAGGAGGCGGGCTTCGGCCGGGTGGAGATCTTCGGCGGTTTCGATGGCCGTCCCTACGACGAGAACGCCGAGCGGCTGGTGCTGCGGGCGGTCCGCGAGGTGTGACGGCGGGCTCGGGGGCGTGCGCGCGGGGGCGTACGCCCTTTTGGCCTGTGCTCGGCGGACCGTAGTATCACCTGGTCATCGCCGCGACGGGAGACAGGAAGCCGGTGCGAATCCGGCACGGTCCCGCCACTGTGACCGGGGAGTGCACCCTTCGACACGCCACCGCGCGCCGCGCGGGAAGGCAGGGGGAGCGTCGATCCGGGAGTCAGGACACTGGCCTGTCGCGGGCCCGTTCCGAGGAGCGCGGACTCCCCAGGAGGCTCAACGTGTACGACGGTTCGTCCCGTCCCCCGCTGTTCACCTCTCCCCGCAGGCGGCTTGCCCTGCGTGTCACGGCCGCGGCCGTCGCCCTGTCGGCTGCCCTGCTGACCGCCGGCTGCGGCTCGTCGCAGGACACCGCCCAGGACGCGAAGGCCACGGCATCTTCGGCCGGCGGCTTCCCCGTCACCATCGACAACTGCGGCGTGAAGACGACGTACGACAAGCCGCCTTCCCGCGTCGTCACCATCCACCAGCACCCTGCGGAACTGATGCTCGCCCTCGGGCTGAAGGACCGTATGGTCGGCACCGCCTTCCCCGACTCCGCCGTCCTGCCCGAGCTGAAGAAGGACTTCGAGTCGATCCCGGAACTGGCGAAGAGGGAACCCTCCTTCGAGACCGTCCTGGACGCCGAGCCGGACCTCGTCTACGGCGGTTACGGCAGCGCCTTCGCCGAGAACGAAGGCCGCTCCCGCAAGGCTTTCGCCGACGCCGGCATCGACACCCACCTCAACCGCGAATACTGCGGCAAGAAGCGCGTGACGATGAAGGACACCTACGAGGAGATCCGCGCCGTCGGCCGGATCTTCGGGGTGTCCGACCGGGCGGACAAGCTGGTGTCCGAGCTCCAGGCACGAGTCGACAAGCCCGCGACGGCCGTCAAGGGCGAGCCCGCGGTGCCCGTCTTCGTGTACGACAGCGGCGACAAGTCCGCCTTCACCGCGGGCGGCAAGAGCCTGGGCACCGAAGTGATCCGACTGGCCGGTGGCGAGAACGTCTTCGCCGACCTCGACGACGTCTTCGGCGACGTCTCCTGGGAGCAGGTCGTCGAGCGCAAGCCGGAAGTCATCGCCATCTACGACTACGCCGGCGCCGGAAGCGTCGAGCAGAAGAAGAAGTTCCTGCTCTCGCAGCCCGCTCTCGAGGACGTGCCCGCCATCAAGAACAAGCGGTTCGTCGTCCTGCCGCTGACCGCCACCCTCGTCGGCGTGCGGTCCGCGTACGCGGTGGAGGACCTGGCCCGCGGCATCCATCCCAAGAGCTTCGCGTGACGGCCCCCGCCACCGAAACCGGCGCCGAGCGGGCCGTGCGACGCCGACAGCAGGGCGACAGGCGGACGGGCCCGGCCACTCTCGCCGTCACCCTCGTCGTCCTGGCCGTTCTGCTGGTGGTTTCCGCCACGGCGGGCCTGGCCATCGGCTCGGTGCGGGTGCCGCCCGGCCAGGTATGGGGCATCGTGACGCACGCGCTGGGCGCCGACTGGGCGACCCCGGACTGGACCGGGGCGCGGGAGACCATCGTGCTGGACGTACGGGCGCCGCGGGTGCTGCTCGGCGCGGTGGCCGGCGCCGGGCTCGCCGTGGTGGGCACCGCCCTGCAGGCCCTTATCCGCAACCCGCTCGCGGAGCCCTACCTGCTCGGCGTCTCCTCGGGGGCATCCCTGGGCGCGGTCGTAGTGATCGTGTTCGGGGTGACCTGGTTCGGGCCGGTGTCGCTGTCGGCCGCCGCGTTCGCGGGTGCGCTGGGCGCACTGCTGCTCGTCTACGCCACCGCCCGTACCGGCGGCCGGATCACCTCGGCACGGTTGGTCCTGTCCGGTGTGGCCATCGCCGCGGTGCTCACCGCCGTACTGGACCTGCTGCTGCTCACCACCGACCGGGGCAACGAGGCCCGCGCGGTCCTCGCCTGGACCCTCGGCGGTCTCGGCGGCGTCAACTGGGACACCCTCTGGCTGCCCAGCGCCGCTGTGCTCCTGGGCGTCGGCATCCTCATGGTGCAGGCCCGCAATCTGAACCTGCTGCTCGCCGGCGAGGAAGCCGCGACCACGATGGGGCTGGACGTGGCGCGCTTCCGCGCCCGCATGTTCGTCCTGCTCTCTCTGGTCACCGGCATCCTGGTCGCTGCGGCCGGACCGATCGGCTTCGTCGGCCTGATGCTGCCGCACATCGTCCGCCTCGTCGTCGGCGGCGACCACCGCCGCGTCCTGCCGACGGCCGCCCTCGGCGGCGCGGTCTTCCTCATCTGGGCCGACATCGCCGCACGCATCGTCGCCGCACCCATGGAAATCCCCGTGGGCGTGCTCACGGCTCTGTGCGGCGGTCCGTTCTTCCTGTGGCTGATGCGTCGCGACGCCCGGCGGACCACCGACCGAGGAGGGGCATGACCGGCACGCGACTCGTCATCGACGGGGTCACTCTCACCGCCGGCGCGCACCGCCTGGTCGAGGACGTCTCCCTGACCGCCCGCCCCGGCGAGGTCATCGGACTGGTCGGGCCGAACGGCAGCGGCAAGTCCAGCCTGCTGCGCGCCGTCTACCGCGTCCTGCGCCCCGTGACCGGCCGGGTGAGCGTCGACGGCACCGACGCCTGGTCGCTGCCCGTACGGCAACTCGCCCGGACGGTGGCCGCGGTGGTGCAGGAGTCGGGCGCCGATTTCGACCTCTCGGTGCGTGAGGTCGTCGCGATGGGCCGCACCCCGCACAAACGGCTGCTCGACGGGGACACCCCCGAGGATGCCGCTCTGATCACGTCGGCGCTTGCCGCGGTGGACGCCACCGACCTGGCCCACCGCTCCTTCGACCAGCTCTCCGGCGGCGAACGCCAACGCGTGCTCATCGCCCGCGCTCTCGCCCAACAGCCGTCCCTCCTCGTCCTGGACGAACCGACCAACCACCTGGACATCCGCCACCAGTTGGAGGTCCTCGGCGCCTTGCGGCGGCTGCCCGCGACGGTCGTGGTCGCCCTGCACGACCTGAACCTGGCCGCGTACTACTGCGACCGCCTCTACGTGTTGCGCGACGGCGAAGTCACCGCCGCGGGCCCGCCCGCCGACGTCCTCACGCCGCAACTCCTGGATGAGGTCTACGGCGTGATGGGCGAGGTCACCGTCCATCCGCGCACAGGCGCCCCCCAGGTGACCTTCCTCCCCGCCGAGCCTCACCCGGCCGCCCCGACGGGGGCGGAGCACTCCTCGTCGTGATGGTCGCACTCCCCCGGTGGCGGCAACGGCTGCTTCGCGCGTGGTGTGCTGCGCACGGACCTCGTCCTTGCGGCGTCAACAAGCCCCTCCGGCCGCTGGTCACCGGCCGGAGCAGCATCTGGGGGGCCCGGCTGCGCCTGATCGCCGTCCGGATCCTGTTCCTCTACTTGTGCGTGCGCGTAGGGGGAACTTCATGCGTCTTCGTACCGCCGCTGCCTCCGCCGCACTCGGTCTGTGCGCCGTCACGGCCTCATCGGATGCGTTGATCTTTTGTGCATCGACGAGCTCGGCTACATGGAACTCGACCGTCGCGGCGCCGAACTCCTCTTCCAGGTCCTGACCGAGCGCGAGGAGAAGAACGGTGTCGCCATCACCTCCAACGGTCCTTCGGCGGCTGGACCAAGACCTTCACCGACCCCCGCCTCCGCGCGGCCATCGTCGACCGCCTCACCTTCAACGGCACCATCATCGAAACCGGCCCCGACTCCTACCGCCTCGCCAGCACCCGAGCCCGCGCCGAGCAGGCAGCCAAGTCCAGCTGACACCGCCGGTTCCGACTCGGCGGCTCGCCGCCCTCACGAGCGGCGAGCCGCCGCGCCTCCCTTGCGCTGACGACCGTGTGCTGCCGCGTCCCGGATCTCCTCGGTGGCCGCACGGAAAGCAGGGGCGGCGTGAGTGAAGTAGTCGAAGAGAACAGCGCGTTGGTCTGGCGTGTACAGGTTGAGAACCTCGGCGATCCGGCGGCGGGCAGGCCCGACCACCTTTTCGATCTGGTCGAGGGAGTCGGCCACCGGCTCGACGATGACCTTGCGTCGATCATCCGGATCGGCGGCCCGGCGGACGAATCCGGCTCGCTCCAGGCGGTCGATGAGGCGAGTGGTCGCCCCGGTGGTAAGACCGGTGCGTGCGGCCAGTTCTCCCGAGGTGAGCGTGCCTTCCAAAGCGATCTGGCTGAGCGCATACCACTCGGAGGCGCCGAGCCCCACCGCTTCCGCCCCGGCCATGCCGTGGAGTCCCACGGCGTCGAGGTACTGACGGAAGATCAAGTGCTCATCTGCCGGCGTCGGGTCTGCCATATCCCTGGATACCCCTTGCGTAAATAGTTGCACACGTGCAGATACTGTCTACATGCAATATCTGCACTAGTTTAGCTACCTGGAGGATTCCATGACCACCACGGACGACCGGAATGCAGTCACCACAGTGATCGCCTCACTCGTCGACGCCTGGCGACGCCACGACGCCGACACCTACGGTGCGCAGTTCACGCAGGACGCCACCTACGTCACCTTCGTCGGCACGTACTACCAGGGCCGCCGGGACATCATCGACAGCCACCGCACGCTGTTCGCCAAATTCCTCAAGGGCACACAGCTCGCCGACGAGATCCTGGACATCCGCTTCTACGGTCCGGACACCGCCGTGATCACCGGCCGGGGCGACAGCTACAAAGGCAGCAAGCCAAAGAAACTGACCAAGGTCCAGACCTACACCCTGGTCCGGGAGTCGGACGGCCAGTGGCGCATCGCGGCCTTCCACAACACCAAGCGCAAGCCGCTGATGGAGGCCATCTCCTTCAAGGCCGCGCCCGCTCTCGTCCCGGCATCCCAGAAGTGACCGGTGTAGCTGCAGAAGGTCCTCCATGGGGAGGCACCAGCACACTCACACCGCACTCCTCAATCACTGCCGTATCACGACGGCGCGCTGCGTCACCACGCAAGGGGTGCCTCCGGGCGGCGGGTCGTCCCACGCTGTGACGTCATTTCTCATGCACGTACGAGCCGTCGCTGACCGTCAACTGCCTTTCGAACCGGTGGACAAAGGCTGTCGCCTGAAGTGAACGAAGCCACCGCGGTGATCAGCAGTGCCGTGTCGGCGGCCACTCCTGAACCCACTCCCGGTCCTGGCCAGTGATGACCCCGGCAAGTCCGACGCCGAGGCCGGCGGCCACGGTGATGACCGTCTTGGTGACTCCCGGCGCCTCCCCGGCCCGCCCCCCGAGGCCGGCAGCCAAGCCGAACCCCGTCGCACACCACCACACGCTCGGACCACACCACGACCCCCAGGAATCGTCACGCCCCGATCATGCCCCGACAGCCACGAGCCGCGCTCAGGGCAACCCTTCTCGAAGGCGCGTCGCCATGAGACACCGGCCAAGTCCGCGGCGACGGTGCCCTGCGACCGCAGCAGGGCGACTGCCGCTGTCAGACCCAGGTGACAGCATCACCCAAGTGAACGCCCTGAGGCGTCCTCAACTCACCTCCGTCGCCAACGAAGAGGAGCATTCCCCTTGTCACTGCATCACGTAGCGTCCGGCATCGCCGCGGTCCTTGCCCCGGCCCTCTTGCTCGCCGCCCCGTCCTTCGCCGCCACGGCGGGCACCGACCGCGGTGACGGTGCCCGCGGTGTCCTCGTCCGCGGACGAGCCGGACGCCGACGACCTGAGGGTGGCTTCAGTCCGGATCCTCGCCGACCCGGACAGCGGTCGGCGTGTGACAGGAGAAGCCAAGGCCCTCCCGGACGCCAACGACCCCGAGGCGATGCGCGTTTGGCTGGAGACCGGTTACCACATCACCCAGGCCGAGGACGACCGCGTCGCCATCGCCCGCATCCTCGCCGATTCGTCCATCAGCCCGGCCCTGTGCGCGGCGGCCAACGCCGCCCTGGACGACAACACACCCGAAGCGCCGCGCCACTTCCTGGAAGTCGGCAGTACCAGATCGCCTGACCGGCACGGCGCCGCACCACAGCGCGTCGCCCGGGTGGCCCCCCTGCCGCACGCCCGGTCGCCGGAACGCCGAGAATCCGGGCGGGGCCGCCTGCACCACCGCGTGCCGTTGGCCCCGCCCGGCAGGCCCCCTGTGTCGGCTCGGCGCCCTCCGCAGAGCTCTGTGGCCTCGCCGTCCGGTGCGGCATGGGCCACTGACACCTCCGACAGCAGAAAGCACATTCTTCGAATGACCGCACAACCCCTGCCCACCGAGCGCAGCGGTCCGCGGACCGCTTCCGTCGTGACCGACCTGCCGTTCAAGCCTCAGCTCGTCAAAGCGGTGTTCAGGGACGTGACCTCGTTGCACGTCTCCCGGCCGGCCGCGTGGGCCGCCGCGTCGGTGACGCGGACCGTGCTGAGGGAGATCATCGACGGCGCGAGAAGCGCGGCGGTCGAGGAGGGCAGGAAGCGGCTGATTCCCAAGGACCTCATCTCGGCGATCGACCGGAACGTCGAGGTGGATGTGGGATCGGCGTGGTACCTGCACAGCCCGACCTTCCACGGCCTGATGGGCGAGGTGCGCAACGCCGATGGTGCGCTCGTGTCTCTTCGTGAGCGCCGCGGGGCGCGTACACCGATTGGTGTGGCCGGCGCCCACCGGTTCGAGGCCGGGGTGAGAAAGCTGCTGGGGAGCCGGGGGGTGAGGGCGGTCCCGGTGATGGTCCGCGACCTGGACGGAATCGCGAGCGTGTTCCTGACGGCCCTGGCCCGGGACGCAGCCAAGGTCGTCCGCGACGGCGGGGTCAGGCGTTTCGGGACGGTCAGTCTGGTGGTGCCGGGCGAGTCGGCCCCGGCCCCGCTGCTCAAGGACCCCCTGCTCACCCTGTCCACCCGTCGCGGGGACGGGCGGACTGTTGGCGGGGACGACGTCCTGGCCGCCGCCACGATGCAGCTGTTCGGCGATCTCAGACGACGCGCCATCACCGAGGCAGCCGAGATGACACGGAACACGTCGGCCAACTGATCGGCCCGCCCCTGCGCTCTGCCCACTGCGCACGGTTCCCACGTGTGCGCGGCTCCGGGAATCTGCCGCCCGCATTCGGCTCCGGTCGGCTCGCGAAAACGGCTCGTCGCATGGGCGCGGACCACCGGCCGCAGGCACCCCACGGGGAAGACCTCCCTTACCGATCAGTTCAGAATGAGTTTCGGTTCAGTTTCGGTTCAGTTCAGGAGCTTGGCCGTTGGGCGGGCGGCAGAGTCCTACAGGTAGCGGATGATCTTGTGCCTGATGGCCTGTGGGATCGCGTGGCCCCGCTGCTCTCTCCTCGCCCGCTGCGGCGTCGGCGGTATCCCGGCCGCCTACCAGCGGATGACCGCGCGGCTCTGCGTGGGATCGTCTACGCACCACGCACGGGCTTGTCGTGGACGGACGTGCTGACCGAGACGATCGACTGCAGCCGGGTGACGTGCTGGCGACGTCTGCGGGACTGGACCGAGACCGGCGTCCGGCCCCACCTGCGCGCCATCCTCCTCGCGGAACTCCGCACGGCGGATCCGCTGGACATCGACGACGCCGTGATCGACGGCTCGCACGTCAGGGCCCTCAAGGGGGGCTAACACCGGACCTTCGCCGGTCGACCGCGGCCACTCCGGCAGCAAAAGGGCCCCGGCCAGGGCGGAGAGCAGTGCACTCACCGCGCTCCCGCGCACGGTTCGGCACGCGGTGGGCGGCCGACGCTTACCCGCACCGCGCAGTTTTGCCTCGGTGCGCCCCGTCCCGCCGCCCGTCGACGTGTGCCGTTCACCAGGCAACCGGGCTGACCATGGCACTGTCGTGCCAAATTGCCGACGGCGCGCAAGGCAGGTATGCGGCCTCATTCGAGGGAGCACGGAAGTGGAACTGCGGAAGACCGCGGAAGCGGGAACGCTGCGGACGCAGGAAGACGCCTACAGAGAGGCCTACACACGGTTCCTCGCCGGGTCGGACGAGAAGAGCGCCACCCACGCCTACCTGCAGAACATCGTGGAACAGCTGCCCACCCGGCGGGTGCTGCTGGATGTGGGTCCCGCCGACGGCACCACGACCCGGCAACTCGCCCCGCACTTCGAACGGACCGTCTGCATCGAGCCCAGCGAGCCGATGCGGTGTGCCCTGGCACTGACGTGCCCACAGGCCCAGGTGCTGGCCGAACCCGTCCTGGAAGCGACGATCGACGCGCGGGCCGACCTGGCCCTGCTCTCACACGTGCTGTACTACGTCCCGCGCGCCCAATGGGTGGCGACGGTGTCACGCATCATGGAATGGCTGGCGCCGGGCGGTCTCCTGCTCGTCCTACTACAGAATCCCGACCAGGCCTGCATGCGCATGGTGCACCACTTCACCGGGCTCCGCTTCGACCTGAGGGAACTGGCCGACGACCTGACCGTCCTTCCCCCCGGCCTGCTCGGCGACATGGAACTGGACACCCTGCCCGCCCGCTACCGCAGCCGTGATCTGGACGAGGCCGTCACCGTCGCCGACTTCCACCTCAGCATCCCCGGCGGGACCTCCCCCACACGGGACGCCGTCAAGGCATACATCCAGCAGCACCTGCACGACGGTGACGGCGGATACGTACTCCGTCACGACCAACACGTACTACACCTGCGGCGCCCCGTCCGGTAGCGGCCCGCGCCGACTCTCAGGGCCGCTACGACCGCGCGCAGCCGGATGGCGGGCTGGAGTCGAGTGGACGCTGCTGTGAATCGAGAACACCGGAGCAGTAGCAGCGGCACGCGACGCCGGGCCTCTGCGGGCAGGGCTCGTATGGGCGCAGGTCGAACAGGGCGGCCGCCGGGCCACCGGGAGAGCTCGGTGGTCAGGACGACGTCGTCGTCAGCACCGTAAGGAAACCGATGAAGACGTCGGCCGCCCGGTGACCGACGCACCGCCCGAACATCTGGCCCGGCTCCCCGTCCAGGTCTCACAGCGACTCGGTGAGGTAACAGGCTCCTTCATCCGCCGACTTGCCCAGGTGAATCACCTAAAGGCCAGCTACCTGCGCGGATGTCTGGTCGGCCCACCAGGCTGCCAGGCGGTGCCAGCAGGTCATTTCCGAGCCGAAGCCGAGTTCCTGGGGTAGGTACTCCCACTGGATGCTGGTGTGAAGCAGGAAGAGGATCCCGGACAGGGCCTGGCGGTCTGGCACTTGCGGTGGTCTGTCCTCGACCAGCTTCGGCGTCGGCTCGGGTCGTCGGTCAGCTGGAGTCAGGGTGCGAGGAGACAGCGGACGGCGGGGCCGTATCCTGAGGCACGCGACGCAGGCACTGCCGGTGCGTCGCATTCGTCCGTCGCAGCCGATGCCGCCCCACGCCGAGCGCCGGCGAATGCAAGGGAGTTGACCAGTGATAAGCCTGGCCGCAGTGGGGGGAGTGGCCCTGGTCGAATTGGGCATGGCCCTGACTCCCGGACCGAACATGATCCACCTCGCCTCCCGCGCGATCACCCAAGGCCGCAGGGCGGGTCTGATCAGCCTGACCGGGACCGCCGTGGGATTCCTGTGCTATCTGCTGGCCGCGGCCGCCGGCCTGTCGGCCCTGTTCACCGCCGTACCGCTGGCATTCACGGTGGTCAAGCTCGCCGGAGCCGCCTACTTGGCGTACCTGGCCTGGGACATGCTGAGGCCCGGTGGCCGCTCACCCTTCGCTCCGGCCCGGGACCTGCCTCCCGCATCCGACGCCCGCCTCTTCTCGATGGGGCTCCTGACCAACCTGCTCAACCCCAAGATCGCTCTCCTGTACGCCGCTCTTCTGCCTCAGTTCATGGACCCGCAGGCGGGCCCGGCCTGGGCACAACTGCTGCAGCTCGGTGGTGTGCAGATCGTCGTGGGACTCTCCGTGAACGCATTGATCATGCTGGGCGCGGCACGGGTGTCGGGGTTCCTGGCCGCTCGGCCCCGCGTGATGGCCGCTCAGCGGTTCGCGGCAGGGGGCTTGCTCGGTGTCTTCGCACTGCGCACAGCCCTGTCGCGTACGCCTGTCTCGGCCTGAGCCATGCGTGTGTGCCGGTGAGACGGTGTTGCTGTCGGCCGGATACGGCTACGTCACTGTGCCTGCCTTCGGCGGCTCCGCCACATGATCACTGGCTCGGCGGCTTTACGGTGCAGGCGGCGAAACAGGGTAGGCCGCTGCTGACCGGGGCCGTTGCCCCGGAGCTGGAGCCTGCACGACTCCGCCGCGGATGTTCCCGAGGTCGGGGCGTCGACGCGCCCGAACTCGACGACGAGCGATCGACGCCCTCGGCCGGGCCGCGGCCTGGGACGCGGCCATCCCGATGGTCCACACCGCGGCAGTGCCACCCCGAGCATTCACCGGCCCAGGTCACAGAGTCTTGAGGGCATCACCACCTTGGCCAGGCGAGTGATCAGCCGGTGGCAGGAGAACCCTGCCTACCGAGCACCGGGATCATTCGCCGAGGCCCCCTGACCGAACCCGGCGCCCACGGGCAGTTCCACGCCCGTGGTGAAGGTGGCCTCGGTTGCCAGGTACAGCGCTGCGGCGGCGACCTCTCCCACGGTGCCTCCCCGGCCCATCGGGGTGGAGGTGTCGCCCTGCTCAACAACGCCGGCAGTCGTCACCTTGGACGGCGGAAGCACCACCGGCCGGAAGATGATCCAGCCGAGCGGTACCTGAGGCTGGGCCCTCACACTTGCCGATCCTGGTCGGCAGTTCAAGGTCTCCGCACCGGCCTCGTCGGCAAAGGAGATACGGATAATGGTGATCAGGCGCCTTGCGGCGCTCCAGTGTCTGGCTCCCATCCGACGGGGCCGACGTCGTCTGTGTCGACTGGGGGAACCATGCGCGTAGCGGTCTATCTTGCTCACCCGCGTCCGGGGAGCTTCAACCACGCCGTGTTCGACGCCGTGGTTGAAGAGCTGCGCGAGGGAGGAGCCGAGGTGGTGGTGCACGACCTCTACGCGGAAGGGTTCCCGGCTCTGCTCTCCGCCGATGAGACGGGGACGGTCGAATCGGCAGGGCAATCCCACGACGCGCAGCTGGCGCTGCACCGGGAAGAGCTGTCCACTTTGGACGCCATGGTGTTCGTGCACCCGAACTGGTGGGGTATGCCGCCCGCTGTCCTCACGGGTTGGGTGCAGCGGGTCCTGGCGCCGGGGGTCGCGTACAAGCTGGAGACGGCGGAGGGCGAACCCGCCGGCTTGCTGAAGGCCGGCCGAGCCCTCGTGCTGAACACCTCCGATACTCCCGCCGACCGGGAGGAGAGCGAATTCGGTGATCCACTGCAGAGTGTCTGGGCGGCATGCGTGCTGCCGTACGTGGGGGTCTCCGACGTACGCAGGGTCGTCTTCCGCACCGTCACCGGCTCGCTCCCCGAAGAACGCGCCGCCTGGCTGGCCGACGCACGTGCGCAAGCGGCAGCGCTCCTCCGCCCCGCATGACAGTCCACGTCACCGATACAGCCCTGATGCCGAGGTAGCGGCAGGACCTCTCGCGACCGGTGCCCATCGGCGGGTGGTCACATCGAATCCCGCAGCTCTTCACGGACCTGCTTCGGTCTGCTTCGGGCACCGGGATTCCGTGCCGAGGAGGATGGGCTGGTAGGCGTCGGTCTTCTCGGTGCCCCACGTCTCGCCGATCGGGTAGAGGTCGTCTCCGCTGAGGATCCACTGTCGGGGTCGCGGGACCATTCCCGCGCCCGCGGGCATGGTCCCGCGACGAACCCCGGTCGTACTCGCGCCCTTCCAGGCGCAGCAGACCGCCGCCGAGCTTCATGCAGCGGCGGCCGGGCGTGACGTGGCGGCGGACCAAGGCGAGCAGTTCAGCGTCGTCGTAGGCGCGGTGCACCAGAGGATCCTGCCTGGCTGAGCGCGATGGAGGGCCACCGGTCCGGTTGCTCGTCGCGATCTTTCGCCGGGTCCCCTCAACCTCTTGGGTGTGGTCTGTGGTCTGGGTACATAAGCGGCTCTCGCGCAACGCGGTCGGTGACACCCCTCGGCTGCCAGGGACCCGCGACGAGTACGGCTTGATCTGATGCGGACGACTGCGAGGAGCACGGAATGGCGTCGAGCAAGAACACGAAGGTCGGTGTGGTGGGCATCGCGGCGGCGGCGATGGCGGCCGCGGCCTTCGTGATGCCCGCCCAGGCGGCGACGGACACACCTCCCGCGGGGCCCGGTCACCGGGCAACGCAGCGCGCGATGGACGCGGCCGTACGGGCAGGCATTCCCGGCGTCACGGCTCAGGCGCGTGACGCCAGGGGTGTCTGGAAGTCGGCGTCCGGAGTGGGCGACCTGAAGTCGGGTGCGCCGCGCGGCAAGAACGACAAGTTCCGTGTCGGCAGCATCACCAAGACGTTCGTGGCGACCGTCCTGCTCCAAATGGAGACGGAGGGGAGACTCAGCCTCGACGACAAGGTGGATGAACACCTGCCGGGCCTGATACGGGGCAACGGCAACGACGGCCGCTCCATCACCGTCCGGCAACTCCTCAACCACACCAGCGGTCTGTTCGACTACCTGGCCGATGAGAAGTACGGCAAGACGTACTTGAAGGAGGGCTACCTCAAACACCGCTACGACACTCTGCCGCCCGCGAAGCACGTGAAGGTGGCGCTCTCCCACAAGCCGCTGTTCGAACCCGGCGCCAGGCAGGCGTACTCGAACACCAACTACGTCCTGGCCGGGCTGATCATCGAGAAGGCAGGCGGAAGGACGTACGAGGACGAAGTCCGCGACCGCATCATCAAGCCGCTGGGGCTGAAGGACACGTCCAACCCCGGGGACAGCATCCACCTGCCCCGCCCCAGCAGCCGCGGCTATTCCAAGCTGTTCGAGGCGAAGCCCGAACGGATCGATGACATCACCGAGATGAACGGTTCGCAGGGTTGGGCCGACGGCGACATCATCTCCACCGCGGGTGACCTGAACCGCTTCTACCGTGCCCTGCTGGGGGGCAAGCTCCTGCCGTCGAAGCAGCTGAAGGCGATGCAGACCACCGCCGTCACACCCGGACCCACCGACATCTCCTACGGGCTGGGCCTCACCCGCATCGAGACGAGCTGCGGAAGGACGCTCTGGGGCCACGGTGGAGGCATGGTCGGCTGGCTCTCCATGGCAGTGACCACCGAGGACGGACGCCACCAACTCGCCTTCAACTACAACGGCGACTGGGACGCGACGTCCATGCAGCGGATCACGGAGGCCGAATTCTGCGGCGCGGCCCGCTGAGGGAGCCGCCCCGCCGCAGCTTTCCCGCCGCAGATCCGCCGGCCGCCTCGTCCCGGGACCGAGAGGCATTCCAGGGACGGGGCGGCCTACGCCCACGGCGCGGCGACATCCGCGTTCTTCGCCCTCATGTCCTTGCTGTCGAGCAGCTTCCTGCAGATGGTCCTGCCGAGGCCGGGCGCGCGCATCAGGCGACTCACACCGGCGCGCACGATCAGCTCCTTGCGGTCCAGCGGGGTGAACATCCGGCGTCCGGCCACCAGCGCACTGTCCTGCTGGTGGCGAATGAACGGCCGCATCCGCTCCTCCCAGGCCCGCAACGCGCCGGACACGTCGCCGCGGTGACGTTGGAGCATGGTTCCCAGCAGCTCACCGCCGGCGATTCCGGCGGAGACACCCATGCCCGAATACAGGGTCATGCACCAGGCCGCGTCGCCGATCAGGACGACCCTTCCGCGGTACCAGCTGGGCATGCGTACCTGCTGCACCGAGTCGAACAGAGCGTCAGGGGCCCGCTCGTACCGTGCCAGCAGGCCCTCCAGCAGAGGGCCCGTCGGCTCGGGGCCGAACGCGGCACGGATGGACTCGGCCGACGGGCGGCCGAACTCGGCGTCCACGTCATGGGTGCGGTACGAGAACAGAAGGCTCGGTGCCCGGTCGGCGAAGGGGAAAACCCACGCCGAACGCCCTGGTTCGGCCAGGATCATCCCCTCGGACAGGCCGAAGCCGTCGACCGGCCCGTCCAGGAGCGTGACGCCGATCATGTAGTTCAGCGGATACAGGTAGCGCTTCGGCTCAAACGCCAGCCCGCGCACCGTGGAGCGCATGCCGTCGGCGCCCACGACCAGGTCGAAGCGCTCCTCGACGGTGGTGTCGGCCTCGGTGTCGCGCAGGCGGACGTACGCGCCGGACTCGTCCTGGGCGATGCGGGTGGGCACGGTGGAGAAGCGGATCTCCACATCGTCCGGTAACGCCGCGAACAATCCCCGCTCGACGTCACCTCGCAGCAGCGGCCGGGGCCCTCCGGCCAGCGACCCCAGGTTCACTCTGGGACGACGGTTGCCGCTCCGATCGACGTCGTAGAGAGCGATCTGCGGCCCGCCGCGGTCACCGATCCCCTCCAGTACGCCCAGCCGCCGCGCCGAGGCGACGCCGGAGCCGAACAGGACGATGTAGTAGCCGCCCGAACGCCGGGCGGGAGCCCGTTCGACCACGACCGGCTCCCAACCGGCCTGACGCAACCGCAGAGCGGTGGCCATGCCCGAGATCCCGAGACCGACCACCAGTGCCCGGCCTGCCTTTGCTGAAGGTGACATGGCAGTTCCCGTTCCCTTTCGTCGTCCATGAGCTTGCTGCGCTGTGTGTGATGTACGAACCGGTCCTGTGCCGCAGGAGGACGCGGTCTCACGCAGTACGACGACACAGCCACGTGCAATGTCAGGCGAACGCCGCGGCACGCTCGGAGCGGCTGTCCCCTCGGCCGGCCGCTCGACCCCGTCCTCGGCCCGAGGACGACGCGCCGTGCCGCCTTGCGGAGGTCATGGGCAACCCGGCGGCTGCGCATGACGGCCGTCCCGCGTCAAGTACAAACGCCCCTGCCCGGTCACGCACCGGAGAGGCGAGCCGATGCCGACTTCGCTCTCGGCTCCGGCCGCTGGGCTGGTCATCGCTGGGACGCGTACAACAGCAGGGCCGGGTCAGGCCCGGCCGGCAGTCAGACCCCGCGGACAGCGCTCATCCGGTCAGGGCTTCACAGCAATCGCGCCGAACTGAGGCAGTACGACGGAAGATTCCGACGCCGCGCGCCACAGTGAGCACGACACGAGACCCGGGGCGAGGAGATCCAGACCGTCGAAGAACGCGCTGATCTCCGCACGACTCCTGGCGGTGATCGGCGGCGTGGCGTTCTCGTTCCAGAACTTCATGGCCTCGACGTTGCCCTCACCGCCGAGGTCGCTGTCTGTGGTCGGGTGCGTCACGGCGAGATAGCTGCCGGAGGGCACCGATGCCATGATGCGGCGCACGATGTCCGACGCCTCGGCGGTGTCGAGGACGAAGTTGAGGATGCCCAGCATCATGACCGCGACAGGCCGGTCGAGGTCGAGAGTCGCTGCGGCGCCCTCGATGACCCTGTCCGGACGACGCACATCGGCATCGATGTAATCGGTGGCTCCCTGCGGGGTGCCGACCAGCAGGCTGCGGGCGTGGACGAGCACGATGGGATCGTTGTCGACATAGACGATCCGGGAGTCGGGCGCGATGCGCTGCGCGATCTCGTGGGTGTTGTCCAGGGTCGGCAGCCCGGTGCCGATGTCCAGGAACTGCCGCACTCCGCACTCCGCGGCCAGGAAACCGACCGCCCGGCGGAGGAAGCCGCGGTCCGCGCGCGCCACGTCCCGGATGACGGGGAATACCTCGGCGACCTGGTCACCGACCCGCTGGTCGACCTCGTAGTGGTCTTTTCCGCCGATCCAGTAGTTCCACACCCGGGCATTGTGCGCGACACCGGTATTCAGCCTGCCCGACACGTCCGACGGGTGCTGGCTCCCACTCACGTCTTTCCCTCCCCTTTCCCTCCCCGCGCACACATGGGATGCCGGGATGCCCTTGGTGCGCAACCATCGTGGCGACTATGGACCGTGCCGCCATTGTCGTGGTCCTGGCTCGCCGTGTCCCGGAGTTCGGGAGTTCCGAAGGGAGCCGGGTGTCCCGGGCGACGGCCGTGAGACGCTCGCGTGGCCGCGCCCCACCCCGGCGTTGTCCGCCGAGACCGGGAGGGAGCCCCGCGCCGTGCACTCCCCCGTCCAGGCCTCCGGTGTCTTCAGCGCGCGCCTTCCGCACGCGGTGCAGGTGAGGTCGAGGAGGACAGGCGCGGCCGTGCTGTCGAGGACGTCTGCGTCTGTGGTTCCCGGCGTGACCTCGGAGACAGCGGCCGCCGCCGGAAACGTTGCGGCGTATCGCGGCCCACAACCAGGACGCCTACCGGGACGGCACATGGGGCCCGTGCTGAAGCCGCAGCCCGGGCCGGAGAGTCTCGCTGCACACTGCTCCGGCAACTCCGCTACGAGGGCTGCTGCTGACGCAACGTCAGAATGCCAGCCGGGCAGGGGGCTTCGGCCAAGACTCGGCCTGAGCCGTCCAAGGACGCCGTCGGCCTTCCGCAGCCCACAACCGGCCTGCGTGCATGCAGGCGCGGGGCCGGCAGGGCCGGCCGGCACCCGTTCGCGGTCTGCTTCGGTGGAACTACGAGATGTGCGTAGGTGTGTACCAACCACCGGTAGCCGTCCATCGCCGCGAGGAAGTCGACCGACGACAGGTCCGCGTGCACGCCGAGGTCGGCCACCGTCGTGAGGTGGGCATCGCGCAGTCGGTCGTACCAGGCGTCCAGGTGGCGGCGGCCGTTGTCGTGGCGGACGTACGCCTCGATCGGCGCGACGTCGTAACCGAGCTCCACTGCGTACGCGAGTACGCGAGGGTCGGCGTGGCGTACCAGGGCCGGCCCTTCCGGGCGCTCGCCCTTCGGCGGGAACGGACTGGTCAGCAGCCCGGCGTCCAGCTGCGCCCATTTGTCCTTGGCGACCTTCACGCGGGACAGGTCGACGTGGCTCAGGTCGACCAGCCAGGAACAGGGCGCGTTCGGTTCGAAGACGGGGTTCTTGACGTGCGTCGGCGCCCAAGGCCGGTGCGCAGTCCACCGGATCCTTGCCCAGAGAGCCGGGGTTGCGCTCGGAGAGCCGCTTGCCCGGTGCGTCCGGTTCGAAGGCACGGGTCGGCGGGTGCAGCGCGGTCATCAGCTCCAGGCCGGTCACGGCGGTTCGATCCGCGCGGCGTCATCACGCGGGCCGCATTCGTGCGCGGCAGGCGGCAACTGCCCTGTGTCGGACCGGTGCCGGGTGTCGAGCGCGCCCCACGACGGAATGCACAACTGCACGCAGGAGCGCTCCGAGCGCCCGCCCCTGGAGAGCCCCCTTCCACCTGCCGGTACGCCGAGGCGCCACCGCCACCGCCACCGCTCGCTTCACCGGCACCAGCGTCGACCACCTGCGTGGCTGCCCATGGGCGGCAGCGCACTGACGCCCTGAACCGATGCCGCCCCTCCGCTGGAGGCCCCCGGCAACACCACGGTCCGGGTGCCGAGCTCTCCGTAGAGGTAGCGCAGGAAGCTCTCCTGGGCTTCGCCCAGCTCTTTCGGCGGTCACGCGGACTGTCGAGTTCGCGAGGAGGTCGGACGATCACTCCGCGACGTCGATGTGGACGTTCTCCGCAGGCTGCTCGGCCTTGTCCTCCTTGGGCAGGCCAAGTTCACCGCACTGATTGGCCGGAGCGCTCAACAGAACGGCCAGCACGTTGCCTGCTGCGGCTCCTGGGGAGAGCTCGCTCGGCTGAGTGCTGCGTACCGAGCCGCTGTTGGCGCAGTGGTTGTCATGGGCGCTGTTTCCGGCGCCGATGACACTGGTCGCGCCCGCACTCACGGCCGACACGGCCAGCAGGTTTCCGGTAACCGCGGCAATGGTCACGGCACGCTTCACCGTACTCAACATGAATCGTTCTTCGCGTTGTCGCATGTCCGATCAACCGGCCAACCGCCGCCCCTGTCTATGGGAGGGCTGATCGCCGCGGCGGGCGCGGGTCCCCGCATAGTCCGTCGGGAGCGGACCAGTCAGCCGACGTGGTCTTTCACCTCCTTATAGACGCCCGGATCGGCGTGTAGGCGGGTGTGGGACAGGCAGGCGGTCTTGTGGTTGGTCGCACCGGACAGGGCGGTGCTGGCCGAGGCGACGACCTGGTCGCAGGGTGAGGACCAGGTGGCGTAGCGGACAGCGCCAGGTGTCTCGTCGCCCGCGTTGAGGGCCTTGAGGAACACGGAGTTCGGGCGCATCTCGACGCAGGAGGGGTCACCGCACCAGCGAGCGAGGTCTGTGCCGTGGTTGGGGCCGGCCAGGGACACGAACGCGTCGACCCTGGCGAGGCCACCGTGGTTCTTCAGGTAATGGCGGGAGGACAGGGCGCCCATCGAGTGCGTGACCAGGTCGACCTTCCTGGCACCCGTCGCCTTCAGCACCCGGTCGATCTTCCGGGCCAGCTGGCGGGCGGTGGTGGCGTTGGACTGGGCCGGATTGTAGCTCCACTGGTGCAGGCGGCCGACAGGCCAGCCATCGGAGCGGAAGCGGCCAGCCATGTCCTTCCACGTGGAGCCGTCGGAGGCGAAGCCGTGGACGAACACGACTGGATCGGGTCGTGGGGCTGCGGTCTTCGCGACGGCGGGGACGGGAAGGAGCGGCACCGCGGCCACGAGGAACACGGAGGCGATGCGCAGCGGGCTGTTGATCATGGGTACGGTTGTAGCGCCCCGGCGTGCTCCCCGGCAGGAGCCCTGACCTCAACTCACCCGCACGGGGGAGAATTTCACGCGAAACGTCACGCCGCCCGCCCACCGTGTACAGCCCAAGGAGCGTGCGCCGGACGCCAGGCGAGGTACGGCAACCGCCCTTCCCGCAACGGACGGTCACACCCAGGGTCGTCGCCTCTTCGACATCGCCCGTCAGGCGGCGGCCGTCGAAGACCGACACCGAGCGGGCGAAGGCGCGGCCGTCCAAGGCTACGAAGGCCGCGGGGCCGTGTACTTCCCATCACTCTTGATCTAGCGGCGGGACCACAGCAGCCAGCCCGGGGGACGTGGCGCGCTGAGCCGGACTGTGTCGCCCACCTTGGTGCTGCCGGCACACGTACCGATGGTGGCGTGGGCGTTGTGGACCGCGATCAGCTCTCCTACGTACTCGGCGTTCGCCCGTCCTGCCGCCGCATCCCCGGTGAGCAGTGCGGACCATAATCCGTGAGCCGTCGGTCGTCATCTCGTCAGGGCGGCGACCCAGCCTGCCGCGATCAGCAGGATGAGGAACGGTGTGGGTCCGTCAGATGGCCCTCAAGGACCAGCGGCTGCTGGAGAGACTCGAAGCCGCCGCCGTCACATGCATCGCCGACCGCATCCCGGGCCGTCGAGCACCATAATAGTTCAGGGTTTCCTGAATTCAGTATTCTGTGTATCGTCGGAGGGTGCTGACCATCGCCCCGGAGATCGAGGTGCTCGCGCGCTTCGGCCGTGCTCTCGCCGACCCCATCCGCTGCCAGCTGCTGCTGGCCCTGCGGGATGCCCCCGCCTATCCGTCCGACCTTGCCGACAAGATCGGCGTCTCGCGGACCCGGCTGTCAAACCACCTGGCCTGCCTACGTGACTGCGGTCTGGTCGTCGCCGTCCCCGACGGTCGCCGGACCCGCTACGAGCTTGCCGACCCCCGGCTCGGTCACGCGCTGGGCGACCTTCGCACCGCGGTTGTCGCCGTGGAGACCGACCGGACCTGCGTCGACGCCGAGACGAAGGGCTGCTGCTGATGACCGCGACATCCCTCGAACCGCCCCCGGCACGCCGCGTTGTCCTGACGAAGCGAATACGGCTGCTGGTCGCCGCGACGATCACCTACAACGTGATCGAGGCAATCGTCGCCATCACGGCCGGCACCCTCGCGTCCTCCACCGCGCTGGTCGGCTTCGGCCTCGACTCCGTCATCGAGGTCTCCTCCGCCACCGCGGTCGCCTGGCAGTTCTCCGCACCCGACCACGAGGCCCGCCAAGCACGCGAGAAGCACACCCTACGAATCATCGCCCTCTCCTTCTTCGCCCTCGCGGTCTACGTCGCCATCGACGCCATCCGGGTCCTGACCGGCACCGGCGAAGTCGAACACTCCACGCCCGGCATCGTCATCGCCGCACTCTCACTGGCGATCATGCCGTTCCTGTCCGCCGCCCAGCGCAAGGCCGGACGCGAACTCGGCTCTGCCACCGCCGTCGCCGACTCCAAGCAGACCCTGCTCTGCACCTACCTCTCCGCCGTCCTCCTGGCCGGACTCATCGCCAATAGCCTGCTGGGTTGGTCCTGGGCCGACCCGATCGCCGCCTTCGTCATCGCCGCCGTCGCCGTCAAGGAAGGCCGCGAAGCCTGGCGTGGAAACACCTGCTGCGGCCCCATGCCCACCGTCAGCACGAAAGCCGCTGCCGAGACCGACACCTGCGGCTGCGAGCCCGGCTGTGCCTGCTGCACCTGACCTCTACGGATATCGGTCGTGGGGGCCGGGGAGGATGGCCGTTGTTTCCTTCGCTGTGGCGCTGGTCGCGTCTTGGCTGCTGTGCACATACGTCGAGCGGCCCTGAATACGCAGCGGCTGCGGATAGCGGGGGCACGGAGCGCGTCCGGCATCTGATCCGGGGCAGCGGAACACGTACGTCATCCGGGGCAGCGGCGCAAAGCTCCAGTGCCTGCTTCTCTCCCTGACGCACCAGTTCACCGCGTCTGCCCGGAGGTCAGCGAGAGACCACCCGTTGACTGGATCACCTCTTTGTCCCAGCGCCTCGCACGAGGCCCGACCAAGGGGGAGCCTCGGTGCTTCGCGCACCCGGCCGCCGGCTCACACGTCGATGCGGTGGTGCCGGTTCCGGGTGTGCCGGGCAGGGTCTGGGTGTTCTCCGGCAGCAAGTACATGGTCGTCGAGGTGGGCGCGGACCCGGCGTCGGCGCGGCGGGTGAGCGGGCCCGCCCCGATCGGGCAGGAGGGGAGGAGTCCGCGGCCCTTGAGGCCACGTCGCGGTCCTCGGGGTCGACCGTGTACGGGACAGGGTGCGGCCGATCAACAGCCGGCCCCGGACTCTGGAGCGTCCCCTCGCTTCCGTGGCCGATCGCGGCGCGGGGCGCGCGGACCGCGCGGCTTCGATACGGGCTTGCGTACGGTCGCCGTATGGCGCGATGACCGGGTCGTAGTAGGTGTAGGCCCGCATGATGTGGACCAGCTCCTTGCGGATGTCCGGTTCGGCCTGGCGCGGCGCCCAGGGTGCCTCCGCCGGTGCGGTCGAGGATACGGACAGCCGCTGGTCGCTTGTCCTGCCCGGCACCGCGCCACGCCTGCGTGATCCGCGGAATCGACGCAAGGGCTGATCACCGGCCCCGGTCGCGCGTCACGGCGGTCAGGTCGAAGGAGCGGCCACTGTTCGGCCACTGGGTCCGCAGTCCCGTGCCGCGCACTCGCGCGCGATGCTCTCATGGTCGAGACCCGCTTCGAGTTCACCCGACTCGGCACCGTCCCGCAGACGGTCAGCGAGTTCACGCATCCCCTCCTCCTGCCAGTGGCTGAAGAAGTCGTGGGCGGGGTGGTCAGGGGTTGTGGCCTCGGAGCCGGACACGCGCAGCCACTGCTCGTCGAGCCGCTCGTGCCCGTACGCACCACGGCGAGCAGCAGTTGCTGCTCGCCGTGGAAGTGGTGGCGGGTCTTGACCACGAGAACTTCGCGCGGGAGTGCGCGGCCCTTGACGCGGGACTACGGACTCTCACAGGTCCAGGACGAGACGCGGGCAGGCGGCGCGCGAGACGCAGATGAACATCGTGTCGTGACAGGCCTGTTCGGCCGGCGAGAGCAGTGAGTCGCGGTGGTCCACCGCGCCGTCCAGGACTGTGGTCTCGCAGGTGCCGCAGGTGCCCTCCCGGCACGAGGACAGTACCTGCACGCCCGCCTCCTCGACGCTCTGGAGGATGGTCTTGTCCGGTGGGACGGTCACTGTGATGCCGCTGCGGGAGAGTGCCACCTCGAAGGAGCCCGAAGGAGCGTCGCGCTCCCCCGCCCTCGGCGTGAACCGCTCCACGCGGAGCGTGCCCTTGGGCCAGGAGACACACCGCCGCTCCACCGCGTCCAGCAGCGGCCCGGGACCACAGCAGTAGACGAGGGTTCCTGGGGCGGGGCTGTCGAGCAGCGCTGCCAGGTCGAGGAGGCCGCTCTCGTTCTCGGGGCACAGTTCCACGCGGTGGGGGTGGTTCTTGACGAGCTGCCTGGTGAAGGCCATTGAGGCGCGGCTGCGTCCGCCGTAGACCAGCCGCCAGTCGGCGCCCCGCTGCTCGGCGGCGGCGATCATCGGCAGGACCGGGGTGATGCCGATGCCGCCGGCGATGAACAGATAGCGGGGTGAGTCGACCAGCGGAAACTGGTTGCGGGGGCCGTACACCCTGACCGTGTCGCCCTCTGCCAGCGTCTCGTGCACATAGCGCGAGCCGCCCCGGCTCTGCGGCTCGCGCAGCACGGCCACTTGAAGGAGCGAGGCGTCCCTCGGGTCGCCGCACAGCGAGTACTGCCGGACCAGGCCGGGGCCCAGTACCAGGTCGATGTGGGCGCCCGGGCTCCAGGCGGGCAACCGCCCGCCGGAGGGGTGGGTCAGGCTGAGCCCGACGACGCCCTCGGCGAGCGTCTCCTTGCGCACCAGGGTCAGGTCGAGTTCGACCGCGGTGTGTCGCAGGCTTGTGATGGTCATGGTGCTTCTCTTTCCGGGCCGGAGGCGTCTTCGGGCGAGGGCCACGGGGCGGAGCTGGGGGCGGATGCGGGAGCGGGCTCCGGGACGGGGCGGGGATGGTGGCCCTCGGGGTGGCCCAGCAGCCGGACCCACAGTGCCACCGGGTCCTCGAACTCCCGCTGCGCGTCGCAGTGACAGACGGCCAGCAGCCGGTCGGTTCCCTGCATCCAGTGGATGCGGTGGACGTTCTCACCGGGGAGGACGGGCGAGTGGAGCGGGGTCATCGAACC
Source organism: Streptomyces sp. NPDC015345 (assembly GCF_043078805.1). NCBI lineage: Bacteria > Bacillati > Actinomycetota > Actinomycetes > Kitasatosporales > Streptomycetaceae > Streptomyces > Streptomyces sp. NPDC015345. The sequence goes on along the minus strand of NZ_JBIBTX010000006.1, from coordinate 592,319 downwards.
ATCGCCCGGGCCTGCGTCGCGTCCCTCTCCTGGGCCATACGGGCGAGGATGCGGCGGGCGGCGAGGCCGCCGGTGTCGATGTTGATGCTCAGCTCCTGGTAACCGGGCGGCTCGGTGTCCAGGGACTTCTGCAGCACGTTGAGGGCCACGACGTCCTGCATGACCACCGTGTGGTTGCTGTGCCGCAAGTAGTCGGTGACGTCCTGATCGTCGAGGGCGAAGTCGCGGGCCACACCCCAGAAGTCGTACGTCGTCTTCTCCGTCGACGGCGTGATGCCGTAGACGACTTCCACGTGGAAGGCATGGGGGTCGCTGCCGTCCGGATGCGGGCCCGGCGCGCCGACGGGAGCGACGCGCGAGTGGAGCACGTAGAGACAGGGCGCGTGGTACTCGATGTCCTGCCGGCGGGTGATCCGGCCCTCGATGCCCGTCGACCGCGCGTAGAACGGAGGACACTCGGCGTCGTCCATGTGGCGGCTCACGCGGACGATGCCGACGGCGTCGTCGACCTCGGTGGTGATGGGCGTCTCGGCCACCTCGGGAGTGCCTATGTAGCCGCCGTGCAAGTAAGTCTCGTGGGACAGGTCCATGAGGTTGTCGACGAGCAGACCGTAGTCGCCGTCGATCGGCTCCATGCCCGACACGACGGTGTAGTCGGGCGAGTCCATCCACGGGGCGCGGGGCGGCAGAGTGTCACCGGGCTCGCGGTCGCCGATCCACACCCATACGAAGGAGTCCTGCTCGACCACCGGGTACGTCTTCAGGCGCGCCGTGCGCGGGACGCGCCGCTGACCGGGCACGGAGACGCAGCCGCCATCGGTGCCGTAGGTGAAACCGTGGTATCCGCACACCACGCGGTCGCCGTCCAGCCGGCTCGGCGCCTGCGACAGCGGGAAGCGCCGGTGCACACAGCGCTCCGCCATTGCCACCGCCCGGCCGTCCTCCGTGCGGTACAGCAGGATCGGCTCGCTCAGTACGGTGCGTCCGAGCAACTCACGCCCGACCTCGCGGCCGTAGGCGGCGACGTACCACTGATCGCGTACGAAAGCAGTCATGACAGTTCCCTTCGGAGTGGTCCGGGCGTCGACGGGGTGCGGACCATCGTGGGCCGGGCGCCCGCGGGCCACCAGGTGCGTTTCCGGATGCCGGGAAACTTCTGCGAACTCCCGGGCGGACTGCACTGAGGAACGGGGGGCACGGCCCTCGGAGCCGGCGCGGTTCAGAGCCGCGGAGCCGGTGGTGTGGTCATGGCGCGGGAGATCGCCCGAGCGCTCATGCAGACGAGCCGGGCCAGCGCGTGCGCGGAGGTGCTGCCGTGGCGTACCACCAGCGAGACCGCGGCGACCACCGCGCCGCCGCTGTCGTGCACCGGGGCTGCGACCGACAGGGCGTCCATTGTGACCTGGCGGTCACTGACGGCATAGCCATGGGCACGGGCGTCGGCCAGCATGCGCCGCAGCTCCCGCGGGTCGGTGACCGTGCTGGGTGTGAAGCGCTCGAAGGGGCCGGCGAGCGCCTGCTCCTGCACCTCATCGGGAGCGTGCGCGAGCAGCACCAGCCCGACACCGGTGGCCGTGAGGGCGAAACGCGCGCCCACGCGCGTCAGCACGGGCACCGCGCCGGACCCCGCGATGCGCTCGACGAAGACGACCTCTACGCCCTCGCGCACCGCGAGCTGGACGTTCTCACGGGTGATCTGGGACAGGTCCTCCAGGAACGGCAGGGCCCGCTCGCGCAGGCCCTGGCCGCGTGGCGCGAGAGAGGCCACTTCCCACAGTCGCAGGCCGACGCGGTAACACCCCTTGTCACCGCGCTCCAGCGCTCCCCAGGCGATCAGCTCACCGAGCATCCGGTGCACCGTCGACACCGGCAGCCCGGAACGCCGGGACAGCTCGCTCAGCGTCAACTCCGGGCAGTTCGCGCTGAAGGCACCGAGGATTCGCAGTGCGCGGCCCAGCACGGGCCCGGAACGCCGGGTTTCACGTACGAGCGAGTCATCCAAGGGGCCCTCACCGCTTCCCGACCGTGCGACTCGGCCGAAGCCGTGGCGGTCAGTGTGCAAGAAGGCCGCGGCCCCGTCGAGAGGTCGACACGTGGGTACCGTGACCCAGATGCTCTGTCCACCGTCCGCATGTCCTACCTCACGGAGAGCGGCTCGGGCGCTCCGCGGCCGGTCGGATCCCGTCATGCCTGCTTCCGCTCGCCTCGGCCGGCGGTGGGGCCGCTTGCGCCATCAGGTCGGGTGCGACGAGCCGTCGGCCGCCCGGAACGGGCAGGTCGGGCTCATGGTCCGGGGGGAGCGCCGCTTGCTCGGCGTCGTCTAGGCCACGGAGTGCCCCGGAGGCGAGACTCTTCGAGTCACCAGCTCGACGCGGGCCGATCCTCTTTTCGGCGTCGGGGAACCGGACCGCTCAGCCTTGTGCGTAACGGAGAATTCGGTTCCCACGCCGTCCTCGGTGAATCCATGAGAGCGTTGATCACAGGTGCCATTCGCAGATATTCCGCCACGCGTCCGCGTTCATTAGCCCCATGCGTACGTGGTGGTCTTGCTGTAGGCCGCCGTCGTCGCGGTGCGGCTGTCGTTGTCGTAGGTATAGGCGCTGGTGTTGCCGTCGGAGTGCTTGCGGCTGAGCAACTGCCCGGCCACGTCGTAGGCCGTGGTGCGGCCCAGTGGATCGCGGGGGCTGGAACACTGGCCTTCCCCGCGATCGTGTTGTCGCCTCCCGCGCCACAGCGGTCACCCGAAGAGCGGGAACCGATCAGCGTCGGCGCCAAACCAGTGTCTTTCCGCGGCAGTCAGCGGCAACCGGCCGGTTGCGACCAGCGCGTAGTGCTCATCGCTCCAGTTCTCGGGTGCCGGGCGCCCGAGAAGGCCGTCGATTGTCCCCCGTACACACGCCAGCCCGGCGGCTCCCGGCCGAGGCGCAGTCGCTGGAAGATGAGCGACGAGGTCGAGGTGATGAATCGTGGCCTCGACAGCAAGGGTCGCCATCAGATCATCGGCGGCAAGTACATGCCCCTGTGTGCTGATGAGCTGCCGGGTATCGCTGCGTTCGGCCGCGATGACGACTGCCGCCGTGGTCGCCAGATACAGCTCGCGCAGTTGCCCGAACTCCGGGAACATGCTGGCGGCCACCCGGGCATGCCGCTGCTCACTCGCCGCACGTGCCGTACCTGACTGCCAGGTCGCCCAGTACGTGATGGCATCGCGGTCCGCAGGCCCGTCAGCCGGCGTGTGCAGAGCCACCAGCCCTCTCTGGGCGTCGCCCAAGCAGTGGAAGACGAGATCCCGTACGGCCCACCCCACGCATCCGGTCGGCAGCCAGGACTCCTCCTCACCGAGCGATGCCACCACGTGCGCGAAGGCCTCGTACGCGCTCTTCAGAGCACTGAACGCCTGAGGCTGCGTCTCCCCTATTCGCCCTATCCGCATTGCTCCCGCTTCCTCGATCTGCCTGGTCCAGCTCCCTCGTACCCGGGACGACGGGGAGGTTGCCTCCCGCTCAGCAGCAGTCGTGCGTGCCACTCGGTGAGGGGCGCATCGGATGCCACTGGTGGAGCGGCGTTGGACGGAGGGACGTTGGACGGAGGGTTGCTTGCCGCGACCGCGCACGAAGTGCACCAGGAAGAAGATCTTTATGGCAACTACCGTGCCGTGAACATCACTTGGCCCCAGCCAAGGAAGTCAGGGCCGCCGCCACCAGGAGCAGCCAGCTCTGCCATCGACATGCCTTCCTTCCTCTTGCCGGGGGCGGCGACCTGCTCTGCTGGGCAAGTACCCTGAGCACACGATGTCTTGCACCTGGCTGTGATCAAGCGGGGGGTTCATGAGCAGCGACGACCGGAATGACGTCCCGGATGTGCCGGACCCCTCGGACGACAGCCAGGATGCCGCGGCCCCTGCTGAAGTGGTGTCGGACGTGGTGCTCGTCGTAGCAAGCATGGCGGCCACGCCGTTCTTGCAGGCCATCTCCACGTACTTCGGCAACGCCCTTGCGACGGGGATGAGCACGGGAACCCGCGAGATCCTGCGCCGGTTCATCGGGCGCCAGGCCCGGGCGAGCCTGGACGAGCCCGCCGACGACGTCCACGCCATCCATCTGCGCACGGAGGATGGCTGGCAGATCGAGATGAAAGTGGACATCGCGCCCGAAGCCCTGGCCCAGCTGCCCGCGCTCTGTGACGCCGATGCGCCAGTCAGCGAAGCCGACCGACGCCCTGGCACGGCAGCGACAATCCACTGGGAGCACGGGGGCCACTGGACGGCGACGACAGTGCGCAGGAACGGGCATCTGGTCAGATTCGCGTGGCACGCCGAGGCTGAGGAGTGGCGTGAACGCCCTGGCCGGCGCCCCATTCTCGTGACCTAGGATTCATCGGCGCACCGGGCACCTGTGGGGCGCCTTGCGGAGAACGGACACGTCCTCATCGGTCGCTTCGGGCGGGTCTAGGTCCAGCCCAGTGTCTGCTTGATCATCCTGAAGGCGGGCTCAAGATCGGACCCGCGGAGGAAGCGCCTGCCACCGCAGGTCGACGTCGGCGCCTGTCATGCCTGTCTTGGCCGACGCAGGCCAGACCGACAGCGGGTCGCCCCCGCCGAGCAGACGGTCGACCTCCCGTCTCCACTCCGCGGCCACCGAAGCATCCGCCGACAGAGCGTGAACTGCCTCCTCCAGAGTCATCGGGAGCGCGGCAGCGGAACCAGTCGAAGTCCCGGTAGCCGGCTGGCGAGTAGCCCGTGACCATGGCCGGCCAGTACCGTCGGACCCCTTGCGGCTGGCAGTGACCCCGCAGGTGCACCCCGTAGGACGGCCGACGCCGACACCTCTCGCATTCGAAGGAACAGCGCGGCGCCGCCAGACGGGTTACGCCAAGCGAAGCAGGGCCATCGCCCATCCGCCCCGGTAGCGGAAGCCGCTGTCGCGGTAACGCAGCGATGAGGGAAGCAAGGGTGGCATGTCGGTGTGGCGCGCGGATTCTGCGCGGGCTGTCCGGAGGCGTATCACGTGTCGTTGCCCGCAACCTTCAGTGCCGGGGTCCGAGGGCTGCGCTACCAGATGCCGGACCTGATCCGTGCGGATTCGCACCGGCCTGGGACGAGATCGCCCTCGGGTTGGGATGGACGGATGTCGAGCCGTGGGAGGCAGAGTGGCGCCTGCGCCCGCGACTATTACGAAGCGACCGCCCCGCACTCTGAGGAGGGCGGCCACATCAACTACACGGCTACTAACGCCGCCCTGGCCAGCGAGCGCTTCAGGCACCGGTGCGGTTGTGCATCGGTGCGGTTGTCTGCGGCCAGCGCTGCGTCGGCGCTGGGGTGTCCCGACCGTGCCTGATCGGGGCCGCCCCGCTGCCGGGCGGCTTCGGGAGCTTCCAGGTGAGGGCTTCCGGAGTGAGGGGGCGACAGCTCGGCCCGCCGCCGATCGTGATCGTGGGACACCGACTCAGGCCGGGACTCAGCCAGGGCGAGTGCCGCGCCGGAACCGCCGATGAGCAGCGGGGTGGTGGCCGACGCGCCGTCCTCCTACCAGCCGCGGATCTGGGGCTCGGTGAAGACCAGCGTTCCCACGGTGGCCTTGCCCGCGTATGAGACGTGGCTGTCACCCTCGCGTACGGCCGCCAGGTGCCAGCCGCCGCCCTGGGTGGGGGGTGTCGCGCACATCGCCTGCCTTGGCGGGAGATGCCGATGCGGGAGTGTGTCCACTTGGACGAGCCGTTGCTGACGTAGTCGTTGTATTTCCACCACGTGTACATGGCGGTGTCCGGCCATGGGTCGGCGACGGCGATGGTGGTGTTCGACGTGTCGAAGCCGTAGACGAGGTTCATGTGGCCGCCACCGGGACGTCCGGCCGATGCGGGCGGCGACCGGTCGGGCTGCCTTGACGTCGGTGTACACCTGGTTGAACGTCGCCGCGCTGTTCAGACCCGAGCCGGTGCGGGCCATGCCGAGACTGCTCCGGCGCCTGGCCATGTCGTCGAGTGTGGCGGGCTCTGGTTGTTGCAGCCGTAAGAAGGCTGGGCCCGGTTGCAGAAGTCCGTCTGGGTGGTGGACCCGTGTCCATGGAACTTGGCGATCGTCAGCCCGGAGGCGACCCAGCACCACTGGGTTTTCTCTGCGACACGACTTGTGCAACCTCGCTCAGACACTCGCGACAGTCCGACCACACTGCCGTGCACCGGCGCTACCAGGAGGAGGGACATGGTGCTGGTGACCACGGCGGGAAGGAGCCCGCTCTCGATCGGCTCCTGCGGCAGGGACAGCCCGCACCTGAGGGCGCTCTCCGCCGTCATCGTGAACAAGGCGCTGAGCCTGGCCGTGGTCCTGGTCGCCCTTGCCCGTCGGCTGGCCGCCGTACCGGCAGCCGGCGAACCCGAGGAGAGGCCGATGAGCAGTGGTAGGCGGAACCCGGCACCGCCCAGCCCGATCATCCCGCCCAGTACGCGATGGCTGCTCCAGCCCCGAACACCACAGGTGCCGAGTGCGCGGGCCGGACGGGACGAAGGGGCCGGCCCGTGCTCATGACGGGCATCCTTTGTCTGGGCGCTGTCGAAACATGTGAACACCCCGCTCGCAGGTCCAGCAGCACGGTGCCGCCGGCCTCACCTGGTCACAGGGCTGACGAAGTTGCCCGGGTGTGTGGCTGCTTCCTGGCGCAGGACCGGGCCCCAGCGCCACTTCAGGTCCTTCGAGGCCTTGCCGTTGGGGGGAGTGATCGCGGCGACCCCCGGAACGATGACATTGTCCTCACTCTCCTTCGCCGAGAGGAAGGTGAGAGTGAACCGGGCGGAGGCACCTGCGGCGAGGGTAACCGGCTTGGACCGGACGGACGTCTGTTCGCGGAAGGTTTCGGTCTGCACTCCGGCTGTCTCCGTACCCATCTTCAGAGTCACCTCTGGGTAGCCGTGGACCGTGCACGCACGGGAGCCGGTGTTCTTCAGTGCCACCACGGCGGTCACCTGCTCATCCGGAACGCCTCCGGGCTTGGCGGAGCCACCCGACGCCCAAGATGGCGTCAGGGCGCCCGCCTGGCACGGAGCCGCCTGCCCGGTAGCTGGACTCGCCGCGAGGGCGGGGGTCATGGTCGCGGCCATCAAACCGGCGACGAGAAGGGCGGCCCTGCGGGGGGACTGTCGTGCCATGGTCCACCTCCGGATGTGAGGATCTCGGATGGCGTGCCGTCGACAAGCCGCTGTTCAACGGGCTGCTGTGCGTGCCGGCACATGCCGACGTCACCACGCACGAGTATCTCCGATCGCCTTGATCCGCACATCTGCACGAGGCTGCGCGCCGAGCATTGCCACCAATTGCCGCGCAGGGCTGGTGGTCGAGCCTTGCCCCACCCCGCATCTGAGCGGGTAGGCCGAAAGTCTTCAAGGCTCAAAACCCAGCTGGGAACCCGAAGACTGGTCACATCCCCCATTCGGCCTAACCGCCGCGCCGTAACCCCTCCATGCACGGAGAGTGGGAAGAGGGCGGCCAAGGGAGGTTCGCTATGCGCAAGCAAGACCTGTACGCCGTGGAGCTGGACGGGGCAGAGTGGCACAAGAGCAGTTTCAGTTTGGCCAATGGTGACTGCGTGGAAATGGCTTCGCTTCCTCACGGGGCCGTAGCCGTGCGCGACTCCAAGGACCCTGCCCGTGGTGATCTGCGCTTCACCAAGGAAGAATGGGCAGCTTTCCGTGCGGGAGCACAGGCCGGTGAGTTCGGCTGACCCCCTGAAAACACAGCGTGGCGTCCGACAGGGCGTCCTGTGGGACATCAGTGCGTCAAGCGTTTCTTTCATTGAAGGCGGCGATGGCGTCGTCTGCCGGTCCGCCGCGAGCAATCACGCCTGCGATCCGCTCGATCTCGCCGCAGATCCCCTCAGCGTGTTGTTGCTCCACCGGTGGTGGAAGCAGCTCCGAGCGTAGGTCCATGCCCCGCTTTGTGCGGGGCATGGATCTCTCGTGCTTTCGACGGCTTGCAGCAGGCTGTCAGTACCCTGGTCGATGATCGGCAGGACGTCGTGGCGGCCGACAACCCGATCTGTCGGGGGCCGGTCCGCGGGGGTGGGGACGTCGGTGAGCCGTTCCAGGAGCTGGTCGATGGCGAGCTGGCCGTCGTCGACGACCGCGCGTCGGGACTGTTCCCGGGCCCGCCACCTCCGCGCCCGGCAGCTACCCGAACAGAGCACCGCTGCCGCCGACTTCGTCGGGGCCAGTGGCACCCCGCACTCCGGGAAATGCCGCCGGACCGCGCCGCCAGAGGCCACTTACCTCCAGCATCCAACCCGCCGAGTTCGACGAACGGAGGTCCCAAACTTCCCCGATCTCGATGTCAAGCCGGCGTATGATGCTGACGACACGGCCAGGCGTTGGAGACCGCTGATAGGTTCCTCTGGGTGAGCGAGCAACTGCCCAGCGGCGGCATCGAGCTGTCCCCCGACGAGATCGATGGCCTCCACGCCAGGTGGTCATCGTCCTGGACTCCGAACGAGGTCGCGCGGCGGCTGGCCGGGGTTCGCACGCCCTGGTATGTGGCCGCAGGATGGGCTCTGGACCTGTTCCTGGGCAGGCAGACACGCGTTCACGGCGACATCGAGATCGCTGTTCCGGCCGCAAGCTTCCCCGAGGTCCGTCAGCACTTTCCCGGATACGTATTCGACGCGGCAGGCAGCGGCCGGATCTGGGAGAACGCCACACCGGAGGTGCTGGCCGCCGTACATCAGACATGGCTGCGCGATCCGGCCACCGGGAAGTACCTGCTCGACGTGTTCCGGGAGCCACACGAGGGCGACACCTGGATCTACCGACGTGATGAGAAGATTCGGCTTCCCTACAGCGACATCATCCACCACACCCGAGACCGCATCCCGTATCTGGCGCCTGAACTGGTACTGCTGTTCAAGGCCAAGCACGCCCGCCGAAAGGATCAGCGAGACTTCGACGCGATCCTCCCGCACATGACCCGGGCTCAGCGCGAGACCCTGGCCGGGCTACTCGCGCGTGTACACCCGGGGCATCCGTGGCTCGTGGATCTCTAGCCGAACCGCGGGGTGTGGAACACGCGCCGAGTCCCGCTCACACGCAGCACTGCTCCCCGGCTCGATCAGCCGTGGCCATGTGAGGTAGCGGGGACTTGGAACGGCGATGTGTTCCGGATCATGGCCACAGGACGCTGACCCGTCGGCGCGCAAGGGCGAGGGACGGTTTGCCGCGCGTAGAGGGCCGCTTCGAGGTTGGTGGTGTCGTTGCTGGTGAGGGCGAGCAGGGCGTGCGCGCGGTGGACTTTCGCGGCTTCAGAGACCCTCCGCAGCGCCCGACGAGCGTCTACCGGACCTGGCGCCCGCCCCTGCCGACGACGGCACCGAGCGCCCGACGGGTCTGGTCTGGCGACTCCACCCCGGCTACGTGCTGCGTCCGCAGGACCGGGTCGTCATCGCCGCCACCCGCCAGGGCCTTGCCCACCTCCTCGGGCGACAGCTCCGGAACCATTCACGCGGCCCGGAGGCATAGGCGTGACCGTAGCCAGGCGGGGAGAGCGCGGCCGGTCGCGGTGACGTGATCGGTGAGTCGGGGCGCGCGGCTGTCGCGACGTCGCGGGTGGCTCCTGCGATATCCGCATGCGCAGGGCGGCGGTCACTGCCGGCGCAGATAGGCGTGCAGGGCCCGCGGCTGGCCCGCGCGGTTGCGGTGGTCCGAGCATGGGCCGCGCCGGTGGCGCGGACGTCACCCCAGGGAGGTGAGCAGGTCGTTGCATGCCTGCTCGCAGCGGCGGCATGCCTCGGCGCAGACGCGGCAGTGGTCGTGCTGTCCGGCATGCCGTGCGCACTCGTCGCCGCAGACTTTGCAGACGGTGGCACACGCCTGGAGGACAGCTCGGGTGATGTTGGCGTCGTAACCCGTGTGACGGGAGAGCACCGCGGCGGTCGCGGCGCAGACGTCGGCGCAGTCGGCGTCGGTGCGCACACACTTGGTCAGTTCGGCGACCATGTCCTCCGACAGACAGGCATCCGCACACGCGGTGCACGCCTGGGCGCACGCAACGCACTCCTCGATACAACGGGCCAGCTTCGCGCGGTCCACACCGCCCAGGTCGGCGGGGTACGCGTCGAGCATGTCCTTGACCACGGTGGTCATGAATACCTCCTGCACGGTGGACCATCTCGGGAGGGGTGATCCCCCTCTACGCGTAACACCGGAAGGCGTGCAGGAAACCCGCCGTGGAGATGAAGCTCGGGTGGGTGCTCGCCGGGCCGTCGGCGACAGTGACCGGGAAGCAGGGGTCGGGACCGTGGCAGTCGAGCCGGGCAGTGGTGCTCTCGGCGTGCCCGGGCCGCTCGGCCTCGCGGACGGTCCAGCCACCGCGGCCCTGGGTGGTGACGCAGGGCCCGATGCCGGCTTCGAGGAGCCGGAGCCGCCGACGAGCCGGTCGCAGGAGTCGGGGCCGGCCACGCTCTGTTCACCGCGCCGCGCCGGCCACCTGATGAGTCAGCGGGACAAAGGAGTTGTCCCGCGGGGAGTAGATGTCGGTCGCTCCGGTCTCGGAGGAGTGGAACAGCGCCCGCAGGCGGAGGTCCCCGCCTCGCCGGCCGGACTCCAGACCGGGGTAGCCGGCCAGGTTGGCCAGTTGTGTCAGCAGGTGGGCGCGGGCCGCTCGCTCGCATGCCTCGGCGTCGAGTACCGCGCCGATCCGCGCACCGACGGCTTCTCGGCTGGCCGCCCGGGAGTTCCCGACGAAGAGCCACCTCCGCATGCTGGAGGAGACGCTTTTCTGGGCGAGCAGTGCGGCGACCGCGGTGCAGCCGGAGTGCCCCGAGATGACGACGTCGCTGAGGTTCGGGAGGGTGAGCGTGTATTCGATCGTGGCTATGTCTCCCGAGACGATGCGGGGGTTGTAGGGGAGGACGATGTTCCCTATGTTGCGCACCTCGTAGATCTGGTCCGGGTGGGCGACGAACCTCTGCGGCGCCAGTCGGGATTCCGTGCAGGAGATGAACAGGACCTTCGGCAGTTCCTTGCCCAGTCGGTCGCGAGTTCGCGGGCTCTGGCGCGGCAGAGCCGACCGGGATGAACGTGGGGTGTGCGTGTGCATGATGTCGTCCCTCTGTCGCGGCGGTGTACGAACAGAACGCGTCTGATCGTGGCCGTGTCAGAGCAACCACATTTGAAGCTTCGACCTGGTGGTGCTGTCGTGCAGGAGTGTGGGTTGACGTGCCGCGAGGCGCCCCAACGGTGGGGCGCGTGGCGCCTTGCTCGTCTGTGGGTCCAGTGAGGCCAAGGGCGGTGGCTCGGTGGCGCACGGATGTGACATCCGCTGCGTTTGAAGGGCCACCTCACCCTCGCGCTCGCAGACCGCGCCGGGAGCCGAGGGCTCGTCTTGGTGCCTCTCGCTGCCCTCCTGTTTCAGAGCAGGCGCCGCGGCCGACGTGGGTGGCGTCTGGGACTGCGCCAGTGGTGCGGCATGGCCCATCAGCGCGTGCCCGCACATCAACAGGGGCAGCAGCCACCCGACAACAGTTCTCAATAGGCCAGCGTGCTCCATCTGCAGCCTTCCCCCGTCGGCTTCACGTAGCTGCATCGCTCATCAGTCACTCGGATGTTTGAGCGCTCAAATGCTGGTTCTGCTCTCCACGCTAACCGATACCGCTCGGTTCTGGTCATCGTCGTTCGCCGGGGGCCATTTTCCGCCCAACGAGAGTTTGCACAGCGGGAGCGCGCTACCAGTCGTGACGAGCGCGACCAGCACCAATAGGGAGAACGCTTCCTGGCCGATGACGCCTTGTGCAAACCCCACGTTGATGAAAACAAGAATCATGAGCCCCCGGGCGTTCATCAGGGAGCCCATGGCGGACCCTTCGCGCCAGCTGAAGCCCCGCGCCTTCATCACCGCGATGCAGCCCACGTACTTGCCGACGAAGGCGGCCAGGATCAGAGCGAGGAGCGGGACGACCGTGGCGACCTCGGTGAACCCGTCGATCTTGGTGTTGAGGCCGGAGAACGCAAAGAAGATGGGTACGAGCAGAACCTGCACGGTGTCCAGGAGACGCTCGCGCAGGGCGCGTCGGAGCACCGCACCGCGGGGCATGGCCAGACCGACCAGGAACCCGCCGAACACCGCGTAGACACCGATCTGTTCTGTGATCAGGCCCGCGCTGAGCACCATCACCAGTACGGCGCAGAACTGACCGCTGGTCAGCATGCCGCCGCGCTCCACCCGTTCGCCCAGCTTGCCCAGCAGGCGTCGGCCAGCGGTCATGACGACGACGGTGAAAGCCGCGGCGAGCAGCACGGTACGCATGCTCTCGTCGAAACCCCCGCCCTTGTGGAAGGCGATGAGGAAGGCCAGCAGGCACCAGGCGACGGCGTCGTCGACTGCCGCGGCCAAAAGCGCCAGGATCCCCAGGGGAGTTCGCTCCAACCCGTTGTCGAACAGCATGCGAGCGAGCATCGGGAAGGCCGTCACCGAGAGGGCTCCGCCGACGAACAGCGCGAACATCGCCGGGCTGACCTCGTCGAGCGAGAGGCTCTCGTAGAAGAGCAGGCCCACCCCGCACCCCACGACGATCGCGGGCAGGATGCTCGCCACGGCGATGTACACGGCCGTGCCCTGGTAGCCCTTGGGGGCGGTGTGATGGTCCAGGCCCAGGCCCACGAGGAACATGAACAACGTCAGCCCGACCGTGCTGAGCACGTAGAGGACGGGCTTCACCTCCGCGCTGAACAACGAGTTCTGGACATCTGGTGCCACCCGTCCCAGCAGGGTGGGACCGAGCAGGATGCCGGCGACCATCTCGCCGAGGACCCGGGGCTGTCCCAGCATGGCGAACAGCTTTCCGCACAGGGCGGAGAGGACCAGAATGACCAGGAGCGCGGGCAGCACATCGATGACCAACTGTACATTCGCGTCCGCGGCGGCCAGCTGTACGTGTCGCATGGCAGCCCCTAAGCCCGGGTGAGGATGAGAGCGGCGTTCTGGCCGCCGAATCCGAAGGAATTGCTCAGGGCTGCCTCTATCCTCTCCTCGCGTGCGGTGTCTCGTACGACGTCGAGATCGACGGCCGGGTCCGTCTCCCGCAGGCCCGCTGTGGGCGGCACGATCTGGTGCCTGAGCGTGAGGGCGGTGAGCGCGGCCTCCACGGCTCCGGCCGCTCCGAGGGAGTGACCGGTGACCCCTTTCGCCGCGGTGACCAGTGGGTGCCCGCCGATGACGCGCCGCACCATCCGCCCCTCGGCGAGGTCGTTCAGCGGCGTCGACGTTCCGTGGGCGTTGACGTGGTCGACCTCGGTCGGGAACAACTCGGCGTCCCGCAGGGCGGCTTCCACCGCGCGCTGGGCGCCCGCTCCCTGCGGGTCGGGGCGCGTCTCGTGGCCGGCGTCGGCCGACGCTCCGTATCCGCTGACGTACGCGTACACCTGGGCGCCCCGTGCACGCGCGTGGTCGGGGTGTTCGAGAACCAGGATGGCGGCGGCCTCGGCGATGACGAATCCGTCCCGGTCGACGTCGAAGGGGCGCGAGGCCCTGTCGGGGTCGGCGGTGTTGCGGGACAGTGCTCCCGCGCGTGCGAAGGCGGCGACGACCGAGTGCACGAGGCCGGACTCGGCGCCTCCGGTGAACACGATGTCGCAACTGTCGTGACGCAGCAGGTCACGAGCGATTCCGAGCGCGGTGGTCCCGGACGCGCAGGCCGTGCTGGTGACCAGACTGGGTCCGCGGGCGTGCAGGTCGGTGGCCATCTGACCTGCGATCAGGTTGGGCAGGGACATGGGGATGGTCAGCGGCGAGATCCGCTCGGGTCCGAGCTCGCGCAGCCGGTCGTACTCGCGCTGCCAGGTGCCGATGCCGCCCAGCGCGGAGCCGAGCACGGTGCCGACGCGAGTCCCGTCCCACTCCCCCAGGATGAGCCCGGCGTCGGCGACCGCCTCACGGCCCGCGACCAGGGCCATCTGGGTGCAGCGGTCCAGTCGCCAGGCCGCTCGTCGGCCGAGGATCGCGTCCCCGTCGAACGCCGAGGCCTGGCAGGCCAGTTGGACCGGCATCCCGGCCAGTTCCGGGATCACCGCCGTCGTGGGGCGGCCCTCCACGACGGCCTGCCAGGTTCGGGCGGTGTCCTGGCCGGCCGCGGTGATCATGCCGATCCCGGTGATGGCGGCGTGGAAGGGCTCCGTTCGGCGCCCGCTCGGGCCGCCCCGCGACGGCCTGGCAGTCACGCCCGTCACAGCAGGCACGGCAGTCACATCTGCCCCTTCGACAGCTCGGATGTGCGGCGCGTGACTCATACCTGGCCCTGAGCGCCCGAGTGTTCGATCAGCTTGTCCTGGAGGAGCGTGACGACGTCGGCGATCTTCTGCTCGCCGTTGAAGTCATCGTCGGCGATGGGGACCTCCAGCACGCTCTGGAGCACATCGGAGAGTTCCACCAGCGCCAGGGAATCGAGTCCGAGATCTCCGAAGGTCATCTCCGGAGTGACGTCGGTGCCCTCGACACCGAATCGCGTGACGAGCTCGGAGCGCAGCTGGTCCTGGAGCTGCTCGGCGGAGGGGTGCACAAAGGCAGTCACGGTGTTCCCTTCAGTCGTATGACGTGTGAGGTATGGCGTATGGGGCGTATGGCGTGCAACGTGTGGTTGTGGGCGTGAGACATGCCTGGCGCGATGGCGTCAGGCGGGCTGCGGTGTGATGCTCGGCCAGGTGAGCGCGGCCGCGCCCCAGGTGGCTCCCCCGCCGTAGGCGGTCAGGAGCACCCGGTGTCCGGACTTGAGCCGTCCGTCGGCGACCGCGTCGGCCATGGCGAGCGGGATGGATGCCGCGGCCGTGTTCCCGACGCGGTCGAGGTGGAGCGCGCAGCGCTCCATGGGCAGCACCAGACGCTCGGCGACGGCTTGAAGGATGCGCCGATTGGCCTGGTGCGCGACGAGACAGTCGACATCCTCGGGGCGCCAGCCGGCACGCTCGCGCACCTCCGTGGTGGCAGCGGTCATACGGGCGACGGCGTGCCGGAAGACGGACCTCCCCCGCATGGTGAAGTACCGGCCCTCCTGTTCCGGATCGGCCGGGTCGAGGGGTTCCCTGGACCCACCGGCCCGTACGGTGATCAGCTCCCTGAGCGAGCCGTCACTGCCGAGTACCGAGGGCCCCAGTGCGCCGGGCTCGTCCGGGTCGCCGGGGCGCAGGACGACGGCGCCCGCCCCGTCCCCGAAGATGGGCCGGGTGCCGCGGTCGGCCGGCGCCAGGATCGTGGAGAAGGCGTCCGCCCCGATGAGCAGGACCCGTCGCGCGCTGCCGGCCGTGATGAAGCTGCTCGCGGCGGTCAGCCCGTACAGGAAGCCGCTGCACACGGCGGACAGATCCCACGCCGGGGCGTCCACGAGGCCCAGCCGGTGCGCCACGAAGGGCGCGGTGGCGGGACACGGGTGGTCCGGCGTGCTCGTCGCGAGGATCACCAGATCGGCGGGTTCACCGCCGGCGGATTTCAGTGCCCGAGCCCCGGCGTGAACGGCGAGGTCTCCGGTCGATACGCCGGGTCCGACGACTCGGCGTTCTCGGATTCCGGTACGGCTGATTATCCACTCGTCCGTGGTGTCCATGATTTTCGCGAGGTCGTCGTTGGTCACCACCTTTTCCGGCAGATAGGCGCCGAGACCGCAGAGAACAGCACTTTTCCGCATGGCCCATCACCTCCTTCGGCGGAGAAACTAACACGACCTCAAGGCGTTTTCTACAGGCTGTCAGAATTCATTCGACAAGGCTGAAAATGACTACCATTAACGGCGCCTAGATGGGAACGAATGCCATGTCGGCGAGCATTGGTGCAGGTCAAGGCGGTGAGTCAGGTCAATTACGGGCCCGACGGCCAGGAATTCATTGCCCGTGCGCGCACCACCGTGCTTCACTGCGCATCATTCCGAAAACGCCCTCAGCTTTTCCGCCAGGGAGGAATAGCCGTGCCGTCAGTGGTTCCTGTTCGCGGCGACGAGATGATCGATGAATTCATCGACTTCGCGCCACGCCTTTACCGTGAGCTCGGCGATGACCAATGGGTTCCTCCGCTGTCCTCGGACATTCGCCGTTTCATGGACCCAGCGGTCAACCCGTACTTCGCGGAGGCGGAGATCGAGCACTTCCTCGCGGTCGACTCCGCCGGCGAGAGCGTCGGCCGGATCTCCACCACCATCGACCCCGCCTACGTGGAGCGCTTCGGCAAGACCGGCTTCTTCGGCTGGTTCGAGTGCGTGGACGACCCCGAGGTGGCCTCGGCGCTGCTGCGTACGGCCGAGAACTGGGTCGCCGAGCGGGGCATGGAACGGGCCGCCGGCCCCTACTCGTACTGCGCGACGCAGGAGTTCGGACTGCTGGTGGAGGGCTACGACGACCAGCCGGCCGTCTTCCAGCCGCACAACCCGCCCTACTACCGGCGGCTCCTGGAGGGCGCGGGTTACGGGCCCGACTTCCGCACGAACACCTTCAGCTGGGTCGCCGGGCGCGACGCGGGCATGATGGAGCCGCTCGTCCGCCGGGGCGAGGAGCTCTGCGACAGGCTCGGCCTGACCGTGCGGGACCTGGATCCGGAGCGCTGGGACAGCGAGGTCGACCTCGTCCAGGGGCTGCTGGCGGCGTCGTTCGCCGAGAACCACGACATGGTCCCGATCAGCAAGCCCGTTCTGCGGTTCCAGCTGGGCGAGCTGCGTGAGCTCATCGATCCGCGCCTGACCCGCATCGTGGAGCACGAGGGCCGGGCCGTCGCCTTCGTCATGCTCGCGGCCGACGGCAACGCGCTGCTGAAGGTGGCCGGCGGCACCGTCACCGAGGAGTTCGCCGCCCGCTACGAGGAACTCAAGGCGAACATCCGGGGCACCGTGGTGCTGATGATGGGCGCCCGCCCCGAGTTCGAGGGCCAGGGCGTCGGACGGGTCCTGGTCGGCGAGGTCGCGAAGGTCGTCCTCGGCCGCGTCGGTTCCTACCGCGACATGCACACCACGTGGATCCACGAGCACAACTGGCAGAGCAGGGCCTATCTGGCACACACCAAGACCGGGCCCGCGCGTACCTACGCCGTCTACGGGAAGGACCTCGCGCCGTGACCCGCGTGATGATCACCGGAGCGACCGGCAGTCTCGGCTCGGCGTTCGCCCGCCACCTCATCGAGTCCGGCGCGGACGTGGTCTGCCTGCTGCGCCCGGGCGAGGGGCCGGGCGGCCTGGAGCACCATCTGCACCGGTGCGAGGTCCGCCGGGGCGACGTGACCGACCTCGCCTCGCTGGAGAGCGCCCTCCAGGGCATCGACGAGATCTACCACTTCGCCGGCATCGCCATCACGCTCAACAAGCTGCACTCCCTGATGAAGGAGGTCAACGTCACCGGCTGCGCGAACCTCGTCGAGGCCGCGACGACGGCCGGGGTCCGCCGGATCGTGCACGCCTCCTCCATCTCCGCCATCGGCTATCCCGCACCCGGCGAGATCGCCGACGAGAACTTCGACATCTCCCGCTCCAGCTGCCGGAACAGTTACATGATCACCAAGCGGGCCGGGGAACGTGAACTGCTGCGCGGATGGCGGGCGGGCGGCCCGGAAGTGGTGATCGTCAACCTCAGTGCCTGCATCGCCCCGTACAGCGACCGCCGTTACGGCTGGGCCATGCTCATCGGCAGTGCCCGGCAGGGGAAGCTCGTCGCCTATCCCCTGGGCGGCGCCGCCTTCACCTCGATCGAGGACATGAACTTCGGCATGCGGGCCGCCATGGAACGCGGCGAGCCGGGATCCCGCTACATCGTCTCGTCGGTGAACCTCACCTACCGCGAACTTTTCCACCAGGTGGCGGAGGTCGTGGGGTGCGCGCCGCCGAAGCGGGCGGTGCCCAACAGCGTGGTCCGGGCCGCCGGCCGCGTCGGCGCGATCGTGGCCGCACTGCGCAAGGACCCGATGCGGTCGCCGTTCCTCGTCCCCGAGAACGCGGCGCTGTCGGTCAACCGGCTCTTCTACGACACCTGCCGAGCCCAGCGCGAGCTGGGGTTCCGCCCCACGTCGCTGCACGATTCCATCGCCGCGGTCGACAACTGGCTCACCGAATTGGAGGTCGACGGGCTGATAGGCGCCCTGGGGCCCGAAAGGAGGCGGGGCAATGCCCTCCGCAGCGTCGCGGACCGCGACTGAGCACCACACCCTCGGCCACGCCCTCGCCTCGCACGCGGAGCGGCTGTCGGCCACCACCGCGCTCGTCTACGACCGGTCCGACGGCGCTCAGGACCGACGCACCTACGCCGAGCTGTACGCTCAGGCGGCGGCGGTCGGCGCGGTGTTGCACGAGTTGCCTCCCCGTACGCACGACCGGCCCTTCGTGCTGATCGCGCTGCCCGACGGCGTGGACTACGTGGCGTCGTTCTTCGGATGTCTGCTGGCGGACGCCGTGGCGGTCACCTTCCATCCGCCGCTGATGTCGACCATGCGGGCCGGCAGAGCGTGGGACCACCGGCTGGAGCAGATCCTGCGGGACTGCGAACCATCCGCCGTCATCACGGCGCCGGAGCTGCGCTCCCGGGTCCGGGCCGTCGCCGACGCCGCCGCACTGGCTCCTTTGGTGATCGCACCGGACGAGATCCCCTGGCAGGCCGGCGGTGAGGCGGGTCCGGTGCGGACCCGGCCGCGGCATCTGGCGCTGCTTCAGTACACGTCGGGCTCCACGTCGAGTCCCAAGGGTGCGATGGTCTCCAACGCCAACCTCGCGCACAACATCGCGCACATCCGGCGCAATCTCGGAACCGGGCCCGGTCAGTCGGCGGCGGGCTGGCTGCCGCTGTTCCACGACATGGGCCTGATCGGTATGGTCTGCCATCCGCTGACGGCCGGCATGCGCCTTCACATGTCGACGCCCACCGGTTTCCTGCGCGACCCGCTGGGGTGGCTGCGGACGCTCAGCGACACCGGCTCCAGCTTCACCATCGCTCCCGACTTCGGTTACGCGACGGCCGTGCGCAAGGTTGCGGAGGAGCGCCGCGAGGGCCTTGACCTGTCGGGGCTCAGGCACGCTCTCAACGGCGCCGAGCCGGTACGGCGCAGGACCGTAACGGCGTTCGCCGAGGCATACGAGCCGTACGGCTTCAACCCCCACGCGATGATGCCGGTCTACGGCCTGGCCGAGGCGACCCTGGTCGTCACCTGCCTGGACCGGCAGGCCGCTCCGGTGCTCGGCGAGGTGGAGAAGCAGACGCCGGGCGCCGCGAATGGGACGGTGCAGGGCTCGCGGCCCGGGGCCACGCGGACGGACCTGGTGGGCTGCGGGACCACCATCGCCGCGGACATCGAGGTGGCCGTGGTCGATCCGGAGACGTCCCGGAGGCGCCCGCCGGGCGAGGTCGGTGAGATCTGGATCAGCGGTCCCAGTGTCACCGGCGGCTACTGGGGACACGAGAAGGTCACCCGGGAGACCTTCGAGGCGACGGTGGACGAGCCAGGGTTCCGCGGACGTCGCTTCCTGCGCACCGGGGACCTCGGGGTCTGGCACGAAGGCCAGCTGTGCGTCGCGGGCCGCATCAAGGATGTGATCATCCATCGCGGCACCAACCACCATCCGCAGGACCTCGAAGCCACCGCGGAGGGCTGCCATGGACTGGTGGCGCGCGCCGTGGCCTTCGCGACGCGCGACGAGGGGGACCAGGACGAGCAGGTGGTGCTCGCCTGCGAACTGCTCGCCTACGGCCCCGGGGTGGACTGCGCCGCCGTCCTGTCGGCGGTTCGCGGGGCGGTCCTGGAAGAGCACGGGATCGCTCCCGCGGCGGTCGCGGTGGTCCGGTCCGGAGCGGTGCCGCGGACGACCAGCGGGAAGCTTCGGCGGGCCGAGGCGGCCCAGCGCTGGAGCGCCGGCGAGTTCAAACCGGTGGCCCTCTGGCACCGGGGAGAGACAAGCGAGGGAGGACAGCGGTGACCACCGAAGCCACCATCACTCAGCGCGACATCGCGGCCCTGGTACAGGCGTCGATCGCCGGCGAACTGGGTCTCGCCCCAAAGGAAGGGGTGGATCGCCATGCCGCCTTCGTGGATCTCGGCCTGGACTCCGCCGCCCTGATCGGGCTCGCGGGCACGGTCACCGAGGAGCTGGGGGTCGAGGTGCCCACCGAGTGGTTCTTCGACCATCCGACCGTCGACAGCCTGGCGGCGTTCCTGGCCCGCACCCTCGCGACGCCGGAGCCCACCCGTGGCTGAGGACGGCAAGGACGGCGCGGTCGCCGTCGTCGGGCTCGGCTGCCGGGTCCCCGGCGCCGACACCGTCGAGGCGTTGTGGCGGCTGCTGGACGAGCGGCGGGACCAGATCACCCCGGTGCCCAGCCGCCGGGAACCCCTGTACACCGGCGTGACCTCGGCCGGCTCGCAGGCCGCCGGAGCCCAATGGGGCGGTTTCCTGGACGAGTTGGAGAGCTGGGATCCCGGATTCTTCGGCATCTCGCCCAGCGAGGCAGCTCGGATCGACCCTCAGCAGGCACTGGCGCTGGAGGTCGCCTGGCGCGCCCTGGAATGCGCCGGCATCGTCCGGGCCGACCTGCTCGGCAGCAGGACCGGGGTCTTCTTCGGCCAGGCCACGCACGATCACGCGATGCTCCTGGGCGGGCAGTCCGCGCAGGACATGCAGGGCCCCTACACCAACACCGGCCTCTCCCACGCCATCACGGCCAACCGCCTCTCCTATCTGTGGGACCTGCGAGGCCCTTCGCTCACCGTCGACACCGCCTGCTCATCCTCCCTCGTCGCCGTGCACCTGGCCGTCCAGAGTCTTCGGGCACGTGAATGCGACCTTGCGATCGCGGGCGGGGTGAACGCGCTGCTGTCCCCGGTCCCACAGCTGGGCGCGGCCGGCCTGACCGCACTGTCCCCCGACGGCCGCTGCCGCACCTTCGACGCCTCCGGCCAGGGCTACGTCCGTTCCGAGGGCGGTGGGGCCGTCGTCCTGCGCCGTCTGGAGGACGCCCTCGCCGCCGACGAGTACGTCCACGCCGTGATCAAGGGATCCGCCGTCAACCAGGACGGACGTACCAACGGGCTCACCGCGCCCAGCGGCCGCGCCCAGACCGAGCTGATCGTGCGCTCGCTGAGGCAGGCCGGAGTGACCTCCGCCAAGAGCCTCGGCTACGTCGAACTGCACGGCACCGGCACCCCGCTCGGCGACCCCATCGAGGGGCGGGCGCTGAGCGCGGCGCTGAACCGGACGGTGGGGCAGGACCGCCCCGCTCTGCCCGTGGGATCGATCAAGGCGAACATCGGCCACCTGGAGGCGGCGGCAGGCGTTCTGGGCCTGATCAAGGCAGCGCTGGTGCTGCGGCACGGCGTCGTGCCCGGCAACCCCCATCTGCGGCAGGTCAACCCCCGTATCGACCTGGACGGTTTCGGCCTCTCGATGTCGGCCGACCACACCGACCTGCCGACGGACGCCTCCACGGTCGCCGTCAGTTCCTTCGGTTTCGGAGGCACCAACGCCTCTCTCGTACTCGCCCGCGCGCCGCGCCGACCATCCCCCGTGCAGGACGGCGCGCGGGCGAACTCCGGGCCCGTTCTGCTCCCTCTGTCGGCCCGGAGCGCCCAGTCGCTGGCTGCGACGGCCGGCGACTGGGCCGACCGGATGGGCGCCCTCGAATCCTGGGAGCAGGTACGCGAGGCAGCCCGCGCCGCGTCCGCCCACCGCACGGCCTTCGAGTGGCGCGCCGGGGTGGTCGCGACCGACCGGCAGGAGCTGCTGGGTGAACTGGCGGCGATCGCGGGTGGCACCCGGAGCGCCGTGCGCGCGAGGACCGGCTCGCCTTCGTCCGTGGGCTTCGTGTACTCGGGGCACGGCTCGCAGTGGGAGGGGATGGGCCGCGAACTGTTGCGCGCCTGTCCGCCCTTCGCCGCCCGGGTGCGTGAGGTGGACGCCGTACTGGCGCCCATGCTGGGCTGGAGTCCGCTCGCCGCACTGGAGCGGACCGAGCCGAAGGACCTGGACGACATCTGTGTGGCGCAGCCCCTGATCTTCACCGTGCAGCTCGCTCTGACCGCGCAACTGGCGCATCTCGGGATCCGACCCGATGCCGTGGCCGGCCACAGCATGGGTGAGCTGAGCGCGGCCGTCGTGGCGGACCGGCTCGATCTGGCCACCGCCTGCCGGGTTCTGCGGGCCCGCAACGACGCCGTCGAGGCGGCTCGCGGCACGGGCGGCATGGCCGTCGTGGAGGCCGGCGCGCGCGAAGCCGCCGAGATCCTGCGCCGGTCGGGCAGCCCCGTCACCGTAGCGGCGGACAACAGCCCCCGCTCCTGTGTGGTCTCCGGGGCCGCCGACGCGCTGGCGGCGGCTCTCGCGGAATTCGAACGGCGGGGATGTGACACCCGCCGGGTCAAGGTCGACTATCCCTCTCACGGCCCCTTGATGGAGGCGCCCGCCGCACAGCTCGGCCGGGTGCTTGGCCAGGTGGACGCGCCCCGGCAGAGTTCGGGACCGGCGTTCTACTCCTCGGTCGTCGGCGGGTTGTATGAGGCACCCCTGGACGCGCGGTACTGGCAGGACAACCTCACTCATCCGGTCCGTGCCCGGGAAGCGGTCACGGCCATGGCGGACGACGGCGTCGCCCACGTCTTGGAGATCAGTCCGCATCCCGTGCTGCTCGTCGCACTGCGCGAGTCTCTCGAAGCGCTGGGCGAAGGGACGGTGGCCATCTCCACGGGGCACCGCGACCAACGCGGAGAGCTCCGGCTGCGGGAGGTGGAGGCGGCCCTGTTCGAGCAGGGCCATGACCTGCGGGCGGATGCCGACGCGGAAACCCGTGCGTGGGCGGCACTCCTTCCGGTCCATCCCTTCCGGCGCACCCATGTCTACCGGGCCCCGGCGGCCGAGCCGTCCGACCGGGTGAGGGGCGCCGGACCCGGTGCCCTCACGGAGGCGTCCTTCCAGCCGGGTACGTACCTCGCGAGCCTGGCCCTCCCCGAGACGCGCGAGAGCCACACGGTGGCGGGCGAGCCCGTGGTGTCCGTGCCGGAGCTGGTGGCGGCGGCGCTCTGGTCGGCGCGGGAGGCCGGCGTCGAGGATGCCCGGTGCGTACAGGACCTGGAGATGCACCGGCCGCTGCCCGCCGAGTCCGGTGTGGCGCGGCAGTTGGTCGTGCACCTGGGCGGGGACGGGTCGCGGCCCGCCCGGTCGGCGGCGGTGCGGTTCCTCTATCGGCGCGCCGGCCGGTGGACGACGGCGGCGGCGTGCACGGTCGGCGTCCGGCCGCCCGCCCCCTTGCGGGAGATCACGGCGACGGCCCGGTGCGAAGTGACCGTGCCCACCCCGCCACCGAGCAGTTCGCCCGCCTCGCTGGTCAGTGTGCTGGACCGGGCGCTCCCCGCCGTGGCGCGGGCGCTGCTGGCCGACCGGCCCGGTCTGGATCCGGAGCAGGTAGCGGTCTCCCGCGTGACGGCCGTGCACACCTCGGCGGAGCTGTGGACGGCGGACAGCGCCGTGGCGCAAGGACAGCTGCGGGAGTGCGACGGGGAGGTGGTCATGGATCTGGCGTTCGTCTCCACGGCGGGCGACTTGCTGGCGCAGGTGCAGCATCTGGCGTTGGCACAGCTGTCGCGGCGCACCGGCACCGATCATCCGGCGGGGCTCGCTTCCGTCGGCTCGGACGACCGTCCCAGGCCCGGTGGTGAGCTGCGCCAGACGCTGCTTTCGCTCCCCTCCGACGCCGAACGGGTGCAGGTTCTCGGGAGCCGGCTGCGCGCCGCGCTCGACAGCGTCCTGCCGAACGGACTGAGCGTGGGCGCCGCGGACGACCTGCCCTTCGCCGAGATGGGGATGGAGTCGCTGATGGGTGTGGAACTGCGCAACCGGCTGGAGAAGGAGCTGGACATCCGGCTCTCGGCCACCTTGGTCTGGGCGCATCCCACCATCCGCCAGCTCACCGACGCACTGCTCGGGCGCATCGTGCGGAACACGGAACCGTCCCGGGGGTCGGCGCCCGGCGCCGCTCGGGACGCGACGGTGGCGGAGCGCGTGGAGCCACCACCGGCGGCCGGCTCGGACGCCCTGAGCCGGCTGCTGGCAGAACTCGACGGCCCGCCACGGGGGAAGGCATGACCACCGACACCACGACCGAACAGGCACTGCTGCGCGCGGCGGAGACCATCCGTTCGCTGCGCACGCGTGTCGCAGAACTGGAAGCACGCTCGCGGACGGAGCCGATCGCCGTCGTCTCCTCGGGCTGCCGCCTGCCCGGCGGGGTCGAAAGCCCCGAGGAGTACTGGCAGTTGCTGGCCGACGGCCGCGACGCGGTACGGCCGCTGCGCGGCGAGCGCTGGACCGGCATCGACTTCTCCGGCCTCGACGACCCCGGATTCGCCCGGCTCACCCAGTACGCGGGGCAGATCGACGACGTCGACGGATTCGACGCCGCCTTCTTCGGCATCGGTGACGCCGAAGCGAAGTTGCTGGACCCGCAGCAACGCGTTCTCCTGGAGATCGCGTGGGAGTCCGTCGAGCGCGCGGGGTGGCCGGCCCGACAGCTGGCCGGGTCCGCCACCGGAGTGTTCGTCGGCGTGGGCCATCAGGACTACATGCTGACCTCTCTCGCCGCGAGCGATGACATCGGCAGCAGGCTCTCCACCGGCAGCGGGGCACGCAGCCTGATCGCCAACCGGCTCAGCTACGAGTTCGGGTTCCGCGGGCCCAGCATGGCCGTGGACACGGCGTGTTCCTCCTCGCTCGTCGCCGTGCACCTCGCCTGCCAGGCCCTGCGGTCCGGCGCGTGCGACCGGGCTCTCGCCGGCGGCGTCAACCTCATCCTGTCCCCGCTGTCCACCACGATGACCGGGCGCGCGCTGCCGCTGGCCCCTGACGGACGCACCAAGGCCCTTGCCATGGACGCCGACGGCATGGTGCGCGGCGAGGGCGCCGGTCTGGTCGTCCTGCGCCGGCTGTCGGACGCGCTGGCGGACGGCGACCCGATCGAGGGCGTGATCCTCGCCGACGCGACCAATCAGGACGGCCGCACCAACGGCCTCACGGCGCCCTCGCCCGTCGCGCAGGAACAGCTGATGCGCCAGGTGCTCGACGCCTCGGGGCTCGGCGCGGGCGACATCACGATGGTCGAGATGCACGGCACCGGTACGCCGCTGGGCGACCCCATCGAGTACGAGGCCGTGCGCGCGGTCTACGGCGGCCGGGGCACGCAGGATCCCACCTGCTGGCTGGGCTCGGTCAAGGCGAACCTGGGGCACCTGGAGTCCGCCGCCGGAGTCGCCTCGCTGATCAAGGCCCTCGGGGCGCTGCGCCACGGTCGGCTGCCGGAGCAGATCAACCTCAAGGAGGTCAATCCCTTCATCGAGCTGGAAGGCGAACGCTTCGAGATCCCCCGCCGCCTGGAGGCGTGGCAGCCGTCCGAGAAGCGGTACGCCGCCGTCAGCTCCTTTGGTTTCGGCGGCACCAACGCGCATCTCATCGTCGCCCACCCCGACGCCGTCCCGGCCATCCGCAACCACCGGCGCGCCACTCAGGACGTGCCCCGCCCGGATACCGGCACGGAGCCCGTGCTGCTGCTGGTCTCGGCGCGATCAGGCCCGGCGCTCACCCACGCGCTGCGGGAATTCGCCGTTCACGTGGGGGACTTGGGCGGCGCGGAGCTCCGCGATGTGATGGCCGCCGCCGCGCGCAGACGCCAGCACCACCCCTGGCGCGCGGCCGTGACCGCGGCGGCCCCCGAGCTGCTGGCCGAGGCCCTGCGCCGTACGGCGGACAGTCACGGCGGCCTGGCCTCCGGGGCGCCCTCGGTACCGCAGAGCATCGGCTTCGTCTACTCCGGCCAGGCAGGCCAGTGGGCCGGGATGGGCGTGGCTCTGGCGGAGCGGGACGCGCTCGTCCATGACGAACTCCTCGCCTGGGACAGCGCGATCACCGCGGCGGGCGGTCCGCCGTTGATGAAGACGCTCGCGAGCCCCCGCTGCGAGGAGGCGCTGCGCGACACCCGCTTCGCGCAACTCGCGATCGCGGCCCTGCAGGCGGCCCTCACGGCGCGGCTGAACGCCTGGGGGCTGGCGGCGGGGGCGGTCTGCGGACACAGCGTGGGAGAGGTGTCGGCCGCACTCGCATGCGGGGCACTGACCCGCGAGCAGGCCGTGGCCGTGATCATCGCTCGGAGCGAGGTACTCCACATGCACGCCTCCGGCGGAGCGATGTACGCGGTGCGGGCGCCGTCCGAGCAGGTGGCCGAGGCGCTGGCCCGGGGCGGGCAGCACCCCGACGGGCCGGGCGACGAGGTGGGCATCGCGGCGGTGAACGGGCCGGAGGGCACCGTGATCGCCGGGCCCGCACCGCAGACGGAGGCCCTGCTGCCGCACCTGTCCGACTGGCGCGTCACCCGTCTGGACACGGACTACGCCTTCCACAGCCCGGCACTCGGCGCCGCCGCGGAGCAGCTGCGCAAGGAGCTGGGGACCGTGCGGCCCGCCGCCGGCCGCATCCCGCTGTACTCGACGGTGACCGGGGCCCCGCACCCGGCCGGCGAACTGACCGCGGCGCACTGGGCCGCCAACGCCACTTATCCCGTGCGCTTCAGCGACGCCGTGGAGGCGATGATCGACGACGGCATCACCTGCTTCGTGGAGATCGGCCCCCACCCCGCGCTCCTGCCCCATATGCGGCGCCTGGCCGAGGCGAGGCCGGGAGACATCCGCGTCCACACGGTGGCCACGCTTCGCCGACGCCAGGACGAACTGGCATGCCTGCACTCGGCGTTGGGCCAGCTGTGGACGGCCGGGAACGACGTGGACTGGTCCGCCGTCTTCCCTGGCCCGTGTCCGATGGTGCCGCTGCCCACGTACCCATGGCAACACCGCTCGTACTGGGTCTCCGGCACCGAAACCGACAGCGCGCCAGATGACGGGCCGGACAGCAAGAAGACGCCGACGCCGGCTCTGGACGTGGACTCGGTCCTGGAACGGCTCATCACGCACCTGGCCGACATCATGCGTGCCGACCCCGCCGCGCTGGTCCCCGACCGGTCCGCGCGGGACCTGGACGTCGACTCGGTGTCCTTCGTGGAGCTGAAGAACCGCCTGGAGAGCGACCTGGGCGCGGCGATTCCGATCACGGTGCTCACCGAGGGCGCGACGCTGCGAGAGGTGGCCCGCACCCTTGCGACAGCCGGTGGGACCCGCGCCCCCACCTCGGCCGAGGCCCGGCACGCCTTGGACCACCTCGACGAACTGTCAGAGGAAGAACTCGACCGTCTGATGGCGGCACTCGACTCCGAAGAGGGACGATAACTGTGGCTTCGACCCCACTGACCAGCACCGCCGAAGACAAACGTGCCGCGCTGCGGGCCCGGCTGAGCAGCGTCGCGGCCCGGGACGAGACCGCCGAGCGCTACCGCCGTCACGCCAACCCCTACATCGCCCGCATGCTCGACGGCCTCGGCATCGACGTGCACTACGTGCGGGGCGAGGGCACCAGGCTCTACGACGGCGCCGGCAACGAGTACCTGGACTTCGCGGGCGCCTACGGAGCCCTGCCCTTCGGGCACAACCCGCCGGAGATGTGGAAGGCGATATCCGCCGTCCGGGACTCGGGGGAACCCAGCATCACCCTGCCCTCGGTCCTCGGCGCGTCCGCGCTGCTCGCGGAGCGGCTGGCCGCCGTGGCACCCGGCCATCTCGACCAGGTGTGGCAGTGCAACAGCGGTGCGGAAGCGGTCGAGGCCGCCCTCAAGCTCGCCCGCGCCGCCACCGGCCGCCGTCTGGTGGTCTCGACGCACAACTCCTTTCACGGCAAGACCCTCGGTGCCCTGTCCGCCACGGGGCGGCCCCGCTACCAGACTCCCTTCGGCGCGCCCTCGGCCGGCTTCCACCACATCCCTTTCGGAGACCCCGAAGCCCTCCGGCAGATCTTCGGCGAGCATCCCGAGGACATCGCCGCGTTCATCGTCGAGCCGGTCCAGGGCGAAGGCGGCATCGTTCCGGCCCCGCCGGGCTACCTCGCCACCGCGCGTGAACTGTGCACCCGGTACGGCGCCAAGTTGATCGTGGACGAGGTGCAGACCGGACTCGGGCGCACCGGGCGCCTGTTCGCGTGCGAGCACCACGACGTGGTCCCGGACATCATGCCGCTGGCCAAGGCGCTCGGCGGCGGCATGGTGCCGATCGGGGCCGTGGTGTTCGGGCAGGACAGCCTCTCCGAGAACTTCGGCCTCCGGCACACCTCGACCTTCGGCGGCAACGCCTTCTGCTCCCGGGTCGGCGTGGGCGCCGTCGAACTGCTCACCGCCGACGACCGGGCGCTGGTCCGGCAGGTGGCGCGGCGCGGCGATCATCTTCTGGCCGGGTTGCGCGAGGTGGCCTCCCGGCATCCGGAGCTGGTCGCGGACGTACGTGGCCAGGGGCTGCTGCTCGGCGTACAGCTCTCCGACGACCCTGACCTCCACGCGCGGCAGGGCCTGTTCCGTTCGCTGGCCGATCAGGAGGGGCTGGCCGGGTTTCTGTGCGGCTATCTGCTGCGCAACGAGGGCATCCGCCTGGCGCCCGCGTACTTCGCCAACAGCGTGCTGCGGGTCGAGCCTCCGCTGAACGTCTCCGGGGCCGACTGCGACACTCTGCTGGGCGCACTCGACCGGGGCCTGGATGTGATCGAACGCGGGGACAGCGCACGGTTCTTCGCCCACCTCCTGCCCGCCTCAAAACGGCCCGCCTCCGAACGGCCCGCGGCCGCTGCGTTCCCCACGGAGGACGCGTCCGCCACGCCGCGTCCCACGCGGTTGCGGCCGCGTGAGGGCGAGCCGCGCTGGGCGTTCATCGCCCACCCCACGGACCTGGCGAGCTACGAGAGTTACGACGGCCGCCTCGGACTCCCCGGCGAGCAGGTGCGGGTGCTGTTCGACCGGATGAACCAGTGCCGCAACGTGGACACCGCCGCCGCCATGCTGGTCGGCCGGTGCCGGGTGGAGACCGACACCGGGGAGAGCTCCTACGGTGAGATCTTCGCGCTGCCCTACGGGGCACAGCGGCTGCTGGACATGCCGAGCGCGCAGTCCACGGCGCTGGTGCAGGAGGCCGTCGACGACGCCGTGGCACGCGGCGCGCAGCTGGTGGGCCTCGGCGCCTACACCTCGGTCGTCACGGCGAACGCCACGGCACTGCGGGACGTGCCGGTTCCGGTGACCACCGGCAACGCCTACACCGTGGCGGCCGCGGTGGACGGTCTGGAGGAGGCGGCACGGCAGCAGGACATCGAGCTGGGCGAGGCGTGCTGTGTGGTGCTCGGCGGCGCCGGCGCGATCGGCCTGGCGTCCAGCCTGCTCCTTTCGGAGAAGGTCGGCCGGCTGGTGCTGGTGGGCAACCCCGCCAACCGGGCGCGCAGTGAGCGCAGGCTGGCCGCCGCGCTGGAGTCCGTGGTCGGGCACCTGATGGAGGCCGACGATGCGCCCCACGCGGGTGCGCTGGCCCGGTCGGTGCGCACCCGGGCGTCCTCCGGCGCGAGCGCCCGTGCCATCGCGGCGGATCTCGTCGAGCAGGGGCTGCTGACCGCGTCCGTGGACGCCGAGGCTGTCCTGCCGGCGGGAGATCTGGTCCTGGCCGCCACGTCGACGCCGGACCAGCTGATCCGGCCGGAGCTGGTGCGGCGGGGCGCCGCGGTGTGCGACGTGTCGCAGCCACCGAACGTGGGCCCGCGGCTCAAGGCGGCCCGGCCCGATCTGCGGGTGGTCGCGGGCGGTCTCGTGCAGCTGCCCGGCGGCCGGGACCTGGGAGTCGACTTCGGCGTCCCCAGCGGTGTGACGTACGCCTGCACCGCCGAGACGATGGTCCTCGCCCACCGCCTGCACGACCCCGTCGTCAGTCACGGCGACAAGCTCTCCGTCGATCTGGTGCGCATGCTCCGGGACGAGGCCCGGAAGCTGGGCTACCGGCTGTACCTGCCGACGGATACCGATCACCAGCGGCAGGGAGGCCCTCATGCATGACACGTTCGACGACGCCGGTCAGGCACCGGCGACGACCGCGCCACGATCGTCCTACCGCCCCGCCCCGTCGGTGCTCGCCTACTATCCCGACCTGGAGCGCGTGCCCGACTCCCGCTGGCAGCAGGTGTACCGCTCCACGTTCCTGCCCGGCGCCGATCCGGCCCAGGTGTGGCAGGGGGCCACCGAGGTCGTCGGCATCAACGCGGAACTCTCCCCCGTGATGCGTATGACCCTGCCCAAGCGGATGCAGGGGATCGGCACGCCGTCGCTGGCGCGGGTGCCGCTCGGGCAGCCGCTGGGTCGCTCCTGGATCCTGCTGGGCCGGCTGCTGCCGTACGACTACGACGATGTCGTCATCGCCGAGCGCGAGGAGGGCCGGCGCTTCCTGGAGGTGTCCCGGATGGCGTCGGCGCATGCCTGGATCCATGAGCGGGTCATCGAGGGCAAGGAGGGCGGCACGGTCCTCTCCGACCGCCTGACGTATGTGCTCAAGCCGCACCTGCGGCCGATGACCCCGGTGTACCGCCGGACCGTGCAGCAGCTCTTCGCCCATCGGCACCGTCGTGTGGCGCGACGCTTCGCCCGTCTGGCTCCCCGAATCGCGGACTGAGGAGAACCCGGTGTCCAACTCCGACAAGACCCACACCAAGTCCGCCTCCCGCGCCCGCTCCGGTGTCCGAGCCGTCGCACCCGCCGGTGAACAGGACGGAGCGGCGCGGAACGAGGAAGTGCGCGCCGATGTCTGTGTCGTCGGCCACGGTGTCGTCGGTCTGATCAGCGCCATCGCACTGGCCAAGCGTGGCCTGTCGGTGGTCTGTATCGACCAGCCGACGGAGAAGCAGCAGGCCAGCTACAAGGTCGGTGAGTCCCTGCTGGTGTACTCCAACGCTTTCCTGCGGTCCCTGGGCGAGCTCGACGAGTCGTTGGAGAAATCCTTCGGCAAGAAGGGGTTCTGGATGGTGCACGGCCTTGAGGGCCGCACCAGTTTCGACGCTTCGGTTTCCGAATGGGGCTTCCAGAGCGCGCTGCCCGCGCGCTGGATCGAGAGGATCGAGGATCCCCTCTTCCACCGCACCATGTTCAAGGACGCCCAGATCGTCCGTCCCGAGATCGAGGCGGTGCTGCGCGAACGCGCCCGCTCCACTCCGGGGCTGAGGTTCATGGACTGCGGTCTGGTCCGGGACATCACCCTCGGTGAGGACGGCAACGACCACACCCTGCACTGGAGTTCCCGGGACAAGGACCGTGGCGGCAAGATCTCGGCCCGCTGGATCACCGACTGCACCGGCCGCACCCGTCTGCTGGCCCGCCGTTTCGGCCATGACATCCCCCTGGAGGACGGATTCTCCACGACGGCGGCCTGGGCCCAGTTCTCCCACTGCACCCAGGACATGTTCGACGAGCGCTGGAAGTTCGCCTTCCCCGACGGGGAGGTGACCGAGCGGGAGCGCACCACCGTGCACCTGTGGGGCGACGGTTACTGGATCTGGCTCATCCGCCTGAAGGACGACCGCATCAGCGTCGGCATCACCTACAGTCAGCAGCGTCCTCCGGAGGAGGGCAACGCCCGCGAGGTCTTCTGGAAGGTCCTGCGCCGCTACCCGCTGCTTGACTGGCTCCAGGAGGAGAACGTCCTGGAGTTCAGCGCCTACCGGGACGTCCAGCGCATGACCAACACCTTCATCTCCCCCAAGCGCTACGCCATGGTCGGCGACGCCTCCTCGATGATCGACGCCTTCTACAGCCAGGGCATCAGCCTGTCCATGGCCACCGCCTGGCATCTGGCGAACATCGCCCAGCGCGACGTACAGCAGGGCCGGCTGGACATGGACTACCTCGACCACGTCAACCGTGCCGCCACGGCGGACTGGCGCATCATCCGCTCGATGGTGCGTTCGAAGTACGGTCCGGCCCTCGCCGACAGCCGCTTCTTCATCATGGACCACCTCCTGGACTACATGGTCTTCGGGGCCGCACTGCTGGGACGGTTCCGCATCTCGCGCTGGCTGACCGAGACGGGCGGCCGCACCGACGAGGAGAGCGTGGAGCACGCCCGGCTGCGGGCGGGGCTGGAGCGACGGCTGTTCCTGTCGCAGTCCGCGCCCTGGCACCGCCTGGATCCGCACCGGGTCGCGGGACTGGTGGAGAAGTGGCACGAGGGCCTGGAGCGGCGCGCCCTCTGGCGGCTGGAGAACGGCGAGAAGCTGCCTCCGACCAAGGCGGGCATGCGCGCGCACGCCGCCCTCCCCGGCATCTGGCGGCTGCCGTACGTGCACCGGATGGAGCGGGCCGATCTGACCCTGCCCGCCATCAAGGAGCCCGAGTTCATGCAGGTGACCGGCACCGAGTACCGCCCCGTGATACCGGCGGGTTCCGGCCCGATGCTCGTCGCCGTCACATCGCTGGGAACACTCCTGGACATCGCCGACACCCGGGTGCGCAAGGTGCGTCGGGCGCTGCGGCGACGCCGGCAGGGAGGCGCCTGATGACGACCGGGGAGCAGACGCGGAAGACGGCGATCCCGTGGGAACCGGAGATGGTCACCGCGATGGGACGGTTCTCCGTGAAGGAGGCGCACGACCTTCTGCGCGGGCTGTTCCGCCCGCGGATGGCGGTCTACTGGACCGATTTCACCCTCAGTGTGCTGCTGGCGGGCGTGGCGTTCTGGGCGGTTCAGCCGCTGGGCGGGCTCACGGTGGCGGGGGTGGCGGCGTTCCTGGTCTCGGTCCTGGCCACGTATCGCTGTTTCGCCTTCATCCATGAGATCGCGCACTTCAGGGCGAAGAAGAGTTTCGGCTCGTTCCGCATGTGGTGGAACGCCGTGTTCGGGATCCCCATGATGGTGCCGGTCTTCCTGTACGAGTGCCACGGCGAGCACCACAACCGCAAGCTGTACGGCACCGCGCAGGACGCCGAGTATCTGCCACTGGCGCGGATGGCGCCGTCGAACATCGTGGGGCTGCTGATCACGCCGCTGTTCCTGCCGTTCTTCGGCCCGTACCGGTTCGCCGTGCTCACGCCGCTGTCGTGGTTCGTGCCGAGAATCCGGGAGTACCTGTACAGCAATGTCTCGGCCCTGAAGCTCGACTTCGAGTACCGGGGGCGGCAGCCCACCGACGAGGAGAAGTGGCTGTGGCGCGGCCAGGAGCTGCTCTGTCTGGCCTGGATCGCGACGGCCGCGACCCTGCTGGCGGTGGGTGTGGTGCCGCCGGCGCGACTGGCGCAGTGGTACGCGCTGTTCGTCACGGTCGCGCTGCTCAACTCGCTGCGTTTGCTGGCCGCGCACCGCTACCTCGGTGACGAGGACGAGATGAGCGTCGTGGAGCAGATGATGGACACCGTGAACCATCCGCGGGCCCGGCTGCTGGGTGAGTTGTGGGCTCCGGTGGGACTGCGGCTGCACGCCCTGCACCACTTGATGCCCGGACTGCCCTATCACAGCTTCCCGCAGGCCCATGCCCGTCTGGTGGCCGGCCTGCCGGAGGGTTCCGCCTACCGGCTGACCGAGAGCCCGGGCCTGACGTCCTCGCTGCGCCGCTTGTTGCGGGAGGCCCGTGCCCACAAGAAGGCGGGGACGCTGCTGGAGCGCTCGCCGTTGAAGGAAGTGTCGACATGACCACCGTGGTTCCGTCACGAGACCGGCAGTCGTCCCGCCCTCGTCGGTTGCCCATGGCGCCCGGTGGTGGGCTGCTCGGACACGCCACGGCACTCCAGGCCGACACCATCGCCACCCTGCACCGGATCGCCTCTGCCTCGGACGGCGTGATGGGCTTCCGGATCGGCGGAAGCCTGGCCGTCACCGTCTCGACGCCGGCCGCGGCCCGCGACGTACTGATCGAGAACGCCGATGGTTTCGGCCGGGGCAAGCGGCAGACGCGCGCCCTCACCCCGCTGATGGGCAACGGCCTGCTCACCAGTGAGGGCGAACTGCACAGGAAACAGCGGCGGTTGGTGCTGCCACACTTCTCGCCGCGCCGCATATCCCGCCATGCGGAGGCCATCGTCTCGACGGCGGAGAGCGTGGCGGAGCGCTGGCGCGAGGGCGTCGACGTAGACCTGGTGGCGGAGATGAACACGCTGACGATGGACATCGTCAGCCGGCTCCTCTTCACCGCCTCCAGCCGGGACAACCGGGCCCTGGCGGACGCCATCACCGAGGCGTTCGAGTGGGAGATGTACGCCATCACCAGTCCGGCGGCGCTGCCTCTGTGGGTGCCCGTGCCCCGCAACCGGCGGGCGCGGCGGGCGATGACCGGGATCCGTGCGTGGATCGCCCAGTTCATCCGGGAGCGGCAGGAGGCCGCGGAGGGCGGCGCCGAGCTCCCTGAGGACATTCTGGGCGATCTGATGGCGTCCCGTTACGAGGACGGCACCCCGATGTGCGGGGAGCCGCTGCTCGACGAGGTGCTGACCGCGTGGGGCGCGGCCCAGGAGACGTCGGCCGACGCGCAGGCCTGGACGCTCTATCTGCTGGCCCGGCACCCCGGTGTCCTCAAGCGGGTGCGGCACGAGATCGACACGGTCCTGGGCGAGAGGTCGGTGCGCTTCGAGGACCTGCCCCGACTGCCGTACTGCTTGCAGGTCTTCAAGGAGGCGATGCGGCTTTACCCGCCGGCGGCGGTGATCCCCCGGCAGGCGATCAGGGACACGGTGGTCGGCGGATACGCGGTTCCTGCCGGGACCATGGTCTTCCTCAATGCTTTCAGCCTCCACCGGAATCCCGACGTGTTCGCCGATCCGGAGCGCTTCGACCCCGATCGCTTCAGCCGGGAACGGGAGAAGGCACTGCCCAAGGGCGCCTACCTCCCCTTCGGAACGGGCGGGAACGTCTGTCCGGGCAGCCATCTGGCGATGATGGAGGGGCACCTGCTCACCGTGGTGCTCCATCAGCGCCTGGCGTTCGATCTGCTTCCGCAGGGCGCGGAGGTGACGCCGGAGCTGTTGGTGAACCTGCGGCCGAGTCCGGGGGTGCGGGCGCGCGTCAGCGCGAGGTGAGTCCAGCGGAGTCGTCGGCGGCGGCCCCACCGCGTGAGCGGGAATCGCGGGGGCGCCGCCTTTCCGTGTGTCCGCTTCTCAGGCAGCGCGGATCGGCTCACGCCGGACGGTGGGCATGCACACCACGAGGAGCAGGGTCAGAACGACGGTCATGGTCGCGCCGATCCGGGCCGTGGTCGTCATCCCGGTGACGAAGGCGTGCTGCGCGAGGGTGACCAGGTCCTCGCCCTCGCGCGCGGGCAGGGTGGCGGCGGCATCGGCGGCGCCGGCGATGCTCCGACGGGCCTCGTCCACCACCCCGTCGGCCAAATCGGCGGGCGCCTCCGCACGTAACTCCTTCCGGTAGGTGGCGTTCAGGACGCTGCCGAGCACGGCGATGCCGAGGGCTGCGGCGATCTGCCGACAGGCGTCGGCGAGGGCGTGCGCGGTCGTGGCCTTCTCGGGCGGCAGCGAGCTGGTGAGCGCTCCGAGCGCGGTGGGCAGGGTGAATCCGAGCGCGAGGCCGGTGGTGACCAGAGCGCCGGCGGCGGCCGGATAGGAGCTGCCGTGGCTCAGCCGCCCGATCCACCCGAGGCCGAGCGACCATAACAGCATGCCGAGGACGAGCGTCCACTTGGCGTCGACGACGGTCGCGAGACGGCCGCCGACCACGGCCCCCAGGGCAAGCCCGGCCATCATGGGCATCAGACGCAGGCCGGTGGCCCAGGCGTCGTATCCCTGCACCTGTTGCAAGTACTGGGGGATCATGAACAGCAGCGCGAGCAGCAGCAGCGTGACGCAGGACAGCGTGCAGATCGACCAGGTGAAGCGCCGGTGACGCCACAGGGCGGCGTCGGCCAGCGGTGACCGTGTGCGGATCAGCCGGATGACCATCGCGGACAGCAGCGCCGCACCGGTGAGGAACACGGGCAGGATCACCGGGTGGGCCCAGCCCCGTACGGTCGCCTCGGTCACCGCGTACGCGAGAGCCGAGGTCCCGGTCAGGACAAGTACCGTACAGACGGCGTCCACGGGTTCGACGCGACGTCGGCGTGGCTCGGGGACCACCAGGGCGGCTCCGGTCAAGGCCGCGAGAATCACCACGACGTTGACCACGAAGATCGATTGCCATCCGAAGGTCACAAGGAGCCAGCCACCGACCACGGGACCGAGTGGCAGACCGAGGGCGAAACCCGCCGAGGCCAGCGCGGCCGCCGCCTGTCGGCCCGCCGGTGACGCCAGGCTCGGTGCGAGCGACAGGGCGTGCGGTACGGCCGCCGCCGCACCGGCCCCCATGAGGGCCCGGGAGGCTATGAGGGCACTCGCGCTGTCGGCCTGCACGGCGACGGCGGAGCCTGCCGCGAAGAGCGCCAGACCGGTCATCAGAAGTGGCTTGCGACCTCGGGTGCCCAGCGCCGTCGAGGGCAGCAGCAGCGCGGCGAACGGCAGGGTGAAGGCGTTGGTCATCCACTGCAATTCGGAGGTGGAGGCGCCGACGGCGGTGGCCAGGGTCGGCAACGCGACCGTCAGGACCGTGACTTCCAGCCCGATGATCAGCAGTGCCGCGGTCAGGCAGACCAAGCCAAGCCACCGCCGGGTCGGCGTCGGCAGTAAGTCAGAGATGTCTGCTCCTGGTGTACGCAAGGCTTGCGGTCAGCTGCTGGAGGATGCCCCAGGTGTGCCGGATGCCCTCGTTGCTTGCGCGGGAGCGGGTACTGCCGGGTCGCCGTCGCCGCCCTTGTCGGCCGGGGCCGGGCCGGGGCCTTCGGTGAGGTCGACGCGCGGGAGGACGCGGTCCAGCCAGCCCGGCAACCACCAGTTGGCATCGCCCGCCAGGCGCATGGCGGCGGGGACGACGACGACGCGGATCAGGGTGGCGTCGACCAGCACCGCGGCGGCCAGGGCGAAGCCCATCTGTTTCACCTCGACCACCTTGGTGATCATGAAGGCGGCGAAGACGACCACCATGATGGCGGCGGCCGCGGTGATGACCTTTGCCGTGTGGACGGTGCCGACGGTGACGGCGCGGGTGTTGTCCCGGGTGCGGTCCCACTCCTCCTTCATGCGGGAGATGATGAACACCTCGTAGTCCATGGACAGTCCGAAGAGCACCACGAAGGTCAGCAGCGGCAGATACGCCTGGATGAAGCCGCGGCTGGTGAAGTCCAGCAGCGACTCCCCCGCGCCTTCCTGGAAGACCCAGGTGAGCAGACCGAAGGCGGCGCCGACGGACAGCAGGTTCATCACGATCGCGCTCAGCGCCAGCAGCAGGCTCCGGAAGGCGAGCAGGAGCAGCACGAAGGACAGTCCGAGGATGGCGCTCAGTACCCAGGGGGTCGAGCGGTCGATCTCGCCCGCGACGTCGACGGTCTGCGCCGTCAGCCCGCCGGTGGCGACGGTCAGTCCGCCGGCGGAGCTCTCCGCGCCCGGAGCGGCGGTGTCACGGATCCAGTGCACCAGGTCGATGGCCTCGTCCGCATCCGGTGCCGCCTTCGAGAAGACGGTGAGGATGGCGGCGTCCGCACGGGAGTTGACGATCCGGTCCAGTGAGCCACCGTCCTCGGCCAGGGCCGCCTTCAGGGCGCTGACGTCACCGCGTCCGGTCCGTTCCTTGAGGAGACCCGTGACCGACAGGACGCTGTCGACCTGCTTGTGGTCCTCGATCCGGGTGGCGAGCCGGTCCATCGCGGCGAGGTCTCCGTCGTCGAAGGAGCCCTCCTTCTTGGTGACGACGACCTGGATGGGTGTGGCGGCGCCCGGAGCGAACTTCTCGGAGACGAGGTGGTATCCCGCGCCCGCCGGCGCGTCGGCGACGGCACTGGCCCCGACGTCGAAGCCCAGCTTGAGACCGGTGACCGGAATGGCGGCCGCGCCCAGCGCCAGGACGGCGGCACCGCCGATCAGCAGCGGTCGCCGTAGCACCAGCTTGGTCCAGCGGGCCCAGATCGAGTGCTCCGGGTCGGGGTGGCTGACAGCGCGTCGCAGGCCGGGCACGGCCAGCCGGTTGATCTTCGTGCCGCACAGGCCGAGCACGGCCGGCAGCAGGGTCATCGCCACCGTGAGCATCACGGCGACGGCCACCATCACACCGAAGGCCATGGACCGGAACACGGGTGCGCGCACCAGGAGCAGACCCGCGACCGAGATCAGTACGGTGAAGCCGGAGAACAGCACCGCCTTGCCTGCGCTGGCCATGGTGGCGCCGACCGTCTGCGCGATCGGGCGGTCGGGCCGCGCCTGGAGCTCCTCGCGCTGGCGGGTGACGATGAACAGGCAGTAGTCGATGCCCAGTGCCAGGCCGAGCATGGTGACGACGGCTTGGACGAAGGTGTCGAAGCTCGTCAGATAGCTGAGCGCGCCCAGGACGCCGAACGAGGTCATCAGAGCGGCCACGCCCAGCAGGATCGGCAGGCCGGCCGCCACCAGGGTGCCGAACGCGATCAGAAGGACGACCAGGGCGATGGGCACGCCGATGGACTCGGCCCGGGCGAGGTCCTTGTCTTCCTGCTCGACCACGGCGGCGTTCAGCGCGCTGGAGCCGGTCAGCATGACGTCGACGCGGTCACCCTGGATGCCGTCCAACGCCCGCTGGATGTCCGGGGCGTTGCCCTGCCGGGCACGCTCGTCCCCGGTCAGCCCCGCGAGGACGATGGCGGTGCGGCCGTCAGGGGCGATCTGCGCCTCACCGCCGGGTGCGTACGGGTCCTCGACGCCGGCGACGCCGGGCTGCTTGCGCAGCTCCGCGATGCCGCGTTGGACGACGTCCCGGAACGCGGCGTCCTTCACCGAGCGGGTGGAGGAGTCGAAGACCACCACGATGTCCTCGGTGACGGCGCTGTCGAAGTCCTCCTTCATCACCTCCTCCGCCCGGGCCGACTCCGAGCCGCTCACCTTCAGGGAGGAGCCTGTGAGGCTGTCGGTGAACTTCGGGACCAGCAACCCTCCCGCCACAAGCACCACCAGCCAGACGGCCAGGACCTTCCACACGTGCGTGGCACACCAGGTTCCGAGCCGGTACAGGAGGGACGGGCCGTGGCCGCGCTTCCCTGGCTGCGTACGGGGGGACATACGCCACTCCTTACTCGACTGACTGGTCGGTCGAGTCGAGTATGGCACTAGACCGACCAGCCGGTCTAGTGATACTTTTGGCGGTAATGGAAACGATCCCCGCTTCCATGTCTTCCGGTCGGAGACTCAGCAGGTCACGAAGGACGAATGTTCATGGCAGTTGACGAGGATCGTGTCGCGGCCCGGAAAACCCAGATCTTCGAGGCGGCTGCCGCGGTCTTCGCGCGGCAGGGGTATCACAACGCCCGCATGGACGACGTCGTGAAGGCCGCAGGAGTGAGCAAAGGGGGGCTGTACTGGTACTTCAAGAGCAAAGAGGAGCTGGCGACCGGCCTCGTCCATCAGATGCTGACCCACGAAGCCGACGCCATGCAGGCCGCGATGGCCGGCGAGACACCGGCCGCCGACCGCTTGCAGCATCTGGTGCGTGCGTTCGCCGGCGACCTGGCGAAGAATCCCGACCGGGCTCCCCTGGCCCTGGAACTGCTCGCCCTGGGCCGCACCATCCCCGACATCCGCGCCTGCTTCGACTCCCATCACGAACAGTTCGTCGAGCACATCGCGACTCTGCTGGCCCAGGTGAGCGGTGCCGGCCCTGGCACGCCCGACACCCACACTGCCGCCCTGGCGTTCGCATCCATGATCGACGGCATGGTGCTCCGCTGGAGTCTGGCCAGGTCGCCGTTCGACCTGGAGAACACTTTGTGGGAGGCCACGCAGGTCCTGCTCCGAGGGATGGCCATGCCTCAGCCGCGCTGAGCCGCTGACGAAGCCGCGGCGGGCTCCACTTCGGGGCCGGCAAATGGGACGGTCCAGGCAGGCGTCATGCGGCGGCCGCCACCGCCGCGCGTCTATGACCCGAAGGGCGGTCGCTTGCCGAGGCGGTACGGGACACCGTCCGACCGCAGAGACTATGAACGACAGCCGGAGAGTCAGGCAGCGATCACGGTCGCCCAGGTACGGAACAGCGTGAGGGCCTCAGCCAGGTTGCCGGGGCCGCACGCGGCGCGGAAGGTCTTCTCGGCGGTCCAGGCCCAGACCCAGTCCCGCGGCGTGCGGTTGATCTCCTGACGGGGGTACTCGCGTTCTTCGAGGTCGGTCTCCTCCAAGTCGATGCTGACGGTCCAGCCAGGGTTGTCGAGCGTGGCGATCTTCACGCCCCACTCGTGTTCCCAGTCACCGTCGCACTGCTGCGCGTACCAGTTCTGCAGCCAGTCAAGAAGAGACGCCGGGTCGCTCATGGCAAGAGATGCTAAGCGAGTTTCGGTACGTTACCGCGAGACAAGCGGCCGGGAGGCCGTCCCTCCCTGCTCGGCTGGGACAGCTCCGGCCCTTCCGGCTGGACGGCCCGGGCCGGTTCGTACACGAACTGAGCATTGCCGACTGCTTCGTACTGGCGCACGAACCTCGCGCTGCGGGAGACTCCTACTGTCATGCGTCGCTCAACTCTATTCGTTCCGGTCCTGCCGGGCGGGGGGTCTCATGG
Organism: Streptomyces sp. NPDC015345; assembly: GCF_043078805.1. NCBI lineage: Bacteria > Bacillati > Actinomycetota > Actinomycetes > Kitasatosporales > Streptomycetaceae > Streptomyces > Streptomyces sp. NPDC015345. The sequence continues at coordinate 551,869 of NZ_JBIBTX010000006.1, read as the reverse complement.
TGTGGCAGAGGTTGGCCGTGATCGCTGCGGTTGCCGGGATGACGATCGGGCTGAACGCGACGTCGGCCAGTGCGGCGGCTGCCAGGTCGGCGTTCGAGGGGATGCCGTACTCAGGGAAATGCCTGGACTATCGGGCGGACTACGGGCCGTATGTCTTCGGCTGTAACAACGGCGACTACCAGACGTGGTACTGGGACGACAGCATCGCGTACACGGCACTGCGTCAGAAGGCGACGGGGTCGTGCCTCACGGCGCGGAACGGGCTGATCGCGATGAAGCCGTGCCTGGCCGATGACGCGGCGGCGTACTGGTCGGTGCAGAAGAACGACACGTTGGGTGCGCTGATCAAGAACTCGGTGACGGGCACGTGCCTGGCCAGGAACACGAACGACCGGGTGCAGCTGTCGACGTGCACGGGGGGGCCTTCGCAGCGGTGGTCGATCTCTGCCATCGCCTAGCCGATACGCTCGTCCGCCGCCACGCCCGCTTCGAGTCCAGCCTGCACGACCTGCGCGACCGCCGTCTCGTACCTCGCCGTCGCGGCGAGAATGAGGCGTATGGAGACGAACAGTGTGCAGGACCTGCCCGATTCGACGACGGAGCGAGACGGATGCGCGATCGTGCGCGTGCTCAGTTACAACGTCCGCTCCATGCGGGACGACGTCGCGGCCCTCGCTCGGGTCATCCGGGCCTGCCGGCCCGACGTCGTCTGCGTTCAGGAGGCGCCACGGTTCTTCCGCTGGCGCAAGGCCGCCACCCGTCTCGCGCGGACCAGCGGGCTCGTGTACGTCTCGGGCGGCGCCACCGCCTCCGGCCCGATGATCCTCTCCTCGCTCCGTGCCCACGTGGAGCGCACCGAAGACATCCTGCTGCCCCGCACCCCGGGGCTGCATCAACGTGGCTTCTCGACCGCCGTGCTGCGGTTCGGGCGGGCCCGGCTGGGGGTCCTGAGCTGTCACCTGAGTATTGACGACCAGGAGCGCTATACGCAGGGCGAGTTGCTGCTGGAGAGGCTGTCCGCCCTCGGGGAGCCGTACGCCGTCGTCGGGGGCGACTTCAACGACCGACCCGACGGCCGCACCTTCGGCCTGCTCAGCAACGCACTCCAAGACGGCTGGGGGACGAAACCGTGGGGGCGGGAGCACACCACCCGGCTGGGCGACCCGCTCCAGCGCATCGACGCCGTCTTCGCCACACCGGGGGTGCAGGTACTGGGGTGCGGAGTGCCGATGGGCCTGCCCGGGGTTCGGGAACAGGATCTGCGCGCGGCCACGGATCACCTGCCGGTGCTGGCCTCCGTGCGAGTTCCCGCCACCGCTTGCTGATCCGTCCTTGAGTGCCTGTGTCTGAACCTCGGATGGAGAGTCTTCTCAGGTCAGTATTCGAACGAGGCGATCCGAAGGCGGCTCGATGGGCAGCGCAAGACACCCGGCGTCCGGCGAGGCGCCGGGCAGGCATGAGAAACGAGCCTGGCGTCGGTGTATGGAGCAACGTGGCCCACCGGGTATAGCCGAACGTGCACGTCGAAGCAGATGTTCAGGGATTGATCCCGGTTGTCCCACCTATCGAGCGCCCATGATCGGGAGGACCAAGTGCACCCCGTGGCACGACAGCGCGTTCACCCGTGCCATGGTTGCGGCCATGACAGTTGACGCGGTTCCGGGCAGTGAGGTCGTACTCGAGACAAGTCGCCTGCTGCTCAGACCTTGGCGGGTAGCCGAGGCCGTCGTCCAGCATGAGCTGTGGACCGAACGTGATCCACGAGTGCCGCCGCACCGCCGAATCGACGCCAACGGCCACCCCACGGTCGAGGAGCTCGAGGGTTCGATCCGAACCAACCAGCTGTGGTCGAGCGGGTTGCTGGCGGTCGAGCGGAAAGCATCTCGTGACGTCATCGGCTACTGCGGACTGGTCGACAGCGAGCGAGGATCGGCAGGAGAACCTGAACTGGCATTCGAGCTGCTACGCCGAGTTTGGCGTCAGGGATACGCGACCGAGGCATCGTTGGCGGTTCTGGAATGGGCGAGATCATCTGGGTACGAACGTCTGTGGGCCACGGTCTGGGACTGGAACACCGCTTCTCGCCGCGTGCTGGCCAAGGTCGGATTCACCGAAACCGAGCGGAAGGAAGTGGACGCGGTGTACGGAACCAACCTGTTCACCACGAGACGGCTCTGACACACCCCGTATTGACCTTGCGGACGGCTCCGTGCCGACGGCTGACGCCGAGCCCCCTGGTGCGGATAGCCCTGTGGAGCCGTTGTGGTGGTGCGACGATGAGGTTGGCTTGAGGCCCGGTGATCCCTTGGTGGGACTGATGACCGTCAGTACCAAGATGATCAATCGCGTTGGGCTTCGAGGGAGGGCGGCTGTCCGCTCCTGCGGGAGTTTCGGCGGGTGATTCGCCTGGCCATAAGGGTGGTTGCAGCCCAGGTGATGAGGGATTCCGAGTGCTGGACGAGCCGTACGTAGTCCCGCGCGTGCCGACGGGCGTGCATGACCCAGGCGTGTGAGCGTTCGACGACCCAGCGCCGGGGCAGAACGACGGAACCCGGGGACGTTCACGGATTTGTGCGTCATCGGGTAACCCGTCACGTCGAGACGCCGAGGTCGGCGTCAGTCGTTCTCGTGCGCGCTGATGAACGAGCGCATCTTCGCCAACGCCGTGCCATTGGAGATGATCATGAGGTGGTTCGGTGCCGTCGGTCCGCTCATCAGGTAGTTCTCGTCCGCGCCGGCCAGCATCGCGGTGTCGGTCGGTGTGGCGTTGCGGTCCTGGGTCGACCTGATCGTGAGGTAGTCGATCTTGTCGTTGGAGGGGACCTCGGAGGGATTGTTCAGGGCCTTGAGGAACGCGGTGTTCGGGGAGGCGAACTGCTGGCAGGACACGTACCACTGGCAGCCGTTGTTGGTGGTGCCGTGCTGTGGTCCGGCGAAGCCGATGTACTGGGAGACCTTGTCCGCGCCGTCGAGGTCCTTGATGTAATACCGGGCGGCGAGGGTGGAGGCGGACCACGTGGCGAGGACGACCTTGTCGGCCCCGGTCTGGCCGCGGACCTGGTCGACTTTGGCAGAGAGCTCCCGTGCGGCCTTGGCCAGGTCCTGTGTCATCGAGCTGCTGTCCGTCCAGGTGAACAGCCGTTCCGCGGGCCAGCCGTTGGCCTGCAGGTCGGACTTCATGGGGTTCATGTTGGCCGTGGAGCCAGTCATGCCTGGAATCATGATGACGGGGTCGTGTCCGGCGGCGGGAGCGGCGGGCCGGGGCACTGCTCCGGACGCCTGGGAAGCCATGCACAGCAGGCCCGTGGTCAGCAGGGCCGCGAGGGGGGCGCCGCGCAGCCGCCGTGCGCCGACGGGGCACCGGTCGCCGGTGTGGGTCGATGCCGTCCCGCTGTGCCTGGTGGACGCAAACAGCATGTGATGCTCCTTACTGCCGGGCGGTCACCGAGCGCTGATGTGCGGCTCGCGCTCGGAGAGGCGCCGGCAGGAGTCGGGGGTGGTGTGCCACAGAGCACGCTAGAACCACCTGTCGCGGCAGGCAGATGGGTGCCGTGGACGTCTTTCGCCTCCCGTGGTGTCCGCTCCAGCCATTACGCCTCGGCTTCACTCACCGGGATGCGCGTCAGGCGCGTGCGTACCGTCCCTGCACACGCGGCACGGCCGGCGCGGCCCACTCGGCGCCGCGGCCACGCGGGCGCCGAGTGGGCACTCGGCACACCTCCAGCGCCTCACATGTGTGCGCTGCTCCTCTCGTAGCGCCTTTCGGCGGCGTCATACCGTCGTAGCGGCGCGGCGGGCGCCGTCGGCGCCGTGCGGTTCTCGTAGACATGCGGTTCTCGTAGACATGCGGCTGTCGTGACCGCCGGCCGCCGTGCGTGTGGAGCCGCCACTCCGGCCTGCGCCAGTTGCGTATCGCGCATTTCGGGTCCTCGGCAGCCGGTGCGACGAGGGCCACGTACACATGTCAACGCACATATCTGCCCAGTCTCGGAGGCCGGCATATGACTCGGTTCGGAATCGTCGGCGGTGGGCTTATGGGGCATGGGATCGCTGTCGCTCTCGCCGTGGCGGGGCACCATGTCGTCGTGTACGACGCGGATTGCGCGACCCTGGCCTCACTCGACGAACGCGTCCTGCGGGCACTCGGACGCTGTGAGATGCCGCCGGACGACGCCGTGCCGGTCGCCGCACGCATCACGGCAGCGAGAACCCTGTCGGACATGGTGGTGGGCGTGGATGCCGTTCTCGAAGCCGTTCCTGAGCGGCTTGACGTCAAGCAGCAGGTCCTTGAGGCGCTGGAAGCGATAATTCCGGCCGTGATGCCGGTCTGGTCGAACACCTCGGTGCTCTCGCTCACAGCGGGTCTTCGGCGACCGGTGCGTACTGCCGTGTCGAGGCCGTCATCCACCCGGTGGACCCGGCGGCACCCGACATCACCCTGCGCGTCGCCCTGCCGCAGCAGTGAAACATGAAGTCGATGATGTTCGAACCCTCGCCCGCTCGGCCGCGGCTACGCCACCTACGCCGGTGACTCCGGCCACCGGGCGGCGCCGGACTTCGAACCGACCACCTCCCTGGACGGCTCCTTCGGCCTCAACGACGAAGCCGTACGCAACTTCGCCGGCGACGCGCTGAAGAAGACCCACGATGCCGCGCGCCACATCATCCGCACGCACTACGGCTCCGCCCCCGCCCACACGTACATCGCCGGCGGCTCCAGCGGCGGACGCGAAGCGCTCGCCGTCGCCCAGCGATGGCCCACCGACTTCGACGGGGTCATCGCCGCCTACCCTGCCTGGAACGCCGTGAGCCTCAACCTCTTCTTCGGTTACGAGGCCCGGCTCCTCTCCCCCCCGGCGCTTTCCCCGGCCCGGCGGAACAGGCCCTGCTGTACCGCCGGGTCGTCAGGTCCTGCGACGGTGAGGACGGCCTGCGCGACGGTGTCATATCCGACGAAGCAGGCTGCCGCTTCCAGCCCCGCCGAGTCAGCACCGGCGGGTGACCAGCCGGTTCGTACGGCCTGACATCATCTTGGGGGCAGCTTGCCGTCGGACGCGTGGAGGCCGTCGTAGGCCACCCCTCCCGGGGGGTCAGGCCGGGTGCCCGGCGGTGATGTCGCTCGCGTCGTGCAGCGTGAGTGCGGCCTGGTTGCCCTGGTCTTCCGCGGTCTCCTTGGCGTGGGCGGCGGCGATCGGGTTGAGGACGAAGGCGACGTGGTCGCCGCCGTCGTACCGGTCATGGATCCGCCCGGTGAACCACGCGAGGGCATCGGTCAGGACGAGGGCCCCCTCCGGCCCTTCGTGCCACGCGAGACCGTCGAATTTGTCGGTCTCCGCACTGCAACGGGAGCCGAAGCGTGCGGCGAGGTCATGTCGGTCCCGCGGCAGCAGGTGGACCGTGAGGGTGTGCGCTGCCAGGGCGAGGCGGTAGGTGTGGTTGGCCTTGGAGAGCCACACGGCGAAGCGGACGGGGTCCAGTGAGCATTGGCTGGCGAAGCCGACCAGGCAGCCGGCCCGCTGTCCGTCCGCCGCCGCGGTGACCACGTACACGGAGGGGTCCGCGAGTGTGGTGAAGGCCGCGATGTCCTCGTCGTCCATGTCCACCTCCAAAGGCTCATCATTCCGCCCGCACGCTGACGGGCTGTTCATTCACCTGCGGTCTCAGCGTCCGCCCGCCGAGCGACGCCTGCCACTCCTGTCACTTGCCCCGGGCGGACGTGGTGATGCGCTTGGCGTCCGGATATCGGGCTCGCCTCACCGCCTTCGCGATGGCTGGGCTCGCCCGTGGCCAACCGGAGCACCGCCAGGCCCAGGGGGCTGAAAGCCAGGCGAAGCGAACCACCCGTTTCGGCGCCGACCCGCAGGGCTGAGGTGAGGCGTTCAGCAAGGTGTGAGGCGGACGGCGAGGATGGCGAGGTCGTCAGGGCTGTCGGCGCCCAGGCGGATCAGGAGTTCGTCGCAGAACACGTCCAGGGGTTCACCCGCCAGGGCGGCGGTGTGCTCGGCGAGCCGGGCCATGGAGTCGTCGAGGGTTTCGTCCCGGCGTTCGATGAGGCCGTCGGTGTAGAGCAACAGGGTCGAGTGAGCCGGGAGTTCGACGGTCGCGTCGGGACGGGGCATGTCGGGGTCCACCCCGAGCAACAGGCCCGCCCCTTCTTCGAGGAAACGGGTCCCTCCCTCGGCGGTGGTCAGCAGCGGCGGCGGATGCCCGGCGGAGGAGTAGTGCAACTGCCAGGGCCCCTCGGCGGGGCCCTTGATCAGACCGTAGAAGCAGGTGGCGGTGGCTTCCTTGTACAGGCTGTGGTTGGCGAGGTCCAGGCGGCGCAGGACCGCTTCGGGAGGTTCCTGCCGGTCGATGGCGATACCGCGGAGCATGCTGCGCAGCTGGCTCATGGCGATGGCCGCGTCGAGATTGTGTCCGGTGACATCGCCGATGACCAGCGCGGTCCCGTGCGCCACGACGAAGCTGTCGTACCAGTCGCCGCCCACCTGCGCGGTGGTGGAGGACGGCGCGTACCGTGCGGCCATCGGCAGGTGCTCCACCTCGGGCAGCTTGGCCAGCAGCGCCCGTTGCAGGCGTTCGGCGACATTCCGGGTGTCCTGGTAGAGGCGGGCGCTGTCCACTCCGAGGGCGAGGGTGCGGACCAGGTCGTCGACGAGGGACAGATCCTCTTGGGTGAAGGGGCGGCTCCCGCTCGTACGGGCGACGGTCAGGGCGCCGAAGATCTCCCGGCGCGCCCTGAGCGGCGCGACGATGGCGCTCGTCGCGCCCATCCGCTCGAACAGCTCCGCGTACTGGGCGTCCAGGGGGTTCCCGTCCGGGCTCGGTGGGGGAACCTCGGTGAGCAGCAGCGGGCCCGCGCCGCGCAGCACGCGGGCCAGCGGACCCCGCGCGCCCTCGGTCAGCGGCGGGAGTCTGCCCTCGTACGCCTCGGGGAGCAGTCCCGGGGGCGGATCGCGGTGGGCGACGCAGACCCGGTCCACGCGGGCCTCGTCGTCGAACAGGTCCACCGTGCACCAGTCGGCGAGGCGTTCCGTCATGACCTGGCCCGCCCGTTGGAGTCCCGCGCCGAGGTGGAGGGTGTTGCTCAGCGCACTGCCGGTGTCGGCCAGCAGGGTGAGCCGTTCGAGGGGCGACATGTCCGTCCGCGTACCGCTGCGCAGTCGGTCGCGTTCCGGGGCGGTCGGCGGCTGGGGTCCGGCGGGGAGTTCCTGCGCGACCGTGAGCCGGTTCCTTCCGGAGTCGGCCGGCGCGGCTCCCCGGGGAACGAGGTGGGCCACGAACACGGTGCGGCCGTCGGTCAGCTCCTGGGTCCGGATGACGAGGCGTACGGGGACGAGGTGGCCGTCCTGGTGCTGAGCGGGCAGCGGCACCGAGCGGCCCAGGATGCGTGCCTCGCCCGTGAGCAGCAGAGAGGTGAACGCCGAGAGGTGGCGCTCGCGCAGGTGTTCGGGGATGAGCACGGTCAGCTTCTGCCCGATGAGCGCGTCGGCGTCCCAGCCGAGCAGGTCCGCCGCCGGTCCGTTCGCCGCGACGATGCGGTTCGTCTCGTCGGCGGCGATGGTCGGCACCCTGCTGGTCCGCAGGTGCCCCACGTCCCACGGCACCAGCTCCGAGGTGCTGAGGCCCGGCTCCGGAGGAACCATCAGCAGGGTCCAGGGGGCGGCCGAGCCGCCGTCGAGCTGGCCGATGATCTGTTCGAGCACCCATTTGCGGAAGAGGCGGTTGAGCGGCAGGGAGGGCAGGGTGAGGAGCTGCTCCTCACGGGCCGCGTCCTCGGCCACAGCGAGGACACGGCGCAGCGTGTTCACCGCGGGGGCGGCGTCCGCCGGTACCGTCAAGGTCAGGGAAAGGATGTTCGTCTGAGGGTGGTGCTCCTCAAGGGCGGCCCGCAGGCAGGCGCTGACCAGGTTGTTCGTGTCCTGAGCGGTGGCCAGGTCCGCCGGCCGCACCTCGGGGTCGTCCCGTCCCTCCATGGCGAGCGCCAGTTCGCGCAGCAGTGCGTGCCGGTGCTGTTCGGAGGCCGCGCAGAGGTCGCGCGGCATGTCCACCAGGTCCACGGTCGTGCAGGGGTCGCAGGGATTGCGGGGATTGCGGGGATCGGCGGGTGGCGCGCCGGCTTTCCACCCCGACGATGACGACGGCGCACCATCAGCACCACCAGCACCACCAGCGCCGTCGGGGCCCTCAGGACTCCTGGGGCCCCCGCGGTCATCGGGCAGAAGTTCGAACCAGGCCGTCTTGCGCTGCCCGTCGGCGTCCACTCCGTAACGGGTCGCGAGCTCCTCGACGATGCGCAGGCCCTGCCCCGTGCCCGCGTACGGGCGGCCGCCGAGGGGCACCAGGCCGCGTGCGGGACAGAGATCGCTCACCTTCACGAGAGCGCCGCCGCCGCGAGGCAGGACCGCCACCTCGACCTCGGTGCGCGCGTGCAGCACCGCGTTGGTCACCAGCTCGCCGACCAGGAGCCGAGCGGTGTCGACCAGCTCCGACGGGGCTCCCTCCAGAGCGGTCCCGACGAAGCGCCGGGCCGACGCCACGCTCCGGGGCGCCGGCGGAAACCGGCGCGACCTCGCCCCAGGAGCATCGGAACTGTCCATGCGTCCAGCCTGCCTCACCCCACACGACCCCGCAGCCGCGCTCACCGCGAGCCCTGCCCGGACAGAACCGTCGCAGGCGGGTCCACTCGACTGCCGCCTTGCCCGTGAACGCCATGTGTCACTCGGGCCTCAAAGGTTCCCGCGCAGTTCATTTGGTGCCGGACAGGCAACCTCCGCACCGCACTTGCGCATCGGTTCGCCGGGGAAAGTTGGCTCACTCGACCCTGCCCCTGCCCGGTCGGGGCCTCTACGGTCCCTGTGACCAGTCGGCGACGCCCGTCAACTCATCGTTCGTTCCTCGGTGTAGGAGTATCTGTGGACCGTCGCAATTTCCTGCGTGGTGCGGTGTTCGGCACCTCTGCCGCCGTCTTCGGAGGCACCCTCATGCACGGCGCCGCCTACGCGGCCCCGGCCCAGAACGGGACCGGCCCCTACGGCGGTCTGCTGGCCGCCGACGCCAACGGCATCATGCTTCCGTCCGGCTTCACCAGCCGCGTCATAGCCCGCTCGGGCCGGACGGTTTCCGGCACCTCGTACACGTGGCACGGCGCCCCTGACGGCGGTGCCTGTTTCGCCGACGGCACGGGCTGGATATACGTATCCAACTCCGAACTCGCCACCGGTGGCGGGGCGAGCGCCGTCAAGTTCAACGCGTCGGGATCTGTCACGGGCGCCTACCGGGTGCTGTCCAACACCCGTAACAACTGCGCGGGCGGGGCCACCCCCTGGAACACCTGGCTGTCGTGCGAGGAAGTCAGCCGCGGCTACGTCTACGAGACCGACCCGTGGGGCGCGAAGGCCGCCGTGCGCCGGGGCGCGATGGGCCAGTTCAAGCACGAGGCGGCCGCCGCCGACCCGGTGCGCAAGGTGATCTACATGACCGAGGACGAGTCGGACGGCTGCTTCTACCGGTTCATCCCGGCCACCTGGGGCGACCTGTCATCCGGGACCCTCCAGGTACTGGTCGCGGGCACCGGCACCACCGGCTCCTTCACCTGGACCAACGTGCCCGACCCGGACGGCTCCCCCACCTACACCCGCGACCAGGTCTCCGGCGCCAAGATCTTCAACGGCGGCGAGGGCTGCCACTACGCCTCTGACACCGTCTGGTTCACCACCAAGGGCGACAATCGCGTCTGGCGGCTCAACCTGCGGAGCAGCACCTACGAACTCGCCTACGACGACAGCCTCGTCACCAACGGCAGCGCGCCACTGACCGGTGTCGACAACGTCACCGGCAGCTCCTCGGGAGACCTGTTCGTCGCCGAGGACGGCGGCAACATGGAGATCTGCGTCATCACCCCCGCCGAAGTCGTGGCCCCCTTCCTGCGCGTCACCGGCCAGTCCGGCTCCGAGATCACCGGTCCTGCCTTCTCCCCCGACGGCAAGCGGCTGTACTTCTCCAGCCAGCGCGGTACGTCCGGAAGTTCCTCCGGCGGCATCACCTACGAGGTGACCGGACCCTTCCGCACCACCGCCTGAGCACGCTCCGGCCCGCGCGGCGTGTCAGCGGCGGACGCGGCGGATACGGATCGGGCCACGGACGTCCGCCGGGTCCACGGGGTGGCCCCGCTGGGTGATCTCCACCTCGCCGGCCGTGACCAGCCGACGGGCAGCGCGGCGGGCCGGTTCCATCAGCGCGCGCCAGCCGTCGTCGTCCCCTCCGTACACCGCCCGTGCGGCGTCGGAGGGGCAGATCGTCGCGGTCGGGCCGCGGCGCTCCAGCAGGTCCAGGATGGCCCGTTCCAGGCGCCGGTCCGTCTGCCGTACGTTGTCCGCCACATCCGCCAGTGTCACACCGCCAGTGCCGTACCGCCGGTGCCGTACCGCCGGTGTTCCGTACCCTGACGGCATGCGTATGCGCCCTACTCTGAGCTGGACACCTGCCGAGGACCTGCCGCCGGGTACGACGGATCCGGGGCCGGTCGTCGATGTGCTGGGCGTCGGCGGTGTGCTGGTGCTCAGCGGGGCGGGTATCTCGACGGAGTCCGGCATCCCTGACTACCGGGGCGAGGGCGGAAGCCTGAGCCGGCACACCCCCATGACCTACCAGGAGTTCACCGCAGGCCATGAGGCCCGGCGTCGGTACTGGGCGCGCAGTCACCTAGGGTGGCGCACCTTCGGCCGGGCCCGGCCCAACGCCGGGCACCGGGCCGTGGCCGCGTTCGCGCGGCACGGACTGCTCACCGGCGTGATCACGCAGAACGTCGACGGCCTGCACCAGGCCGCGGGCAGCGGGGACGCCGTGGAACTCCACGGGAGCCTGGACCGGGTCGTCTGCCTGTCCTGCGGCGCCTTCAGCCCGCGCGGTGAGCTCGCCCGGCGGCTGGAGGAGGCCAATCCGGGCTATGCGCCGGTGGCCGCCGGCATCAACCCGGACGGCGACGCCGACCTCACCGACGAACAGGTCGGGGACTTCCGCGTGCTGCCCTGCACTGTCTGCGGCGGCATCCTCAAGCCGGATGTGGTGTTCTTCGGCGAGACGGTTCCGCCCGAGCGGGTCGAGCGCTGCCGCGCCCTGGTCCGCGAGGCGGCGTCGCTCCTGGTCCTCGGCTCCTCGCTTACGGTGATGTCCGGGCTGCGGTTCGTCCGCCAGGCGGCCGAGGCCGGCAAGCCCGTGGTGATCGTCAACCGGGATGCCACCCGGGGTGACCGTTACGCCGTCACACGGGTCGCACTGCCGCTGGGACCGGCGCTCTCCTCCGTGGCCGACCAGCTGGGCGTCCACGTCGAGGGAGCGGCCGGTCGGCGGTCCGACCCGGCCTGATGCGCCCGCGGGCGAGGCGAGAGCAGGGCGCCCGGACCTGGTGAACGCACCTGCTCGCCGCCCTCCGCCCGCGGCTGCCCTACCGGTCAGATGACGCCCTGGGCGGACATCGCGTCCGCCACCCGCTCGAAGCCGGCGATGTTCGCGCCCGTCACGTAGTCCCCGGGGGCGCCGTAGCGCTCGGCGGTCTCGTGGCACGTGCTGTGGATGTCGTTCATGATGCGCGTCAGTTCCTCTTCGACGCGCTCCGCCGACCACGACGTACGGGCGTGGTTCTGGGCCATCTCCAATGCGCTGACCGCGACGCCGCCCGCGTTGGCCGCCTTCCCTGGCCCGAAGGAGACACCCGCCTGCTGGAAAAGGCGTACGGCCTCGGGTGTCGTCGGCATGTTGGCGCCCTCCGAGACCGCCTTCACGCCGCCCCGGATCAGAGCGGTGGCGTCGTCGGCGTCCAGCTCGTTCTGGGTGGCCGACGGCAGGGCGATGTCCGCCGGTACTTCCCAGACCCGCCTGCCCGGCACGAAGCGGGCCGAGGCGCCGCGGCGCTCGGCGTAGGTGTCCACGCGGGCGCGTTCGACCTGCTTGACCTGCTTGAGGAGGTCCAGGTCGATGCCCTTCTCATCGACCACGTAGCCGGAGGAGTCCGAGCAGGTCACGGCGTTGGCGCCGAGCGCGGCCAGCTTCTCGATGGTGTAGATGGCGACGTTCCCGGAGCCGGAGACGACCGCCGTCCGGCCTTCGAGGGTCTCGCCGCGCTCGCGCAGCATCGCCGCCGTGAAGAGGACGTTGCCGTATCCGGTCGCCTCCGGACGGATCAGGGAGCCGCCCCAGTTCCGGCCCTTGCCGGTGAGGACGCCCGCCTCCCAGCGGTTGGTGATGCGCCGGTACTGGCCGAACAGGTAGCCGATCTCCCGGCCTCCGACGCCGATGTCGCCCGCGGGTACGTCCGTGTGCTCGCCGATGTGCCGGTACAGCTCCGTCATGAACGACTGACAGAAGCGCATGACTTCCGTGTCGCTGCGTCCGCGCGGGTCGAAGTCGCTGCCGCCCTTGCCGCCGCCGATACCGAGGCCCGTCAGCGCGTTCTTGAAGATCTGCTCGAAGCCCAGGAACTTGATGACGCCGAGGTTCACCGACGGGTGGAAGCGCAGGCCGCCCTTGTACGGGCCGAGCGCGCTGTTGAACTCCACCCGGAAGCCGCGGTTGACCCGCACGCGACCGCGGTCGTCCTGCCACGGCACCCGGAAGACGATCTGCCGCTCCGGTTCGCACAGCCGCTCGATCAGCCCGGCTTCGGCGTACTCGGGGTGGGCCGCGATGACCGGCGCCAGCGTCTCCAACACCTCGCGGGCGGCCTGGTGGAACTCCGGCTGGGCCGGGTTGCGGTGTTCGATCTCGGTGAGCAGCCGCGAGAGCGCCGGCAGCGCTGACTTCGAATCGGGTCGCGTGGTCAAAGGGGGCCCTTTCTGGCACGGCTGACACCGGCGATCCGGTCAGGGACGCCGCTCGCTCCGGTGCAGCCCGGTCGGAGCGCTCGGCGCCATTGCCGTGCGCGGGACGCGCAAGCCGCAAGTATGACGCGCATGTAAACACAGTGACCAGCCCCTCGGTCCAGAGAGTGACCACGATGCGAGACCGGGCTGCCGGGTGCTTTCGGCCTGCTCGGCCGTCACTTGTCGGGTCAGTAGGTCTGAGTGAACCGGCCGACCGCCGGGAACGTGTTCGCTTGAGCCCGGCATCGATGCCCGGCTGACGTACGAACGAGAAGGCGATATCCCGCGATGGCCGATGACGCATACCTGTTCCTCCTTCCCGACCGGCACCCTCGACTGGGAGCGGCCCTCGCCGCCGTCGGCGCCTTGGAGTGCACGGAAACCCCAGCCGTGCAGGGCTGGTTGCAAGCCCACGAGGTCTCCCTTTCCTCGGAACAGGTCAGAATCCTGCCCGCCGATGCACAGGCGCTCATCCCGGAGGATGCCGAGCGGCTGCCGGTGCCGCTGAGCGAGGAGGAGGCGCTGAAGGTCCAGCAGGAGTGCGCGCCTCAGGCCGTCACGGACCTGGAGAGCGAACTGCTCGCGTTCCGGGAGACGACCCAGGACTGGGAGGCCCTCGTGCACCGGGCCCTGACCGCGGGGATGCCGGCGCAGCGCATCGCCCAGCTGACCGGCCTCGATCCGAAGGAGATCGCCCGCTTGACCGCCTGACCGCCGCCCGGGGCCCTCCGGTCAGACCTCCTCCCTGACGTTTCGTCGCTTCGCCACGAGCGACGCCATGGGGGTCCTCGGGTCGGATACCGCCAGCGACAGGAGCCGGGCGAAGTCGGACATCCAGGCCTCGATGGTCGCGGGGGCGAACAGGTCCGTCGAGTATTCGAAAGTGAGCGTCGTCTTCTCCGGTCCGGGGTGCACGACGACGTACAGCTCATTGCGGGCCGCCGCGCGCACGGCGACACCTTCGACGGCGGCGGACAGACGGTGCAGCTCCAGGGCGGGCGGCCGGGCGGTCACCACCGTGAACAGCACCGTGGGGAAGAGCGCGGAGCTGAGGCGCTCCTCCAGCAGTCCGGCCACCTCGCTCAACGGCAGGTCCTGGTGGTCGAGCGCCCTGAACAGCGTGCCGCCCAGCTGGTCCACCAGGTCCGCGAAGACGCCGGCGTCACCGATCCGGGCACGCAGGAGCACCGCGTCACCGACGAACCCGACGACTCCCTCACGGCCCGGCTTGGCGCGGTTGGCGCTGGAGGCGGCGAGGACGACGTCGTCGGGGCCGCCGCACACGGACGCGGCCCAGGCGGCGAAGGCGGCCGCCCACATCACGTACGGAGTGGTGCCCAGGTCTGCCGCCGTCTCTGCGACCAGCGAGGCCGTGCCCTCCTCAAGGGTGAGGGTGTGCAGCGCGCCGCGCCCCGACAGGGCGGCCGGGCGGTGATGGTCGTAGGGAAGGTCCAACGTCAGTGGTGCCCCGCCGAGTTCACGGCGCCAGTACTCCTCCAGGTATCGACGCCGGTCGGGAGCGAGGGCGTGTTCGGCGCGCGCCACGTCCGTGAACTGTGCTGAGGGCGGCGGGAGTTCGTGGGCGGTGTGCCGGCAGGCGGCGTTGTACAGCTCCTGCAGCTCCTGCCAGAGCACGGTCATCGACCAGCCGTCGCAGATCGCGTGGTTCAGTACGGCCAGCAGGACCCAGCGGTCCGCGGCGAGGCGGGCCAGGCGGAAGCGGAACAGCGGGGCCCGGTGCAGCGCGAAGGGCCGCGACGCCTCGCCCCGGCACCAGTCGGCGACGGCCTCGGCGTCGTCGCCGTGTGCGGTCAGATCGGTGACCGGCACCTCCACCGGTACCGCGGCAAGCACCTCGAAGAGCCGCTGCCCGGCCCGCTCGACGCACCGGGCGCGCAACGCGTCGTGCCGGGCGACGAGGGCCGACAGCGCCTGCTCCAAGTGGCGGGGGTCCAACTCCCCTCGCAGGTCGAGGCGGTGGGTGACGTTGTAGACGGCCGGGTCGGCGCGCTCGTGGTGGCGTCGCCACAGCCGGCGCAGGCTGGAGGTCAGGGGGACGGCGGCGGCCACCGCCTCGTCCGGGCCCGTGCTCCCGCCGCCGCCCCGTGCCGCCAGGCCCCTGATCGTCGGCGTTCGGAAGAAGTCCGCCATCGACAGGTGCAGGTCCAGCTCCTCGGCCATGCGGTGCAGCAGCCGGATCGCGCTGAGCGAGTGCCCGCCCAGCTGGAAGAAGGAGCGGTCGACGGGCAAGGACCGGGTGCCGAGTTCGGCGCACCACAGCTCGTGCAGGGACTTCTCCCGGGCGGTGGCGGGTTCAGCGCCCGAGACGTGCGGGGCGTCCGCCGTCTCGGGATCCGGGAGGCCGCGCCGGTCGAGCTTGCCCGAGGTGTTGACCGGCAGCCGCTCCAGCGCCACCCAGCGGCCCGGGACCAGGTGGTCGGGGAGTTCGGCGGCGAGCGCGGACCGCAGCCGGGCCAGGTCGGTCCCGGTGTGCCTCGGGACGACGTACGCGACGAGTTCCATGTCGCCGTGCGCGTCGTGGCGCGGCACGACGGCCGCGTCCTTGACCTCGGGCAGAGCGGTCAACGCGCCTTGCAGCTCGGCGGGTTCGACGCGGTGGCCCCTGATCTTGACCTGGTCGTCGACCCGGCCCCGGTACTCCAAGGTGCCGTCCGAGCGCCAGCGGGCGAGGTCGCCGGTGCGGTAGTGCACCGTGCCGGTGCCGTCGTCGACGAAGCGGGCCGCGGTCTCCTCGGGGCGGCCGTGGTAGCCGTGCGCGACCTGCACACCGCTCACGTGGATCTCACCGACGGCGCCCACCGGCACCTCGCGCCCGTCTGGAGCGACGAGCCTGATGTGGGCGCCGGGCACGGGGGTCCCGATGGGCGGCCACTCCTCCCCCTCGGGCACGACGCGGTGCGAGGTGACGACGATCGAGGTCTCGGTGGGGCCGTACTGGTTGTACAGGACGCACCGCGGGTGGGCGGCCAGGAAGCGCCGCAGCGCGGCGGTGACCTGCAAGGGCTCGCCGCACTGCACCACCTCGCGCAGAGCGGGCAGTTCGGGCGCCGTGTCCATCAGGTAGCGCAACGGGGTGCTCGGCATGTAAAGGCGCTGCACCTCGTGGTGGCGCAGCGTCCGGGTGAGCACGGCCGGGTCGTGCCGCACCTCGTCGTCGATCAGGACCAGGGCGGCCCCCGACGCGAGCGTCGTGAAGATCTCCTGGACGCTGATGTCGAAGGCGGGCGAGGTCCACTGGAGGGTGCGCAGCGGCCTGTGCCGCGCCACTTGCCCGCGCACCAGGGCGGCCGGGCCCCGGTGCGGGACGACGACACCCTTGGGCCGGCCGGTGGAGCCGGAGGTGTAGATGCAGTACGCCGGGTCCTCGGATAGCACCTCGACGTCGGGGGGTGTGTCCGGGAGCGTCGTGTCGCTGTCGTCGCTGTTGTCGCTGTTGTCGCCGGCGTCGGCGTCGGCGAGCAGTACGCCGGGCGCGTGGGCGGCCAGATCCGGATGCCGGGCGAGCACGGTGGCACAGGTGAGCAGCAGCACGGGGCGGCCGTCCGTGAGCAGCCCGCTCAGCCGGCGTGTCGGGGCGGACGGATCGAGCGGCAGGTAGGCGGCGCCGCTCTTGAGTACGGCGAGCAGCGCGGAGATCAGCTCGGGACCGCGCGGCAGCAGGACCGCCACGCGCTCCCCGCGGTCCGCGCCCAGCCGACGCAGGCGGTGGGCCATGCGATTGGCCCGCGCCTCCAACTCGCCGTAGGAGACGGCGCGTTCGTCGCCGATGAGCGCGAGCGCGGCCGGTCTGGACCTGGCCTGCTCCTCGAACAGGCCGTGCAGGCTGCCGGGGCCGGACGGTGCCTGCTCCTCCAGTCCGCCCCACCGTGCGAGCGTGCCGCGGTCGGCGGGCGAGGGGGCGGTCAGCTCGGCGACCGGGACGTCGGGCGCTTCGAGGGCCCGCCGCAGCAGTTGCTCCACGTACTCCACGAAACGGCGCGCGGTGGACGCGTCGAAGAGTGCCGTGTCGTACTCCACCATGAACCGCAGGCCCGCGCGGTGGTGTGTCAGGTAGATGCTGAGGTCGAAGGGGGCCCGCTCGCTCGGCACGTCCAGGAGCGTCGCGGCCAGGCGAGGCGGGTCGAAATCGACCTCGGCCTCCTGTTCGTACTCCACCATGACCTGGAAGAGCGGATTGCGGCCCGGGTCGCGGCGCGGCGCCAGCGCGCCGACCAGCTCGTCGAACGGCAGGGCCCGGTGTTCGTACGCGGTGGTGCTGGTGTTCCTGACGCGGCGCAGCAGGGTCGCGAAGTCCGGATCGCCGCTCAGGTCCAGGTGCAGCGGAACGGTGTCGAGGAAGAGCCCGACCGCGTGCTCGGCGCCCTCGGGCCGGGCCGCGACCGCGGTCCCGAGCGCGAAGTGGTCCTGCCCGGCGAAGCGGCCGAGTACGGCACCAATGGCGCCGGTCAGCGCCATGAAGACGGTGGCCCGTTGGGACGCGGCGAACTTCTTGATGCCCTCGGTCAGTTCGGCGTCCCACGTGTACGTCAGGCTCGCCCCCTCACCTGTGCGCTCCGGAGGGCGCGGCCGGTCGGCGGGCAGGTCGAGGTCCGGTACGTCCGCCAGTTCGCACCGCCAGAACTCAAGGCTCTCCGCGGCCGTCGCGGCGTCGGGAGCGTCCTCGGTGATGTCGTCGTGGAGCGCCGGAAGCCGGGGCTCGCCGTCGGGCCAGGAGCGGTAGTAGGCGGCCAGGTCGCGGGTGAACACCTCGGTGGAGGAGGAGTCGAAGGCGATGTGGTGGGCGAGCAGGAACAGCAGGTGCCGCTCGGGGGCGAGGCGCAGCAGCCGTACCGCGAGGGGCGGGCCCTCGCGCAGGTCGAGGATGCGGCGGCCCTCGGTGGCCATCGCGGCCCGCAGCGCCTCCTCCTCACCCGCCCCGGTGTGGTCGTCCACCGGACAGTCGAGTGTGATCCGTTCTAGCACCTGCCGGTAGGGGGTGCCGTCGGCGTCGCGGAAGACGGTCCGCAGCGCCGTGTGCCGGTCGGCCACCTTCTGGAGGGCCCAGCACAGCGCCTCGGTGTTCAGCGCCCCGTCCAGACGGATCGCCTTGGGCTCGTGGTACATGCTGGTGCCGGGGCGCAGCTGCTCCAGGAACCAGATGCGGCGCTGGGACGGTGTGAGCGGCCTGCGCCCACCGGGACGCGCGTTCCCCTCCGCTTCGGCATCGCGCCGACGGGAGCGCAGGCCGTCGAGCAGGGGCAGGGCGGCGAGCACCTTGTCCGCCGGTACACCGAAGTCCACGAAGCACGCGATCTCGTCCGCGCCCGCCGCCCTCAAGCGGCTCACTGTCTCGGCGGCCGTCGACTCGTCCCCGATCAGGGCGCGCGTGTCGCAGTAGCGTTCGTAGGCGCGGCCGAGCAGGAACTCCACGTCCTCCTCGGGGGTGTTCGCCAGGTCCACGTCGAAGCCGAGGCTGTTGGTGACCTGGTCGAACAGGGACAGCGAGGAGCGCAGGTACGACACGAAGGGCCGGTACGCCTCGGCGCGTGCCCGCGCCGCGTCCTGCTCCAGATACGTGTGTACGAGGACGACGACACGGCCCGCCGCCGGGTCGAGGCCGTGCTCGGCGCGGGTGCGGCGGTACAGGGCGATGTTCTCCGCCAGCTGCTCCACCGTCTGCGCCATCAGGTTGGTGACGACGCCCAGGTCGTTCGCGGCGGCTCGCCGGTAGCTTTCGGGGTTGCCCACCACGGCTACGTACAGGGGCGGTTGGTCCTGAAGGGGCCTCGGGTGCAGCTGGACGTCGACGGGCTCGCCGTCGCCGCCGGTCAGGGTGATGGCCTCCCCGGACCACAGCCGACGCACGGTCTCCAGCTGCTCGTACATGGCCTCGCGGTGGCGTCCGAAGACGTCGGGGGCGAGCGCGAAGTCGGTCGAGTGCCAGCCGCCGGCGAAGCACATGCCCGCCCGGCCACCGGAGATGTTGTCGACCACCGACCACTCCTCCGCCACCCGGACCGGATGATGCAGCGGCAGGACCACGGAACCGGCGTGCAGCCGGACGCGGCGGGTGCGGGCCGCCAGGGCGGCGGCGAGGACGGAGGGGTTGGGGAAGAGCGCGCCGAACGAGTTGAAGTGCCGCTCGGGGAACCACAGCGCGTGGAATCCGTGCTGGTCAGCGAAGTCGGCCGCCCGCATGATCAGGGCGTACTTGTCGTGGGCCGCGTCGTCCGGGTAGTCGCCGAAGAAGTAGAGGCTGAAGTCCGGCGCGTCGGTGGTGGCCGGTAGGTCGGATACCGGCGGGGTGGTGGCCGGTACGGCATGTACCGGCGGGCCAGTCGGTACAGCGCGTTCCGGTGGGGCAGCGGGAACGGTGAGGGGTTCGGCGGGCGCGGCGGGTGGCGCCGGCCTGGCGGCGGCGAGGGCCTCCGTCTGCCGGTTGACGACGCCGGTCACCTGGTCGATCAGGTGCCGCGTGAGTTCCAGCTGCTGCGCGAAGAGGTCGTGCAGGTCGGGTGAGGCCCCCGCGGGGCCGGACCGCGGGAGGGCGGGCGCCTCGGGTGCGGGCGGGGCCTGCGCGGGTGGGGGCGTCGGTTCCGGTTCGGGTGCCGACGTAGCGGTGCGCGGTGGCAGCCCGGTCGCCTCGGCCTGCCGCTGCGCGACGCGGTCGGCCAGTTTGCGCGGCGTGTCCGCCGTATCGAAGAACTCGCGTACGGGGACGCGCACGCCGTAGCGGCGATCGAGCTCCTTGGCCATCCCCATGAGGGAAAGCGAGTCCGCGCCCAGCTCGAAGAACGAGCGGTCCGGCGTGACGTCCGCGATGTCCGCGCCCAACTGGTCCGCGGTCATCTCCCTGATGCCGAGCAGGGGTGCGGCGTCGGGCAGTACGGGGGTCGGCTCGTCCGGAGCCGCGTGCGCGACCGGCACGGCGGTGTCCGAGGCCGTGGTGCCCGGGGTCATGGTGTCGCGGGCCGCGGTGTCCCGGGCCGCGGCGGAGACGCGGGCGGGAGCCACCTCACGGCGGCGCAGCGGATGCCCCGGCAGCGGGATCCGGCCCCCGCCGCGTGCGAGGGCCGACCAGTCCAGGTCCGTCCCCGCGCGGTACAGCTCGCCGAGCGAGTGCAGCATGCCGCGCTGCTGTACCGCGGCCCCGCTCCCCTCCCCCTGGCCTCGCAGCCAGCGGCTTTCCGGCAGGCAGTGCCGTCCCAGGCCCCGGAGCGTGTCCCCGGCGCCGAGCTCGACGAAGCCGCCCCGGCCCCCGCCCGCCGCCGTGGCCAAGGCCAGGTCGAAGCGGACGGGCCGCCGTGCCTGCGCGCACAGATACGAGGCGTCGGGGGACCAGCCCACGGGGCGCACCTCGCCGTCGAGGCAGCTGACGAGGGGCACGCGCAGCGGCGCGTACGACACCTCGTCCGCCGACGCGCGGAACGCGGACAGCGCGGCGTCGAGCCCCGCCGAGTGGAAGGCCCGGTCCACCGGCAGAGGCCGCCACCGGATGCCGTCACGGTCCAGCAGGCGCGCCGCCTCGTCGAGGGCTTCGGGCGTCCCGGAAAGAACCTGCGAGCGGGGCCCGTTGACCACGGCGACCTCGGCGCCGGAAGCCTCGGCGACGCGCTGGGCGGTCGTCGGGTCGGTGCGGACCGCGAGCATCGCGCCGGGCGGGCTGTTCCGCTGCATGAGATGACCGCGCCGAGCGGTGAGGCGCAGCCCGTCGTCGATGCTCAGCGCTCCCCCCGCGTGCAGCGCCGCGTACTCGCCGACGCTGTGGCCCAACACCATGGCGGGTCGCACCCCGCAGGCCCGCCAGACCGCCAGCAGGGCCGCCTGGTGGGCGAACAACGCGGGTTGGGCCACTTCCGTGGGCCACACCCGGTCCGCGTCACCGTCGGCACCGCCGTCCGCACCGCCCATATCTCCGGTACCGCTCTCGCCGAGCAGCAGCGGCATCAGCGTGCCGCCGAACTCATCGGCGTAGACACGCTCGCAGCGGTCCACCACCGAACGGGCCTCGGCGAACGCGTCGTAGATCCCACGGGCCATGCCGGCGCGCGCACTGCCCTGGCCGGAGAAGGCGAACGTCAGCGGTCCGAACGGGGAGAGGGCGGCCGGTGGTTGCTCCAGGGCTCGCGCGAGTTCACCGGCGTCGGCACCCACCACGGCCGTGCGCGCGGCGCGGTGCGGACGGCCGCGCCCCAACGTGGCCGCCACGTCGGCGGGGCCCGTGTCCGGCGCGTTCCGCAGGCGGTCGCTCAGCAGAGCGGTCAGCTCCCCCAGCGCCTGGGCGTCGCGTGCCGAGACGGGGACGAGCGCGGGCCTGCTGGACGTGGGCCTGGGGCGCCGGGCCGGGGCTTGTTCGAGGATGACGTGGGCGTTGGTGCCGCCCACGCCGAGAGCACTGACCCCGGCCCTGCGGGGCGTCCCGTCC
The DNA here is from genome assembly GCF_043078805.1 of Streptomyces sp. NPDC015345. Classification (NCBI taxonomy): domain Bacteria; kingdom Bacillati; phylum Actinomycetota; class Actinomycetes; order Kitasatosporales; family Streptomycetaceae; genus Streptomyces; species Streptomyces sp. NPDC015345. The sequence goes on along the minus strand of NZ_JBIBTX010000006.1, from coordinate 530,584 downwards.
GGCACGGTCCATGGCCGCAGTTCGGTGGCGAGCCTCAGGGGGCCGTTCTCCAGGCCGAGCCGGGGGTTGGGGTGCGTCAGGTGCAGGGTCGGGACCAGGGTGCGGTGCCGCAGCATCAGTACCGTCTTGATCAGGCCCGCCATGCCCGCGCAGCTGTCGAGGTGTCCGATGGCCGGCTTCACCGAGCCGACGGCGCAGAACGCGGTGCGCCTCGTGTCCACGCCGAGGGCCCGCCCCAGCGCCTCGAACTCCACCGGATCCCCCAGCGGCGTGCCGGTGCCGTGCGCTTCCACGTAGGTGACGGTGTCGGCCGGGACGGCGGCCCGGCGCAGCGCGTCGCGGACGACCGCCACCTGTCCGGCCATTCCGGGGGAGGTGTAACCGGCTTTCCGGGCGCCGTCGTTGTTGACCGCCGAGCCCAGGATCACCGCGTGCACCGTGTCCCCGTCGGCCAGTGCCCTGTCGAGGCGTTTGAGCAGTACGGCCGCCACTCCGTTGCCGCCCACGGTGCCGTCGGCGTCGGCGCCGAAGGCGCGACATCGGCCGGTCGGGGACAGGATGGAGTCGGGGTGGCTGCGGTAGCCGGTCTCCTGCGGCAGGTGCACGGCCGTGGCACCGGCGAGCACGACGTCCGCGTCACCGGTCAGCAGGGCCTGCGCCGCCAGGTGCACGGCGACCAGTGACGTGGAACAGGCCGTCTGCACGCCGATGGCGGGACCGGTGAGGCCGAGCCGGTAGGCGACCCGGGTGGCGACGAAGTCCGGCTGCTGCCCGATCGTGCTCTGCATCCCGGTGACCGGGTCCCCGTCGGCGTCGGCGTATGCGGCGCCCCCGTCGGCGTACGCGTACGAGGGAGATCCCGTCTGCTGGTGGTCATAGAGGTGCATGCCCGAACCGGCGAACACGCCGATCCTGGTGTCCTGTTGCGGGAGCGCGTAGCCGCCGTCCTCCAGCGCCCGGTGGCAGCACTCCAGGAAAAGGCGGTGTGCCGGGTGGGTGAGCCGGGCTTCCTTGGGGGTGAGCCCGAAGAAGTCGGTGTCGAAGTCCAGCGCGCCGTCGAGGACCCCGGCGACCGGCACCCGGTCGGCGGCCGCCGCCTGCTCGGCCGTGAGGCCCGCGGCCCGCAGTTGGCCCTCGTCGAAGACGGTGAGGCAGTCGACGCCGTCACGCAGGTTCCGCCAGTAGGCGTCCGGCGAGTCGGCGCCGGGGAAGCGCAACGCCATCCCGATGATCGCGACCCGCTGGTCTGCGCCCCTCCCGGCCTCTTCGGGCTGGCGCGCGGGCCCCGTTCGTGACGGGGTTGGTTGCTCGGCGAGGTGCATGAGGTGCTCGGTGAGCGCGTCCGCCGTGGGGTGTTCGAACAGCGCGGTGTCGGCGATCGCCCGCCCCAGACGCTCTTCGAGCCGTCCGCGCAGACGGAGCAACTGCACGGATGTCAGCCCGAGTTCATAGAACGGCAGGTGCACCGGCACCGGGTGGCCGAGCACGGCGGTGAGCTCCTCGCGCACCGCTCGCCCCGTGTCACCGCTCCGGTCCCCGGCACCTTGGGAAACGGCGGCGGCGCGGGGGGCCGCGCGCAGGTCTCCTTCGATGAACCGGTCGCGCAGCTCGGCGCGCCGCACCTTGCCGGCGGGTGTGCGCGGGAACCGTTCCACGGGGACGGGCAGCACGTGTGTGGCGGTCAGGCCGAGGCGTGTGAACAGCTCCGCCTTCACCTGGCGAGTGATGCGGGCGTCCTCTTCGTCCCCCCGGCCGACGAAGAACACAGCGAGGCGTTCCGTGCCGCGGCCGGAGTCCGGTATCCCGCAGGCGGCCACTTCGCCGACGCGTACCCCGGGCACGGTCGTGGCGGCGGCCTCGATCTCGTGGGCGTACACGTTGTTCCCGTTGAGGATGATCACGTCCTTGCGGCGGCCGGTGATGACGACCTGGCCCTCGGCGAGGAACGCCAGGTCCCCGGTGTCCAACCAGTCGGCGCCCTCGGGGTAGGCCGATGCGTCGGCGTCCGGGTTGTCGACGTAGCCCGGCGTCAGACGCATGGGTGAGTGCACCTGCAACTGCCCGATCCTGCCGCCCTCCAGCGGCCGTCCTCCGTCGTCGACGACCCGCAGGGACGTGCCATGGGCGGGCGAACCGGCCGCGACGAAGGTCACGCACTCACTGTCCGGAGCGTCCGCGTCCGCGCTCCGCAGCTCCCCGCCGAGGCTGGACTTGACCAGGCGGTGCACGGTGCCCGGCCGGTCGAGGCGTCCGTAGGTGATCGCGGTGACCGTCTCGGCCATGCCCCAGACCGGGACGAGGTGACGCTCGCGGACACCGAAGTCCGATGTGGCGTCGAGGAAGGCCCGCAGGACCGGCAGCGTGATCTGCTCACCGCCGCACACCAGCGAGGTCAGGCCGCTCAAGGCCCAGCGCCTGTCGGGCTGTTCGGCGAGCGCGTCCGCCACCAGCCGGTACGCGAAGGTGGGCGCCCAGCCGTGCTGGGCGCGGTACTCGTGGAGCAGATCGAGCCAGCGCAGCGGGTCGGCGAGGACCGTCCGGGTGGGCGTGTGCACGTTGGCGCAGCCCGCGAACACCGGCAGTACGTGATAGAGCAGGAACGCCCCGCTGTGGTCGAGGGGCAGCCAGTTGACGAAGGTGTCACCCGCCCGCACCGGCAGGATCCGGCGGGTACTGGCCGCGAAGTCGGCGAGCCCGGCGTGCGTGAGCCGCACCGCCTTCGGCGCGCCCGTGCTGCCGGAGGAGAGCATCAGCAGCGCGGTGTCCGACGCCTTGGGCTCGTGGTGGTCGTACGACTGCGGATGCCGGAGGAAGTCGGCGGCGACGAACACCCGCTCGCCCTGACCGAGGCCCGCGAGAGCGGCGGCGCCCGGGGCGTCGGTGAGCACGAGGGGGTCTTTCAGCAACGCGCGGGTGTGGCGCAGCCGTTCGGCGGCCACGGAGCCCGCCGCGGGCGGGTCGGCGATGGCCACGGGCACGGCGCCGCCGAGGACGCAGCCCCAGAAGGCCGGAAAGAACACGTCGAGCGGCAGCCCGCACAGCACCACGGTGTCCCCCGGCCGCACGCCTTGCGCGCGCAGCCCGGTGAGGAATCGCCGTGCCCGGTCGAGGAGTTGGGGGTATGTCTGCGTCTCGGTTCGCCCCTCGGGGCCCACCGTGACCACTCCCACCTCCTCGTCGGCGGCCGCCGCCCCGAGCAGGGCACGGATCGCGTCACGAGGGTCGTCCCCGTCGAGTTCTGGCTCAGGACCCCGGCAGAGGGCCTGCCCCCGTACGCGCGTCATGTCCGTCCCCTTCTGCTTCAGCTGTCAGTGGTGTCTTGGACCCAGGGCCGCGGGTGTCGCGACCGGGGGGCATGGCAGCGCCGCGACGGCGCGCGGCGGCGAAGGCCAGCAGCGCCAATGCCCCGCACAGAGCGGTTCCGTGGAAGGCGGCGACGACCGCGAGCACGGGGAAGCCTTCCAGCGCGGCGGCCGCAGCGATCATGCCGAGGGTGAAGCCGGCGGTCTCGGCGGACGCCGACATGCCGAACAGCCGGCTGCGTTCCCGCTCCGGCGCGGCCTGTAGGCGCGAGACGTACACAATCTCGGTACAGCCGTCGGCGATTCCCGCCGCGAGAGCCACCAGGATCAGGGCGGGGGCGGGAAGTCCCGTGAAGACGAGCACGAAGAAGACCGCCATGGCGGCGGTTCCGAGCGCGAACGCGCGCTCACCGTATGCCTTTGCGGGCTGGAAGCGTTTGAGGACCTGGTGGGAGAGGAGGGCGCCCACGGCCCAGGCCACCCAGAACTGGGTCATGAACAGCGCCGGATTGTCCGGGGACTCCAGGCCGGCCACGATCGGCAGGGCCACGTTGTGCGAGGAGGAGGCAAAAGCGTCGGTGCCCCGCAGCAGGAGCGCCGCGGCCAACAGCGCGGGGATTCCCGCAAGTCCGAGCCTCGCCCCGGTCTTCCGCCGCCCGGGGGCCGACTCGGTCGGAGGTCCCTCGTCCGTCGCGCCCTCGGCGTCGGTGCGGGGCCGCAGCACCAGCACGACCACCGCCGACACCACGAAACTGGCGCTGTTGACCGCGAACGCGAGCGCGTACCCGCCGGAGGCGATGACGGCCGCAGCCGAGCCGTATCCGAGGACGGTGGCAGCCGAACGCCCCGCCACCAGAAGCCCGTTGGCCCGCGAGCGCCCGTCGTGCCCGACGAGCACCGGCACGGCGCTGCGCAGCGCCACCGTGAAGAGTGTGTTCCCCGCGCCGAGGACGATGACCGCGCCCAGGAGGAGGGTGAGCGAGGGATCACGGGCGCTGACCGCGAGCAGCGCCATCGCGAGGGCCTGCGCCACGTCGGCGCCCACCATCACGGTGCGGCGGCCGAGGGCCGTGGTGAGCGCGCCCGCGCCCAGGCCCGCCAGCATGCCGGAGAACAACCGGAGCGCCATCACCACGCCGATACCGAACGCGCTGCCCACGACTTCGTACGTGAACAGACTCAGGGCGATCAGGTTGAGGAAGTTCCCATAGGCGGAAACGGCATAACTTGCCACAAGTGCGCGGAATCGCCAGCTGATCGACGCCGTTTCACTTCGCCGACCCGCCCTCACAAAACCCCTCACTCATGTGACCGTTCAACGGATTTGAGGTAGTCAACCCGCTGGGTCAAATCGAGTCAACCCACCGCCGGCCGACTGCGCGGCTCCCCGACGATCAGGGCCTCCGCCCATGTGCGCCTCGCGGTTACCGGACTTGGCCGGTCCGGCGTGCCGCGGCTGAGCCCGGGGCGGTTTCCCGTCATTCGCACGTATCCCATACTGCGCGGCCTCGTCCGATCTGGCCGATAAACCGACAAGCGACGTCAGCCATCAGGCCGTTCCCCCTACCTCGTCGGCTTCGCGCCCAGGGACTGCCGTCTTATACGAGCCTGTCCAATTCACGGGGCAACCCCTCACCGGCCCCTCGCCCGTCCGTGACCGAGCTGCTAGACACTGCGCCGCCGGTACGTACCTCAGCCGGCTCCGACCGTTGGCCCACCAAGGGGGACACTCATGGCATCGCGCATGCTCACGAGAGCGCTGTTGACCACCTTCACCGCTGCCGCCCTCAGCCTCGGCACCGTCGCCGGCGCGACAGCGGCCGTCGCCGCGCCCACCCAGCAGCCCAGCAGTTCCGCCACCATCCAAGCCGTCAACAACCTCGGCCTCTCCATCTCCGAGGGCAAGAGTGTGCAGTGCTACGTCCGCGACGCCGCACCGCGCGGTAGGTACAACCCTGGTGCCATCGACGGCCAGCTCGGCACCAGCAGCTGGAAGGCTTGGCAGCTGTTCCTCAACGACCGCGATTACAACGCCGGAGCCGTCGACGGCGCCGTGGGCCCCAACACCATCCGGGGCCTCCAGAGGTTCCTGGTCGACATCGGCTATGACACCGGCGGCATCGACGGCGTGGCCGGAACCAAGACCAAGGCCGCCTGGAAGGCGTTCTCCCGCCTCCCCAACGACGGCAGCTGGTGCTGATCACGACAGCGCGAGTCCAGACGGCCGGGCCCCGGGGATGTGGTGTTCCCGGGGCCTTTCGGCGCCTATGCGAGGCCGCCGTTGCTCATCAGCAGCTGACCGTTGATCCACTCGCCCTCCTTGGAGCACAGGAAGTCCACTAGGTGCGCGGTGTCCTGCGGGGTGCCCAGTCGGCCGAGCGGGGTGCTGCGGACGCAGTGCTCACGGACTTCCTCGGGCATCCAGCCGGTGTCGACGGGCCCGGGATTGATCACGTTGGCGGTCACGCCGAGGTGTGCGAGTTCGTGGGCGGCGGCCAGGGTGATGCGGTCCAGGGCGCCCTTGCTGGCCCCGTAGGGCAAGTTGCCGACGGTGTGATCACTGGTGAGGCCGACGATCCGGCCGGTTCCCCGTTCCGCGGCGAAGCGGCGTCCGAACTCGCGAATGAGCAGCCAGGTGGCGCGCGCGTTGACGGCGAAGTGCCGGTCGAAACTCTCGACGGTGGTGTCGAGCAGCCCGGAGTCGACGGACTCGCAGTGACTCATCACCAGCGCGGTGACACCGCCCATCCGCTGTTCGACCTCGTCGAAGACGCGTGCCGGGGTGTCCGGGTCGGCGAGATCCGCCTCGATCGCGGTGGTGGACGCGCCGTGTTCGGCCAACGATCGGCTGATCGCTTCGGTCGCGCCGGGCTCGCTGCCCCAGCTCATGCGGTCGTCGTAGGGGGTCCAGTACGTGAAGGCGATGTCCCAGCCCGATGCGGCCAGCCGAAGGGCGATGCCCGCGCCGATGCCGACGGTGCGGCCGACCCCGGTGATCAGGGCGAGCGGGCGGTCAGCCGAAGGGCCTCGTCCGTGGGCGGCCTGGTCATGATTGGTATCCGTTGTCACGGGCCGGAATCGTTCACGAGCGACACCTCGGCGTCAATCGTTTTCCTGCGGCGCCGCGGCAAACGAGCGGGGACGGCACCGGGTCCTGCAACCACCCGCCGCCCAGCGGGCGTTGGTAGGTTGCCCGCCATGACCGAACCAGGATCCGCCGCCCGGGCGGCGCCCCGGGGTTTTCGTCATCGATCTCGACGGAGCGATGATCGGCGAGGTCATGCTCGATCCGCACGCAGACCGTCCGGGCCACATACGTCCGGACGTCGGGAGGACCGAGCTCGGGTACCTGTTACTGCCCCAGGCATGGGGACGGGGATACGCCGCCGAGGCGTGCGCGGCGGCACTCGCCTGGTTCGCCGACGCGAAGCCCGGCGAGTCGGTGGTGCTCCGCACCCAGACCGCCAACGATCGCTCGATGCGCCTCGCGGCGAAGCTGGGCTTCACGGAGGTGGAGCGGTACGAGGACCACGGCGCCGAGCAGTGGTTCGGCGTGTGGTCTCCCGGCACACCGTCCGGTTGATCCGCGTGGCGTACGGCGCCGAGCGGGTAGGGAAGATCGCATGCCTGAAATCTTCGAAGCCGGTGTATGGGGCCTTGTGGCCGGTTCCGCCCTGCTGCTGGGGGCGGTGATCGGGTACGGAGTCCGGGTGCCCCAGTGGCTGGTGGCATCCGTGATGGCGTTCGGTGCGGGAGTCCTGCTGTCGGCCGTGTCCTTCGAACTGGTCGCGGAGGCGTACGACGAGGCCGGCCTCGCACCGGCGGCGATCGGCACGGTGGCCGGGGCACTCGCCTATACGGCCGGAAACGCCTGGCTGGCACGGCGCGGCGCCCGCCACCGCAAGCGCAGCGGCCACGGCAAGCAGCCTTCCGAGTCCGAACAGGGCGGCTCGGGGCTGGCGCTGGCGCTGGGGGCCCTGCTGGACGGTGTGCCGGAGTCGGCTGTCATCGGGGTGAGCCTGCTGAAGGGCGGTGCGGTCAGTGTGGCGACGGTGGCCGCGGTGTTCATCAGCAACGTGCCCGAGGGCCTGTCCAGCTCCGCCGGGATGAGGCGGGCGGGGCGCGGCAAGACGTACGTGTTCGGCGTGTGGGGGGTGATCGCCCTGGCCAGTACCGTGTCGGCGGTGCTCGGGTACGCGGTGGTGGGCGGGATGTCCACGGCGGTGGTGGCGGCTGTGACCGCGGTGGCGGCCGGCGCGATTCTCGCCATGATCGCCGACACGATGATCCCGGAGGCGTTCGAGAACGCTCACCTGGCCATAGGGCTGATCACGGTGTGCGGTTTCCTCGTGTCGTTCGCCCTGTCCCACGCCTGAACCGCGCGGCTTTCGGAGGGAACCGGAGTGCTCGCGCCGGGCGGGGGTAGACGCAAGGGATGCTTGGGACAAACCTTCTCGCGCCCATTGCCTCTCTGCCCGGCGCCCGGCTCCGCGGAGAGCCCCGTCACGCTCGTCGCCGCCGTCGCCGTGGCCGGCTGCACCGGCGGCTGCTCGCCTACCGCGACGTGGAGATCCTCCACTCCCCCGCACCGACGGGTGACGAAGCGCGCTCCCTGCTCCTGGTGTACGGGCGCCGCGTCGTCGGCCGCCTCGACTACCAGGTCTGCGAAGAGTGCGGCAGCGGTGTGGTGACTCACGCTCAAGTGACCGGCCCGCTTCAGGACAGCGGTCTGGGGACACGTGCCGTCTCCCACCTGCGGGCCTTTTACCCGGATGTGGACTGGTACAGCCGCCTCACGCGACGCCTGGCGCGTGACCTCGCGCACCGTATGCGTATGCCGCAGGGCTTCGCCGGGCCCTGCACACATTTGCAGCCGCGTGCGAGCACGGCCGCGGATCCGACGGTCCGGGCGCGTGCCCTGCCCTGACGCGTCCGCCTCCGGACACCCTCTTCCCCGACTCCCCGGGCTCCTCGGGCTCCCTATCGACGGCTGCGTACGAGCAGATAGAGGAAGTACGGCGTGCCGATCACGGCCGTCATGAGCCCGGCGCCGAGCTGGGCAGGAGCGATGACCGTCCGGCCCACCAGGTCGGCGGCGCACACGAGGATGGCGCCGAGGAGGACGGCGACCGGCACCACCCGAGCGTGTCGGCGGCCCACCAGGGCCCGAGCGGCGTGCGGCGCGACGAGCCCGACGAAGCCGATCGTGCCGGCGGCCGATACCGCGGTGGCGCTCAGCAGGACGGCGAGGACGAGGAAGCCCAGACGTCCGCGGCCCAGGTCGAGGCCGAGCAGCCTCGGAGTGTCCTCGTCGAGTGACACCAGGTCGAGTTCGGTGCGTCGTACGACCGCGACGGCCAGGCCCACGGCGAGGACGGCCGCGAGAGGCAGCACGTCGGGCAGCGTCCGCCCGTACGTCGAGCCCGCGAGCCAGGTCAGTGCCTTCGTCGCGTTGAACGGGTCGGTGAGGATGATGAGCAGGCTGATGACGGCCGTCGCTCCCGTGGCGACCCCGAATCCGACGAGTACGAGCCGGTTCTGCTGGAACCCGCCCCTCGCCGCGAGGCCGAAGACGAGCAGGGAGCTGACCGCGGCGCCCGCGAACGCGCCCGCGGCGATGCTCCAGGAACCGGCCACCGGCACGGTCGTGACAAGCAGGACAGCGCCCACCGCGGCGCCGTTGGTGACGCCCAGGACGCCTGGTTCGGCCAGCGGGTTGCGCGTCACGGCCTGGATGAGTGTCCCCGCGAGGGCGAGTGCCGCTCCCGCGCAGAGGGCGGCGATCACGCGCGGCACGCGGGTGTCCAGGACGAAGGTGACGGTCTGCCCGGCTCTGCCCTGGGCCCAGTTGACCACGTCGCCCATCAGCAACTTGCTGTCCCCGATGAGTACGGCGGCGATGACCAGGCCGATCAGCGCGGCGACGAGGACGGTCGTCGTGACGACGAAGACGGTCCTGCTGCGGATGCGCAGCTTGTCGGCGGGGGCGGCGGCCGCCGTGTCCTTGGCCCGCGCGGCCATGACGATCAGGAAGACCGCGCCGACGAGGCTGGTGACGACGCCGGTGGGCACGGCGACCGCGGTGTCCGAGGGGACGACGGCGCGCAGCAGCACGTCGGAGCCGAGGACCAGGGCCGCGCCGGTGAGACCCGCGAACGGCAGCCGGGCCCGCGAGCGGGTGAAGGCCCGGAACCTGCGGGCGAGGGGGCGTACGAGCGCGGGCGCGCACAGGCCGACGAAGCCGACGGGTCCGGCGAGGGTGACAGCGGCGGTGGAGAGCAGCGCGGCGAGCACGACCGCGACGACGCGGGTGGAGCGCACGGGGACACCGACGCCGTGCGCGGCGTCGTCACCGAGGGCCAGCGCGTCGACCCTGCGGGCGAGCAGGATCAGACCGATGAGTCCGGCGGCGCCGATGGGCAGCATTTGAAGTACGCCGTCGAAGCCGTTCTGCGCGATGCTCCCCTGGTTCCACTTGTAGAGGCCCTCGGTCTCGTGGGGGAACAGCAGGAGCAGGCCCTCGGTGACGGCGGTGAGGCCGAGGGTGAGGGCGCTGCCCGCGAGGACGAGGCGGACCGTGCCCGCACCGAGGCCGGACAGGCCGAGGACGACGGCCGCCGCGGCGAGGCCGCCGATGAACGCGATGCCGGAGGAGGCGAGGAGCGGCAGCGATATGCCGGTGGCGGCGGCGACGCCGAGGGCGAGGTACGAGCCCGCGTTGACGGCGAGGGTGTCGGGCGAGGCGAGGACGTTGCGGCTGACCGCCTGGAGGGCGGCGCCCGCCATGCCGAGTACGGCGCCGACGAGCAGGCCCGCGGTCATTCTCGGCAGCCGGGAGGCGACGACGACGGACGCGTCGGCCGTGTCGGCACTGCCGGTGAACGCCTTCCACACCTCGGAGGGGCCGACGGCGGCCGTGCCCTGGGTGATGTCGACGACCGCGAGCGCGGCGACGAGGAGGACCAGTGCGGCCGTCACCGCGGCCGCACCCGTACGGGAGGCGGCTGTCGACGGGCGGGCGGCGGGGGTGGTTGCGGTGACGGCCATGGTGCTACTTCTTCAGCGCCTCGACGACGGAGTCGACGTACTGACTCATCGACTCGGTGCCGCCGAACATCCAGATGCCGTCGGGCAGCCGGTGCACGTTGCCCTTCTTCACGAACGGCAGCGACGTCCACACCTTGTCCTTCTTCAGGACGCCGGTGAACGGGTTGCTGCTCTTGTCGCCGTCGTTGCCGATGTAGGCGAAGTGCACGTCCCTGTCGAGCTTGGTGAGGCCCTCGACGTCGGTGGCGCCGAGGCCGTAGGCCTTGTCGCCCTTGGCCGTCCAGTCGTTCTTCAGGCCGAGCTTCTCGTTGACGGCTCCGATGAGCGAACCGCTGGTGTAGGGCCGGATCGAGGTCTGATTGCCGGTGACGTAGCCGTCGGCGAAGGCGTACTTCGCGCCGCCGTGACCGGCGGCGGCGAGCTTCTTCTTGCCCTCGGCGAGCTTCGCCTCGAAGTCCTTCTTGAGCTTCGTGGCCCGCTCCGTGGTGCCGGTGGCCTTGGCGAGGAGGTCGAGGTTCTCCGTCATCTGGCCGATGGGGTCCGCGGCGTCGGCGGGGCGGAGGTTGAGGACCGGGGCGATCTTGCGCATCTGCTTCACGGCGGCGGCCGGCAGATCGGTGGTCGCGATGATGAGGTCGGGCTTCAGGGACGCGATGGTGTCCATGCTCGGCTCGCCGCGCGTGCCGACGTCCTTGGGGTCGTTCTTCAGCGGGGCGGCGGTGTCCCAGGTCTTGTAGCCCTTGACGTCGGCGACGCCGGTCGGGTCGACGCCGAGCGATATCAGGCTCTCCACGGCGTTCCACTCGGTGCCGACGACCTTCTTCGCCGGGCCGTCCAGCTTCACCTTCGTGCCGGTGCCGTCGGTGAGGGTCAGGGCGGAGGCGTTCTTCTTGGCGTCGTCGGCGGCGGGCTCGGTGGTGCCGCAGGAGGACAGGGCGAGGGCCGCGGCGGTGGCGGCCGCCGCGGTGAACAGGAGGCGTCTCATGAGGTGGTGCTGAGCCTTTCGCTTCGCGAGTGGTGGCGGCCGATGGCGCGGGTGCGCAGGCGGCCGGAGAGGGGGTCGGAGTCGACTTCGATGCGGATGCCGTACGTGTCGGTCAGCCGCTGCGGTGTCAGTACGTCTGTGGGGTCGCCGTCCGCGACGACTCGCCCCGCGTCCAGCAGCAGGATCCGGTCGGCGATGGCGGCCGCCTGGTCGAGGTCGTGCAGGACGGCTCCGACGGCGATCCCGTGGTCGTCCGCCAGGTCCCGCATGAGGTCGAGGAGTTCGACCTGATAGCGCAGGTCGAGGTGGTTCGTCGGCTCGTCGAGCAGGAGCACGCCCGTCTCCTGGGCGAGGCAGCCGGCGAGCCAGACGCGCTGGAGCTGGCCGCCGGACAGGTGTTCGGCGCCACGTTCGGCGAGGTCCGCGACGCCGGTCATGGCGAGGGCACGGTCGACCGCGGCCCGGCCGCCCGGGTCGGTCCTGCCCCAGCGGCCCCGGTGCGGGTAGCGGCCGAATTCGACGACGTCCCGCACGGTAAGTCCGCTGGGCGTGGGGCGGCCCTGGGTGAGCAGCGCGACGTGCCGGGAGAACTCGCGGGGGCTCAGGGCCAGGCCGTCGGTCTCGCCGTCGATGACAAGGGTGGCGGTCCGGGGCCGCTGGAGGCGCGCGAGCGTGCGCAGCAGCGTCGACTTCCCGCTGCCGTTCGGACCGACCAGGACGGTCACCTCGCCCGGGCGCAGCGTCATCGCGGCGTCGTGGACGACGTCGACGCCTTCGTACGCCACGGTGACACCCGTGGCCGACAGTTCATGACCCTGGGGGCGCGTGGCCTCGGCGGTCTCTTCACCAACATGCACGCGGCAGAGGTTAGCCTAACCTAACCGTTCCGCGAAACGGGGGGTGGCGTCTCGTCGTCTCGCCTTAGCAAGTCGAAATTCGGCCAGGCTCAGGCATCTTCCGCACCCTTGGGGTGGTGGCGGGCGATGTTCCGTTCCAGGAGCCGGGTCGAGGCGGCGACTCCGATGCCGCGGACGGGGTCGACGGACGGCAACCTGCCGTCGGCCCGCTTCAGTTCGGCGAGCGCGGCCTCCATCGCCTCGTGCGCGGCGAAGAGGCAGGGCGTGCTGTAGATGGCGACGTCCATGCCGAGATCAGTGAGTTCGGCGAGCGAGAGCCGCGGGGACTTGCCACCGGCGATCTGGTTGAACAGCAGGGGTTTGCCGTCGACCACCTCGCGGATCCGGCGGATGCCCTCCACGTCGCGTACGCCGTCCACCAGGACCACGTCCGCGTCGGTGGCCGCCAGACACCTGGCGCGCTCCATGATGTCGGCCTCGTCCGTCGCGTCGGTCCGGGCCACCACGACCATGTCCCTGCGGGTCCGCAGCACCATTTCCAGCTTGGTCAGGTACTCGTCGAGCGGCAGCACCTGCTTGCCGTCCGCGTGCCCGCACCGGCGGGGCCGCTTCTGGTCCTCCAGGATCACTCCGGAAGCCCCGATCCGCTCCAGGCTCTCCACCACGTGACAGGCCACTTCGGGATCGGCGTACCCGTCGTCGATGTCCACGAGCAGGTGGTGCCCCGGGAACGCGCCCCGCAGCCGCTGCGTGAACGCCACCATGTCCGGCCAGGCGATGAAGCCGATGTCGGGCAGCCCGTAGTACGAGGCGGCGAAGCCGAAGCCGGACACGAACATCCCGTCGTAGTGACCGGCGGCGACGGATGCGGAGTACATGTCGTACACGCCGATCAGAGGAGTCGTGCCCGGCGTGGCGATCCGGTCCCGCAACTTCGTTCCGTGCTTCAACGCCTGGCTCCTGATCGTGGGGGGAGAGAGATTCGCGTGGGGGATTCAGGTGGGGGATTCAGGTGAGGGATGCCGGGACAGGATGATCTCGGCGTCGAGAGCGGAACTCCCCGACCCGCGCTACTCTCACCCTCCCGGTGCAGCACTTTCACCACAGAAACGTCACTGCCGGACGGGTACGGGAACGACTGGATACGACTTCTCCCGAGGCTCGTTCCGGGAGAGGAGCTCGTTCCGGCCTTCGCCCGGGCCTTCTTTCGCTGTCCTCTTCTCGGCGGCCGTACACTCGACCACATGGGCCACACGGGTTGCATGAGGCAGAGCCGGCCGTCGGCCGCCTCTGAACCGCGCCCCGGCGCCGGACGGCCGGTTGCCGCGGCGGGCCACCGCACGCCCGGGGCCCGGCGTATCGCGCTGCACGACCACGGCTAGCGAATCTCGCACCGGCTCGTCGCTCCCTCCGTGGCGTGCGCCGGATCTTCTCCCTCGGGTCCAGCGCCTTTCGCCGGCCCGCCGGACGCTCTCCGTTTCCGCTCCACGTCACCATCACAGCTCTCCGGCCCCCGCCGGTGCTGCCGCCTGGCTGCGACCGCACGCGCGGGCCGCGCCACTTCGAAGGGATCATCGTGAAGCTGAGCGAGTTGTTGGCCGGACACGCACATCACGCACTGCGGGGCGACCCGGGAGCGACCGCGATCACCGGCGGTGTGACTTTCGACGTGGACCGGGTCCTGCCTGGTTCCGTTTTCGTCGCCGTACCCGGTCACCAGGAGGGTGGGCCGGGTTCGGTGACCGACGCGTTCGCCCGCGGGGCCGCCGCCGTCATCGTAGAAGGGGATGATCCGACGCCGCCTGCGATGCCGTGGCCCGCGGACGGGTGCGTCGTGCGGGTGCCGGAGACGCGACGGGCTGCCGCGGTGGTGGCCGCCCGGTACTTCGGCGAACCGGGGCGGCGGATGGACATGGTGGCGATCACCGGCACCAACGGCAAGACGTCCGTCTCGTACATGATCGAATCCGCCCTGCGGATCTCCGCCGGAGCGAAGGTGGGGGTCATCGGGACGGCCGGCAGCCGGATCGGCGACGAACAGATCCGCATGCCGCACTCGGTGCTCTCCACGCCGGAATCGCCTGACCTCCAGTACCTGTTGGGATACATGCGCGACCGCGCGGCCGGCAGCGTGGTCCTGGAGGCCACCTCCATGGCCCTGCTGACACACCGGGTGGACCGGACGTTCATCGATGTCGGCGTGTTCACCAATCTGACGCAGGATCACCTGGACGACCACGGGACGATGGCCGACTACCGGGATGCCAAACTCCGGCTCTTCCAGGGCTTGTGCCGGCACGCGGTGGTCAACGCCGACGACCCGGTGGGGGCCGGGATCGCGGCCATGATGCCCGGCGCGGTGACCACTTACGCTCTCGACGCACCGGCGGACTACCGCGCGACCGACCTCGTGGTGAGTGCCTCGGGTACGCGGTTCACCTTGCACCACGAGAGGCGGGCGTATCCGGCGGCGATACCGTTCCCGGGCCGGTACTCGGTGGCCAACTCCCTTGCGACGCTCGCCGCCTGCCACGTACTGGGGCACGACCTGGACGCCCTCGTCGGCGCGCTCGCTCAGCTTCCGCCCGTCCCCGGGCGGTTCGAACGCTTCGAGACCCCTGAGGGCGCCACCGTGATCGTGGACTACGCCCACTCCCCCGACTCCCTGGACAAGGTCCTGACCACCATCCGCGGCTACGCAGCCGGCCGGGTGATCACTGTCTTCGGCTGCGGCGGCGACCGGGACACCACGAAGCGGGTCGAGATGGGGAGCATCGCGGGCACCCACTCGGATCTGTGCGTCCTGACCTGCGACAACCCTCGCTTCGAGGACCCAGAGGCGATCTTGGACCAGATCACCCCGGGCCTCGCGGCCACCGGCACGCCGTTCGAGCGGCTCGCCGACCGTCGTGAGGCGATCGCCTTCGCGCTGTCCTCGGCGGGTCCCGGGGACACCGTCCTCATCGCCGGCAAGGGCAGCGAACCGCACCAGGCCGTCCGCGGTGAACTGCTCCCGTTCAGCGACATGGAGACCGCGCGGGAACTCGTCCTCGCACAAGCAGCCGTCCGCCCTTCCGTACTTCGACCTGTCGATTCGCTGAGCGGGTGAGCGTGACGGCCGGGCGCGGCACGGAGCCGTCTCGCTGGTCGAGGCCACATGGAGCACTGGCCGGCACCGACCGCGGCACGTCCGCAGGGCTACCGGTACTGGCGAGCGGCATCCGCTCCAGCTCGCCGGGGCCGTGTGTCCCCAGGCCCGCATCAGCGCGGCCTCCCCGCACACGGCGGCGGTCATGAACCCATTACCCGGTGGCTGCGTGGCGAGCCGCTGGCTAGGGTCGGCGTGATGTGGCGCGGTGGTGAGGAGGTGAGGAGTCGCGGTGATCACGTGGCGGAGGGTGACCGAGGGAGACCTCGGGTTGTTGCGGCGGTGGCTCATGCAACCGCATGTGGCCCGCTGGTGGAGCCACGACACCTCCGTGGAGGCGGTCGCGCGGGACTTCGGGCCGGCGACGCGCGGCGAGGAGCCGTCCGAGGATCTCCTGGTCATGCTGGACGGCGCGCCCGTCGCCCTGGTCCAACGGTGTCGATTCGCGGACTACCCCGACTACCTCGCGGAGATGGCCGCCCAGGTCGATCTCCCCGCAACGGCGGTCACGATCGACTACCTGCTCGGCGACCCCGCACGCGTAGGGCAGGGACTCGGCCCCCGTATCATCCGGGAGATCGTGGCGGCCACATGGACCGACCACCCGGACGCGTCCGCCGTCGTCGTCCCGGTCCACGCCGCCAACCGCGCGTCATGGCGTGCCCTGGAGAAGGCCGGACTGCTCAGGGTCGGTACCGCCGATCTGACCCCTGACAATCCGGACGACGACCGCGCCCATTACGTCTACCGCATCGATAGACCCGTCAGCGAAACCCGATACGGCAGCCCTGGCTGACCAGAGCTTTCGTGACGAGCCACCGATCGGCCGGTTGGGCACCCACGTCACGTTCACGTCGGCCATCCCGGATGGCGCCCGGTCGCAGACAGGCGGAGGTCCCCGGCCCAGCTCTCACAACGGACGCCGCCGGTGGGGAATGAGAGCTCCAGGGCGACGCGACCGGCGTTCGACACGTGGTCTTCCCGCATCGCCAGAACACTCTCCCCGATGTGGTCCGCGAACGGTGTCTCCTGCCTGATCGCTCCCACCGTGACGAGCCCCGAGTCGCCCATGTCGTAGCCCGCGTGCGGCTCCGACTCCTCTGCGATCAGGCACCAATCCGATCCGGTCGTGATGCGAACGGCGACACCTCGGTCATCGATCAGCCACACCTCCAGCGGGCCCGCCGGGTCATCGCCGCGGTATACGTGCCACGACGCGACGACCTTCACGACCCGGCGGCCCACCAGGCTCTGCCCGGTCACCCCGGAACCGTGAAGCGGGCACGCGCTCGACTCGTCAGACGCCATCGGCCGACAGTACCGCCCATCGACATCGTGGTTCACGGCGGAGGAGCAGCGCCTGTGCGGCGAGACACAGGTGCGTGCGCCATCAGCGGGACATGGCCCCCGGACGTACGCCCACGGGCTACCGCCCAGCCCGCAGATGTGGCCGCCCGGCCGATGCCCTGGTCGCCCTGCCCGCGACAGATTCGGACCGTGATCGAAGTACATGAACTGACCAAGCGCTATGGCGACACCACCGCGGTGAACGCCCTGAGTTTCACGGTGCGCCCGGGGCGCGTGACAGGCTTCCTCGGGCCGAACGGCGCCGGCAAGACCACCACGCTGCGCATGCTGCTCGGCCTGGTGAGTCCCACCGGCGGTAGCGCCACCATCGGGGGACGACCGTTCCGCGACCGACCGCGCGGCCTGCGCCACGTCGGCGTGCTGCTCGACGCGGGCGACGTACACGTCGGACGCAGCGGATGGGACCACCTGGCCGCACTCGCCCGCGGCAACGGAATCCCGCGCCACCGGGTCGCCGAGGTCCTGGCCGAGGTAGGCCTCGCCGAGGCGGCGCGGCGACGCGTGTCCGGGTACTCGCTCGGCATGAGGCAGCGGCTCGGCATCGCCGCCGCGCTGCTCGGCGACCCGCCGGTCCTCCTGTTCGACGAGCCGCTCAACGGGCTTGACCCGGAAGGCGTGTTGTGGATGCGCGGGCTCTTCCGGCGGCTCGCCGGTGAGGGACGCACGGTCTTCGTCTCCAGTCACCAGATGGGCGAGATGGAGGACACCGCCGAGCACCTCGTCGTGATCGGCCGCGGGGAACTGATCGCCGCCGAAAGCGTCGCTCGGTTCGCGGCCCGTGCGTCCCGGCCCGACGTGACCGTGCGGACCCCCGACGCCGCCGGGCTCGCGACCGTCCTGACCGACGAGGGCGCCGCGGTCCTCGCGGACGGCGAGGGGCTGCTCACGGTCACCGGCCTGCCGACGGCCCGCATCGGCGAACTGGCATGCGCCCACCGGATCCCGCTGCACGAACTCGCCTCCGGCGGCCGCTCCTTGGAGAAGGCGTTCATGCAACTCACCGCCGACCGCGTGGACTACCTCACGGGGGCGCCCCAAAGCCCGGCAAAGAAGCACGAGGAGCGCGGGCAGCGCCTCGCGGAAGGAGCACGATGAGTACGCCCACCACGGAGGCCCGGGGCCAAGCGGGCACCACCGCGCTCCGCGCCCGCTTCACCGACCTCCTCGCCGCCGAGCGGATCAAACTCCGCTCGCTGCGTTCCACGTACTGGGTGCTCGGCGGTGGCGCCCTCGTCGTGATCGCGATCAATGCGAACTCCGCCTGCTCCAACGCCCGTCGGCTCGCGGGCATGCCGCAGCCTCCGGCCGGGACCGAGCGGCACTTCCGGTTCGACCCGCTGCACGCCGCCTTCGTCGAACCGGCCTGGCAGCTCTGGATGGTCATCGCGGCCACCGTGGGGGCGCTCTGCGTCTTCGGCGAGTACACCAGCGGCCTGGTCCGTACGACGTTCACGGCCGTGCCGGACCGCCGCGCGGTGATCGCGGCGAAGACGGCCGTTGTCGCGGCGGTGCTGTGCGTGCTCGGCGTGATCGTCGCGGGGGTTTCCTTCGGTGTGACGCAGGCGCTGCTCCGCGAGGAGGGCGGCCTGTCGGTCGGCGACCCCGGAGCGGTGCGCGCCATCGCGGCCTCCGCGCTGCTCGCTCCGGTGTGCGCGCTGGTCGGCATGGCGCTCGGCGCGGCCATTCGCCATGCCGCGGGCACGGTCGTGGCGGTGGTCGGCACACTTCTGCTGCTGCCTGCGGTCTTGCAGGGCGACACGTACCGGTGGGTCAAGGAGATCGGCAACGCGATGCTGCTCTCCGCATGGCGGCGCCTGGTGGAGAACCCCTCCGTGCCGGGCTTGGCGGAGAAGTATCCGGTGACGCCCGCCGAGGCGTGGACGGTCTTCGCGGTGTGGCCGCTGGTGGCGGTGGCCGTGACGGTGACCGTGGTGTGCCGCCGGGACGTGTGAGCGACGCCTGCGACAGGCGGAGGTGGACCTGATACGTTCCCTTTCAGCACTCAAGCCTCCCCGGCCGGGCCCCGCCTCCGCGTCCGCCAGGGAGGCTTTTTTCATGTCGCAACGAGGGAGACTGATGACCGACGTATCCGCGCGCCTGGCCGATGTGACCGACCAACCCATACTGGAGCGCCTCTGGTTGCTCTTCCGGCATGACATGTCCGAGTTCAGCGGCGCACTGCCCAACCCCGACGGAACCTTCCGGAGTGATCGGCTTCAAGCCGCCTTTGCGCAGGCCGACTGGGCGCCCTACCTCTTGTCCAATGGCTCCTCCCCCGTCGGTCTCGCTCTCGTCCGCAGCCTGACTGCTCCGACACGCGTCCTGAACAGCTTCTTCGTTGTTCGTGGGGCACGCCGGACAGGGATCGGACTGCGCGCCGTTCGAGAGGTCGTGGCGAAACACCCGGGGCCGTGGGAAGTCGCCTTCCAGGATCGCAACGTCGCCGCGGTCGGATTCTGGCGGCGCGTTGCCACCGAGATCGCCGGTGACGCGTGGACCGAGGAACGCAGGCCCGTTCCGGGGCGTCCGGACCTGCCGCCCGATACCTGGATCACGTTCAACGCCCCGGCCGAGGCACAACACTGAACGTGAATCCGGGGCACACCATTACGGTGCCGTTTACCTGCTTTCGCCGCTTGCGAAACCGCTGGGGTGATGGCGGCGAGATTTCCTGACGGGTCGTGCCGGTGGGGCGGGTCAGTTGGTGAAGGCGACAGATTCAGCGAGATCCCTCTGGGTCTCGAGCGCGGTGAGACGTTCGGTGAGTGCCGCGTGGATTGCGCTGTAGCTGTCGGAGCCGAGAGTCAGGCGCAGTGGCGGGCTCGGATGGCGGGTGGTGTCGTAAATGGCGGCGGCGACCTTGGCCGGGTCGCCGGTGAAGACGCTCTCGTCCGCGGTTTCGAGGTAGCGCCGGGTCCGGCCGACGGCATTGTCGCGGTAGACGGCCGTTTCGGTGGTGTATCGCAGGGCCGAAGCGAAGCCGGTACGGGTGGCGCCGGGCTCGACCAGAGTGAGGTGAACGTTGAAGTCGAAGACCTCGCGGCTAACGCTCTCGGTGAAGCCCTCCAGCCCCCACTTGCCCGCGTGATAGGAGCTGTGAGTGGGGATACCGACCTGGCCGCCCACACTGGAGATCTGGATGATCCGGCCACCTCCCTGCTCACGCATCGGCTGCAGGAAGGCGCGGGTGATCACCATCGGCGCGAGTAGGAGGACCTCGATCTGGTCGCGAATCTGCTCGACGGTCATTTCCTCGGCGGCGCCCACAACCGCGTATCCGGCATTGTTGACCACGATGTCCACCGGCCCGGACCCGAGAGTCCTGCCGATCACCTTGTCCACATCGGCCGGCCGCGTGAGGTCGAGGATCTCAATGGTCAGCCGGTCGCCGTACGTCTCGCGCAGGTCTTCCAGAGCTGCCGGGCGGCGCACCGTCGCCGTAACGCGGTCGCCGTTCCGGAGGGCGTGCTCGGTGAGATGGCGGCCCAGCCCACCGGAGGCTCCGGTGACGAACCAGTGGCGTAAGGCCTTGTCGGAGGGAGCGGGCATGGGGGCCTCCTGAAGTAGAGTCATACCGGAATCCATTCCGTTCAAAGTTAAGCGGAACGGATTCCGGAAAGCAATGGGGACACCGACATCGAAGGAACCCGCATGCCCGCCGCACCCCGCCGCACCAGGAGTGACGCGCTGCAGAACCGGGAGCGCCTGCTGGAGGTCGCCGCGCGGGCCTTCGCCGAGCAGGGGCTGGACACCGCGCCTGCCGCCATCGCCAAGCAGGCGGGCGTCGGTGTCGGCACGCTCTACCGGCACTTCCCGACTCGGGAAGTCCTCATCGACGCCGCCTACCGGCGCCAACTCACCCAGGTGTGCGAGAAGGTGAACGACCTTCTCACCCAGCACCCGGCCGCCGAGGCCACCCGGATGTGGATGGAACACTTCATCCACTACGCCACGGCAAAGAGCGGAATGTCCGAAGCCCTCAACGCGGTCATCGCCTCCGGCATCGATCCATACTCCGACAGCCGCACGCTCCTTACCGACGCTGTCGCCACCCTCCTCGCGGCCGGCGCCCGAGACGGAAGCCTGCGAACGGACGTCGCCCCGGACAATGTCCTGCTTCTCATGGGTGGCATCGCCTATTCCGTGCAGCACGGCACCAAGGAGCAAGCGCGTCCGCTCGTCGACCTCTTCATGGACGCGCTGACCAAGGACTCGACCGCAAGCTGAACCCGAGCCCCCTGTCCGGCACGCCAACTCGGGCGCGGCCCTCAGTCGCTAGTCGATGCCTTCCAGGAACGGGATGAGCTCGTCCATGAAGGGCTCGTTCCGGTCGCCGACCACCATGTGCCCGGCGTCGCCCACATCGACGTACCGCGCGTTCGGGACCTTGTCGCAGAACTCCACGGCGGTGTCCTCGCGCACCACGTCGCTGAGCCCGCCGCGGATGAGCAGGATCGGCACGTCGGCGTGGCGGGCGGCGTCAAGAAGACGCTCCGCCATGCCGGGCGGGTCCGTCCGGCCCTCGAAGCCGGCCAGCACCCGGGGGTCCCAGTGCCAGACCCAGCGATCACCGTGGCGTCGCAGATTGTTCCGCAGCCGCTCCGGGTCGTACGGTCGTGTGCGGTGCGGCAGGTAGGCAGAGACCGCGGCGACCGCCTCCTCGACGCTCGCGAAGCCGTCCGGTCGATGGCGCATGAACTCGACGATCCGGCGTACCCCGCGCGGATCCGGCCGGTGGGCGACGTCGACGAGCACCAGAGCGCGAATCGCCGCCCGGGGTGCCTCTCCGGCGGCGAGCAGCGAGCTCAGACCGCCGAGCGAGGCCCCTACGAGCACCGGCCGGTCGCCGAGTTCGGCGACCAGTGTCCGCACGTCATCGGCAAACAGGTCGAGGTCGTAGTCACCGTCGGCCGACCACTGACTGGTGCCGTGCCCGCGCAGGTCCGGAGCGATGACCCGCCATCCCAGCTCGGCCAGCCGAGGGCCGGTCTGGCCCCAGGCGTGTCGTGTCTGGCCGCCGCCATGCAGCAGGAGGAGAGGGGGCGAGGACGCTTCACCCCACGTGTCCGCCGCGAGCCGGATCCCGCCTCCGCCCGCGAAGCTTCGGGGCCGTGAGAGTGCGTCGGCCGTCATGACGTGCCTCGTGTCCGCAGCGGTGCCAGCAGTCGGTCCCGGTGGAGGTCGGCGGCCGCCGCGGCGAGCGCGACGTCCAGTGCGAACAGAGCGCGCGCGAGGAACCGGTCGTCGTCGATCAGGGCAGCGACCCACTGATGCAGGGCGCCCACGCACGAGGTGCCGACGGCGGCGGCCAACGCGTCAGTACGGATGTCGGCGCGCAGGATGCCCTGTGTCTGCGCCTCGGCCATTGCGCGGCGAAGCTGGGCGAGCGGACTGCGGTCGAGTACGAGGCCGCTCTTCGCCCACTCACGCACCATGCGCCGCGACACGATGGGGTCCTCTACGAACAGTCGTACGGTCGACCGGACGACCTCCCGCGGGTCACCGGCCCCCAGTAGGGCCAGGCGGCGTTCGAGTTCGTCCATGAACCCGGCGGCGAGCGCCTCCCAGATCTTCTCGCGCGGGCCGATCAGGTTGTACACGGTGGCCGGGGCGACCTCCGCTCGCTCGGCGATCCGCTCGGTACTGAGCACCGACTCCGGGCTGTCCCGCAGGAGTTCCCGGGTCGCGTCGAGGATCCGAGCTCGCCGCCGGGCCTTGTGCTGCTCACGTAGTCCCCCTTCGGCCGTCTGCATCGCACGTACCCCGCCCTTCGCCAAAACTTAGAGAGCACACTAAATTTATAGGGCCGTCTAGGGAATGGCCAAGGGTCGGGTGCGTTGCGACGGCGGATTCATGCGGTTGCGGCAGCAGGCCAGGGGAAGTCGAAGTCACCGGCCGGATCGCGTTCAGCCCGCCTGCGCGTGCGTGAAGAAGCTGACGAGGCTGTGCGGGGCGTTGTCGTCGAGGCACAGCTCGTGGACGCGGGAAGCCTCGGCGGCAGCGGCGGCGCCGCGCGGGAACAGGGCGTTCTCGTACGCGCCGAGTGCGGCTTCGACGTCGCCCGGGTGCGCTGCGAGGGCCTTGCCCAGTTCCGCGCCGTCGTACATGGCGAGGTTCGCCCCCTCGCCGGACGGGGCCATCAGGTGGGCCGCGTCGCCGAGCAGCGTCACGCCGGGCACGCGGTCCCAACGGTGGTCGACCGGCAGGGCGTGGATGGCGCGTGGGACCGGGGCGGTCTCGCCGTCCGTGAGCAGGGCGGTGAGTTCCGGGGCCCAGTCGTGGAACTCCGCGGCGACACGGGCCGTGGCCGCGCCCGCGTCGGTGAAATCGATGGCGTCCATCCACTCCTGCGGCTTGGTGAGTGTCACGTAGGCGTGCAGGACGCCGTCCGGCTCACGGTGGGCGGATATCCCCTGACCGGGGGCGAGCGCGAAGAGCGAGCCGTCACCGACGGCCCGGGCGCAGGCCGGGTGGCGGGTGTCCGCGTCGAACAGGTAGGTCTCGATCAAGGACGTCCCGACGTACTGGGGTCTGGCGTCGGACAGCAGGGGGCGGACCCGGGACCATGCGCCGTCCGCGCCGACCAGCAGGCCGGTCGTCACGGTCGTCCCGTCCGCGAACGTCACCTCGTGCCGGCCATCCCCGAGTGTGCGGGCCGCGGCGACCTTGTGCCCCCAACGGACCGTGCCGGCGGGCAGCGAGTCGAGCAGGATCTGCCGGAGGGCTCCGCGAGGCACCTCGGGCCGCCCGCCGGTGCCGTCGTCACGCTCTTCCAGCAGGACCTTTCCGTCCTTGTCGAGGACGCGGGACGCCTCGGCGCCCTGGTGGACGATGCCGAGGAATTCCTCGAACAACCCGGCCGCCCGGAGCGCGAGCTGCCCGTTGTGGACGTGGATGTCGAGCAGGCCCCCCTGGGTGCGAGCCGATGGTGACGCCTCCGCTTCGTAGACCGTCGCCTCGATGCCGTGTACGTGAAGGACGCGTGCGAGCGTCAGGCCTGCGAGCCCTCCGCCGATGATCGTGACCGGAGTGGTCATGGTCTTCTTCCTTTCTGA
This sequence comes from Streptomyces sp. NPDC015345, assembly GCF_043078805.1. Lineage (NCBI taxonomy): Bacteria > Bacillati > Actinomycetota > Actinomycetes > Kitasatosporales > Streptomycetaceae > Streptomyces > Streptomyces sp. NPDC015345. The sequence continues at coordinate 506,822 of NZ_JBIBTX010000006.1, read as the reverse complement.
TCGAGGACCGGTGGGCGAACACGGAGCAGCCTCGGGGCACCGGGCACCGGCTCGCTCAGCAGGACACCCCTGGAACGCCGTTCCAGACCCACACTGGAACGGCGTTCCAGAGATTGTCAAGATGGAACGGCGTTCCACAGCGTCTAAAGTGCAGGCATGGCAACCAGCCCGAGCCGTCCCGAACGACGACAGGAACCGCTCTCACGGGAGCGCATCGTCAGCGCCGCCGTGGAACTCCTCGACACGGCGGGTGAGGCCGGGCTCACCTTCCGCGCCCTGGCCAAGCACCTCGCCACCGGCCCCGGAGCGATCTACTGGCACATCACGGGCCGGAGCGAACTCCTCGGCGCCGCCATCGACGCCGTCATGACCACCACCATCCCCGGTGACGACACCGACGCGACGCCGCAGGAAGCGATCCGCGCCTTGGCACTCGGCGTGTTCGATGCCATCGATGCCCACCCCTGGGTCGGTACACAGCTCGCCCGCACCCCGTCGCAGTCGCCGATGTTGCGGGTCTTCGAACGCATCGGACGCCAGATCCAGGCGCTCCGCGTGCCCGCGGCCGCCCAGTTCACCGCCGCGTCCGCGTTGATGAGCTACATCCTCGGAGTGGCGGGCCAGAACGCCGCCAACACCCGGGCGCTCCAGCGGGACACGGACCGGACCGAGTTCCTCGACTCCGTGGCGGCCGCATGGGCGGAACTCGACCCCGACGAGTACGCGTTCACCCGGAGCGTCGCCGGTCAACTGCGCGAGCACGACGACCGGGAGGAGTTCCTCGCCGGCATCGACCTCATCCTGTCCGGGATCACAGCGCGTCGGCGGTCGGCCGACTGACCCGGCGCTGTCGCCGTGGTCAGCCAAAGTTCGACTGCGACCGCGAGGGCTTGTGCTCAACTCCCGCTGTGAGAGGGCATTTCGACGCCGGCGTCCGGGATGTCATGCCGCGTGTACGCCCACAATGCGAGGCCAAGACAGCTGAACGTGGCGCCCAGCACGCAGACGGCGCCCCATCCGGCCACCGCGTAGAGGGAGGTCGCGGTGATGGCGCCGGTGGCGCTGCCGAGGGAGTAGAAGACCATGTATCCGCCGATCAGCCGGCTGCCCGCGTCGGGGTGCAACGCGTAGATCAGGGTCTGGTTGGTCACATGGACCGCCTGCACGGCGAGGTCGAGAAGGATCACCCCGACGAACAGTGCCCAGAGTGAGCTGCGGGTGAACGCCAAGGGTAGCCACGAGATGGAGAGCAGCGTCAGGGCGATGCCGGTGGTCCGCCGGGAATGCCCGCGGTCGTTCAGGCGGCCCGCCACGGTCGCGGCAAGAGCGCCGACGACACCGATCAGACCCAGCGCTCCGATCGCGCTGTGGGACAGGGAGTACGGGGCCTCACTGAGCGGCAGCGCGACGCTGCTCCACAGGGTGCTGAAAGCAGCGAAGATCAGCAGTCCGAACGCGGCCCGGAGCCGCAGCAGTCGTTCCCGTGCGAAGAGGGTGAGAGTAGAGCGCAGGAGCTGCCCGTAGCGCAGGGTGGCCGGTGAAGCGTCGGTGTGGCGTGGCAGTGCGCGGTACAGGACCAGGGCGAGCAGAGCGGTGAGCGTGGCCGAGGCGAGGTAGACGGAACGCCAGCCCGCGAGATCCGCCATGAGCCCTGATGCGGTACGGGCGAGAAGGATTCCGATGACCACGCCGCTGGTGACCAGACCGACGACCCGTCCGCGCCCGGCGGGAGGGGCGAGCGAGGCCGCGAAGGCCACCAACGTCTGCGTGACGACCGCGAGAAGCCCGGTCGCGGCCATGCCCACGAGCAGGATCGCCGCCGTGCGGGCGGTGGCTATGACGGTCAGCGCCACCACCAGGAGCAGCAATTGGGCGACGACGAGCCGTCTGCGGTCGGCCATGTCGCCCAGCGGCACGAGGAAGAAGAGGCCCAGCCCGTATCCGACATGTGTAAGGGTGACCACGCTGCCGACAAGTGCCGGGCTCATGGCGAGGTCGTGGCCCATGGTCACCAGGAGCGGCTGGGAGAAGTAGACGTTCGCCACCGCGGCCCCGCAGGCGATGGCGAACAGGATGATGACGCCACGGGTCAGGGCTGACGACGCGGCGCTCTCTTCGCTGCGGAATTCGCCCCTGGTCCGCCCTGCCTGTCTTCTCCGCCCTGTCTGCTCTGTCCGTCCCGTCCGTCCTGTTGCAGCCTCGCCGTTGCCGGGCATCGGCTCACCTCCGCATATCTGGTTTCAACTTGCTACCACTGCGGTGACGGTAACTTTTTTGGTAGCATGTTGCAACCAATGTTGGGAGTGAGGGAAGCCATGGTGACCAGGACGCGCTTCGACGACAGCGAATGTCCCGTCGCCCGGTCGGTGGACGCGATCGGCGACTGGTGGTCCCTGTTGATCGTGCGGGACGCCTTCGACGGAAGCCGGCGCTTCGGGGAGTTCCAGCGGAGCCTTGGCGTGGCGAAGAACATCCTCACCGCCCGGCTGCGCACCCTTGTCGCCGGCGGCGTGCTCGAGTCCGTCCCCGCCTCGGACGGCAGCGCCTACCGCGAGTACGTACTGACCGCGAAGGGCAAGGCGCTCTTCCCCGTCATCGTGGCGCTGCGGCAGTGGGGCGAGCAGAACTTCTTCGCTCCCGGCGAGCCGCACTCGGAGTTGGTCGACCGCCGGCGGGGGCAGCGCCTGCGCCCCCTGGAAGTGCTGTCCGCGGACGGGCGACAGCTCGACCCCGACGACACCACCGTCCACAAGCTGCCCACCGACTGATCCGAGCGGACCCCGGGTGCTGATGCGCGGGCAAGAGCCGAGGTGCTCGGGCCACCCCGAATGAGTGCGAGCGAGCGCCCGCAGAGCGACCGTGCCGGACCCGCAAGCGGGCGCGAACCGTCCTCACCACAACGGCAGTACGATCGCCGTCCGTTGTGGTGTCCGGGCATGGGCCGGACACCACCGCACGGCCGACCCGGGAGACGCGCCATGAGCCCGCACGAGCACTGCCCGTATCAGGACGGCAGGGTGGTCATCGACCCCGCCTTCAAGGCTGACGCGCCCGCGCGGTACGCCCGGCTCCGGGAACTCGGCCCCATCCATCCGGCCGAGTTCCACCTAGGGCTGAAGGGCTGGGTGGTCGTCGGATACGAGCTGGCCCGGGAGGCGTTGACGCATCCCGCCCTGCTCAAGGACTCCACGCCCGCCGCCGAGGCCCTGGCCGCCGCCGGTTACGTCCTCCATCGCCCCTCGGTCGGACTCGGCGCCCAGATGATGGAGGCCGACCCGCCCGAGCACACCCGCCTGCGCCGTCTGGCGGCGGCCGCCTTCACCCCACGTCGTACGGCCGACATGGCACCGCGCATCGAGCAGATCGCCCACGACTTGATCGACGCGATGCCGCCGTCGGGCGAACTCGACCTCGTCGAGGCGTTCAACGCCCCGCTGCCCGCCACCGTCATCGCCGAACTCCTCGGCATTCCGCAGCGGCACCACGTGGACTTCAGCCGCTGGTCGGGGCAGGCGCTCCAGGTGGCCTCCCCCGAGCACCGTCCGGCCCTGGCCGCTCTGCACGGGCTGCTGGCCGAGCTGGTCGCGGACAAACGCCGCCGCCCTGAGGACGACCTGCTCTCCGCTCTGGTCGCCGTACGCGATCAGGAGGATGGCCGGCTCTCCGAGGAGGAGTTGGTCGGCACGGCCATGATGCTGGTCGTCGCGGGCCATGAGAGCACGGTGAACCTCCTGGGCAACTCCGTACTGGCTCTGCTCCAACACCCGGACCAGCTGCGGCTGTTGCGCGAGCGGCCCGAGCTGCTGCCCGGAGCGGTGGAGGAGTTCCTGCGCCACGACACCTCCGTAGAGCGCTCGACGAGTCGCTACGCGGCGCGGGACCTGGAACTGGGCGGGGTGTCGATCCCCCGCGGCAGCATGATCTCCGTCGCTCTCGGCTCGGCGGGACACGACGCGCCGCAGGTGGACGGCGATGCCCCGGCGGTCCTCGACGTGACCCGGCCGGGCGCCCGTCACCTGGCCTTCGGGCACGGCATCCACTACTGCCTGGGCGCGCCGCTCGCCCGGCTGGAGACGGCCATCGCCCTGCGCATCCTCTTGTCCCGCGTCCGCGAACTGGAACTGGCCGTCCCGCTGGACTCGCTCGACTGGATCGGTTCCGGCATCATCCGTGGTGTGCTGTCCCTTCCGGTGCGCTACCGCGTGGGCTGACAGCGGCCGGTCTCAGGCCGCCCCGCCGACCCTTTGAGGCACTGGTAAAAGGAGAGGTGTGGCTCAGAGCGGGTCGAGGACCATGAGGACCTCGTCGCGGTAGTCGTCCACGGACAAGCGGAGGGCGCCGGGCCAGCGGCCGACTTCTCGCCAGCCGAGGCGCCCATAGAAGGCCTCGAGACCCGCACCGCCCCGTGCGGCGAGGCGAAGCTGCCGCAGACCCATCTCCTCGCGGGCGATTCTGCGGGCCTCGCTCATGAGAGAAGCCCCGAATCCGAGGCCCCGGACGGACGGTCGGGTCTGTACGTGATGGAGCGTGCCCCAATGGGCGATCAGCTCGGAAGCGTCGCGTCTGATGTTGAGCCAGCCGACCAGCTCGCCGTCAGAGGTCGCGGTGAGCAGGCGGTTGGTGGCGGGGGCCAGGGTGCCGAGGATCGCGTCGACGGCGGGAGCCGCATGCGTCTCGTCGATGGGAGGGAAAGGAAAGCCCGCAGCTCCTCCGGCGTTGGTGACATCGACCCAGCAGGCGGCGAGCTTCTGCCGCGTCGCGGGGGTGACCTCGCCGGGTGAGGTGAACTGCTGAACGGGGTGGACGACGATCGACATCCCGGGATCCTCGCACGCGGGCCGGAGCACGTGTGGATCGGGTTGCCGTAGGTGTGCGCCCGCGTGCATCTCATGCGGTCGAGGAAGCCGAGCACCCGGTGGTGGACCTGCGTCGCGGGCTGTTCGTCGTAGGACGGCAGGCTGCTGTCGGGGCGAGTCTGGGCCGGCTTCCGCGCCGGCAGGACGCCGAGCGAGAAGCCGACATAGATGAGGTCCGCAGGCAGCACCTCGGCGGCGACTCCGCGCGCGGTGATCGTGTCGAAGCCGGCGCTCTCGGTGTAGGCGGCGCCCTCCGCGAGGCTGTCGAATACCTGCCCTTCGTACAGACACGTGTGGCCGTCACCGAGCCACGTATGAGGCCTCGACACCCTGCCCGTGCCGCCTCGAAACCGGACCACTTCCGGCGCGCCCTCTGCTTCGCTCGTCGGTGAACTGCTGGAGAGCGCGCTCAACTCGCACCAGGGCACGTTCATGGTGGTCAGCCACGACGAGCGGTTCCTCTCCGCGATCGGTGTGAACCGCCGCCTGCCGTGCGCGGAGAAGACCGCGCCTTCCGTGACCGTCTGAGACAACTACCGTGTATGAACGGATACGTGTGAGTAGCTACGTATCAGCTGGCAGAGCGAGCGGCCGCGGTCGGCGGCCGTCTCACCGGTGGACGTACGGACGAAGTCGTTCTTCCCCAACGGGTGAGAGGTCGACAGTGCCTACATACAGAGGCACATTTGCGCCTATGGTGATGGGCGAACACGGTCGACGGCCATCTGGCGTCGGCAGTCATCCGCGCGGGACCTCAGGCCTGGATCCCACGCGCATCGTCCATAGCAGAAGGAGTGAACGTTTGTGAGCAGCCAATCAGCCGCCACCCTCCGGTCGCGGTACGTGGAACAAGCCGCGTCGGACCTGGAGGCGAACCGCAGGCGTCAGGAGGAGCTGGCGAAGAAGATCGAGCTGCTGAAGCAGGAGGAAGCCCTGCTGTCGGACATTCTCGACCTCGCCGAGCGGTACGAGGGTTTCGCGGATGCCTCGCGGCTGCTCCCGGAGCAGGCGCAGGGTGAGCCGGTGGTCGCGAAAGCGAAGCATCGCGGCAAGGCCGGTGCGCCCAAGCAGCGGTCGGCATCGGGCAAGAGCAAGTCGGCTCCCGCCGGGGCCAGGGCAAAGAGCGGCGCCAAGGGGAAGTCGCTCGAGCCTCTGCTCGGGGACCTGCTGATGGAACTGCTGAAGGGCCATGAAGAACCGCGCCTGGCAAAGGAATTGCGCGACGAGCTCCTGGAGAAGCACCCGACCCGCGACCCGTCACCGCAGGTGGTACGGAACACGTTGGAGGCCTTGGTCGCCAAGGGACGCGTCCAGCGTCACAAGCAGCAGCGGTCGGTCATGTACACCTTGACGCAGTCGGACAACGCCGGCTGACGGCGGACGGACGTCGCTGAGAAACGTGGCGAAACAGCCAGGCGGCCTCGGCGAGGAGTGGAGCGCCGGGTGCGATAGCGTCACGACCGTGACGCTCAACTCTCGTGCCGCCGCCCCGGACTCCGCCGAGGGCGCCCAGGCAGCAGCCGGTCAAGGACGCACCGGTCGGCGGGTCGTCGACCTCATCGTCCTGCTGATACCTCTCCTCACATTCGCCGCCCCGGTGGTACTGGTCCGGGCCGAGCTGATCAGTGAGGGGTTCCTCTTCCTCAACATGTTCTCGCTGATCGTCAGTCCGATGGTGGCCTTCTACGCCCACATGGGCTGGCACGCCCGCACGCACGACGGTGACCTGCTCTCCGCCCGCACTCTCACCGGACGACGCACCATCGACCTGGGCCGGCTCACCAAGGTCGGCCGCCTCGAAGTGCCGGGACAGACGCGGAACGACGACCGGTTGGTCCTGACGGACGCGCACGGCGTGCGGGTCATCCTGCACAAACTCCAGGGCGGTGACGAGACCGTCGACGCGCTGGTCCGGCGCGCGCTCATGAGACGGCGGCAGGGCGCGGGAGTGGTCGTCTCCGATCGCGCCGCCGAGCGCCTGGACCTGCGGGCGGAACTGGCCCGCCCGCACGGCCGTCTTCAGGCCGGCCGCAAGATCCGCGAAGGCCTCATCGGATTCCTGCCGCTGCTGGGTGTACTCGTACTGGCCCCCGCATCCATCGGTCTCGTGATCCTGGCCTGGATACTCTCCGCCGCCGATTGAGCCCCTGCTTGGCAATGGGCAGTTCCGCGACCGCGACTCCGCGGACGCCCCCTCGGGCCGTCGCCACCCTCGGCAGGATGGACATGTATCTCAGCCGACTCCTGGAACATTCTGCGCGGTGCCGGGGAGCGGGGTGGTGTCGAGGTAACGCACCTCGTAGGTGCGCTCGGTGAACTTCCAGCCTTCCGGAGTGCGTTGGTAGCGGTCGTGGTAGATGCCGTGGTTCTGGTGGGAGCTGCCGTCGCGCATGCGCCCGAACTCCGTCATGTAGGCGCGGCCGGTCGCGGTGTCGTCGTCGTGGACGCGGATCGCGCCGGGGTGCGTGGTCTGGACGAAGTACTCCCACAGGTCTTGGAACCGCTCGGCGCCGGCGCGGATCTCCTCGCGGCCGATGATCTCGACCTTGGTGTCGGGGAACCGCAGTACGCCGTCGGGCGTGAACAGTGAGGCGACGTGGTCGTAGTCGCGCATCATGGCCGCGTCGCTGAATTCGCCGTGCAGCGCCTCGATCTCGAACCGGTCGGCGATGTTCTGGAGATGGTTCATCGGCTTCTTCCCTTCCCCTTGTATGTGTTGGGCCTCTTATGCGTCTTGGACACGCATTTCTCGCGGCGAAAGGGCGGGCGGGACGAGGATCCGCTGGTTTCGTCCCGCCCTCCGTGCGGTGCCGTCAGGAGAGCTGGCCGGCCTCGTAGTCGCCGCCAGGGCGCCGCACGATGACGTTGAGGCGGTTGAAGGCGTTGATGACCGCGATGACGGAGACCAGGTCCGCGAGCTGGTCCTCGTCGTAGTGCTTCGCGGCGTTCGCCCAGGCCTCGTCGCTGACACCGCCCGGGGTGTCGGCCAGGCGAGTGCCCTGCTCGGTCAGTTCCAGGGCGGCGCGCTCGGCGTCGGTGAACACCGTCGCTTCGCGCCAGGTGGCGACCAGGTTGATGCGTACCGCGCTCTCCCCCGCCGCGGCCGCTTCCTTGGTGTGCATGTCGAGGCACAGACCGCAGCCGTTGATCTGGCTCGCGCGGATCCGCATCAATTCCTGGGTGGTGAGGGACACGTTCGAATCCAGAAGAGCCCGGCCGGCGGAGACGAGGTGCTTCAAGAACTTCCCCGCCGAGGGGTTGCCGAGATAGTCGAGACGGGCTTCCATGCTGATCTCCTCTGCTGCGCCTGCTGTGACACCTCACCGACGACGCAGCCCCTCGACATGTGAGGGCTACCCAGGTGTGACGTGCGTCTCTCCCGGCGCGCCGGATACAGCCGTAGGTCTCACAATCCGGGGCGCTGACTCGTCGTACTGGTGAAAGCAGTCGTACGAGCCGGTGCACGCGCCGCCGTACGAGTGAAGGCAGACGCGACCATGGGAGTCGGCCACACCATGACCACCCGAACCAGCAGCACCCCGTCCGAGGCAGATCACGGCGACCCGGGCCTGGACGCGATCATGAGTGAGCGGCGCCAGCTGATCAATCTCGCGTACCGGCTCCTCGGCTCGCTGGCCGACGCGGAGGATGTCGTGCAGGAGACGTACGCGCGCTGGTACGCCATGTCCCCGCGGCAGCGGGACGGGATCGAGTCTCCTGGCGCCTGGCTGACGAAGGTCTCCGGCCGGATCTGCCTCGACCTGCTCGGCTCGGCACGGGCCAGGCGCGAGAGTTACGTGGGTGAGTGGGTCCCCGAGCCGCTGCCGGACCGTACGGAGTGGATCGGCGGACGGTCGGGCGGCGCGAATGTTGATCCGGCCGACCGGGTCACGCTCGACGAGTCGATCACCATGGCGTTTCTGGTCGTTCTGGAATCGATGACTCCGGCCGAGCGGGTGGCGTTCATCCTTCACGACGTCTTCCGGTACCCCTTCGCCGAGGTGGCGGAGGTGGTGGGGCGTACTCCCGCGGCATGCCGACAGCTGGCTTCTTCCGCCCGTCGCCGCGTCCACGCCTCGCAGGAGTTCGCGACACCCAAGGCCAGGCAGGCGGACATCGTCAGGGCCTTCAAGGAGGCCTGGGAGGCCAAGGACGTCGAGGCTCTCGTGGGTCTCCTCGATCCGGATGCCACGGCGATCGGTGACGGCGGCGGTCTCGTCAGTGCCGCGCTCCATCCGGTGGAGGGCGGCGACCGGATCGCGCACGGTCTGGTCCATGTCTTCGACCATGCGGCGTCGGCCGTGACGTTCCTGGAACGCACGGTCAACGGTCAGCCCGGGCTCGTGGCGCAGCAGGACGGTGTGACCATCTCGGTGATCGCGTTCGATGTCGCGGGGGATCGGATCAAGCGCATCTGGGCGGTACGGAATCCCGAGAAACTCCGGCCGTGGACGACGTGTTGACGTCCGACGGTCATATGAGGGGGCGCCCGTCCTCTCCCCCGTCTCCCCCTCCCCCATCACACGCCTGATCAGAAAGCTGGAGCGAGCGAACACATGCGTCTACGGATCGTCACGATCAATGTCCAGAACAACGAGGGTGACCCCAGGCGTCTGGGCCTGATCAACCAGGAGTTGCGCCGACTGGCCCCCGACCTCGTCGCACTTCAGGAAGTCGTCGACGGGGGCAGCCCACGGCACCTCGACGAGCTGGTCGCGGTTACCGGACTGCACTGCACCCACCAGTCGGAAGTGATGTCCTACGCACCGCCGTTTGTCGACCGCTACGGCGGCAACGCGGTCGCCACCCGGTGGCCCCACAAGATCGTGGAAGTCCTCGATCTGCGCCTGGCCGGCGCGGGTGACGTGCCCTGGTGCACGCTCGCGGTCAAGGTTCCCCTGCCGGGCGAAGGCGAGCTGCTGTTCATCGCCGCCACCGCGTCATGGCGGTTGGACGCCGAAGCCGTGCGTGAGCAGCAGGCCGTGGCGCTCGGCGATCTGGACGCCCGGCACCGCACGGACCTCCCCACGATCATCGCCGGTGACTTCAACGCAGGACCCGACGCGGCCAGCATCCGCTATCTCACGGGGCGCCAGTCGCTCGCCGGGCGCAGCGTGCACTACCACGACGCCTGGGAGGTCGCGGGTGACGGGCCGGGGTACACCTGGAGCGCCCAGAACGAGAACGCCGCCGCCCTGTTCGACCAGATCGTGCGCCAGCCGGGGCACCGGCGCCGACTCGATTATGTGTTCACCGGCTCCTGGCACGCGCATCCCAAGGCGCGGTGTGAGGTCCGTGCCGCGCGTCTCGCCTTCGACCGGCCTGTCGACGGGGTCTGGCCCAGTGACCACTATGGGGTCGTGGTCGATGTCGAGGTCGGCAGGGACGGGTCGGTCCCGCCGGCACAAAGCTGATACATGGCTGATTCACGGTCGCGTGACCATGGAAGCACGGCCCTGACCAGCTGGAAGCGGCACTCCCCGGGGCGCCCACCGCCACGGCGGGGCTCCCGTCCGGGTCACCGAGTCAGTCCGTGGCCCCGGGTGACGACCCGGGGCCTGATCGGCAAAGGTCAGACCGCGGCGGGGAAGCGGTCCCATACGCGGTGCTCGCCGAGCAGTCGGGTCACCTGCTCCAGAGCGCTCACTCCGTCGCTCGCCAGCGCCACGCCCGGTGCCGTGTCGGTGATCCCGGCCGCTTCGAGCGCCGTCTCCGCGCCGCCCCAGCCGCCGATCGCCTTGCCGTGGCGGAACGCTTCCGACACCATCAGCACGACTCGCGGGTCGGTGGCGGCGGCACCGGGGCCTGACGGCTCGCCCGCCTTGGCGTCCCTGGCCCCGTAGGCGTCGGCCCCGGGCGCCGGGGTGCCCGCGAGCAGCAGAGCGTCGAATTCGACCGACCGCGCGTTGGCGAACGTACGCTGCACGTCGAGCGCGTCCTTCCCGGAGCCGAGTCGGCCGCCGGTGGGAGCGATGATCAGCGGGACCATACCCGCGTCGAGTACGGCGGCGCGTACGGAACCGACTCCTTCGAGGTCGGCCTCGGGACCGGCGACGATGCCGACGATGCGGCCCTCCACGGGCCAGGTCCGGCCGATCTGGGAGAGCGCGGGGCTCGGCGCCACGTCGGCCAGGGGCACCGTCGCCTCGGGCGCGGGCAGGCCGAGTCCGTCGGCGACCTGTTGGCAGAGTTCCGGGTCGATGTTGGCCAGGACCTTCAACGCCCGTTCCTTGATGGCCTGTTCGTAGCACTTGCTCAGTTCGAAGGTGTAGGCGGCGATGATGTGCTCCCGTTCGACGGGCGTCATGGAGAGCCAGAAGAGCCGGGGCTGGCTGAAGTGGTCGGAGAAGGACTCGGAGGCCTCGCGGACCTTCTTCGCCGCCGGTACGTCGACAGGGACCTCGATGTACGCGCCGTTGTCCGCTCCCGCCAGGAACGGGCAACCTCCGTCGAGGGAGTTCGGCCGGTAGGGCGCGGTCCCCGCGTGGACGGCGGTCTGGTGCATTCCGTCGCGGAACATGTCGTTGACCGGCGCGTGGGTGCGGTTGATGGGGATCTGGGCGAAGTTGGGGCCGCCGAGCCGGCTGATCTGGGTGTCCAGGTAGGAGAAGAGGCGGCCGGTGAGCAGCGGGTCGTCGGTGATGTCGATGCCGGGGACGAGGTGACCGGGGTGGAAGGCGACCTGCTCGGTCTCGGCGAAGAAGTTGGTCGGGTTGGCGTTCAGGGTGAGCAGTCCGATGGGCTGCACGGGCGCCAGTTCCTCGGGCACGATGTTCGTCGGGTCCAGCAGGTCGATGCCCTCGAAGGTCTGCTCGGCGTTGTCGGGGAACACCTGGATGCCCAGCTCCCACTGCGGGAAGGCCCCGGCCTCGATGGCGTCGGCGAGGTCGCGGCGGTGGAAGTCGGGATCCATGCCATTGGTGATCTGCGCTTCTTCCCAGGTCAGGGAGTGCACGCCGAGCTTCGGCTTCCAGTGGAACTTGACGAGCGTGGTGGCGCCCTCGCTGTTGACGAGCCGGAAGGTGTGGATCCCGAAGCCCTCCATCATGCGGTAGGAGCGCGGGATCCCCCGGTCGGACATGTTCCACAGGGTGTGGTGCGCCGCTTCCGTATGAAGGGTCACGAAGTCCCAGAAGGTGTCGTGCGCGCTCTGGGCCTGCGGGATCTCCCGGTCGGGGTGCGGCTTCCCCGCGTGGATGATGTCGGGGAACTTGATGGCGTCCTGGATGAAGAAGACCGGAATGTTGTTGCCGACGAGGTCGAAGGTGCCTTCCTCGGTGTAGAACTTCGTGGCGAATCCTCGTGTGTCGCGCACCGTGTCCGACGAGCCGCGCGACCCGAGGACGGTGGAGAACCGCACAAACACCGGCGTCTCGGCGTCCTTGGCCAGGAACGCCGCCTTGGTGACCTTCGCGGCCGTCCCGTACCCCCTGAAGATGCCGTGCGCCGCCGCGCCGCGGGCGTGCACCACCCGCTCGGGAATGCGTTCGTGATCGAAATGGGTGATCTTCTCGCGCAGGTGGTGGTCCTGGAGCAGCACCGGGCCGCGCGCACCGGCCTTGAGCGAGTGGTCGGTCTCGTACAGGCGGGCACCTTGCGCCGTGGTCAGATAGGCGCCGCTCTGGGCGCGCGCGGAGGCTGGGGCCCCGGTGGGCTTGCCCGTCGGGGAGACCGCTTCCGGGGCCTCCTGGTCGTGCTTCGGGGGCAGGGGCTCGTGCGGCGTGGTCGGCTCATCGACCGACGGCGGCTGCGGGGTCGGCGCTCCCGGGATGTCGTTGCGGTTCTCGTCACTCATGGGTGCTCCAGTTGTGAGGGAGGGGGGTGTCACAGCCATGGCCTCAGGAGGTCGAGCCCAAACAGGCATACGTCCGTCCAGGGGTGCCGTGCGCCAGTGGCATGGCACGCGCGACGGCTGCCTCGCTCGCCCTGCGGCTGCCGCCCCGTGTGCCCGAAGGCCACGGGGCGAAACGGAAGAACTCCTTGCCGCTGAAGAACTGCTTGGCGCTGCGGAAGAGCCGTCGGCCGCTCAGGCGGCCAGGCCGGAGTCCGCCTGGGAGACCACCCCGGTGAGCTGGGCGCGGGCCGAGGCGAGGGCCGCGTCGAGGGTGCGCGTGCCGGTGGACACGCAGAGCGTGTACGTGACGTCGTCCAGCCGGCGGCGGACCTCGGCGGAATCTTCCTGGGCCTGCCGGGCGCGCAGCGTCGCGTGGGTCTCGAGCAGGTCGTGCACGAAGGAGGGGTGGGGCCTGAGCACGTCGTGATCCTTCCGTCCGGGGCGAGGAATCGCTGTTCTGGTGCGGGATTCGCCGTTTGGCGGTCCCCTTGTGCCCCCTCGGACGGGCGGTAATCACAGAATTTTCGGACGGCTTCGCAGGAGTGTCAGGCGTGTATACCGACGAGTTTCTGTCGGCGGTCGCGGGGCAACCGGTAGGTAGACAACAGCCTGTTAAGCACCGTGCGGCAATTAATCAATTGCGAGCCGAGATGCGATGTCATGGAGGTCAGACATGCTGAAGGCCATTGCAGACGTTTTCCGCGCCATCGGTGGCGCCATCGCCACCGTGGTGACGCTTCCGTTCCGTGCCATCGCGCGGCTCTTCGGCGGCGCTTCCGATACCGCGCACGGCCATCACTGAGGTGCCTCGCCGCACCACTGTCGCCCAGCAGCCATAAGGCGCATACTTGAATTCAGTCAGAGGGTTCGGAGGGTCCAATGATCGCACTCGGAATCATCCTGCTCGTCATCGGCCTCGTGGCCGGTATCTCCATCCTGTGGACGATCGGTCTCATCCTGGTCATCATCGGTGCGGCCCTGTGGGTTCTCGGCTCCGTCGGCCACGCTGTGGGTGGCCGACGGCACTACTGGTAGCGACGCCGGAACGGGTCGGCCACCGACCCCGGCAGTCGGCGGCGAACTAGGCGCCGCGGACCGCGGGTGAAATCAGTGACCCGCGGCCGTGGCGAGGTCAGCGCGGGCCAATTCGAGGCACTCGCCCCCGAATTCCGCGTAGGAGGCGAGCACTTCGGTGCCCGCCTCCACCATTGCGTCGAGCAGCTGCGGGCGGTCTGTCAGGGCCGTTTCCAGCATGCGGCGGTCCAGGGCGATGTGGCCGACGTCCACGACGACGTGCTCGTCGAGGAAGGTGAACCGCGTGGGGTCGTCGTCCATGGTGCGCCTGCAATTGACGACGAGGTCGACGGCGAAGCCCGCCGAGAGCTGCTCCATCTCGTAGAGCGCGGCGACGGTGCACACCGGCTCGTCACCTCCGCTGAGACGCTCGAACAGCGCGTTGTAGCGTGCGGCGGAGGGGAGCGCGGCCGCGTTCTTCAGGATGTCCTCGGTGTCCAGGACGACGCCCCCCTTGGCGCCCAGGAAAGAGGCGGTGGAGCGGGCGTCGTCGACCATCAGCAGATCGTGACCCGTCTCGCCCCGGGCGTGCTTGACGAGCCCTTCACCGACGGAGTCGTGGCCCGCGGCGCGTGCCCGGGTGCCGGCGGTCTCGATGACGCGCTGCATGTCGCGCGTGACGTGGACGCCGTGCAGGCAGTAGCGGTAGTGCCACTGAAGGAACAGCGCGGTGTCGATGTGCGGTGAGCCCAGTTCCAGGACGGCGGGATGGTCGGCGAACGCCTTCCTCCCCGCCTCGGCGCGCGCTTCGTATTGATCTAACACAGAGGGCATACGCGATCTCCTCCAGGAAGCGGGAAGGCCGACGGTGTGGCCTTCCGGGGTCGGCCAGATGGTGTGGCCCACCGAGTGTGCGCGCCGCCCCTGACGGGCAGCTGACGCGCGGCCGGATCGGACGAGATCCGGGTACGGCGTCGGTGAGGCGGTCAGAGGCCGGCGAGCAGGTCGTCGAGGGGGGCCGGTACGCGCTCGGGCGGGAGAGCCTCGACGAGGACGCGGCCGTAACGGATCTTGCGTCCCTTCTTCGTGCCGAGGAAGCGCCGCAGCTGCTGCCGGGAAGTGCGCTCGCGCTGCGCGGGCTGGTTCAGGAAGGTCCGCAGGGCGCGCAGGTCGCCCTCCGCCTCGACGAGCTCCGCCACCCGTGTCACGCCCAGCGCGCGGATCAGCTCGTCCTCCAGGTCCGCCGCGCAGACGAAGAACTTCTCCCCCGCCGCGCTGGCCCGCTCCAGGCCGCGGACGTAGTAGGAGCGCTCCGCCTCGTCGCACAAGCCCGTGAGACGCAGGCCGAGACCGGTCGGCCCGAGGAGGCCGGCGAAGCGGCCGACGCTCATCGCGCCGCCCATCGGCAGGACGCAGATCCCTTCGCCCGCCAGGTCACGGCCCCGGCTCGCGGCCAGCGCGTCGACTGCCGCCGCGTCGCTCGGCCCTTCGAGCAGGACCACTGCCCGCACGGGCAGCGTCGCGGCCAGCTCCCGTGCCCGGTCCCCGGCGCCTCCGGCCGCCCACGCGATGATCGCCTCACGGAACGCCCCCATGTCAGTCATGACCGAGAGTCTCCGCGCTTTCGGGCCGCCGCGGTAGGGAATTTCCGCCGGTACGCCGTTCGGCTGTGCGTGGTCGCGTCGAAGCACCGCGTCACGTGGGCCAAGGGGTGGCGGCGACGAGCTGCGGTCATGCCTGCTCGGCCCCATCGGCGCTGTGTGGGACCCTCCATGCCGCTCCGCAGGGGGCTTTGGGTGTCGATTTCCCCAACTCACGCCGGACGTAGGCATGTTGTCGCACTTCCCGCTCGACGGGTCCTGACGCATACGTACGGGACACGTACGGGACACCAACTCGCCGCCCCACGAGCCTTCTTGGCGCGGCGCAGATGCCCGCCCTCACTCCGAAGGCCGGACGCACGCAATCCCGTCCTGAACCGCGCAGAGGCCGACTCAGGTAACGGGAAAGGTGCGGCTGACGCCGCGACTGACGGTATGTACACCCTTACTCAACTGCGCGCGTTTTGAACTAAGCGGACAACATGGGCTAATTGTCCTAAACTAGTCCGAGGGTGGGCGTCACTGGACATAGTGACGACGACTTTCTCCTTCGAGGAGGCATAATGCTTGCTCAGCACAAGGCAATTCTCGTCACTCCGACGGATGTCTCGGCACTCGGCACGACGATGGTGGAGCCGGAGACCGACCTGAGCGACGCGCCTGTTTACAGTCCGCAGGCTCAGGGCCAGCTTCTCCTGCTGGCACTTCTTTCGCCGAAGGCGCCGAAGGAGCCGAAGGACAAGTGAGTCCCGATCAGTCGCAGGCCGCTTACGCTGCGTCAGCGGCTGACCTGGCTCTTCGTGCCCTCGATGCCCTCCATGGCATCGGGGGCACGGCCATGGTCGCCGAACACGTCGAAGCCGCCGCCGACCCCAAGGCCGCCCTCGCCGCCGTCCGCGTCATCGGCGCCGACCTCTTCGCCCCCTGCCTGCTGGGGGACGCGGCGTTCTCTCCCCAGGACGCGGCGGCCGTCGTGCAGTCCTTCGTGGTGTTCCCGGCCGCGGTGAGCACCCCTCCCCCACCCCCGGAAGGTGCCGCCGAGCCCTGGCTCGTCGCCTGGCGTGACTGGGCCACCGCCACGCTGCTCGCCCGCTGCACCGACCCCGCCGCGAGCGCGATCCCCGACCCGGACGGGGGCGTTCTCGCTCCACGGCCCACCGGCGCCCCGGCACTCGCCCAACCGGACCACGGCCCGGCCACCACGACCACAACCCCGGCAACCGCCCACGTCACGGACGCCGACACCGGCTGGCAACTCTGGTCCGTCCGCATGGGACAGCTCGCGCCCCTCGCCCTGCCGGGCCTCGAAGGGCCGGTCCTGGACGCCGCCCGCGCCGCCCCGCTGGCCCTCGCGCGGGGCGCCACCCGCGCCGCGCTGCGCCGCGACTTCCCGACCGCCGCCAGGATCGCGCGCTGGCTGGCCCTGCTGAGCGCCGAGGGCGTGCCGCTCCCCTTCGACCCCGCACCCCTCGTCGAACACCTCCGCCTGCACGGCGGCGGCCCGCGGCTCGCGCTCGACGTCGCGATCGCCGGGCGGCTGCTCACCCCGGACCTGGAGACCCCATGACGGCGTCCGTGACGCAGACCGCGCACCAGGTGAGCACACAGGCCCTGGCCTGGCTCCACACCCACCGCGAGCTCGGCGGGCTGCCGCCCGACACCACCGCCGACCTCGGCGACCCGGACAGTGTCTACAAACCGCTCGGCGAGACCGCCCTCGCCGCCTCCCTCGTCCTGCGCGAGTCGGCGGCGGGCAGCACCGCCCTGGACCGGGCCCGTGAGCTGATGGCCTTCTGCTGGCGACAGCTCGGCGACGGCGACATGCTCTATGAGCGGATGCTGCGGCACTCGATGACGACCGACCCCCTGGAGACGTACGCGCCCTTCGCCCGCTGCGGCTTCCGGCACGAGCGCCTGGAGCGGCTGCTCGCCCACACCAGTGCCCTGCGTTCGTTCCGGGGCGTCGAGATCCTCCCCAACCGCAGACTCGCCGTCGCCAACGCGGCCCGCGTCGTGGGCCTCGACCAGGGAAGCCATGGCTACGACTGGGAGGCGTTGACCCGTGCCACCTGGCTCGGCGGCACCCCCGAACCCTGGCTCATCGACTGGATGGCCGGCTACTGCGTCACCCACACCGTCTTCCACCTCACCGACTGGGCCGCCAACCCTGCGGGCCTGCCCGACGACATCGCCGCGTACGTGTCGGCGTGGCTGCCCGTGTGGATCGACATCTGGGCCGAGATCGAGCAGTGGGACCTGGTCGCCGAGCTGATGATCGTCGGCTGCTGTCTCCGGGAGCCGTACTGCGACCCCGCGGACTGGGAGCGGCTGGCCCGGGTACAGCACGCGGACGGCCTCCTGCCCCGTGACGGCGATCCCGTCGCCGACGATCCCGAGCAGCGGTTCCGGGACCACCAGCACACCGCCGTGGTCGCCGCGGTCGCGGGCACCCTCGCGCTCTCCCGCACGCTGGGCGGGGCGGCGGGTGCGCGGTGAGGCTCCGTGGTCCGCGGCGCGCCGGGCGCCGGGCGGAGCCCGTGGTGGCGCCGGACAGCCCCACCTGGGCCGCCGACACCCTCGCGGCCCTGCGCGAGGCCGCGCCCGGCGCGAGCACCGTGGCGCTCGCCGTCCGGCGCGGCCCCGAGCACGCCCTCCTCACCACCGGCGAGACCGCGCTGTGCGGCGGCACGCCCGCCGACGCCGACACCCGCTTCGAGATCGGGTCGCTCACCAAGACGTTCACCGCGCTGCTCCTGGCCGAGATGGTCGCGCGCGGCGAGGTCGCGTACACCGATCCCCTCAGCCGCTTCCTGCCCCGCTCCGCGCTCCCGCACCTGCGGGGCTCCCCCATCACCCTCCTCCACCTCGCCACCCACACCTCGGGCCTGCCCCGGCTGCCCCCGGGCTTTCTGCGCAGCGGCGTGCCCACCTGGTTCAGCAATCCGTACGCGGGCTTCTCCCCCGAGGCGCTGCTCGACGCCCTCGCCCGCACCCGGCCGCGGGCCGCGCCCGGCATGCGGGTGCGCTACTCCAACTACGGCGTCGGCCTGCTCGGTGAGCTGCTGGTCCGCGCCGCCCACGGCCCCGCAGGCGCCTTCGCCCCGCTGCTCGCCGAACGCGTACTCGACCCACTCGGCCTGACCCGCACCAGCTGCGCCGCCGACCAGCCGCAGGCCACCGGTTACTGGCACGGCAGGGCGCGCCCCAGCTGGCAGATGGCCACCATGGCGGGTGCGGGGGCCGTGCGGTCCAGCGCCCGGGACCTGCTGACGGTCCTGGACTGCCTCTGCGCCCCCGGGGCCGTACCACCGGACGTTCCCGGGACGCTGCGGGCCGCGCTCACCGACGTCACCGTGCCCCGCATCGCGCTGCCGGGCGCCGGCACGCGGATCTCCCTGGTGTGGAACATCAGGCCCCGCCCCGGCCACGACCTCTACCACCACTCCGGCGGCACCCGGGGCTTCACCTGCTTCGCGGGCTTCAGTCCCCAGACGCGGATCGCCTTCGCCGCCCTGGCGAACACGAGCCCGTCGCTGTCCGGCGGCTTCATCCAGCGGGCGTACCTGGAACTGTGGACGCTGGCCCAGCGCGGAAGTCTCCCCCCGTGAAGTCAGCCGGTCCCGGGCGACGCCCGCGCGCCGTGTGGGTGTCCGGCGTCCCGGCTCCGGGCGGCGGATGAAATCATCGGGGGATGTCTGACTTGATCATTGCCGCCTGTGACGGAGCGGCCAAGAAGAATCCCGGGCCCGCGGCCTGGGCCTGGGTCGTCGCCGACGCCGAGGGCCGCCCGCAGCGCTGGGAGGCCGGTCCGCTCGGCCACTCGACGAACAACGTGGCCGAACTGACCGCGCTGGCCGAGCTGTTGGAGTCCACGGACCCGGCGGTGCCGCTCGAAGTGCGGATGGACAGTCAGTACGCGATGAACGCGGTCACCAAGTGGATCGCCTCCTGGAAGCGCAACGGCTGGCTGACCGCCGCGAAGAAGCCGGTCGCCAACAAGGACATCGTCGTACGCATCGACGCGCTGTTGCAGGGGCGCGCCGTGACGTTCCGGCACGTCGCCGCCCACCAGGTGGACGGCGACCACCTCAACGCGATCGCCGACGTCGCGGCCAGCGACGCCGCGACGACCCAGCAGCCCGCCGGCACCGCCCACGGCGCGCCGGAGATCCCCGAGCCGCGCGCGGAGCGGATGACCGCCTCCCCCACGAGCCGCGTCCCCAAGAAGGCCGCCGCCCGCGCGAAGAAGACCGGCCCGGGCCCCGTGATCAAGGCCAAGTTCCCCGGCCGCTGCCATTGCGGGCAGCCGTACGCCGCCGGGGAGAAGATCGCGAAGAACGCGCACGGCTGGGGCCACGTGGAGTGCCGGGACGGCGGCGACTGAGCCGCCGGGGTTTGTGCAACAGTTCGGCAACCGACACTTTCCGGCCACTTCGGGGGCATTAAACCTGTCGCTTTTCGGGCAGGGGTTCCCCTCGTACGGCCATCGCGCAGAAGGAAACCGGAGGAGGGGAGGCTCATGCCGGCGCAACGGACACGGCTGCATGACGGGCCGCCTGGGACAACCACCTTCGACAAGGAGCCCGGTGCCGTCACCGACGCGCGGGACCTCACCCGGGTTTTCCTCGCCGGGCTGGACCCGGCCGTGGGTGAGCAGACCGCCGCGAGCGTCGAACTCATCGTCTCCGAGCTCGTCACGAACGTGGTGCGCCACGCCCGTGGCGCCCTGTGCTCGCTCCGGCTCCAGGCGCTGCCCGACGTCATCACGATCACGGTGTCCGACGCCGATCCGCGGCCGCCCCGGGAGCGGACCCCCGATCTCGCGGGGGGAACGGGCGGGTTCGGCTGGCCCATGGTGCGGAATCTGGCCACGGTCGTGAGCGTCACGCTTGGTGCGACCGGAAAGACCATCCGCGCGGAGCTGGCGAGGTAGCTCCGCGGGGTGGGGCTGGCCCCAGGCAAGATTCGGGGGCGGACCGCAGTGAGCCGGGGGTGGCGCCGCGCCTAGCGTGCGGTGCATGAGAATCAACGTTTGTTTACGCGTCGCCGTCGCCGCCGCGGCGATGCTGGCCGTCGGGGCGGGGACGCTGCCCGCGGCGGCCTCGTCCACGGCCGAGCCGCTCGGCCGGTACTACGACCAGGCCGTCGACTGGCAGGACTGTTCCCTCGGCCCCGATGACACCGCCGGACAGAAGCTCGACGCCGCGGGTGCCCGGTGTGCCGACATCACCGTGCCCCTCGACTACTCCGATCCGGACGGCCGGACCATCACCGTCGCCATCTCCCGCCTGCGCGCCACCGATCCCGCGCACCGTGTCGGCGCGATGCTGCTCAACAACGGCGGCCCCGGCGGGCCGAGCCTCGAAATGCCGCCCGGCATGGCCGGGTTCATGGGCAAGACCGCCGGGAAGTTCGACCTGATCGGCGTGGATCCGCGGTTCGTCGGCCGTTCCACGCCGCTGGACTGCGGCTGGGACGTCGGCTCGATGGTCTTCTCGGCGGGCCAGGACCGGGCGGGCTTCAAGCGGTCGGTCACCCGTGGGCGCGACCTCGCGGAGCGGTGCCGGCGCACCAACGGTGACGTACTGCCGTACGTCACCACCCGTAACACCGCCCGTGACATGGATGTCGTCAGGGCCGCGCTGGGCGAGAAGCGGATCTCGTACTTCGGCTTCTCCTACGGCAGTTACCTCGGTCAGGTCTTCACCGAGCTGTTCCCCGGCCGCACCGACCGCATGGTGCTCGACGGAGTCATCGCCCCCGCCAGGTACAGCCAGACGCTCCTGGCGGACTCCACCGCGGCCAACGAACGGGCCCTCGGCGACTGGGCGGCCTGGACCTCGGCGCGCCACGAGACGTACGGCCTCGGCCGCACCCCTGAGGCCGTGCTGGCCACGGTGGACCGGATCGAGGAGGCCGCGGCCGAGAAGCCCTTGCGGGTCGGGAAGTTCCGCGTCGACGAACACTTCCTGCCGATCGTCTTCTTCGGGGGTCTCGGGAGCGATCTCGACACGGCCCGGGCCGAGCTGGCCACCGCGACCCGCACCCTCGCACGGGCGGCCGACCGTGAACGAGTGACGCCGAAGCCCTGGCTGGCGGGGATCCTGGCATCCATGACGACCGAGGCGGGGTCGCACCAGGGCAGTGCGCAGGCGGCCATACTCTGCGGGGATGTCGCGACCCGGCGCGGGACCGAGAGCTACTGGCGCGCCATTCAGGCCGACCGGGCCACGGCTCCCTTCGCGAGTCCCCTGACGCACAACATCACGGCGTGCGAGTTCTGGGACCGCCCCGCCGAGGCGCCGACCGTGGTCGACAACGACGTGCCCGCGCTCCTGGTCAACGCCACGGGTGACACCCGGACCACGTACTCCGGGGCGCGGCAGGTGCGGAAGCAGTGGTCGCGCTCCCGGCTGATCACCGTGCCCGGGGCCAACCAGCACGGTGTCTACGGCGACTACGGCAACGCCTGCGTGGACGGGCAGGTGAACGACTACCTGGCCACGGGCAAGCTGCCCGGGCGCGACCGGATATGCGACGCCCGGTAGCCGGGTGAACCGCGTGAGCGGCCGCGCCCTGTCCCACGAAGGCGCGGCCGCTCAGCTCACAGGTGGCGCCGCCCACTGACCATCGGCGGCGCCCGTCAGGTTGTCACCCCTGCACCCGACGCCTGCCCGCCCCCGGGACGCCCACACGTGCTGCCGGGCGTTTTCCGCCGCCGGTGACCGTCCGGCGGAACGGGGAAGCCGTTCGCCGCCCGGGTGGGCGCGTGCGCAGGCCATTGTCAGTGGCCTGCGCTAGCTTCCTCGGAGTCCGATACATCCGGCATATCCGGTCCATGACCCTGCTCCCGGGAGGATGCATGACCTCGCGCCTCAACCCCTACATCTCCTTCGCCGGTGACGCCCGGCAGGCGCTGGAGTTCTACAAGGAGGTGTTCGGCGGCACCCTGGCGCTGAACACCTATGCCGAGTTCGGCCAGCAGGACAGCCCGCTGGCCGACAAGATCATGCACGGCATGCTGGAGACCCCCGGCGGCTTCACCCTGATGTGCGCCGACACCCCGTCGGACGACCACAGGCCGGGCAACAACATCTCGGTGAGCCTGAGCGGCGACGACGACGCCGAACTGCGCGGGTACTGGGAGAAGCTGTCCGCCGGGGCCTCGGTGAGCGTGCCGCTGGAGAAGCAGATGTGGGGGGACGTCTTCGGCATGTGTACGGACCGCTTCGGCATCACCTGGATGGTCGACATCACCGGTCAGGGCGGCTGACGACACGAAGGGCGGCCCACGGCCGGCGCCCCGATGTGGCCCTCTCCGCATGCCGGAACGTGTGTCCTGCCCCAGGCTGGATAAGCGGTCACCGCACGGACCACGGAGGACGAGGGAGCAGAGTCTCATGGGAACCGAAGCGTTCCACTCGGAAGTGCCCCTGACGGTGAACGGCAGGCCCTGCCGCGTCACCGTCGACCACCGCTCGACGCTGCTGGACGTCCTGCGCGAGCGGCTGGGTCTGACCGGCGCCAAGAAGGGCTGCGACCACGGCCAGTGCGGTGCCTGCACCGTCCTCGTCGACGGACGCCGGGCGAACAGCTGTCTGCTGCTCGCCGTGGCGCAGGAGGGGTGCGACGTCACGACCGTCGAAGGTCTGCGCCCGGCCGACGGTGCGGAGACGCATCCTCTCCAGCGGGCCTTCGTGGAGCGTGACGCCTTCCAGTGCGGCTACTGCACCCCGGGGCAGATCTGTTCGGCCGTCGGCGCCGTCGCGGAGGCCGAGGCGGGCCATCCCTCGCACGTCACGGACCCGCAGGCGCCCGCGGGCTCCCCCGTGGAACTGACCAGGGACGAGATCCGGGAGCGGCTCAGCGGCAACCTGTGCCGCTGCGGCGCCTATCCGCACATCGTCGAAGCCGTGGAGGACGTGACCCGGTGAAGCCCTTCATGTACGTACGCGCGCACAGCGTCGACGAGGCGGCCGCGGCGCACGCGGGCAGGGCCACCTCCCGCTACCTCGGCGGCGGCACGAACCTCGTCGACCTGATGAAGCTGGGCGTGGAGAGCCCCCGGACGCTGATCGACGTCAGCGCCCTGCCCCTGGACGCGGTCGAGGAGCTTCGCGACGGGTCCGTGCGCGTCGGGGCGACGGTGCGCAACAGCGACCTCGCCGCCCACCCGCTGGTGCGCGAGCGCTATCCGGTGCTGTCCCAGGCGCTGCTCGCGGGCGCGTCGGGCCAGCTGCGCAACATGGCGACCACGGGCGGCAACCTCCTCCAACGCACCCGCTGCCCCTACTTCCAGGACCTCGGCAAGCCGTGCAACAAGCGTGAGCCGGGCACCGGCTGCGGGGCCCGGGACGGTGTCCACCGCGACCACGCGGTCCTCGGTCACTCGCCGCAGTGCATCGCGACGCACCCCTCCGACATGGCGGTCGCGCTCGCCGCGCTCGACGCCCAGGTGGAGCTGTACGGGCCGGGCGGGCGGCGGAGCGTTGCCGCGGCGGAGTTCCACCGGCTGCCCGGCGGCCGTCCCGACCTGGACACCGAGATCAAGCACGGCGAGCTGATCACAGGCGTCCTGCTCCCGCCGGTGACCGCGGGACTGCCCTCCGCCTACCGCAAGGCCCGTGACCGCGCCTCGTACGCGTTCGCGCTCGCCTCCGTGGCCGTGGTCCTTGACGTCGAGGGTTCCGTCGTACGCGAGGTGCGGATCGCGTTCGGCGGCCTGGCGCACCGGCCCTGGCGCGCGCGGCGGGCCGAGCGGGCGCTGCTGGGCGGCGCGCCGAGCGAGGAGGCGTTCCGGCAGGCCGTCGAGGCCGAACTCGACGCGGCCGAGCCGCTGCGGGACAACGCGTTCAAGGTGCCGCTGGCCCGCAATCTCGCGTGTGACGTCCTGCGGCGCCTGGCCGGCAGACCCCCGGCTTCCTGACCAGGTCCCCGCCCCTCCTCCGCCCTCCAGGGAGAACACCTCATGCCGGACACCACCAGCGCTCTCGGGGCGCCCGCCGAGCGCAGGGAAGGCCCCGCCAAGGTCACCGGGGCCGCCCGGTACGCCGCCGAGCACACGCCCGACGGATGCGCGTACGCCTGGCCGGTCCCCGCCACGGTGGCGCGTGGTGAGATCACCGCCATCGACGACACGGCGGCCCTCGCCCTGCCCGGGGTCATCGACGTCCTCAGCCATCTGAACGCGCCGCGCCTGGTCGAGCCGGAGGACGCGACGCTCGCCGTGCTCCAGGACACGCATGTGCCCCACCGCGGCTGGTACGTGGCCCTGGTGGTCGCCGAGACGCTGGAGGCCGCCCGCGAAGGCGCCGCCGCCGTCGAGGTCACCTACGCCGAGGAGCCGCACGACGTCACCCTGACCGCCGGCCACGCCGACGCCTATGTGCCCGAGGACTCCGACGGCACCTCGGGCGAGCACGTCCGCGGTGACGCCGACGGCGCGTTCTCCTCCGCGCCCGCGCAGGTCGATGTCGTCTACCGCGTACCGCCGTTGCACAACCACCCCATGGAGCCGCACGCGGCGACCGCCCGCTGGGACGACGGGCGGCTGACCGTGTACGACTCAAGCCAGGGCGCGACCACCGTGCGCGATACCCTCGCGGGCATGTTCGCGCTGCCCGAGGAGCGGATCACGGTCGTCTCCGAACACGTCGGCGGCGGCTTCGGCTCCAAGGGCACGCCCCGGCCGCACGTCGTACTCGCCGCCATGGCCGCGCGCACGACCGGGCGCCCCGTGAAACTCTCCCTGCCCAGGCGGCAGTTGGCGACCGTGGTCGGCCACCGCTCGCCGACGATCCAGCGGCTGCGGCTTGGCGCGCGGCCGGACGGCACGCTGGTCTCCGTGATCCACGAGGTGACCTCGCACACCTCGCGCGTCAAGGAGTTCGTCGAGACGGCGGCCGCCGCCACCCGTGTCATGTACCCCTCGCCACACGCCCGCACGACGCACCGGGTCGTGCCGCTCGACGTGCCGAGCCCTTCCTGGATGCGGGCGCCCGGTGAGGCGCCCGGCATGTACGCGCTCGAGTCGGCGATGGACGAGCTCGCCGTCCGCCTCGACCTCGACCCCGTCGAGCTGCGGCTGCGCAACGACACCCGCGAGGAACCCGACAGCTCCAAGCCCTTCAGCAGCCGGCACCTCGCCGCGTGCCTGCGCGAAGCGGCCCGCCGTTTCGGCTGGTCGACGCGCGATCCGCGGCCCCGCTCGCGCGCCGAGGGACCCGTCCTGATCGGCAGCGGCGTCGCCTGCGCGACGTATCCCGTGCTCGCCGCGCCGTCCCGGGCGAGCGCGCACGCCTACCCGGACGGCAGTTTCGTGGTCCGCGTCAACGCCACCGACATCGGTACGGGTGCGCGCACCGTGCTCGCGCAGGTCGCCGCGGACGCGCTCGGCGTGCCGGTGGAGCGGGTGCGGGCCGACATCGGCAGCAGTGACCTCCCCAACGCGCCGCTGGCCGGCGGCTCCTCCGGCACCGCCTCTTGGGGCTGGGCCGTCCACGAGGCGTGTACGCGGCTGGCCGAGCGCCTCTCGGGGCAGCACGGGCAGCAGTTGCCGCCGGAGGGAGTGGGCGCCAGCGCCGACACTGCGGGCACCGCGGACGCGGACAGCGATTACGCGCGGCACGCGTTCGGCGCGCATTTCGCCGAGGTCGGTGTCGACATGGTGACCGGTGAGGTGCGTGTGCGCCGCCTGCTGGGTGTGTACGCGGCCGGGCGCATCCTCAACGCCCGTACAGCGCGCTCCCAGTTCATCGGCGGGATGACCATGGGGCTGGGGATGGCGCTCACGGAACACAGCACGATGGACGAGGCGTTCGGTGACTTCGCGGAGTCCGACCTCGCCTCCTACCACGTGCCTGCCCACGCGGACGTGCCCGCGATCGAGGCGCACTGGGTCGACGAGGAGGACCCCCACCTGAACCCCATGGGCAGCAAGGGCATCGGTGAGATCGGCATCGTCGGGACGCCAGCGGCGATCGGCAACGCGGTGTACCACGCGACGGGCGCGCGGCTGCGCGAACTGCCGCTCACGCCGGACCGGGTGCTCGCGGCCGCCGAAGGGGCCCTGTAGCGGGCGCGCGTCGTCAGGAGGCGGCTCTCCCCCGGCTCTCGCGGGTCCAGGCCAGCAGTTCCTCCGCCGTCCAGGTGGTCACGACGCGCTCGGCGGGGACCCCGCACTCCTCGGCCCGTGCGCACCCGAAGATCTGCCAGTCCAGCTGGCCCGGGGCGTGCGCGTCGGTGTCCACGGAGAACAGGACCCCCGCGTCCACGGCGCGGCGCAGCAGCCTGCGCGGCGGGTCGAGGCGCTCGGGACGGCTGTTGATCTCCACCGCGGTGCCCGCCGCCGCACACGCGGCGAACACCTCGTCGGCGTCGAACGTCGACTCGGGCCTGCCGCGTCCGGTGACGAGCCGTCCGGTGCAGTGGCCGAGTATGTCGGCGCGGGGGTTGCTGACAGCGGCGACCATGCGGCGGGTCATCGCGGCGGCGGCCATGCGCAGCTTGGAGTGCACGGAGACGACGACCACGTCGAGGCGGTCGAGCAGTTCCGGTTCCTGGTCGAGGGAGCCGTCGTCGAGGATGTCGCACTCGATGCCGGTGAGCAGCCTGAAGGGCGCCCAGCGGGTGTTGAGGTCGGCCACGACGTCCAGTTGCTCGCGCAGCCGCTCCGGGGAGAGTCCGCGGGCGATGGTGAGCCTCGGCGAGTGGTCGGTGAGCACCGCCCACTCGTGGCCGAGCGCCTGTGCGGCCCGGCCCATCTCCTCGATGGGGCTGCCGCCGTCGGACCAGTCGGAGTGCAGGTGGCAGTCGCCGCGCAGCAGCGCCCGCAGTGCGGCGCCGCCTTCGGCGAGCGGGTCCCCCGCCTCGCCTTCGAGCCGTTCGAGATAGCCGGGCACACCACCGGCGAGCGCCTCGCGGACGACGTCGGCGGTCTTGGGCCCGACCCCCTTGAGCGACTCCAGCGTCCCGTCGGCGGCGCGCCGCGCGGCCTCGCCGTCGGGCAGGGCGCCGATGACCGCCGCCGCGGTACGGAAGGCCCGCACGCGGTAGGTCGGGGCGCGGCCGCGCTCCAGCAGAAAGGCGATCCGTTCCAGCGCCTCCACGGGCTCCATCGGCACCTCCGGCCGCCGGTCTCCTCCGCCGGCGTACGCGTCCTACCAGCGTCACCCATGACGGGCCGCGCGGCACGGCGAGCGTGCCGCGCGGCCCGGCGTCGGGGAGAACCACGTACGCCTGGAAGGCTGCTCTCAGGCGGTGGGCTCTTGTGGCTCCGGGTCTTCGGTGGGCGAGGTCTCGGCTTCGGCCGAGCCGCGTCGGCCGGTGCCCGCCTCGTCCGTGTCGGGCACGTCCTCGTCCGCGTCGTCGGGGCTGTTGCCTGTGGTGGACGCCTCCTCGTCCACCTCCCAGGGGTCGCGCTCGTCCGAGGCCTGCTGGTCCGGCAGGTCCCTGGGCACGGGCGGGCCGTCCTGGCCCGGCGACGGGGGGTTGCGCTCGTCCATGGGGTCCATGAGTGGTGCTCCGTTTCCTCGGTGTTCTCTGTGCTCGGGGCGGGCGCTCGGTAGGTGCGGCTGGGCCTACTCGATGACGACCCGCACCGTGTTCAGTTCGCTGTCCTTGGCGTCGGGGAGGTTCATCCCGGCCGCCACACCCGTGCGGAGATAGCGCAGGACAGGCTCGGTGAGACGCTCGCCGGGCAGTGCCGTGGGGATGCCGGGCGGGTACGGGGTCATCATCTCCGCGGCGATGCGGCCCACCGCCTCGGTCACCGGCACGTCCTCGGTGACGCCGAAGAACGCGTCGCGGGGGTGGATCGCCTGGTCCATGCGCAGCTCGTCGGCGGAGGGGACCTCCACCGGCGGTGCGGGGCGCAGGCGCGGGGCGGCGTGGGCCAGCTCGCGCAGGGCCGTGAGCAGCCTGCCGGTCGTCTCGCGGTCGTCGCCGTGGGTGATCTGGGCGCTGATCCTGCGGTGGTCGCTGAGGTGCACGTCCAGACAGTGGTGCTCGCGCAGCCAGTCCGCCGCCCGGTATCCGCTGGTGCCCAGGCCGCTGACCTCGATGACGACCGGCAGGGGGTCGAAGTCCGCGGCGAGTCCGGGTCCGCAGAAGTCGACGCGGTCGTTGACGTGCAGGCCGTCGATCTCCTCGATCGCCGCGCGCGCCTCGGCCGCGAGGTCCAGGGCCCGGCCCATCAGCTCGTGGCCGTGCAGGACCATCTGGCGCCGCCAGCCGTCGAGACCGGCGTAGATCAGGACGGAGGGGCTGGTGGTGCCGAGGAGGTCCGCGCAGTTCTCCAGGTCCTCCGGGTCGATCAGGTCGCCCTGGAGGTGGAAGACGGAGCCCTGTTCCAGACCGCTGCCCATCTTGTGGATGCTCGTGACGCAGACGTCGGCGCCCGCGTCCATCGCCCAGGACGGCAGGTCGGGGTGGAACGGCAGGTGCGCGCCCCACGCCTCGTCCACGACGAGCGGCCGCGACCGGCGGTGGCAGACATCCGCGATGCCCCTCAGGTCGGCGCAGGCACCGTACGGGGTCGGACTGGTGACCAGCGCGCCCTTCGCGTCGGGGTGGGCGGCGAACGCCGCCTCGAAGGCCTCGGCTCCGGGCGCGTGGGCGAGATGGCGTTTCTCGTCCCACGTCGGCTCGACCCACACCGGCTGGATCCCGGACAGGATCAGCCCGGAGACGACGGACTTGTGCGCGTCCCTGCCGACGAGCAGTTTCGACCCCGGGCCCGCGATGGACAGCATGGCCGCCTTGACCGAGAGCGAACTGCCGCACGTGGAGAAAAAGGTGTGCTCGGCGTGCACGGCGTCCGCCATCAAGTGCTCGGCCCGTTCCAGGACCCCGCCCCGGGTGCGCCGGTCGTCGAGGCCTCCCGAGGCCAGCAGGTCGCCGTGGAACACCGCGTCGCCGAGCACCTCCCGCACGGCCGGATCAGCGCCGCGGGCTTGTTTGTGGCCCGGCGGGGTGAAGCCGATCCGGCCCTTGTCGCGGTATTCGGCGAGAGCTTCCAGTACGGGGGCGCGGGTGTGATCAGGCGACATGGGACACGCGTTCCCTGGAGGCGCGCCGTCCAATCCGGGCCTCCGTCAACCGGGCGTAGCGGCCGCGGTCCGGGCCGACGACCCGGCCGCGGCTCCAGCTGTGGCTCTGGCTGTGGCTCCGGTGCGCGAGGGTCATGCGGCGTGGGCGTGCTCGGCGCCGTCGTACCCGGCGTCGGCCTCGGCACGCACGCGGGCGCAGCTGCGGCTGATCAGCCGCGAGACATGCATCTGCGAGATGCCGAGTTCCTCGGCGATCCGGCTCTGCGTCATGTCCTCGAAGAAGCGCAGGTACAAGATGGTCCGCTCGCGTTCCGGCAGCTGCCGCAGGCCCGCCTTGGCCGCCTCGCGGTCGGTGATGCAGTCATACGCGGGATCGGGCGCCCCGAGCGTGTCGGCGAGGCTGAAGCCGTCGGGGTCGGCGGAGGAGATCTCGGCGTCCAGCGACAGGGCGCTGTACCCCTCCATGGCCTCCATGCCGTCCCTGACCTCGTCCTCGGTGAGCCCCGCGTGCTCGGCGATCTCGGTGATGCCGGGCTCCGGCCCGCTGCCGGGCCGGTCGAGCAGCTCGCGGCGCGCGACACGGACCTTGTTCCGCAGTTCCTGGACGCGCCGGGGCACACGCACGTCCCACATGCGGTCGCGGAAGTGCCGCCGCAGTTCACCCGTGATGGTGGGCACGGCGTAGCTCTCGAAGGCGCCGCGTCCGGGCTCGTACCGGTTGACCGCCTTCACCAGGCCCATCGCGGCGACCTGCTGGAGGTCCTCGAGGCTCTCCCCCTTGTTGCGGAAGCGGCCGGCGATCCGGTGCGCCATGGGCAGCCAGGCCTCGACGAGTCCTTCGCAGAGGATTTCGCGCTCGGGCCCGTCCTCAAGAGTGGCGAGGCGGGCGAATTCCTCGGCGGTGTCAGGTGCGTCGTTGTGGGGGTGCCGGGTCGCCGTACGACGACGGGCGGAGTAAGCAGTCAGGTCGGTAAGCATCAGAAATTCGCTCCTCAACGGTGCCGAACAGTGACCGCGAGAATCGGAGGCGCCCCGGTGACAGGCATCCACCGGGAGGCAACACACCGCTCCCGCGAACGCGCCTCCGGTCCGAAGCACGTTATCCGCCTGCCCTTCGAACCTGTGGCCAAACAGCCTTCTCGCAAAGCGGCTCGGGGAGTATCTCCGTGCTCATGGGGCACACGCCCCGCGGGGAGCTAAGCGTCAGAACGGCACGTGGACGCAGGCCTCGCCGACCGGCCGCATTGGGGTGCGGCCGGTCGGTCTCCTTGACTCCCGTCAGACTCTTCCGTCAGGTCATGCCTTGCCGGCGGGGACCTCGGCGTCCAACTGGTTCAGCAGGTCCGCCGGGTTCGCGTACACGGCCGAGGCGCCGGCCTCCTCCAGATCACCGCGGGGAATGCCTCCCGAGAGGAGCGCGATGCTCCGTACTCCCGCCCGGGACGCCGCCCGCATGTCCCATACGGTGTCGCCGATGAACAGGGCCTCGTCCGGACCGCATCCCGCGATGTCCAGGGCGTGCCGCACGGGGTCGGGGGCCGGTTTGCCCGAGGACACGTCGTCGGCGCTCGCGATGCCGGCGATCACGTCGTCCGCGTCGATGGCCCGACGCAGCGCGCCCAGCTCCCCGCCGCCCGCCGAGGTCGCGAGGACGACGCGCCACCCGCGTCCGTCGAAGGCGTGCAGCAACTCGCGTGCGCCCTCCAGCGCGGGCAGCCGGTCGAAGTACGTGGCGTACAGGGTGCTGTGCGCGGCGCTGATCTCGTCGTCGAGGCCGCGGTCGCGTTCGTCGCCGAGGAGGTGGGCGATGAGGTCGGTCGAGCCGAGGCCGATGGCGTGGTGGATGTCGTGCATGGCGACGTTCTGGCCGGCTTGGCGGAACGCCTCCCACCAGGTGGTCACATGGAGGTGATTGGTGTCGGCGAGGGTTCCGTCGACGTCGAACAGCGCGGCACGCGCCATGGCTTCACACCGTTCTTTCCGGGGTGTCGGTCGGGGCGTTCATCGGGGCGGTTCATCGAGGCAGTTCATCGGGGCTCATCAGGGCGGGTGCGCGTACGTCCGTGATGACGAAGCCGCTGCGGGGCCTGGTCGGCACCCGGTGCAGCGGGATCCGCAGATCCTGTTCCGGTACCCGGTAGTCGAGCCGGGCGAGGCGCGGCAGCAGCGTGGTCAGCACCGCCAGGGTGACGTCCTCGCCCGGGCAGCGGTGCCCGGCGGAGGCATCGCCGCCGCCCTGGGGGACGAGTTCGTCGCGGCCCGGTTCGCGGCCGGTGAACCGCTCGGGGTCGAACGTGTACGGCGCCTCCCACAGCCCCGGGTCGTGGTTCTGCCCGTAGAGGTCGAGCAGGATCATGGAGCCTTCGGCGATGCGCTCGCCGTGCCAGTCCAGGTCGCTCGGGGCGAGGCCGGCGACGAACGGCGCGAAGGGGTAGAAGCGCCGCACCTCGTGGGCGAACGCGCGGGCATAGCCCTCGCCCTCGGTGGCCAGCCGCTCGCGCAGGTCCGGGTGCCGGTGCAACGCGTGCGCGCCGAAGACCGTGAACCAGGTGACGGCGACGGTCGGGCGCAGGACGTTGAGGAGTTCGACGGCGGCCGTGCGGGGGTCGAGCAGCCGCCCGTCGGCCTCGCGGTGGGCGGCCACGGCCTCGGCCACGGACGGCGGGTCCGAGGCCTCGTGGCCGGGCGACCGGATGTCCTCGATCAGGCGGGCGAGCCGCTCCTCCTGCCGCTTGCGGGCGCGCCGCGCCTTCCAGTGGCGGGGTCCCGCGGTGGCGAATCCGTCGACCATGGCCACGAGGTCGTGTGCGGTCCGGTCCGCTTCGTCGTCCGGGTGCCGGTCGTGCCGGTCACCAGGATGCTCGGCGTGCAGGTGCTCGCCGTCGGGATGCCCGGCGTCCGGGTGCCGTGTCAGGGGGACGCCCGCCCAGGCGCAGACGGCCCGGGTGATCAGGAGGCTCACCTCGTCGAAGAGCGTCACGTGGGACCGGTCGGCCCATTCCTTGCCGGCCCGCTCCCATTCTTCGGCGACCCGCTCCGCCAACGCGGTGACCGCGGTGGCGTCCTTGAGCGCCGACACGAACATGGCCTTGCGCTCACGGTGCTCCTCCCCGTCCAGGGTGTGCACCGCGCCCTTGCCGAAGAGCGTACTCAGGACGGGCTCGGGCAGAGCCGCGCGGCGGCGCACGTGGTTCTCGTCGTAGAAGAAGGGGACGGCCTCCGGACCGCGCAGCGCGATGGCCGGCTTGCCCATCAGACGGGTGCGCACGGGCCCCGGCCCCTTGCGGCGGGTGAGGTCGGGGAGCCACGCGTAGCCCTGGGCGAGGAGCGGCAGCGTGTGGTCCAGCATGAGGTCCTCCTGGTGGAAAAGACGCAGGCCGTCGGCATGTGGGGGCGGTGGCCCTCCTCGAATCCTGACCGAACCAGGACCCGCATGCATTTCCCCGGCCGGCGCACGACTCGGTCACGTGCCCGCCGGTCGCCTTTCGGTGATCAACGGGTCACGGTGATCCGTGTGCCCCGAGGCCACCCTGACAAATCTGCCCTTTCCGTCCACATCCCGGTCCTTTCCGCACTGCCCATACCGCGCTCACGGTGAACACCGCAGTCCACGAAATCCCAGGAGGCGTTGGCGCCCAGGCGGCAGCGGCAGCGGGAGGGGCTGGGCGGCCGCTAAGGCGTGTACCCGGCCGACGGGGTTGCCCCTTTTGTTGTGCCGCCACCTGCCGTCCGGACCGGGAAGGGCGTCGACAAGGGGCGGTTGGTGCGCAGCTCGGGCCTCGCGGCCGGACGTTCACCTTCGCCATGTGGCTGGTCGCGGGCTCCTCCTGCTGCCAGGCCGGTGTGCCAGGGCGTGCTCGTCCTGTTCACGGGCGTCGTGGTCTGCGCGTGGATGCCGGCGCGCAAGGTGCGCCTGGCCGGTTGTGGCCGAGTACGAGTTGGCCGAGTTCGTATGCGAGGTGCTGCCGTGCCTGACCGCCGTCCAAATGTGGCGGGAGGAAGACGAATGGTGTCCCGGTCTGGCGTGTGGAGAAGGCTCCGACGTCGCCGCAGTCGGGCGGGAGAGCGAAGATGCGGATGCCGTGTGATTGGAGGAGCGGCGTCAGCGGGCCGCTGGGGGCGTCGCCCATCTGCCAGTGGGCCCGTAGGGACTCGGGGTCGAGCCGCGGCCAGGAGGGCAGGTTGGGGCATGGCAGCCACAGGTGCGTTTCGATCCATGGGACCAAGGCGACGGTGAGCTCTGCGACAGCGACGGCGCTGTAGCGTTTGCGCGCGGTCAGTCTGGTCGGGCTTCGCAGGCTCATCGTTTCAGGCAGGATCTGGCGGGGCGGCGGGGCCAAGAGGAATTCTGGGGTGACGTCCAAAGCGCCGGCCAGCCGGTCCAGGGACTGGGGTGACGGGTACTTCAGGCGGTTCTCGAAGTGAGTGACGCTGTGCGTCGTCAGCTTGGCGGCGCGGGCGAGCGCAGCCAGTGTCATCCGACGGCGGTGCCGCGCGAGGACGAGGCGCTTTCCGGAGAACGCGGGGATCACTGTCACGGACAAGCAGCCATCGGATTGGGGAGCGTGCGCCGGCGGTGCTGCTGCGCGATCCAGCGCACCAGCGGGTCACGCTTGTCGTCGTAGTCGTACTGATAGCCGGGCAGGACGCGCGCTCGGACCTCGTCGATGAAGATCCGCATGTCCGCCGGGTGGCCTGTGAACGGCAGGTCCCGAGAGCCCGGGGCGGCCAGCAGGCCGGCAAGCGACTTCCTCATCGTCGTCGACCAGTGGTCCCGGGTCACCGACTGCTGCCCGGCGTACGTACGCACCTTCCGCACCGGCGGCAATGACTCGAACCTCGCCGTCCACACCGCTGACAGGGGCTCACGACGGCGTACGCGGTTTTCATCGACGTACTCGACCTCGAAAACACCGTGCCCGACGTCGGCGAACGCTTCGACAGCCACTCGACCCCTTCACCAGAGCGAACGCACAAGCGCTGCTCACGAGAGAGCCACACGCTCCTCAAGATCAGCAACGGATCGGCAGGCAAACCGCCCTTGAGAGCGAAAACGAAGCGGGACAAACAACAGCCAGGCCGTCCGCGGTCGGCGATGGGACAGGTGTACGACTCCGGTAATCTGGATCTTTTCTCGCAGGAGGAGTTGCACCAGTGGAGTTCCGGCTGCTCGGAGCGGTTTCCGTGGCCACTGAGGTCGGTGTGTTGCCGCTCGGTCCCGCCAAGCGGCGCAGCCTGCTCGCCGCGCTGTTGCTGCGGCCCAACCATCCCGTTCCGGTGGAGCAGTTGACGGCCGCGCTGTGGGACCAGGAGCCGCCGGCGCGGGCCCGTGGTGTCATCCAGGGCCATGTGTCGCGGCTGCGGGTGCTGCTCGCGGGCGCCGAGGCCGAGATGTTCGGCGTCGAACTCGTCACCCAGGGCACGGCGTACGTCCTGCGGATGCCGGAGTCGCTGCTGGACGCCCACCGCTTCGAGGAGCTGGTGACGCTGGCCCGCGGTCAGCGGGTGCCCGCCGACGCCGTGGCCATGTATCAGGAGGCGTTGTCGCTGTGGCAGGGACCCGCCCTGACCGGCGCGTATCCCAGTCAGCCACTGCAAGCCGCCGCCCAGGCGCTGGAGGAGCTGCGGCTGGCCTCCGTGGAGTCGCTGGCCGGGGCCTACGCGCGCATGGGCGAGCACGCGCGGGCCGCCGCCGTGCTGCGGGCGGAAGCCGGCGTCCATCCGCTGCGTGAGTCGCTGTCGGCAGCGCTGATGAGGGCGCTGCAGCGGGCGGGGCGGCGGACCGAGGCGCTCGACTGGTTCCACCGCACCCGGCGGCTGCTCGCCGACGAGCTGGGGGTCGACCCCGGCCGGGAGCTGGCCGACGCCTACGCGGCCGCGTTGCGCGGGACGGGCGAGGAGGAGGATCCGGGCGGCCCGGGTCCGGGTTCAGGTGGGATCGACGGTGAGCGCAAGGAGGCGGCGGTAAGGGGCACCGCGGTGGCGGCTCCCCCTCCCCCGGTGGCCGCCGCGCCGCCCGCGCCCGCCCCCGCGGCATCCCCGCCCGCCCTGCCCGGTGTGGTGCTCGGGGCATCGCAGCCGCTCCCGCCCGGCACGATCGACCTGCTGCCTCGTATGCCCCGAGGTTTCCACGGGCGGGGCGGGGAGCTGACCGCGCTGTCCCGGGCCGCCGCCGGTGAAGCGCCCGTCTGTCTGGTCACCGGGCCCGCGGGCGTCGGCAAGACGGCGCTGGTGACGCACTGGGCGCACCGCAACCGCGAGCAGTTTCCCGGTGGTCTGCTCTACGCCGACCTGCGCGGCTTCAGCGAGACCGGAGAGCCGGCCCTGCTGGAGGTGCTGCGTGAGTTCCTGTTGGCGCTGGGGGTCGCGCCGCGCCGGATACCGGAGTCGGCCGGCGCCGCGTCCGCGCTGTTCCGCTCCCTGTGCGCCGAGCGGCAGTTGCTGGTCGTCCTCGACAACGCGCGGGCGTCCGAGCAGGTCAGGGAGTTGCTGCCGGGCGGTGCCCGCTGCGTCACCGTCGTCACGAGCCGGTACCGGCTGCGCGGCTTGATCGCCTCCGACGCCGCGCGTCCCGTACCCGTCGACGTACTCGAACCAGATGACAGCACCGCTCTGCTCGCCGCGGTGCTCGGCACGGAGCGGGTGCTCGCGGAGGAGGTGGCCGCGCGGCGCCTGGCCGAGCTGTGCGGTGGGCTTCCCCTCGCGCTGCGGGTGGCCGCCGCGCGGCTCGCGGACCAGCCGGAGTCACCGCTGAGCGCGATGTGCGCCGAACTGTCCGACGAATCGCGCCGGTTGAGCCTCCTGGACGTGGAGGACACGGGCGTGGGCGCCGCGCTGCGGCTCACGGTGCGCCGTCTCCCAACGGACGCGGCGCGGCAGTTCGCCCATCTCGGGCGCCATCCGGGCGTGTACGTCGACCGGTACGCGGCGGCCGCCCTCGCCGACACCGACCCGGCGACCGCCGAGGCGGCGCTGGACAAGCTCACCGCCGCGCACCTCGTCGTGCGGGCCGGGCCGGACCGCTGGACGCTGCATGATCTCGTACGGCTGTACGCGCGTGACCTGGATGCCGGGGCGGAGGCCCTGCCGCGCGTGCTCGACCTGACCGTGGCGACCGCGCTGGCGGCCGCCGACGCGGCCGAGCCCGGCGACGAGTCCTGCTTCGCCCTGCCCGCGGACTTCCGCCCGCCCCGGGCCCTGCGGGAGTTCGCCAACCGTGAGCAAGCCATGGCCTGGTACGCGGCCGAGCGCGACGACCTGACGCTGGCGGCCGCCGCGGCGGATACCGCGGGGCTGCACGGCAGGACGTGGCGGATCATCCTCGGGATGTGGCCGCAGATCGTATGGCGGGTGCGGGACGGGTGGACTCCCCTGCTCCGTACGGCGTTGGAGGCGGCGCGGGCCGACGGTGACCCGCGCGCCGAGTCCCGGGTCCTGGCCCTGCTGGGGTGGGTGCTGACCGAGGAGGGCCGCGTCGACGAGGCGCTGGTCCACCTGGAGGCCGCGCCGGTGCTCGCCGCGCGGGCACGGGACACGCGCGGCGAGGCGACCGCGCTGATCAACCTGTCGCTCGCCCAGGCGGCGCTCGGCAGCCCGGACGAGGCGGCAGAGGGGTGCGCGCTGGCGGCGGAGCTCGCGCACAGCGTCGGCGACCGGCACACCGAACGCCTCGCCCTGTGCCACCTCGCCCGGCATCGGCTGGACGCCAGGGAGTGGCAGGCGGCCCACGAGACGGCCATCACCGCGCTGGACCTCGAGGGCCCTTCGGAGGCGTCGGCGGCGGCCCGCGTGCTGCTGCTCACCGCGATCGGGGAGGCCCTGCTGGGCATGGGCGACGAGACCGAGGGGATCCGCCGCCTGGAGAACGCGGCGCTGGAGGCGGAGACGTGCGGCTACGACGACGGCGCGGTACGGGCCCTCGGCGCGCTGCTCCGCGTCTCGGCGGACGCGGGGCTCCAGGCGCGGTACGACACGGCGATGGTACGGCTCATGGCCCGCACGTGACGGCTCGCCGCCGGGGCGGGGCGGTAGCGCCGGGCGGGGCGGGCGGTGGAGCGGTGCCGGCGGTGGAGCGGTGCGGTTCGGTCGGGGTGACGCGGGCGGAGGCCCGGCTCCTGGCCGGCCGCTGCCGCCCGGTGACGCGGTGCGTCCGGAGGTAAGGCCGGGCGGCGCGCACGGTGGGTTCGGAGGTTCGGCCGGGCGGCACGCACAGTGGACCCGGAGGTACGGCCGGGCGGCATGCACAGTGGCCCCGGACGCTCGGCCGGACGGCATGCGCAGTGGACCCGGGCGCTCAACCGGACGGCATGCGCAGTGCCCGCCGGTTGCAGGGCCGGTCGGCCCGCACATGCGGCGGCGTGCACCCGCCACGCCCGCGTATACCGGCTCCGCGTTCGGCGGTGCCGCACTTCGCGCGCCCTGCCCGACGTACCCGGGTGTTCGAAGCGGCGCGGCGCGCTCCCCTCAGGCCTCGTGCGAGCCGCGGGGGGCGTTCTCCGTGAGCTGCCGGTTCACCTCTCGGGTCTGCTCCGCCAGGTCGCGGGCCCTCGACTCCGCCTCGTCGGCGCGGGCGTTGATGCGGGCGATGTCCTCCTCGATGACCTTCAGGGCCAGCTCGGCCGCGGCCCCCGCCTCCTGCGGGGGCAGGTCCTCGGGGAGGTCCGCCAGCGCGCTCCTGACCGCGGGGATGCCGCCGCGGTCGTGGATCTCTTTCCAGAACTCGTAGTCCATGGCCTCATCCTGGCCGATCGGCCGCCCTCGGCGCGAAACGGTGCCCCGGGGCCGGATCAGGACGCGGGCTCCGCGGGCACGTTCACGCGGGGCGGGGTGCTGAAGTCGAGTACGTCCTGCGCCGTCTGCTGGGTCTCCTCCGCGGCCTTGCGAGCCGTGGCGAGGACGTCGCCGTGCTCCTGGACGAGGGTTTCATAGATCGGCGCCTGGGCGGCGTCATTGGCCGGCATGACCTGCGACTCCTTGTTCGGTGACGGTGTGGTTCGGGTCGGCCGTGGGTGGCCGACCCGCGACCTTACGCGAACTCGGTGCGCGATGGGCACCCGACCCCGATCATGAGTTCGGGCCTTGTGACCACTTTCACAGGACGAGGAAACAGGACGAAGAAAATGAGTTGTCCGTTTCGGGGGCCGCCGTGAGGATGGGCCGGGAAGATCGACGACGTGACGAGGCACTCCATGTTCACCACCGTCCCCACCACGGCGGGCCCGGTACGAGGCCGCGTGAAGGGCGAGGTCACCGCGTTCTCGGGCATCCCCTACGCGGCTCCGCCCTTCGGTCCGCGCCGACTGCGGCCGCCCGAGGCGCCGGAGCCGTGGTCGGGGGTGAGGGACGCGTTCAGCCCCGGCCCGCCCGCGCCCCAGCCGGGCTATCTCCCCGCGATGGCCGACCTGCTGGCGGACGCGGGAGAGCCGGGCGAGGACTGCCTCAGCGTCAACGTATGGACGCCGGCACCGGGCCGTACCGGAGGGCGGCTGCCGGTGATGGTCTGGATCCACGGCGGCGCGTTCCGCAACGGGTCCGGTTCCCTGCCCGCCTATGACGGGACACGCCTCGCCGCCGACGGCGTCGTGTGCGTCACCCTCAACTACCGCCTCGGCGCGGAAGGTTTCCTGCTGCTGCCCGACGGCACGGCCAACCTCGGTCTCCTGGACCAGATCGCCGCGCTGGAATGGGTGCGGGACAACATCGCCGGGTTCGGCGGCGACCCGGACAACGTCACTGTCTTCGGCCAGTCCGCGGGCGCCATCAGCATCACGGCGCTGATGACCATGCCGCGGGCCCGCGGGCTGTTCCGCCGTGCGATCACGCAGAGCGGGGCCGGGCACCACAGCCATCCGGAGAGCGTCGCACGGCGCGTCACCGAGCGGCTGGCCGCCCTCGCCGGGGCCGAGCCGACGCGCGAGGGGCTGGCCGGCGTACCGCCCGAGCGGCTCGTCGCCGCCGACAGCGCGCTCGGCCGGGAGATCGCGCGGGCCGAGGACCCCGGGCTGTGGGGCGAGTCGGCGGGCGGCGGCACCACGGTGCTGCCCGTGGTGGACGGGGCCACCCTGCCCGAGCGGCCGGTCGACGCCATCGCCGGCGGGACCGGCGCGGACATCGATCTCCTCACGGGTACGACCACCGAGGAGTTCCGTCTCTTCCTCGTCCCCCTGGGGATCGCGCCGCGCATCACGGACGGCGTGCTGCACGGCCTCCTCGCCGGGCTCGGGCTCGACGACCCCGCCAAGGCCCGCGCCGTCTACGCGGCCACGCGTCCGGACGCCTGCCCCGGCGACCTGCTCTCCGCGGCCATGACCGACCACGCCTATCGCATCCCCGCGCTCCGGGTGGCCGAGGCCCGGGTGGCGCTCGGTGCGCGGACCTACGTGTACGAGTTCGCGTGGCCCACGCCCGTCCTGGACGGCGCTCTGGGCGCCTGCCACCTGGCGGACGTCGGCTTCGTCTTCGGCAACCTCTGTGACCCGCTCCTCGGCCCCGACGCCCCGCAGGACCTCTCCCGTCAGATGCGCGAGGCGTGGATCTCGTTCGCCGGGACCGGGCGCCCGGACGCCCCGGGCGGCGCCCTGCCGCCCTGGCCCGCCTACGGCGAGCGGCGGTCCGTCATGCGGCTGGGCGATGACGCGCCCGCCGTACACGAGGATCCGGAGGCCGACACGCGCCGCCTCTGGGAGGGTCTGCGGCTCCCCCTGCCCGACAAGTAGCGGGATATCCCAACGCCCTTACGCCGAGGGCGCTTTCGGGGGCCGCATACGTCGGCGCGCGCGTGAGGTGCCGCCCCGGTCGGGGTACCCGTGGCGGGACGCTAGGAGGAGTCCATGCCACTCACGTTCCGCAAGAGTTTCCGGATACTTCCCGGGGTGCGTCTGAACATCAACAAGCGCTCCTGGTCCCTCACCACCGGCGGCCACCACGGCCCCCGCCGGACCCACAGCAGCACGGGCCGGCGTACGACCTCGATGGATCTGCCCGGCCCCTTCGGCTGGCGCCGTACGACGCGGCGGGGCGGGCGCAGGTGACCTACGGCGTCCGACGTACGTCATTAATCGATTTCGCGACGGGGGCAGCCCTGTTACGGTCGTCCGCATGAAGCGCGCCGCGATGAGGACGACGACGCCGGAGAGTGTCCCGGCGCGCTGACCGATGTCTCAGTCCGAAGCCCCGGGGCAAGTGCCCCGGGGCTTCGGCATGGGGTCACTTGCCCGCTGTCCGCGAGGAGACCACCATGCACGACCACCGCAGACTCGGCCGCGACCTCGGCCTGTTCGACACCGATCCGCTGATCGGCGCGGGCCTGCCGTACTGGCTGCCGGACGGCGCCGCCGTGCGGCACGCGCTGGAGGAGTACATCCGGGACGCCGAACGGCGGGCGGGATACCGGCACGTGTACTCGCCGGTGCTCGGCAAGCGGGAGCTGTACGAGATCTCCGGGCACTGGTCGCACTACAGCGACGACATGTTCCCGCCCATGGACGTGGGCGGCGAACAGATCGTGCTGCGGCCGAGCCTGTGTCCACACCATGCGGTGATCTACCGTTCCCGCTCCCACAGCTACCGCGAGCTTCCGCTGCGCATGGCCGAGCTCGGCGGCATGTACCGCGCCGAACTCTCCGGCGTCCTGGGCGGGTTGAACCGGGTGCGGAGCATCCATCTCAACGACGCGCACATCTTCTGCACCCTGGACCAGGTCGCCGACGAGGCGCGGGCCGCTCTGGAGATGATCCGCCGCGCGTACGAGGCGCTGGGCGTCCGCCCGGCGCGCCTGCGGCTCTCGCTGCCGGGCCCCGGGGGCAAGTACGTCGCCGATCCCGGGAAGTGGCGGCGCTCCACCGCCTTGCTGACCGAGGTACTCGACGGCTGCGGCCTGGCGTACGAGGCCGTCGAAGGTGAGGCCGCGTTCTACGGTCCCAAGATCGACGTGCAGGTCGCCGACGGGGCGGGCCGGGAGTCGACCCTCTCCACCATCCAGGTCGACTTCCACCAGCCCGAGCGGTTCGGCCTGCACTACATCGGCGCGGACGGCGCGCAGCACCGCCCGGTGATGGTCCACCGCAGCATCATCGGCAGCGTCGAGAGAGCCGTCGCGCACCTGGTCGAGGAGCACGGCGGCGCCTTCCCCGCCTGGCTCGCACCCACCCAGCTGGTGGTTCTTCCGGTCTCCGAGGCCCAACTCCCGGAAGCGGAGGTCGTTTTGCGGCGGTGTGCCGAGCTCGGGCTGCGCGCAGAGATGGCCGGTCCCGAGCACGGCAGCCTCGGTGCCCGTGTCCGGGCCGCCCGGCTCGTGCCCTACCAGCTGGTCATCGGGGCGAAGGAGGCCGCCGATGGCCGTGTCGCCCTGCGGCTGCGCGACGGGCGGCGCGTCGACGCGCTGCCGGTCGAGGAGGTCCTGGCCCGCGTCCGGGCGCTGATCGGGGCGCACCGGGTCGAGCTGTGGGGCAGGGAGTCTGTGCCGTCCTGACATGGGGGCGAAAGGGAGGGGCGCCTGGAGCATGAGCTTGGCATGCACACGCCATGACTGCTCCACCTGGTCGCACGCGGCGAGAGGCGCTCTGGGCCGGGGAAACAAGGGCGCGCCCCCCTTCCACTTCGGTCCCGCCCCGGGATACCCCTGGTGGGAGAGACCCGGTCCACTCCCCCGCAGGAAGCGAGTCCCACCGTGAACGACGCCCCCGCCGCCCAGCCCCCGGCCTCCGGTTGGTACGTGGACGATCGCTGCACGAACTGCGACGTCGCCCGGCAGCTCGCGCCCGACCTGATCCATGAGGTCGACGGCCGCTCCGAACTCCTCCGCCAGCCGCGCGACGCGGCGGAGGAACGCCGCGTCCACGCCGCCGCGTTCGCCTGTCACACCCGCTCCATCCGGCCCGCCTCCGGCCGGCTGGACGAGCGGTGGGACCCCTACCCCCTGCCGATCGACGACACGGTCCTGTTCTGCGGGCACAACTCCACTCGTAACGCGGGCGCCAACTCCTACCTCCTGCGCCGCCCTTCGGGGACGCTGATGATGGTCGACACCCCGCGCTGGAGCGAAGCGCTGGCCGCCCGGTACGAGCGGATCGGTCCCGTCACCGACGTACTCCTCACCCACCGCGACCACGCCGCCCATGGCCGCCGCTACGCCGACCGATTCAAGGCCCGGCTCTGGATCCACGAGGGAGACCTGGACGCCGCGCCCGGCGCCGACCGCGTCCTGCGGGCCACGGAGAGCGTCGAGATCGGCGACGGGGTCCTCGCCCATCCGCTGCCGGGCCACACCCGGGGCAGCGTGCTGTACGTCGCCGACGAGCGGTACTGCTTCAGCGGCGACAGCTTCTACTGGTCGCGTTCGGCGGGCGACATCGAGGTGGCCGAGAGTGTCACCTGGTACTCCATCGAGGAACTGGCGGCCTCGTTGGCCCGCACGGCCGAACGGCTCCGTTTCGAGTGGCTGCTGCCGGGACACGGTGACCGCAAGCACCTGCCCGCCGACGAAATGGCGGCCCGCATGCGGT
Source organism: Streptomyces sp. NPDC015345 (assembly GCF_043078805.1). Lineage (NCBI taxonomy): Bacteria > Bacillati > Actinomycetota > Actinomycetes > Kitasatosporales > Streptomycetaceae > Streptomyces > Streptomyces sp. NPDC015345. Next base: position 463,967 of record NZ_JBIBTX010000006.1, on the reverse strand, counting down.
CGTTGACCGCGCGGACGGCGACGCTGCGGCCCCGCCCGGTGGACTTCACGGCCATACGCTGGTGACCTCCGCAGGCGGACGCGACGGCCCGCGCCAGGGCGGCGAGAACATGCGGCGGGCGCCACTCCTGTCTAGCGTCGTCGCATGAGGAATGATCCGCAGCGCTACGAGATTCTGCTGGTTCCCGAGTTCGGCGGGGACGGCACGGCCACCGTCGACACCCGCGGGGCCCTGCGTTCGGCCGTCGTGGTGGCCACCGGCGAGACCGGCGCCTCCGGCTACCCCCGGTACGTCGGGGACGGCATGGAGGCCGACATCGACCCCGCGACGCGCTCCGTCGAGGCCCTGCTCGTCGACGGGGCCGAGCTGGACTACGGCCTCTCGGCACGGGTCGCGGACCCCGAGAACGGCGCGGACGGCTGAGCCCGCGGGCGGGTGCCCGCGGGCTCGCTCACCGGAGGCGGCGGCCGGTCACCGGACGGCGCGAGCGGTCACGACGTCCCGGGGCGGCGCGCCGCGGCCCGCTGGGCACGGCGGGACAGCCGTCCCTCGGCGGCGGGGGCTGGCGCCGCCATCTCCTGGCCGATGCCCAGTTCGCCGCGGAGGTCGGCCACGAACGAACGCACCGTGGGGTACTCGACGAACGCCGAGGAACGCACCGGGTGGGCGAGTTCCTCGCCGAGCTTGGCGATGACCTCGATGAGGATCAGCGAGTCCAGGCCCATGTCGAACAGGTTGGTGTCCAGGTCCACGGTCCGCGGGTCCGGGGCGCCGAGCACCGCGGCGATCTCCTGCCGGATGAAGCCGGTGAGCAGGGCGGTCTTCTCCGCGTCCGTGCGCCCTTCGAAGCGGTCCCGCAGGGTCTCGGCCGCGGGCCGCGCGGCCGGTGACGTGCTGTCGTGCGGCTCGATCCAGTGCCGCTGGTGGTCGAAGGGGTAGCTGGGCAGCGGCACCCTGCGCACCCGCTCGCCCTCGTGGAACGCCGCCCAGTCGACCTCCTGGCCCGCCGTCCACAGCCGTCCGAGGACGTCCAGGAGGAATGCCGTGCCGACGGCCGACGCCGACGCCTCGGGCAGCAGGGGCAGGGCGGGCCTGCCGTGCGCGGCGGCGTGCTGGGCGCCGGTCCGCTCCAGGAGGCGCAGCGCCGCGTCCGGAAGCTCCGTGCGGTCCGCGGCGACCACCGGGGTCCGGATGCCCCAGCCAGCCAGTGTCCGCAGCGTGGCGTACTGCACGGCGAAGGCCGCCAGGGGACTCCGCGCGCCGAGCAGTTCGGCGCCGCCGGGCGTACCGAGGTCGGCGGCGCACTGGTCGAAGTGCGCGCGGAAGGCGGGGTTCTCCTCGTACAGCGCGGCGGCGTGCCCTGGGGCGTGCTCGCGCGCGTCGCCGGGGAGCAGTTCGAGGACCGGCTGTTCGGCGGTGGGGTCGCCGGTCAGCAGGCGGCTCTCGTCGCCGAGGGCCAGGGCGAGCGCCGCGTCCCGTACGCCGGTGGCGACGAGCGCGCGCCGGTAGGTGTGGACGCGCCGCCCGACCGCGAGGGTGTGGGACACGGCGGGCAGGTCGAGGTCGCGGTGCTGGCGCAGGTGACGGGCCAGCTCCGCGGTCGCGGCGTCGAGGACTGCCGGAGTGCGGGCGGAGAGCACGAGGAGCCGCGGGCGGGTGTCGGGGTCGGGCGCGGTGAGCGGCGCGGGGGGTTCCTCGACGATCACGTGGGCGTTCGTGCCGCCGATGCCGAAGGAGCTGACGCCGGCCCGGCGCGGTGTCGGCCCCGCGGGCCACTCCTTGGTCTCGGTGCCGACGTAGAAGGGGCCGGCCGCGAAGTCGATCTCGGGGTTGGGCGAGTCGAAGTAGAGGCTCGGGACCAGGGTGCGGTTCTTCAGCATCAGGACCGTCTTGATCAGGCCCGCCATGCCGGCGGCCGTGTCCAGGTGGCCGACGTTGGTCTTGACGGAGCCGATCGCGCAGGAGGCCTGGGCGAGCGGTTCGCCGTCGCGGCCGAACGCCTGGTTCAGCGCGGCGATCTCGATGGGGTCGCCGAGCGGGGTCGCGGTGCCGTGCGTCTCCACGTACGAGATCGTCTCGGGGGCGCAGTCGGCGATCTGCTGGGCCTCGGCGACGACGGCGGCCTGTCCCTGCACGCTCGGCGCGGTGTATCCGGTCTTGTCCGAGCCGTCGTTGTTGACGGCCGTGCCCTTGATGACCGCGTGCACGGTGTCGCCGTCGGCCAGCGCGTCGCTCAGGCGCTTGAGGACCACGACGCCGACGCCGTTGCCGATGACGGTGCCCTGGGCCTTGGCGTCGAAGGCCCGGCAGTGCCCGTCGGGCGAGAAGATCATGCCCTCGTGGTGGAGGTAGCCCTCGCCCTGCTCGGCCTGGATGTGGGCGGCGCCCGCCAGCGCCATGGTGCAGTCGCCGGAGAGCAGGCTGAGGCAGGCGAGGTGCACGGCGACCAGGGAGGTCGAGCAGGCGGTGTTGGTGCTGACGCTCGGGCCCCGCAGGTTCAGCTTGTACGAGGTGCGGGTGGCTACGAAGTCCTTGTCGTTGGTGATCATCATGCGGTAGCGGTCGACGGACGACGCGGTGCGGTAGCGCTCGCCGAGATTGTGCAGCAGATAGGTGTTCATGCCGACGCCCGCGTAGACGCCGATCTGCTGTTCGTCGCGCTGCGGGTCGTATCCGGCCTGCTCCAGGGCCTCAAGGGCGCACTCCAGGAACTGGCGCTGCTGCGGGTCGATCAGCTCCGCCTCGTCCCGGGTGATGCCGAAGAGGCCGGCGTCGAACTTGTCGGCGTCGTCGACCACCTGGCCGGCTTTCACATACCGTTCGTCCGCGAGGAGTTGTTCGCTCACTCCGGCCGCGCGCAGCTGCTCGTCGGAGAAGTAGGTGAGGGTCTCGCGGCCCTCGCTGAGCACGCGCCAGAACTTGTCGGGGGTGTCGGCGCCGGGGAACCGGCAGGCGAGACCGACGATCGCGATGTCCGCGTCCCTGACCTCGGGGTCCGCCTGCTCCTGCCGTATGCCCTGCTCTGTTCGCTGGTCGTTCATCTCTTCTCCTCAACCCACCTTGATACCGAGGTCCGCCGCGACCTTGCGCATGTCCAGGAATGTCTCCGCGATGAACCTGGCTCCGTCGTCGGTGGTGTCCATCTGCTTGAACAGCTCCACCAGCGCCTCCCGGTGCCGCTCGCGGTCCCCCTCGCCCGCGGCGATCTCCAGGACCACCTGCTTCAGGCGTTCCTCGACCTCGGGCAGCTCCAGGGAGCGCGGGAACTTGATGCTGAAGGTGGAGCGGTCGTAGTCCTTGTTGCGGCTCACCGCCCGCGTGTAGCTCGACGCGTTGAGCTTGTAGAACATGCAGTCCCAGTTCTTGAACGAGTAGTAGTTCAGGAGCGGGAACAGCGTGCAGTGCGTCTCCATCGGCGAAGAGGCGTAAAGGCCCTTCTCCTTCAGTTCCGCGACCATGCGGTCCGGGTCGTAGTCGTGCCGCATGGCGATGAAAGGGAAAACGATCTTGGGGAGTTCGTCGTCCTCGGCGAAGAGGATCTCCTCGATCTCGCCGTTGAACAGCTCGCTCGCGAGGTCGGGTCCGAAGGACTTGTAGAAGCCGCGGACCACCTCGCGGACGTTCGACTCCATCGTGAGGATCTGCTGGGGGTCGGCGCACAGGGCGATGTAGGGGATGCGCTCGCGGAAGGCGTGCAGGATGGCCCGGATCACGAAGAAGGTGCGGCAGGAGACACAGGGCAGCTTCTCGTCGAGATACTGCCCCGGCTTCTTCGGACGCGGCCGGTTGAAGACGTCCCGCATCATCTTCTTGATGTTGTCGTCGTCGGCGTCCACCACGAACGTCGCGGGCAGCTTCTCCTGCGCGAGCTTGATGTTCTGCGCCGCGTGCGTGCTCTCGAAGGGGACGTCGAAGGTGTACGCGAGGGTGCGCTTGCCGTATTCATTGACGAACTTGTCCAGCATGTACGTGCTGTCCTTGCCGCCGCTGTACATGAAGAGGCAGTCGAAGTCACCCCGCGGATTCGGGGCCGCGGCCTGGAATTCGGCGAACACCTCATTGGTGTATTTGTAGTTGACGAGCAGATCGCCCGCGAAGTCGAGGTTGCACAGATTGCAGACCTGTTCGTCGTCGAGAACGATTCCGGGGTGCCCGTCCTTGAGTGAGCAGATCTTGCAGCGAACGACGGTGGGTTCCACGATGCCTCCTTGGAAAGATGCCGGCCGCCCGGCCACTGGCGGGCTTCAGCGTTCGGCGCCGGACCTCCGCCGGCGCGCTCCGAGCAGGGACCTGTCCCGGCCCGACGGCTGTCGCCCGCGCGCGGGCGGTGCGGTCGGTGCCTCGCCCTCGGCGAGGTGGCGGGCCATCGTCCGGATCGTCGGGTGACGGAACATGTCGAGACGGCGCAGCGAGGGGCGCAGCTCCGCCCTGAGCCGCGCGACCACGTGCGTGAGCCGCAGGGAGTCGCCTCCCGCGTCGAAGAAGTTGACGTCGACGCCGACTCCTTCCAGGCCGAGCGCGCTCTGCCAGATCTCGGCGATCCGCCGCTCCAGCGCGCTCCGCGGGACCGCGTCACCGTCGTGCCCCGCGAGGGCCGCCCCGCTGTGGGGCGCGGGCAGGGCCTTGCGGTCGAGCTTGCCGTTCGGCGTCAGCGGGAGTCGCGGCAGTACGACGACGGCTGCGGGGACCATGTACGCGGGCAGCCGCTCCCGCACGTGGACGCGCAGCTCGGCTGCCGCCGGGGGCCGCCGCGCGTCGCGCGCCACGAGGTACGCCACCAGCCGGGCGCCGCCGGGCTCGTCGTCGCGTACCACCACGGCGGCCCGGGCGACGGCGGGATGGTCGCGCAGGACGGTCTCCACCTCGCCGGGCTCGATGCGGTAGCCGTGCAGCTTGACCTGGTTGTCCACCCTGCGCAGGTACTCCAGGCGGCCGTCGGGCAGCTGCCTCACCAGGTCGCCGGTGCGGTAGACACGGCCGGGCGCGAAGGGGTCGTCGAGGAACCTGTCGGCGGTGAGTTCGGGCCGCCGGTGGTAGCCGTCGGCCACGCCGTCGCCGCCGATGAACAGCTCGCCGGGGGCGCCCGGCGGCACGGGCCGCAGCCGTTCGTCGAGGACGTACATCCGCGTGTTGGCCAGCGGGCGGCCGATCGTGACGGGACGTCCCGCTGCCACGCGGTCGAGGGAGGACCAGATGGTGGTCTCGGTCGGGCCGTACATGTTCCACACCCGGCCCGCGCGGCGGACGAGTTCGGCGGCGAGGTCATCCGCCAGGGCCTCTCCGCCGCACAGGACGGTCAGCTCCGGGCCGCCCCGCCAGCCCGCGCCGATCAGCATGCGCCAGGTGACAGGGGTCGCCTGCATGACGGTCGGGCGGTACGCCTCGACCAGCTCGCGCAGCGCGAACCCGTCGGCGGCCGTCTCGGCCGGGGCGACGCGCACCTCACCGCCCGTCACCAGGGGCAGGTACAGCTCAAGGCCCGCGATGTCGAAGCAGGCCGTGGTCACGGCGAGCAACGTGTCCGTGCGGCCGAAGCCGGGCTCCTTCGCCATGGAGCACAGGAAGTTCGTCAGCGCCCGGTGGCCGACCCGTACGCCCTTGGGCAGCCCGGTGGAACCGGAGGTGTAGATGACGTACGCGGGGTCCTTGGCGGACGCGCGCTCGGGGAAGTCTCCGGTGGCGTCCGACGGCAGGTCGCCCGGTGGTTGGGTGTCATGGCCCTCCGGTGCCTCGTCGATGACCACGGGCCGGGCCGGGCAGCCGTGGGGCAGGGCGTCGGACAGCGCGGACTCGGTGAGCACCAGGAGCGCCCCGGAGTCCTCCAGCATGTGGCGGATCCGCTCGGGCGGATAGACCGGGTCCAGCGGTACGTACGCCGCGCCCGTCTTCAGCACCGCGAGCAGGCCCGTGATCAGGTCCGCCGAGCGGTTCAGGAAGACCCCGACGAGGGTGCCGGGGCCCGCGCCGAGGCGGGCCAGGCGGTGGGCGGTCCGGTCCGACCTGCGGTCGAGTTCGCCGTAGGTGAGGACCGTTTCGCCGAACCGGACGGCGGGCGCGTCCGGTTGGCGTCGGCTCCACTGAGCGAAGAGCTGGTGGACGCACAGGTCGCGCGGATAGTCGGCGGCAGTGTCGTTCCACGCCTCGAGGACCTGGCGGCTCTCGTCCTCGTTCAGGAGCGGCAGCAGACCGGCGTCCTCGTCGGGCCGTTCGACGGCGTGGCCGAGGAACCGGCCGAAGCGGGTGGCCAGTTGGTGCGCGGCGTCCGCCATACGGGGGTCGGCCGGTTCGAAGGAGAGGCTGCGGGGCGGCTCGTCGGGGCCGCCGAGCCGCACGGTCAGGGCCGGGCCGTCGCTCCGGTTCGCCGGGCGGCGGCCGTCGCTCAGGTCCACGGTGATCGGCAGGGCGGTGCCCGCGAGGGCTGAGCGCTCGCGCAGCCGGGGGTCGCGCAGGTGCACCCCACGCAGCGGGGCGCCACGTCGGGCCAGGTCGGCGAGGTGCCCGGCGACGGCGGCCCGGAGCGCGTCCAGCGGTGCGCCGTCCGGGACGTCGGGGGCGCGGAAGGGCACGTCCTCCAGGAGGGGCCCGGGGCGCCCCGTGGCTCCCTGTGGGGCGGGGAGGCGCAGCCCGACGTCGTGGCCGCCGACGGGCTCCCCGGCCATCCGGCCGAGGAACAGGAGCAGGGCGGCGAGCAGCCAGGCCCTGCCCTCCTGCCGGTCCATCGCGAGGACGTGGCCCGGCACTGCGGCCCGGGCGAGGGTCCCGGCGCCGGGTGCCGGGTGGTCGCCGCCCGCCTCCCCCGTGACCTGGGTGTCCTGGGCCGGCCAGGGCACTTCGAGGGGGGTCTGTGCGGTGAGCCTCCGCAGCCAGTACGGCTCGTGGCGGCGGGCGGCGCGGGCGGTGGCCGCCCACCGCTCGCTGGCCTCGTCGTCGAACTCCGTGAACCGGTCGCCGGGGCGCAGGCCGGCCACTGCCCCGGTCGCGGGGCCGCCGTCCAGGTCGGCCAGCCCGGTCAGCCGCACGTCGAGGTCGGCGGTGGCGACGACGACAGCCTCGTCGTCGACGCCGAGCACGGTCCCTGGCGGGCTCGTCGAAGGGCGCTCGGTGACTTCCGCGCCCCGCACGGCGAACAGCCGCTCGCCCAGGGCCAGCAGCGCGAGGCCGAACGTGTTGCGGTGCGGCCCGAGGGTCGTGGCCCGTACGAGCGCGTCGAGTTCCCGGGCCGGCCGCCGCCACGAGAACAGGCCTGCGCGGGGCGGGCCGTCGTGCGGGCCGTTATACGTGCGCCGGGAGAGGTCCTGCGGGGTGCGCGTGTACGTCCCTGCGGCCAGCTCGTCGGCCAGCTCGCCGAAGGAGGCGGCGGCCGCCTCGTAGCAGGCGAGGTTGAGCGTGTAGGCCGTGTCGTCCGGCCCGACCGGCACCGCGCGCTGCTTGAGCACGTCGCCGGTGTCCGCCTCGCGTTCCATCACATGCCAGGTCACCCCGTGCTCGGTGGCGCCCTCCAGTACGGCCCAGCTCGTGGCGTGCAGGCCCGCGAGGCGGGGCAGCGGCGCGTCGTGGAAGTTGACGGGCATCCGCTCGGGCAGCGCCAGGACCTCGTCGGACAGCATCCGCAGGTTGGTGATGCTGAACAGATACGCGAAGCGCAGCGGGCGCAGCCGTCGCGCGAGGTCACGGCCCGGGTCGAGCACGGTCAGGCCGTGCCCGTCCGCCCAGCGGCGCAGGCCCGGGTCGGCGGCGACCACGGCGACCACCTGGTGGCCACGCGTCAGCAGGTGCTCCCCGCATTCGGCGAGGAGGGGTTCCTCGCCGATCAGGACGGCGGTGAAGGGGGTCGTCATCGCTGCTCCTCCTGGTCCTGGAGAACGGCGCCGAGCTGTTGGAGCAGGCGGTCCACGTCCGCGTCGGAGAGACCGTCGACGATCTGCGCGAGTCCCGCCGGGGGTTCCTCGGGCGGGTCGCAGGCCACGGCACCGGTCGCCTCCGTCCCCTCTGCCGACTGCGCCTCTCGTGTCTCTCGTGTCTCTCGTGTCTCTCCGGATCGTCCGTCCTGCCGGGCCGCGAGGTGGCGGGCGAGGCGTTCGATGGTGATGTGCTCGAAGAGCAGGGTCGACGGGAGCGGCCCGTACTCCTGCTCCAGCTCCTTGGTCAGGCTGAGGACCACCAGTGAGTCGATGCCGTAGTTCTCGAAGGTGGCCTTGGGGTCGAGAAGGTCCTCGGGCATCTCCAGGACCCGGGCGAAGACCGCCCTGACCCGGTCCTCCTCGACGCGCGCCGCGTCCGGGGCGGCGGTCGGGGGCGCGGGTGTGCGCGGCGGCTTCGGCGCGCGCGTGCGAGGCGGCTCGGGGGCGGTCCCGGGGGCGGGTCCGGGCGTGGTCTCGGGTACCAGGCCGTCGCTCGTGGCCACCAGCACTCGCTGGTAGGTACCGCCGTCCGGGCTCGGGTGCGCCGCGATCCCGCGGAAGCCGTTCTGGGTGAGGACGTCGTGCCAGGCGGCCGTGGAGAGCAGGGGTGAGCCGGGCAGGCGGTACTCCGCGTCCTCGTACAGCCACCAGCCGGTGGCGAGACCGAAGATCAGCGACATCTGGTCGCGCGGCTCGACGCCCTCATTGATGACCAACACGCCGTCGGCGCCCAGAAGTTGCTTGATGTGGGCCAGGGTGCGGTCGATCCGCCCGGTCGCGTGGAGGACGTTCGTGCCGAGCACCAGGTCGTAGCCACCGTGCTCGATGCCCTGCTCCCGCGGCTCCCTTTCGATGTCCAGTGCGCGGAAGGCCGCGAAGGGGTGCTCGCCGCCGAAGCGCTTGCGGCCGTGCCGCACGAACCCTTCGGAGACGTCGGTGTAGACGTATTGGACGTGGCCGCCGTGGCCCGCTTCGGCGATCCGGCGCAGTACGCGTGCGCTGGTGCCGCCGGTGCCCGCCCCGACTTCGAGGAGCCGGACGCGCTCGCCGGGCCGGACGCGCAGGCACTCCTCCACGTACCGCAGAACGGTGTCGGCGACCTGATCATTGCACCGGTCGGTGACGGGGTCGCCCGCGTAGACGGCCCCCACCAGCTCGAAGGAGCCGCCCGGGAAGAGCACCTCCATGTGGCCGCGCCTCCCGGTCAGGAGGTCCGGCAGCGCGTCGAGGCAGCGCAGCAGCAGGGTGGTCACCGGAGCCGACTCCGGGTGGCGCTTTGACAGCTGCCGCACCGCTTCCTCGGGTTGGGCGATGCAGCGCAGCAGGTCCGCTTCCTCGACCCGGTCCGTCACCACCAACTCGGCGCCTTCGGCCCGGAGATGGCCACCGCGCAGGAGGATGTCGACGAGCAGGTCGAGCAGCCGCCCCTGCCCGGCGGTGACACCGAGGCGGGAGCGCAGCCCCTCGCGGGTGTGGCGTTCGCCGGGGCGGTGCAGGACGCCCATGGTCCGCATGGCGCCGACCAGGAGCCGCCGGGCGAGCCGCTCGGTCCGCGCGGACGCGCTCTCCGGCGCCGCCGGTGCGGGGGTGTCCGCCCCGCCGCGGGGCAGGGCGGGCGCGGCCGTCACGGGGCGTCGGCGCGGCTGGGGCCGCAGCACGGTGCCCGGGTCGACGCCGAGGCCGGCGAGGATGCCCGGCTCGGCCTTGACCACCAGCGTCTGCGGCAGCTCGCCGGACAGCACCCGCTCGACGGCGGCCATGCCCTCCTCGGCGCTGATCGGCCGGATGCCCGCGGCGGAGAAGCGGCGCAGGACGCGCTCCCGGTGGGCGTCGCCCGCCGCGTGCCAGTAGCCCCAGTTGACGATTCGCACGGGGTAGGGCGCGGTGTGCGCGGCGGCGAGGGCCCAGGCGTCGGCGACATGGCAGCCCGCCGCGTATCCGGCCTGGCCGTGGTTGCCCTCCAGCGTGACGGCGGAGGAGTACAGCAGCGCGAAGTCGAGGGCCTCGCCGCGCAGGGCGTGGAACATGCTCCACACCGTGTCGGCCTTGGCGTCAAGGGCGCTGCGCAGCTCCGCCTCGGAGAGGTCCCTGATGGGCTTGTCGACCAGCACCATCGCGGAGTGGATCACGCCGTGCAGCGCCCCGAAGCGGGCCTTGGCCTCGTCCACCACCTGCCGCAGCGCGGCCGGGTCGCCGGCGTCGCACGGCACGTACAGCACCTCGGCGCCCAGCTGTTCCAGGGCGGCGAGGTCGGCGCGGCGCCGCTCGTCGGGTGCGCCGCGCCCGATCAGGACGAGGCGGGCGCGGTAGGTGCGGGCCAGGTGGCGGGCGGTGTCGCGGCCGAGCACACCGAGGCCGCCGATGACGAGGTACACCCCGCGCTCACGGAAGCGGGTCGGGGCGGCGGGCAGCCGTACCGCTTCCAGGCGCCGCTCCCGTCGTACGCCGCCTCGCAGGGACACGGGACGGGCCTTGGCCCGGACGGGTTCGGCCACGAACGCGCTCACCGCATCGGCGAGTTCACCGCTGCGCACATCGACGCAGGCCGTGCTCAGCTGCGGGAACTCCTTGGCCGCGACCTCGCAGAAGCCGATGAGCCCGGCCGCCGCGGGACGCACCCTGTCGTCCTCGCCGAGCGGCAGCGCGTCGGCGGTGAGCACCTTGAGGCCGAGGGGCCGGTCGAGCATGCCCGCGCGGTTCAGGGCCCGCACCAGGCGGTACAGGGAGACGACTCCCCGGTCCTGGGCCTCGCACACCTCCCGCGCGCTCTCGGGCAGTGCGTCGGGGCCGCCGACTCCGAGGAAGTACACCAGGTCGATGTGGGGGGCGTCGGCCAGGGCCTCGGCCACTTCCCGCTCGTCGAGGCCGTGGGCGCCGATGCTCAGGTGTACGTGGCGCGCGTCGGGGTGGGCCGTCGCCAAGGCGTTCTCCAGGGCGTCCGTCAGGGGGGCGGACTCCGGCGTGGCGAGCGTGAGGACGGCGCGGGGCGCCGTGGTGTCCTGCCCGGTGCCGAGTGGGGGCGCGGGCGTCCAGCGGGGGCGGTAGTCGATGCCGGGCGCCGTTCTCGGCTCCCGCAGCGCCAGGCCGATGACACGTACGCAGACGCGGCCCGCGTCGTCGGTGAGGGTCACGTCGAACCGGTGGGAGCCGAGGTCACGGATGTGGGTCCAGCCTTCGGCGGGCACCGGGGCGTGCAGTTCCACCCGGTCCGCGGCGAACGGCAGGAGCGGCCGGGGATCCGTGTCCGTCCCGTGGTCGAGCAGCAGGTCCAGTGGGTGCAGGGCCGCGTCGAGCGTGCCCGGGTCGAGGGGGCCCGGGTGGTCGGTGTCGCCGGGGCGTGTCTCGGGGCGGCGCAGCCGGGCGAGTGCGGTCCGCTCGCCGGTCCACGCCTGGGTGACGCGCCGGAAGAAGGGGCCGTAGGGCAGGCCGCGCCGCCGCAGCCTCGCGTAGAGCTCCTCGGGGCCCGTCTCGTGCGGGCACTCCGCCTTGATCGCGTCGATCGCGAGGGGGGCGGAGCGTTCCGGTACGGCGCCGAGCACCTGGCCGAGCGAGTACACGGGGGCGTCCGTCGCGGCGGTACCGGTCAGCCGGTAGCCGAGCGATGTGGCGGCGTGCCCGGTAGTGGCGTGGCCTGTGGTGGCCTGCCCGGTGGTGTCCTGCTCGGGGCGGGTCGTGAGGGTCAGCTCGGTCCCGTCGTCAGGCACCTCGACCGGCGCCGTCCAGCGGACGTCACGGAAGCCGCGCACCGTGCCCTCGCCGAGGGCACGGACGACCAGGTCCAGATGGCCGACGCCGGGCAGCACCGGACGGCCCGCGACGACGTGGTCGCGTACGACCGGATCGGTGGGCGCGAGGATGAGGGGTACGTTCCGGGGAGTCGGCTGTCCGGGCGGCGTGTGCGCGGTGCGGGTGACCGGCAGCCAGTGCCGGGGCCGCTCGAAGGGGTACCCCGGCAGCGGCACCGTCCGGCGCGGGCCGGGCGTCGCCACGTCCAGGGCGTTCCAGTCGGCGAAGGCGCCGCAGACCCAGAGCCGGGCGAGGCGGGCGCGGTCGCCGTCGGCGGCCAAGGTGCGCAGGAAGTCCGGGCCCGCGCCTTCGGTGAACACGTCCGCGAGCGCGGTGTGCTGTTCGGCGTTGCCGAGGATCGCCCACGGGCCCGCGTCCCCGTCGGCGAACGCCGCGAACTTCTCGGCGGCGTCGGTGACGTCGGACGCCAGGAAGGCGAGGCGCTCGGGCAGGGCTTCCCGTCCGGCCCGCAGGGTGTGCCCCACCTCGGCGAGCCCCGGCCGCTCGCGGCGCAGGTGGGCGGCGAGCGCGGCGGCGTAGGCCCGCAGCCGCTCGGGGCCGCGCGCGGAGAGCACCATCAGCTCCGGGCCGTGCGGCGCCGCCGCCATGGCGGGCCCCTCCGCCGGGGCGCGGTACTCCTCCAGGACGACGTGCGCGTTGGTGCCGCCCGCGCCGAAGGAGCTGACGCTCGCCCGCCGGGGCAGCTCCACCGGCGCCCCGTCCTGCACGGCGACGGGTCGCGGCCAGGCGGCCAGTTCGCGCTGCACCCGGAACGGGGAACGGTCGAAGTCGATGATCGGGTTGGTCTCCTCGGAGTGCAGCGAGGGGACCAGCTCGCCGTGGCCGAGCTGGAGGACGGCCTTGGTGACCCCGGCGATGCCCGCCGCGCCCTCCAGATGGCCGATGTTGGACTTCACCGAGCCGAGGGCGATGCTGCCCCTCGCCGGTCCCGCTCCGGCGAACGCCTGCTGGAGGGCGGTGTGTTCGATGGGGTCGCCGAGGGCGGTCCCAGTACCGTGCGCCTCGACGTAGCCGATGGTGCGCGGGTCGATGCCCGCCCGGTCCAGGGCCTCCTCGACGAGGGCTTGCTGCGCCTGCGGGTTGGGCACGGTGTAGCCGCCGGTGCGGCCGCCGTGGTTGACCGCCGTCGCCTTGATGACGGCGTGGATGTGGTCGCCGTCGGCGATGGCCTCCGAGAGCCGCTTGAGGAGCACGGCGCCGACGCCCTCACCGGGCACGTAGCCGTTGCCACCGGCACCGAAGGAGCGGCAGTTGCCGTCCGTGGAGAGCATCCGCATCCGGCTCAGGTGCGCGTACTTCAGCGGGTGCGCGGACACGTTGACCCCGCCGGCCAGGGCGTAGCGGCACTCTCCTCTGCGTAGGCTCTCGCAGGCCTGGTGGAGGGCGACCAGGGAGGCCGAGCACGCGGTGTCCACGACCACGCTCGGGCCGCGGAAGTCACCGAAGTACGACACCTGGTTGGCGATCGCGGAGCGGTTGGCGAGGACCGTGTGGTGGTTGCCCTTGGCGGACTCCTCGGCGGCGAGCTGGGCGTAGTCGCCCCACATGACACCGGCGAAGACCCCGACGTCGCGGCCCTGGCCGCCGTAGCGGGGGCGCGGCAGGCGGGACGGCGGGTAGCCCGCGTTCTCCAGCGCCGACCAGGCGGCCTCCAGGAACAGGCGTTCCTGCGGGTCCATCAGCTTGGCCTGGGACGGCGGGACGCGGAAGAACAGCGAGTCGAAGGCGTCGACGTCCGCCAGGAACCCGCCCCACTTGCCGTAGCTGGCGCCCGGGGTCGTGTGGTCGGCGTCGAAGTGGGCGTCGGCGTCCCAGCGGTCGCGGGGCACCTCGGTGACGCAGTCGCGGCCCTGGCGCAGGTTCTCCCAGAACTCCGTCAGGTCGCGGGCCTGGGGGTAGCGGCCGCTGATGCCGATGATTGCGATGTCGGTGGTGGGGGTGGTGGGGGTGCTGACGGTGAGCTCGCGGGCCGGGGACCGGGGCGGGGCGGCCGACGCCCCGGGCGTCTCGGGTGTCTGGGGTGCCCCCTGCATCTCGCTCGGGAACAACTTCCTTGCCGCGTCGGCGTGTTCACTCAGCAGGTACCGCGCGAGTTCGTGCACCGTGCGGTACTCGAAGAGGAGGGTTCCGCGCGCGCCGGGGAAGTCCCTGTCGAGGTGTTCGTTGGTCTCCATGACCAGCACGGAGTCGAGACCGTACGCATCCAGGGCCGTGTGGTCGTCGATGCGTTCCGCCGCCAGGCCGAGCACGTCCGCGAGCAGGCCTCGTACGTGGTCGCGCATCCGGCCGAGCAGCGCCGGGTCCGGCGCCACGTCACAGTGGGCGGCCACGGTCCGCTCGCGGGCCGGCGCGGCGGCCTTGCCAGGCGCCTCGCCGACCTGCGGGGCCAGGGCCAGGTCGACGGTCGCAGGGTCGCCGATGGCCGGGACCGGCCGGGTGAGGCCGGTGTGCCAGGCGAGGCCCAGGGCCCGTATGCCCTCCTCGCCGGTGAACTCCCGCATACCGGTGCGGCGTCGGTATCCGGCGCGTTCCTCCTCGCCCATCAGGGCGTCCACGCCGCCGATCCGCCACAGCGGCCAGGCCGGCGAGAGGGTGCGGCCCGAGGCCAGGCCGTCGCGCACGCGGGCGGCGCGGCCCGCCGCGTAGGAGTCCAGGAAGCGGTTGGCGGCGGCGTAGGCGCAGGCGCCGAAGTCCCCGAGGACCGAGGCGATGGAGGAGAACACCACGAACAGGTCGAGCGGCTCGTCGGCGGTGAGCGCGTCGAGCAGCCGCACGCCGTGGGCCTTGACCGCGAGCAGGTCGGCGAAGCGGGTGAGGTCCGCTTCGAGCACCGAGCACTGGTCGGCGGCGCCCGCGAGGTGGAAGACACCGTCGAGGTGGCCGAAGCGTTCCTTGGCCCGCGCGACCGCCGTCCGCATGCCGTGCGGGTCCGCGGCGTCCGCGGCCACGAGCAGGACCTGACCGCCGAGCGCGACGAGTTCGTCCGCCGCCGCGCGTGCCTCGGGGCGCTCGGCCGAGCGGCTGACCAGCACGAGCCCGGCCTGGTGCGTCGCGGCCAGGTGGCGTGCCAGCTCCAGGCCGATGCCGCCGGTCCCCCCGGTGACGAGATAGGTGCCGTGCCGCTTGAGCGGGTCGGTGCGGTCGGTCGGCGCGGTGGCGGTCCGGTCCGCCCTGCGCAGCACACGGACCTGGCGGCCCGCCGCCGAGTGCCGCACCTCCACGCCCGCCTGCCTGCCGCTCTGCGCCAGTTCGGCCGCCAGCAGGTCCGGCAGGGCGGCGGCGTCATCGGCGAGTCCGTCCGCGCAGGCCACGGTGGACAGTTCGAAGCGCGGCAGGACCCCGGGGACCGAGAGCGCGAAGCCCGCCACGGCTTCCTGGTCGGGGCGGGGCCCGTGCTCCGTCTCGGCCAGGACGTAGGCGCAGCGCGTCCGGCCGGGGAGCCGGACGGTGTCGAGCGCGCGGACGAGGGCGCGCAGGGAGTACAGCCCTCGCGCGAACGCTTCGTCGAGGGCGGCACCCGCCTCCTGGCTCGCGCCGTCGCGTCCGTGTCCGACCTGCGGGGCGCTCAGGCCCCAGAGGTGGGCGAGGTCGAGGGAGCGGACGCCGTCACCCTCCAGGTCCCGCAGGAGCCGTTCGAAGTCGGCGGAACTGGTGGGGTCGACGGTGTACCGGTCGGGCCCGGTCCGTTCGAACCCCGTCGCCGCCCGTACGTCGATGACGCGCGGCGAACCGGCCCGCGCGGCAAGGCTCCGGGCGACCTCGCCGGTGTCCCCGAGGACGAGCAGGGCGTCGGCGCCGCCGGGGGCGCGCGGCGCGAGATCCTGGTCCTGCCAGACCTGCTCGTAGAAGAAGGGGGCTCCGGCTTTGGTCCCTGGCGCCGCTTCTTGCGGCTGCCGCGGTGTGGCCGTGAGATGGCGGCCCCCGAAGTTCTCGACGCGGACCAGTTCGACGCCCGCGGCGTCCAGGACGCTGACGTCGAACCGGCGCAGTCCGCTCGCCGCGTCGGCGTGGCGGGCGGGGACGGCGTGCGCGTAGCACTCGCGGGGCAACTGCCCTCGTTCGGTGAGGACTTCCAGTGTGCCGAGGTTGAACGGCACGGCGAGGTTCTGGCTCTGTTCCGGTTGCGGCCGGTCCGCCCAGTGGCAGGCGCGCAGCGCGCCGTCGAGCACCGCCGGGTGCAGGAGCGTCGTCGCGGTCCCGGCGTCGGCGGCGTCCGGTTCGGGCAGCGTGAGGCGGACGAGGGCGCTGCCGTGGCCGAAGTGGACCTCTTCGATGACGTCGAAGGCCGAACCGTAGCCGAAGTGCGCTGCCTGGTAGGCGCGTTGGACGGCGGCGCCGTCCCGGTGCTCGGGGCAGCTCTCGCGCAGGGCATCGAGATCGACGGCGGCTGCCACGGCACGCACGGCGGCTCGGCCGGACACCGTGCCGCGCACATGCACGGTGCGCTCCGCGCCCTTTGACGTCCATACGGTGAAGGCCAGTTCTGGGCTCGCGCCCGCGCCGCCCGGCTGTGCGTCTCCGGTCCGGGCCAGGCTGACGAAGACGTCGCGCGGCTCGTCGCCGATCGCCACCGGCCGCCCCCAGAGCACGTCCCGCAGCCCGAGCGCTCCGTCGAGCCCGGCGAGGGCGGCCGCGGCCCTCGCCATCTCCAGGCAGGCGGCTCCGGCCAGCAGTGTCCGGCCTTCGATGACGTGGTCGCGTACGAGGGGCTCGGCGGGCAGGAATGTCCTGCGGAAGCGGATCTCGTCGAGCGTGGACTCGTTGGCGTCGAGGAGCGGGTGGAGCCGGGCGGGTGCCGCGGCCGTGCCGGGCTGGTCCCGCCGGTCGGCGGCGGGCACCCAGTAGCGTTCGCGGGCGAACGGGTAGTGCGGCGCGGGTATACGGCGCGGCGGCGCGCCCTGCGCCGGGGCGAGCGCGTCCCAGTCGGCCGTGCCGTCGCGCGTCCACCGCACGGCGAGGGCGAGGGCGGGGTGGTCGGCGGCAAGGGTGCCCGCCCCCGGGGCCGTGGCGGCCTCGCCCGCTGTGACGAGGCCCGCGCACGGCGTGCCGTCCTGGTGGGCGCGCAGGGCCCGGACGAGGGCGGCACCGTCCTCGGCGACCACCGCGAGGCGTTCCTCCATCACCTCGCGGCCGTGTTGCAGCGTATGGGCGAGGTCGACGGCGCGTACGTGGTCGCGTTCGGCGAAGTCGGCGAGGCGGCCCGCGTACTCGCTCAGGCGCTCCGTGTCCCGCGCCGAGAGCGGGAAGACCAGCGGCGCGGCGAACCGCTGCGCGGCCACGGGTTCGTCCGTGCGTTCGGGTCCGGCCGGGTACTCCTCGATGACCAGGTGGGCGTTGGAGCCGCCCGCGCCGAAGGAGCTGAGTCCGGCGCGGCGGGGCGCCGGGCCCGAGGCCCCGGCGGGGGCGGGCCAGTCGGCCGTGTCGCGCTGCACCGCGAACGGCGCCCGCCCGAAGTCGATGTTCGGGTTCAGTTCATCGGCGTGCAGCGAGGGGACCAGCCGCCGGTGCTTGAACTGGAGCAGCACCTTGGTGAGTCCGGCGATGCCCGCCGCGGATTCCAGGTGGCCGATGTTCGACTTGACGGAGCCGATGGGCCACCGCCGGCCCGCTGTCCGCGCGGAGCCGAAGACCTTGGCGAGTCCGGCGATCTCGATCGGGTCGCCCAGCGAGGTGCCGGTGCCGTGCGCTTCCACGTAGCCGATGTCCGCCGGTCCGAGGCCCGCCCCGGCGAGGGCCCGGCGCACGGAGTCGGCCTGCGCGTGCGGGCTCGGCACGGTGTAGCCGTTCGTACGGCCGCCGTGGTTGACGGCGTGGCCGCGGATCACGCCGTAGATGTGGTCGCCGTCGCGCACGGCGGCGGCCAGGGGCTTGAGCAGGACCGCGCCGACGCCCTCGCCCGGGACGTATCCGGTGCCCCCGGCGCCGAAGGCGCGGCACCGCCCGTCGGCGGAGACGAACCTGCCCTGGCTGAGGAAGACGTACTTGTACGGGTGCAGGGAGAGATTCACGCCGCCCGCGATGGCCACTTCGCTCTCCGCGCCGCGCAGGCTCTCGCAGGCGAGGTGGATCGCGGTCAGGGAGGAGGAGCACATCGTGTCGAGCGCGATGCTCGGCCCGTTGAGGCCCAGGGTGTACGAGACCCGGTTGGCGATCGAGGCGAACGAGGAGCCGGTGACGCGGATGCCGCCGCGCTCGGCGTCGGCGGCGCCGTAGAGCTGGTACTCGCCGTACATCACGCCGACGAAGACACCCACGCTGCGGCCGGACAGTTCGTCCCTGCGGTATCCGGCGTCCTCCAGCACATGCCAGGCGTTCTGGAGGAACAGCCGCTCCTGCGGGTCCATCAGCTCGGCCTCGCGCGGCGATATGCCGAAGAACAGCGGGTCGAAGCGGTCGACGTCGCGCAGGAAGCCGCCCCACTTGGAGAAGGCGCGGCCGCGGGCAGCCGGGTCCGGGTCGAAGTAGCGGTCGTGGTCCCAGCGGTCGGCGGGGATCTCCGTGACGCAGTCGCGGCCCGCGGCGAGGTTCTCCCAGAACTCGTCCACGTCGTCGGCCATGGGGTAGCGGCCGGTGAGTCCGATGACGGCGACGGCGCCGTCGTCATCATTCTCGCTGTCACGCTCGGAGGGGGTGGTCGTCGCGGGGGCGGTGGGCGTGAGGGCGGGCGCGAGCCCGGCGACCGTACCGTCCACGTCGGCCGCGTTCTCGGTCTGTGACGGTGATTGCTCGGGGGCGGCCAGTTCGCCGAGGCGGGCGGCGTGTTCGGCCACGAAATAGCCCGCCAGTTCCTCCAGCGTGGCGTACTCGAAGAACAGGGTCTTGGGAAGGTCGTCGAAGTGCCGCTCCAGCTCCACGTTGAGCTGGGTGATGATCAGCGAGTCGATGCCGTACCGGTCGAACGGCACCCGCAGGTCGAGTTCCGCCGCGTCGAGCTTGGTCCGCTCGGCGAGCAGCTCCCGCAGGAAGGTGCCCGCCCACTCGGTGAGCTCCGCCTCGGACGGGCCGGTGCGGGCCGCCGCCCCGGGGGCGGACGGCCGGCGGCGCGCGGGGCGTGCGGGTGCCGGTGCGAGCGCCGCCGCGATACGGTCCGGTTCGCCGTGGGCGACCAGGATCGCGCCGCCGTCCTGGCGCAGTGCCTCGTCGAGGGCCGCCAGGGCGTCGGCCGTGGCCATCGGGGCCAGACCGACGCGGTGGCGCAGCGCCCGGACGGCGTCCTCGTCCTGGCGCATCCCGCCGTCCAGCCAGAGCGGCCAGCCGAGGGAGAGCGTGCGGCCCGAGCGGCGGCCCGCGGCCACCTGTGCCCGGCGGCGCTCGGCGAAGGCGTCGAGGAACGCGTTGGCGTACGCGTAGTCGCTCTGGCCCGCGTTGCCGAAGGCGGCGGCGATGGACGAGAAGCAGACGAAGAAGTCCAGCGGGTCGTCGGCGGTGAGCCGGTCGAGGTGGAGCGCGCCGTCCGCCTTGGGGCGTACGACGTCGGTGAACTCCTCCCAGCTCTTGTGCAGCAGGTACGCGTCGCGCAGCGTGCCCGCGGCGTGCACCACGCCGCGGATCGCCCCGTGGTCGGCGCGTACGGCGTCGAGCATCGTGCGCAGGGCTTCCTCGTCGGTGACGTCGGCGCGCCGGAAGGTGATGTCGTGCCCGGCCGTGCGGAGCGCCGCGAGGCGCCGCTCGGCGTCCGGGCCCGGCGCGCTCCTGCCGATGAGGACGAGGGGGCCCGCGGCCCGGGCCGCGAGGTGTTCGGTCACGGCCAGGCCGAGGCGGCCCGCGCCGCCGGTGATGAGGCAGGCACCGCCGTCGCTGATCGCGGTGCCGCTCGCGGGCGCCGTTTCGAGGCGCTGGTGGCGCCGTGCGCGCCGGGCGCCGCCCTCGTACCGGGTCTCGGTCTCCCCGTCGTCCAGGCAGGCCAGTTCGGTGACGAGCGTGGGCAGCAGCGGGGTGCCTGTGTCCAGACCGACCAGGCGGTGGGTGAGGCGCGGGTTCTCCAGCGCGGTGCTGCGGGCGAATCCGGCGAGCGCGGCTTCGGCGGGGCGGGCCCCGGCGGCGTCCGTGCGATGGGCGATGAGCAGGGCGGTGCGGTGGACGCCGCGGCGTTCGAGGAGGGCCTTGGTGAGCGCGAAGACCGTGCGCGGGCCGCCGTCGGGAGAGGAGGCGGGGCTGGCAGCTTCTCCGGGGTCGCCGGTGTCGCACCAGGTGTGCAGGACGGCGGTGGGGGTGAGGTCCGCCTGTGCGAGGTGGTCGAGGAGCACGGCGAAGTCGGCCTGGCGGAACGGATCCACGGTGAAGTGGTGGCCGTCCACCGGCGCGAACCGCTCGCCCGGGGTCACGAGGACCACCTCGGGGTCCGTGGCACCGGCGGCGCGCAGGGCTTCGGTCAGCTCGGCGCGGCGGGCGGGGCCGTCCGCGAGGAGCAGGAGCGGCCCGGCGGGCAGGGGCGCGGGGGCCGCTTCCGCCGCCTCCCAGGCGCCGCGGAACAGGGCGGTCCCGGGCCGGTTCCGGTCCCCGCGCAGCGTACGGACGGACAGGTCGGCGAGCCTGGCGAGCAGCCGCCCCTCGGTGTCGAGGAGACGGACGTCCGCCTTGGTCTGCTTCTCGCCCGTGCCGTGCGGAGCGGTCAGGGTGACGTGCGCGAGGCAGTGCCTGGGCAGCGGCGCGAACACCTCCAGTCGGCCGAGTGCCAGCGGGAGATACGTGGTGGCGTCGTCCTCGCGCGCGGCGAGAAGGCCGACGACGGCGTGCAGGGCGCCGTCCAGGAGCGAGGGGTGCAGGACGAAGGCGTGGGCGTCGTCCCGGCCGGCCTTCGGGCAGGCGGCGGGCAGTTCGAGGCCGCCGAGTGCCTGGTCCTCGCCGCGCCGCAGTTCGCGCAGGGAGCGCATGGCCGGGCCGTAGTCGAGGCCGCGGGCGCGCAGCAGTGCGTACAGCTCGGGTGCGGCGAGCCGGTCCGGGCACCGCTCGGCCAGTGCGGCCGGATCGGCGGGGGTGAGGGCGTCGGACGGGGCGGCGGGGGCGGCGGCGGTGAGCTCGCCGCGGGCGAAGACGGCGGGCTCACCCGTCGCGCCGCCCTCGTCGTCGTCGGCCGTGGCGGTGATCGTGAAGCGGGCGCCGTCGCCGTGCGGGGTGAGCCGGGTGTGCAGCGTGCGCGGTCCTTGGGCGAAGGACAGCGGGCGTTCGAAGGAGACCCTGCTCAGGGTGGGGCCGTGCGACGCGCCGACGGGCAGCGAGAGTGCTCCCGCGGCGCGGGCCATCTCCAGGTAGGCGACGGCCGGCATGAGGGGCACGCCGTCGACGCGGTGATCGGCGAGGTAGAACTCGCCGCCGGTCAAGGTGGTGGCGTAGCGGTGCTCGGCCAGGGTGGAGACGTTGCCGCCGAGCAGCGGGTGCAACGCATCGGGCGTGCGGTCGCCCGCGTCCGGGGCCTCGGGGTCCAGCCAGACCCGTCTGCCTTCGAAGGGGTAGGTGGGCAGGGGGACGCGGCGGCGGCGCTCGTCCGCGTAGAACGCGGCCCAGTCGATGTCCGCCCCGGCGAGCCAGGCGGCGCGCACGGCGTCCAGGAGGGCACGCCCCGACAGCTCCGCGCCGGGCGTGAACGTCCGCTGCTCGTCGGGGTGTTCGCCGTCTCCGGTGGCGCAGGCAGGCTCGGTGCGCTCCCGCAGGGCGTGTACGGCCTCGGCGGCGTCGGCGCAGATGACGGCCCTGCGGTGGCGGTGCGCCCGGCGGCCCATCGCGAGGGTGTACGCGGTGTCGGCGAGGTCCGTGCCGGGGTTGCGGTCGAGGTGGTCGGCGAGGTCGTCGGTGAGGGTCTCCAGGGCCGTGCGGGTCTTCGCGGAGAGGACGAGCAGCTGCTCGTCCCTCACGGAGGGGCCGGACGGTTCCGGCCTCGGGGGCTCCTCAAGGACGGCGTGCGCGTTGGTGCCGCCGATGCCGAACGAACTGACCCCGGCCCGCAGGGGGCCCGGCCCCGTCCAGGGCTTGGTCTCGGTGTTGACGTAGAACGGCGTCGCCGCGAAGTCGATGGCCGGGTTGGGGCGTTCGTAGTTCAGGGTGGGCACCAGGGAGCGGTGGCGCAGCATCAGCGCGGTCTTGATCACCCCGGCCACACCGGCGGCGGCGTCCAGGTGGCCGACGTTGGACTTGAGCGAGCCGATGGCGCAGAAGCCGCTCTCCCGCGTGCCGCGCCGGAAGGCGTCGGTGAGCGCGGAGACCTCCACCGGGTCGCCCAGGCGGGTGGCGGTGCCGTGCGCCTCGACGTACGAGACGTCGGCCGGCTCCGTGCCGGAGACGGCGTGGGCCTCGGCGACGACGGCGGCCTGGCCCTCCTTGCCGGGGGCGGCGTAACTCACCTTCAGGGAACCGTCGTTGTTGGTGGCGGTGCCCTTGATCACGGCGTGGACGGTGTCCCCGGCGTCGAGGGCGTCCGCCAGGAGCTTGAGGACGACGACGCCGACGCCGTTGCCGAGCACGGTGCCGCCCGCGTCGGCGTCGAAGGTGCGCACCTTTCCGTCCGGGGAGAGGATCGCGCCCTCCTCGTACAGATAGCCGCGCGTCTGCGGCAGCTTGACCGTCACGCCGCCCGCGAGCGCCATGTCGCACTCGCCGTTGATCAGCCCCTGGCAGGCCAGGTGGATGGCGACCAGGGAGGTCGAGCAGGCCGTCTGGACGCTGTAGCTCGGGCCGCGCAGGTCGAGCTTGTAGCTGACGCGGGTGGCGAGGAAGTCCTTGTCGTTGCCGACCATCACCTTGAAGTGGTCGGAGGTCGCGGTCTGGTCGACGCGGGGCAGGACGTTCTGCTGGAGGTAGGTGTTGATCGCCGCGCCGCCGTAGACGCTGATCAGTCCGTCGTAGCGGCGCGGGTCGTAGCCGGCGTCCTCCAGCGCGGTGTGGCAGCTCTCCAGGAAGAGGCGTTGCTGCGGGTCGATGACCTCCGCCTCGGCGGGCGTGAACTCGAAGAACCCGGTGTCGAAGAGGTCGACGTCCGGCAGGACGCCGTGCGCGGGGACGTACGCCGGGTCGGAGCGCACGGCGGCCGGGATGCCGGCCTCGGCGAGTTCGTCGTCGCTGAACCGGGCGATGCCCTCGCGGCCCGCCCGCAGCAGCTCCCAGAATTCGGCCACGCTGTCGGCGCCGGGGAAGCGCCCGGCCATGCCGACGATGGCGATGTCGTTCCCGGACACTTCGGTGCCGTCGTGCGCACTCACGGTCGTACCCTCTTCCCTTGCTGCTCGGCTCACAGTGCGGCGAACATGGCCGCGCGTTCGCGCAGCAGTGCGGCCGTCTCAGACATCAGCTGCTCGGCGATCGCGTCGACGTGGCGCGACTGCCAGGACTCCAGGACGGTGCCGCGCACCCAGGAGTTGAAGGCGCCCATCGCGGGCCCGCAGTAGATCAAGTAGTCGACGGTCCTGCCCGGTTCGCCCCGCAGCGCGAGCCGGAAACCGCGGTCGAGGTAGGTCCGGAAGGCGTCGGCCATCTGCCGCTTGGGGTCGCCGCTCCCGGGCGCCGCCGCATCGGGGAGCGGTCCGCGCAGGAACTTCTCCTCGATCTGACGCCGGGTCGCCGCGTCGATGTCGCCGAGCGCGTCGTGGCGGCGCCAGAGTTCGTGGAGCTTGCCGGCGCGCGCGGGCAGGAACACGCCGCGCTTGACGACCTGGGCGCGTACGCCGAGTTCGAACATCTCCGCGGCGGGCGCCAGGGCGACGTCGTGGACGTCGAGGTCCTGGAGGAGCTCCTTGACGGCGGTGCTGGTGTTGGCCTCGGGCGTGCACTGGTTGATGGAGCCGGTGAGCAGGAAGTCCGCGCCGAGCAGGAACGCGGCGGCGGCAGCCTCCGGGCCGCCGATGCCGCCGGCGGCGCCGACGTGCACCTTCGGGCCCGCTCCGGACGCGGCGTCGCGCAGGCGGAGCACGGCGGGCAGCAGGGTGGTGAGGCTGCCGACGGCGTCGTACCAGCCGGAGCCGGTCTCGACGCAGAGGTCGTCGGCGAGCGGCACGTCCGCGAACCGTGCCGCGTCGCGGGCGGAGACCTGCCCCGAGTCGATCAGCTCCTGGACGACCCTGCGCGGGGCGGGCGCGAGGAAGGCGGCCGCCATGTCCGTGCTGGACACCTTGGCGAGCACGCGGCCGCCGCCGAGCCGGTACTTGACGAGGGCCGGGGTGATCCGCAGGAAGCCGGAGGCCTCGACGGTGCGCACGCCCTTGCGCAGGAAGAGGTCGACCAGCGCCGACTCGCGCCCCGGGTCGGCGTGCTGGTGGAGGAGGTTCGCGCCGTAGGGGCCGTCCGCCCCGAGGTCGGTGCGGACCGCGTCGAGGCCCGCCTCGACCTCGTCGAGGGTCAGGCCGCCGGTCCCGAAGAAGCCCATGCCGCCGGCTTTCGCGAGGCGCGTCAGGAGGTCCGGGCCTGAGACCCCGCCGTACATGGAGCCCGCCAGGTAGGCGTAGCGCAGGCCGTAGCGTTCCCGGAACGTGCCGGCGCCGAGGGCCGCGGGGTCGCCGGGCCGTGCGCGGGGGGCGACGGCCGCTTCTGTGCGGGGCTCCTCGGCCGGGGCCGCTGCGGCGGGCGGCTCCTCGGTCGGGGCCGCTTCGGCCCTCGTGACCAGCGGTTCCGCCTCGGCCTTGATCCTGGTGACGAGCTTGCGCAGCACCGCTCCCGGACCCAGCTCCCGGAACTCGAAGTCGCCCTCGGCCATCAGGTAGCGGATGGTGTCCGTCCATCGCACCGGGGAGGAGATCTGCCGGGCGAGGAGCCGCTTCACCTCACCGGGTCCGTACGGCCGGGCCTGCACGTTGGAGATCACGGGGATCTCCGGGTCGCGGAGCGCGAACCCGTCGAGGTAGCGGGCGAACTCGTCGGCCACGTCCCGCAGGTAGCGGGAGTGGAAGGGGGCGCTGACGTTCAACTGCACGTAGTGGACCTTGAGTGCTTCGAACACCGGCTTGGCCAGGGCGATCTGTTCGGTGGGCCCGGCGAGGACGAATTGGGTGGGCGCGTTGTGGTTCGCGATGTCCAGACCCGTCAGACCGTTCTCGGTGAGCGCCCGCTCGACGCTGGCGAGGTCGCAGCCGAGCACGGCCGCCATCCGGCCGTCCTCGGCGCGGCTCATCAGTTCGCCGCGGCGGGCCACCAGGCGCAGTCCGGTCTCGAAGTCGAAGGCTCCGGCGGCGAACAGCGCGACGTACTCGCCGAGGCTGTGGCCGACGAGGAAGTCGGGCGGTCCGGGGTCCTCGCGCCGCTCGCGCAGCCAGGTCAGGGCGCTGACGATGTACAGCGCGGGCTGGGTGAACCGGGTGAGCCTCAGCTCGCGCCGCGGGTCCTCCAGGCACAGTTCTCGGACGGAGTACCCGAGGACGGCGTCCGCGACGGCGGTCTCCTCGGGGAACTCGTCGAAGAGGTCCTTGCCCATGCCCCTGGCCTGGCTGCCCTGGCCCGGGAATCCGTACACCTTCATGACGCCGTCCTTGGATACGGGGGTTGCGGGGGTGGCCGGGGGTGCGGCGGCCGGCAGGGCGGCTCGTACGGCGGCCAGGGAGCGGGTGTCGTCGCCCAGCGGGGTGAGCAGCGGAAACGACCGTGAACGGGAGTCGGCGGGCAGGCCGGCCCGCGCGAAGTTGTGCAGGGTGCCGGACGGTCCGAGGTCGAGGTACCGGTGGGGGCCGAGCCGCTCCAGGGCGGCCAGGGTCGCCGCGTACTCGATGGGCTGCCTGGTCGCCCGCCACAGGTGGTCGACGGTGATCCGGTCGACCTCGCCCGCGGTGGCGCAGGACACGACGGGGATCCTCGGCGGCTTCAGGTCGGCCGTCGCCATGACGTCCCTGAACAGCGGCTCGGCCGCGTCCATCCGGCGCGAGTGGAAGGCGTACGGGACCGGGACGCGATGGCACACCACCTTGCGTGCCCGCAGAAGTTCCTCGGCCTCGGCCAGGTCGTCGTGCGCGCCCGAGAGCACGAAGTGGCCGGGGTAGTTGCGGGCGGCGACCTCGGTGCGCTCGCGCAGCAGCGGGATGTCCCTGTGGAGCGCCTCGTCGTCAAGGACGGCGAGCATGCCGCCGCGCGGCGTGTCACGCAGCGCGGCGGCCTGGCGGACCAGGAGCCGCAGGCACTCCTCGGCGTCGAGGGCGCCCGCGAGGACGGCCGCGGTGAACTCGCCGAGGCTGGCGCCGAGCAGCAGGTCGGGCCGGATGCCGTACCGGGCGAGGGTGTGGGCGAGGCCGAGTTCCACCATCACGATCGCGGGATGGGTGTAGATCAGCGCGTCGAACGGCTCGGCGGGCCCGTGGCCCGGGGCGTACATCCGGCCCAGTACGGACGTGCCGAGTTCCGTCTCGACGACGGCGTCGAGACGGTCGAGAGTCTCCCGGAACACCGGCTCCGCCCGGTACAGGCCCTGGCCCATCCGCTGGTACTGCGAGCCCTGCCCGGAGAACATGAACACGGTGGAAGGCGTCACCGCGCCGCCTCTCCGACGTCCGTCGCCTCTCCGGCTTCCGCCACGCCTTCGGCTTCTTCCAGCAGCGCGCAGACGTCCCTGACCACGAACTCGCCCTCGCGGAAGGAGAGAATGCCTGGTGGCGCGGGCCTCTCGCGGCGGGCCGCCGCCATCAGGTCCCGCACGCTCAGGGGCCCTTCGGCAGCCAGTGACTCCAGCACGGAGGTGAAGGATCCCAGCAGGCGCGTGATCGTGGCGTCGGTGAACCGCTCCCGGTAGTACGACATGTGGAGCTTGACCGTCTCGGTCGGGAAGACGTCCAGGCGCAGCGGGAACCCCATCCGCGAGATGTAGTACGCCGCGCTGAACCGTTCGGAGTTGTCGAGGCCGACGTTCTGGAACACCACGTAGCTCTCGGTGGGCAGGGTGTCGTCCGGCTGTCCGGCCCAGGCCAGCGCCCGGTGCAGCGGGGTGTTCTCGTGGCCGCTCATCGCGACCAGTTCGTCCCTGACGCGCGCGAGGTACTCCGGCAGCCGCTCGGCGGCGTCGACGCGGGTGCGCAGCGGCAGGATGTTCAGGGTCGGGGCGACCATGTCCCCCACCCCCTGGGGGCCTGCCGAACGGCCGGTGAACAGTACGCCGTGGGTGAGGTCGGCCCGCTCCCCGTCAGCGGTGACGAAGGCCGCGACCGTGGCCGCCCAGCCCGCCTGGAACAGCACGTTCAGGGTCAGCCGGTGCTCACGGGCCACCGCGCGCAGCCGGGACGCGAGCCGGTCGGGCAGCGCGAACCACTGCCGTCCGAATCCGCTCTCGGTGCCGAGGTCGTTGCCGGGCACCCGCTCGGAGAGCCGGGTGGGGCCCGGGAGGCCGCCGAGCGCGCGCTGCCAGTAGCGTTCGGCGGCCCGCTGGTCGGCGCCGCGTACCGCCGCCACGAACTCCTTGAACGGCAGTCCCTCTTCGAGTGCGAGGGGCTTGCCCTCGGCGAGCGCGGGCAGGCCGCGGTCCACCTGGTTGGCGATGATGTCGAAGCTCCAGCCGTCCAGGCACAGATAACTCAGGCTCACCACGATGACGCAGGTGCGGTCGTCGACGTCGGCCACGAAGTAGCGGATGGCGCCCGGCTCCTCGGGCTCGATGCCGCGCTCCCGGTCCGCCTTGAGGTGATGTTCGAGTGCCTCGTCCTGTTCGGCGGGGGTGAGCCCCCGCCAGTCCACGAAGTCCAGCTCGACCCGCGGCTTCCGGTGGACCACCTGGACGGCCTGGTCGGGACCGATCCACCGGAAGGAGGTCCGCATCGTGGGGTAGGTCCTGGCCTGGGTCTCCAAGAAGCTCCGGAAGTCGTCCTTGTCGGCCATCCCGAGCGGCACCGCGGTGAGCCGGTGGACCTGGAACATTCCCGGCTCGGGCGTACGCAGCCGGCGCAGGGCCCACTCCTGGAACGGGGCCACCGGGTAGACGTCCTCGACGTCCGGGTCCGCGCGGAGTTCGGCCAGTCGCGCGGCGGTGTCCCGGTCGCCGGGATCGTCCTCGGCCTCGGTCCGCGCGCTCGCCGTGCCGTTCGCCGCCACGGCGGCGGCGAGCTCCGCGAGCGTGTCGTACTGGAAGATCATCTGTGGGGTCAGTTCGAGGCCCCGGTCGCGGGCCTTGGACACCACGTGGATGCTGTGGATGGAGTCGCCTCCCAGCCGGAAGAAGTTGCTGCCCGCGCCGATCGGCTCCACGCCCAGCACCTCGGTCCAGATGTCGGCGATGGTCCGCTCGACCGGGGTCCGAGGCTCGGTGGTGTCACCGGACTCGTCGAGCGTCTCGGCCGCCGGCTCCGGCAGGGCGGCCCGGTCGAGCTTCCCGTTCACGTTGACCGGGTACTTCTTCAGCGGGACGTAGGCGGCCGGGAGCATGTAGTCGGGCAGCCGGTCCTTGAGGTATCCGCGCAGCTCGGGCACGACGGCTCGCGCCCACCGGTTGAACACGGGGTCGGTGGCGTACTCCGGCCACCGGCCCGTCGGCGCGGGCGTCTCCACGGCGACGCGGTCGTGCTCGTCGTCCTTGGGGCTCAGCAGCACCGCGTAGCTTCCGTCGGTGCGGTCGGGCATCCAGTCGACGCTGACGGAGCACCCCAGCCGGTCGGCCAGCCGCCACCACTCCTCCGGCTGCACGCCGTGGCCGCCGACCGTCGCCGCGAGGCGGGCGTTGGGCACGTCCAGTACCGCGAGGGCCCGGCCCGGCTCGGCGCGCAGCCGATGCTCGGCCGTGGCGAGCACGTCCTCGCCCCGCGACCACTCGATGCGGTCGTCGGGGGTCGCGGGGGCCACGGCGGGGCCACCGACGCGCAGGTAGGCGTCATACCGGTAGCGGGTCATCTCGTTCTCGTGCTCCCCGCGCCGCAGTTGGGTCCTCACGTCCGCCAGGCGGGGCTCCTCCTGCTGCACGGCCCGGAAGAAGTCGGGGTGCAGCACCAACTCCTGGTCCTGGGCGACGCGCCGGCGGGCGCGGGTGCGCAGCCGCTCGTCGCTCGGCGCGGGGCCCGCCTGGTGGAGTTCGACCTCCGTGTGGAAGGTTTCCAGCAGGGCGAGGTTGCGGACGTCTCCGACGAATACGGTGCCGCCGTCGTCGACGCGGCGCAGTGCCTCGCCGAGGACGTTGCGCAAGTAGCCGGCGCTGGGGAAGTACTGGACCACGGAGTTGATGACCACCAGGTCGAACTCCCGCTCCTGGAAGGCCGCGAGGTCGTCCGCGCCTCCGTTGTGCAGTTCTACGTGCCTCAACTCAGCGCGTTGCTGGACCAGTTGTGTCCGTACGTGATCCAGTGCGGCCTTTGAGATGTCGGTGGCGTGGTACACCTCGCAGTGCGGGGCGACGCGGGAGAGCAGCAGGCCGGTGCCGCAGCCGATCTCCAGGACCCGTCGGGGCCGCAGGGCCAGGATGCGCTCGACCGTGGTGTCCACCCACTCGCGCATGTCCTCCTCCGGCAGCGGGCCACCGTCGTAGCTGCTGTCCCAACCGCTGATCTTGAAGTCGGCGGGCCCTTCGCCGCCCTCCCCGTAGACGCGGTCGAAGACGGCCTCCCACTCCGTGCCCTGGGGCGTCGCGCTGTCGGCGGCGTCCTCGGCAGCGCTCCCCCCGGCGGCGTCGCCGTCCTGTTCGTCGTCGCGGGTACCCGGCACGACGTACGCGACAAGGCGCTTGTCGCCCGTCCCCGCGGCCTCCCGCCGGGCGAGCACCACGGCCTCGCCCACCTGCGGGTGCCCGGCCAGGGCCGCCTCGATCTCGCCGAGTTCGATGCGGTGGCCGCGGATCTTCACCTGGTCGTCCGCGCGTCCCAGGTACTCCAGTTCTCCGTCGGCCGTCCAGCGGACCAGGTCGCCGCTCCGGTACCAGCGGGAGCCGTCCGGGTCGCG
Source organism: Streptomyces sp. NPDC015345 (assembly GCF_043078805.1). Taxonomy (NCBI): domain Bacteria; kingdom Bacillati; phylum Actinomycetota; class Actinomycetes; order Kitasatosporales; family Streptomycetaceae; genus Streptomyces; species Streptomyces sp. NPDC015345. The sequence continues at coordinate 434,445 of NZ_JBIBTX010000006.1, read as the reverse complement.
CAGGAAGCGCTGCTCGGTCAGTTCCGGACGGTTCAGATAGCCGAGGGTCACACCGGCTCCGCCGACGTACAGCTCGCCGCGCACACCGACCGGCGTCGGCTGCCCATAGCCGTCGAGGACCCGCACCTCCAGGTCCGGGATGGGCACCCCGATCGGGCTGTGCGCGACGGCGCCGTCCACGTCCGCGCGGGTCACCGGGCGGTAGGTGACGTGGACGGTCGTCTCGGTGATCCCGTACATGTTCACCAGCCGGGGCGAGCGGTCCCCGTGGCGGTCGAACCACGGGCCGAGGCTTCGCACGTCGAGTTCCTCGCCGCCGAAGACGACCACCCGCAGGCACAGGGCGCCGCGCTCCACGTCCGACAGGTGGCGGAAGGCCAGCGGTGTCTGGTTGAGCACGGTGACCCGCTCGTCCCGCAGCAGCTCGTAGAAGTGCTCGGGGGAACGGCTCACCCAGTGCGGCACCACGACGAGCCTTCCGCCGTGCGCGAGCGCGCCCCACAGCTCCCACACGGAGAAGTCGAAGGTGAAGGCGTGGAAGAGGGTCCAGGTGTCCGAACGCCCGAAGTCGAACCACTCCTTGGTGGCCGAGAAGAGCCGCACCACGTTGGCGTGGCTGACCAGGACGCCCTTCGGCGTTCCGGTGGAGCCGGAGGTGTAGATGACGTACGCGGGGTCATCAGGTCCGGCGCCGGGCGCCCGCTCGGGGGCGCGCTCGTCCGTCGCCCCGTCGATGACCACCAGCTCGGCCGTGTGCTCGGGCAGACCGTCGACCAGGTGCGGCTGGGTCACCAGGATGGGCGCGGAGCTGTCCGACAGGAGGTAGGTGACGCGCTCGGGCGGGTGGTTGGCGTCGATCGGCAGGTAGGCGGCGCCGGACTTCAGGATGCCGAGGATGCCGACGACCAGGTCGACGGAGCGCTCGGCGCAGAGCCCGATCAGGGTGCCGGGGCCCGCGCCGAGGCGGCGCAGCCGGTGCGCGAGCGCGTTGGCCCGGCCGTCGAGTTCGCGGTAGGAGACGTGTTCCCCGTCGTGGCTGACCGCGATGGCGCCGGGTGCTTCGGCCGTCCGCTCCTGGAACAGTTCGTGGAGCAGCGCGACCGGTTCGGCACTCGGCGCGGGCGCCCGCGAGCCGCTCCACTCCAGTTCCAGGCGCTCGCGGTCGGCGGCGGGCATGACCGGCAGCTCCCCGACACCGAGGCCCGGGTCGGCGGCGACCGCCTCCAGGACCACCCGGTAGCCGTCGAGCAGCCGCTGGACGGTGTCCTCGTCGAAGACCGCGGAGTTGTACTCCACCTCCACCAGGAAGTCCCGGTCGCGGTCCACGACGCTGATCCACAGGTCGAACTTCGAGGTGTCGTTGCGGATGCCCTCGATCGCCTCGACCGTCAGCTCCTCGCCGGAGCTGAGCTCACGGGCCGGCAGATAGCTGAAGGAGACCTGGAACAGCGGGTTCTGGCTGAGGTACCGCTCCGGCTGAAGGGCCTCGACGACCGCCTCGAAGGGGACCTCCTGGTACTGGTGGGCGCCGTTCACCACGTCCTGCACCCGGCGCAGCACCTCGCGGAAGTCCGGCTCCCCGGCCAGCCGGGTCTTGTAGACGAGCGTGTTCACGAACAGCCCGATGAGCTGCTCGATGTCCAGCCGGGTGCGGTTGGTGACGGGCGAGCCGACCGCGATGTCCTCCTGTCCGGTGTAGCGGTGCAGCAGGACGTTCAGCGCGCCGAGCAGCACGGTGAAGAGGCTGACGCCCTCCCGCTTGCACAGCTGGGCCAAGTCGGTGCGCAGCTCCTGGGGGAAGACTGTTCTGAGGTCGCGTCCCTCGAAGGTCTGCACCGGCGGGCGGGGCCGGTCGAAGGGCAGCTCCAGCGGCTCGGTGCCCTCGCCCAGCTGCTCGCGCCAGTACGAGAGCTGCTGCTCGAGCCGCTCGCCGCTGAGGTGCTCGCGCTGCCACACGGCGAAGTCCGCGTATTGGACGGGCAGTTCCGGCAGCGGCGAGGGTCGCCCGGCCGCGAAGGCGTGGTACAGCGTCAGGAGTTCCTGCCAGAACAGGCCGAGCGACCATCCGTCGACGACGATGTGGTGGGCGTTGAGCAGGACGACGTGCAGCTCGGGTTCGAGGCGGTACAGGGCGACCCGCAGCAGGGGCCCGGCCGCGAGGTCGAAGGGCCGCCGCGCCGCCTCGTCGACCAGGCCGTCCAGCGCCCCCGGGTCGGAGGTGAGGTCCACCAGCTCGACCGGCACGTTCACCCGCGGCAGGATCCGCTGCCAGGGTTCGCCGCCCTCGCTGGGCAGGACGGTGCGCAGCGATTCGTGCCGGCGGACGATCTCGTCGACGGCGCGCCGCAGGACGTCGTGGCGCAGCGGCCCGCGGAGCCGGAAGCTCATCGGGACGTTGTAGGCCGCGCTGCCGGGCACCATCTGGTCCAGGAACCACAGCCGGCGCTGGGTGAAGGAGAGCGGCGGCCGCTCGCCGGCGGGTCGGCGGGGAATGCCGGTGGTCCCCGCCGGGCGGGAGGCACCGCTCAGCTTCTCGAGGAGTGCCCGCTTCTGCGGGGACAGTCGCGCCTTGCGCGTGGCGGCGAGGTCTTCGGGGGACATGGCGGGGGGAACTCCTCTGTGTCGTCGGCGGCGTCCTGGGTATCGCCGGTTTCACGCGAGCGGGGGGCGGTTCACGCGAGCAGGGTGCGCACGGTGTCCTCGGGCAGCTCGTCGATGCGCTCGATGAGTTCGGCCTCCAGCAGCCGCACCATGTCGGCCAGGGTGCGGGCCTGGAACAGCTCGCCCAGGTCGAGTTCGAACGGGAAGCCGCTCTTGAGCCGGGAGATGATCTGGGTCGCCAGGATCGAGTCGCCGCCCACCTCCTGGAAGTCGTCGTCGGGGCGGGCCGATGGGACGCCGAGGACCTCGCGCCAGGCGTCGACGACCAGTTCCTGGAGCGGGCCGCCGCCGGCTTCTTCGGACACGTCGGGCTCCGGCGTGGCAGGAGCGGCGGTCTCCGGTACCGGCACGGGTACGACCGGGGCGGGGGCCTTGACCGGCACCGTCGTGACCGGCCCCTCCAGGGCGCCTTCCTTCTCCGCCACGACGATCGCCTGATAGGCCTGGTCCTCGCGCACCGGAGCCGGTGAGAGGCTGCGTACCCCGCGGAATCCGCCGCGCTCCAGCGCCTGCCGCCACAGGGAGACGCTGAGCAGCGGGGAGCCCGGCAGCCGGCAGTCGTCCTCGAAGCCCCACCAGCCGCCCATCAGGCCGAAGGTGAGGGTGAAGAAGTCCTGCGCCCTGGTGGTCTCCAGGAGGATCAGTACGCCGCCGGGGCGCAGGAGTTGCCGGGCGTGGGCGAGGGTGTCGTCGATGCGCTTGGTCGCGTGGAGGACGTTGCAGGCGAGGACGAGGTCCTGGGTGCCGGCCTCGAAGCCCTGCTCGGTGGGCGCCGACTCGATGTCCAGCGGGGCGAAGGTCACGAAGGGGTGGTCCTTGCCGTACTGGTTGCGGCCGTACTGCGTGAAGCCGCGGGAGATGTCGGTGTAGACGTACCGGAGCCGGCCGTCGGTGGCCGCTTCCGTGCCGTTGAGGGCGGGCAGCACCTTGGCGGTGGTGCCGCCGGTGCCCGCGCCGATCTCCAGGACGGAGACCGTGGCGTCGCGGCGCGCCCGCACGTACCGCGCGACGAGGCCGGCCACCAGGCCGTTGGTGTCGCCGTCGCTGTGGTAGACGGCCTCCACGGCGTCGAACGAGCCGCCGGGGAACAGCACTTCGTGGGCCTTCTTGCGTCCGGTGAGGACGTCCGGCATCTCCTCCAGGCAGAGCGTCAGCAGGTGGAAGTACCCGTCCATCTCCGAGTAGTCGGCGGTCACCTCCCGCTTGAGGGCGTCCAGTTCGCCCTTCTCCCAGGCCAGGGGCGCCGGTTCCGTGACCAGGTCGGTGGTGAGCAGGTCCGTGCCCTCGGCGCGCAGGTAGCCGCCGTCGGTGAGGACGCCGAGCAGTCCGTGGAAGAGCGCGGCGTGCTCGTCGACGACGCCGAGCCGCCGGGCCAGGTCCGCCTCGGTGTGCCGCTCGCCCGGCGCCGTGAAGACGTCCATCCGGCGCAGCGACGCGAAGAGCATCCGCCGGCAGACCTGGGTCAGTTCGTGGACCATCACGTCGGAGCGCATGGCCGCCGCCAGGTCCCCGGCCGCCGGGTCGGACCGCAGGTGCTCGTCGGCGGCGGCGTCGAGCTCCGCGAGGACGGACGGCACGGCCGCCGGGTCCTGAGGGGCGGAGGCGGCGGCGTGACCGGGGGTTCCGGGTGCGGTGCCGTGACCGGGGGTTCCGGGTGCGGTGCCGTCCGCCCATACGTGGGGGAACACGTCGCGTACGAAGGGGTGGCCGGGCAGGGCGATGCGGCGGGGGGCCGTGCCGGTGTGCAGGCGGGGCCACTCCACCGGGGAGCCGGTGACCCAGGCCGCGGCGAGCTCGTCGACGTCGCGGCCGGTGGCCGACTTCGCTCCGGTGCGGCGCTCCGTCACCTGGCCGTGGTGGGTGCCGGGCACCTCGGTGGCGCCGTCCGCGTACGCGCCGAGCCGCTCCAGGAGTTCGGCCATCGAGCCGGCGGTCACCGCGAGCCGTTCGGCGAAGGCCTCGCGGCCCACCTGGAGCGTGTACGCCACGTCGAGGAGCGCGTCGTCGCCGAGCTCGGCCCGCCGCAGGTGGTCCGCCAATTCCCCGGCTTTCTGCCGCAGTTGGGGCTCTTCCTTCGCGGAGAGCGGTACCAGGTGGCGGCGGCCGGGGACGGCGCGGGCGCACGGCCCCGGAGCGGCGTACTCCTCGATGATCACGTGGGCGTTGGTGCCGCTGTACCCGAAGGAGCTCACGCCGGCCACCCGGGGCTCCGCGCCGTCAGGGGTCCAGTCGGCGAGCTCCCGGCTGACGAAGACCGGGCTCTCCTCGAAGTCGGCGTGCTTGTTCTCGGTGCGGAAGTTCGCGGCAGGGGGGAGCTTGCCGTGGCGCATGCACAGCAGCACCTTGATGGCGCCGAGGACGCCCGCGGCACCCATCGTGTGGCCGATGTTGGCCTTGACCGAGCCGATCGCGCAGAACTGCTTGCGGTCGGTGAACTCCGCGAACGCCTCGGTCAGCCCGTGCACCTCGATGGGGTCGCCGAGGCTGGTCCCGGTGCCGTGTGCCTCGACGTAGCCGAGGCGGCTCATGTCGACGCCGCTGCGGCGGTAGACGTCGCGCAGCAGACCGCTCTGCGCGGCGGAGCTGGGCGAGGTGATGCCCGAGGTCCGGCCGTCCTGGTTGGTGGCGCTGCCCCGGATCACGCCGAGGATCCGGTCGTTGTCCCGGACCGCGTCGGACAGGCGCTTGAGTACGAGGACTCCGACGCCCTCCCCGACGAGCATGCCGTCGGCGTCGGCGTCGAAGGGGCGGCAGGCCCGGCCGGGCGAGACGGTGCCGAGGGCCTCCATGGTGACGAAGGTGCCGGGGTGGTTGGCGACGTACACCCCGCCCGCCAGCGCGAGGTCCGACTCGCCGTCCAGCAGCAGCCTGCGGGCGATGTCGACCGCCACGAGCGAGGACGAGCAGGCGGTGTCCACCGTCATCGCCGGGCCGCTGAGGTCGAGCTGATAGGCGAGGCGGGCCGCCATGATGCTGGTGTCGGAGCCCATCAGGGCGTGCGCCGAGTACTCCGCCTGGGGCGCGAGCCCGGTGCTGCCGACGATGGTGGCGACGGAGCGGCCGCGCAGCGCCGAGGCGTCCTGCGCCGCGTCCTCCAGGGCGTGATAGCAGGATTCGAGGAGGACGCGCTGGGCGGCGTCCATGGCGGCGGCCTCGCGGGGGGCGATGCGGAAGAAGGCCGGGTCGAAGTGCTCGCTGCCGGACATGGCGCCGTAGCGGGGCGGGGCGACGTCCGGGAAGTGCTCCTTGAGCAGCGAGAGGGCGACCGGGTCGTCGACCTCGGTGGTGCGGTCCCGGCCCTCGCTGATCACCTGCCACAGCTCGTCGGGGTTCCGCGCGCCCGCGGCGCGGCAGTGCATGCCGATCACCGCGATCGCCTCCGGCGCCGCCTGCTGCCGGCCGAGGTGGGCCGTGACGCGCTCGCTGAGCCCGTCGAGGTCCCCGGCCCCGCTCACGTCGGCGGTCGACAGGGCTGTGCCGAAGCGGGCGTTGACCTCTTCGGTCAGCGCGACGGTCGTGGCCAGGTCCAGGCCGAGGTCGCGGAAGGAGGTGCGGGCGAGCCGCTCGGGGGCGGTGTCGAGGACACGGGCCGCGAGGTCCGACAGCGCCTGCTTGACGTGGGGCGACATTGACTCTGTTTCTCCTTCAGCTCCGCGGGGCGCGCGGCTGCGCGGTGGTCTCGGCCAGGTGTGCCCGGTTGGTCCGCAGGCGGTCCTCCTGGGTGGTGGAGGTCTGCTTGCGCAGGCGGAACAGGCGGTGTCCGATCCAGCCCCGGCGCACTGCTTCGGCCAGCTCGGGGTCGGGGTCCGCGGGTTCGTGCGGGAGCAGTTCCTCGACCACGAACCGGTTGCGCGTGAAGACGTCGGACCAGGTGCGCGCGGTGGGGACGCTGATCCCGGCGCCGGGGTCGACCAGGTCACCGCTGAGCGTGCACAGGTAGTCGGCGAGGAGGACGTGGCCGCCGTCCACGACCGCCGCGTCCAGGCGGGCGAAGAGTGCCTGCTTGTCCTCGACGCGGTAACAGCCGCCGATGCCGTACGCCAGGTCGTAGTGACCGGGGAACGGATCGAGCGGGCCGCTCCGGTGGAACACGGCGACGCGTCCTCGCGCCCCGCTCCCGTCGATGCGCCGCCCGGCCTCGTCGGCGAACTCCTTGTCACCGCTCACACCGTGCACGATGAGCGCCGGGTGGTCGGCGGCGAGCCCGATGAGCGCGTCCGCGTCACGGCACCCGAACTCCAGAACGGCACCGAGCCGGTCGAGCCCGGCGTCGGCGAGGAGGAGGCGGTGCGGGGGGTCGGCCGGCGGGGCGGGGGCCCTCCGGGCGGGGGCAGTGTGGGCAGCGGGGGCCCTCCCGGCGGGGGCGGCCTGGGCGGCGGCCGTGGCGGGCCGGGGGTCGTCGACCGTGGTGGGGGTGCCGGACCGCGTGGCGGTGTCGGATGGCTCGGCGGCACCAGTCTGCGTGGCGGTGCTGGCCCGCGCGACGGGACCCGGTTGCGGGGCGGTGCCGGATTGCTCGGCGGTGCCGGACCGCGACGCGGTCCGCCCGCGCCCCTCGTTCCCCCTGACGAGCCGCCGCCGCAGGTACGTGGCGAGGGGACCCGGTGCCGGGTGGTCGAAGATCAGGGTGACGGGGAGCCGCAGCCCCGTGGCGCGGCCCAGGCGGTTGCGGAGTTCCACCGCCGTCAGCGAGTCCAGGCCGAGCTCGACGAAGCCGGTGTCGGCGCCGATGGTCGCCGGGTCGGTGACGAGGACGGAGCCGACCTGCGCGCACACCAACTCCAGGAGCAACGCGTGCTGTTCGTCCTCCGGTAGGTCGGCGAGCCCGTCGAGGTCCGGAAGGCCGTCCGGGGCGGCGGTGGCCGTCGCGGTCCGAGGCACCCCACGCAGCAGGCCGCGGTGGAGCGGATGGCCGTCGCCCGCCTCGGCCTGGGCGCGCAGGGCGTCGAGGTCGAGACGCATGGGCGCCTGAAGCGGTTCGTCGGCGCCACGTGCCACGTCGAAAAGGGCGAGTCCGTCCACGGAGGGGAGCGGCAGGAGGCCGCCGCGCGCCATCCGCCCGGTGTCCTCCTCGCTCAGGTGCTTGGTGAGACCGGTGGCCTGCTCCCAGTAGCCCCAGGCCATGGATGTGCCCGGCAGCCCTCGCGCCCTGCGGTGCTGGGCGAGGGCGTCCAGGAAGGAGCTCGCGGCGGCGTAGTTGGACTGGCCGGGGTTGCCGAGCACACCGGCCGCCCCGGAGAAGAGGACGAACTCGGCGAGGTCGAGGCCCTTGGCCACAGTCAACTCGTGGAGGTTCAGGGCGCCTTCGGCCTTGGGCCGCAGGACCCTGGCGAGACGTTCGGGGGTCAGCGCGTCGAACACCCCGTCGTCGAGGTCGCCCGCCGTGTGGACGACGGTGCCGAGCGGATGCTCGGCGGGGATGCCGTCGAGCACCTCCGCGAGCCGGGCCCGGTCTGCGACGTCGCAGGCCACGACGGTCACCTGGGCGCCCGCGGCGGTCAGTTCGGCGGCCAGCTGGGCCGCGCCGGGCGCGTCGGGGCCCCGCCGGCTGAGCAGCGTCAGGTGCCGGGCGCCGCGCTCGGCCACCAGATGCCGGGCGAGCATGCCGCCGAGGGTTCCGGTGCCGCCGGTGATCAGGACGGTGTGCTCGGGGTCCGGCCGCCGGGGCACGGTCAGGACGATCTTGCCGACGTGGCGTGCCTGGCTCATGAACCGGAAGGCCTCCGGCGCGCGCCGCAGATCCCAGGCGCGGCGGGGCAGGTGGGTGAGGACGCCCTGCTCGAAGAGGTCGACGATCTCGGCGAGGATCTCACCGATGCGCCGCGGCCCGGCGTCCACGATGTCGAACGCCCGGTAGCGGACGGCGAAGTGGGCCGTTGCGACCTGCGCCGCGTCACGGATGTCGGTCTTGCCCATCTCGACGAACCGGCCGCCGCGCGGCAGCAGCCGCAGCGAGGCGTCGACGAACTCGCGGGCGAGCGAGTCGAGGACGACATCCACGCCGCGCCCGTCGGTGACGGTGCGGAACTTCTCCTCGAAGCCCAGGTCCCGGGAGGACGCCAGATGGTCGTCGGGCACGCCGAGTCCGCGGACCGCGTCCCACTTGCCCTCGCTCGCGGTCGCGAAGACCTCCGCGCCCAGGTGCCGTGCGAGCTGCACGGCGGCCATGCCGACGCCACCCGCCGCCGCGTGTACGAGGACCGACTCGCCGGCGGTCAGGCCGCCCATGTCGACCAGGCCGTAGTAGGCGGTGGCGAAGGCGACGGGGACCGCGGCGGCCTGTTCGAACGACCAGCCGCGGGGCATCCGTACGACGGTGTGGGCGTCGGCCACGCAGACCGGGCCGAGGCCGCTCGGGAAGAGGCCCATCACACGGTCGCCGACGGCGAGGCCGCTCACGCCGTCACCGATGTCGACGACCACACCGGCGCCCTCCGCGCCGAGCGTCAGCTCCCCCGGGTACATGCCGAGCGCGCCGAGCACGTCACGGAAGTTCAGCCCGGCGGCGCGCACCTCGATCCGCACCTGACCGGGGGTCAGGGGTGCCTCGGCGGCGGGCCAGGGCAGCAGGGCGAGGTTCTCCAGGGTGCCGGCGCCGCTGGTGTCCAGGCGCCACGGCGTACCGTCACCGGGCGGTACGAGCACGCTGTCCGAGCCGAGCCGGGCCAGCCGGGGCACGGTCGCCTCCCCGCCCCGCAGGGCGAGCTGCGACTCCCCGGCCGCGGTCGCCGCGGCGACCGCGCCGGGCAGCGCGGCGGCCGAGGCCTCGTCACCGTCCACGTCGACGAGGAGCAGCCGGTCGGGGTTCTCCGCCTGGGCGGCCCGCAGCAGACCCCACACCGGGGCATGCGTCAGGTCCTCGACGTCCTCGCCGACGCGGGTGGACACGGCCCGCCGGGTCACCACGACCAGGCGCGCCGCGGCCTGGCTCTCGTCGACGAGCCGGCTCCGCACGAGGCCGTGCACGCGCGCGGTGGCGGTCCGGACGGCTGCCGCCAGGTCGTCCGTCGGCTCGGCGTAAAGGGAGATCAGCGCGATCTCGTCACCGCCGCCATCGGACGCACCGGGCACGTCGGCGCCGTCGCCGCGGCGCAGGGCCGTGGCGAGGCCGAGTTCGTCGGGGCCCGCCACGGTCCACTTGATGCGGGGCGTGTCGGCCGGGGCGAGCGGGGTCCACTCCAGGCGGAGCAGTTCGTCGGGCAGGGCCGTGCGGGCGGGCGTCCGCCGTGCGCCGGAGAACGGGCGCAGTACGAGCGAGTCGAGGACGGCCAGGGGCCTGCCGGTGGTGTCGGCGACGGCTGCCGAGACCGCGTCGGTGCCCGCGCCCGTCAGGCGTACGCGCACGGCGGCCGCTCCCCCGCCGAACAGCTGCATGCCGGACCAGGAGAACGGCAGCAGACCACCGCCGTCGCGGACGAACCCGCCGAAGCCCATGGCGTGCAGGGCCGAGTCGAGCAGGGCGGGATGCAGGCCGTAGCGGGCGGCGTCCGGGCCGTCGTCGAGGGCGGCCTCTGCGTACACCTCAGCGCCACGCCGCCAGACGGCGCGCAGGCCGCGGAAAGCGGGACCGTAGGCGTAACCGGCGTCGGCCATCACCTGGTAGTAGTCGTCCACCGGTACGGATTCGGCGCCGGCCGGCGGCCACACCGCGAGGTCGAAGCCGGCCTCCGCCGCACCGGCCGCGAGCAGCCCGGTGGCGTGCCGGGTCCACGCTCCCTCCCCGTCGGCAGCACTCTCGGCGCCGGACTCGGCCAGCGAGTGGATCTCCAGGGGCCGGGCTCCGGTGGCGTCGGGCGCCCAGACGACGAGCTGGAGCCGGGCGCCTCCCTGCTCCGTGAGGGTGAGCGGCGCCTCCAGGGCGAGTTCTTCGAGCCGCCCGCAGCCGAGTGCCGCTCCGGCGCGCAGCGCCATCTCCACGAAGCCCGTGCCCGGGAAGAGCACCGTGCCCGAGACCGCGTGGTCGGTGATCCAGGGGTGCGTGGCGAGCGATACGTCACCGCTGAACACGGTGCCGCCGTCGGCGAGCCGGACCGCCGAGGTGAGCAGCGGGTGCCCGGCCGCGTCCCGCGCGGGGCCCTGCGACCGCGGGGCCGGGGTGGCGGTGTCGCCGGTTCCGGCGTCGGTGTCGTCGATCCAGCAGGACCGGCGCTCGAACGGGTACGTCGGCAGTCCCGCCACCCGCACGGGCGCTCCGTCACCCTGGTCGTACAGCGCGGCCCAGTCGACCGCCGCGCCACGGACCCAGAGGTCCGCGACCGCGCCGAGGTCACGGCCGCGCAGGGCCGCGTCGAGGCCCGCCGTGTCCACCCGGGCCGCGGTGGCCGAGAACACCGCGTCACAGGGGCGACCCCGGCGCCAGCGCGTGAGGTGGCCGCGCAGCTCCTCGGCCCCGGAGGCGATGACCGCCAGCCGGTGCGTCAGGTCCACGCGTCCGACCTGGAGGGTGTACGCCATGTCCGCCAGGTCGCTCGTGGGCCGTCCCACGAGGAAGTCGAGCCACGCGTCGACGTAGGCACCGAGGCGTTCCTCCGTGTGCGCCGACAGGACGAACAGGACCGGGCCGCGCTCGGCCGGCCGGACGCGCGGCGCGGGCTCGGGCGCCTCCTCCAGTACGACGTGGGCGTTGGTGCCGCCCCCGCCGAGGCCGGTGATCCCGGCGCGGCGCGGCGCGGGGACGCCGTCCACGACGACCTGGTGCCAGGGCACGGGTGCGGCGGAGAGCTCGAAGGGAAGCCGGTCGATGTCGATGGCCGGGTTGAACTCCTCGGGCAGCCGCGTCGGCGGCAGCGTGCGGTGCTGGAGCGCGAGGACGACCTTGAACAGCTGCGCCATGCCCGCGGACGCCTCGCCGTGACCGATGTTGGGCTTCAGCGAGCCGATGTGGAAGCGGCCGCTCACGCCCGTCCGGTCCTCGAAGGCCTGGGTGAGGGCGGTCATCTCGACGGCGTCGCCGATCTCCGAGCCGTTGGCCGTGGCCTCCACGTAGCTGACCGTGCGCGGGTCGATCCGGGCGTCGCGCAGTGCCTCCCGGATCACCTCGGCCTGGCGCAGGGAGCTGGGGCTGGTGAAGCCGATGGTCCGACCGTTGTGGTTGACGGCACTGCCGCGGATGACGGCGCGTACCGGGTCGCCGTCGCGCAGGGCCTGCCGGAGCGGCTTGAGGAGCACCGCGCCGACGCCCTCGCCGGGGACGATGCCGGCGGCCTCGGCGCCGAAGGACGCGCAGTCGGAGCGGTCGGAGAGCAGCCCCACGGTGGCCAGTTCCACATAAGTCGACGGGTGGAGGTAGAGGTTCACGGCCCCGGCGACGGCCAGGTCGCAGCGCCCGGAGCGCAGGCTCTCGACCGCCTCGTGCAGCGCCACGTGCGCCGAGGAGCAGGCGGTGTCCACGGCCTTGCTCGGCCCGCCGAGGTCGAACTGGAAGGAAACCCTGTTGACCATGTCACCGAAGGAGGTGCGGGGCATCTCCAGGCGGCCCTCGGAGCCGAGGTGGGTGAAGCCGTGCTTCGCGCCGCCCGCGAAGACACCGATGCGGCCGCGCACTTCGGCGGGCAGCTTCGCGGGGGCGTACCCCGCGTCCTCAAGGGCCTTCCAGCACTCCTGGAGGAACAGCCGCACCTGCGGGTCGGTGTTGCGGGCCTCCTGCTCGGTGAAGTTGAAGAGTGCGGGGTCGAACGCGTCGAATCCGTCGAGGAAGGCACCCCACTTGGAGTGGCTCTTGCGCACCACGTCCGCGCCCTCGGGGTGCGGGTCGTAGTGTTCGCGCCAGTCCCAGCGGCGGCGCGGGATCTCGGTGACGGCGGACCGCCCCTCCATCAGCAGCTGCCAGTAGCTGTCCTGGTCGGGGGCGTTGGGGAAGGTGCCGCTCATGCCGATGACGGCGATGGCACCGGCGAGCTCGTCGTCATCGCCGCGCACGGGAGCGGCCTCGGCTTCAAGCTGTACGACCTCGGCTGCTTCGGCTGCTTCGGCTGCTTCGACGGCAGGCTGGGTTGCGGGTGCGGGTGCGGCCACCGTGCCGTCCCGGCCGAGGAAGGCCCTGCACTCGTCGGGGAACTGCTCGGCGAGCTGTCCGGCCACTCCTTCGACCTTGGCGAACTCGAAGAACAGCGTGCGCGAGGCCGACGGAAACGCCTCGCTCAGCAGCTGGTTCAGCCGTGTGCGCGTGATCGAGTCGATGCCGTGGCGATCCAGCTGTTCCTTGGGGTCGACCTCCCCGCCGCCGTCTCCCTCGGCCGCGCCGAGCAGCTCGCTCGCCATCAGCGCGATCCGGTCCTCCATCGCCTGTTCCAGCCGCTCGGGGCGCAGCTCGCCCCTGGGCTCGGCGGCGGGCTCCGGCACGTGTACGGGAGCGGCGACGGACCCGGGAGCGAGAGCGGACCCGGCCGCCTTCGCGGTGGCGGGAATGCCGTGGTGGTTCTTCGCGAACGGATAGCCCGGCAGCGGGACCCGGCGGACCGGGCCGTTCCGGTGCAGCCTGCGCCACTCGACGCTGCCGCCGCGCACCCACACCTCGGCCACCTGGGCGAGCTTTCCGCGCTCCAGCCATTTGCCCACGGCTTCGCGCAGCTCCTCGTCGGCGAAGAGCCGCGCGACGTCGCCACGCCCGTCGGCCTCGCCCAGCCGGCAGTTGTCGGGCAGCTCCCGGCCCTCGGCCAACGCGCGCAGCCCGGCGAGGAGTTCGGCGCGGTCGCGGACCACGAGTGCGGCGCGGGCGGTCAGTTCGGCACGGCCGAGCTGAAGGGTGCGCGCCACATCGGCCGGGGACGGCACGGCGCTCCCGGTTCCGGTTCCGGTCGAGGCGGCGCCCTCGGCGCTCTCCGTGGGGCCGGCGTCACCGGCCCGCGCCGCCAGCCGCGCCAGCTCGCCCGCCGTACGCCCTTCGTGGAAGACGTCGGCGCCCAGGCGCGTGCCGAACTCGGCGTCGAGCGCCTCCCCGATGCGGGCGAACTGTTCCGGGCGTACGCCGTAGGAGTCCAGGGGCTCGTCCGGGTCGATCTCGTCGGCGGCGACGCCCAGGACACCCGCCACCGCCGCGCACACCCGGGCGGGCTCCGCGGTGCGCGCCGCCTCTGAGGGCGGGGCGACGGCGACGGCGGTCGAGGAGGAGGCGCAGTCCTCCAGGTGATCCGCGAGGACGCTCGCGTAGGCGCGCAGCCGCTCGGGGGTGCGGGCCGACAGGGGGACGATCTGGGGTGTGCCGTCGTCCGCGTGGGCCGGTTCGGCGGCGGGCACGTACTGCTCGACCACGACGTGCGCGTTGGTGCCGCTGTGCCCGAAGGAGTTCACCGCGGCCATCAGCGGCGCCCCGGAGCCGCTCCGCCAGGGGCGGGGCGCCTCGTCCGCGACGAACGCCGAGTCCTTGAGGTCGATCAGCGGGTTGAGCCGCCGCAGGGTCGGCATGCCGACCAGGGCGCCGTGCCGCATCGACAGCAGGACCTTGATGAGGCCGACGACGCCCGCCGGGGCCCCCGTGTGCCCGATGTGCGCCTTGGCGCTGCCGATGGCGCAGAACTCCCGCTCCGTGGTCAGCCGCCGGAAGGCCCGTACGAGCGCGTTGGCCTCGACCGGGTCGCCGAGGGCGGTGCCGGTGCCGTGGGCCTCCACGTACCCGACGCGTTCGGCGGGGATGCCGAAGCGCCGGTAGACGTCGAGGACCAGGTCCTCCTGCGCGGCGCCGTTGGGCGCGGTGATGCCGTTGCTCGCGCCGTCCTGGTTCATGCCGGTGGCGCGGACGACGCCGTGGATGTGGTCGCCGTCGGCCACCGCGTCGGACAGCCGCTTCAGTACGAGGACGGCCACCGCCTCGGAGTAGACGGTGCCGTCGGCATCGGCGTCGAAGGTGCGGCACCGTCCGCTGGGCGACATCGCGCCGCTCTCGACGAGGAGGTCGAGGCCCCGTGCGTCGAGGCCCGCGTTGACGCCGCCGACCAGGGCCAGGGACGACTCTCCTGAGCGCAGGCTCTGGCAGGCCAGGTGGACGGCGGCCAGCGAGGACGAGCACGCGGTGTTGACGACGAGGGCGGCGCCGCGCAGGTCGAGGAAGTACGAGAGGCGGGAGGCCACCAGGGCGTCGGAGGCGCCGGTGAACGACTCGTGGGGGTAGCCGGTGGGCTCGGCGCCGATGAACAGGCCGGTACGGGAGCCGGCCAGGGACGTCGGGTCGAGCGCGGCGTCCTCCAGGGCGTGCCAGCTCTCCTGGAGCAGCAGCCGCTGGTTGTGGCTCATCAGGTCCGCCTCGTGCGGCCGGATGCCGAAGAACTCCGCGTCGAAGAGGTCCCGTTCGACGAGCGCCCCGCCCCAGCGGTAGCCGCCGGGGTCGTCGGGGGCGAGGTAGTGGTCCGGCAGTTCGCCGTAGCCGACGCGGCCCCGGCTGAGGTTGTGCCAGAACTCGCGTACGTCCGCGGCGCCGGGGAACTGCCCGGACATGCCGACCACCGCGATGTCCAGCATCCGCGTGCGGTCCTCGGGCGCCGCGTGCCCGGTGGCCGCCTCCGGGGCCGGGCGCCGGGTTTCCAGCAGACCGCGCGCCTGCTCCGCGCCGACCGCGCCCTTGACGTATCCGTCGAGGATGTCGCGGAAGTCTGCGCTGCTCATCGTTGCTCCCTCGTGGCCAGCTCTGCGTCGAGCAGGTCGAGCACCTCCGCGGCGGAGAGCTCTCCGGCCGCGAAACGTGCCTCCAACTTCACGATCAGGTCGTGCGGTGCGGATGGTTCGTAGGTGGCCGGTGGTGCAGAAGTCGCCTGCGGTTCGGGGGCCATGGGTGGTTCGGGGCTCGCGGGGGCGAGCAGCCCGCCGAGGTGGTCGGCCAGCCGCTCCACGGAGGAGAACTCGTAGAGCGCGGCGGCGTTGAGCTCGACGTCCAGCTCCTCGGCGATCCGCGTGACGAAGGTGGATCCGGTGATCGAGTCGACGCCCAGGTCGGCGAAGGCCGTCGACGGCGAGAGGTCCTCCTTCGGCACGCGCAGCGTCTTGGCGAGCCGCTCCACCAGCAGGTTCCGCAGCTCCGGCCGCCGGTCGAGGCCGCGGGACGCGCCGCCCGGGGACGCGCTCGGCCGGGCGGGCGCCCGTACCGTGGGCGGGCGCATGCCGATGACCTGCCGGTACCGGTCCGCGCGCAGCAGCCGCACGGCCGTGTCGAAGCAGGCGGCTCCCTCGGCGTCGTCCAGGAAGCCCAGCGACGGGTAGTCCCGCGCCGCCTCGCCGAACGAGGCGCGCCAGGCACCCCAGTTGACGATGCCGACCGGGAAGGGTGCGGTGGCCGCGGCGGCCCGGGCGAAGGCGTCGGCGGAGGTGATCCCTGCGGCGTAGGCGGCGTGGGTGCCCGCCCCGCCGAAGGAGAAGGCCTGGGCCGAGGAGAAGTAGCAGAGGAAGTCCAGCGGTTCGTCCGCCACGGCCTCGTACACGTTGCGGGCGCCCGCCGCCTTCACCTCGTAGTGCGCGCGGAACTCGTCCTCACCGAGGTCGGCGAGCGCGCCCGGTGCCCCGGTGATGCGGGTGGCGCCCGCGAACAGGACGCCGTGGATCTCGCCGAGGAGCGCCTTCGCCCCGGCGATCGCCCGCCGGGCCTGACGGGGGTCGGTCACGTCGCCCTGGACGTAGCGGACGCGGTCGCCGTACAGCGCCTCGCGCACGGCGGGATCGCTCTGCGGGCGGCGTCCGACGCAGACCACCTTGGCGTCGTACCGGTCGATCAGATGGCGGCTGACGACACGTCCGACGAACCCGCTGCCGCCGACCACGACATAGGCGCCGCCCGGCCTGATGCCAGGCAGCCCCGGCCGCGCCGCCTCGGACGGCTCCACCGGGCGGACCTCCTGCCGGTACCTCCGTCCGGCGCGCAGCGCGACGAGGTCGGCGGCCGGGGACGGAGGCTCGGCGGCCACCGCGGCGGCCACGGCCGCGCAACCCTCGGGCGTCAGCAGGTCGGCCGCGGTGACGTCGAGGTTCCGTACGGCGAACCGCCCGGAGTCACGCGCCACGAAGTAGGCGAGGCCCGCGAGGCCCGCGCCGTGCGCCGTGCTGGGTCCGCCCGCGACGGACTGGGTGTCCTGGGTGACGACGAAGAGGTCCGTCCGCCCGGCGCCGTCGAGCCGCTGGACGGCCTTGACCAGGCGGAGCAGGGCGAGTTCGGGCGCGGCCGCGCCGGAGCGGGCCGCCCCTACGGAGCCGGTGACGAGCAGGATCCGGTCGGGCGCGGGTCCCGCGAGGCCGGAGAAGTCGTCCAGCGGGCACTCGGTCACCTCGGTGGCGGCACCGCCGGTCCGCCGGTGGTGCGCGGCCAGCGCCCCGGCGAGCGCGGAGCCCGGTTCCCCGGCGAGGACCAGCACCCTGCGCGGCGCGCCACCGGTGGCGGGAACCGCCGGTGATTCGGCCCAGCGGGGCACGGACAGCAGTCCTTGCGGCGGGACCACGGGCGCCTCGGTCGGGGCCGCCGAGGAGGGCGCCGGGGCCGTGCGGCGCGGGCCGGCGTCGGTGGGGACCCAGTGACGCTCCCCCGCGAACGGGTACGTCGGCAGGGGGACCCGGCGCGGCCGGTCCGCTCCATGGCGCGCGTTCCAGTCCACGGTGCCGCCCTCGGCCCAGCGCCGCGCCGTCTCGTGGAGTTCCGTCCCGGTCAGCGCCGGACGCGTACCGGAAGCCACGAACTCGTTCAGTCGGCGCACCAGTTCATCGGCGTCGCGCGCCACGAAGGCGACCCGTACGGGCCATGCGACCCGGCCCACTTGCAGGGTGTACGCGATGTCGTGCGGCGCGTGCGCGGCGCCTCCCGCGGTGATCGCGTCCCGCAGCCGCGCGGCGCTCTGCCGCAGCTGGTCCTCGGTGCGCGCGGAGAGCGGCACCAGTACCGGATCCCTCGGTGCGGCGCGCCCGGTCGCGGTACGGGCAGCGGGGACGTACTCCTCCAAGACGATGTGCGCGTTGGAACCGGTGGCCCCGAAGGAGCTCAGGCCCGCGCGGCGCGGGCCCTCGGGCGGGGCGGGCCACGGCTCGGTCGTGCGCTGGAGCCGGAAGGGCGTGCCGTCGAGGGCGAGCAGCGGGTTCACGGTGCCGGCGTGCAGGGTCGGCACCAGCGTGCGGTGGTGGAGTTGCAGCGCCGCCTTGGTCAGGCCCGCGATGCCCGCGGCGGACTCGGCGTGGCCGATGTTGGACTTCACCGATCCGAGGGCGCAGAAGCCCGTGTCGTCGGTGTGCCTGCCGAAGGCGGTGGCGAGGCCCCGTATCTCGATGGGATCGCCCAGCGAGGTGCCCGTGCCGTGTGCTTCGAGGCAGCCGATGGAGCGGGCGTCGACGTCCGCCGCGGCGAGCGCGGCGGTGATGACGGCGGCCTGGCCGACGGGGCTCGGCACGCTGAACCCGCTGGCGGCGCCGACGTGGTTGACGGCGGAGGCGGCGACGACGGCGTAGATGTGGTCACCCGCGGCCTCGGCGGCGGCGAGCGGTTTGACGACCACCGCGCCGACGCCTTCGGCGGACACGTAGCCGTCCCCGCCCTCCCCGAAGGAGCGGCAGCGGCCGTCCGAGGAGTGCATGCCGACGGTGCCGTAGGTGCGGTACTTGCCGGGGTGCAGCGAGAGGTTGACGCCCCCCGCGAGCGCGACCTCGCACTCCTTGCGGCGCAGGCTCTCCACGGCGAGGTGCAGCGCGGTGAGCGAGGACGAGCAGAGGGTGTCCACCGTCATGCTCGGGCCGTGGAAGTCGCAGACGAAGGAGACGCGGTTGGCGATCTGCCCCTGGTTGAGGCTGAGCGGCACCGGTGTGGCCGCCTCCGCGGCGACCAGGGTGTAGTCCTTGTGCATGGCCCCGGCGAAGACGCCGACCGCGCGGCGCCGGTCGGGTCCCTTGGCCTCGGCGAGGGTGTCGGGGGTGTACCCGGCGTCCTCGATCGCCTCCCAGCAGGTGCGCAGGAACCAGCGTTCCTGCGGGTCGGTGATCTCCGCCTCGGGGCGGGAGACGCGGAAGAAGTCGGCGTCGAACCGGTCGACGTCGTCGAGGAAGCCGCCCCAGCGCGACTCGCGGCTCTCGCCGGGCGTCCAGCGCTCGGCCGGGACCTCGCCGACGCTGTCGCGGCCCGCCTTGAGGTTCTCCCAGAACGCGGTGAGGTCCGCCGCGCCGGGGTAGTGGCCCGCCATGCCGACGATCGCGAAGCGCTCCGTGCGCGCGCTCGGCAGGGGGCGCCGCTTCAGGCGCGGGCGTTCCAGCGGCTGCCGCCCGGCGGTGGCGTCGCCGTCCCGGCCCGCCAGGACGGCGTGGGCGTTGGTACCGCCGTCCGCGAAGCTCGACACTGCGGCGGCCAACGGCGCGTCCGGCCATGGGGCGAGTCCGCGCTCGAAGCGCAGCGGAGTCGCGGCGAGGTCGAAGTGGTCCAGGGGCTGCTGTCCGCTGAGGAAGGGGACGATGCGGCGGTTGCGGAGCATGAGGACGGTCTTGATGATCCCGGCGATGCCCTCCGCGCACTGCGGGTGGCCGATGTTGGGCTTGACCGAGCCGAGCGAGCAGGGCGTGTCGGAGCCTGCGCGGTAGACGGCCGCGATGGCCTTCAGCTCGATGAGGTCGGGGATCTGGGAGCCCGCCGCGTTGGTCTCGATGTACGTGACGTCGTCCGCGGCGAGGCCGGAGCGGGCCAGGGCGCGGGCCATGACGCTTCGCTGGGCGGCGGGGTTGGGCGTGGCGGGGCCCGCGGTCCTGCCGTCGTTGTTGACGGCCACCGCCTTGATGACCGCGTGCACCTGGTCGCCGTCGGCCTCGGCCGCGGCGAGCGGCTTGAGCAGGAGGACGCCGACGCCCTCGGCGGGGGTGAAGCCGCGGGCCCGCCGGTCGAAGACGTGGAACTCGGGCTCGGTGTTGAGCAGGCCCCGCCGGTCGAACAGGCGGTGCCCGCCGGCGTCGGGCAGCAGGGTGATCCCGGCGACCACGGCCGCCTCCACGTCGCCCGAACGCATCGCCTGGACGGCGTGGTGCAGGGCGACCAGCGCGGAGGAGCAGGCGGTGTCGACGACCGTGCTGGGGCCGCGCAGGTCGAAGTGGTGCGACAGGTTGGCGGCCAGGTAGTTCTGGCCGATCGCGACCACCGGATTGCGGCTGCGGCCGAGGGTGGCGTCGTCGGGGGCGTGCCGGGTGCGCCCGCCGACGTAGACGCCGATGTCGCGTCCCTTCAGCTCGGCGGGGGTGTAGCCCGCGTCGCAGAGGGCGAAGAGCGTCTCCTCCAGGAGCAGCAGCGCCTGCGGGTCCATCGCGGCGGCGTCGTCGTCGGAGAGGTGGAAGTGGCCGGGGTCGAATCCGTCGAGGTCGATCAGACCGGCGGTGTATCCGGTCTCGGCCCCCCAGCGCCGGGCGGGCACCGGGGCGATCGCCGTGCGTCCCTCGCTGAGCAGCCGCCAGTATCCGTCCAGGTCCGGGGCGCCGGGGAAGCGGCCCGACATGCCGATCACCGCGATGTCGTACGGGCCGTCGGCCGGGGCCTGTTGGCGCTCGCTCCAGGCGGGGGCGGGGGCTCCGTCGTGCGGGAGGACGGCCGTGGTGGCGGCGGGGGCCTGCGGTACCCGTGCTTCCCACGGTTCGTGTACTTCCTGTCGTTCGTGTACTTCCTGCGGTTGGGTGCCGAAGGTCCGCGTCAGGGCCTGCCCGTGGTGGGTGGTGAGCCAACCCACGAAGGACTCCACGGTGGGGTGGTCCACGAGGACCGACGGGTCGAGCTCGACGTCCAGTTCGGCGCCGGCCAGGCGCAGGATCTGCACCATCATGATCGAGTCGGTGCCGTAGTCGGCGATGGGTACGTCGGCGGCGAGGCGGTCACGCGCGAAGCCCAACTGCTCGGCGAGCAGCCCGAGCAGCCATGCCTCGGCCTTCTCGGCGATGCTCCCGGCGGTGTGCGGCGCGCCGACGGTGGTGTCGGCAGTGGTGGCGGAGGGCGCGGCGGTCGCCCGGCCCTGCGTCGGGGCCTGCGGCCTGGGGACGCGCAGTGCGCGCGGCGTCCAGTCGGGGGCGACGATCGCCGGCAGCACGACCGGCCCGGCCCCGGTGGACAGGACGTGGTCGAGCAGCCGCAGCCCCTCGGCCTCGGAGAGTTCACCGAGGCCGGTGGCCCGATAGCCGGGCCCTGGGCGCTCAGTGCCCATGCCCACGCCCCGCCAGCTGGGCCAGGCCACGCTCACCAGCGGCAGGCCGTGCGGCGCCCGGCGGGCCACCGCGTCCAGGTGGGCGTTGGCCATCGCGTAGTCGCTCTGTCCGACGGCGGCGGCCGGGACCATCGAGGCGACCGACGAGAACAGCACGCAGAACCGCAGCGGGTCGTCGGCGAGGGCGTCCACCAGGGCGTCGAGTCCGGCGGTCTTGGGGGCGAGCACCGTGCGCACGGCGTCGGCCGGCTTGCGCACGAAGGCGAGGTTGTCCCGGTCGACGAGCCCGGCGGCGTGCAGGACGCCGCCGATCGGGCCGAACTCCCGCCGGACCCCGGCCAGTGCCGCGTGTACGGCCGCCGCGTCCTCCCCCAGAGGCAGCGCGAGCACCCGCAGCCGCACCCCGTCGCGCTCCAGGGCGCGCAGCCCGTCGAGCTTGCGGCCCAGCGGCGTGTCCGTGCCGTGGCGGTCCCATTCGTGGCGCGGCGGCAGTGGGTCGCGCCCGGTGAGGACGAGGGTGCGCGCACCCCACTGGTCGACGGCGTGCCGGGCCACCGCGAGGCCGATGCCGCGCGTGCCGCCGGTGATGAGCAGCGGCCGGTCGGCGGGGAAGCGGACCGGGGCGCCGGTGGCGGCCGGGAGTTCGGCGAGCTCGGCCCGGTGCCGGATCCCGTGCCGGTAGGCGACCTCGAAGTCGTCGCCGCCGTCGGCCAGTTCGGCCGCCACGAGGCCGGGCAGGGCGGGGTCTGCGGGGTCGGCCTCCAGGTAGCGGGAGCGGACCCGTCCGTACTCGCTCTGGAGCATGCGGTAGAGCCCGGCGCGCGCGTCGCCCGTGCCGACGCCGAGCAGCAGCGCCTCGCGTCCGGTCATCCGCTGCACCGCGGGGAGCCAGGCGTCGAGGCCGACGCCGCCGAGGTCGACAAGCGCGTCGAACCGGTCGTGCAGATCCGCCGCGCGGGAGACCTGCTCCGCGCCGGGCAGGGCCTCGACGAGATGGCGGGCGTGCTGCCCGCCGCCGAGGACGGCCACCGCGCGGGGCCGGCGGCCCTCGGTGGCGGGGGCGGGCCGCCACTCCCTGACCAGGAGGCGGGTGCCCTGGGGCGCCGGGACGGCGGCGGGGGGCCGCCGGGCGACGAAGACCTCCCCGAACGCGTCGGGCTCGGCCACCGGCCGCCATACCTCGTCGTAGCCGGTGTCCTGGAGGACCTCCTGCCAGCGGGGGGCGGAGAGGAGGGGCGCGCCGGGGAGGCGGACGTCCTCGTCGTCGTAGAGCCACCAGCCGTCGAGCAGGCCGAAGGTGAGGGTGAGGACCGCGGACTTGCGGGTGACCTCGTTGATGACGAGGACTCCGCCGGGGCGCAGCGCCGCGGCGAGGTTGCGCAGGACGAGGCGGATGTCCTGGGTGGCGTGCAGGACATTGGTGGCCACGATGACGTCGCAGTCGCCGCCGGTGAGGTGCTCGCCCGCGCCGGGCCGTGTCACGTCCCAGCGGCCGTAGCGTACGTAGGGCCTGCCGGGTCCGAAGCGCTGCTCCGCCTGGTCGAGGAAGGCCGGTGACAGGTCGGTGTACCAGTACTCGACGCGGTCGGCGTACGCGTCGACGCGCGGCAGTACGACGGCGGTGGTGCCGCCGGTGCCCGCGCCGGCCTCGGCGAGGCGCACGGTGGCCGAGGGGTCCTCGGCGAGGCGTTCGCGCACCGCCGTGGCGGTCACTTCCGCCACCACGTCGTTGAGCCGGTCGGCGACCGCGTTGCCCTGGTACACGGCGGTGAGCTTGGCCATGGAGCCGCCGGGGAACAGCACGTCGGTCGCGGGCAGCGCGCCGGAGAGGATCTCGGGCAGCCGGTCGGCGCACTCTTCGACGAGGGAGAGCTGCGCGTCCCAGTAGGGGTCGGACGCGAAGCGCTCGCGTACGGCGGTCCATGCCGGGTCGTGGGCCTGGGGCCGCTGTGCCGTGAGCTCCAGGACGTCGTCGTACCGCCAGGTCAGGCCGGTGGCGGTGAGCAGCCGGGCCGCCTCGTCCAGCCAGCGGCGGTACTTGTCCACGACGGCGAGGCGCCGCGCCAGGCCGTCCACGGACTCGGTGCGGCCGTCGGCGAACGCGCCTGCCCCGCAGAGCCGCAGGAGTACGCGGCCGGCGATCAGCCGGTCGAGTTCCTCGGCGGACAGGGCGGCGGGGGCCGGGGCGGGCGGGATGACGGCGCCGTCCTTGATCCGGCTCAGTCCGCCGCTCTCGGCGGGGTCTGCGGGGCCCTGGGGGGCGAGGGTGGCTTCGACGGCCGCGGCCGCTTCGAACGCCCCCGGGAAGCGCGCCGCGAGATGCGCCGCCAGATCGCGGACCGTGGTGTATTCGAAGAGCAGCGTGGGCTCCAGCTCCTGGCCCACGGCTTCCTGCACGGCTTCGACCAGGCTCAGTACCTGCACCGATTCGAGGCCGAGTTCGTAGTAGCCGGCGGTCGCCGGTATCGACCGCGGGTCGCGGTCCAGGCGGTCGGCCAACAGGCGCCGCAGGAAGACCTCCGCACGGTCGGCCACGGGCGTGCCGGGCTCGGCGGCCCGGGCGGGACCGGCCGGCAGGTGCGCGGGCGTGTCCGTCACCGCCTTGCTGGACAGCTCCGACAGTTCGGCCACCTTCCGCCCCTTTGGGTCGAAGAAGTCCACGGAGAACCGGACGACCTCGCCGCGCCGGATCACCGACGAACGGCGTACGCGGGCCGTGCAGCGCCCGGTCAGCGGCCCCGCCGCGCGGAACGAGGCGATGTGCAGCGGCAGGAACGCCTGCCCGCCGGTGTCGAGCAGCGCCCCCGCCGCGACCGCACCGCCGAGCAGCAGCGCCGGGTGCACGAGGAAGTCGCCCTCAGGCGCGGTGAGTTCGGCGGTCAGCTGCTCCCGGTCGACGCGGACCATGCCTTCGGCGCGCGCGGCGCCGCTGTAGTGCTGGCCGTTGGCGCCGTCCCTCAGATAGGTCTCGGCCAGTGGCCTCGGGGCGCCGTCGGCCGGACCGTCCAACCGCTCGCGGAAAGCTGGGGCGTCGGTGACGTCGGTGACATCGGCGACGTCGGTGACGAGCACCTCGGCCGTGGCGTAGGGGTCGCCGTCGGTCACGGTGACCTGCCAGCGGCCCGGACCGTCGGCGACACAGCGGATCTCCGCGGTCACCGGCCCGTCCGTCACATCGAGCGGGCGCAGCGCGGTGAGGTCACGGATCGTCAGCCGCTCGACGGGGTGCCCGTGGTCGCGGAAGACCCCGGCGACGAGATCCGCGTAGGCCAACGCGGGCAGCAGCGAGCGGCCCTGGACCCGATGCCCGGCGATGACCGGGGTGTCGGTGGACAGCAGCACCTTGCCGTACGGGGCGGACGGCCGCGGCGTGGCCGGGCCCCGCACGGCGTCGGCCGCGGGCAGCCAGCAGCGCTCCCTGGCGAAGGGGTAGCCGGGCAGGGAGACCCGCGGGCCGCCGCCGGGCCAGGTGACGTCGGCGCCGCGCACCCAGGCGGCGGCCAGTTCGCGCGGGGTGCCGCCGGTGGCCGGTGCGGCGGCGCGGGTGACGGTGCCCGTCAGGACGCGCGCGGTGTCCGCTCCGGAGAGGTGCTCCTCCAGGGCTGCCACGAGGTCGTCCACGCCGTCGAAGACCACGGCGAGGCGGTGCGCCATCGGCTCGCGGGTCCGGAGCGTGGCGGCGAGCGCGGCCGGGTCGGTGCCGCGTCCCTCGCCGCGCAGGAACTCCGCCGTCCGCTTGGTGTGTTCGGTGAGCCGCTCCGCGTCGCGGGCGGAGAGCACGCACACGTACGGCGGCTGCTGCCCGGGCGGCTGCGTGGGTGGCACGAACTCCTCCAAGATCACGTGGGCGTTGCTGCCGCCCGCCCCGAACGCGCTGATCGCGGCGGTACGGGGCAGGGGGCGGCCCGCGGCGTCGACGCGCGGCGTCCAGGGGGCCCGCTCGCGTTGCAGCCGGAAGGGGGTGGCGTCCAGGTCGAGATGGGGGTTCAGGCGTTCGGCGTGCAGCGAGGGCACCAGTTCCTGATGGCGCAGTTGCAGCAGGACCTTGGTGAGCGCGGCCATGCCCGCGGCCGACTCGGCGTGCCCGATGTTCGACTTCACCGAGCCGATCGGGATGCGTACGCCGGTCAAGTCGTGCCCCTCGAAGGCGCGGACCAGGCCGGTGATCTCCACCGGGTCGCCGAGCGAGGTGCCCGTGCCGTGCGCCTCCAGGTAGTCCAGCTCGGCGGGGGCAAGGCCGGCGCGGTCCAGCGCCTCGCGGATCATCACGCCCTGGGCCTTGGGGTTGGGCACGCTGAAGCCCTTGCCGGCCCCGCCGTGGTTCACCGCCGTCGACCTGACCACGGCGAGGATGCGGTCGCCGTTCGCCTCGGCCGCGCGGCGGCGCTTGAGCAGCACGGCCCCGGAGCCCTCGGCGGGCACGTAGCCGTCGCCGCCCTCGCCGAAGCTGCGGCACCGGCCGTCGGTGGAGAGGAATCCGCCCTTGGCCAGCTGGAGGTATTTCAGCGGGTGGCTGGAGACGTTGACACCGCCGGCCACGGCGACCTCGCAGTCACCGTCCCGGATCGCCCGGCAGGCGAGGTGGAGCGCGGTGAGCGAGGACGAGCACATCGTGTCGAGGGCGATGCTCGGGCCGTCGAAGTCGAAGAAGTACGAGACGCGGTTGGCCACGGAGGCGTACGACGACGAGGTGGCCGCGCCGTCGCCGCGCAGCGCCTCGTCGACGCCGTACAGCTGGTAATGGCCGTACATCAGGCCGACGAAGACGCCGGTGCGGACCTCGGAGAGCGCGGCGCGGGATGTGCCCGCGTCCTCCAGGAGGTGCCACACGGTCTCCAGGAAGATGCGTTCCTGCGGGTCGATGTGGACGGCTTCCACCTGGGACATGCGGAAGAACATGGGGTCGAAGGAGGCCACGTCGGAGAGCCAGCCGCCCCACTTGGCGTAGGTCTTGCCGGGGGCGTCGCGGTCCGGGTCGTAGAACCGGTCGTGGTCCCAGCGGTCCTTCGGCACCTCTTCGACGCAGTCCTTGCCCTCGCGCAGGTTGCGCCAGAACCGGCCGAGGTCGTCGGCCTGCGGGTAGCGGCCCGCGACGCCGACGATCACGATGTCGTCGTCGGAGGCGGAGTGCCGCCGGGGCGCGGGAGCAGCGGTCGCGCGCACGTCCCGCGCGAGCGGCACCGCCACGGCCGACGCCTGGGCCGGTGCCGTGTGCTCGGCGGGCAGCGCGGATCGCGGGCCGGGGGCGGCCAGGTCCCGCAGCGCGGCCGGGTGCCGCTCGACCAGGAAGTCGGCCAGCTCACCGATCGTCAGGTATTCAAAGAACAGCGTCTTGGACAGCGGTCCGAAGCGCTCCTCCAGCGTGCGCGTGAGGCTGAGCACCAGCAGCGAGTCGACGCCGTAGCGGTCGAACGCCTCGTCCTCCGCGACGTCGTCCAGCGGCATCTTCAGCTCGTCGGCGAGGAGTTCCCGCAGGAACCGGACCGTGGGGGCGCGCAGTTCGCCGCCCTCCGGGTCCGGGGCGGCTTCGGCGTCCTCGACGTCCTCGGAGGTGGGCCCTGCGGGGCCTTCGCGCAGGGCATCGGCGATCCGCACCCGGTCGCCCGCCGTGAGCAGGAGCCGGGAGGCACCGCTCCGCAGAGCCGCCTCCAGTGCGTCGAGCGCCGCATCGGCCGGCAGCGGTTCCATGCCGAACTCGCGCCGCATGGCCTGGCGGGCCTCGGCGGTGAGGGTCATGCCACCGTCGCGCCACAGCGACCAGTCGACCGTCAGACCGCCGCCGGGGCGCCGCTCCAGGTAGTGGTCGAGGAAGCTGTTGGCGTACGCGTAGTCGCTCTGCCCCGTGTTGCCGAAGACGGCGGCGGTCGAGCCGAACGCGACGAAGTAGTCGGGGGCGTCGGCCCGGGTCGCCTCGTCCAGGTGGACCAGGCCGCGCACCTTGGGTGCGAGCACCTCGTCGGCGTCCGCGCCGCTCTTGTGCAGCACCAGGGAGTCCCGCAGCGTGCCCGCCGCGTGCACCACGCCCGCGACGCGTCCGAACCGGCGCCGGGCCTCGGCCACCACCCGCTCGACGTCGGACCGCGCACCGACATCGGCCGCGAGGTGCAGCCAGCCGTCCGGGAGCGGCGCGTCCGGCGCGGTCCGGCTGACGAGGACGACGTGCGCGCCCGGGTGCCGGGCGATCCGCTCGGCCACCAGCAGGCCCAGCTTCCCGGTGCCCCCGGTGATCAGGTGCGCCCCGTCCCGGGCCAGCGGCGAGGGGCCGCTCCCGGGAAGCGCGCGCTCGCGCCAGGCGCGGACCGTGCGCCTTGGGCCGTCGATACGGACCTCGGGCTCGCCGTCGACTGCCAGTTCGGCGAGCACCAGTTCGGCGAGTTCCCGCACGGATGCGGAGCCGGGGGCGCGGGCGGCGGTGGCCGCGGAGCCGACCGGAGTTCCTGAGCCGGTCACCGGTCCGGAGCCGGCACGCAGGAGCACGCTCATCCGGATCGCGGGCTGCTCCTGGACGATCGTCCGGGCGAACCCGTCAAGGGCCGCGTGGGCGGCGTGGGCCGCCCCGGCCGCTCCGGGCCCGCCGTCATGGACGTACAGATAGCGCAGCGGTCCGCCGCGGTCGGCGATCCGCGTCCGGCAGATGTCCAGGGCGGTGCGGAACCCGGCGCGCAGCGCCTCGTCGAGACCGCCCCCGGCACCGGAACCTCCCTCGGCGGCCAGGTGGACGAGGTGCGAGGCCCGCTCCGGAGCGCCGACGACCACCCTCAACTCCGGGGCGATCAAGGCGAGTTCGTCACGCAGCGCCTGGGCGCGGCCGTCCCCCGTGTCGATGACGGACAGCAGCTCCATCCCGCCCAGCGGGGCAGCACCGGGCGGGCGTTCCGCGTCCTGCCACACCGGCTCGAAGGCGTGTACGCGGGGCTCGGCGCCGGGCACGGACCGTTCCGTGCCCGGCACGGCCCGCAGGGTGAAGCGTTCGATCCGCGCCACGACCATGCCGTCGAGGGCGGCCAGGCTGATGTCGAAGATCTGTGCGTCGGCGCGGCGCTCCACGACCACGGCGTGCACGAGGCAGTCGGCGGGCAGCTCGGCGAAGATGTGCACGGACCCGATCGCGTACGGCAGATGCGCCGTCGACCCCGGTACCAGCCAACCGGCGGTCTGAAGGGCCCCGTCGAGCAGTGAGGGGTGGAACCGGTGGGCGCCGACGTCGGGGCGGCGCAGCCGGGCCAGCGCCTCGGAGTCCCCGAGGGCGAGTTCCTCGATGACCTGGAAGGCCGGACCGTACCGGAAGCCGAGCCTGCCGAAGTACTCGTAGCACTCCTGCCGGGTCCTGCTCTGCGCGCACCGGGCGCGCACGGCTGCGGGGTCGAGTGGGGCGGGTGCCTCGAAGGCGCCGTCCTCCTCGTCGAAGACCAGGCGGCCGCGGGCGTGTGGACGTTCGCCGGTGATCTCGAACGCGCCGGAGGGTGCCACCGCCACCCGCAGGTCCCGCTCCTGTCCCGGGGAGAGGGTGACGGGCGCCGCCCAGACGACCTCGTCGATCCGCCGGACGGCGGCGGTGCCGTGCGCCCGCTCACCGGCGAGCCGCGCCATCTCCAGGTAGACGACGCCCGGAAGCACGCGCTCCGCGCCGACCTGGTGATCTGCCAGGTAGAACTCCGCGCCGGTGAGGCGCTTGGCGAAGGCGGACTCGTTGAACGTCGACACGTTCGCGTCGAGCAGCTCCGCCGTGGCCGGGCTCGGCTCGGTGACGGGCGCTGCGGTGGTGGGCGGCGCGGTGGTGGCCGGGGCGTCGACCCAGTGCCGGGTCGGTTCGAACGGGTAGGTCGGCAGCCCGATCCTGCGCCCGCCCGGCAGGCCGGACCAGTCCACGTCCGCGCCGTCGGTCCACAGCTGGGCCAGGGACTCCAGGTCACGCTCGGCCGACAGGGCGCGTACGAAGTCCTGCCAGGCCGTGCCGCGCGACGTGACGGCGCGGCGGTGCCCGGCGCTCACCCGGGCGCGCAGCACGCCCGCCGCCGTCGCCGTGCGGCCTTCGGCGCAGGCGTCCAGGCGGTCGAGCAGTTCGGCGCGGCCGCGGGCGACGAAGGCGAGCCGCTCCTCCATGGCCTCGCGGCCGACCCGCAGGGTGTGGGCGACGTCGGCGGGCGAGGGCCGCCGCGCCCGGATGTGGGCGGCCAGGCGGCGGGCCTGCGCCCGCAGGGCTCCCTCGGTCCTGGCGGAGAGCACGAACAGTTCCTCGGCCGACTCCTCTGCCGACTCCTCTGCCGACTCCTCTGCCGCGCTGTCCGGGCCGTCCGCCGCGGTCGGCGCCTCCTCGACCACGACGTGCGCGTTGGCACCGCCGAAGCCGAAGGAGCTGACGCCCGCCCGGCGGGGCAGCGCGGAGCCGTCCTCGGCGAGCGGCGCGGGCCAGGAGCGCGTGGTGTCGACGATCTCGAAGGGGCTGCCGTCCAGTTCGAGGTAGGGGTTGCGCTCGCGGAAGTGCAGGCTGGCAGGCAGGGTGCGGTGCCGCAGCGCGAGGAGGACCTTGAGCAGGCCCGCGATGCCCGCGGCGGCCTCCAGGTGCCCGATGTTGGTCTTCACCGAGCCGATGCCACAGCTGCTCCCCTCCCTCCCTCGCTCGTGGCCCTGCGTCCGCGCGCCGCCGCCGAGGCGTTCGAACGCCTCGGTCAGGCCGCTGATCTCGATGGGGTCGCCCAAGGCCGTGCCGGTCCCGTGCG
This sequence comes from Streptomyces sp. NPDC015345, assembly GCF_043078805.1. NCBI lineage: Bacteria > Bacillati > Actinomycetota > Actinomycetes > Kitasatosporales > Streptomycetaceae > Streptomyces > Streptomyces sp. NPDC015345. The sequence continues at coordinate 404,945 of NZ_JBIBTX010000006.1, read as the reverse complement.
CCTCGATGTAGCCGACCGTGCGGGGGTCGACGCCCGCCGCCTGGTAGGCGTCGACGAGCACGTCGGCCTGCGCGTTCGGGTTGGGCGAGGTGAGCGAGGTGGTGCGCCCGCCGTGGTTGACGGCGGCGGCCTTGATCACCGCGGCCACGCGGTCGCCGTTCCTGCGCGCGGCCGTGTGGTCCCGCAGTACCACGACACCGACGCCCTCACCCCGTACGTAACCGTTGGCCGAGGCGTCGAAGGCCTTGCACCGGCCGTCCTCGCTGAGCATCTCGCCGCGGCTCAGCGCCTCGTAGATGCCGGGGTCGAGGATCAGGCTGACGCCGCCCGCGATCGCGAGGTCGCACGTGCCGTCGCGGAGGGCTCCGACGGCCTGGTGCACGGCGGTGAGCGAGCTGGAGCAGGCCGTGTCCACCGTCACGCTGGGGCCGCGCAGGTCGAGGAGGTAGGAGATGCGGTTGGGGATGATCGACAGGGCGGCGCCGGTGAGCGTGTGGGCCTGCGCCGAGCGGCCGGCGGCGCGCTGCACCTCGGCGTAGTCGGAGTTGGTGGTGCCGATGAAGACGCCGACCCGCTTGCCCGCCAGGTCGCTCGCGCGGTAGCCCGCGTCCTCGATCGCCGACCACACCACTTCGAGGAGCAGCCGCTGCTGCGGGTCCATCAGCTCGGCCTCGCGCGGCGAGATGCCGAAGAAGGCCGCGTCGAAGCGGTCGACTCCGCTGAGGAAACCGCCCCAGCGGGAGCGGGAGCCGTCCGCGTGCGCCCGCCAGTCCCAGCGGTCGGCGGGGATCTCGGTGACCAGGTCCCTGCCGTGTTCCAGGTTCTCCCAGAACTCCGCCAAGTCGGCCGAGCCGGGGAACCGGCCGGCCATCCCGACGACGGCCACGTCGCCCGCCCGGGCCGCCTGCCCCGCCGCCCGGACCTCGCTCCCGGCCTCGGGCGCCGTATCGGGCGCCGTCTGGAGCGCCGCCAGATGCGCCGCGACCGCGGTGACCGTCGGATGGCGGTAGAAGACGGTCGGCAGCACTTGCGTCCCGTACCGCTCGCTGATGCGCGTGCTGAGCACGGTGAAGCTGACCGAGTTCATCCCGAGTTGCCCGAGAGGCACATCGGCGGGGATCTGCGCGGCGTCCGTGTCGAGGATGTCGGCGATCAGGCCGGTCAACTCCTCGACGCGCGGCGCGGTATGGCTCCTCACGCCCGCCTCACGGCGTGCCCGCGCCACGGCGGCCGCTCCCCGCAGCTCGTTCAGGGGCACGTCCGTGAGCCTCGCGCGGTCCACCTTGCCGTTGAGCGTCTGCGGCAGCGACGTCAGCGGGACCAGGACGTCGGGGACCATGTGGGCCGGCAGCCACTGGCCGAGCGCCTCGCGACGGGGCACGGCGGTGCCTTCGTCGAGCACGAGGAAGGCGTGCAGGACGTTCTCGCCGCCGACGCGGCGCGCGACCACCGCGGCCTCGCGGACGCCGTCCTGGCCGCGCAGCACCGCCTCGATCTCGCCGGGCTCGATCCGGAAGCCGCGGACCTTCACCTGGGAGTCGAGCCTGCCCAGGTACTCGATGCGGCCGTCGGGCAGCTCGCGCACCAGGTCACCGGTGCGGTAGCGGCGGTCGCCGTCCATGGTGACGAACCGTTCGGCGGTCAGCTCCGGGCGGCCCAGATAGCCGGTCGCCAGGCCCGCGCCGCCGATGTACAGCTCGCCGGGCACGCCGGGCGGCACCGTACGGCCACGCGTGTCCAGCACGTACAGCCGTGTGTTGGCGATCGGATGACCTATGGTGACGCGCTCGCCGGGCGCGAGGCGGCACACGGCCGACCAGATGGTGGTCTCCGTCGGTCCGAACATGTTCCACACCTGACCGGCACGGCTCAGCAGCTGTTCGGCGGTGTCCTGGTCGAGTGCCTCTCCCCCGCACAGCGCCTTCAGCCCGGGGGCGCCGGTCCAGCCCGCGGCGAGCAGCATCTTCCAGGTCGCGGGGGTCGCCTGGACGACGGTGGCGGGGCTCGACTCGATGAGGCGGCGCAGCAGTACGCCGTCGCGGGCGACCTCGGCGGGCACGATCTCCACGCGGCCGCCGGTGATCAGGGGCAGGAAGAGTTCGAGGGCCGCGATGTCGAAGCAGACGGTGGTGAGCGCGAGCAGGTGGTCCCCCGCGCCGAGGCCGGGCTCCTCGGCCATGGACAGGAGCAGGTTGGCCAGCGCTCGGTGCGGGACCTGCACCCCTTTGGGGCGGCCGGTCGATCCGGAGGTGTAGATCACGTACGCGGCGTCGTCCGGGCCGGGCGCGACGCCCGGCTCCGGCTGACCGGCCTCCGTGTACGCCCCTTCGCTCGCGTCGACCGGCAGGGCCGGCGCGCCGAGGTCGGGGTGTGTTCCGGAGCGGGTGAGCAGCAGGTGCAGTCCGGCGTCCTCGGCCATGTAGCGAAGCCGCTCGGCCGGGTAGTCGGGGTCGAGCGGCACATAGGCGCCGCCGGCCGCGAGGACGCCGAGGAGGGCGACGAGCATGTCCGCCGACCGGTCGACCAGTACGCCGACGTTGCGTCCCGGAGCGACTCCGGCGCGGCGCAGGCGGGCCGCCAGCGCGTCGACGCGTCCGGTGAGTTCGCGGTAGGTGAGAGTGGTGCCCCGGTCAAAGACGGCGACGGCCTCGGGGGTGCGGCGGGCCTGCTCGGTGAGGAGCGTGGGCAGGACGCGGTCGTCGGGGTAGTCGCGTCGGGTGCGGCGCTGCCGCTCCTCGGCCAGGCGCAGTTCGTCGGCGCTGCGCAGGGGCAGGCCGCCGATGTCGCTGTCGGGCGCGGCGAGGGCCGCGTCGAGCAGCGGGCCGAAGTGGTCGCCGAGCCGCCGAACGGTCTCCTCGTCGAAGAGGTCGGGGTTGTACTTGAGGCAGTAGCGGGCACCCTCGGACTCCTCGACGACCTCCAGTGTGACGTCGAACTCCCCTTCCTGGTGGACGCCGTGGAACACGTCGGCGACCGGGGTGGTGTCGATGTCGTCCTCCACCCAGTTCTGGAAGTAGAAGGCGGTGTCGAACAGGCGGGAGGCGCGCAGTTCCTGAGCGAGCGTCAGCAGCGGGTAGTCACCGTGCTCAAGGGCCTCCAGGACGGTGTCCCGTATGTCGCGCAGAAGGGTCCGGAAGTCCTGGTCCTGCTCCGCGAGGTCGTGCTTGAGGACGACCATGTTCATGAAGTAGCCGAGTACGTCGGCGTACTCCGGGGAGGGCCGCCCGGCGACGGGGGTGCCGATCAGTACGCGGTCCTGCTGCGTGTAGCGGTGCAGGAGGGTGGCGTAGGCGGCGAGGAGCACGGTGAACAGCGAGGTCCGCTCGTCGGCGGCGAGCTGCCTGGCGGCCCGGATCTGCCGCGCGTCCAGGCGTCCCTCGACAGAGGCGCCCCGGTAGCTCGGTGCGGCCGGGCGGGGGCGGTCGAGGGGAAGCTGGAGCCTGGGCAGTTCCCCGGAGAGCTGTCGCAGCCAGTACGCGCGCAGGCGGTCGCCGCGCTCCGAACCCAGCAGCTCGCTCTGCCGGTCGACGAACTCGGCGTAGGTCGCGGGAGGGCCGTCGGTGGGCGGGCACTGCCGGTAGAAGGCGGAGAGTTCGCGCAGGAACACGGCGATGGACAGACCGTCGAAGACGATGTGGTGGAAGGTGAGCAGCAGCACCTGCCGCCCGTCGGCCATGACGAACACCGTGGCCCTCAGGAGGGGCCCGCGGGCCAGGTCGAAGGGCTCGCGGACACTCTCCCTGGCCGCCTCGCGGACGTCGTCCACGGAGCTGGTGTTCACCTCCCGTCGTACGTAGGCGAGTTCCTGGCGGGGTTCGATGATCTGGTGGTCGCCCTCCACCCGGGCGCGGAGCTGCGGGTGCCGGTCGACCATGGACTGGAGCGCGGCGCGCAGGGCGGTCTCGTCGGTGTGCCGGTCCAGCCAGAAGGCGAGGGGCAGGTTGTAGGCGTAGTTGCCGGGCGCCATCTGCTCGATGACGCGCAGCGCCTGCTGGCCGGCCGACAGCGGGAACCGGAGCGGCTCGGGCGCCGCCTCGGGCTGCGGCTCCGGTTCCGGCACCGCGTCGCCGTCCAGGTCGCCGTCGAGGCCGGGGGCCAGGCCGAGGCCGGGTTCCGCTTCCGCCCCGGTCGACCGGCTGATGTGATCGCTCAGCTCGCGCAGCGTGGGGTGCCGCAGCAGATCGCTCAGGCGCAGCCGAATGCCGAGGTCCGCCTCGATCACGGTGGCGATCTTCATGCCGCTCAGCGAGTCGAAGCCGTAGTCCGACAGGAGCCGGTCCGGGTCGACGGGGTCGTCGAGCTTCAGGGTCGCGGTGACGATGTCGCGCAGCTGCGGCAGTGGCCCCCGGCCCGCCCGCCGGGCCTGGGCGGGCCGCTCGGCAGCGGTGGCGGCAGTGGCGGCCGAGTCCGGCACGGGGGCCGGTGCCACGGCGTCCCGTCCCGCGTTCTCGCCTACGATCACGTGCTGGCCGAGGTGCGCGCCCCGGTCCAGGACGACGGCGTCCGCGAAGCCCTCTTCGAGGAGGAGCCGCTGCCAGGTCTGCGCGGTGGCCAGCGGCGCGTCCTTGATGCGCAGTTCCGGGTCGGTGAACGCCCACCAGCCGTCCAGGACGCCGCCGGTGACGGTGATGCTGCTGCGGATCGACGTCAGTTCGTTGAGCACGAGCCGACCGCCGGGGCGCAGCAGCTGTCGCGCCTTGCGCAGGGTGCGGCGCAGGTCTCCGGTCGCGTGCACGACGTTGGTGGCCACCACGATGTCGGCGCTGCCGGGCGCGAATCCCTGGTCGGCCAGGGCCCGTTCGAGGTTGAGCGTACGGAACCGGGTGAAGGGATGGCGCTCGCCGAACCGCTGCTCGGCGCTCTCCAGGAACTGCGGCGAGATGTCGGTGAAGACGTACTCGACCCGGTCGGCCCAGGCGGAAAGGACGGGCAGCACCCGCTCCGTGGTCGCCCCCGTGCCCGCGCCGAACTCGACGACGCACAACCGCTCGTCCGTGCCGAGGGCGGCGATGCGCCGACGGGCGTGCTCCGCGACGGTGTCGGCCGCCAGTTCGTTGAGGGAGTCGGTGAGCGGGTTGCCCCGGTAGAAGTCCTGGACCAGTTCCATCGACGCGTCGGGGAACATGACCTCGGTGGCGCCGATCTCGCCGCGCAGCACCCGCGGGTAGTCGCGCAGGAACAGGCGGGTCAGCTCCACCGTGGCGGTGATGTCCGGGTGGTCGGCCGCGATGCGGTCGAGTTCCCGCTCGGCGTGGGCCAGGTCGGTGCCGTCCGCGAGCGCGAGCACCTCGACGGTGTCGTCTCGCACGGCCACGTGCCCGGCGTCGGCGAGGATGTTCAGCAGGGCCGCGTGCAGCCGGCGGTATGTGGACACGATCCCGAGCCGGTCGGCGAGAGCGGTCACGCCGTCCCGCTCCCCCGGCCGCGTGAAGGCGCCCATCCGCTGGTAGACGCCGAGCAGCGCCCGGTCGCAGAGCGCGGAGAGCCGGTCGTAGCCGGTGAGGACGGCGTCGGCTCCGGGTCCGGCGGGTGCGGGGACCGGGCAGCGGTCGGCGAGCGCCGAGGCGCGGTGGCCGAGCGCGTCGAGGGCCCGCCGGTCGGCGCGGATCGGCATGACCTGCACGGGCCCGTGGGCGAGCACGCGCTCCAGCGAGTCGAGCCCTTCGCGCACGGTGAACTCGGCGACGCCGGTCCTGCGGAAGATCTCCTGGAGCCCCGGCTGCGCTCCGGAGCCGACACGGCCCCAGTAGCCCCAGTTCACCACCCGTACCGGATAAGGGAGTTGGGTGGACAGGAGCCTGCCGTAGGCGTCCTGGAAGGAGCTTGCCGCCACATAGGCGGCGTTGCCCGCCGCGCTGACGAAGGAGCCCACCGAGCTGAAGAACGCCAGGAAGTCCAGGTGTTCACCGGCCAGCGCGGTGGTGAGTGCGGCGGTCAGCGCGAGCGAGCCGTCGATCTTGGCGGCGAGCGCGGCCCGCAGCTCCGCCTCGGTGAGTTCGGCGATGGTGCTGGCGTTGAACGTCATCGCCGCGTGGCACACACCGTGCACCGCGCCGAAGTGCCGCCTGGCCTCCGCGACGGCGTCACGCAGCGCGTCCGGGTCGGCGGCGTCGGCCCGCAGGTGCAGCAGCCGACCGCCTGCCTCGCGCACCCGCTCCGCGGTGGCCCGCTGCTCGGGACCGGGTTCGCCGCGGCTGATCCACACCAGGTTGGCCCGGTGGCGCCGCGCGAGTTCCTCGGACAGGGCACGGCCGATGCCGCCACTGCCCCCGACCAGCAGGTAGGTGCCGCCGACCCGGTAGGGGGAGCGCTCCGGTGCAGGGACGGGCGTCTTGACGAGCTGCCGTACGTGACGGCGTCCGCCCCGCAGCAGTACGGCCCGCCCTGCCGGGTGCGGAGGCTCGGCGAGGATCGCGGCGAACGCGTCCGCCGGATCGGTGTCGGCCACGTCGACGCAGGTGACGTCGAGTTCGGGGCACTCGGCGGCGAGCACCTGCGCGTAGCCGAGGAGCGCGGCCGCGTGGGGGTTGTCCGCGTGGGCGCCCGCGGTGACCACCGTGAGCCGGGTGGCGAGGCCGTGGGTGCGGAAGAGGGCGAGGACGCCGTCACGCAGGGCGGCGTCGAGACCATCCGGGCGGCGCAGCCCGCCGAGGTGGTACAGGTGCCGCACCGGTTCGGTGAGCAGGGTCGCCGGGTCGTCACGATCGAGGCGGACGTGGCGGGCACCGGGGTGCCGGCGGAGCAACGCCTCGGCGAGGCCATCGGGTTCACCGGCGGTGAGCACGGCCACGTCGTGTCCGGCGGTGGCGGCGGGGCGAGGCCCCTGCCCCGGCAGCTCCTCGGGACACCAGACCGGCTGGTAGAAGCCGAGCGGGGGGAGGTCCGTACGGTGTTCCGGCGCGGCCGCGGATTCCATGGCTTCGGCGGGTACGGCGCGCGGGGAGTCGACGGTGGAGTCGTCGGCGGTGGTGCGTATGGGTTCCACGGAGGTACGTATGAGGTCCTTCGCGGACGCAGGTCTTACGAACGGACGGGCACCCGTAGCGGCCGGCGGCTGCGTGGTCGTGGCTTTGGCCGTGGTCGCGGGCTCGGGCTGCGGTAACCAGTAACGCTTGCGGGCGAAGGGGTACGTGGGGAGGCCGACGCGCCGCCCGCCGGTGTCCGGCCACTGCGCTTCGACGCCCCGCGTCCACAGGCGGGCGGCGCTCGCCAGGTCGCCTCCGGACAGGGCGCGTGCGAAGCGGTCCGCCGCGTCCGGCTCCAGCGAACGCCGGGTGCGGCCCGCGTCGTTGAGCTCGACGTCGCCCTCCGCTCCGGCCGCGACCGCCCTCAACACGCCCTTGGCCACGGCGAGTTCACGCGCCGGGAAGGCAAGGCGGACGTCCAGCTGCTCCCGTCCGACGCGCAGGGTGTGCGCGAAGTCGGCGAGCGTCAGGGCGGCTTCGGTCTCGGCACCGGCCAGGTCACGCAGCGAGGTCTTCCCGGAGACGGTCGTCTCCAGACCGAGCCGCTCGCTGAGTCCGGCCAGTTCGGCCGCGCCAAGCCCGTACTCCGCCAGTTCGAGGTCGGGGTCGAGGTCCTGGGGCCTGACCCGCAGCACGTCGGCGGCCACCCGTACGCACTCCTCCAACGACGCCCCGGCGGCCGGGCGGGCGTCGAGGAAGTCGGCGAGCCGGCCCGCGTACACCCGCAGCCGCTCCTCGCTCAGCGCGGAGAGCACGACCAGCTCCTCGGCCCCGCCGTCCGCCGCGGGCGGGCGGCTCCCCCGGTACTCCTCGACGATCAGATGGGCGTTGGCACCCCCGCCGCCGAAGGAGCTGACGCCCGCGCGGCGCGGCAGCTCCCGTTCCCCGCCGTCCCGGTCGCGCAGCACGATCCGGCGCCACGGCGCGGCCTCCTGCTGTACGTGGAAAGGGGTGCCTGACAGGTCGATGTCGGGGTTTAACTCCGCCGAGTGCAGGGACGGCGCCAGCACGCCGTGCTTCAGCTGCATAAGGACCTTGGTGAGGCCCGCGATGCCCGCGGCGGACTCCAGGTGCCCGATGTTGGACTTGAGCGAACCGATGGCGCAGCGGTCCTGGGCGGCCGGAGACCCCACGGCGGCGGGCGCCTCGGAGGTGGGCGCCTCGGAGGTGGGCGCCTCGGCGGCAGGCCCGGCGGAAGCGGGCCCGGCGGCGCCGGCGCGGAAAGCCTCACGCAGGCCGGCGATCTCGATCGGGTCACCGAGCGGGGTGCCGGTGCCGTGCGCCTCCACGTACGTCACGGTCCGGGGATCGACGTCCGCGCGGCGCAACGCGGCGCTGATCACCTCGGCCTGGGCCGAGGGGTTCGGGACGGTGTAACCGCCGGTCCTGCCGCCCGCGTTGATCGCCGAGCCCTTCAGGACGGCGTAGACGCGGTCGCCGTCGGCCTCCGCCGCGCGCAGCGGCTTGAGCAGGACGGCGCCCACTCCCTCGCCGTCCACGAAGCCGTCGGCGTGGGCGCCGAAGCTGCGGCACCGGTCGCCCCGGGAAATCATCTGTCGGTCCGCCAGCATCCGTAGGTGCATGGGGTGCAGGATGAGGTTGACCCCGCCGGCGAGGGCCGTGGCGCACTCTCCGCGGCGCAGGCTCTCGCAGGCCAGATGGACGGCGGTGAGCGAGGCGGAGCAGGCGGTGTCGACGGTGAGGCTCGGGCCGCGCAGGTCGAGCACGTACGACACGCGGTTGGCGATCGACCAGTGGGCGGAGCGTGCGTGCGTGTGGACGCCGAAGGCGCTGCTCAAGCCCGCGAGCCACTCGTAGTCGTTGTTCATCACACCGGCGAACACACCGACGGGGTCCTCCGCGCCGAGCCCCCGGGGGCGGTACCCCGCGTCCTCGATGGTCGCCCAGGCCGTCTCCAGGAAGAGGCGCTCCTGCGGGTCCATCTCCTCGGCGTCGGAGGGTGAGATCTGGAAGAGGAGCGGGTCGAACCTGTCGACGTCGTCGAGCCAGCCGCCCCACTTGCTGTAGCCGCGGCCGTCCTTGGACTCCGGGTGGTAGTGCTCGTCCACGTCCCAGCGCTCGCCCGGCACCTCGCCGACACAGTTGCGGCCTTCGACGACGTTGCGCCACAGCTCGTCCGGGGTCCGCGCCGAGGGATACCGCCCCGCGAGCCCGATGACCGCGATGTCCTCGCCCGCGCGCGAGGACGCGGCCGCGGGGGCGGCCTGCTGCTGTACCGACGCCAGCAGTTTCAGGAGAAGAGCACGCTTGTCGTCCATAGACCTTCGTCTCATCCGGATGCCTCAAGGCTCGAATTGCGGTCGGCCCACGGCGCCGCACCATGAATTGGCGCAGCCCGAGGTGAACAATTCATCAAATCAAGCTGAAGAGAATCAGCGCAGCGTCACGATCTCCGGCGAACGGTCCGCTCACATGGGTTACATGGGTTACATGGGTCGAAACTCACATGAGCAGGGGAATGCCACTCGTCTCGGAGACCGGACGGCGACCGCCGGGGGCCATCGGCGGAAAAAGGAAATGCTGCCTCGCGCGACTCCGCTTACATCACTCTCAGTAGGCATGCTCAGCGGTCGACCCCCCGTCAGCTTCACCGGTCAACCGGAATCTAACACTTGATATCCAGCAGCGGCAAGCATGTGATCTTTCATGCGACTTCCATTCGCGTCGCACGCAACTACAAAGGCTTTCACCGCCCTGACCACGGAATAAGCACCCTTCGAGATCACCGAGCGCCCCACCGGGCCAGGCGGCCCCGGCGATCACTTTCGGACATGGTCGTCGCGATGGGGCCACAACTGGCCAATGGCTCAGACCTGTTGGGGTGCGTACCGTCGGTAGCTCAGCGGGTCCACGGACGGCGTCCGGTTGTGTCCAATTACGGTGCCTTGGGCCGCTTTCGCGAGGTGCGCCGCCCTCCCGCCATCTCCCACCTCGCCCCACCTCCCGCCCGAGACCCGGGAACCCATTCCCCACTTGCGTCCGACATATTCACGGCAAGCGGAGAACAGGCAGAGAAAGAGAGAAGATGCAGGCAGTTCGGCATTTCGGCCGCTCACCCGGGATAGCGCACGAAAGAGATCTGGCGCCACTTCCGAACAATCATGCTACCGTCGTCCGGCGTCGGACCGAAGGGAAGGGCTATGGCCTCGTATTGGTATTGCGGCCCACCGAGCACCTCGTCGACCTAGGCCCGGTCGACCCGATCGGGACCCAGAGATCTGGAATGACGCATTCCATCCTGCTTCCGTATCCACGCACACCGATCGGCAGCCCGCCCCGCTTCCCGAGTGAATGGTTCATCGATGTCAGCCGCCAGGTAAGGGGAGGTACGCGGTGACAGAGGAAGATCCCACCCCGAGGCTGGCCGTTCTCGGCGCCGGCGTCATGGGGGTCAGCATCAGCACGCTCGCCCTCGGGCAGGGCGTCCCGGTGGTCCTCATCGAGACGGACCCGGCGAAGCGGGCGGACGCCCGCGCCAGGATCGAGCGCGAGCTGCGCACGGCGCAGCTCATGGGCGTGCGCTCGGACACACCGCCCGCCCAGCTCGTCACCGGCGCCCGCGCGGCCGACTGCGAGGGCGCGGACGTGGTGATCGAGGCGATCACCGAAGAGGCCGGGCTGAAGGTCGCGGCGCTGACGGAGGCCGGTGAGGCGGCCGGCCCCGGCACCGCGCTGGTGACCAACACCTCCTCCATCCCCGTCGACGAGCTCGCCGCGAAGCTCCCGCACCCCGAGCGGCTGCTCGGCGTGCACTTCATGAACCCGTCGTACCTGATCAGGACGGTGGAGGTGATCCGCGGCTCGCGCACCTCGCGGCAGGCCGTGGAGACGGTCCAGCGGCTCCTGGACGCGCTCGGCCGCCGGGGCGTGTTCGTCGGCGACGGCCCCGGGTTCGTCACCAGCCGCGTACTGCACCGCATGATCAACGACGCGGCCCGCGTCGTCGAGGAGGGGCGGGCCACGGCGGAGGACGTCGACATCCTCATGCAGGACTGCCTCGGACACCGCACAGGACCACTGCGCACCGCCGACCTGATCGGCATCGACAATCTCGTGGACTCCCTGTGGGTGCTCCACGAGCGCACCGGTGACGAGGGCTGCCGCCCGTGCGACCTGCTGCTCCAGAAGGTGCGAGACGGCGAGCACGGCCGCAAGAACGGCCGCGGCTTCTACACCTACACGGGAGTGGTCTCCTGATGGCCGGTCAACTCACGGTCGACCGGCAACTCCTGGACTACGTACGCGAGATGTCGCTGCGCGATGACGACGTACTGCGCGAACTGCGCGCGGAGACCGCCGGCATGCCGATGCTGCAAGCGATGCTGGTCCTGCCGGAGGAGGCACAGCTCCTCGCTCTCCTGGTCCGGGTGACCGGCGCCCGCCACGTCCTGGAGGTCGGCACCTTCACCGGCTACAGCAGTCTGTGCATGGCGCGGGCCCTGCCGCCCGGCGGCCGGGTCGTCACCTGCGACATCAGCGAGCGCTGGACCGGCATCGCCCGGCGCTACTGGGAGCGTGCCGAGGTCGACGGCCGCATCGACCTGCGCCTCGGGGATGCGGCGAAGACCCTCGACGAACTGACCGAGGAGAGCGGAGCGGGCAGCTTCGACCTCGTCTTCGTCGACGCCGACAAGGCCAACTACGTCCGGTACTACGAGCAGTCGCTGGAGCTGGTGCGCCCGGGCGGGCTGCTCGTCCTGGACAACACCCTCTTCTTCGGCAAGGTCGTCGACCCCGCCGCGCAGGACCCGGACACCCTGGCCATCCGCGAACTCAACACCCTGCTGCGTGACGACGACCGCGTGGACATCTCCATGCTCGCCGTCGCCGACGGCCTCACCCTCGTCCACAAGAAGCCCTGAGAGGAAGCACGGAGATGAGCGAGCCCACCACGGCCCGGCCGATGTCGGCGGAGGAAGTCAGGGCCGAGCTGAAGCGGTTCCTGGAAGAGCGCACCAAGACCGACTGGGCGCCGGACACCGACCTGTTCGCCACCGGCGGGGTGTCCTCCCTGTTCGCGATGGAACTGGTCGTCCACGTCGAGAAGACCTTCGGCATCGCCGTCGAGGGCGCCGACCTCAGGATCGACAACTTCCGTACGGTGAACACCATGACCGAGCTGGTGCTCCGGCTCGCCACAGCGGATGCCGGGACGGGCGCAGGGACGTACGCCGGGACGGATGCCGGTGAGTGACGAGCTCGCGGCCCTGATCAGCGCGGAGGTCGGCGACCGTGCCGCCGGCTGGGACCTGGCCGGGGCGATCCCGCTGGAGGTGCTCCGCGGGCTCGGCGCCAAGGGGGCCTTGTGCGCCGAGGTCCCCGCGGAGTACGGCGGGCGGGGCCTGACGGGACGCTCCAACGGTGAACTGACCGCGCACGCGGGGGCGTTGTGCAGTTCGCTGCGGAGCGTGATGACCTCGCAGGGCATGGCGGCGTGGACGATCCAGCGGTTCGGTACGCGTGCCCAGCGCGCCGCCGAGCTGGCCCGCCTGACCGGGGGCGGGCTCGCGGCCGTCGCGTTCAGCGAACCGCAGGCCGGCAGCGATCTCTCGGCGATCAGCACCACGATCGTGGACGACGGCAAGGTGAGCGAGGGCAGCGAGGGCGTGGTCCTCAACGGGCACAAGGTGTGGTCGACCGCGGCCGCCTACGCCGATGTCCTGGTGGTCTTCGGCCGCTATCAGGACGACGCGGCGGCCGTGGTGGTCCCGGTGGACACCCCCGGCGTCACGGTACGACCGATCGACCAGCCGCTCGGCTGCCGTGCGGCGGGCCACGCGGACGTACTCCTGGAGGACGTACGCCTGCCCGCGGCCCGGGTGCTCTCGGGCGCGAGCCAGTCGCTCGGCCTGCTCACGACCATCGCCCTCACCTACGGCCGCCTCTCGGTGGCGTGGGGCTGCGTCGGCATCATCCGCAGCTGCCTGAAGGCCGCCGCCTCGCACGCCCGGACCCGTGAGCAGTTCGGCAAGCCGCTGGCACGGCACCAGCTGATCGCCCGCCACCTCGCCGAGCTGGTGGTCGCCGAGCAGACCGCGACCAGGGTGTGCGAGCACGCGTCGGAGTGCTGGGACAGCCGGTCCGCGGAGCTGTCCGGCGCGTCGGTGCTCGCCAAGCACGTCGCCGCGGGCAACGCGGCGCGCGCCGCCTCCACCGCGGTGCAGGTGCTCGCCTCGGCGGGTTCGGTGGACGGCGAACCGGTGGCCCGTGCCTACCGGGACGCCAAGTTGATGCAGATCATCGAGGGCAGCGAGGAGATCTGCCAGCTGATCCTCGCGGAGCGCGCCTTGGAGGGTGTGGCATGACGAGCGGGACCGGAGCCGTCGGAATCGGCGCGATCCACTGCCTGCTGCCGGACGAGCGGGTGGCCGTGGCGGACCTGCCGGAACTGGCCCGGCTGACGGACGAGGAGCTGAAGTTCGCCGAGCAGGCCGGGATCAAGTCGGTCGGCGTCTTTCCCGACACGGAGCCGACCGAACTCGCCGCCCGCGCCTGCCGGGAGCTGCTCGCGGCGCGGCCGGGGGTGCCGGACCTGCTGCTGCACATCGGTTCCCGGGCGCCCGACGTGCTGATCGGCTCCGACGCGGGCAAGATCGCGCATCTGGCCGGTCTCACCGGCACCTTCCCCTTCACCGTCGACGGGCTGGGCTGCGCGGGCTCATCGGCCGCCTGGGGCCTGGGCCGGGACCTGCTGCTCGGCGACCCGTCCCGGCAGAGCGTCCTGCTCACCTACGGCAGCCGGCCCACGGCAGCCGACCGGGTCCGCCGTCCCGTGACGGTGATCGGCGACGGCGCGTTCGCGATGACGCTCGTACGAGGGGGCCGCCCGGTGCTCAAGTCGCACCGCATGGAGGCCGACAGCTCCTTCCACGACCTGTTCAAGGTGGAGTACAAGCACAGTCCCTGGTCGCAGTGGCGCGAGGTGTGCGCCGACAACGACCGCTACTCCTTCGAGCTGGCCATGCACAGCCGCACCCGGCTCGGCAAGCTCGTCGACCAGGTCCTTGCGGACGCGGGCATCGGCAAGCAGGACGTGGCCGCCACCCTGATGCAGAACGTCACCGCCAGCGCCTTCGAGTTCTACAAGGTCACGCTGGGGCTGCCGATCCACCCGGTCTGCGCCGCCCACCTCGCGGAGCTCGGCCACCTCGGCCCGATGGACGTGGTCCTCAACATGGACCGGCTGCTGGCCACCGGCGAGCTGGACCCCGGGCAGCACGTCCTCGTGCTCAGCAACAGCCCGGTGGCCGCCTGGACCGTGACGCTGTGGGAAGTGTGAGCGACGCGACCCCGGGACGCGGGGACTCAGCCTCGGGGCGGGCCCCCGGGGACCGGCGAGGGAGGACAAGGGAGGAACGAGCGGTGACGGAACCGCAGCCGACCGTCAAGTGCCTGGTCTGGGACCTGGACAACACCCTGTGGCGCGGCACGCTCCTGGAGGACGGCGAGGTCGCCCTCCACGAAGGCCTGCGCGAGGTGATCGCCGAGCTCGACTCGCGGGGCATCCTCCAGGCGATCGCCAGCCGCAACGACCACGACCACGCCTGGGCGCAGCTGGAGAAGCTCGGCGTCGCCGAGTACTTCGTGCTGCCGCGGATCAACTGGGGCGCCAAGTCGGCGTCCGTCCGGGCCATCGCCGAGGAGCTGAACTTCGCTCTGTCGACGATCGCCTTCATCGACGACCAGCCGGCCGAGCGCGCGGAGGTCGCCTTCCACCTCCCCGAGGTGCGCTGCTATCCGGCGGAGGAGGCACTCGCTCTGGTGGGGCTCGCCGAGTTCACGCCGCCCGTGGTCACGGGAGACGCGCGCCGGCGCCGGCAGATGTACCAGGCGGGGGTCCGCCGGGAGGCCGAGCGCACCGGACACGCGGGCAGCGACGAGGAATTCCTGCGCTCACTCTCCTTGGAGCTGCGCATCGAGCGCGCCGGCGACGAGGAGATCGCCCGGGTCGAGGAACTGACCCTGCGGACGAGCCAGATGAACGCCACGGGGGTGCACTACTCCGACGAGGCGCTGCGCGCGCTCGTCGCCGACGAGCGGCACGAGGTCCTCGTCGGCTCGCTCACCGACCGGTTCGGCCCGCACGGCGCGATCGGCGTGATCCTTCTGGAGCGGCGGCCTCAGTCCTGGCACATCAAGTTGCTCGCCACCTCCTGCCGGGTGGTGTCCTTCGGCGTGGGGGCGGCGCTGCTGCGCTGGCTCTCCGACGAGGCGGCCCGGGCCGGGGTGGCGCTGACGGCCGGGTTCCGGCGCACCGAGCGCAATCGCATGATGGAGGTCGCCTACCGCTTCGCGGGCTTTTGCGAAGACGCCGGAGCGACGGTGGAGGACGGCGTGCAGACCCTGGCCCTCGACCCCGCCCGGCAGGACCCTCCCGCACACCTGGCGGTCATGGCGCCCCGGCTCTTCGGGGAGTCGCCCGAGCCGGTGCGGTGGACGCCCGCCGGGTGACGCGACGGTTGCGTGCGGGCCCGTGCCGCGGCTGAGCCGTGGCGCGGGCCCGCACGCACCGCTCACTGGGTGGCTTCCGCCTCCACCGGCTTGGGGATGAGGAAGGACGTCGCGAAGGCCGCCGCGATGAGCGCGACCCCGGCGATCATGCCTGCCGTGTATCCGGCCGGCGAGGTCTTGTCGGCCGGTTCGGCGGCGGTCTGCACGGCGTACAGGACGGCGAAGCTGAGGCCGGCGCCGAGGTTGAAGGCGCCCGCGTTCAGACCGGGCAGGAAGCCCGGGTTCTCCTTCGGGGAGAGCACGATGCCGAGGCCGTTGAGGACGATGTTGCCGACGCCCGCGTAGGTGACGCCGATGAGGATCGACGCCGCCAGGAGCAGCGGCCGCGAGTCGGCGTGCAGCGTGAACAGCATCAGGGCGACCGTCACGGCCGAGCCGATGAGGCCGAGACGCAGGATGCGTCCGTATCCGTACGTGGCGGCCAGGCGCCCGGCGATCGGGCCCATGGCGAGGCCCGCGAGGGCGTACGGCGTCAGGGTCCACCAGGCGGACTGCTCGGCGCTCATGCCGAAGCCGGCCTGGGCGTCCTGCGCGAAGGCGGGGATCATGCCGTTCATGACGGCGAAGACGCCCGTCATGGTGAGGACGGTGGTGAGCAGCAGCGCCCAGGTGGAGCGCCGGCGCAGGTGATGGGTGGCGACCAGGGGGTGGCTGCTGCGGTCCTCGGTGCGCCAGAACAGGGCGAAGGCGACGGCCGAGACGACGAACAGGCCCGCGACCAGCGGCCAGTTGGCGGCGCCCAGCTTGCCCGCTTCGTTGAGGGCGATGAGGGCGGCGCCGACCGAGACGACCAGGAAGGTGACACCGGGCCAGTCCATGCGGCTGTCAGCGGTGGCGGCGGCCTTGGACTCGGGAGTGAGGGTGGCGACCAGGACCGCGGCGACGGCGGCCACGCCGGCCATCGACCAGAACACCGACTGGAAGCCGTGGTGGTCGGCGAGGTAGCCGCCCGCCAGGGAGTCGACGCCCGCGATGCCGCCGTTGACGGCGGTGATGACGCCGAGGAGGGTGCCGTACTTCTTCGGCTCGTGGACCTCGTGGCGCAGCATGATCAGGCAGAGCGGCACGGTGGGGCCGGAGACGCCCTGGATGACACGGCCCGCGAAGAGCATCGGCACGCTCTCGGCGAGCGCGGCGACGACGCAGCCGACGACCATGAGCGCGAGCATCCCGGCGAGCACCTTGCGGCGTCCGACGAGGTCGCCGAGGCGCGGCAGGAAGAGCGAGAAGAGCGCGGCGGAGGTGAAGAAGGCGGTCTGGGTCAGGCCGACCTCGGCGGAGGTCGCCCCGAGGGAGTCCTCGATGTTCTTCAGGGCGGGGCTGAGCATGCTCGCGTTGAGCTGGAAGGCGAAGCAGGCCGCGAGGAGCGCGGTGACCAGGACGCCGATGCGCACCGGGCGGGAGCCGCGGGCGCCGCCGGGGGTCTCGGCGGCCGGTTCGGTGAAGGAGGCGTTCATGCGGGGACGTCACCGATCCGCTCGAGCGCGTCCACGACGAGGTCCCAGAAGCGCTGGTGGTCGAGGTCGACGGCGACGTGCGTGTGGCAGTCCTCGGGGGCGGGCGCGCGGAGGTCCGTCACGGTCATGCCGAGGGTGAGGGTGCCGGTCAGCTCGATGTCGACGGGGGCCTTGCGGACCGTCATGACGTCGGGGTCGATGACGTACGCGACCGCGCACGGGTCGTGCACCGGCGGGGCCGCGAAGCCCTGGGCCTCCAGGTACATGGCGCCGAAGAAGTCGAGGAGTTCGCCCACGAAGACGGCGGGCTTGGTGCCGACCTTCGCGATGCGCTCGACGACGTCGGGGGTGGCGAGCGCCTGGTGGGTCAGGTCGAGGCCGACCATGGTGACGGGCCAGGGCTCGTTGAAGACGATGTGTGCGGCCTCGGGGTCGATCTTGATGTTGAACTCGGCCACGGGGCTCCAGTTGCCCGTGTGGTAGCCGCCGCCCATCAGGACGACCTCGCGGACGCGCTCGACGATGCGGGGTTCCTTGCGCGCGGCCATGGCGATGTTGGTCAGGCCGGCGGTGGGGACGAGGGTGATCTCGCCGGGCTCGTGGGCCATGATCGTGTCGATGATCAGGTCGACGGCGTGGCGCTCGTCCAGGGCGAGGACCGGCTCGGGCATGACGGGGCCGTCGATGCCGCTCTCGCCGTGGATCTCGGGGGCCGTCTCGATGGTGCGTACGAGGGGGCGGGAGCAGCCGGCGGCGAAGGGGACGCCGGTGATGTTCGCGATGCGGGCCACCGACAGGGCGTTGCGGGTGACCTTCTCCAGCGTCTGGTTGCCCACCACGGTGGTGACGGCGACCAGCTCCACATCCGGGTTGCCGTGCGCCAGGAGCATGGCGATCGCGTCGTCATGTCCCGGGTCGCAGTCCAGGATGATCTTTCGGGGCATCGCGGAACCTCTTTGTTCGGCTGAGCCGCCGCCGGTCCTCGCCGGAGGGCGGGGCGGCGGCTCGGGAAAACGTTCTCCGAAGACTTTGTGCACAGGGGCGAATTATGTCAATGGCCGAAACCACACTCCGGCAAACGCGCCCGGAACGGACACGGTCCGGCAGGCCTCGGGTGGGCGTCAGGCAGGCATCAGACAGGCGTCAACCGCCTCAATCACACGCAAACTCACCCGCACGTCCGGGGTCTGGTTGTGACGAACGCCCGCTGATAACGTTTGCCGAAATTTGGCGGCTGGTCGAAGGGACGGGCGCGGCGTGGCCGACGTGACGCTGAGGGACGTGGCCCGGGTCTCCGGCTGCTCCGTCGCCACGGTCTCCCGGGTCCTCGCCGGCACGCGTCCCGTCGGCGTGGAGACCGCCCGCCGGGTCCGCGAGGCCGCCGACGCGCTCGGCTACCGGCCCAACCAGGCGGCCCGGGCGCTGCGCGGCCGCTCCACCGGCACGGTCGGCCTCGTCCTGCCGCAGATCACCAACCCGTTCTACCCCGCGCTCGTGCGGGAGCTGACGCACGCCCTGCACGCCGACGGCCGGGCCGTGCTCCTCGCCGACTGCGACGACGACCCGGTGGCCGAGGCGGAGTACGTGGCGGACCTGCTGAGCCGGCAGGTCGACGCGCTCCTGGTGATCCCGGCGCACGAGGAGCGCAGCCGGGCGGCGGTGGCCGCGGCGGCGGCGCGGGTGCCGCTGGTCCTGATGGACCGCGGCTGCGGACCGGGCGTCGCCGACTCCGTCGCGGTCGACAACACCGCGGGCATGGCCCTCGTCCTCGATCACCTGGCGGCCACGGGCCGCCGCCGCGTCTGCTTCCTCGGGGCGGCGGGGACGGCGTCGGCCGCCGCCGAGCGGCGCGGCGCCTACGCGGCCGGGGCGGGCGCGCTCGATCCCGGCGCCCCGGAGCGGGTGGCTCTCGGCGACTTCTCCGTGGAGTGGGGCAGGGCCGCCGTCGACGAGGTGTGGCCCGCCCGCCCCGACGCGCTGGTCTGCGCCAACGACCTCATCGCGATCGGGGCGCTCCAGCGGCTCCAGCAGCTCGGCGTGGCGGTGCCGGGCGAGGTCGCCGTCACCGGTTTCGACGACATCCCGATGGCGGCGCTGTCCGCACCGGGCGTCACGACGGTCCGCCAGCCGGTGCCGGAACTGGCCGCCGAGGCGGCCCGCCTCCTGGCCCTGCGCCTGTCCGGCGACAACAGCGGCCCCCAACGGTCGATCCGGCTGGCCCCGGCCCTGGTCGTACGCGAGTCCAGCACCCCGAGCCGCTTGACGCCGCCGCGCAAGGCCGAGCGGGACGCGGCGCCGGTTACGTAGGGGTGGGGCGACCGGCCGGGCTCGGCCTGGCGGGGGCGTCGAGGCGCGGCGGCCGGGGCGGCGGCCAGGCGCTCACCGCCCGGCTGCCGAAGAGCGATCACGCCGCCGGGCCATCACCGCACCGGGAGGCGTCTTTGACAAGCGACCACTCCCCCGGCCCCGCAACCGCACCCCCAGGCCGAGCCACCCGACCCCGCAGCCACCTCGGCGGCGCGTAACCCGCCAGGTAAGGCGCCTGGGCACGCACCGCCCAGGCGCCCGAAGGGCGACCACCCCCCGGCCCGCGACCGCACCCCCCAGGCCGAGCCACCCCACCCGCGCCTACCTCAGCGCGTCACCCGCCACGTGAGCGCGTCCCTCAGCAACGGCTTCAGCTCCGGGTCACGGACCGCGTCCGTCCCGTCCGTGGCGTGGACCGAGAGCGTGTGCGTACGGCCGTCGGCGGGGACGCCGAGCGCGCGGGGGCTGACCACGGTGTCGCCGTCGGCCCGCTTGATCTCGCGGCCGTCGACGGACCAGCGCAGCCGGATGCCGGCCGCCGCCTCCACGGCGACCTTCGCGTCGCGGCGCACCGCGCGGTCCGTGGGCGTGAGGGGGGTGACGACGGACGCGTGGCGGTGGAAGCCGGCGATCATCGCCTCGCGCCCGGGCAGGTTGAACTCGCGGCCGAGCGTACGCATCATCGAGTCGGTCGTGGGCCGGTAGAGCCCGCGCGGGTGGTAGCCGCCGCCCTCGTACGCGCCGACGGTCCCGCCGTCCGGTGACGTCTGCCCGATCCACCGGTACCACTTCTTCTTCTGCGCGGTGAGCCGGTCGGCCGTGAGCTTGCTGGTGTTCGACTCCCACGGCTCGGCGCCGGTGTAGGTGCCGTACTCCTCGTACCAGTACTCGTCGGCCAGCTTGCCCAGCGAGTGGCCCGTCTCGTGGACGACGACCTGGTCGGACTGCGCGTGGTCGGAGGAGGCGGTGGCGATGCCGTCGTAACCGGACGGCGAGGTGATGTCGTTGTAGCCCGCGCCGCCGTACTTGGTGGAGTTGGCGAGGACGATCACGAGGTCGGGGTCCGCGGCCTTCTTCGCGTACGACTCGACCTTGTTGGTGTCCACGCACAGCAGCCGCTCGATGCCGTCGCAGTAGAAGGCCGAGCCGAGGGCGGTGTCCTTGACGGTGCCGCTGGTCGGATCGCCGGAGACGCCTGACTGCCGGGAGACCGCGTCCACGGCCCAGACGTTGAAGAGGCTCTTGTACGACGCGTACGGCTCGACGGCGGAGACCTTCGCCCACTTGGCGCGCACGTCCGCGTGGAAGTCCTCCTGCTGGGAGGCGGTGTAGCCGTCGCCGATGAAGACGACGTCGAGCTTGGAGCCCGTCGGCCCGCTCCGCACGATGGGGACGACGTCGCCGTCCCCCTTGATCGTGGCGCGCTCCTTCGCGGAGAGCGGTTCGGCCACGGGCACCTCGGCGTGCCGGGGGTGGGCGCCGGGGCCGGTGAAGTACTCGACGCGCTGCGCCGGGTCCGGGCCGGCGGCCGTGGCCGTGCCGGCGGGTGCGGTGGCGGCGAACGCCGCGGTGAGGGCGATTCCGGTGGCGAGGGCGGCGCGCAGCGGTATGCGTCTGGGCCGTCCCGGTATTCGGCGCGTGGGGGGCATGGGCGTCCTTTCGAAGTCCGCGATATAAATGGCGGGTTAAGCGCGGTTAAGGCGCGGCTCAACGTAGAGGCTCCTGGGGTTCCAGGCAATGGGTGTGCCGTAAGTCGCTTGTGGGGCTGGGGTGTTCCTACCGCCCACGCCGGGCGGCCGGTGAGAGCGATGCACGTGGAGGCAACGGTGACGCAGGACAGTTTCGAGGGCGCAAGGCCCGACGACCCGGCCGAGATCGGGCGGCGCGTACTGCGACTGCGCGGCGAACGAGGCCTCACGCAGCGCCAGTTGGCCGAGCCCGCCTACACACCCGCGTATGTCTCCACGCTCGAATCGGGCAAGGTGCGCCCCTCGGAGACTGCGCTGCGGCACCTGGCGGAACGCCTCGGGGTGAGTTACGAGGAGTTGGCCACGGGCCGCCCCGCCGAGCTCGCCGCCGGACTGCGGCTGCGCCTCACCGACGCCCGGCGCGCCCTCGCCACCGGGGCACCCGAGGACGCGGCCGTGCTGTTCCGCGCGCTGCGCGAAGAAGCCGTCGCGCACGAGCTCGCCGAGGAGCAGGCGGCCGCGCTGCTCGGGCTCGGCGACTGCCTGCTGGAGTCGGGCGAACTGACCGACGCCCGCGACTGTTTCGCCGCCGCCGAGCGGCTGCTCGCCGACGAGCCGCTGCCGCGCCGGGTCCCCGCCATCAGGGGCCGCGCCACCGCCCACCTGCTCACCGGCGAACTGCGGTACGCCTGTTACCTCCTGGAGAGCACCCTCGACGAGCTCGACGCCGCGGGGCTGCACGACCCGGAGGCGCTGCTGCTCCTCTACACCGCGTCGATCGCGCCGTACATGGACATGGGCGCGCACGCCCGCGCCGCGCACGCCGCCGAGCTGGCCCTCACGCTCGCCCCGCGGGTCAGCGACCCGGCGCTGGTCGCCGGCATGCACCGCGGGGTGGCCCGCACGCTCATCGCCGAGGGACGCATCGCCGAGGCCGACGCGTCGCTCGCCAAGGCCCAGGAGCTCTACCGCCAGCTGCACATCCGTACCGAACTGGCGCACTGCCACTGGATGCGGGGCTATGTGCACGCCCAGGACGGCGACCTGGAGCAGGCCGAGAGCGAGCTGCGCGCGGCCCGCTCCATCCTCGCCTCCAAGCGGGCCGCGCTCTTCACCGAGCAGGTCGAGGTCGAACTCGCGGACGTCCTGCGGCGGCGCGGCAGAGCCGCGGAGGCGCAGGCGCTGCTCCAACCGCTGCTGACCTCCGGAGACGAGCGGGACGGCGCGGGCGAGGGCACCGGGGTGCTCGGGGCCGGGCGGGGCGCGGTGCACGCGGGCGGCGCGCACCGGCTGCTCGGGCTGATCGCCGAGGAGCGGGGCGACACGGAGGCCGCCGAGGAGCACTACTGCGCGGCGCTGTCCCTGCTCGAACGGTCCAGCGCGGCGGGGGACCTGGCGGACCTCTGCCGTCTGCTGGGGGATCTGCTGCGCCGTACCGGACGGGTGGAGGCGGCCATGGACGCGTACCGCACGGGCCTCGGGCACCGGGCCGCACCGGGCACGACGACGCTGGGCCCGGTGCCCGCCACGCCCCCGATGTGAGGCCGGGCCCGACCGCCACGCCCCCTGTCACACCGCTCCTGCATCGACTGCATCGACTCGAACTGCATCGAAGGATGTACCCGCATCTCATCCACGGCTACGACCCTCTTGATCGCTGCGGCGCCGACCATGGTGAGTACACCATCCGGCGCGGCCTGCGACGGCGCGGCGGGTGGCACGCGAGGACGACAGCAGTGAGCCCGAGGTGAGACAGAGATGCGTCCCGAGACCGGCCTTCGCCCCGCACCACCGGCCCCGCTCCTCGGGACGCTGCGGCGCGCCCTGGCCGGCGGGCTCGTCATGGGCGCGGCGCTGGGTGCCGGCACCGAGCTGGGGCCGGTCGTCGCCGACGTCCTGGGGGCGAGCGGGTTCCTGGCGCGGCTGATTCCCGCCGTGTCGGTCAGCGTGCTGGCCGTCCCCCTCGTCGTCCTCGCGCTGCGCCGCCGCGGCGGCTCGCTCAGGGACCTCGGGTTCGGCGCGACAGGCGCGAACCTGCGGGCGCTGCTCATCGGCGCGGGAGTGGTCTTCGCGGCGGCGGCGCTCGTGCTGGGCGCGGGGACGGCCGCCGGGCTGCTCCGCTGGTCACGCCCCGACGTGGGGACGCTCGCCGCGTACGTAGTGGCGAACGGCGTGGTCGCCCTCCTCCTGGAGGCCTTCCCCGAGGAGACCACCTTGCGCGGTTACGTCTGGACGTCGCTGCGCGAACGGTTCGGCGGCGCGGCGTCGGCACTCGGCACCACGGCCGTGTTCCTGGTCGTGCCGGGCGTCTCGACCGTGGTGGGGGCGGGGACCGCGCGCCTTCTCGGCCGGGAGGCGGGCCCCGTCGGGGCGGCGCCCGGCGGGCAGGATCCGGTCGGCTATCTGCTGCTGCTGACCGTGTTCGGTTTTATGCTGGTGGTGGCCCGTACGGCCGTCCGACGTGCCCCGTTGTGCGTCTCCATCGGCGCCCATCTGGCGTTCCTGACCGTCAACCGGATCGTGTACGAGGGGGATCGGCGCGGCGCGGGCTGGCACGCGGACGTGTCGTCGCCGGACGTCGAACTCCTTGTGCCCGGCTATCTGTTGGTGGCCACCGCGGGCTTCGCGGTGTGGCGGCTGGTGGAGCGACTTCGTGGCGCGGCGGCGCGGCGGCGCGGCGCCGAACCGTCAGGGGAGAGCTTCGGCCATGGTGGCGTCCCGGAAGCCGACCGTGGGGACCGCTCATGGACGGCGGGGTCCGCGGTGGCGCACCATGGCGGGCAGAGCAGCTCGGCGTCGCCCGTCGCACCCCGTCAGCTCAGGCCGACGCCTGGAAGGGAGCGGCCCCTTGACCCCCTCAGCGCCCCCACCGCGCCCCCCGAGCACCTTCCGGACCCTCCCTCCCACCGCCGAGGTCGTGATCATCGGCGGCGGGGTGATGGGGACCAGCATCGCCTTCCATCTCGCCGAGGCCGGCGTACGTGACATCGTCGTCGTCGAGCGCCGTGCCCTCGGCGGCGGCAGCTCGGGCAAGCCGATCGGCGGTGTGCGGGCGCAGTTCTCCGATCCCCTCAACATCGAGCTGGGCCGGCGGAGTCTGCGGGCCTTCCGGGACTTCCCGCGCCGCCCCGGTGCCCGCATCGGTCTCGACACCGTCGGCTACCTCTTCCTGCTGACCGACCCGCGACAGGTGGCGGACTTCGAGGACGGCGTGCGGACGCAGAACGAGCTCGGCGTCCCCAGCCGCATGATCGGCCCCGAAGAGGCCCGGGCGCTCTGCCCCTACCTCAGCACCGACGGGCTGCTCGCCGCCGCCCACTCCCCCGCCGACGGCCACGCCCGGCCCGCCCTCGTCGTCCAGGGGTACGCGCGCGCCGCCGCCCTCTCCGGAGCCGTCTTCACCTCGCACACCACGGTCACCGGCATGGACATGGCCGGTGACCGAGTCACCGCCGTGCACACCGACCGCGGGCCGGTCTCCTGTGCCACGGTCGTGTGCGCCGCGGGCGCCTGGTCGGCCGGGATCGGTTCCATGGCGGGCGTCGACCTGCCGGTGCGCCCGCTGAAGCGGCAACTCGCCTTCACGGTCCCGCTGATACCCGCCGCGCCCCGCATCCCGTTCACGATCGACTTCGCCTCATCGGCGTACTTCCACAACAGCGACGACGGGCTGCTCCTCGGCCTCGCCGACCCCCGGCAGCCGGAGGGCTTCGACACGACGTGGACGCCGCGGTGGCTCGACCTGTTCCGCGCGGCCGTGCGACGGCGGGCGCCAGCCGTCGCCCGCATGGAGACGTGCCGGGGCTGGGCGGGCCTGTACGAGGTCACGCCGGACCACAACGCGCTGATCGGCCGCTGTGCCGCCGTGCCCAACTTCCTGTACGCCACCGGGTTCTCCGGGCACGGCTTCCTCCAGGCCCCCGCTGTGGGCGAGATCGTCCGCGATCTGCACCTGGGGCGACGCCCGTGCGTGGACGTCACCCCGTTCGGCGCGGACCGCTTCCGCACGGGGTACGCGAGCCGGCCGGAAGCCCATGTGGTGTGACACCCCCCGCCGGCCGGGACGCGCACTGACCGGAAGCCGAAAGGCCGAAAGGACAATCCGCCGATGACGATCGCCCAGTGGCAGCTGCGCGCCGCCTTCGCCGCGCGGCTCTCCCGGATGTACGGACGTGAAGTCCCCGCCTACACCACGCTCCTGGATGTCTCCCACGAGGTCAACGAGGGCGTCCTGCGATCCCGGGGGGCCGACGCCGAGCGCCTCGGCTCGATCCGCCGGGTCACCGCCGAGCGGCACGGCGCCATCCGCGTCGGCACCCCCGGGGAACTGCGGCAGGTCGCCCGCGTCTTCGGTGCCCTCGGCATGCGTCCGGTCGGCTTCTACGACCTGCGCGACGCCGCCGTCGGCGCCCTGCCCGTCGTGTCGACCGCGTTCCGGCCGGTGGCCGAGGAGGAACTGGCCCGCAATCCGTTCCGGGTCTTCACCTCCATGCTCACGGTCTCGGACCGGCGCTTCTTCGACGCGGACCTGCGCGCACGGCTCACCGCGTTCCTCGCCGGGCGTGAGCTGTTCGCACCGGAACTGCTCGCCCTGGCCGACCGGGCCGAGGCCGAGCGGGAACTGCCCGAGGCCGACGCCGAGCTCTTCCTCGACCTGGCCGTGCGGAGCTTCGAACTGTCGGCGGAGCCCATCGACAGGGACTGGTACGCCACGCTGGAGCGGGTCTCCGCCGTCGCCGCGGACATCGGCGGCGTACGCGCCACGCACCTCAACCACCTGACCCCGCGCGTGCTGGACATCGACGAGCTCTACCGACGGATGGCCGAGCGCGGCGTCGAGATGATCGACACGATCCAGGGGCCGCCCCGCTGGGAGGGCCCGGACGTCCTGCTGCGCCAGACGTCCTTCCGGGCGATCGCCGAGCCGAGGGCGCTGCGCGCGGCGGACGGCACGGTGACCCACGGCGCGCTGCGGGTGCGCTTCGGCGAGGTCGAGGCCCGCGGCATCGCCCTGACCCGCGAAGGCCGCGCGCTGTACGACCGGATGCTCGCCCTCGTCGACGAGCGGGCCGCGCACCTGCCGCCGGCCGACCGCTGCGACATCGCCCGCGCCGTGTGGGCGGAACATCTGCCGGTGACGGAAGAGGGGCTCGCCGAGCGGGGGCTCGGATTCTTCACCTATCACGTGGCTCAGGGGCGGCCCAGGGACGGCCGCCCGCCCTCGAAGCTCGGAGCGCTCCTGCGGGACGGCTGGGTCCGGGCCGAGCCGATCGTCTACGAGGACTTCCTGCCCCGCTCCGCCGCGGGCATCTTCCAGTCCAACCTGAACGACACCGGGGCCCGGGACAGCGCCCAGGAGGCCGACGCGTACGACGCGGGGCGGCTCTCCGCCGCCATGGACCGAGAGGTGCTCGACCCGTTCGCCCTGTACGAGCGGCAGCGGCGGCTCTCCCTCACCCGGGTCGCCCGTGAGCTGGGGCTCGCGGCCGCCCCGGACGTGCTCAGGCCTGGCTCTCCTTGAGGCGTCGTACGGCGGCCAGGGCGCGGTCGGCGTGCGCGCTCATGCGCAGTTCGCTGCGGACGACTTCGGCGACGGTCCGGCCCTGGTCGATCACGAACGTGACGCGCTTCGTGGGCGCCGGCGAGAAGCCGCGGGTCACGCCGAACCGGTCCCGCACCTGGCCCTCGGGGTCCGAGAGGAGGGGGAAGCCGAGGGTGTGCCGCTGGTTGAACTCCCGCTGGCGTTCGACCGCGTCGGCGCTGATGCCCACCGGCCGCGCGCCGGCCTCGGCGAACTCCGCCGCGAGGTCGCGGAAGTGGCAGGCCTCGGCCGTGCAGCCCGGAGTGAGGGCCGCCGGGTAGAAGAACAGGACGACGGGGCCGTCTTCGAGGAGTTCGGAGAGTGCACGCGGGACGCCGGTCTCGTCCGGCAGCGTGAAGTCCTCGACGGTGTCCCCGACCGCCACGCGCGCCGTCATGTCCGGTTCCCCTTCGAAACATTCGACACATTCGACACACTGACTCCTCGACCACGTGGCGGCGAACGACAGCGGAACCCTACCCGCAGGGCGGGCGTGTGACTTTCGCGGGCCGCGGCCCGGAGCCGTGGCAGGCCTCCCACCAGCCTTGATCTTCCCGAATGTGCTCGTGCGATGCTGGGCACGAGCCGAGAGGTACCGAGAGAACAGCGGGGAGCACGGCATCGCGATGGCAGTGGCACGAAGGACAGCGAAGAGCGTCTGGGACCGGTTCTCGGCGTCGGACCCAGGACTTCTGCGTCTGATGGCGGGGTTGCGCACGGTCGGGGCGATCCTCCTCGCGCTCGCCGTGCTCGCCCTCGTCGGCACCTCGGTGACGCATCTCGTGGCGGGCGCGATGACGGCGATGGCCGCCACGTTCGCGATCCAGGAGAAGGAGGTGCGCGGCCAGGCGGTCACGCTGGCGCTCGGCCTGCCCGTGGCGCTCGCGGCGATCTCCCTGGGCGCGCTCCTCAACTCCCGTGTGATCGCCGGTGACGTCTTCTTCGTCATGCTGATCTTCGGGGCGGTGTACTCGCGCCGGTTCGGCGACCGGGGCACCGCGCTCGGCCTGATCGGCTTCCAGGTCTACTTCGTCTCGCTCTTCGTGAGCGCGTCCGTGTCGGCCCTGCCCGAGCTGTTCCTGACCCTCACCATCGCCTTCGTATGCAGTGCGATCGCGCGGTTCGCCCTGGTGCCGGAGACGCCCGAACGCACCCTGGCGCGGTTGCGTGAGGCGTTCCGGGCCCGGCTCGCCCAGCTCGTGGCCCACCAGATCGAACTCCTCGACGCCGACGCCGGGGACGTCGACGCGGTCCTGGCCGATCTGCGGCGCAGCACCGCCCGGCTGCACGAGGCCGCGCTGATGATCCAGGGCCGGCTGGAGGAGGGTACGCGCGACGCGTCCGCGGCGGCGCTGCTCCAGCGCAGGGTCGCCGACGCGGAGATCGCCGCGGAGCGCCTCGGCGTCCTGCTCCTCAACGCCCGCAGCGCCGAGCGTGTGGAGACCCTGACGCTGCATCTGCCGAACGCGTCGGCGTCCATGCCGGCGCGCGCCCGGATCGCGCAGGACGCGGGCTCGGCGCTGCGCCGGGATCTGCGGGCCCTGCACCTGCTCGTGGTGCGTCTGGTGCCCGACGACCGCGGCACGGCGCTCCCTTACCTGCGCAACCGGCTGCTCGGTTACCGCGAGGAGCAGGGTCTTCCGCAGGGTTCGCCCGCCGTGCAGGACTGTTTCCGCGCGGTCGGTGAGGCGGCGCGCGCCATCTTGGGTCTGCGGCTCGCGGTGAACGCCGCACAGGACGAGGAGTACGACACTCCGGAAGCGGCGCGCTCCCGTGAGGAGTTCGAGGCGGAGGAGATATCGATCTCCGGTGAGGCCGCGGAGGGCGCCGAGGAGGAACCGACCGGGCTGCGGCGCCCCACCACCAGGGCGGCCGTGCAGGTCTCGGTGGGCTCCGCGCTGGCCATCGTCGGGGGCGAGTTCCTGTCCACGCAGCGCTGGTACTGGGCGGTGCTGACCTGCTGGGTCGTCTTCCTCAACACCGCCTCCACCGGCGAGATCCTGGTCAAGGGCTACCGCCGGCTGGTCGGCACGGTGCTCGGCGTGGTGGCGGGGGTGGCGCTGGCCGGTGCCGTCGGGAACCACACGTGGATCGCGTTCGCCCTGGTCCTCCTCTGTGTCTTCGGGATGTTCTTCACCGCCCCGCTGTCGTACGCGCTGATGTCCTTCTTCGTCACGGCGATGCTGGGCCTGCTCTACACGCTGCTCAACACCTACAGCCTGGACGTCCTGGTGCTGCGCGTCGAGGAGACGGCACTCGGCGCGGCCTGCGGCATCATCGCGGCTGTCCTCGTCCTGCCGGTGCGTACGTCGCACCGCACCGACGAGGAGCTCGGCACCGTCCTCGCGCGCCTGCGGGACGTCGTCTCGGCGGCGGTGGCGCAGCTCAGCGGCGGGCCCCCGGTCGACCTCTTGGACCTGGCACGGGACTTGGACACGGCGCTGGACGATCTGCGCAGTTCCACGAAGCCGTTGACGCATCCGATCGCCCCGCTGCGGGCCCGGCGGCAGAACGCCCGCTATGTGGTGGCGCTCCTGGAGACCTGCGCCTACCACGCGCGTTCGCTGGCGGCGACGGCCGAGCTGGTGCCCTCCAGCAAGAGCGTGGCGGCGGACGCGCGGCTGGCTCTCGCCGGGCGGCGCATCACGCACAACATCGATCTGATCGCCGCGCATGTACGGGACGAGGAGACCGACGGGGAGATCGAGTCGGGGGCGAGCATCGCCTCGATGCTGGACAGCGGCCGTCACGAGGTGCTGCGCACCGGTTCTGTCGCCTTCCGGGTGCTGCGTCACCTCCAGCGGCTCGACGAAGGCATCGTGGGCCTGGCCCGCCCGCTCGGGGTGCCGCTCGCGGCACGGGAGGAGAAGGCCGCGGGGGTGCGGGCCGGGAGCTGATCCGGCCCGCTCCGGTGACGGCTCCCGCCGGGCCGGGGCGGCGCGTGGGTACCCGCCGCGCGACGCGGTGCGAGACGGTCCCGGGCGGAAGAGGAGACCGGCAGGTGGAAGACAGGTGGAAGAGGTGAGGGTCGTCACCTCGGACGCCGCCTCCTCACCGCCGCCAGACGGCCGCGTGCGCCGCGGCGAAGTCGGCGAAGGAGCGCGGTGCGCGGCCCGTGACCTGTTCCACGGCCGGGCTCGTCCGGTCCTCCGCCCCCTGGGCGATCGCCTCGTCCATGCCGGCGAGGAGGTCGGCGAAGCGTTCCGGCATGCCGTCGGCGGCCAGCCGGTCCCGCAACGTCGCGCGAGGGACGGCGCGATGGCGCACGGCCGTGCCCGTGACGCGGGAGAGGGTCGCCGCGACTTCCGCGTAACTCAGCGCCTGGGGGCCGGTGATGAGCCGGGCGGTGTTGTGCGGGCGCTCGTCCGTCAGGGCCCGGGCGCCGACGGCCGCGATGTCCTCGGCGTCCACGAACGCGACCCGGCCGTCCCCGGTGGCCGTCACGATCTCGCCGCGCTCTCGGATGCCGCGGGCGTGCGGATGGTCGCCGCTGAAGTTCTGCATGAACCAGGAGGGCCGCAGCACGGTCCACTGCGGGAACCGCGCGCGGACCGCGCGATGGACCTCGCCGAGGCCGCCATCCGTCTCCGCGATGGCCGAGGAGCTGAGCAGCACCACGCGGTCGACCCCGGCCCGGCGCGCCAGGTCGAGGAAGGGCAGCAGGTACGCGGCGGGATCCGGCTCGCCGGTGGGCGGGACGAGATAGACGCGGCGCACGCCTTCCAGGGCCGCGCCGTGGGTCGCCGCGTCACCCCAGTCGAAGCGCGCCCACGGGTGGCCGTCGCCAGGCGCCGGGCGACGGCTGCCCGTACGGACGCGGTGTCCGGCCCCGGCGAGAAGGCCGGCGATCCGGCGCCCGGTGTTGCCGGTGCCGCCGGTCACCAGGATCGGCGCCGTGCGGCCGCTCATCGGCCGGCTCCCGCGAACGGCGCGTCGGTGCCGCCCGCGACCTCCAGGGCGGTCAGCGGGTTCCAGTAGTCGCGGTAGTGGGTGATCAGCCCGTTCTTGACGGTGACGACGGCTACGTACGACATCTCGAAGGGCTGTCCGGTGGCCACCGAGCGGCCCTCCGCCCGCATTTCGGCGATCACGACGTCGGGGTCGCCGGTCCGGTGGACCCGGGTGTCGGGGAAGGCGTGGAGGTCGACGTGGTGGGGATACGCGGACATGTAGGCGCGGATGGCGGGCTTGCCCTCCAGGTGGCGCACCGCGCCGGGCGGGGCGAAGGGGAACTCGAAGGTGCCGTCGTCGGCCCACAGGTCGACCCATCCCTCGAAGTCCTTGGCCAGGAGTAGTTCGAGCCCGTGCCGGAAGACGTCTTCCGGGGGCGTGCCGGTGTGCGGGCTGTCGCTGGCGCTTGCGTCGGGCATGGCTGTGCCTCTCTGCGGTGCTGGTCCACGTTAGAATACGGACCGCTGGTCCGCTTTCAGGATGCGGACCAGCGGTCCGCTTTGATGATACGGACTGGCGGTCCGTTTTTCCAGTGGAGGCACCGTGACACCACCCCCGCGCAAGGAGCGGGCCGACGCCCAGCGCAATCGCGAGGCCGTACTGGCCGCCGCCGAGCGGCTGTTCAGCGAGGGCGAGGACCCCGACCGCGTGTCCATGGACGACATCGCGGCGGCCGCCGGGGTGGGCAAGGGCACGCTCTTCCGCCGGTTCGGCGACCGCGTCGGGCTGATCAAGGCGCTCGTCGAGCAGCGCACCGAGCAGCTGCGGGCCGAGGTCGCGACCGGCCCCCCGCCGCTCGGTCCGGGCGCACCCGCGGAGCAGCGCGCCCTCGCCCTCCTGGACGCCCTGCTGCGCCTGAAGCTGGACACGCGCCCCCTGATGCTCGCCCTGGAGAGCGCGGGCAGCGGCAGTCCCTACCGCAACGAGACCTACGCGCTGTGGCACGCCGAGCTGACGGCCCTGCTCACCGAGGCCCGCGGCGAGCGGGACGCCGACTTCCTCGCGCACGCGCTCCTGGCCGCCGTACGCAGCGACTTGATCGAGCACCTCCGGGCCGGCGGCACCCCGGTGCGGCGCATCCACGACGGCGTGGCCGCCCTCGTCCGTGCGACCGTGACGGCCGACGTCCCACATGACCGGAAAGGCGGCCATGACTAGAAAGGCGGCGCTTCGATGACGACACCGAGCCTGCTCGCGGTCTTCGCTCATCCCGACGACGAATCTTTGATGTCGGGCGGCCTGCTCGCACGGCACGCGGCGGCGGGCGCCCGCACCGCGGTGGTGACCGCGACCTGGGCCCCGGGCACCGGACGCGCCGCGGAGCTTGCGGACGCTACGCGAATCCTCGGCGCCGGCGAGCCCCGTCTGCTCGGCTTCGCCGACGCGCGCGTACCGGATTCCGCCCCCGGAGAGCCGCGGTTCATCGACGCCCCGCTGGACGAGGCGGTGCGGCGGCTGGTGGCCCACATCCGGGACGTCCGCCCGGACATCGTGGTCACCCATGACGCCTACGGCGGGCTGACCGGGCACCCGGACCACGTCCACACCCACCGGGTAACCATGCTCGCCGCGCAGGCCGCCGGGCTCGAACAGCTCTACCCGGAGGCCGGCGCGCCCTGGCAGCCACGCGCGCTCCACCTGGCCACGCACCCGCACGCCGCCGTGGCGGCGCTGAGCGATGTGGTCGGTGAGAGCAAAGCGGTGCGCAGCGTGCCCGACGCGTGGGTCACCGCGACCGTGGACGTCCGCCCCTGGCTGGCCCAGAAGGTCGCCGCCGTGCTCGCGCACCGCAGTGAGGTGGCACGGGGCGCCGTGCCCGCCCTGATCGCCGCCCTCGCGCCGGAGGCCCGCGCACGGCTGCTCTCCACCGAGTGGTACATCCGTCACCACCTGGGCCCGACGGCTGGTGACCAGAGCGAACTCACCGCCGGCCCATGGCCGGTCAACCCGGTTGATCCGGACCAAGAGCCCTGAGAAGGTCAGGCCCATGTCTACCTTCTCCGCGCCCGACGGCACCCGACTCGCCTACCACGTACTCGGAGGCGAAGCGGACCCCGAGCGGCGCACGGGTCCGGCCGGCGCCGCCCCCGTGGTCTGTCTGCCCGGCGGCCCCATGCAGGCCTCCGCGTACCTCGGCGACCTCGGCGGCCTGAGCGCGCACCGCCCGCTGGCCATGCTGGACCTCCGGGGCACCGGCGCCTCCGAGGTGCCGCGGGACACCGCCTCGTACCGCTGCGACCGCCTCGTCGACGACGTGGAGGCGCTGCGCGAGCACCTGGGCCTCGACACGATGGACCTGCTCGCGCACTCCGGCGGTACGAACCTCGCCGTGCTCTACGCCGCCCGCCACCCCGAACGCGTCGCGAGGCTCGCGCTGATCACGCCCAGCGTGCTGGCCGTCGGCATCACGGTCACCGGTGAGGTACGGCGGCAGACGGCGCTGCTGCGCCGGGACGAGCCGTGGTTCCCGACGGCGTTCGCGGCCCTGGAGGCGGTCGTGGCCGGGCGGGCGACCGCCGAGTCCTGGCAGGCCATGACGCCGTTCTCCTACGGCCGCTGGGACGGGACCGCGCGGGCCCACCGGGCGGCCGAGGACGAGCAGCGCAACGACGAGGCCGCGGCGGCCTTCGGCGGCGAGGGCGCCTACGACCCCGAGAGCACCCGCGCCGCGCTCGCCCGCTTCGCATCACCGGTGCTGGTGCTCGCCGGGGAGGCCGACCTGAACTCACCGCCGCCCGCCATGGCCGAGGTCGCCGCCCTCTTCCCGCACGCCGAGCTCGTCGTGCAGCCCGGCGCCGCCCACTTCCCGTGGCTGGACGACCCCGCACGGTTCACGGCGGCCACCGCAGCCTTCCTCGCCTGAGCCGCGGGGGGCGCCGCGGACCTGTCGGGTCCGCGGCGCCCTGCGGGGTCTCACCAGATCCGCACGCGCTCCGCCGGGTCCAGCCACAGGCCGTCGCCCTCCACCGTGCCGAACGCCTCGTGGAACTCGTCGAGGTTGCGGACGATGTTGGCGCGGAACTCCGGCGGCGAGTGCGGGTCGATCGTGAGGTACTGCTGCTCCTGCTCCTTGCGGCGCATGGTCCGCCAGCAGTACGCCCAGTTTTTGAAGAGCCGCTGCGAGCCGGTCATGCCGTCGCTCTCGGGCATCGGCGCCCCGTCGAGCGAGATGAGGTACGCGGTGTGCCCGATGGTCAGGCCGCCGAGGTCGCCGATGTTCTCGCCGACCGTCAGCGAGCCGTTGACGAACTCGCCGGGGAGGTTGCGGGGCGAGAAGCCGTCGTACTGCTTGACCAGCGCCTTCGACTTGGCCTCGAACGCGGCCTTGTCGGCGGCCGTCCACCAGTCGTTGAGGTTGCCCGCGCCGTCGTACTGCGCGCCCTGGTCGTCGAAGCCGTGGCCGATCTCGTGGCCGATGACCGCGCCGATGCCGCCGTAGTTCTCCGCCGGGTCGGCGTCGGGCGAGAAGAACGGCTTCTGCAGGATGCCCGCGGGGAAGCAGATCTCGTTGGTGCCCGGGTTGTAGTACGCGTTGACCGTCTGCGGCAGCATGAACCACTCGTCGCGGTCGACCGGCGAACCGATCTTGGCGAGCTGCCGGTCCGACTCGAACGCGGCCGCCGCCTGAGCGTTGCCGAGCAGGTCGTCGGCGCTGACCTGGAGCGCCGAGTAGTCACGGAAGGTGTCGGGGTAGCCGATCTTGGGGCGGAAGGTGGCGAGCTTCTCGTACGCCCGTTCCTTCGTCTCGTCGGTCATCCAGTCCAGGCGGGCGATCGACTGGCGGTAGGCCTCCAGGAGGTTGGCGACGAGGTCGTCCATGATCGCCTTGGACGACGGCGGGAAGTGCCGCGCGACGTACTCCTTGCCGACGGCCTCGCCGATGGCGCCCTCGACGAAGGCCACGGCCCGCTTCCAGCGGGCGCGCAGCTCGGGGGTGCCGTTCAGGGTGCGGCCGTAGAACTCGAAGTTGTTCCGCACGAATTCGTCGGTGAGGTACGGCGAGCAGGCGCGGAGCACCCGCGTCAGCGCCCAGTCCCGCCACTGCTCGATCGGCGTCCCGGCGAGGACCGTGGAGAGATGCGCGAGATAGGACGGCTGGCGTACGCACGTCTCGGCGATCGTGGCCTCCGAGCCGCCGAGCCCCTCGACGTAGCCGCGCCAGTCGAACTCGGGTGCCAGGGCCAGGAGTTCGTCCAGCGTCGTGAGGTTGTAGGTCTTCAGTACGTCGCGGGTCTCGGCGCGCTCCCAGTGGCCGGCGGCGAGCCGCGTCTCCAGCGCGAGCACGGTCTTCGCGGCGGCCTCGGGGGCGGCGTGCCCGCCGAGCGCGAGGAGGCGGGTGAGGTGGGCGACGTACTTCTCGCGGATCTCGGCGAACTTCTCGTCGCGGTAGTACGACTCGTCGGGCAGGCCGAGGCCGCCCTGGAGGATGTTGAAGAGGTAGCGGTCGGAGTCGCGGTCGTCGGAATCGATGTACGAGCCGAAGAGCCCCGAGCCGCCGATACGCTCGAAGCGGCCGAGGAAGGCGGCCAGCTCGCGCACGTCCCGCAGCCCGGCGACCTCGTCGATCAGGGGCTGTGCGGGGGTGAGCCCGCGGGCGGCGATGGTCTCCTCGTCCATGAACGAGGCGTACAGCGCGGCGATCTTCCGGGCGTCCTCGGACGGGGCGCCCGAGGCCTCCGCCGCCAGTTCCTGGATGATCTCCTTGACCTGCTCCTCGGCCGTGTCGGCCAGCTGCACGAAGGGGCCCCAGCTGGAGCGGTCCTCGGGGATCTTCTCGGTGTCCAGCCAGCGGCCGTTCACGTGTCCGAACAGGTCGTCCTGCGGGCGGATCTCGGGGTTCATGCCCGGGCGGGCGTCATCCAGAATGCTCATCCACGCACCCTATGCGAGCCGTCGCCCGCGGGCGAAGGCCCGGAGTCAACGCGTGGCAGCGCGCCGCCAACTCGCGTGCAAACCATCCCAATAGGAGCGATAAAGTATCGCGTCAACCTCCGCACATCTGTCACACCAGGAGAGCTTCCGTGACCGCAGCCATCGCCCCGTCCGAGACCGCCGCTCCCGAGGCCACCGCCTCCGAGGCGGGCCCGGCCGCCGACCCGGCCCCGGCCGTCGACGTGGCGTGCCTGGTGGCCGAGGACGCCCGCGCCTTCGGGGCCTACGCGCGCACCGGCGGCTGGGCCTTCGGCCTGAGGGTCGCCCGCAGCGTGCGCCCGGGCGGGCAGGGCGCGGGTGAGACGCCGAAGATCTCGGCCAAGGAGTTCGCCGAGCTCGCGGGCTGCTCGGCCGACCGCGTCATGCGGTACTACAAGGCGTGGGACAAGGCCGCCGACGACGGCATGGTGCCGCACTTCGAGGCGCTCGCTCCCGGCATGGACGTGGAGCTGCCCGACGCCGACGTGTGGCTGACGTACTACACCTCCCGCTCCAGCGCCCTGACCCCGCGCGGCAACGCCATCACGGAGGCCGCCGAGGCCGAGGGCATCCGCCCGACCAAGGCCCTGGAGGTCGCGGAGAACCCGACCGCGCTGCGTGCGGCGATCCTCGCCGACCCCGGCACCGCGGAGGCCGCGAGGAAGGCGCTGATGGACCGCCTCGGGGAGGACCCGGCGCTCCGAACCGAGCTGGTCCGCGACATCGTCCGCGCCGACGACCTCAAGAAGGCCGTGGCCGCCGAGGCCAAGGCGGGCGACCGCGTCGGCTATGTCCGCCAGATCGTGGAGAAGGGCCAGGTCAAAACCCCCGCGGGCCAGCTGATCGAGGCCCCCGCCGAGCTGCGCGAGGAGGCCGAGCGGCACCTGTCCCTCATCGACGAGCTGGACGACGGCGAGGAGTCCGGCGAGTGGGCGCGTGAGGCGTACGACACGGTGCGCGACCTGGTCGCGCAGACCGTCCAGAGCGACCCGGAGCTGCGCGTGCAGGAGCGGCGCGCGAAGTTCTACAGCAGCCTGCAGAAGGCGACGAAGGTCTTCGAGGAGCTGACGTTCGACGACATCCAGAACGCCGAGGACATCCAGGACATCTACGAGGACGACATGGTGCGCCGCCTCGAAGACCTCCAGCAGGCCATCGGCGCGTGCATCTCGGCCCTCCAGGCGGCGACCGCGCCGCGGGAACCGAGCGCTTCCTGAGGGAGGGCCGCGGAGGCGGGCGTCAGTGCGGCGGCGCGGGCGTGATGCGGATGCCGACCGTGCCCTTCAGCCCGCGCCGTAGCCTGCTGCCGAGCAGCGTGAGGAAGCCGATCACCCCGTACTTGCGGGCGATGAGGCGGCGGTAGCGCGCGGTGACCTCGGGCGGGCAGATCTCAGCGGTGGCGGGCACCTGCTTGCCCGTCGGATTGCCTCGCAGGTCACACGGGCCGACCATGACGTCCGCGCGCCGGCGGATGCGCTTCACCTTCCAGGAGTCCCCGGCGGTCCAGATCCCGAGGGCGTCGCCGTCCGGGACGACCCAGACGGGGCTCGGCACGAGGGTGCCGTCCTTTCGGTAACTGCTGACCAGCAGGTACTTTCCGGCGCCGAGCCGTGCCCAGGGAGTGTCGTCCATGCCGGGGAGTCTAAGCCGCGCGGGGCGCGGGCGACGTAACCGCTTATGGTGGTTACATGCCATCGCCCGCGGCCCCCGGCATCCTGATGCGCGCCCACAGCGGCGCCACGTACCGCTTCGACCCGGGCGCGCTCTGCCTGGAGCTGCTGACCACCAAAGGCCCCGGCGCGTCCCGCCGCCACGAGACGCTGCACGCCCCCGAGGACCTGGCCGCCTGGGCCGGGCGTTCGCGGCTGACGCCGACGCCCGTCCTGGAGGTGTCCGCGGCTGACGTGGCGCACGCGCGGCGGCTGCGGGACGCGCTGTTCCGGTTGACGAGGGCCCGGGCCGAGGGCGGGAGCGCCGCCCCGGCCGACCTCGGCACCGTCAACGAAGCGGCGGCCCGTCCGCCGCTGGTCCCCGCCGTCGGACCGGACGGCGAGCGCCGCTGGGCGCGGGGCTGCGACGGGCCGGGGCTGCTCTCCACCGTCGCGCGGGACGCCGTCGAACTGCTGACGGGGCCGTTCGCGCACCGCGTCCGCGTCTGCGCGTCCGACAACTGCCACCTGATCTACGTCGACACCTCCCGCCCCGGCCGCCGCCGCTGGTGCTCGATGGAGCACTGCGGCAACCTCCACAAGGTACGGACGCTCCGCGCGCGCCGCGCCGCGGACGAGCGGGACGGATGAGTCCCCCGTCGGCAGCCGGGCGTGTCAGGTCCGCCTGTGGCCCGCCGTCATCATCAGCGTGCTGGGCCGCACCGTCGCCCTCGCCACCGGGCGGACGCTCTGGCCGGGCACCGTCTCCAGCCGCCAGTCGCGGGTCAGCGTCGCGATCGCCGTGGCGATCTCCGTCATCGCGAAGTGGTCGCCGATGCACTTGTGCTTGCCCGCGCCGAAGGGCAGGAAGGCGCCGTTGGACAGGACGGCCTTCTGCGTCTCGTCCAGCCGGCGGCCGGGGTCGAAGCGCAGCGGGTCGGGGAAGAGGCCCGGGTCGCGGTGGAGAGCGTGCTGGCAGTACGCCAGTTCCGTGTCCGCCGGGATCTCCTGGTCGCCGAGGCGGATCGGGGCGAGGGTGCGCCGGGTGACGAGCCAGCCGGTGTGGTGCAGGCGCAGCGCCTCGGTGATGACGTCGCGGAGGTAGGGGAGCTGCGGGATGTCCTCGAAGGTGACCGGGCGGTCCGCGAGTACCTCGTCCAGTTCGGCCTGGAGGCGCTGGTCGACCTCGGGGTTGCGGGCGAGTTCGTAGAGGATCCAGGAGAGGACCGATGCCGTGGTCTCCGTGCCCGCGACCGCCAACGTGAGGACCTCCGAGCAGATCTGGTGCCCCGTCAGCGGCTCGCCCGTCTCCTCGTCCTCGGCCCGCATCAGCATCGAGAGCATGTCGCCCGTGTCGTGGCCGGAGGTGCGCAGTTGCGTGACCGCGTCGCCGATGATGGCGCGCACCGCCGCCCGGGAGGCGTTGAAGCGGCGGTTGGCGGGCAGCGGCAGCCGCTCCACCCAGTCGGGGAGCATGATGCGCGCGCCGACGCCGTTCATCACCACGGACAGATCGCGGCGCAGCCGCAGGAAGGCCTGTTCGTCGAGGCTGGAGGCGAAGACGGTGGCGGCGAGCATGTCGAGGGAGAGTTTGACCATGACCTCGCGGACGTCGAGGGCCTGGCCCGGGGTCCAGGAGGCGGCGGTGCGGGTCGCCTGCTCGCGCATGAGGTCGACGTAGCGGGCGATCTCGGTGTGCCGGAAGGCGGGCTGGAGCTGGCGCCGTTTGCGCACGTGGTCGGCGCCCGCGGCGGTCACCACGCTGTCGCCGCCGAGGACTTGGCCCATCTTCTCGAAGAAGCGCCCCTTGTCGAGGCCGGGCGCGAGGTCGACGAGCACCTGCCGGATCAGGGCCGGGTCGTTGACGACGATCGTCGGTCTGCCGGGCTGGAGATGGATCCGTACGAGGGGCCCTTGGTCGCGCAGGGAGGCGATGAAGGCGAGGTTGTCGCGGAGCAGGGGTATCGCGTGGCCGAGGAGCGGCAGCGAGCCCGGGGCGGTGGGTATGCCGGTGGTGGCGGGGGCGGGGGAAGAGGGCGCGATGGACACGGTGAGTCAGCTGCTCCTGTGACGGTAGGGACGATTCCGCTTATCACTTCCCCTCCGTCTTCGCGAGCAACCTTGCCATCTTCAAGCAGGTCACGGCAGTTGACTTGATCACAGCATAGATCGTTTGGCGTCCGGGCAGCTTGGTAGCGCAGTTGATCATTGAACAGGCCATGTATCTGCGCGCGGGCCGGGGGACCTTGCGCGCGTCGCCCGAGGAGTACGTGAATATGCCGCAGGACGTTCGTTTCGAGATCCCCTTCAGCACCCCGGTCAGCGAACACCTCGACGTCGCGCGGGAGCAACACCTGCGGTGGGTCAGGGAGATGGGCCTGATACGCAGCGAAGGCGGTTTCGAGGAGTACGAGAGCTGGGATCTGCCCCAGGCGGCGATACGCACGTATCCGTACGCCTCGGCCGAGGACATGGTCGTCCTGATGAACTGGTTCTCGCTCGCCTTCCTCTTCGACGACCAGTTCGACGCGGCGCGGCCCGACCGGGCGGACCGGATAGCGGAGGTGTCGCGCGAGCTCGTCGCCACGCCTCTGCGGCCGGTCGGCAGCCGGCCACGGGTCGTCTGCCCCATCACGGTGGCGTGGGCGCAGGTCTGGGAGCAGTTGGCCGACGGCATGTCACCGGCCTGGCGCACCCGGTTCGCCGCGTCCTGGGGGCGGTTCCTGGTCGCGCACTCCGAGGAGGTCGACCTGGCGGCCCGCGGCGGGCGGCTCCGCCTGGCCGAGTACACGGCGTTCCGGCGGCGTACCGTGGGCATCCACCACAGCATCGACGCGGGTGAGCGCAGCCGCCGCTTCGAGGTTCCCGTGCAGGCGCAGGCGCATCCGCTGATGGTCGCCCTGCGGGACGCCGCCGCGGACACCATCGGCTTCATGAACGACATCCACTCGTTCGAGCGCGAGAAGCGCCGGGGCGACGGGCACAACCTCATCACCGTCCTTCAGCAGGAGCGCGGCTACGGCTGGGAGGAGGCCGCCGCCGAGGCGATACGGATGACCGAGGAGCGGCTCGCCGACTATCTGCGCCTGGAGTCCGAAGTACCGGCGATGTGCGAGGAGTTGCGGCTCGGCGTGGACGAGCGGGCCCGGGTGCGGATGGGCGTGGAGGCCATCCAGCACTGGATCAACGGCAACTACGAGTGGGCGCTGGTGACGGGCCGCTACGCCGCCGTCAAGAACACCCCGGCGGCAGCCGCGGAGGAGCGGGGGCGCGGGTCGCTCGATGACCTGCTGACTGTGTGAGGCGGGGCGGGCCCTGCGGGGGCTGAGGCGGGTCCGGAGGCGGCTGGGGGCGGAACGCGCGCACCGGCTGGTGCGCGCGTTCCGCCTCCCAGGCCGACGACGGCTCAGGCCCCCTGCGGCGTGAACTCGACCGGCAGGCGGTCGAGGCGGCTTTCCCAGGTGGAGGCCGTGGAGGTCAGTTCGTCGGGCGCGGTCGCGAGGCGCAGGCCGTGCAGGCGGTGCAGCAGCACGTCGACGGCCGTCTCGATGATGGCCTGGCCCACGCCCTGCCCCGGGCACTCGTGCGAACCGCCGCTGAACGCGAGGTGCGCCTTGTTGCCGTGCAGCGTCGTGGAGGCGTCGGGCCTGATCTCCGGGTCGAGGTTGCCCGCGGCGAGGCCGAGGACGAGCAGGTCACCCGCCTTGATCCGGCGGCCGCCGAGTTCCAGGTCGGCCGTGGCGAAGCGCCCCGGGCAGACGGAGAGCGGCGGGGTGTTCCACATGACC
The DNA here is from genome assembly GCF_043078805.1 of Streptomyces sp. NPDC015345. NCBI lineage: Bacteria > Bacillati > Actinomycetota > Actinomycetes > Kitasatosporales > Streptomycetaceae > Streptomyces > Streptomyces sp. NPDC015345. The sequence continues at coordinate 364,116 of NZ_JBIBTX010000006.1, read as the reverse complement.
TCCTCCACGACCGCCGAGATGTTGAGCTGCCCGCTCACCAGGCCGGTCATGTGGGAGGGGTGTGTGAGCACCAGTTGCAGGACCCTGGCCAGCAGGTTGCTGGTGGTGGTGTGGGCGGCGATCAGCACCAGGCGCAGATGGCTGAGGATCTCGCCGTCGTCCAGGCCCGCCTCGTGGCTCAGGAGCCCGGTGGTGAAGTCCGAGCCGGGCTCGGCCCGCTTGCGCTCGGCGAGTTCGCCGAGGATCGACATGATCCGGTCGTTGTGCGCGACGGCTTCCTCGCCACCCTTGATGACCTGGGCGCAGGAGTGGGCCAGTCGGCGCCCCTCCCCCTCGGCGAGGCCGAAGAGGCGGGTCAGGACGAGCATCGGCAGGTACTCCGCGTACTGCTCCACCAGGTCGGCGCTGCCCGCCGCCACGAACGCGTCGATCTGCTTGTTCGCGAAGCGGGTGACGTGCCGCCTGATGCCGCGGCCCGCCGCGGCCTGGAGGTTGTCGGTGACGGCCGCGCGCAGCCTGCGGTGCGGTTCGCCCTCCTGGGAGACGCAGTCCGGGCGCCAGCCCACCATCTGCATCAGCGGGGACGAGTCCTCGACCCGGCCCTCCTTCCAGTCCCGCCAGATCCGCGAGTCGCGGGTGAACTGGCGGGGGTTCTCCAGGACCCGCCGGTTCTCCCGGTAGCCGAGGACCAGCCAGGCGGGCACATCCCCTTCGAGCAGGACGGGCGCCACCGAGCCGTGCTCCGCGCGCAGCCGCGCGTAGATGCCGTGCGGGTCGCCCGCGGCCTCGGGCCCGTAGAGGCGGGTGAGCGTGTCCGTGTCGCCGTGCCGGACCGGGCAGCCTCCGCCGCCGGTCCCGGGTGTTCCGGCGTCGTCGAGAGGGGCGTTCATCGGGACTCCAGGACGGCGGCGGAGCGTTCCTTGAGGTGGCGGATGAGAGCGATGAGGACATCGCGGCTGGACGCCTTGTCACGGGCGTCGCAGGTGACGACCGGGGTGTGCGGCGGGATGTCCAAGGCCTCCCGTATCTCCTCGACGGGGTGCTCCTTGGAGTCGGGGAAGACGTTCAGGGCGATGACGAAGGGGACGTCCTGGCGCTCCATCTCCTCGATCGCCCGGAAGCTGGACGCGAGGCGCCGCGTGTCGACGAGGACGACCGCGCCCAGGGCCCCCTTGAAGAGGCCGTTCCACAGGAACCAGAAGCGCTCCTGTCCAGGCGTGCCGAACAGGTACAGCACCAGCTGCTCGTTCAGGCCGATGCGGCCGAAGTCGAGGCTGACCGTGGTCTCCTGCTTGTCCGCGACCCCGATCAGGTGGTCGACGTCGATGCTGGCCTGGGTCAGGGTCTCCTCGGTGGTGAGCGGCCTGATGTCGCTCACCGAGCGGACCATGGTCGTCTTTCCGGTGCCGAAGCCACCGGCGATCATCACTTTGACCGAGCGGCTCTCGGCGGCCAGTGCGCCCGACGACGGCTGGTCGGAGCGGTCAAAGCCTTTCAAGTCCACTGAGTACCTCCTCAAGGAGCGCGAGGTCCGGCCCGTGGCCGGAGGGGGAAGAAACCGGGATGGGGTCACGGGCCTCCACCCGTCCCGCCTCCAGCAGGTCGGTCACCAGCACCGCGAGAATGTTGAACGGCAGTCCGAGGTGGGCGCCCAGCTCGGCGACCGACAGCGGATCGCGGCACCGGCGCACGATCTCCTCGTGCTCGTGCTGCATGTCCGTCAGGGGCGCGGTGCGGGAGTCGCGGGTGATGACGAGCGTCGCCACGTCGAGCCCGGCGGCGGCCCCGCCCGGTCCGCTGCGCCCGCCCGTGAGGACGTAGTAGCGCTCGAGACCGGACGGGTCCCCCGGCCGGTGGGGGCCACTCATCCAGGCTGCTCCTCCCGGCGCGGACTGGTGCCGAGAAGCTCACCCATCCGCCGGGCCAGGTCCCTCATCTGGTGGCCGAGCAGTCCCTGGTCGAGCCCTTCCTTGGCGAGGACTCCGAGGTACGTCTCCACACCCGCGCGCACCACGAAGAGATGCCCGCCGTCGACCTCGATCATCGCGAGGCGCAACTGGCCGCCGTACTTGGGGAACTGGGCGGCCACCGGCTGGGCGAGCGCCTGGAGCCCCGCGACCACCGCGGCGAACCGGTCCACGTCGTCCGGGTCCTCTGCGCCGTAGGACGTGATGGCCTTGCCGTCGCTGGAGGCCACCAGCGCGAAGCGGATCTCCTGGATGGACTCCGTCAGGTCACGGAGCGCCCAGCTCACGTCGGTCTCGTGTTGCGTCATCGCTGGTCGCTCTCTTCGGTGCGGGGCTCTTCGGTCTCTCGTCCGGCGGTGGCGAACGCCGCGAGGCCGGCGAAGGACGTGTCCGGCGGCACGGCGGGCGGAGCCGCGGCCGCCACCGGGGCGCCGACCGCGGCCGGGGAGTCCCCGCGCGGCTTGCTCCTGCGCCGCTTCGGCAGGCCACCGGCGGTGGTCTCGGCGTCGGGGGCGGCGCCGGCCGTGAGGGCCGGTGCCTCGGGCGACCGCGGGTCGGCGTGTGCCTCGGCCCGGGGGGCGGGGACCGAGGGCCGGTCGGGGGCCACGGTGGCCGGGAGCTGGCTGAAGTACTTGTGCGGTACGACCACGACGACGGAGGTGCCGAGCCAGGGCGAGTCGGCGAAGGTGACCCTGATGCCGTACTTGCGGCCGAGGGTGCCGACGACGCGCAGGCCGAGGTGGGCGTCCTCCGAGAGCCCGCCGAGCCCCGGGCCCGCGGCGACGCCCTCGAGGGAGTCGAGCGCCAGCTGCTTCTTCTCCTCGCTCAGGCCCTTGCCCGCGTCCTGGATCTCGATGCCGACGCCGTTCGGGACCTCCTTGCCCGAGACGATCACGGGCTCGGTGGGCGGCGAGTAACGGGCCGCGTTGTCCAGGAGGTGGGCGAAGATCAGCGTGAGGTGGTCCACGAGGCCGCCGTCGACGCCGAGTTCGGGCAGTCGGCGCACCTGGACGCGGTCGAAGTCCTTGATGCGGCCGATGCCGCCGCGGACCACGCTGAGCAGGCGCTGCGGCTCCTGCCACTGCCGCCCGGGGCGGTCCGTGCCGCCGAGTACGCCGATGCTGGCGGCCAGGCAGTCGGCGGGGCCGATCGCCTGGTCGAGTTCCATGAGGCCCTGGGCGACGGCGGGAGAGCGGCCGTGCTCGCCCTGCATCTCGTGGAGCCGGCCGCGGATCTTGCCGGTGAGGACGTGCAGGCGGCTGCCGATGCTGATGACGGCCTGTTCGGCGGAGGTGCTGCGGTTGAACTCCTCCTCGACGGCGATCAGTCCGGTCCGCAGGACCTTGCGCAGCTCCAAGCGGAACTCGGGCGAGACGTCGGTCTCGCCGGCCAGATCCGGCAGTACGTCGTCGATGGCGTCACCGGCGCGCAGGCCCTCCAGGGCCTCGGGCAGGAAATCGTCACCGAGGCGGGCGAGCAGTTCCCGCTGGCGGTCGACCCGCCGCTGCCAGGTCTTGGTCTCCTCGGCCAGGCGGGCCTCCAGGGCGGCGCGCTGGGTGGCGTACTCGTGCTCAAGGGAGGCCACGTGGTTCTGCCACTGCCGGGAGTGGCTCATCTGTGCCGCCTGGATCTGCTCGGCGGCCCGGCGCAGCTCACCGCGCGAGCGCAGCAGGAGCCGTACACAGAAAGTGGCGGCGGCGCTCATGCCGAGTCCGACCAGGACCACGGGTATGCGGGCCTCGTCGGGCCCGGCCACCGCGGCGGCGAAGGTGCCCGCGCCTAAGCCGAGCGGCAACAGCCACCAGGCGCGCCAGGCCTTGGACTCTCGGGCCGCCGCCGGTGGCGGAGTGGCTAGTTCCATCTGCATCCTCAAACCAACGCGCTCGAACGGGAGACAACCGGAAACGGAATGCCGCACAGGGCGGCGACACGGCAGGGTGCGGCGGAGCGCCATCGCGTCAACACGCCGCGCCACAACGGAGCTTATAGGGTCACAGGCGATGTGGATCAACCTGGCCCGGTCTCGCCTACGGACCAGTAGTGATCTTCAAGTCAAGATCATCCAGACGGCTGGTGTTCGAGTGTTCCCTGCTGTACGCGGCCTTCGCCCCGCACACCGCGACTCCCCCGGTAACCTGCGCATCGGGGTGGCGGGACGCCACCGGAAAGGTCATTGATGAGCCGTCAGGAAGCGGGCAGCGGCGCCGCGGCCGGCCCTGCGCGGGAGACGGCGGGCGGCAGCCGGAGCGAGGCCGGTGGCGCGGAGCGCGAGGAAGGCGGCGCCGCGCGGCAAGCGGGGGCCGAGCGGCTGCGCCCGGTCGACCTGGCGCGTGCGGCGGGGGTCTCCACGCAGCAGATCCGGAATTACGCGGACGCGGGGATCCTGCCGCCCGCACCGCGCTCCCCCGCCGGGTACCGCACGTTCGACGACAGCCACCGGCAGGCCCTGCTCACCTACCGGGCCCTGGTCCGCGGACACGGTCCCGGCACCGCCCGGGCGGTCATGCGGGCGGTGCACGAGGGGGACGTACCGCAGGCGCTCGCGCTCATCGACGCGGGGCACGCCGCGCTGCACGAGCAGCGGCGCTCCCTGCGGGCGACGGGTCGGGCCCTGGAGGCCGTCGCCGAGGAGGGGCCCGGCGCCCCCGCCCTGCCGCGCTCGCGGCTGCGCATCGGTGAGGTGGCCGCCCATCTGGGCGTGCGCGCCTCCGCCCTGCGGGTGTGGGAGTCGGCCGGGCTGCTCACTCCCTCACGCGATCCGGGCACGCACTACCGCTCGTACCTGCCGGCCGATGTGCGCGACGCCCGCGTGGTGCACCTGCTGCGGCAGAGCCACTACCTCTTCGCGCAGATCCGGCCCGTCCTCGACGACCTGCGCCGCAGTGGCGGCGTCGTGGCGCTCCGGGCGGCCCTGGCCCAGCGGGAGACCGTGCTGAACGCGCGGACGCGGGCGATGCTGGAGGGCGCGGGCCGTCTGCACCACTACCTCGATTCCACGCCCCGGGGCCCGTACAGCGCGGACTCCGCCCCGGACAGCAGCGCCCAGTAGCGGTCGCCGTACGGCCAACGCCACCACTCCATGGGTGGGGCAGCCGACCAGGCTGCTCGGCGTACTCCTCGAACACGGGCACGGCGGCCACTCCGGGGTCGGACACTTCCTCAGGGGCGCACGTCCTCCAGCGCTTCGGCGAGCGCGGCGTAGAAGCGGGCGTGTTCCCGTGCGCTGGGCGGCAGTTCGGGGTTCCAGGGCAGCGTGCGGATGCCGGGCCCGAGGGCGTCGCCGAGCCGGGCCGCGTTGGACCGTACGTCGGTGAGCACCAGGTCGGGCTCCAGTGCGGCCGCCTCGGCCCAGCCGGTCGTGGACCAGTTGGCGCCCTGCCCGGACTCGGGGTCCACGAGGCCGACACCGAGTCCGGTCAGCGCGGCGAGGTCGGGCCAGGCGTAGGGCCTCGCCAGGTGGACGGAGTCGGGCCCCGCCGGCGAGAGGGCGAGCACCCGCGGCCGTACGGCACCGGTCGCCACGTCGCTCAACCGGCTTTCGGCGGCGTGGAGTTCGGCCTCCGCGTCAGCCTGCTCACGTGCCCCCAGGCTGCGCGCGAGGGCGGTGAGGCGGCCCCTGATCCCGGCGAGGCTACGGCCGCGGCCTACGTCCAGCACGGCGAGCGGCACCCGCTCCTCCAGGTACTTGGCGGCCTCCGGATCGATGCCGTAGACCTGACCGCCGCCGTAGGTGAGCGCGACGACCAGGTCGGGCGCCGCGGCGAGAAGCGCGTCCAGGTCGAGCGCGGAGCCCGCTCCGAAGTAGGTGACGTCGGCGAGCGGCAGGCTGCCCGACTTGGCCGGATCCGGTAGGGCGGGGTCGTCGTGCGCGGAGCCGAAGACGCCGGCGGGGCGTATGCCGTGGTCGTGCAGCGCGGCGGCCGTCGGCAGGTAGGCGACCAGCCTGGCCGGGCGGCGTGGGGCCCTCACCAGGTGGTCCCGGTCGTCAGTGAACTCCCAGTCCTGGGCGGTGCGGTGTGCCATGATGTCCGACTCCTCCTGGTCCGGTGTCGCGGCGCGGCCCTCCCCTGCCGTGGCCCGTTCCGCCGCCTGCGTGTGCCGCCGTGGCCGTCCGGTGCTTCCTGCCCTGGCGCGCACCGGCGTACACGGCGAGGGGCGCGCGAGCCCGCCTCGGACCGATGCACTCGTCAGGCCCGCGCCGCGCGCTCCACCGAAGGCGCCGGCCGGCTGCCATCGGGAGCCGAATCAGCTGCGTCCGGTGAGTCCGCGGGGGCCGCTGAGCCCGTTGAGTCCGTCGAACCCCTTGGCCCTGCCGGGCGGGACGCCGCCTGGCCCGCCGCCACCGCCAGCACTCCGGCCACCCGCAACGCCGCGAGGACGACCGCACCCGTACGGAACCCCCGGGCCCCTCCCCCGCCGAGGCCGTACGCGAGGGACGCGACCGCCGGGCCCACCGTGAACGCCAGGGTGCGGACCGTCGCCGCCACGCCACCACCCGTGCCGATCATGCCCGCCGGGGTGGCGGCCAGCATCGCCGTGTTGTTGGGGGCGCCGAACACGCCCTGCCCGAAGCCGATGAGCGCGAGCCGCCGGGCCAGGTCCGCGAGACCCGAGTGCGCGTCGAGGGTCAGGGTCGAGAGCAGCCCGGCGAGGGTGAGGGCGCCGCCGGCCCCGGCGAGCAGATGCGGCGCGTACCGTTCCGTCAGGCGGCCGCTGAGCGACGAGCCCGCGGCGACCCCGCTCACCAGGAAGATCATGGCGAGGCCCATCAGATCGGCGCCCGCGTGCAGGACCTCGGCGACGAAGAACGGCAGCAGGAAGAGCGAGAGTCCGACGGAAGTACCCGCCAACTGCAAGGAGAGCAGCGGCAGTCCGGACGCGGGCCGCTTCACGCCTCTGTCGGATGACCGGGGTGGGCTCCGCCGGTCGTCCTAGTCCCTGCGCAGGTAGTGAACCCGGTCGTGCGACAGAGGCGCGGACGGGGGCGGGCTCCGTAGCTTCGTCGGTGCCGGAAAGCACACCACCGACCGAGGAGCGGACATGACCGCAGACATGAGCCATGGCAGTGAGAGCCGACGCGGCGAGCGCCTGAAGGTGGCCGTCATCGTCGCCAGTACCCGTGAGGGCCGCTTCGCGCCCACCGTCGCCCGCTGGTTCACCGAGCTGGTCTCCCGGCGCGACGACCTGGACGTGGACGTGATCGATCTGGCCGAGGCGCGACTGCCGGACGGGCTCTCCGAGCAGCGCGGACCGGAGGTCGCCGGGATCACACCGCGGCTCGACGCGGCCGACGCGTTCGTGGTCGTCACGCCGGAGTACAACCACAGCTTCCCCGCGACGCTGAAGACAGCCATCGACTGGCATTACGCCGAGTGGCGCGCGAAGCCGGTGGGCTTCGTCAGCTACGGCGGGATGGCCGGTGGCCTGCGCGCCGTCGAACAGCTGCGGCAGGTCTTCGCGGAGCTGCACGCGGTGACGGTGCGCGACACCGTCAGCTTCCACGGTGTGTGGAGCTGCTTCGACGAGTCCGGCGAGTTGTCCGACCCGACGGGGCCGGAGTCCGCCGCCAAGACGATGCTCGACCAGCTCGCCTGGTGGGGCCACACCCTGCGCGACGGCAAGACCGTCCGCCCCTACGCGGCCTGACCCGCGCCTCCTGCCTGCACCTCTTTTCCCCTTTTCTCTTTTCCCATATTTCCCATACTGGAGTTGACCGTCATGCACGCCGTACGTCTGCACGCCTTCGGGCCCGCCGAGAACCTCGCGTACGAGGAGGTGCCCGAGCCGGTGCCGGGGCCCGGCCAAGTGCGGATCGCCGTCGGGGCCGCCGGGGTCCATCTCCTTGACACGGCGCTGCGCAAGGGCGCTGCCGATCGACTCCCCTTCCCGCTCCCCGAGTTGCCGCTGATCGTGGGGCGTGAGGTCGCGGGCACGGTCGACGCGGTGGGCGAAGGGGTGGCGGAGTCCTGGGTCGGGCGGCGGGTAGCCGCGCATCTGGGGCTGGCCAACGCCGGGTACGCCGAGTTCGCCGTACGGGAGGTCGAGGCGCTGCATCCCCTGCCGGACAAGGTCGCCTTCGACACCGCCGTCGCGATGGTGGGCACCGGGCGCACCGCCCTGGCGATCGAGCACCTGGCCGAGTTCACGGCGGACGACGTGGTGCTGGTGACAGCCGCGGCGGGCGGCGTGGGGACGCTCCTCGTGCAGGCCGCGAGGAACGCGGGCGCGACGGTGGTGGGAGCGGCCGGCGGCGCGGAGAAGGTGGAACGGGTGCGGGCCCTCGGCGCCGACGTGGCCGTGGACTACGACGACCCGAAGTGGCCGGAGGTGGTCCGGGACGCGCTGCGGGGGCGTGAGGTCACGGTGGCGCTCGACGGGGTGGGCGGCAGGGCGGGGCGGGACGCGCTCGAACTGCTCGGTTTCGGCGGTCGGCTGCTGCTGTTCGGCTGGTCGGCCGGGTCGGTCACCGAGCTGAGCGCGCAGGATCTGTTCGACCGGTCGCTCCAGGTGACGGTCGCGCTCGGGCCGCGGCTGCTGAAGGTGCCCGGCGGGCTGCGGGCCGCGCAGGACCGGGCCATCGCCGAAGCCGCGGCCGGGCGCCTTGTGCCCGCGGTGACGCGCTTCCCGCTGCGGGACGCGGCGGCGGCGCACCGGGCGCTGGAGAGCCGCGCGACGATCGGCAAGGTCGTCCTGATCCCGTGAGGGCGTGACCACCCTTCCCCCCTCAACCTCGCCGCCTCACCGGGCGTCCCCTGTCGCAACGTACAAAGGAGCCACCATGAAGATGATCGCCGCCGCGCTGTCCGCCTACGGTCCGCCCGAGGTGCTGCGGCCGACCGAGCTCGCCGTGCCCGAGCCGGGGCCGGGCGAGGTGCGGATACGGGTCAGGGCCGCCGGGGTGCAGCCCTTCGACCTCGGGGTGCGGGAGGGCCGGGTGCCGCCGGGCGTCGAGCCGGGCTTCCCTGTGGTGCCCGGCAATGAGTTCGCGGGGGTCGTGGACCGGATCGGCGAGGGCGTGCCCGACTTCGCGCCCGGCGACGAGGTGCTCGGCTACGGCCTGCTCGGCGGGTACGCGCAGTACGTCGCGGTCCCCGCCGAGCAGCTGGTGCACAAGCCGGCCGCGATGCCGTGGACGGTCGCCGGCGGCTTCTCCGGCAACGGTCAGGGTGCTCATCTGGCCCTCTCCCAGGTGCGTGTGAAGCCCGGCGACACCGTCCTGATCGGCGCGGCGGCCGGTGCGCTCGGCACGTTCTCCGTGCAGCTGGCGCGGGCGTGGGGCGCCACGACCGTCATCGGCACGGCGAGCGAGCGCAACCACGACTACCTCCGGTCGCTCGGAGCGGTCCCGGTGACGTACGGGGAGGGGCTCGTGGACCGGATCCGTGCCGTCGCACCCGACGGCGTCGACGCGGCGCTCGACGCGGCCGGCGCGGAGGGGCTGCGCGCCGCCGTGGCGGTGGCCAAGGACCGTGACCGCGTGGTGACGATGGTCGCCACGGAGGAGGCGGCGCGCCTCGGCCTGCCGGACTGGGGCGGCACCCGGTCCGCCGCGCGCCTGGCCGAGCTGACCGCGCTGTACGAGAAGGGCGCGGTGGACGTGCGGCTGCGCGCGACGTTCCCGCTGGAGCGGGCGGCGGACGCGCACCGTCTCGTGGCCACCGGGCACGGGCGGGGCAAGGTCGTCCTCACCGTGGACTGATCCCGCGCCGCTCGAACGTAGCGTCTGGTCCATGGGGTTGTACGGGAGGAAAGACGAACTCGGCGTCATCGACCGGGTTCTCCAGGGGGGCGCGGCAGGGCCGCAACGCGGCGCTCGTCGTGCGTGGCGAGGCCGGGACCGGCAAGTCCGAGCTGTTGGCGCACGCGGTCGCCGCGGCCCGTGCCGAGGGGCTGCGGGTGTCGCGGGCCACCGGGACGGAGTCGGGGAGCGAGCTGCCCTTCGCGGGGCTGCACCTGCTGCTCGGCCGGGCGGCCGACCGTGTGGGGAGCTGCCCGAGCGGCAGGCGCGGGCGCTCGCGGGCGCGCTTGGGCCGCCGCGCGCACCGGAGCCACCGACCGCGCGGCGGAGGCCCTCGCGCGCTACGAGACCTGGGCCGAACCACCGACCATGCCTGGACCGAGGCCCTCGCGCTGCGCTGCCGGGCGCTGCTCGCCCCCGAGGAGCGGGCCGGTGAGCTGTACGGACGCGCGGTGCGCCGCCACGGCCTGTTCCTTCGCCCAGGCCCGGTAGCCCTCGGCGGAGCCGGGCGGGCGCGGCAGATCCCCCGACCGCGCCTCTTCCGCGGCGAAGCGCTGGAACGCGGCCCAGTCATCGGGCTCGATGCCCCGCAGGCGTACGCATTCACCTGTCCAGCCGCCGCCCCCGCGCCTCACCTCCGCAGCCAATGGCCCGCCCCGTCCAGCCAGGCGGCGAAGAGGCCCTCGTCGCCCAGGACTTCGATGCCGTCGGCGGCAGTCGGGGAGCGGCGCTGGTAGAGGAGGAGCAGGAGGTCGGTGAGAGGGCCGCGCACGGCCGTGCCCGCCTTCTGGTGGATGTGGCGCACGGTGATGGGCGCCTCGGCCAGGTCGATGAACCACTCCCCCGCGCCTTCCGGCGCATCGGTGGCGTGGAAGTGAAGGCTGCGGCCGGGGCCGAGCAGCGCCCGGTATTCGGCCTGCGACGGGTAGGCCTGCGGCAGCGTGCTGAACTCCAGCCACTCGTCGAGGCCGTCGAGCGCGACATCGGCGTCCAGGGTGTAGGTACCGCCGACCGCGGCGGCCGCGTCGAAGCGGTGCACGACCGTCTCGTACGTCATGCGCCGCGCCCAGAACAGCGGCGTGCCGCCCGGGGCCGGCGTCCACACCGTGACGTCCGGGCCCGCCTCGCGCAGCGTCTCCACGAGCCGGGCGGTGCTGTCCGTGAGCCGGGCGGCCAGCGTGGCGATGTCGTCGTCCGCGCCGGGCGTGACGTCGTCGACGCCATGGTCGGGGACGGGCCCGGTGGCCCGCGTCCGCACGACGGTCTCGGCCCAGCCATGCGTGCCGCCGACGTGACGCAGCAGGTGGGCGAGGGTCCATCCGGGGCAGCCCGGCACGGGCGCGGCGGCGTCGGCGCCGTCGAGGGCCGCGACCAACTGGGCGGTCTGGTCGGTGATCCGTGTGACATAGCGGTCGTACACCGCACGGAGGTTCGGACGCGTCATGCCGCCACGGTAGACCACGGACCGCACCGTGGTGGGCACGGACCAGGGGGTGATCAGGACGGACGGATGGGCGCTCCGGTCTCCGGGGAACGCACCCGGTTCGCCCGGGAATCCGCCGTCGCCGCTCACGCCGAGGCCGAGGCTGACTCCGGTGCCGATACCGACTCCGAGGCTGACTCCGACGCCGTCAGGAACTGGGTCGCCGCCAACTCTCCGTACAGCGGGTCCGCCGCCACCAGTTCGGCGTGCGTCCCCACCGCCCGTACCTTCCCCGCGTCCATCACCACGATCCGGTCCGCCAGCATCACCGTGGACAGGCGGTGGGCCACCACCAGGACCGTCACCTCGCGGGACACCTCCGTGACGACGTCCCGCAGCGCCAGTTCGTTGACCGCGTCCAGTTGCGAGGTCGCCTCGTCGAGCAGGAGCAGGCGGGGCTTCCTGAGCAGCGCCCTGGCGATGGCCACGCGCTGCCGCTCCCCACCGGACAGCTTGGAGCCCCGGTGGCCGACCACCGTCTCCAGGCCCTCCGGCAGCCGTTCGACGACGCCGTCGAGGCGGGCGCGTACGAGGACCTCGCGGACCTCGGCGTCGGTGGCGTCGGGCGCGGCGAAGAGGAGGTTCTCGCGGACGGTGCCCGCGAGGACGGGCGCGTCCTGCTCCACGTAGCCGATGGCTGCCCGGAGCTCGGCCAGCGGCCACTCCCTGACGTCCTTGCCGTCGACCAGGATCCGCCCGCCCGTCGCCTCGTAGAACCGTTCGATCAGGCCGAACACGGTCGTCTTGCCGGCGCCGGACGGGCCGACGAAAGCGGTCATGCCGGGTCCCGGCACGTCGAAGCTCACCCCGTGATGGACGTAGGGGAGGTCGTCGCGGTAGCGGAAGGTCACGTCCTCGAAGGCCACCGAAGCGGGATCGGCGCCGGCCGGGTCCGCCATTTCCGTTCCGAGCCGTTCCCTTCCAACCTCTCCTGTTCCAACCTCACCTGTTCTGAGCTCTTCCGTTTCGAGCTCTTCCGTTCCGAGTCGCTCCGCCTGCACGATCCGTGCGATCGCCGCCGAGCCCACCTGGTACTGCGAGGCCGCCTCGACCAACCGCGACACCGGGTCGATCAGGTAGAAGAGGAAGAGCAGGAACGCCACCAGCGTCGAGATGGATATCGCCCCGGATGCGACCCGCGCGCCGCCGATCCCGAGCACGGCGAGGAACGACACCTGCACGGAGAGACCGACCGAACTCCACGCCACCGACTGCCACTTCGCCGCCCGTACGCCATGCCGCCACGCCTCCAGCGCGGCCTCCTGCACGGTCTCGGTCTCCCGCCGCTCGGCACCGGAGGCCTTGAGCGTACGGAAAGCCCCGAACGCCCGTTCAAGCGCGGTCGAGATGGTGCCCACCGCTTCCTGGGCGCGCCGTGTCGCCTGCGCGATCTTGGGCATGGCGAGGGAGGCCGCGCCGCCGATCAGCACGATCACGCCGAGGGTGACGCACAGCAGCACCGGGTCCATCAGCGCCATCAGCACGATCGTCGCGATGAACGTCAGGCCGCCGGACGCGGCGGACACGACGGACTGAGTGGTCACGGCCCGCAGCAGCGTGGTGTCCGAGGTGACCCGGGACATCAGGTCGCCGGGCTGGGTCCGCTCCACCTCCGGGAGGCGCAACCGCAGCAACCGCCCGATCAGCGTGCGCCGGGCGGCGAGCACCACGGATTCGGCGGTGCGTTCCAGGACGTACGCGCCGACCGACTCGATCGCGGTGCCGAGGATCACGAGGGCGGTGAGGAGCACGAGGATGCCGGTGATCGAGTCGTCGGCGCCGAGCCGGTCCACGAGCGCCTTGGCCGCGAGCGGCTGCGCGAGGCCGGACGCCGCACCGATCAGCGTGAGGAACGCACCGAACGCCACGGCGGCGCGGTGCGGACGGAAGTGGCGGTACAGGGCGCGCCAGGTCTCCCCGGCCGGGAGCCGCTCGGGTTCGGCGGCGGGGGCGGGGTTCTTCCCGGCGGAGGCGGGGGCGGAGACGGGAGTCGCGTCGGTCACGTCTGGCAGGACGCAGCCGGGCGTGATCCACCTGACTGGCGGCGCGCACACGTCGTACCGGAGTCATGTGCCGGAGGGGACCCGGACCCGTACAGGAATACGACGGTTCGCTGCCCCGCATGATTCGGCTCGGCTCTTCACTACTCCGCGTACGGCCGGGGAGTTAGACGTTCTGTCGAAAACGGTGCAGTGACGATTCTGCGCAGTCGTTCCGCACGGCGATGGCGACACGGGGCGGGCAGGCGGGCAGGAATGGAGAGGCGTGCGAACACGGGGCGACGGGGAGGACGCGGCCCAGCCGGAACGGTTCGGCAGGCGGGCGGGCGATTCAGGTACGGGTGGTGCGGGGGCGGGCGGGCCCGGCAGGGGCGGACTGGTGGGACGGGCCGAGGAGCTGGCGGCGCTTCGTCGGCTCCTCGCCCAGGGCAGGCTCGTCACGGTGGTCGGCGGCGCGGGCATCGGCAAGAGCCTCCTCGCCGAGCACGCGGCCGCCGCGGTGGGAGGTTCGCTGCCGGACGGCGTCGTGCGGGTGCGGTGGTGGGACGGCGCTCCGGCGCGCAGGCGGAGGGTCGCGCAGACCGTGGCCGAGGCGCTGGACGGGGAGGTGGGGCCGGGCATGGACGCCGCGGGTGGCGGGATCGCCGTCGGAGTGGCTGACATCGCGGCGCGCTTGCGGTCCCGGCGGATGCTGCTGGTGCTGGACGACTTCGATCCCGTCCGGGGCGAGTGCGTACGCCTGGTGCGAGCACTCCTGGAAGAGGCTCCCGACGTACGCGTCCTGGCCGCCGGCCGCCATCCGCTGGGCCTCGGCGACGAGGCGGTACTGCGCCTAGGGCCGCTCGCTGTCGTGGGCGACGGGGGGTGGGGCGCGGTTGCCGGAGGCGCGGGACCGGATGCGGTTACAGGGAGCGCGGGGCCGGACGCGGTCACAGCGGACCCGAAGCCGGACGCGGTCACAGGAGACCTCAGGTCGAACGCGGTCACAGCAGACGCAAGGCCGCACAGCGCCACGGGACACCCGAGGCCGGACACCGACACAGGACGCTCCGAGCCGAATACCGCCGCAGGACACGCGGAACCGCACGCCGACGCCCGACACGCCAGACCGGACACCCCCGCAGCAGACCCGAATCCGGACCGCCTCGCCCGGCCCGGGGCCCCCGCCGCCTCCGGCGGCGGTTCGGAGGCGGGCCCCGCCGTGGCTCTGTTCCTGGAGCGGGTGCGGGCCGCCCGGCGGGGGCGGGCCCGGGCCGGGGGTGAGCCGGGGGCGGCGGGTGCCGGGGGTGAGGCAGGATCAGGGGGCGCCGGGGGCGACCCGTCCGACGTGCGCGTCGCCCGTGAGATCTGCCGGCGGCTCGAAGGCGTGCCGCTGGCCATCGAGTTGGCGGCGGCTCAGGCGGCGGACCATTCCTTGGCGCAGCTCGCGCGGATGCTGGAGTCCGCGCGGGGCTGGCCGGGGACGGTGGACGCGCCGCTGCGCAGACACCGGTCGCTGCGGGCCGCCGTCGGCGCGGGGTACGCGCTGTGCGGGACGGAGGAACGCACCGTCTGGGCACGGCTCAGCGTGTTCGCGGGCGACTTCGACGAGGACGCGGCGGCGTTCGTGTGCGGGGGCGGCGGCCTCGGCGCGCAGGACGTGCCGGCCGCGCTGGCCCGGCTGGTCCTCGCCTCCGTCGTGGAACCGGTCCGCGACCCGGGCGGCGTGCTGTCGCCCCGCTTCCGCCTCTCCGCGGCGGTCCGCGGCTTCGGTGCCGAACGGCTGGAGTCCGCGGGGGAGGCGGCCGCCGCCATCAGCCGCCATCTGTACTGGTACGGCCATGTCGCCTCCACCGCCCACCACTTGTGGAGCACCGGCCTGCACGAACGGGCCGTCGCGCTCGTCCGCGACGAGGAGGCCGACCTGCGCGCCGCGCTCGCCCGGCGGCCGAGCGGCGCGGACCAGGCCTCGATGGCGCTCACCCTGGCCGTGGACCTGTGGTTCTGGTGGGCTCTTTGCGGAAACGCCCCCGAGGGGCGCGAGCACCTGCTGCGTCTGCTGCCTCTGGGCCGGACCGACACGCTGGTCCGCCGGCAGGCGCTGTGGCTGGCCGGCTGGCTGGCGGTGTGCACGGGCTCTCCCGACGCCGCCGAGACACTCGGCCAGGCCTGGCGGGTGGCCCTGCTCGCGGGCGATGACGCCACCGTCGGGAGGGTCTGCCATACGCTCGGGGCGCTCGCCCTGGACGAGGGCAGGACGGAGCGGGCCATCGCACATCTGCGGGAGGCCGCGGACACCCTCCCCGCGCACGCGGAGTACGGCCCGCCCGTGGCCGTCAGCTGGGCGCTGCTGGCCGTGGCGCAGGCCCGGGTCGCCCCCGGCGACGCGACACGCAGCATCCGGCGTGCCTCGGCCGGCCCCCAGCCCCGGCACGACCTCTGGACGCGCTCCATGACGCAGTACGCGCAGGCGCTCGTCGACCATGTGCGCGGCCGTCGCAGCCGCGCGTGGCGCCGGGCCCACAAGGCGCTCGCGGGAGCCCTCGGGTTGGCGGGCGCCGCCCGAGCGCGCGCGACCGGCGGGGGCGGCGCGGCACTCCTGGCCCAAGAGGCGACCGGCGCGGCCGACACCGTGGCGCTCCCGGCGGTCACCACCATGGCCGGGCCGCCCGGCCCCGTGCTCGTCCACCAGCTGATCGCGGACATCGAAGCGGGCCGGACGTGACACCGCTGCCGAGCGCCGCGAGTGCTGTGGCCACGGCGCGGGTTCTCACCGCCCGGCACGACCGGCGTCCGCCGATCCGCGTCACCCGTACGCGCCGCCCGAGCCCACGGGGTACCTCCCTCTCCGCCGTAACGTCCGCTTCATCCCCCAGCCGCTGCCCCGACCCAGCCCTGGGCTCCCCCGCCCACCCTCAGCTCCGCCGAAAGCGAGCCCCGCTTCTCATGCCCCCGTCGCACACGCCCGAGCAACGGCTGGGCCATCAGACGCGCGCGGCGGCCTCGGGGGTGCGCGGCTCGGGTCGTGGGTCGCGCAGGATGCCGGCCGTACACGCGGCGATCACGCAGAACGCCACCGGCAGGAAGAACGTGAGGTTGAGCGGTACGAGGTGTGTCAGTGGCCCGATGACGGCGGGCCCGGCCAGCATGCCGAGGTATCCGAGCCCCGCGACGCGCGAGACGTTGATCCCGGCGGCGCCCTCGTCCGCGTGACCCGCGGCGCTGAAGAGCTGGGGGATGCAGCCGGAGAGCCCCGCGCCGAACACGGTCCAGCCGAAGAGCGCCGCCGGGGTCCAGGGCGAAAGGGCGGCCACCGTCAGTCCGGCCGCCGCCAGTGCCGCGCCGTAGCGGAGGATCGCCACCGGGCCGAAGCGGGCCGCCACCCGGTCGGCCAGCAGGCGGCCGACGGTCATGGCGGTGGAGAAGGCGCCGTAGGCGAGAGCGGCGGTGGCGGCGGGCGCGTCCAGGACGTCACGGAGGTGCAGCACGCTCCAGTCGTTGGCCACGCCCTCGCAGAGCATCAGCATGAGGGCGAGGGCGGCAAGGGCCCAGATACGCCGGGGAGTGCGCCTGCGTGTGTTCGTACCGGCGAGGACTTCGGCACCGTCACCCGCGGCCGCGCCATCCGCGGCCTTCGAACGAGCCGCCGGTTCGGGCCTCAGCAGCGCGGGCGCCGACAGCGCGGCGGCGGCCAGGCCGAGCAGCGCCACCGCGCCGAGGGTCACCGCGGGGCTCAGGTCCCAGCTGAGCGTGCGGGCGCCGACCAGCGCGGCGAGGACACCGCCGATGGAGAACGTGGCGTGGAAGGCGGACATGACGGGCCGTCGGTAGCCGCGCTCCACCTGGACCGCGTGGGCGTTCATGCTGACGTCCAGGCAGCCGTTGCCGAAGCCGAGGACGAGCAGGGCGGCACCCAGCGTCCAGACGTTCGTGGCGAGGCCGGGGAGGACGACGGCCACGCTGCACAGCGCGGCGCTGACCGGCACGACGACGCGGGCACCGAGACGGTCGGTGAGGGGGCCGACGAGCTGCATGCCGACGAAGGCTCCCGCGCCGAGCAGCAGCAGGATCCAGCCGAGCACGGCGTGGCTGATCCCCGCGCGGTCCTCGATGGCCGGGATGTGGACGATCCACATACCCATGAGGAAGCCGTTCAGGGCGAAGTAGGCGAAGGTGGCCAGCCGTCCGGCCCGCAGTGTTCTTTCCATGGCACCGAACATAACGAACACCGACTATGTTCGGAAGGCTGGTTCGCAAACACGTTTGGTGCTTGAATGGTGGCGTGACCCATGCGAGCAGAGGCAGCACCAGCAGAGATCGACTGCGGCAGATCACCGACGCCGTACGGGAGGCGGGCCGGCTCGGCGTCGCGGAACTCGCCGAGCTCACCGGCGCTTCCGAGATGACCATCCGGCGTGACCTGGAGGCCCTGGCCGACCAGGGCGTGCTGGAGCGCTACCGCGGCGGCGCGCGGAGCCTGCTGCTGCGCGGGGAGGAACCACCCTTCGCGCTGCGGGAGCAGGAGGGCCTTGAGGTGAAGCGGCGCATCGCCGCCGAGGTGGCCGGGCTGATCTCCGACGGAGAGTCCGTCCTCCTGGACAGCGGCACCACCTGCCTGGAGGTCGCCCGCGCCCTCGAACACCGGCGGCTGACCGTGCTGCCGCTCTCCCTCCAGGCGGTGAACGCACTGAGTGGCGCGCCCCGGCTGACGCTGCTCGTACCCGGCGGCCGGCCGCGACCCGGCGAGCTGGCCCTGACCGGCCCACTCACCACGGCCTCCCTGGCCGCGCTGCGCTTCGACACCGCCGTCATCGGCTGCTGTGGACTCACCGCGGCGGACGGCCTGACCGCCTACGACCTGGACGATGCCGCGGTCAAGCGGGCCGCGATCGCCTCGTCCCGCCGTGTCATCGCCGTCGCGGACGCCGCCAAGCTCTCCCGCACCGCCCTCGCCTTCGTCGCGCCCGCCACCGCCCTCCACGCCGTCGTCACCGACGGCGCCGCGCCGGACGAGGAGACCGACGCGCTGGCCGCGGCGGGCGTGACCGTACGAAAGGTATGAACCCCGATGAACGACACGACGAACCGCCCGGCGGACGGCGTCCGCCCCCACCCCGAGCACGGGCACGACATCGCCCTCTTCGACATGTTCGGCGTGATAGCGCGCCACCAGCCCGAGGACGGCAGGGCCCGTCTTGTCGCCACCGCGGGCGTGCCGGAGGTGCCCTTCTGGGCTGCCTACTGGGGGCTGCGTCAGCCGTACGACCGCGGTGACGTGACCGGCCCCGGCTACTGGCGGCAGGTGGCCGACGCCCTCGGCACCGACTTCGGGCCCGGTCAGGTCGCGCGGCTCGTCGAGGCCGACATCCTCAGCTGGAGCGGCGTCGACGACACGATGGTCGCGCTGATCGAGGAACTCGCGGCGGCGGGCCGGCGGATCGCGCTGCTCTCCAACATCCCCGAAGAGCTGGCCGTCCACTACGAAGAGCGGCACGCCTGGCTCAAGCACTTCCAGGTGCGCGCGTTCTCCTGCCGCATCGGCCACGCCAAGCCCGAGCCCGGCGCCTACCGCTGGTGCCTGGACGCCCTGGGCGCCGAGGCGGGCAAGGTGCTGTTCGTCGACGACCGCGAGGAGAACGTCTTGGCCGCCGAGGCCGGCGGCCTGCGCGGCCACCTCTTCACCACCCCGGCCGCCCTGCGGGAGGCACTGCGCCTCAGCGCGTGATCGCGCCCAGCAGCGCCTTGGCGCACAGGTCGCGCACCTGTTCGCGCGTCAGCTCCGGTTCGGCGAGCCACTCCAGGCAGACGGCCACCATGAAGGCGAGCCACCCCCGCACCGCGAGGCGCAGCGCGGGCGGGTCCCGGATGATGTCCGTGGCCTGCGGGTCCGCGGCGAGGGCCGCGAGGATCTGCCGTTCCTGGGCCGCGAGGCCGTCGCCGTAGACCTCGCGGACCAGCGGGTCGCCCGCCGCCTCGGCCCGGTGGAAGGCACGGAAGCCCTGCGCGTGGCTCTCCACGTAGCCGAGGAACGCGTCGAGTCCGGTGGTGATCTGCTCCCGCACCGGCAGACCCGGCACCGCCGCCGTCAGACGCAGCATGCGCTCGCTCTCGCGCTGCACGACGGCGGCGAAGAAGTCCCTTTTGGTCGGGAAGTAGTGGTACAGGAGCCCGCGTGAGACGCCCGCGATCTCCGCGACCCGCTCGATCCACACATCGTCGTAGGGCTTCTGCGCGAAGAGGCGCGCCCCGACGGAAAGCAGCTGCTCACGCCGCTCCTGCGTGCTCATCCTGCGGCGCGTGCGCTCCTGTGGGTTCGCGGCCATGCGGGCACTTTACTCGACTTACTTGATGCGAATTCAATAGCGGGACCAGACTGGGGAGGCTTATTGAATCCACGTACAACAGGCGCCCCGAGACGTCCCAACGGGCTTGCCGGACAAGGGAGATGGGCACATGGCGCAGACGACGCGGTCCGCGGCCGGGCAGACGGCGTCCGCGGCTTCCCCGGCACCTCCGCCCAAGGGGTTCCGCAGCGCCGAGCTGGGCTGGCCGGAGCTGCACCGGATACCGCACCCGCCGCGCCGCCTGCCCGTGCTCGGCGACGTCCTGGGCGCCGACGTACGGACGCCGTTGCAGGACTCGATGCGGATGGGGCGGCGGCTCGGGCCCATCTTCCGGCGCAAGGCGTTCGGCAAGGAGTTCGTCTTCGTGTGGGGCGCGGGCCTCGTCGCCGACCTGGCCGACGAGTCGCGCTTCGCCAAACACGTGGGCCTCGGGGTGGCCAACCTCCGTCCGGTCGCGGGCGACGGACTGTTCACGGCGTACAACCACGAACCCAACTGGCAGCTGGCGCACGACATCCTCGCCCCGGGGTTCGGCCGCGAGGCGATGGCGGGGTACCACCCGCTCATGCTGGACGTCGCCCGGCAGTTGACGGCACGCTGGGACGAGCGGGAGTCGGCGGGCCGACCGGTGGACGTGCCGGGCGACATGACGAAGCTGACGCTGGAGACGATCGCCCGCACCGGCTTCGGGCACGACTTCGGCTCGTTCGAGCGGTCGGCGCCGCACCCCTTCGTGACGGCCATGGTCGGCACGCTGTCCTTCGCCCAGCGCCGCAACGTCGTCCCCCCGCCGCTGGCCCCGCTGGTACTGCGCGGCGCCGGCCGGCGCAACGACGCCGACATGGCGTACCTCAACCGCACCGTGGACGCGGTGGTCGCCGCCCGCCGCGCCACGTCCGGTTCGGGCGGCCACGGCGATCTGCTCGACCGCATGCTGGAGGTGGCCCACCCGGACACCGGGGAGCGGCTGTCTCCGGAGAACATCCGCCGCCAAGTCATCACCTTCCTCGTCGCCGGGCACGAGACGACCTCCGGAGCGCTGTCGTTCGCGCTGCACTACCTGTCGCGATCCCCGGAGGTACTCGCCCGCGCGCGGGCGGAGGTCGACGAGGTGTGGGGCGCCGCCGGGGAGCCCGCGTACGAGCAGGTGGCCAAGTTGCGGTACGTACGCCGGGTGCTCGACGAGTCGCTGCGGCTGTGGCCGACCGCGCCCGGGTTCGCCCGTGAGGCACGCGAGGACACCACGCTCGGGGGCGAGCACCCGATGCGCCGGGGCGCGTGGGCGCTGGTCCTCGCCACGATGCTGCACCGCGATCCGGCCGCGTGGGGCGAGCGCCCCGAGGAGTTCGACCCCGACCGGTTCGCCCCTTCGGCGGTACGCGCGCGGCCCGCCCATGTCTTCAAGCCGTTCGGCACCGGAGCGCGGGCCTGCATCGGACGTCAGTTCGCGCTGCACGAGGCCACGTTGGTGCTCGGCCTGCTGCTGCGCCGCTACGACCTGCACGCCGATCCCGATTACCGGCTGCGCGTCGCCGAGCGCCTGACCCTCATGCCGGACGGCCTCACTTTGCGGCTCACCCGGCGCTCAGCGGGCGCGTAGGAGCGCCATTGTCAGACCCGTGCGCGAGAGTGGAGGGTGGCATCGCCTTGATGCCGCCCACGCCATCCAGCGCAGAGGAGTCGCTCGACATGACCGGCACGACGTCCGAGGAACTGCTCGCCGCCCAGGCCTGCTTGCGTCTGCTGCACACCGCGCGCGCCGCGCTGTCCGATACGACGACGGTCTCACCGGCCGCCGCGGCGACGCTGTTGGCGGGCCCGATCGCGGAGGCGGACGACGCGCTGCGCCGCGCCGGCCTCGCGGGGAACGAGGCGGTGCTCATCGACCGGATCTACGATCTGACGCCGCCCCCGCGCTCGTCCGAACCGCCGACCGCCGCCGGGCACGCCCCGCTGTCCCGCTCCTGCGCACGCGAGGGCGGCAGGTCATGAGCGCCTCGGCGGGCGGCCCGGCGGAGGGCAACGCCTCGTACGGCCACAAGGAGTTCAAGCGGTCCAAGAGCCACTTCGCGGACCGTGTCACCGCCGACGGCCGCGACGGCTGGCCGGTGGAGGCGGGGAGGTACCGCCTGGTGGTGAGCCGCGCCTGCCCGTGGGCGGGGCGGGCGCTGGTGGCCCGGCGGCTGCTCGGCCTGGAGAGCGCCCTGTCCCTCGGGATCACCGACCCGATCCAGGACGACCGGAGCTGGCGGTTCACGCTGGATCCCGGCGGCCGCGACCCGGTCCTCGGCATCCGCTTCCTGAGTGAGGCGTACGACGCGCGGGAGAGCGGCTATCCGGGCGGCGTCAGTGTGCCCGCCCTCGTGGACGTGCCGAGCGGCAAGCTGGTCACGAACGACTACCAGCGGATCACCCTGGACTTCACCACCGAGTGGACGGCGCTGCACCGCGAAGGCGCGCCGGACCTCTATCCCGAACCGCTGCGGGACGAGATCGACGCGGTGATGGAGGACATCTACCACGACGTCAACAACGGCGTGTACCGCGCGGGTTTCGCCTCGGAGCAAGGGGCGTACGAAGCGGCGTGCCGCGATGTGTTCCGCCGTCTGGAGCTCACCTCCGAGCGGCTGGCGAGCCGGCGTTATCTCGTCGGGGAGACCATCACGGAGGCGGACATCCGGCTGTTCAGCTCGCTGGTGCGGTTCGACGCGGTGTACCACGGCCACTTCAAGTGCAACCGCTGGAAGCTGGCCGAGGACCCGGTCCTGTGGGCGTACGCCAGGGATCTGTTCCAGACGCCGGGGTTCGGGGACACCATCGACTTCGACCACATCAAGCGGCACTACTACCAGGTGCACGCGGGCATCAACCCGACCGGGATCGTGCCGCTCGGCCCCGACCTCGGCGGGTGGCTGACGTCGCACCACCGCGAGGAGCTGGGCGGGCGGCCGTTCGGCGACGGCACACCGCCGGGCCCCGTGCCCGCCGGGGAGGAGGTGCCGGCCTCGGGGCGGCCCTGACCGGCCCCGCCGCACACGGGCCGGTCAGTGCGGCCGCCAGGTGAACTTGTCGCCGCCGACCCAGCGCACGGCGTCCGGGTCGTCGAGGTCATGCACGGTGATGCCCGCCATGGAGGCCGCGTCCAGGACGTCCGTGACGGTCTTCGCCGTGCCGACCACCTCGCCGTCGATCTCCACGATGCGGAACGGCGGGCTGCCGGGCTGGACACCGAGGACCGTGATCCGCGGGTGCGCCGTGTAGGGGTAGTAGCTCATGCCTGGAACTCTTCCACGGTGGGCCGAAGGGCCGCCTCGCCAGTCGGCCGCTCGGGCTACTGCGCCGCCCGCCCGACGAGCCGCCGGGCCGCCGAGCGGGCCGACGCGAGCACGCCCTTGCGGTCCGCGCCCCGCTGGCCGAGCACCACGCGGGTACTCAACCCGTCGAGCAGCGCGAGGAGTTCACCGGCGCGGCCCGCGCTGTCGTCGACCGCGAAGACACCGGCCGCCGCGCCCTGGGCGAGGAGCGTGACGAGGTCCTCCTGCCAGCCCTGGTCCAGCTCCTCCTGGGCGGTGCGGAGCGGTTCGTTCGCCCCGGCGCGCGCCCAGAGCTCGATCCACAGCATCCAGCGCGGGTCGCGCGGCCCCTTCGGCAGGTACAGCTGGAGGAAGTGGTCGAGTTTGCGGGCGGGCGCGGTCCGGCCCGAGAGCAGTGCGCGGCGCTCCTCGGTGAGCGCCGCCTCGCTCCAGCGCAGCGCCTCCAGGAGGAGCCGGTCCTTGCTGCCGAAGTAGTACAGGATGTGGCCGCCGCTGGTGCCGAGGCGGTCGGCGAGTGCGGACATGGTGAGCGCGGCGAGACCGTCCTTCGCGATGGCCGTCATGGCCTCCTCCAGCATCCGGTCCCGTGCGACCTGCCCGTCCCGCCGTCGTGCCACGTGCGCTCCGCTCTCCCTCATCGGCCCGTCCCGTGCACCGACCATCCTGCCGACGGTCGCGCCGAGCTCCTGCCGACCCTATCCCCGCCCGGCCGGCCCGCGTTCTCGCCGGGGTCTTGACGCGGCGGGGGCCCGTGCCTCACTTTGAATGCCATTCAAACTAGTAGAACGGCATTCAAAGTCTGGATGCCGGGGAGCGAGGTCCCTCATGGCGCAACAGGCCCCGGTGTCCGCCGGGACAGGCACGGGAGTAACCAGCGACGAGGTGTTCCGGGTCGAGACCCACGGCATCGACCCCATCCCCGAAGCGGACCGGCACGGCAGCGCCAAGGACCTGTTCTGGCTCTGGTTCGGCTCCAATCTGACCTTCACCTACGTCATCAACGGCGCCCTCGCGGTCTCCTTCGGCCTCAGCTTCTGGCAGGCCGTGACGGTCGTCGTCATCGGCGGCCTGTCGTTCTTCGTCATCAGCGCCGCGGGCCTGAGCGGCATCCGCACCGGCACCGCGACCCTCGTCATCTCCCGGGCGGCCTTCGGCGTCCTCGGGAACTTCCCCGCAGGACTGCTCAACTGGGTCGTCTCCATCGGCTACACCGTCGTCAACACGGTGGTCGGCACGCTCGCCCTGGAGGTGCTCCTCGCCGACCTCGGCCTCGGCGGCGGGCACACCGCGCGCGCCCTCGCCCTCGCGGTGACGCTCGCCATGACGTTCGCGGTCGCCCTGTGGGGGCACGCGACGGTGCAACTCGCCGAGCGATGGCTGGCGTACGTCCTGGCGGCCGGTTTCGGCGCACTGGTGCTTCTGCTGCTGCCGGGCACGGAGTCCGGCGGGAGCGGGGTGGCCGGTGGCGCGGGGTTCTCCGGCTGGACGCTCGCCTTCGTCGTGATGCTGGCGGGCCCCTTCTCGTATCTGCCGATGCCCGCCGACTACACCCGCTACCTGCCGCGGGACACCTCCCTGCGCTCGATCACCTTCTCCGGGGCGCTCGGCGGAATGGTCTCCTCCGTGGCGCTCGGTGTCGCGGGGGCCGCCGCCGCGACCCAGGCGGACATGACGGACGCGGTCGCCGGTGTGGAGGGCCTGCTTCCGGGCTGGTTCCGGCCCGTGTTCCTGCTCCTGGTGCTCGGCGGCTCGGTGACGAACTCGATCCTCACGCTCTACTCCTCCAGCCTGAACCTCCAGGTCCTCGGCGTCCCGTGGAGCCGCGCCAAGGCCATCGTGATCAGCGTCGTCGTCACTGCGCTCGGTTCACTCGGCGCCCTGTTCCTGACGGACTTCACCGAGTCGCTGCTCGGCTTCCTGTCGCTGTTGATCATCGTCTTCGCGCCCTGGGGCGGGGTGTTCCTCGCCGACATGCTGCTGCGCCGCTGCCGCTACGACACCGACGCCCTGCACGCGACGGGGCGCACGGGCGCGTACTGGTACCGCGCCGGCTGCCATCCCGCGGGGATGGCGGCGCTCGTCACCGGCATGGCCTTCGCCGCGCTCACCTGCGACTCCGAGCTGTGGACGGGACCGCTGGTGGCGCCCCTCGGCGGCGGCGACCTCACCCTGCTCGGCTCCCTCGTCTCCGGCCTCACCTACTGGGCGCTGGCCCGTCGCACCGTCCCGGCCGCGCCTGCCACCTGATCTCCACCCGGCAGCGCATCCGGCCCGGCCTCCGTCCCGCCCCGCACCGTTCGATCCGAACAGCTCGTACCATCCCAGGAGTTCACCTCTCATGACCCGCACCACCCCCGCCCTCTCCCCCGCCGACCTGGTGCTGCGGAACGCCCGCATCCACACCGTCGACCCCGGTCTGCCGGCCGCCGAGGCGCTCGCCGTCCGCGACGGCCGGATCGTCTGGCTCGGCCCCGACGCGGAAGCCGACCGGTGGGCAGGGCCGGGCACCCAAACCATCGAGGGGCGCGGACGACTCGTCCTGCCCGGCTTCATCGACGCGCACAACCACGTCCGGCTCGGCTCGGACGATGCCTGCGTACAGCTCGCGGGCGCCCGCACCCTCGGGGAGATCCACGACCGGATCCGCGCCTGGCGAGACGCGCACCCGGGCGCCGAGTGGATCGAGGCGGAGGCCTTTGACTACTCCGCGATCCCCGGCGGCCGCATGCCGAGCGCCGCCGACCTCGACCCCGCCACCGGCGACACGCCCGCGTTCGTCCTCAGCTACGACGTCCACACCGCCTGGCTGAACACCGCCGCCCTGCGCCGCCTCGGGATCGACCGCGACCGTACGTCCCTGCCGTTCGGCCGCGCCGAGACCGATCCGGAGACCGGCGAACCCACCGGCTTCGTCAAGGACTTCGCGGTCAAGGGGCTGAGCCGTGACGGCCACCGGGCGCTGCGCGCGCTCGGCGTGCCGTGGGCCTCGCCCGACCGGCAGTACGGGCGGCTCGCCAAGAGCCTGGACGACGCGATCGGCTACGGCATCACCACGGTCGTCGAACCGCAGAACTCCCTCGACGACCTCGCGCTGTTCGAGCGCGCCCGCGCCGAGGGGCGGCTGCGCTCGCGGATCGTCGCCGCCCTCTTCCATCCGCGCGGCACCGGCGACGCGGACCTGGACGACTTCGCCGCGGCAGCGGAGCGCTTCGCCGACGACCGGCTCCGCGTGGGCCCGCTGAAGCTGTACATCGACGACGTCGTGGAGCCGCGCACGGCCGCCCTCCTGGAGCCGTACGCGGGGTGCGGGCGGCACCGCGGCGACACCTTCTATCCGCCGGAGGAGTTCGATGAGCTGCTGGCGAAGCTGGACGCGCGCGGCTTCCAGTGCTTCGTGCACGCCACGGGCGACCGCGGCATCCGCACCGTCCTGGACGCTGTGGCGCACGCCCGCTCCGTGAACGGGCCGCGCGACGCCCGCCACCAGGTCGTACACGTCGAGTGCCTGGACCCGCGCGACACGCCGCGCTTCGCGGAGCTGGGCGTCGTGGCCTGCATGCAGCCCCGCCACTGCGCCCCCGAGATCGCCGGGCCCGGCAAGGACTGGGCCGAGAACGTCGGCCCTGGCCGGTGGCACAAGGCCTGGCCGATGCGGAGCCTGCACGAGGCGGGCGCGGTGCTCGCCCTGTCCAGCGACTGGAACGTGGCGGAGATGGATCCGATGGCGGGCATCTACACCGCGGTCACCCGCCGCCCGCTCGCCGGCGGCGCCGCCTGGCAGCCCGCGGAGACCCTGGACGTGGCGACCGCCGTGCACGGCTACACGATGGGCTCCGCCTACGCCAACTTCCTGGAGAACGAACGCGGTTCGCTGACCGTGGGCAAACTGGCCGACTTCGTCGTGCTGTCCCGGGACATCCTGCGCGTACGACCCGAGGAGATCCCGGGGACCCGGGCGGAGGTGGTCGTGGTGGGCGGCGAGACGGTCGTCGACCGAGGGTGCTGAGAGCTCCGGACGACAGCACCGCTGAGCCCGTGAGCAGCCCGCACAACTTCTGGTTGCGGCTTACGTGGCCGCCGGTTGTTTGATCCGCGGCGGATCCGCTGGTTTGGATGACGGCGGCCGATACGCGGAGGTCCGGTGAGAGGTGCGCGGGATGGTGGAGAGGCGGTCGCTCGGGCGGCGGTTCGGGTGGCTGTGGGCGGCGTACACGGTCAGCACCTTCGGTACGCGGCTCGCGTTCGACGCGTTTCCCCTGGTCGCGATCCTGGTGCTGCACTGCGGCCCCACCGAGGTGGCGGTGCTCGCCGCCTCGGGGCTCGCGGTGGGAGCGGTGGCGGCGGTGCCGCTCGGGCCGTGGGTGGAGTTCCGCCGCAAGCGGCCGATGATGGTCACGATGGACCTGCTGCGGTGCGCGGCGCTGCTGAGCGTTCCGGCCGCGTTCGCGCTCGGGGCGCTCGGCTTCGCGCACCTGCTCGTCGTGGCGGTCGTCGTCGCCGCGGCCGACATCACGTTCAGCGCGGCGAGCGGCGCCTTCCTCAAGGCTCTCGTGCCTCCCCGGGACCTCCTCGTCGCGAACGGGCGGCTGGAGTCGACGACGTGGACGGCGACCATGCTCGGGCCGCCGCTCGGCGGGGCGGTGATCGGGGTCTTCGGCCCCATGGCGACCTTGGCCGCCGACGCCGTCAGCTATCTGCTCTCGGCGCTGGGCATCCGGGCGATCGGCGGCGAGGAGCAGTGTCCCGAGCGTGCCGCGGCCGGGCCCCGGCTGCGGTCGGGGGAGCTGCTCGAAGGATGGCGGTACATCCTCGCCGACCCCGTTCTGCGTCCGCTGTTCTTCAACACGGTGCTGGTCAACGGCTTGATCATGGCAGGCTCGCCGCTGCTGGCCGTCCTGATGCTCGGCAGCCTCGGCTTCGCGCCCTGGCAGTACGGTCTCGCCTTCGCGGCCCCCTGCATCGGCGGCCTGATCGGCTCGCGGCTGTCCCGGCGCCTCGTCGCGCGGTTCGGGCGGCGCCGGGTCCTGCTCACCGTCGGGGCACTGCGTGCGTGCTGGCCGGTGGGGCTCGCCTTCGTCCGCCCCGGCGTCACGGGACTCGTCCTCGTCATGGTCGTCGAGCTGGGGCTGATCACCTGCTCGGGGATGTTCAACCCGGTGATCGCCGCCTACCGTCTCGACCAGACCCCGGCGGACCGCGTCGCCCGCGTCCTGACCGCGTGGTCGGTCACCGGCAAGGCCTCCATCGCGGCCATGACCGCCTTGTGGGGCCTGCTCGCCACCGTCACCGGCCCTCGCGGCGCGATCGCAGGAGCGGGACTGCTCCTGCTGACCACGCCTCTGCTACTGCCCCGCCAGGACCGCAGCCCCCGGCAACCTGCCGTGACCGGCGGTTGAAGCGGTTCGAAGGCCGGGCCCGGCCCCGGCGGCTTGCGCCGCCCCACAATCGCCCGTCGAAGCCGCTGCCACGGTCACCAGCTCCCACCCGGCGATCACGGGACACCGGACGACCCCTGCCGACCGCCCGACCGTCTCCCGGCAGCTGCTCACCGCGTCACCTGCCCCCGCACCACCCTGCCCCGCCCACCACCGGCGGTCAAAGCAACCGTTCGACCGCCTTGAGCACATGGCCCGCGCCGTCCTCCGTGGCCAGCCGCCGGGCGAGCCCCTTGGCGGCGCGCGCATACGTGTCCTCGCTCGTCGCGCGGCGCAGTTCCTCGGCGAGACGCGGTGCGGTGAGGTCCTTGAACGGCAGCGGTGCGGTCGCCGCGCCCAGTGCCGCGAGGCGGGCCGCCCAGAACGGCTGGTCCGCCGCGACCGGTACGGGGACGGCCGGCACCCCCGCGCGCAGCGCCGCCGCCGTGGTGCCGGCCCCCGCGTGGTGCACCACGGCCGACATCCTGGGGAAGAGCAGGGCGTGCGGCACCTCACCGACGGTGAGGACGTCGTCGCCGGACGCCGCGAGACCCGCGCGCCCGGCTTGCAGCACGCCCCGCAGCCCGGCCGCGCGCAGCGCCGCGACCGCGATCCCGCTCAGCCGTTCGCCGTCCCCGGCCGCCATGCTCCCGAACCCGATGAACACCGGCGGCGGCCCGGCCTCCAGGAAGTCGTCGAGTTCGCGGGGCAGGGCCCGCCCAGGCTCGTGGTGCGGCCACCAGTTGCCCACGACGTCGAGCCCGGCGCGCCAGTCCGCCGGTCTCGGCACCACGGCCGGGCTGAAGCCGTGCAACACCGGCCAACCGGCCCGTTCCTGGCGGGCCCGGACGGCGCTCAGGGCCTCCTCGGGCAGTCCGAGGCGGGCCCGCAGATCACGCACCGCTTCGGCGTAGACGCGGTCGACCATGCGCAGGGAGAGGCGGCCGAGCGCCTTGTTGCCGAATCCGCCGAGCGACCGGGTGCCGCCGACGACGGGCGGGAGCTCCCGCGTGGGGTGGACCGGTTGGAGGTACGCGCCCAGGGCGGGGATGCCCATGGCCTCGGCCAGCTGCCAGGCGAGCGGGGCGGTGGTCGTGGAGACCACCAGCAGATCGGCGCCCCGTACGGCCGCGTCGGCCAGGCCGCCGCCGAGGCCACGTACGAAGGCCGAGGCCGTCCGCATGAGTTCCCTGCGCCCTTCCGCCCGCCCCGAGGCCGCCGCGTCGGCGGGCAGCCCGCGGAACCTCAGGCCGGCGGCCTCGGTCAGCGGCGCGAAGGAGTCATGCGTGGCGAGCGCCACGTCGTACCCGGCTTCGCGGAGCCGGACGCCGAGGCCGGTGTAGGGGGCGACATCGCCGTACGAACCGGCGGCGGTGATGAGGATGCGGGTCATCCGGTTCCTTCGGTTCGGACGTCTTCCGGTACGGCGAGGGCATTTGTCTCACCCTCAGGTCCAGGGTGAGACTCCGGTCGAGGCTCACGTCGACGTTGAGGGTCGGCGGAGGCGGCGTTGGCGCGGACGGCCGCCCGCAGATACGCGGCGAGCCCCGGCCGCTGCTGGGACGGCGGCACGACGAGGGCGAAGGCACGCGGATCCTCGGCGAAGTCGTCCGCGATCCGCAGATGCATCTCGGGCGGGCACGGGGTGAACCAGCGGCTGATGTGCCGCCGGTGCGCCTCGGCCAGCTCCCGCGCCCACCCGCCCCCCCCCGGCGGCTCCCCCGCGTCGAAGGCGGCCAGCAGCTCCTCCCGCCACCGCGCCGCCTCGCCCATGAGCCGCGCCCAGTCCTCCTTGGAGTGCGCGGCCGCGCTCTCCATGGCCTCTCGGTACCCCGGGCTGCCCTGCCATTTCAGCTCGGCCTCGGTGGCGTAGCTCAGGTCGAAGGTGATCTCACCGAAGACCTCGAACCGCTCCTGGGGGCTGAGCGCGACCCCGGTCCGCTGCACCTCCATGGCGCGCTCGGCGACCTCCACGAGCCGCTCCAGCTTGCCGATCTGCTCCCGCAGTGCCCGGCGTCTTCCCTTCAGCTGGTCGAGGGCGTTGGTTCGCGGGTCGGCCAGGATCTCCGCGATCTCGTCGAGGGTGAAGCCGAGTTCCCGGTAGAAGAGGATCTGCTGAAGCCGGGCCAGATCGGCGTCGTCGTAGAGGCGGTACCCGCCGGGGCTGCGCCCGCCGGGCGAGAGCAGCCCGGCTCTGTCGTAGTGGTGGAGGGTGCGGACGGTGACCCCGGCGAAGCCGGAGACCTGCCCGACGGTGTAACTCATGCACCTCGCCTTTCGTCGACGCACAGCTTGAAGCCTGACGTGACGTGAGGGTCAACTCAGCGGCGGTCCAGCGAGCCGGGCGTACGTCCGATGAACCGCCGGGCGGCACGGGTCAGGTGCGCCTGATCCGCGAAGCCGGCCTCGGCGGCGGCCTCCGCGATGCTCTTCCCGCGCTCCACACCTACGCCGCCTCTCGCGCCTCCCACGTCCCCAACGCCTCCCGCACCCCCTGCCTGCCCCCCGCCGACCAGCGAGCCGAACGCCGCACGCAGCCGCCCCCACTGACGCAAGGTGGCCAGCGGAATGCCCACTTCAGCCGCGACGAGCGCCCGCAGCCGGGCCGGTGAGAGGCCGAGCTCGGCGGCGACGGCATCGATGCGGGCGGCCTGCGCGCAAGCCCGCACGGCGTAGGGGACGCGCGGATCGACTCCCGTCCGCAGCCCCGCGAAGGAGGCCACCTCCGCGCGCAGCGCCTCCATATCCGTCGCGCCACCCGCGCCGCCGCCGCTCATGGCGTCGAGGAGCCGCCGCACGGTCCGGCCGTCCAGCCACGTCGGCGCGGTGGGGTCGGCCCGCAGACACCACGGTTCGACGAAGACGGCGACGAAGGCGGGCGAGGCCGCACACACGTGTGCGTACTGCGGCGGCACCAGCACGCCCGCCCCGGCCGACTCCCCCACGCGGACACGGCCCCCGAGCGGCAAGACGAGCTTCCAGGCCGGATGCCGGTGCCACGCGACCTCGTACGCACGGGCTTCGGTGAAGACGGCGATCTCCCGCGCGACGGCGAAGGAGGCGGGCACCCGCCCCGCTGCCCGCCCGGCGGAGACCTCCCGGCGGCAAGCGTTCCGTTCAAGACGGAGGGCGAGGGGTGGCCCCATCATCGCCGCATGTCCACCTTCACCACCTTCACTCCCTTCGCCACCCTGGCCCTCGCGGCCTTCCTGTCCTGCACGGCTCTCGCCCACGTCGCCTTCCCCGCGTACTTCCGCACCCTCGTCCCGGCCTGGCTGCCGTCCCCCTCCATCATCGTCGCCGCGAGCGCGGTCGCCGAACTGGCCGTCGCGGGGCTGCTCTTCGCGCCCGCCACGCGCGCGGCCGGCGGCTGGTGCGCGGTCGCGCTGCTCGCCGCCTTCCAGGTCTCGCATCTGGACGCCGCACGGCACACACGCTCCGCCGTCCGGTTCCTCGACACACGGCCGGGGGTGGCGGCGCGGCTCGTCGTGAACGCCGCCTATCTCGCCTGGGCCGTCGCCGTCGCGAGGGCCAGTTGTTAATGGGATCCATTTTCATATAGCGTCGGAGCGCCACCCCCCGCCCCACATCCCAGGAGGACGTCATGGCCGTACCCAAGCGGAAGATGTCACGCAGCAACACCCGCCACCGCCGCGCCCAGTGGAAGGCCAGCACCCCGCAGCTGGTGCCCGTCACGGTCGACGGCACGCGACACATGGTCCCGCAGCGGCTGCTCAAGGCGTACGAGCGCGGCCTGCTGCGCCCGGAGAGCTGAGCGCCGAACCGCATGACGCACACATCGACCGCCGCCCGCGACCGCCTGCCCGTGACCGTTCTGTCCGGTTTCCTCGGGGCGGGCAAGACCACACTGCTGAACCACATCCTCGGCAACCGCGAGGGCCTTCGCGTCGCGGTGATCGTCAACGACATGAGCGAGGTCAACATCGACGCCGCCCTGGTGCGCGGCGGTGAGGCCGCCCTGTCGCGCACCGAGGAACGCCTGGTCGAGATGACCAACGGCTGCATCTGCTGCACCCTCCGCGACGACCTGCTGGAAGAGGTCGACCGGCTGGCCCGCGAGGGCCGCTTCGACCATCTGCTCATCGAGTCCAGCGGCATCTCGGAACCGATGCCGGTGGCCGCCACCTTCGCCTTCCCCCGTGACGACGGCGCCACGCTGGACGATCTCGCCCGTCTCGACACGATGGTGACGGTGGTGGACGCCGCCAACTTCCTGCCGGAACTGACCGGCGGGGACGGCCTCGTGGAGCGCGGGCTCGATCAGTACGAGGACGACGAGCGCACCGTCAGCGACCTGCTGATGGACCAGGTGGAGTTCGCCGACGTCATCGTCCTCAACAAGCTCGACCTCGTGGACGCCGACACCGCCGAGCGGCTCGCGGCCACCCTCGCGCGTCTCAACCCCCTGGCACGTGTGGTGCCCTCGACCCGGGGCCGGGTGGACCTCACCCAGATCCTCGACACCGGCCTGTTCGACCTGGAGCGCGCCCAGCAGGCCCCGGGGTGGGTGCGGGAGCTGAACGGCGACCATGTCCCCGAGACCGAGGAGTACGGCATTTCGAGCACCGTGTTCCGTGCCGAACGCCCCTTCCACCCGGGGCGGTTGTGGTCCTTCGTCACGGAGGAGATGGACAGCGGTGCCTTCGGCCGGATCCTGCGCTCCAAGGGCTTCTTCTGGCTGGCGAGCCGCCCCCGGGTCACCGGCCTGTGGTCGCAGGCCGGCTCGGTGGCCCGCTTCGAGCCGTCCGGGGCGCGCACGGCGGACGACGCGCAGGGCCAGGAGCTGGTGTTCATCGGTACGGACCTGCGGGCCGAGCCGCTGAAGGCCGCACTGACACGCTGCCTGCTCGCGGAGGGAGAGGAAGCGCCGGGGTACGACCCCTTCCCCGCATGGGACACGCACGGCGTCGACGCGTGCGAGGCGGAGAGCCTCCCGGTAGCCGTGGCCTCAGGCCGGCCGGTGTAGCAGGTCGTCTCCTCGATCCCGTCAAGGCCTGACGGCCGCCCGGCCGACACCACCGAAGGGAGCGGCCTCCCTGCACCGGGACGAGGGGGCGACCCGCGAAGCCGTCCTCGGGCGGGTACTTCCAGCCGCCGCCGTCCGCGGGGCCCACCGGACGCTGCCACCGCTTCGGCGGCCATGGCGTCGAGCCGGGCCGGGGCCCACGGGCGGTGCGCCTCTTGTCCGCGCGCTCCCACAGCGGGCACTGTGGCTGGCACATCCGTCACCACCGACGCACGAGGTGCAGCCATGAACAGCGGAGCAGGGCCGACCGAGACTTCCGGGAGCGGCCCGGGGCGGCGACGGTTCATCGGGGCGCTGGCGGGGGCGGCCACCGCGGGGGCGCTGTCCTCCGCCGCGGCGTGCGCCTCCTCGGAGCCGCAGGACCGCGCACGCACCGAGCGCACCCGCAGGGAGCCCGCCTCGTCCGCGGCTCACCGGCCGCGCCGCGAGCGGCAGTTGTTCCTCGGGACGTACACCTCTCAAGAGGGCGGCGGTTCGGGCATCGGTCTTGCGACGTACGACGAGACGACGGGCCGCGTCACCGGTACCGGCACGCTCACCGGGGTGCCCGACCCCTCCTATCTGGCGCTGCACCCCTCGGGCCGCACGCTCTACGCCGTCGCCGAGCGGGAGAAGGGCGGCGTGACCGCCGTCGCCCTCTCCTCCGAAGGCCGGCACAAGGTGCTGGGGACGCGCGGGACCGGAGGGGCGGGTCCCTGCCACCTCTCCGTGCACCCGAGCGGCCGCTGGCTGCTCAGCGCGAACTACCTCTCGGGCAGCGTGGCCGTCCACCCCATCGACGGATCAGGCGCACTGGGTGAGCGCACCGACCTCGTCACACACTCCGCCCCGCCGCCGGGGCCGGGCCAGGAGGGCCCGCACGCCCACCAGATCATCACGTCCCCCGACGGGCGGCACGTCCTCGCCGTCGACCTCGGCAACGACACGGTCTACACGTACCGGCTCGACGGCGACGCCGGCACGCTCCGGCAGGTGTCGTCCGCGACGCTGCGGCCCGGCGCTGGGCCACGCCACCTCACCTTCCATCCCTCAGGGCGCTTCGCGTACCTGGCCAACGAGCTGGACGACACCGTCGTGGTCTGCGCGTACGACCCCGCCACCGGCCGCCTCAGGCCGGGCGAGCCGCAGTCGACGGGCTCGGGCGGGGGCACGAACCACCCGGCGCAGATCGCGGTGACGCGCGAGGGGCGCTTCGCCTTCCTCGCCAACCGGGGGCACGACAGCCTCGCCCGGTACGCGATCGAGGGCGGCGGCGCCCGGCTGCGGCTCCTCGGCACGGAGCCGGTGCGCGGGGAGTTCCCCCGGCACCTCGCGCTCTCCCCCTCCGA
The DNA here is from genome assembly GCF_043078805.1 of Streptomyces sp. NPDC015345. Lineage (NCBI taxonomy): Bacteria > Bacillati > Actinomycetota > Actinomycetes > Kitasatosporales > Streptomycetaceae > Streptomyces > Streptomyces sp. NPDC015345. The sequence continues at coordinate 329,502 of NZ_JBIBTX010000006.1, read as the reverse complement.
GCGGCTGCTGTTCACCGCGAACCAGAAGTCGGATTCGGTGAGCGTCTTCCACGTCGCGCCGCGCAGCGGTGAACTGCGCCTCGCGGGCAAGCCGTTCCGGGCGCCGGTCGCGGTGTGCGCGCTGCCCGCTACGGCTTCGTGAAACCGACGTCGCGGGCCCCGGCGACGATCTCCACCTCGTCGCCGAGGGCCCACTCGGCGACGCGCGAGACCACCGCGGCCGGCACCACGTCGCTGATGCGCTCCGCCGCCGGGATGTCGTACGTCGCGTGGGCGTCGTGCGGCAGCACGACACGGAAGCCGAGTTCCAGGGCGGTGCGCGCGGTGGCGCTCACGCACATCTCGGACATGACGCCGCAGACGGCGAGGTCCGTGACACCGGCTTCCCGCAGCAGCTCCTCCAGCCCGGTCTCCTCGAAGCCGTCGTCGGCGGTCTTGCGCATGACGGGCTCGGCGCGGTCGGCGTCGGCGGGCAGATGAATCCGCCAGCCGGGGGTTCCGGGCTCGTCGGGGGCGCCGGGTTCGCCGTCGTTCTGGAGCTGGACGACGAGCGCGCCGCTGTCGCGGGCCCGGGCCATGAGGGCCCGGACCCGGTCGAGCAGGCGCCGGGCGTCGGGTACGGCGCCGTCGCCGTCGACGAAGGCGGACTGCATGTCGACGACGATCAGGGCCTGAACGGGCGCGGGGGCCGCCTCGGGGGTGACGGGCTCCGCGGGTATCGGTCGGGCGGTGGGGTTCGGCTGCTCACTCACGCGGTCATCATGCCTGCCGCGCCGCGCGAGGGGCGCGGGAGATCCGCCCGGAGACACCCACGGCGGGACCGCGACGACGGGGGCCGCCGTCGGTAACGTACAGACGTATGAGCACGGAACTGACCGTTCTCCTCGTCGGCGCAGCCGTTCTGGTCGCCGTGACGCTCGGCGTCGCGGTCATGCTGCTCATACGTCTCGTCCGCACCCGCCGTGCCCTGCGCAGAGCCGGGCTCCCCGTGGAGCGGCAGTGGGTCTTCTGGGGCGCGGTCGCCTATCTCCTGCTGCCCGCGGATCTGCTCCCCGACCCCGTCTACCTGGACGACATCGGGGCGCTGCTCCTCGCGCTGCGGTCGATGCGGTCAGCCGCCGACGGGCCGCCCGCGCCGGGTCGCTGAGAGCCGGGCCTTCGTCAGCAGGGCGTGCATGCACTCCGTCACCTGGGAGACGTCCGCGACGGTCTCGTGGAACGGCAGGCGTACGTCGGCCTGGCTGCGGGCCCGTTCGAGACGCAGGGAGATGCCGTGCCGGTCGATGGCGAGCGGCCGGACCCGCACCACGCCCTGAAGGCTGTCGGGGCTGACGAGGCGGGTGAGTTGCTCGACGGCGTCCGGGTGGGCGTCGGCGAGGTGGGTGAGCAGCCGCGACTCGGCCTCGGCGAGCGGGTCGGGCACGGTCAGGGCGAGTTCGTCCAGTTCGACGCCGAGGCGTTCGCCGTTCGACTCGTGCAGCACCGCGGACGTCGGTTCGAGGAAGAGTTCCTCCCCGTCGTACGCCAGCGATCCGGACAGCCACAGCCGGGCGCGGATCCGGTCCCTGAGCGGGACGGGCGCGACATCGGCGAACTCGACCAGTGTGGACGGCTCGCCGCGCGGCGCGCAGATGACGGCGGCGGCGAGGGCGCTGTCCTCGGGCGGGCACAGCCGCAGCCTGCCGTCGTCCGTGAAGCTGTGCGCGCCCACGAGTTCGTCCCTGCCGATCTCCGTGGTCACCGCGCAGGACCACGCGGTCGCGAGTACGGAACGAGCGCGTGCCGCCGGTGTGGGCACGATCGCGGTGCTGTGACGGACACCCATCCTCAACCTCCATTAGGTAAGCCTTGCCTAACCTATCGGAGATCTGGGAGCAGGGCCAGTACGCGAACGGCCCCGCGCTGCGATCGCGCGGGGCCGTACTCGATGCGTCCCGGTGCTGTACCGGTGCCGGGGCTGTCAGTGCCCCCGGGCGATCCACTCCCCCAAGTGCGGTGCCTCGGCGCCGACCGTGGTGCTGTCGCCGTGGCCGGTGCGCACCACCGTCTCGGGCGGCAGCGTCAGCAGCCGCCCGCCGATGGACTCCACGATCGTCGGGAAGTCGCTGAAGGAGCGGCCCGTGGCGCCCGGCCCGCCGGCGAAGAGCGTGTCGCCGGTGAAGACCGTGCCGAGGTCCGGGGCGTACAGGCTGACCGCGCCGTGGCAGTGGCCCGGCGTGTGCAGCACCCGCAAGACCGTGCCCGCCACGGTCAGTTCCTGCCCGTCGGAGAGTTCACCGTCCGGGGCGCGGTCGGGATGCGTCTGCTTCCACAGCTGCGTGTCGGCCGGGTGCAGCAGGATCGGCGCGCCGGTGCGGGCGGCGAGCGCCGGGGCCGCGTCGATGTGGTCGTCGTGCGCGTGGGTGCACACGATCGCGACGAGGCGCCGCCCTCCCACCGCCTCCGCGATGGCGTCCGCGTCGTGTGCGGCGTCGATGACGAGGCACTCGCTGTCGTCGCCGACGATCCATACGTTGTTGTCGACCTCCCAGGTGCCGCCGTCCAGGGAGAACGTCCCGGAGGTGACGAGGTGGTCGACGCGGGCGCCGAAGGCGCTGCCCCGAGACTCGGCCGCCATCAGAACATCACCACCGAACGCAGGACATCGCCGTGGTGCATCCGCTCGAAGGCCTTCTCCACGTCCTCCAAAGCGATGGTCTCCGTGACGAACGCGTCCAGATCCAGGCGGCCCTGACGGTAGAGGTCGATGAGCATCGGGAAGTCGCGCGAGGGCAGACAGTCCCCGTACCAGCTCGACTTCAGCGCGCCGCCGCGCCCGAAGACGTCGAGGAGCGGCAGCTCGATCTTCATCTCCGGGGTGGGCACGCCGACCAGGACGACGGTGCCCGCGAGGTCACGGGCGTAGAAGGCCTGTTCGTACGTCTCCGGGCGGCCGACCGCCTCGATGACGACGTCGGCGCCGTTGCCCCCGGTCAGCTCGCGGATGGCCGCGACCGGGTCGGTGGCGCGGGAGTTGACCGTGTGCGTGGCGCCGAGGCCCTGCGCCGTCCGGAGCTTCTTGTCGTCGATGTCCACGGCGATGATCTTCGCGGCGCCCGCGAGTCGGGCACCCGCGATGGCGGCGTCGCCGACGCCGCCGCAGCCGATGACGGCCACCGAGTCGCCGCGCCCGACGCCCCCGGTGTTGATGGCGGCGCCGATCCCGGCCATCACCCCGCAGCCGAGGAGGCCCGCCGCCGCCGGCGACGCCTCCGGGTCGACCTTCGTGCACTGGCCGGCGGCGACGAGGGTCTTCTCCGCGAAGGCGCCGATGCCGAGGGCGGGCGACAGCTCGGTGCCGTCGGCCAGGGTCATCTTCTGCTTCGCGTTGTGCGTGTCGAAGCAGTACTGGGGGCGGCCGCGCAGACAGGCGCGGCACTGGCCGCACACGGCGCGCCAGTTGAGGATCACGAAGTCGCCGGGCGCGACCTCGGTGACACCCGCGCCGACCGACTCGACGACGCCCGCCGCCTCGTGCCCGAGCAGGAACGGGAAGTCGTCGTTGATGCCGCCCTCGCGGTAGTGCAGATCGGTGTGGCAGACCCCGCACGCCTGGACCTTCACCACGGCTTCCCCCGGCCCCGGGTCCGGGACGGTGATCGTCTCGATCCGTACCGGCTCGCCCTTCGCGCGGGCGATCACGCCCTGCACCTGCTGCGCCATGACTTCAGCCCTTCTTTCCATCCACGTCTTTCCCGACCCATCGTTACAGGTCGATCACCTCATGTCCCGGGCGGCACCGGAACGCGCACGGGCGCGGCCGGGCACCGCGGCCTAGGGCCTGTCTGACAATTCGCGTCGTCGCCCGGAGGGCGGCCTCGCGGCGTCAGGTGCGTGCTCTCGGCGTGCCGGGCGTGGGGCCTCGTACTGGATGTACTTGGCTCTGCGCCCGGTGCGGCGAGAGTGCGTGCATGGCGTCGCGAGGCAGGCGGGAATTGTCAGACAGGCCCTAGGGTGATCGCGTGCGTGATCTCGCTGCCCAAGCCCTGCTGCCGGTCAACACCGCGCTCGCCGTGGTCCTGCTGGTGCTGCTGCTCGCCGCCGCGGCGACGGCGGCCCTGTGCCGGCTCTCCCCGGACGGCTCGCGCGGCAGGGCGCGCGAGATCCTGGTCGCCGGGGCCCGCGCCACAGTCCAACTGGCCGTCGTCTCGCTGGCCATCGGCTGGGTGGTGCACCATACGGCGGCGCTCTTCGCCTTCCTGCTGCTCATGTTCGCAGTGGCCGCGCGCACCGCCGGGCGGCGCATCACGCCGAACGGCACGTGGTGGTGGGCGGCGCTGCCGATCGCGGGGCCCGTCGTCCCGGTGGTGACCGGCCTGACCCTGGCCGGGCTGCTCCCCGTGCGGGGCATCGCCATGATCCCCGTCACGGGCATCCTCATCGGCGGCGCGCTCACCGCCACGGTACTCGCGGGCCGCCGCTGCCTCGATGAACTGCGCACCCGCCACGGCGAGTTCGAGGCGGGCCTCGCCCTCGGCCTCGCCGACCGCGACGCCCGCCTGGAGCTGGTCCGCCCGGCCGCCTCGGACGCGCTGCTGCCCGGCCTCGACCAGACCCGCACGGTCGGCCTCGTCACCCTCCCCGGCGCGTTCGTCGGCATGCTCCTGGGCGGGGCGTCCCCGGCGCTCGCGGGCGCCGTGCAGCTCTTCGTGCTGATCGCCCTGATGGCGGTCCAGGCGGTGTCGGTGGCCCTCACGGTCGAACTGGTCTCCCGGAGGCGGCTGCACCGCGAGGAGCCGGGCGCCGCTGCCGGGGGCCCGGGGCGGGCGTAGGCTCGGCCACTATGTCTGTCTACCAAGAAGAAATCGGCGCCCTGCGGGGCGGCCCCGCCGACCTGTCCCAGTTCGAGGGCAAGGCCGTCCTCGTCGTCAACGTCGCCTCCAAGTGCGGCCTCACCCCGCAGTACGCGGGCCTGGAGCGGCTCCACGAGCAGTACGCGGCGCGCGGCTTCAGCGTGCTCGGCGTGCCCTGCAACCAGTTCATGGGCCAGGAGCCCGGGACGTCGGAGGAGATCGCCGACTTCTGCTCGGCGACGTACGGCGTCACCTTCCCGATGACGGAGAAGGTCGACGTGAACGGCGAGGGCCGGCACCCGCTGTACACGCGCCTCGTCGACACGGCGGACGCCGAGGGACACACCGGGGACATCCGCTGGAACTTCGAGAAGTTCCTGGTGAACGGCTCCGGCGAGGTCGTCGCCCGCTTCGGCCCGCGCGTCGAGCCGGACGCCCCCGAGGTCGTCGCCGCGATCGAGAAGAACCTCCCGCGGCCCCTCTCGGCCTGACCTCTTCCGGCCGGCTCCCGGTGCCGGGCGGCCGACCACACCGTGACGGGCCGCACCGGCTTCCCGGTGACCGCGGTGGCGTACGCGCCCGGCGCCGGCGCTCGTCGTGCGCGCCCGCCGCCGCCCGCTCGTCACGGGCGCCCTGCCGCGGCAGCAGGCCTGCGGCGCAGGCTGAATGACGCGCTAATACGTCCAGGCGGACGAAGCCGATCTGCGGACCCGGGGGCGCGATCCTACGGTGGCTGAATGGTCATCAGGTACCTTTCGCGCTCCTCCTCCGTACGGACCGCGACCCTCGCGCTCGGGACTCTGGTCCTCCTGTCCACACCCGTCGCGGCGGCCGACGCGCCCGCCGAGCCCGCGCCGCCCCGGCCGGTTCCCGCGTACTCCTCCACCCTCCTGGACCGGCCGGGCGTCCAGGTCCGGCCCGGGCCCACCGCACCCGGGCTGCCCGGTGACGTCTCCGCCCTCGCCTGGCTGGTGGCGGACGCCGGTACGGGCGAGGTGCTCGCCGCCAAGGACGCGCACCGTCCGCTGCCGCCGGCCTCCACGCTGAAGTCCCTCTTCGCCCTCGCGGCGCTCCCCCGCCTCGACCCCCACAAGCGCCATATCGTCGCGGAGGGCGAGCTGGCCCGCGTGGGGGACGGCAGCAGCCTGGTGGGCGTGGCGCCCGGCCGCTCCTATCGCGTCGCCGACCTGTGGCGCGGGGTCTTCCTCAGCTCCGGCAACGACGCCGTGCATGTCCTCGCGGGGCTCAACGGCGGCATGCGAAGGACCGTGGAGCAGATGCGCGCGAAGGCCCGCGAGCTGGGCGCGCGGGACACGCACGTCGTGTCGCCCGACGGCTACGACGCCGCCGGGCAGGTCTCGTCGGCGTACGACCTGGCGATCTTCGGCAAGGCGGGGCTCGCCGACCCGCAGTTCACCCGCTACTGCTCGACCCCGGTCGCCCGGTTCCCGGCCGGCGGCTGGTCGTACCCCATCCACAACACCAACCGCCTGCTGACCGGCGCCGACGGCGTGGCGCCCTATCCGGGGCTGCTCGGCGTCAAGAACGGCTACACGAGCCACGCGGGCTCCACCCTGATCAGCGCGGCCCAGCGTGGCGGGCGCACCCTGGTCGTGACGGTGATGAACCCTCAGGTGGGTGGCATGCGGACCGTGTACGAGGAGGCGAGGTCCCTGCTCGACTGGGGCTTCGCGGCGGCCGGGAAGGTGCGGCCCGTGGGCTCCCTGCTGCCCCGGGCCGAGGAGGACCGCACCGCCAAGGGCCCCGTCCACGCCGCCGCCGAGGGCAGCGCCCTGAGGGTGGAGCCGCAGCGCTCGGACTGGCCCGCGGTGCTGCTGGTGATCGCGGGTATGGCCGCCGTCCTGGCGGGCGTGGTCATGGCGGTCCGGCGGCGGGCGGCTACGGTGGCCCGGCGTACGCACTTCAGAGGGAAGTCCGACGAGACACAACACGCGAGGAGACCATCGGGTGACTGAACCGCTGGGGGTGGCCGTGCTGGGCGTCGGCCATATGGGGGCGGACCATCTGCGGCGGCTGGGCGAGACGGTGGGCGGGGCCCGCGTGGTGGCGGTCGCGGACCCCGACACGGCGCGGGCCGAGGCCGCGGTCGCGGGGCGGGAGCGGGTGACGGTGCACGGCGACGCGCTCGCCGCGCTGGACGCTCCCGGTGTGGACGCGGTGCTGGTGGCCTCGCCGGAGGGGGCGCACGAGGAGGCGCTCCTCGCGGCGTGCGCGCGTGGCCTTCCGGTCCTCTGCGAGAAGCCCCTCACGCCCGACTCCGCCGCCGCCCTCCGGGTCGTCGAGGCCGAGGCCCGGCTCGGGCGCAGGTTGATCCAGGTGGGTTTCATGCGCCGGTTCGACGCCGAGTACGCGGCCCTGAAGACGCTGCTCGACTCCGGCGACCTCGGCCGTCCCCTGCTCCTGCACTGCGTCCACCGGAACGTGTCGTCGCCGCCGCACTTCACCTCATCGATGCTGATCAGCAGCTCCGTGTCGCACGAGATCGACGCGGCCCGCTGGCTGCTCGGCCAGGAGATCACCTCGGTGACGGTGGTCCGGCCGACACCGTCGGCACACGCGCCCGCGGGTCTGCTCGACCCGCAGCTGGTCCTCTTCGAGACGGCGGGCGGAGCCGTCGTCGACGTGGAGGTCTTCGTCAACTGCGGCTTCGGGTACGAGGTGCGGTGCGAGGCGGTCTGCGAACGCGGCAGCGCGCGGATCGGCGACGCGCACGGCATGGTCGTCCACGCGGCGGGCCGGGCGCATGAGGACGTGGCGCGGGACTATGTGGTGCGGTTCGCCGACGCGTACGACCGTGAGGTGCGGGCATGGGTGGCCGCGGCCCGCGAGGGCCGGGCCGTGGGGCCGAGCGCGTGGGACGGGTACGCGGCGGCGGCCGTCGCCGAGGCCGGGGTGGCGTCGCTGCGGGACGGGGGGCGCGTCACGGTCGACCTCGCCGTGCGGCCGTCGCTGCACGGCGGGAGCGGCGCCTGAGAACGGCCTGCCGGCCTTGGCGCCGTCAGACACCACCGAGCAGACGCGAGAGCCCTTGGTCGAGGTCGAGGCTCGCCTCCTCGCCGCCCTCGGGCACCACGGCGTACGACCGCAGCAGGAAGCGGCGCAGGGCGAGCTTGTCGAACTGCACCAGGGCCAGCCCCTGGTGCGAGTGGAACTCCAGCACCGTCCGCGCCCGCCCGCACGGCCAGATGTGCACGTCACCGCTGCCCGCGGGGGCGCCGAGGCCGTCCTCCAGGAGCCGGCGGGCGAAGATCCAGGTGACCTCCGCGCCGTCGAGCGAGGCGGAGGAGGGGAACGTGATCTGAACCGCCAGCGGGTCCTCGGCCGAGTAGCGCAGGACCACGGGGAGGCCGCGCTCCTGGCCCTCCGGGGTGATGAGGCGGGCGCGGGTGGGCTGCTGGAGGGTGACGGCCATGATCGAGCTCCACTTCTGCGTTTCTTCCAGTTCTCGGGATCCCGCTCGTGGGGACCCCTGTGCCCTTACGACCCCGTGACGTGGGGTTTCATTACGGCACCTCGCCAAGAGATCCATGTGACCTGCGCCACTCACTCCGCATATGTCGGCCATCGATCCGGCCGTCGCGCCTGTCCGTGTGCCCGTCCGTGTGCCCGTCACAGCGGAATACACACGTATCTTCGAGGAACAGCGGTCTCGTCTCGTCGCATACGCGCGTTCGCTCACCGGCGACGCCTGGGTCGCCGACGACCTCGTGGCCGAGGCCCGCTTCCGGATGTGGCGACGGCTCTCCGCCGGGCACACGAGGTGCTCGACCAGTTGTCGTGGCGCCGCGGCCCGCCCCGATCTGCCGGCCGACCGTCTCCAGGGGCTGGCCTTCCGCGAGCCCTGGAGGGGGCCGTCCTTCAAGTGCCGCCGCCCGTGACCGACGGGCCGGAGCCTCGGTCCGGCCCCCTTCGGCCGTGCGCCCCGTCCCGCCCCGTTGCAGGATGGGCCCATGCTGCTGGCTCGGCTCGCACACGTGTCCAAGGAAGTGGCCGCCACCTCCGCGCGGTCGCGGAAGATCGCTCTGCTCGCCGAGTTGTTCCGGGCGGCGGATCCGGAGGACGTACCGATCGTCATCCCCTATCTCGCGGGGCGGCTGCCTCAGGGGCGGCTCGGCATCGGCTGGAGCACCCTCAGGGACGCGGGGCCGCCCGCCGCCGAGCCGTCGCTGACGGTACGCGGCGTGGACGCGGCGCTCACCGCGATCGGCGCGGTGTCCGGTACAGGGTCCCAGGCCGAACGCAGGCGCTTGGTCGGCGAGTTGATGGGAGCCGCCACCGAGGACGAGCAGCGGTTCCTGGTCGGGCTGCTCACCGGCGAGGTCCGGCAGGGGGCCCTGGACGCCGTCGCCGTCGAGGGCCTCGCGGTGGCCACGGAGACCCCGGCGGACGCCGTGCGGCGCTCGGTGATGCTCGCCGGCGCCATCAGTCCGGTCGCCGAAGCGCTGCTGGAGCGCGGTCCTCAGGCGCTGGACGAGTTCCGGCTGACCGTGGGCCGGCCGCTGCTGCCGATGCTCGCGCACGGCGCCTCGTCGGTCGCCGAGGGGATCGACAAGCTGGGTGCGTGCGCGGTCGAGGAGAAGCTGGACGGCATCCGGGTGCAGGTCCATCGCAGCGGCGACGACGTACGCGTCTACACCCGGACGCTGGACGACATCACCGACCGGCTGCCCGAGCTGACGGCCGCCGCACGCGGTCTGCGCGGGGCGCACTTCATCCTGGACGGCGAGGTCATCGCCCTTGACGGCGAGGGGCGCCCCCGGCCGTTCCAGGACATCGCGGGGCGCGTCGGGTCGCGTGTCGACGTCGAGGCGGCGGCCGCCGGGCTGCCCCTGTCCCCCGTCTTCTTCGACGCGCTGTCCGTGAACGGACGGGACCTGCTCGGCCTGCCGTTCGCCGAGCGGCACACGGAGCTCGCCGCCCTGGTGCCCGAGCCGATGCGGGTACGGCGCACGGTGGTGGCCGAACCCGCCGACGAGGCGGCGCGCGGCGCGGCCCAGGAGTTCTTCGAGGCGACGCTCGCACGCGGCCACGAGGGCGTCGTGCTGAAATCGCTCGACGCGCCGTACAACGCGGGCCGCCGGGGCGCCTCCTGGCTGAAGGTCAAGCCGGTGCACACCCTGGACCTGGTGGTGCTCGCCGCGGAGTGGGGTCATGGCCGCCGCACCGGCAAGCTGTCCAACCTCCACCTGGGCGCGCGGCGGCCGGACGGGACGTACGCGATGCTCGGCAAGACGTTCAAGGGCATGACGGACGCGATGCTCGCCTGGCAGACGGAGCGCCTCCAGGAGCTGGCGGTCAGCGACAGCGGCCACGTCGTGCATGTACGTCCCGAGCTCGTCGTCGAGATCGCCTACGACGGCCTGCAACGCTCCACCCGCTACCCGGCCGGCGTCACGCTCCGCTTCGCCCGCGTGGTGCGCTACCGCGAGGACAAGCCGCCCGAGCAGGCGGACACCGTCGAGACGGTGCTGGCACGGCGTAATCCCTGATCCCGGGCACGCCCGACGACCCCACGTACATGATTTTGCCAACCCTTGGCCCCGATAGGGTGACATTCCGAGGAGATCACCTATCGCGAGGGGACCAGCTGTGCCCGCATCACGTCTCAGCCGTACGCCGCTGCCGGGCATCGGCATCCGGTACGACCTGACGACCCGAGAACAACGGCGCCTGTCGATCGTGGCGCACCGGGACGGGGCGCGGACGCTCAGCGCGTACCGTTCCGACGATCCGGACGAGTGCGCCCTGTCGCTGCGGCTGAGTTCGGGGGAGGCGGAGGCGCTGATCGACGCGTTGATGCCCTCGCACCACAGCCCCAATCTGCTGCACACCACCGATCTGGGTCTGGTGGCGGAGCGGGTGCTGCTGTCGGCCACCTCGCACTGGAACGGCCGGCTGCTCGGCGAGACCCGGATGCGGACCGAGACCGGTGTCTCGATCGTGGCGGTCCTGCGGCGGGCCGACGCCATCCCTTCGCCCGCCCCCGACTTCCGGCTGGCGGGTGGTGACACCCTCATCGTGATCGGCACGCGCGAAGGCGTGGAGACGGCCGCGGCGATACTCGGTCGGGAGTGATGGCGTGCACTCCGCAGTCTTTCTCATCGAGTTCGGCGCGATCATCCTCGCCCTGGGGCTCCTCGGCCGGTTCGCCGGGCGTTTCCAGTTCTCGCCGATACCGCTCTACCTGCTGGCGGGCCTCGCGTTCGGCGAGGGCGGGCTGCTGCCGCTCGGCGCGAGCGAGGAGTTCGTCGCCATCGGCGCCGAGATCGGCGTCATCCTGCTGCTGTTGATGCTGGGGCTCGAATACACGGCCAGCGACCTCGTCAGCAATCTCAAGACGCAGTATCCGGCCGGTCTGGTCGACTGCACGCTGAACGCCCTGCCGGGCGCGATCGCCGCGCTGCTCATGGGCTGGGGCCCGGTCGCCGCCGTCGTCCTCGCCGGCGTCACGTGGATCTCGTCGTCCGGCGTCATCGCCAAGGTCCTCGGCGACCTCGGGCGGCTCGGCAACCGCGAGACCCCGGTCATCCTCAGCATCCTCGTCCTCGAAGACCTGGCGATGGCCGTCTACCTGCCCATCATCACGGCCCTGCTGGCGGGCGTCGGCTGGGCCGCGGGCAGCCTCACCCTCGCCATCGCGCTCGGCGCGGCCGGGCTCGTGCTCTTCCTGGCGGTGCGCTACGGGCGGCTCATCTCCCGCTTCGTGTCCAGCGACGACCCGGAGAAGCTGCTCCTCGTGGTGCTCGGCCTGACCATCCTCGTCGCGGGGATCGCGCAGCAGCTCCAGGTGTCCGCCGCCGTCGGCGCGTTCCTCGTCGGCATCGCGCTCTCCGGGGAGGTCGCCGAGGGGGCGCATTCGCTGCTCGCGCCGCTGCGGGACCTCTTCGCGGCGGTCTTCTTCGTCTTCTTCGGGCTGCACACCGATCCGGCTAGCATCCCGCCCGTGCTGCTCCCGGCTCTCGCGCTCGCGGTCGTCACCGCCCTGACGAAGATCGCGACCGGTTACTGGGCGGCCCGCCGCGCGGGCATCTCCGTCAAGGGCCGCTGGCGGGCGGGCGGCGCGCTGGTGGCGCGGGGCGAGTTCTCCATCGTCATCGCGGGGCTCGCGGTCGCCGCCGGCATCGAGCCGTCGCTCGGCCCGCTGGCCACGGCGTACGTCCTGATCCTCGTGATCGTCGGACCGCTGACCGCCCGCTACACGCAGCCCATGGCGGGTTGGGTGAGCGGTCTCCTCGCACGGCGCGCGGAGAGCGGCCCCGCCGTCGGGGCCGCGCGGGTGCCCGGCCCCCGGGAGACCGTCGAGTCCCTGGACGGGCAGGACGCGGGCGACCGGTCGTAGAGCCAGGTCCGGGTCCCCCCGCGGGCGTCGTGGGCGGTTCGGGGCAGGTGCGTCTGCGGGGTTCTGTGGGGTGGCCGGTGCGGGTCGTGGTGGGCTGGTCGCGCAGTTCCCCGCGCCCCTTTGGGGCGCGGTGGGGTGGGCGCCAGGTGTGGCGCCCTGTCAGGGGCGCGCGGAACTGCGGGAGCGACGTTGGTGACCGGGCCGGTCGAGGTCGCCATGTGCCCTATTCGTGTCACACCCATCCGGCCGCCGCGCAGGGCTTGCGCGTCCCGTGCGCCGACGTGCGGTAAGGGCAAGTCCGGGACTCGCCGCCCGGCGGCGACCGCGCGCCTGGCACGATGCTCTCCATGACGTCCGGGCCCGCGTTCCGCCTCGCACGAGCCGCCGTGTTCGCGGCTCTGTGCGTGGTGACGACGGCCTTCGGACACGCCCTCATGTCCGGCGCCGCGCTGCCCTGGTGGGCGGTGGGCTACGCCTTCGCCGCCACGACGGCCGCCGCGTGGTGGCTGACCGGGCGCGAGCGCGGAGCCTCGGCGGTCACCGGCGCGACGGTCGTGGCACAGCTGGCCCTGCACGAACTGTTCGACCTGGCGCAGCGGTTCGGCGCGGGCCCGAGCGGACGCGGCGGGCAGGACCCGCATGCGGCGCCGTCGGGCGGGGGCGACGGCATGAACCATATGAGCCATGCGATGCCGATGCCGATGCCGTCCTCCGACGCCACCCCGGCCGCCCTGTCCGACGAGGCCCTGTCCCGCTGGGTGATGTCCGTCTTCGGGCACAGCGGCTTCGGTATGTTCCTCGCCCACCTGGCCGCCGCGCTGATCTGCGCCCTGTGGCTGTGGCGCGGCGAGGCCGCCGCGTTCCGCGCCGGACGCGCGCTCGCGGCGGCCGTGTTCGTCCCGCTGCGGCTCGTCCTGACGCTCCTCGTCGCCGCGCTTCCCCCGGCGCCGCCGCACGTCGGCGCGCTGGTGCCGGTGCGGCGACTGCGCGGAGTCCTGATCCAGTACGCCGTCTCGCGCAGAGGTCCACCGGTCCTTCCGGTCAGTTCCTGAAACCGCCCGCACCTCCAGGTGCCGGGCGGATCTTCGGCGTTCACGCCGCTCCTCGAACTCCCTTCACCGAAGGACCCTTTGCGATGACTCCTGCCCTTTTGCGTCCTGGGCGCGGCCACGTGGCCGAGCCGACCCGTGACGACCTGATCACCGAGTGGGCGCTGGCGGCCCGCGACGGCGACCCCGACGCGTTCGAACGGTTCGTGCGGGCCACGCGGCGCGACGTGTGGCGCTTCGTGGCCCACCTCAGCGGTGACCTGCACGGCGCCGACGACCTGACCCAGGAGACGTATCTGCGCGCCCTGACCGCGCTGCGCGGTTACGCCGCCCGTTCCTGCGCCCGTACCTGGCTGCTCGCCATCGCGCGCCGTACCGTCGCCGACCGCTTCCGCTCGGCCGCGGCCCGGCCGCGGATCGCCGACACCGCGGACTGGCAGGCGGCCGCGGAGCGCGCGCAGCCGCGCGGTCTTCCCGGTTTCGAGGAGGGCGTGGCCCTGCTCGACCTCCTTCGGACACTCGACGCGCCGCGCCGTGAGGCGTTCGTGCTCACCCAGCTCGCGGGGCTCCCCTACGCGGACGCGGCGGCCGCCGTCGGGTGTCCGATCGGCACCGTGCGTTCGCGGGTGGCGCGCGCACGGGAACGGGTGAACGCGCTGCTCGTCGCGGCGGACCACGCGGCCTGACCGCCCCAGGCCCCCGCCGTCGTCCGGCGTACTCCGCGCGGGCGTCGGCGGGGGGCGCGGTCTGGGGCCGCCTCCGGCTACCTGGGTGTCTCGCGTACGAACAGGGTCACCGACACGCTCGCCTCGAAGCCGTTGCTCCGCATCAACGCGGCGGACGCGGTGTTGCGGGACTCGACGTCGGTCACGACGGCGCTCGCGCCCGCTTCGGTGAGCGTCGCGCAGCAGGCCTTCACCAGGCGGCTCGCGATGCCCTGCCCCTGGTACTCGAGGGCGCTGGCGATCCACTCCAGGTTGCCCCAGTCGGAGCGCTTGTCGAATCCCATCGAGCCGAGCACGAACCCGGCGAGCCGGTCCCCGTCGAGCGCCACCCAGCAGGCGGACGCCTCGCTGTCCAGGTGCCGCGCGATCGCCGAGAGCGACCAGGACGTGTAGGGCTTCACGGAGGTGTCGTAGACCTGGCGGCCGAGTGCCAGGGCATCGGCCAGATGGGTGGCCGCCATCGGTGCGAGATCGATCGCCGGGCGCTCCGGCGCGGCGGGGGTGGACATGGGGCCTCCCAGGTGGCGGGGGCGGCGGTCGGCCGCGGCTGCGTCCACCTCACGCTATGAGGCGGGGTGTGGTCACGCATGCGGAGCGGGGCCTCGGGCCGCGCCCGGCGACGGCTCCCTTGACCGGCCCCCGTGCGGCGCGGGCCACCTCCGGCTCCCCGCAGCCGCTCCGGACGCTCCGTAGCAGCCTCGTGGGCTCCGTGGCAGCAGAGCCGGCAACTGCCCCGCCCCGACAGTCCTTTGATCGGTTGGACGCCCGTCATGGGCGTCATCGCCGAGCCCTTATCGTGGTCCGCATGCCCGTTCCTGAGCTGATCCGCATCGTCTCCCGCTCCTCCCCCATGGCCCTGGCCCAGGTGGAGCGCGTCCGCGCCGAACTGGCGGCGCTCCACCCCGGCATCCGTACCGAGGTCGTGCCGGTCACGACCTCCGGCGACCGGTGGATGGGGGACCTGGCCCGCCTCGGCGGCAAGGGGGCCTTCACCAAGGAGGTGGACGCCGCGCTGCTCGCGGGTGAGGCGGATCTCGCGGTGCACTGCGTCAAGGACGTGCCGGCGGACCGGCCGCTGCCCGCCGGGACGACGTTCGCCGCGTTCCTCAAGCGGGACGACATCAGGGACGCGCTCATCCACCCGGGCGGGCTCACCCTCGACGAGCTGCCCGCGGGGACCCGCATCGGCACCTCCTCGGTGCGTCGGCGCGCCCAACTCGCCGCGTCGCACCCGGAGTTGGAATGCGTGCCGATGCGCGGCAACGCGGGCCGCCGCCTGGAGAAGCTCGCCGCGGGCGACGCCGACGCCCTGCTGCTCGCCCAGTCGGGGCTGGAGCGCATCGGCCGCCCCGAGCTGGCGAGCGAGATCCTGTCGGTGGAGACGATGTGCCCGCCGATCGGTGCCGGGATCCTCGCCCTTCAGTGCCGCGAGGACGACACGACGACCATCGACGCGGTGACCGGCCTCGGCGACAAGGACGCCTGGCGGGAGGCGACCGCCGAGCGCATGTTCCTGCACGTGCTCCAGGGGCACTGCAATTCGCCGATCGCCGGGTACGCCCGTTCGGGGCGCGGTGGTGACCTGTCGCTGCGCGCCTGCGTGTTCACACCCGACGGCAAGACGGTGCTCAACGCGCACGAGTGGGCGGGCCCGCTGGACCCGGCGACCCTCGGCACGTCCGTGGCCGTCGCGCTGCTGCGCCAGGGCGCCCGTGAACTGATCGACACGATCGCCCACTGACCCCGAGGTCACCCCTGGGGGATACCCCCCGGACCAACCTGCGGAAAGCCCCGTTCCGCCCGGAGGCGTGGGCCGCCTAGCGTGGGTGCGTGAGCACATGGCCAGCCGCTGACGAGAGACCGAGCCTCCTGCGCCTGCTGCGGAAAGCGGTCCGCGCCCCCTTCACCCGGCGGGCCTGGGCGGAGGCGGCGTACTGCCTGATCGGTTTTCCGCTGGGTGTCGGGGGCGGGGTGGTCGTCGTGGTGGTGCTCGCCCTCGGCGCCGGGCTGACGCTCTCGCTGGTCCTCGCGGTGGTCGGCGTGCTGCTGCTCATCGCGGCGCCGCGCCTCGCCCGTGCGCTGGGCGGCGTCCACCGCGGGCTCGCCGCGCGGCTGCTCGGCGAGCGGACGGCCGCTCCCCCGCCCTTCCGGCGGGGCGAGGGCCTCGTGGGGCGGCTCGACGCGCGGCTGCGGGACGGCACCGGCTGGCGGGCGGCGGGCTACGTCCTCGCGAAGCTGCCGGTCGGCGCGCTCGGTGCGTACGCCGTGCTGTGGTGGATCACGGGTCTGGTGAACCTCACCGCGCCGCTGCGGTGGACGGTGTTCGGCCAGCGGGTCCAGGCCGGGGACCCGCAGGGCATGCCGGTGCTGACTCCGGTACCCTTCGGCGGCCTGGACGCGGACACGTTCGCCGGGACCTGGCTCGCGGTTCTGACCGGCGCGGCGACACTCCTGTGCGCCCCGTGGGTGACCCGCCTCGTCGTCGCGGGCGACCGCCGGCTGATCCGGGCACTGCTCGGGCCCGGCCGGCTCGCGGACCGCGTAAGGGACCTGGAGGAGACACGTGCGCTCGCCGTCGACGACTCGGTCGCGCTGCTGCGCAGGATCGAGCGCGACCTCCACGACGGCGCACAGGTCCGGCTGGTCGCGGTGGCGATGGGCCTCGACATGGTGAAGGAACGACTCGACGACGGGCGGCCCCTGGACGTGGCGGGGGTCCGCCGGCTGGTCGACGGCGCGCACCGCAACGCCACCGAGGCGCTCACCGAACTGCGCGACCTGGCTCGCGGCATCCATCCACCCGTCCTCGACGACGGCCTGCCCGACGCACTCGCCACGCTCGCCGCGCGCTGCACGGTGCCGGTCGAACTCTCGGCGGACGTGCCGGTGCGGCCCACGCCGGCGATCGAGACCATCGCGTACTTCTGCGCCGCCGAGCTCCTGACCAACGTCATCAAGCACAGCGGGGCGAGCCGGGCCGTACTCGGGGTGACCCAGCGGGACGGGCTGCTGCGGCTCCAGGTCACCGACGACGGCGAGGGCGGCGCCGCGCCGGAGGCGGGCACGGGCCTGAGCGGGCTCGCGCAACGCGTCCGTACGGTCGACGGGCGCATCGAGGTCCGCAGCCCGCGGGGCGGTCCGACGACGGTCACCGTCGAGCTGCCGCCGCACGCGTGAGAGCATGCGGGCCATGCGTGTCGTGATCGCCGAGGACGCCGCCGTACTGCGGGAGTTGCTGGCCCAGATGCTCGCCGAGCGCGGGCACGAGGTCTGCGCCGCCGTGGGGGACGCGGACGCGCTGCGCGAGGCGGTGGCCGCGCACCGCCCGGACGTCACGGTGGTCGACATCCGGATGCCGCCGACCCACACGGACGAGGGCCTTCGGGCGGCCATCGACATCCGGGGCGCCCACCCCGGCACGGGAGTGCTGCTGTTCTCGCAGTACGTCGAGACGAAGTACGCCACGCGCCTGCTCGCGGCGGGCTCGGCCGGCGTCGGCTATCTGCTCAAGGACCGGGTGGCGAACGTCGCCGAGTTCACGGACGCGCTGGAGCGGGTCGCTGCGGGGGGCACCGCGCTCGACCCGGAGGTCGTCACACAGCTGGCGGGCGCGAGTCACCGCGCGGCCGGACTTGCGCCGCTCACCGGCCGGGAGCGCGAGGTGCTCGCCTTGATGGCGGAGGGCCGCTCCAACGCGGCGATCGCCCAGGCCCTCTTCGTGTCGGCGGGCACGGTGGAGAAACACGTGGCGGCGGTCTTCGAGAAACTCGGGCTGCTCCCGTCGCACGATCACAACCGGCGGGTCCTCGCGGTCATGCGATACCTGCACCCGTCGTAGCCGGACCGGACACGCCATGACCTCAACTCCCCCACAGAAGCGCCATGTTCCACCGTCCCCGCCTACGCGTTCTTCACCGTTTGCACATAGACTCGCGCCCCCCGGCCGGTATATCCGCAGGACAAAGGCATATGCCATAAGCACCACCGCACCGGGTGTCGCCAAATCCCTTACGGGCCCCCTTCTGCTGTGCGAAAGTCGTTAGCGGTCCACCACCCGTCAAGTTGGTCGCACCGCACCCTCACCGGAGCAACGCATGCCCTCCCATGTCTTCGCGGACCACGCCGCCGCCCAGCCGCCCGAGCGCGGCACGGTCGACGCGCTGATCTCGCAGACGCGCCGACTCCGCGGCGAGGTGGACGCCGTACGGCGCGAAGCCGTGGCCGACCGCGGAGACCCGGCGGGGCGCTGGCAGAGAGCCCTGTGCGACCTGGCCGTGCACCAGCTCGACGACCTCGACGACCATCTGGCCCAGCTGCGGGAGGGGCCACCGCGGGCGGCCGGCGAGCCCGCGGTGCCACCCGCGCCCGGAGCCGCCGACCCACGCCGGGGTTCACTCCTGAGCCGGGTCGGCAGCGCCGAATGGAACCTCCTCACCGACGAGGCCAGCTGGTCCTGCGAGCTCTACCAGATCCTCGGCCGCGACCCCGCTGCTCCACCGCTCTCCCTCGACGAACTCCCCTCCCTCGTACACACCGACGACCAGCCCCTGCTGACCGCGATGGTCACGGACTGCCTGATCGACGGGAAGCCCATCGACGGTGAGTTCCGCATCGTGCGCCCCGGCGGGGGCGTGCGCCACGTGCACATGATGGGCGAGCCCGTGCTGGCCGCCGACGGCTCCACCGCCTCCATGTGGGCGGTCCTGCGGGACGTCAGCGAACTGCGCCGCAGCCGGCTCGCGCTGCGCGAGACCCACGAGTCGCTGCGCCGCCGCCGCGAGACCGAGCAGACCGAGCACCGCCTCGCCGTCGAACTCCAGGAGGCGGTCCTGCCGCCCTGGCGCGGCTCGCTGCGCTTTGCGCACGGCGGCCCCGCCCGGCTCGACCTCGCCGCCCACTACCTCCCTTCCTCGGTCGGCGCGCTCATCGGCGGCGACTGGTACGACGCGATGGAACTGCCCGACGGCCACGCCCTGCTGACCGTGGGCGACCTCACCGGGAACGGCGTGACCGCCGCCTCCGGCATGGCCATGCTGCTCGGCGCGGTGCGCGGCATGGCGGTCGCGGGCGCCATGCCCGGCCGGCTCATGGGCTGGCTCAACGGCCTCCTCGACACCACGGCCCGGCCCGCCCTCGGCAGCGCCATCTGCTGCCGCTACGACCCCGCCACCCGGCTGCTCACCTGGGCGCAGGCCGGACACCCCGCCCCGCTGCTGTTCCGTGACGGGACGGGGCGCACGCTGACGCCACCGACCGGCGCCCTCCTCGGAGCCGCGCCCGAAGCGGCGTACGAGCAGGCCGAAGTGCAACTGCGCCCCCGGGACCTGCTGTTACTGCACACCGATGGGCTGGTGCCACGCCACGACAGGGATACGGCGACGGAGCTGCTGCTCTCCCTCGCCCCCCGCCTCACCGAGGCGCGTACGGCCGAGGAGTGCGTGCGGACGGTCGTCGAGGAGTTCGGCCGAGACCCGCGCGAGGACGACGCCTGCCTGTTGATCGCACGGTGTTGAGCCTTCGCCTTCCGAAAGGTGTTATGCCCTGGCCGTCCTGCCCGCCCCCTTGGTCCCCTTCGGCAGCGCCAGCTTGATCTCCTCGCGCAGGTCCTGGATCTTCGGATAGCCGGCGTACTGCGCCGTCAGCCGGTACATCTCGCGCAGCCGGTCCCAGGTGCGGTGGGAGGAGTTGGATCCCATCGACACCAGCGCCAGGCGTGCGTACCGGTCGGCCTGTTCGGGGTCGTCGGCGATGAAGCAGGCCGACGCCAGTGAGATGTAGTCGAAGATCTGAGACCGGTCACGGCCCTTGGCGCGCAGCTCGATGGCCTCCTTGGCATGCCGCTGCGCGATGTTCGCCGCGGCCGGTTCGTGGTCGGCGAGGGTGCGGTAGGCCAGGGCCTGCATGCCGTGCAGGTCCGCCTCGTCGAACATCTGCATCCAGCTCGGCGGCGGCACATCACCCTTGTCCGAGACGAAGAGGTCCTCGGCGAGGCCCAGCGTGCGCCGCATGGCCTGGCCGCGCCCCATCGACGCCTGCGCCCAGGCCTCGATGGTGTACAGCATCGCCTGGGTGCGGGGCAGTGCCTCCTCGCCCGCTCCCGACTTGGCGAGCTTCATCAGGTCCAGGGCGTCGTCCGGCTTGCCGAGGTGCACCATCTGGCGGGCCGCCCTGGACAGGGCCTCGCCCGCGCGGGGGCGGTCGCCGCCCTCGCGGGCCGCGTGGGCGGCGATGACGAAGTACTTCTGGGCCGTGGGCTCCAGGCCGACGTCGTGCGACATCCAGCCCGCGAGGACGGCGAGGTTGGCGGCGACGCCCCACAGGCGCCGCTGGAGATGGTCGGGGTGACGGTAGGCGAGCATGCCGCCCACTTCGTTGAGCTGGCCCACCACGGCCTTGCGCTGCAACCCGCCTCCGCGGGCCGCGTCCCAGGCGCGGAACACCTCGACCGAGCGCTCCAGTTCCTCGATCTCCTGGGAGCCGATGGGAGCGGCCTCATAGCGGTCGAACCCGGCGGGGTCGGCGTGCAGGGGATCGTGGATACGGGGGGCGTCGGCCGCGAGGGCCGGATCGGTGTGCAGCCAGTCGTGCATGGCGCTGCTGAGTGCGGAGCCTGCGGCAAGCGCAGCGCCCGCGCCCACCAAGCCGCGTCGGTTGAGCATGAGGTCCATTCCCGTGAATTCGGTGAGGACCGCGGCTGTCCGCTCGGGCGCCCACGGCACGCCGTCGGGGTGCTCCACACTCCCGTCGCCACGCCGCTTCCCTGCGCGCCCGTGCCGGACCAGACCTAGATCCTCAGTGGTCACGACACGGCCGAGACGCTCGGTGAACAGAACAGCCAGCACCCGGGGCACCGGATCGCGGGGGATCTCCCCCATGTCGATCCACCTCCGCACCCGCGAGGTGTCGGTGGCCAGCTGGGGGTGGCCCATGGCCGCCGCCTGCCGGTTCACCAGTCTCGCGAGCTCACCCTTGGACCAGCCGGCGAGGCCGAACAGATCCGAAAGGCGGGTGTTGGGTTGTCCGTGCACGTCAAGCCCCCAGGTTCTCGGCTGAGTTGACAGTAACCGTCTGTCAGTTGCTGAGCGACTATTCGCCAGGGTTCGCCAGGGTGCGCCACATGGTGTGCCAGGGGGCGCCGGGTGTCAGGTAGGAGTGCGCCACCCCGACCCGGTCGCCGCAAGGCACTCCCCAGGGTGATCCCGACGCGATCGGGGCGGGAGGCGCACGCAATCCACAGGCACACGAAGGGATCTGTTCGCCCATGTACGCAGCATCGTCCTCCGTGTCCGCCCCGCCCCGGCCGCTCCACCCGCGCCCCCCGGTGCCCCGGAGCCGCGAGGTGCCCCCCTCCGCGGGGAGCGGCCCCTACCTGGAGCCCGCGCGGACCTCTGCCGCGCAGCTCAGCGCCGGCCGGGCGCGTCGCGTGCCGGGATCCGGCGCCCAACCGCTCAGCGGGAGACTCGACTTGTCCGGCCCCCAGGGGGCGCAACTGCGCACCGCGATTGCTTCCGTGCATCGCATCTGCCCCGAGTTCAACCCCGTGCAGGTGCTCCGTCGAAGCGGCCGTACGGTCCTGCTCGTCGGGACGGCGGGACGCGGCGCTGCCGTCGCCAAGTGTTTACTGGACCACTCCCCTCTGTGGGCCGATCGGCTCCGGCACGAGATAGCGGCATACCGCTCGTTCGTCCGGCACCGGCCGCCGGTCCGGGCGCCCCGGCTGATCGCCGCGGACCCCGAGGACTGCACGCTGGTGATCGAGCGGATGCCCGGGCGGGTGGCGGCACTGCAACGGCATCCGGTCGAGGCCCCGCCGCGGGCGGACATCCGGGCGGCGCTCGACTCCGTACTGCGGCTGAACCGGTGGCGGCCGCCCGCGGAGATGTTCGGCAGGCCGCTGGAGTACGGCAGGCGGATCTCCCGCTTCCACGAGCTGGGTCTGCTGACGGACCGTGACATCGGCGACCTCCAGAAGCTGCTGCACGGCATCGCGCATTCGGCGGTCCACCAGGGCGAGGGCCCGGAGGCCATGTGGCAGTTCTGCCACGGCGACGCCCTGCTGTCGAACATCCTGCTCTCGCCGGCCGGGCCCGTCCTGGTCGACTGGGAGCACGCGGGGTGGTATCTGCCGGGGTACGACCTGGCGACGCTGTGGGCGGTCCTCGGTGACGCCCCCGCGGCGCGGCGCGAGATCAGTCAGCAGGCGCAGGCCGCGGGCCCCGCGGCGCGCGACGCGTTCCTGGTCAATCTCATGGTGGTACTGACCCGCGAGATCCGTCACTACGAAACGGCCGTGCAGCGTTCGATGCACGAATCGGCCCCGGTGGCACCGGGCCCGGCCCCGTCCGGTGCTGCGCCGTCCGGCGAGGAACAGCGGCTGCTGCTGAGGCGGCTGCACGACGACTGCCAGCTGGCCCGCCGGGCCGTGCGAGCGGCGGTCGGCACTCGCTGAGGGGAAGAAGGTCCGCGGTGCGCCGAGAACAGTGGCGCACCGCGGACCTTCGTATGCCTCTGGTCTATGTCGTCGGGAAAGGCACACCGGCCTATGCCCGTGCCTCTTCCGCTCCCCGAACAGGTGTATCCCGTACTGCGCATTGGTTTACGCCACTGACGCGCCGCAGGCGGTAGGGCCTGCCCCGGCGAAAGTGTGGGCATGACCCGCCGGGACCGTCGCTGACATGCGAAATCCCGTCTCCTGGGCATGATTGACGGATTGTCGGAGAGCCGGTACCACTGACGCACGCACGCCCGGCCCCGCACGCCCCGCCACGCTTCATCGGCCCAGGAGTTCCAGGAGGCTGCATTGCGAGGATCCACAGCCCGTACCTCGTCGGCGCGCAGACGCACCATCAGGACGGCGGGCGCCCTCGCGTCGGCCGGACTGCTGGTGCCGCTGCTCGGCGCGGCCCCGTCGTCCGGCGCCGAGCCACAGGCGTCCGGCACCCGGTTGCAGGACGCCTTCGCGTCCGCCTCCGAGGAGTACCGCGTACCGCAGAGCGTGCTCCTCGGCGTCTCGTATCTCCAGTCCCGCTGGGACGCGCACGGCGGCGCGGCCAGCGTCACCGGCGGTTACGGCCCCATGCACCTGACCGACGCGCGCACCGCCCTGGCCTCGGCCCCGCACCACAGCGAGGGCGAGGAGGATCCGCGCGGCGACACCTCGCGTCCGATGCCGCCGCCCGAGGCGGAGCTTCCCGCCGTGCCCTCGGAGGCCGAACTTCCCGCACGGCTCAAGACGCTGCCGCGCGCGGCCGAGCTGACCGGCCTGCCCGCCGAGGAGCTGCGTACCGACTCCGCGGCGAACGTGGAGGGCGGCGCCGCCCTGCTCGCCGCGGCCCAGAAGAAGCTCGGCAAGCCGCTGAGCTCCGACCCCGCCGACTGGTACGGCGCGATCGCCCGCTTCTCCGGGGCGGACGACGAGGCGACGGCGGCGACGTACGCCAATGATGTGTTCGCGGTCATCCGCGACGGTGAGCGGCGGACGACGGACGCGGGCCAGCGTGTGGTGCTCGCCCCGGAGCCCGGCCTGCGGACCGACGCGGCGCAGCTGAGGAGCATGGGACTGCGCAAGGCGGCCCCCGGTGACACGGAGTGCCCGAAGACGGTGTCCTGCGAGTGGATCCCGGCGCCGTACGAGGAGTTCAAGGATCCCAACGGGAATCCGGACTACGGCAACCACGACAAGGCGGACCGGCCCAAGAGCCAGAGCATCGACTCGATCATCGTCCACGACACCGAGGGCCGGTGGGAGGGCGTCCTGAAGATGGTGCAGGACCCGACCTACGTGTCGTGGCAGTACAGCCTGCGCTCCACCGACGGCCACATCGCCCAGCACGTGAAGGCCAAGGACGTCGCCTGGCACGCGGGCAACTGGTACGTCAACGCCAAGTCGATCGGCCTGGAGCATGAAGGTTTCCTCACCGCCCCCGACACCTGGTACACGGAGGCGATGTACCGTACGTCGGCGCGGCTGGTGAAGTACCTCGCCAAGAAGTACGACATCCCGCTGGACCGCCAGCACATCCTCGGCCACGACAACGTCCAGGGCACGGTCTCGTCCACGATCCGGGGGATGCACACGGACCCGGGCCCGTACTGGGACTGGCAGCACTACTTCACGCTGCTCGGCAAGCCGTTCCACCGCACGGCGGGGCCGAAGGGCGGGCTGGTGACGGTGGCGCCCGAGTACGCGAAGAACCGGCCGGTGTACACGGGCTGCGGCAAGCCCGCCGACACGTGTGTGCCGCACGGTTCGGCGGCGGTGCGCGTCCACACCGAGCCGCGTGACGACGCGCCGCTGATCAAGGACATCGGCAAGCGGCCGGGCGGGCAGGACTCCACGATCGACGTGAACGACGTCGGGGCGCGGCTCTCCACCGGTCAGCAGTACGCGGTCGCCGACCGTCAGGGTGACTGGACCGCCGTCTGGTACCTCGGCCAGAAGGCCTGGTTCAAGAACCCGCGGAAGCAGCCCACCGCCCTCGACGCGAAGGGGTGGGTGGTGACGCCGAAGGAGGGCGCGACCGAGGTCCCGGTGTACGGGCGCGCGTACCCGGAGAAGGAGGCCTACCCGGCGGGTGTGCCCGTCCAGGCGGTCTCGCCGCTGCCCTACAAGATCCTGGCGGGCCAGAAGTACGTGATCGGCGACAAGGTGCCGGGTGAGTACTACTACGCCTCGACGTTCGACACCGCCGGGCACAAGGTGGTGCGCGGCAAGGACATGTACTACGTCGTCCAGTACGGGCACCGCATCGGGTATGTGCGGGCGGCGGACGTGCGGGTGGTGCGCTCGGGGTCGTGACGACGCCGTGAGCGGGGGCAGGGGCCGGGGCCGCGTGGGCGCGGTTCCGGTCCCGGTGCCGGATCCCGCTTCCGGGATCCGGCACCGGAGCAGGCCCCCCGTTTCTGCCGCGCTCATCATGGACCGGCCGCGCGCCTCGGTGCACTGCCGCGATCCGGCAGTCTTGACGCGTTCTTGATGCCGACGCTAGTCGAAGACGTAGCGTGCCCCCGCTCGTGCCCTGAACGTCTTCGTGCCGCCCTTGAACAGCGTGCCGCGCACGGTGAGTTCGCGGGTGCGCGCCGCCGTCAGGACGACGCGGACGGCGCGGCCCGAGGCCCAGGTGATGTCGACGGTCGCGCCGCCGCGGGCGCGCAGTCCGCGCACCGACCCGTCGGGCCAGCTCGCGGGCAGCGCGGGCAGGATCTCGATCGCGTCGTGCTGGCTCTGGAGGAGCATCTCGACGATGCCGGAGGTCGCGCCGAAGTTGCCGTCGATCTGGAAGGGCGGGTGGGTGTCCCAGAGGTTGGGCAGCGTGGCGGACTTCAGCTGCTCGCCGAGCATCTTGTGCGCGTGGTCGCCGTCCCGCAGCCGCGCCCAGAAGTTGATTTTCCAGGCCTTGGACCAGCCGGTGCCGCCGTCGCCGCGCGCGGTGAGCGACACCTTCGCCGCCTCGGCCCACTTGCCGCCGGGCTCGATCTGCCGGCCGGGGTGCAGGGCGTAGAGGTGGGAGACGTGGCGGTGCTCGTCGGTCCTGTCGTCGAGGTCCGCCTTCCACTCCTGGAGCTGGCCCCAGGAGCCGATCCGCAGGCCGGGGTCGAGCTTGCCGAGGGTCTTCTCCAGTTCGGCGCGGAAACCGGCAGAGTCGCCGAGTACGCGCGCGGCTTCGAGGGTGTTGGTGAGCAGGTCGTGGACGATCTGCTGGGCCATGGCGCCGCCCGCGGTGAAGTCGCCGTGTTCGGGCGAGTAGCTGGGCGTGACGACCAGCGTGCCGTCGCGCGGATCGGCGCGGAGGTTGTCGAGCCAGAACTCGGCGGCTTCCTTCATCGCCGGGTAGGCGGTGGAGCGCAGGTATTCCGTGGAGCCGCCGAAGCGGTAGTGCTCGTAGAGCTGCGCGGTGAGCCAGGCGGCGGCCTCGGGGAACCAGAAGGCGGTCGACCAGTCGTGGACCCCCGTGAAGCCGTAGGGGTTGGTCTCGTTGTGCACCACCCAGCCGCGGCTGTCGAACATCTCCTTGGCCGTCCGGCGGCCGGGGGCGCGCAGGGCTTGGACGAAACGGTCGTACGGGGCGGTGGTCTCGGCCAGGTTGGCGGCCTCGGCGGGCCAGTAGTTCATCTGGAGGTTGATGTTGGTGTGGTAGTCCGCCGACCAGGGCGGGGTGGTGCTGTTGTTCCACACGCCTTGGAGGTTCGCGGGCAGTGAGCCCGCGCGCGAGGAGGCGATGAGGAGGTAGCGCCCGTACTGGAAGTACAGGGCCTCCAGGCCGCGGTCGGCGGCGGCACTCCCCGCTTCCCCGTACTGCTCGAGCAGCCGGTCGGTGGGGAGGGCTGCGGGCAGCGGCCCGCCGAGGTCGAGGGCGACCCGGCCGAACAGGGCGCCGTGGTCGCGCAGATGGCGGGCGCGCAGGGTGCCGTGGCCCGCTTCGATCGCCTGGTCGACGGCGCGGGTGACGGTCCGGTGCGGGTCCTCGCCCCGGTAGCCGGGGTAGGTGTCGGCGTAGTCGGTGCCCGCGGCGAGGACGAACCAGACGTGGTCGGCGCCGGTCACCGTGACGCTGCCGTCGTCGTGCGCGACGCGTGTGCCGCCCTGGTGGCGGATCCGCAGCTGGGCCTCGAACTGCAGGGCGTTGTCGGCTAGTTCACCGCGTACGGTGATCCGGTCGCCGTACGCCTTCGCGGTGAAGTCGGCGCGCGGCGAGCTGTAGCGCAGAGTGCAGGTGACCTGGGCGGCGCGGTCGGCGGAGAACCGGCCGACGATCACCTTGTGGGGGTACGAGGCGAAGAACTCCCGGTGGTGGCGCACCTGTTGGTGGCGGTACGTGACGGTCGCGAGGCCCTGGCCGAGGTCGAGGGCGCGGCGGTATGTGGTGTCGGGTGCGGCCGGGGCGCCGGGCATGTCGATGTGCAGGTCGCCGAAGGTCTGGTGGGCGCCGTAGCCGCGGCGGGCCTGCCCCAGCTCCTTCGCGACCGCTTCGGGGGCGAGCCGGCCCTTGTCGTCGAGTTCCTCACGCACGGCGTCGAGGGCGCCGGGCCTCGGGGCGCGCCAGTTGCCGGAGTCGTAGCCCTCCTCGGAGCCGGGGCCGCCGGTCCACAGGGTCTTCTCGTTGAACTGGAGGCGTTCGCAGGCGAGGGAGCCGAAGACCATGGCGCCGAGGGCGCCGTTGCCTATGGGCAGGGCCTCACGCTCCCAGTCCTCGGCGGGAGCGGCGTACCAGAGCAGCGATTCATCCGATGTGTCGTGGTACGGCTTCTCGGCCGCCACGGCGTCGGCGAGTCCGCCGCCACCGGCTGCCAGTCCGGCAGCGCTGCCGAGGGCGGACTTCATGGTGGTCCTTCGCGAGATCCCCTGAGTCATGACCGGCCACGCTAAAAGTCCGATGACTGGCCTGGCAAGACGGAAAACCGCCCCGGTCCTTGGACGGAACGGGGCGGTGCTTGGACGGAAAGTGCGGGGTGCGGTGCGCTGGGGGCCTGCGGGGCTGGTCAGCCCTGCTGGAAGAGCTCCGCGGGCAGCGGCTTCAAAAGCGCGTACAGATCGTCGGTGATCGGCCGGTCCCAGGCGGCGATGGTCACCAGGACGTTGTCACTGCGGTCGAACTGCACGCACGAGATGCGGCTCTCCGACAGCTTCAGGCGGCGCACGATGAGGAGGTTGTCGCCCTGCATCACCGGCATGTCCTCCGTGGAGACGACCGTGATGTCCTCGTCGTTCTCCAGGGCGAGGAGCAGCTGCGCCACCTCGAAGGGGACCTCGCCGTCGGCGGTCTCGCGCGCGGGCGAACCCTCGGGGAGGTTGCCGATGATCATCGCGGGGCCGCGCCCGCCGAACAGGTCGTAGCGCAGGAAGACGCCCTGGCAGCTGCCGTCGGGGGCGGGCAGCAGGCCCGCGCCGAGATTGCCGGGCCAGTCACCGGGATCCATGGCCAGGACGTCGAAGTCCGGGCCCGCGGGGGTGGCGGAGCTGCGGCGGCGGAGGAAGGACATGCGCCCATGGTACGTGTCCGCCGCCGCGCGCCGACGTGGGGGCGCGGCTGGTCGGCGGGGGTGGCGGTGGCGGTGGCGGTGGCGGTGGCGGTGGCGGTGGCGGTGGCGAAGCATACGGGCCAGGCGGGGGCCCGGCCGGCCCGGTCACCGCCACCGGCCGAGTAGGGTCTCGGCCGGGATCATGAGCCGGGGGTACGGGGAAGGGGGCCGGGGAGTGGGCGAGGGCACAGGGATGGGTGGTCGCAGGGGGACGGCGGGTGGAGGCGGGCGTGCGGGCGCGGGCGGCGGTACCAGAGCGGGCACGGGTACGGGTGATGCCTGCGCGCTCAGTGACCACGCCGCAGCGGACGACACCGGCGCCGCACACCGCGACACCACCGCACCGCGGGACGCCACCACCCCAGACGGCGGCGCCCCCACCGCACCGGCCGACCCCACCGCCCCCGACCACCGCACCGTCCTGAACTACTGGCACGGCGGTCTCAGCCAGGTGCCGGACGAAGTCTGGCGTCACCCGGGGCTGGAGGTGCTGCTCCTGCCCGACAACGCGCTCACGCGCCTTCCCGCCCGCATCGGCACGCTCGCCGCCCTGCACACCCTCGACCTCGGTCACAACCGGCTGCGCGCGGTCCCGGACGAGATCGGTGACCTCCCTGCCCTGAGCCGCTTCCTCTACCTCCACGACAACGACCTCACCGAGCTGCCGGCCTCGCTCGGCCGCCTCAGCCGGCTCGGCTACCTCAACGTCGGCGAGAACCGCCTGACGGCCCTCCCCGGCACCCTCGGCGCGATGTCCGGTCTCGTCGAGCTGCGCGCCCAGCACAACCGGCTGACCCGACTGCCCGACACGATCGGCTCCCTCGGCGCGCTGCGCGAGCTGTGGCTGCGCGGCAACCGCCTCGATGACCTGCCCGCAGGCGTGGGAGCGCTGACCGCCCTGCGCGAGATCGAGCTGCGGGAGAACGCCTTCACGGCCGTACCGGAGGCCCTGCGCGGCCTGCCGTCGCTGCGCCGCGTCGACCTGCGCGGCAATCGGGTGCGTCAACTCCCTTGCTGGCTCGCTGAGTTGCCCTCGCTGGAGAAACTGGACCTGCGCTGGAACGACACCCACGTTCCCGACGATCTGCTCCGGACCCTGGAGGACCAGGGCTGCGTCGTCCTCCGCTAGCGCGGCCCGTGGTGCTCAGCCGGCGTCCGGCGGCACCACCGCGACCGGGCACCCCGCGTGCAGCAGAACCGCGTTGGTGACCGACCCCAGCATGCGGCCCGGCGCCGTCCTGCGCCGGTGGCGGCCGACGACGACCAGCTCGGCGGCGTGCGAGGCGTCGACGAGGTGGCCCGCGGCGTCGCCGGAGGCGAGGACCACGTCCACCGGCACGTCGGGGTGGCGCTCCCGGTACGGGGCCAGCTCGGCGGCCGCCAGTTCCCCGTACTCCCGTTCCGTCTCCCCGTCGGCGACGGCGTTCATGACGAAGTCGCCGGCGGCCGTGCTGCTGAGGACGGGCCACGGATACGCGGCGACCACCTGGAGCCGTGCCCCACGCCGTCCGGCCTCCGCGAACGCGAAGGCGGTGGCGTCGCTGTCCGGTGCGGGCGCCGCGAGCCCGAGGACCACGCGGGGCCGCGCGGCCGGCACCGTCCCCTCCGCCGCACCGTCGTCACCTTGCGCGGGGCGCGGTACGACCACCACCGGGCAGGCCGCCTCCCGCGCGCACGCCAGGCCGTTCGAACCGAGCAGCAAACTGGCGAAACCGCCCCTGCCGCGCGAGCCGAGCACCAGCAGCCGGGCCCGGTCGCCGAGCCGCGGCAGTTCACGCCCGGGGCTGCCGTCCACGGTGACGAACTCCAGCGGCGGCAGGCCGGCGCGCCCGTCGAGGAGGGCACGTACATGGTCGAGCACCGGGTCGCCCTCGGTCGGCTCCCACACCGGTGCGAACGGCCCGTCGACGAGCGGAACGCCGTACGCCCGCACATGGACCATTCGCAGCGGCGCCTCCCGCAGGCGGGCGGCGGTCAGCGCCCACTCCAGGGCGCGGACGCTGCCGGCGGAACCGTCGACGGCCGCGACGACGGGGCTCGAGCTGTTGACCGTTTCGCTGCTCATGGCCTCAGCCTGGTGCAGCGAGCTCCGCGCCGGGAGAGTCGAAGGTCACGTGCCCACCAGGGCCGAAAGGCCGTGGGAGGCGGCAGGCCGGAGAGGCGGTCCGGGCGCGTCAGGTCAGGTCGAACTCGCCCTCACGTGCGCTGTGGACGAAGGCTCCCCACTCCGCGGGTGTGAAGATCAGGGACGGGCTCTCGGGCCGGCGGGCGTTGCGCATCGCGACGAAGCCTTCGACGAAGGCGATCTCCACGTCCCCTCGCCCCTCGCTGCTCGATCGCCAGTCGGCGGTGCTGAGGTCGAGCTCCGGCTTGTTCCAGCCCGCGAGCGGATGCTGCTGCATGGTGCTGTCGGCCACGTCCGTGCTCCTCCCGATGCGTCGTCCGGCGCCAGCCTAGCTTTCGCCTCGGGCGCCGGACAGGCCGCGGCGGAAGCACCACGATCGTCGGGCGTGCGCAAGTGCCGTCAGGTGGTGGGCGGTTCGGCCCCGACGAGCCACATGGAGAAGAACTGCGCGCCGCCTCCGTAGGCATGCCCAAGCGCCTTGCGGGCCCCTTCGACTTGGTGCTCCCCCGCCTGGCCGCGCACCTGAAGTGCCGCCTCGGCGAAGCGGATCATGCCGGAGGCGCCGATGGGGTTGGTCGACAGGACGCCGCCGGACATGTTCACCGGGAGGTCGCCGTCGAGTTCCGTCACGCCGGCCTCGGTGAGCTTCCAGCCCTCGCCCTCCGCCGCGAAGCCGAGGTTCTCCAGCCACATCGGCTCGTACCAGGAGAACGGCACGTACATCTCGACGGCGTCGATCTCGCGGCGCGGCTCGGTGATGCCCGCCTGCCGGTAGACGTCGGCCGCGCAGTCCTTGCCGGCCTGCGGGGAGACGAAGTCCTTGCCCGCGAAGAGCGTCGGTTCGCTGCGCATGGCGCCGCCGTGCACCCAGGCGGGCGGCCGGGGTGAACGCGCCGCTCCCGTCCGGTCGGTGAGGATCATGGCGCAGGCCCCGTCGGAGGACGGGCAGGTCTCCGAGTAGCGGATCGGGTCCCAGAGCATCGGCGAGGCCTGGACCTTCTCCAGGGTGATGTCGTGCTCGTGGAGGTGCGCCCAGGGGTTCTTCAGGGCGTTGCGGCGGTCCTTGTACGCGACGAGGGAGCCGACCGTGTCGGGGGCGCCACTGCGCCGCATGTACGCCCGTACGTGCGGGGCGAAGAAGCCGCCCGCCCCGGCGAGCAGCGGCTGCTGGAAGGGGATGGGCAGCGACAGGCCCCACATCGCGTTGGATTCCGACTGTTTTTCGAAGGCCAGGGTCAGGACGGTGCCGTGGACGCGGCCCGCGACGAGGTTGGCGGCGACGAGCGCTGTGGAGCCGCCGACGGAGCCCGCGGTGTGGACGCGGAGCATGGGTTTGCCGACGGCGCCGAGGGCGTCGGCGAGGTACAGCTCCGGCATCATGACGCCCTCGAAGAAGTCGGGGGCCTTGCCGATGACGACGGCGTCGATATCGCTCCAGGTCAACTCCGCGTCCAGCAGCGCGTGTTGGGCCGCCTCGCGGACCAGGCCCGCGATCGACACGTCGCGCCGGGCGGCCACGTGCTTGGTCTGCCCGATCCCGACGACGGCCACGGGCTCCTTGCCCACCGTCCCGCTCCTCGTGTCGCTCATCGGGCGTCTCCTTCCAGGACGGCGACCAGGTTCTGCTGGAGGCATGGACCGGAGGTGGCGTGCGCGACGGCGCGGTCGCAGGCGCCCCGGTGGATACGGGCGGCGGCCTCGCCGATCCGGATGAGCCCGGCGGCCATCATGGGATTGGCGGCGAGCGCGCCCCCGGAGGGGTTGACCGTGACGTCGTCACCGAGGTCCAGGGCCTTGCGCAGGACGACTTCCTGGGAAGTGAAGGGGGCGTGCAGCTCGGCGGTGTCGACGGGCCGTTCGAAGACGCCGGCGCGCTCGGCGGCCAGACGTGTGGACGGCGAGTCGGTGAGGTCGCGCACGCCGATGCCGTGCGCCTCGATCCGGTGGTCGATGCCGCGGATCCACGCGGGCCGCTCGCACAGGCCCCGGGCGCGCTCCCCGGCCGCGAGGATCACGGCGGCCGCCCCGTCACCGACCGGTGGGCAGTCGCCGGTGCGCAGCGGACGTACGACGTACTCGCCCTGGTCGACCGAACCGCGCAGCTGTGCATGGGAGTTGGCGGCGGCGTCGGCGCGGCTGCGGTGGGCGACCTGGGCGAGGGCGGGCTCGTCGGTCTCTCCCGCGTCGATGAGCGCCTGCGCCTGGAGCGCGGCGAGCGCCACGGAGTCGGGCCACAGGGGGGCGACGTAGTACGGGTCGAGCTGGCGGGTCAGCACGTCGCGCACGGACCCGGGTGAGGCCTTCCCGTAGGAGTAGACGAGCGCGGTGTCGGCCTCGCCGGTCTGGAGCTTCGTCCACGCCTCGTAGAGCGCCCAGGCGCCGTCCATCTCGACGTGCGACTCGGAGATCGGGGGCCAGGCGCCGACCCCGTCGAGCGCCATGGTGAAGGAGAAGGCGCGGCCCGCGAGGTAGTCCGAGGAGCCGGAGCAGGTGAATCCGATGTCACTGGTCCGCAGGCCGGTGGCGGCGAGGACCTCGTGCAGGACCGGCATGAGCATCTCCACTTCGGAGAGCTCGTCGGTGGAGCGCAGGTGGTCGGTCTGGCCGAAGGCGACGACGGCGACGTCGCGGACGGGCCGCATCACGGACGCTCGCGCGGACCGTGAGGCGGGCTGTGGCGCGGACGGTTCACGGGGCGCCATCTAGACCAGCTCCTTGTACGTGTCGTAGTCGGCGTCGGGTTCACCCGTGGGCCGGTAGTGGTCGGGGTAGCGGCCGCCGTCGGTCCACACCGGTTCGACGCGCAGGCCCATGCGGACCTCGTCGTAGGGGATCCCGGCTATGCGGGCGTGCAGCGCGAGGTCGGCGCCGTCGAGGGCGATGTGCGCGTAGACGTAGGGGACTTCGATGGCGTCGTTCATTGCGTTCTTCGCCTTGATGTTGACGATGCAGTACGTCGTGACGGTGCCGCGCGGCCCGACCTCCACCCGCTCCGCCGTGGCGACGCCGCAGGTGGGGCAGGCGCCCCGGGGCGGCACGTAGACCTTGCGGCAGGACGGGCAGCGTTCGCCGACGGTCTTCCGCTCGGAGAGTGCGTGGATGTAGGCGGACTGGGCGCGGCCGGGCGAGTAGGTGTAGTCGAGCCGCGCGGCCGCGACGATGCCGGTGACGGGCTCGTCGAACTCGCCCGTGTGAGGTTCTGGCCGCCGCTCGTCGCGAGCCCCGTCGTACGGCTCGAAGCAGGCGATGTCCGTGATGGCGCCGACGCGCTCGGCGGCCCAGCGGATCCGGACGCGCATGCCGGTGCGCACGGCGTCCGGGCCGGGTGCGTCGAGGGCGTGGAGCAGGGCGGTGTCGGCGCCGTCCAGCTCGACCAGGACCCAGGCGAAGGGGGTGCCGAGGGGCTGGCCGCGGCGCGGCTCGTGGTTCCAGGCCCAGGTGGTGACGGTTCCCGTGGCGGCGACCTCGACGAGGTCACGTATCTCCTCGGCGGTCACGGGGTCGTATTCGACAGGGGGTACGAGTGTGCGACCGTCACGGGTCTTCACCCCGAGGACGGTGCGCTCCCGCAGCCCGGTGAGAAAGGCGCTCTGCACGGGCCCGAGGGAACGGGTGAAGGGAAACTCGACGACCAGAGGCGCACGCAGCACCTCCGGCGCGGGAACGGATGCCATCGACGGAACTCCATTTCATCCAGAACCGAAAGAACACACATTCACCCAAGGCCCCCGCCCCCCAGGGCGCGGGGAATTGCGCGACCAGCCACAACCGACCCGTGGCCAGAACACGACCTAGGCCCGTCGAAACACCGGCACCCGCTTCTCCACGAACGCCCTGGCCCCCTCCTTGGCATCGGCCGTGTCAAAGACCGGCCACCCCCGCTTCAACTCGGCCGCCAACCCCTCCGCCTCCGTCATCTCGGCCGTCTCGTACACCGACGCCTTGACCGCCTCCACCGCCAGCGGCCCACACGCGTTGATCTGCTCGGCGATGGCAAGCGCCTTCTCCAGAGCCGTGCCGTCCGGCACGACATGCCCGACGAGACCGACCGCCGCGGCCTCGGCGGCGGTATACGCCCGCCCGGTGAGCAGCATTTCCAGGGCATGCGTACGAGGGATCTGCCTCGGCAGCCGCACGGTCGACCCGCCGATGGGAAAGAGCCCGCGCCGGACCTCGAAGAGACCGAACGTCGCGGACTCGCCCGCGACCCGGATGTCGGTGCCCTGAAGGATCTCCGTACCGCCGGCCACGCAGTACCCCTCGACGGCGGCGATGACCGGTTTACGGGGGCGGTGGTGGCGCAGCATCGCCTTCCAGTGCAGGTCGGGGTCGGCCGCCAGCCGGTCCCGGTACTGCTCGCCCGCCATCCCCTTGCCCGCGAGGGCCTTGAGGTCCATGCCCGCGCAGAACGCGCCCCCCGCGCCCGTGAGGACGACCGAGCGGACCTCGTCGTCCTCGTCGGCGGCGAGCCATCCGTCGTAGAGACCCACGAGCATCCCGAGCGACAGCGCGTTCTTCGCTTCGGGCCTGTTCAGCGTGAGGATCAGTGTGGCGCCCGCGCGCCGCACGGAGAGATGTTCCGTCCCACCCATGTGCCGTGCTCCCTCCATCGACGGCCGGCGCCCGGCCGACCGGACGCTCCGGACGTAGAACAGGTTGCAGTAGGCGCGGAGCCAGTTCAATAGTTTTCTGACACTCAGTCAGTTTCCTTGCGCGGGAGCCCTTCCCAGTTGCGGGTGCCTCTGCTCTGATGACCGCCAAGCCGGACGTCGGACGAGACGTCGCGAGGGACACCGGGGTCAGGAGGAGTGCGGTGGAGTACAACCTTGCCGACCTTTTCGAGTCGGTCGTCGACGTGGTCCCCGACCGCGAGGCACTCGTCTACATCGACCACCCCGGCACGGGCGCGGAGCGCCGGCTGACCTACGCCGAGCTGGACGCGGCCGCCAACCGCATCGCCCACCACCTGATCGACGGCGGCCTGAAGCCCGGCGAGCACCTCGGCCTGCACCTGTACAACGGCGTCGAGTACCTCCAGACGGTCTTTGCCTGCCTCAAGGCCCGTCTCGTCCCTGTCAACGTCAACTACCGCTACGTCGAAGAGGAGTTGGTGTACCTCTACCGCGACGCGGATCTCGCGGCGCTCGTCTTCGACGCCGAGTTCACCGAGCGGGTCGCGGCGGCACTGCCCCGTACGGAACGGCTGCGGCACCTGATACGGGTAGGGGCGCCGCCCGTCGGCGCCCCGGAGCTCGACGTGGTGGCCTTCACGGCGGCGGAGGCGGCAGGCTCGCCGGAGCGCGGATTCGGGCCGCGCTCGGCCGACGACCTGTTCATCATCTACACCGGCGGCACGACCGGCATGCCGAAGGGCGTCATGTGGCGCCAGGAGGACCTGTTCTTCGCGGGGCTCTTCGGCGGCGAACCGGCGGGCGAGCCGGTGAAGCGCCCCGAGGAGCTGGCCGAGCGCGTCGCGGCGGGCGGCCCCGGCCTCACCTTCTTCCCGGCTCCCCCGCTGATGCACGGCACGTCGACGCTGACGTCGTTCATCGCCTTCAACTACGGCCAGCGGGTGGCCCTGCACCGCAAGTACGTGCCCGAGGAGGTGCTCCGCACCATCGAGCGGGAGAAGGTGTCGAGCGTGTCCCTGGTGGGCGACGCGATGCTCAGGCCGCTCATCGACGCGCTGCGCGGACCGCTCAGGGGCACCGATCTGTCGTCCCTGTTCAGCGTCTCCTCGTCCGGGGCGATCATGTCGGAGACGGTGCGCGCCCAGTTCCAGGAACTGGCGCCGAACGTACTGCTCCTGAACAACTTCGGCTCCTCCGAATCCGGCTCCAACGGCAAGGCCACGGACGACTCGGGCCCGGAGAAGGGCTTCCGCCTGGAGGTCAACGAACGCACCCAGGTCGTGGACCCCGCCACCCACGAACCGGTCCCGGTGGGCGAGCCGGGCCGCCTCGCCCAGCGCGGCCACGTACCGCTCGGCTACTACAACGACCCGGCGAAAACCGCCGAGACCTTCTTCCAGAAGGGCGACGAGCGCTGGGTGCTGCTCGGCGACATGGCGACCGTCGACGAGGACGGCATCGTCACCGTCCTCGGCCGCGGCTCGCAGTGCATCAACACCGGCGGCGAGAAGGTGTATCCGGAGGAGGTCGAGCAGGCGCTCAAGTCCCATCCGGACGTGTACGACGCGCTGGTCGCCGGGGTGCCCGACGAGCGGTGGGGCTCCCGGGTCGCGGCGGTCGTCCAACTCCGCGCCGACGCACCCGCGTTGGACCTGGAAGGCGTCCAGAGGCACTGCCGCGCGCTGCTCGCCGGTTACAAGATCCCGCGCGCGGTGGTCTTCACCGACCACATCCAGCGCTCGCCGAGCGGCAAGGCGGACTACCGGTGGGCGAAGGCGGTCGCGGCCGGAGGGTAGGCGCGGCGTTCAGGCCACCCAATGCGGCCGCCGGGCGGTGGCCACGCGCGGAAGCCCCGCCGCGAGCGTGGCCGCCAGACGGCACACGGCCTCGCGGAGGGTGTCGGCGGGCAGGGTGTACGGGATGCGGAGCCGCTGCTCGAAGACGCCCGGCTCGGTGGCGAAGTGGCCTCCGCCCTCGATCCGCACCCCGTGGTCGAGCGCCCGCTTCGCCAGCGCGGCGGCGACCGGCTCCCCGAGGTCGACCCAGAACGAGAGCCCGCCGGGCGGGAGTCGCCACGTCCAGCGCGGCAGCTGCTCGGTGAGGGCGGCTGCCAGCGCGTTCCGCCGGCCTCGCAGCCGCTCCAGCCGGTCCGCCTGCATGGCGTCGGCCCGGTCGAGGAGGTCGAGGGCGAGGAGCTGGTCGAGGACGGAGCCGCCCATGTCGGTGGCTACGCGCTGCCCGGCCAGCTCGGTGACGAGCCGCGCGGGCGCGCGCAGCCAGCCGACGCGCAGGCCCGCCCAGTGCGTCTTGCTCATCGAGCCGATGGTGATGACCTGGCCGCCCGCCCCGCCGGGAGCCGCGTGGGCGGCGAGGGGCGCGGGCGCGGGCACATCGAGGGCGAGTTCGGCGAGCGTCTCGTCGACGACGAGCCAGGTACCGGAACGCCGGGCCGCCCGCAGGACACGGACCCGCTCCCCCTCGGGCATGAGGAGGCCGGTCGGGTTGTGGAAGTCAGGTATGAGGTAGGCCAGTTGGGGCAGCTGCCGGAAGGCCGACTCGACGATCTCGATGTCCCAGCCGTCGTCGGTCACCGGGACCGCCGCACTGCGCAGCCGGGCACGCCGCATGGCCTCCAGGGCGTTCGGGTACGAGGGGTTCTCGGTCAGGACTCGGTCGCCTGGACGGCATAGCAGCGCCAGGACGAGGCTGAGCGCGTGCTGGGCGCCGGAGGTCACCAGGATCTGTTCCGGCACGGTGGGCAGGCCACGGCGCGTGAAGCGTTCGGCGAGGGCGGCGCGCAGGTCGGGCAGGCCGTACGGGTGGTAGCCGGGAGTTTCCTCGTGGTCGGCGAGGCGCGGGGTGACGCGGGCGAGGGCGTCGGCGAGCGTGCCCGGCGGGAGCGTGGGCGCGGCCCTCGCGAGGTCGATCGCGGTGTCCTCGGCCGTGGTCAGCAGGCGCCGCACTCCGCTCGGGGCGCGGCCCTCGGGCAGGGCCGTCCAGGTGCCGGCCCCCTGGCGGCTGCGCGCGTAACCGCTTTCGCGCAACAGGTCGTAGACAGCCGTGACCGTCGTCCTGCTGGTGCGGAGGGCGGCGGCCAGGTCCCGCTCGGCGGGCAGTCTGACATGCAGGGCGATGCGGCCGTCCAGGATGAGGGCGCTGATCGCCTGGGCGAGGTGGCGGTAGGCGGGGCGGGCGCCTGCCGGGTCGGGCAGCAGGGCGGCGAGCTGCCGGCTGCCCAGTGCGTCGACCACACCATTCTCCTCTGATTGGCCGTGTTTTCCGGGCCAATCAGAGCACAGGGTGGCGCCGGTGGCCCAGTTTCACGGCAGCGGCCTTCCGCGTTCCCCATTCCCGCGTCCCACGCCCACATCCCGGAGGCAACCAGCCATGCCGCAGGACAGCATCACGTACGTCCCCCTGCGCGAGCGTCCGTCGAGACGCCTCCCCCAACTCTTTCTCGGCCTCGCCCTCTACGGCTTCAGCCTCTCGGCCCTGGTCCGGGCGGCGCTGGGCGTCAACCCCTGGAGCGTCCTGTACGAAGGGCTGGAGCAGCGCACACCGCTCAGCTTCGGCACGATCAGTGCCGTCGTGGGGGTGCTCGTCCTGCTGGCGTGGATCCCGCTGGCGCAGCGGCCGACGTTCGGCACCGCCGCCAACATCGCCGTCCTGGCCGTCTCCTCCGATCTTGGTCTCGCACTCCTGCCCGAGGGCCTCGGCCTGCCCGCCCGGGTCGGTCTGCTCGTGGGCGGGGTGTTCCTGAACGGGCTGGCCGTCGCCGTCTATGTCGGCGCGCGCCTCGGCCCCGGCCCCAGGGACGGCCTGATGACCGGCTTGTCCGCCGCCACGGGGCGCTCCCTGCGCCGGGTCCGTACGCTCATCGAGGTCGCGGTGCTGGCCGTGGGCTGGCTGCTGGGCGGCACCGTCGGCGTCGGCACCGTGCTCTACGCGCTCGCGGTGGGCCCGGTCACGCAGTTCTTCGTGCCGCGGTTCGCCTACGAGCGGGTGTCACGGCGCGCAGACGGACCGCAATGCCCGCCCCAGGACGAGCGCATGGAGGGCGTCGAGACGGTCGGTGTGCCGGACGTGCGCGGTGGCGGCGGTCAGGACTCCCCCGCAGGACGGCGCCGTCCGCGCGCCCGCTGAGGCCGCGATGCCCCGCACCAGGTCCGTGTTGATCCGGTTGATCTCCTCACGGACCTCGGCGAGGTCGGGCCGCGCCTGCGGCGCCTGTGATGGGGTGGCGTCCCAGCGCCGGAACAGCTCCCGCTGCACCACTTTGTTGGCCTCGATCTGATCCCGGAAGATCCGCACGGTGGCCTCGGGGTCGCCGCCGGCCTCCCGCGCCGCTCGGGCCACGGCGTCCAGGACCTGCTTCTCGCGGCCCGAGTCGTCGATCGGGCTGCCCGTGCCGTACTTGGCGGCGGCGACGAGGTCGGCCGTGGCCAGGCGCCGCGCGGACAGCTCGGCGAGCGGGTGCAGTCGGGCGTACGACCCATGGGATGCGGCGGCGTCCCCGGCGCCGGTCCCTACGGGTGCGGCGACCGCCACGGCGCTTCCCGCGAACAGGGCGGCGGCCATGACGCCGGTGGTGAGAACACGGCCCGTGGCCGAGGTGAGTCGCACGGAGAGTTCCCCTTACTCATCGCTTCCACTGGTCACATACTCATCGCTTCCATTGGCCACTTCCGACAGCGGGCCGACTCAGCGGTTCGCCGCTTGCCTCCGCCATCTATTCAACTTTGAGTAGGCTGCTCGGCATGGTCGAGAAGACGATCCCCATGCTCCCCTGTCAGAGTCTGCAACCGGTCCTCGACTTCTACACCGCCCTCGGTTTCGAGGTGACCTTCCAGCAGAAGAGCCCGAACCCCTACGCGGTGGTCGAGTACGGCGCGATCGAACTGCACTTCTTCGGCATGAAGCGGTACGACCCCACCGAGTCGTACAGCGACTGCTGCGTCATCACGGACGACGTGGACGCCCTCCACACCGCGTTCCGAGCCGGCCTCAAGGCCACGTACGGCAGGATCCCGAGCCGGGGCCTGCCCCGCATCGGACCCGTCAAGGACATGTCGTACGGCACGCGGCAATTCCTGATGAGCGACCCGGGCGGCAACTGCGTCCGGATCGCCCAGAAGACCAGCGAGAACCAGCACCACCGGCCCGCCCCGAAGGAGACCTTCGCGCGCGCCCTGCACTTCGCCACCGTCTTCACCCACTCGCACGAGGACCCGGCCGGCGCCGCGAAGATCATCGACCGGGCGCTGGCCTTGGAGGACGAACGGCCGACACCTCTCCAGGCGGCACAACTCCTGCTCCTGCGCGCCGAAGTGGCGTACCGCCTGGATGACGACACCACAGCCCAGCACATGCTGGACAAGGCCACATCGGTCCGTCTCACGGAAGAGCAGAGGAAGTTGGTGCGCGACGACCTGGAACGCCTGACGGAGCTCCTGAGCCCCTGACGGAACCCCTGAGTGCGGCGAGCAGACGCAGGGTCAACTCTGGTCGGAGACGGTGACCTTGCTCGGCGACGTGGGCGCCGCCCGGCCCTGACCCCGGTCACGTCCGGGCGTGACCGCGACGCCGAGCCGCCGTCTCTAATCCTGCGCCAGGAACCCCGCCACCCGCCGTGTGAACCACTCGGGGTCGTCCAGCCATGCCCGCCGCGCGGCTGCACTTGGCGTACGCCGTGAGGAAAGAGGCCCGCGAACTCCTCGGCGTGCGCGGGGTTCGGGCCGCCGTCCCACTCCCCCGCGATGACAAGCACCGGAGCCGCCACGGCGGCCAGGGCCGCTCGGGTCGCGGGCGGGTCGAAGGCGCCCTCGCCGTAGAAGGCGGCGGCCGCCCGCGCGCTCTTCTCCGTGGCC
The DNA here is from genome assembly GCF_043078805.1 of Streptomyces sp. NPDC015345. Lineage (NCBI taxonomy): Bacteria > Bacillati > Actinomycetota > Actinomycetes > Kitasatosporales > Streptomycetaceae > Streptomyces > Streptomyces sp. NPDC015345. The sequence goes on along the minus strand of NZ_JBIBTX010000006.1, from coordinate 288,894 downwards.
GAGCTCCGTCCCGTCGTACGCGCTGAATGTCGGCATGGGCGTGATCATCACATCCCGGGTCGGCCCCGGGCAATGCGCCACGGACCCGGCGCGGACCGGCCTTCGCAGCTCGAAGCGGGTGCGCGCGGTCCCTTGACGCCCACCGCCGGGCCTGGATTACTGACCTCGACGGAAGATCGACGACCGAATGATCGGTCGCCGGTTCGGGACGGGAGAACTCCTTATGACGCGTATGCCGCCGCAGCTGGACGCCGGCGAACGGCTCGGCCCCCGCGAGCTCGGGGCGCTCCAGCTGGAACGCCTCCAGGACACCCTGCTGCACGCGTACGAGAACGTCCCGTTCTACCGGGCGGCGTTCGACAAGGCGGGCCTGCGCCCCGACGACTGCCGCTCGCTCGCCGACCTGGCGCGCTTCCCGTTCACCGCCAAGGACGACCTGCGGGCCAACTACCCGTTCGGCATGTTCGCGGTCGAGCAGTCCGAGGTACGCCGGCTGCACGCCTCCAGCGGCACGACCGGGCTCCCCACGGTCGTCGGATACACCGAGCGTGACCTGTCCATGTGGGCGGACGTGGTGGCGCGGTCGATCCGCGCCGCGGGCGGCAGGCCGGGCGACAAGGTGCATGTGGCATACGGGTACGGCCTGTTCACCGGTGGTCTCGGCGCCCACTACGGCGCCGAGCGGCTCGGCTGCACGGTGATCCCCGCGTCCGGCGGGATGACGGCACGTCAGGTGCGTCTGATCGAGGACTTCCGCCCCGAGATCATCATGGTGACCCCGTCGTACATGCTCACGCTCCTGGAGGAGTTCGAGCGGCAGGGCGTGGATCCGCGTACGACGTCCCTGCGGGTCGGCATCTTCGGCGCGGAGCCGTGGACGGAGGAGATGCGGCGTGAGATCGAGGAGCGATTCGCGATCGACGCGGTCGACATATACGGGCTCTCGGAGGTGATCGGCCCGGGTGTCGCCCAGGAGTGCGTGGAGACCAAGGACGGGCTGCACGTCTGGGAGGACCACTTCTATCCCGAGGTCGTGGACCCGATCACGGGTGAGGTGCTGCCGGACGGCGAGCGCGGGGAGCTGGTGTTCACCTCGCTCACGAAGGAGGCGATGCCCGTGATCCGTTACCGCACAAGGGACTTGACGCGCCTGCTGCCCGGCACGGCCCGCACCTTCCGGCGCATGGAGAAGGTGACCGGCCGCAGCGACGACATGGTGATCCTGCGGGGCGTCAACCTCTTCCCGACGCAGATCGAGGAGATCGTCCTGCGCACGGCGGGCGTCGCCCCGCACTTCCAGCTGCGCCTGACCCGCGAGGGCCGCATGGACGCCCTCACCGTCCGGGCGGAGGCACGCGCGGACACCCCGCCCGAGCGGCGGGAGGCGGCGGCCCGGGAGATCGCGGCGGCGGTGAAGGACGGCATCGGCGTCTCGGTGGGCGTGGACATCGTGGACCCGGAGACGATCGAGCGCTCGGTGGGCAAGTTCAAGCGGATCGTGGACCTGCGTACGGGGTGACCAGGCCCTTCGTACGGGGTGAGGGGTTCAGGACGTGCCGAAGCGGTCCCGCAGCTCCCGCTTGAGGATCTTGCCGCTCGCGTTGCGTGGCAGCTCGTCCACGAAGAGGACCCTTTTCGGGGCCTTGAAGTGGGCGAGGTGCTCGCGTGCGTGGGCGATGAGCGCGGCCTCCGTGAGCTGTTCGTCCTTGCGGACGACGACCGCGGTGACCGCCTCGATCCAGCGATCGTCCGGCAGTCCGATCACCGCGGCCTCCGCGACGCCCGCGTGCGCGTACAGCACGTCCTCGACCTGGCGCGAGGCGACCAGTACGCCACCGGAGTTGATGACGTCCTTGACGCGGTCGACGACGGTGAAGTAGCCGTCGGCGTCGCGGACGGCGAGGTCCCCGGAGTGGAACCAGCCGTCGCGGAACGCCTCCGCGCTCTCCTCCGGCTTGTCCCAGTATCCGTCGCACAACTGCGGTGAGCGGTAGACGACTTCACCGCGCGTGCCGTCCGGCACCTCCTGGCCGTGCTCGTCGACGACGCGCGCCTCGACGAACAGGACGGGCCGCCCGCAGGAGTCCATGCGGCCCTCGTGCTCGTCGGGCCCGAGGACGGTGGCGAGCGGCCCGATCTCGCTCGCCCGAAGCAGTTGTAGAAGCCGAGCCCCGGCAGGCGGGACCGCAGCCGCTCCAGGACCGGCACCGGCATGATCGACGCGCCGTAGTACGCCTTGCGCAGGGCGGTCAGGTCACGGGTGGCGAAGCCGGGGTGGTGGGAGAGGCCGATCCAGACGGTGGGCGGCGCGAAGAGACTGTCGGCGCGCCCCGCCTCGACGAGGTCGAAGATCCGCTCGGCGTCGGGCGCGTCGAGGATCGTGTTCTCGGCCCCGACCGCCAGGTACGGCAGGAGGAAGACGTGCATCTGCGCCGAGTGGTAGAGCGGCAGCGAGTGCAGGGGCTTGTCGCTCTCCTTGAGGTCAAGGGCGGTGATCGCGCTCGCGTACTCGTGGACGAGCGCGCGGTGCGACATCATCGCGCCCTTCGGCTGCGCGGTCGTGCCCGAGGTGTAGAGCAGCTGCGCCAGATCGTCACCGCGGGGACCCTCGCCCTCGTACGCCCCCGACGTGGCGAGCCGGGCGAGCAGCGAGTCGTCCGTGTCGCGCAGGGGCAGGGCCGCCGCCCCGGCGGGGAGGCGGCCGGCGAGGCCGGGGTCGGCGAGGACGAGTGAGCTGCCCGACTGGCGGACGATGTACGCGAGGTCATCGCCGGTCAGGTTCTGGTTGACCGGCACATGGACGAGGCCCGTGCGGGCGCAGGCGAGGAAGCCGATCAGATAGGCGTCGGAGTTGTGGGCGTAGGCGCCGACCCGGTCGCCCGGCGCGAGACCGTGATCGCGCAGGACCCGGGCCGCGCGCGAGACGGCGTCGTCGAGTTCCTCGTACGTCCAGGACCGCTCGCCGTAGCGGAGTGCCGTGCGCCGCGGTGTGCGGCGGGCACTGCGGCGAAGGACCGCGTCGACCGTGTTGTCACGTGCACCCGTCATGGCGTGATCCTGGGTCCCCTGGGCGGCCCGGTCAAGGGACGACACAGATGACATACCGCTTGGTACGCTCAACCACTCCTTCCCTCAGCGCAGTTGGGAGGCACCATGCGTACCCGTACGAGACGACTGGCCGCCGCCGCGGTCACGCTGCTGACCGCCGCGGCCCTGCTGCCGGCGGGCGCGGCGGCCGCGCCGCGCGACGCCGGGCCCTCGGGCGGCGGTCTGCACGCCACCGTCCGCTACACGCAGTACGGCATCCCGCACATCCTGGCCAAGGACTACGCGAACCTCGGCTTCGGCACCGGTTGGGCGCAGGCCGCCGACCAGGTGTGCACGCTCGCCGACGGCTACCTGACCGTACGCGGTGAACGCTCCCGTCACTTCGGGCCCGACGCCTCGCCCGGCTCCGCCCTGTCGTCGGCGTCCACAAACCTCGGCAGTGATCTGTACTTCCGTGGCGTACGCGACGCGCGGACCGTCGAGAAGCTCCTGGACCGGCCCGCCCCGGCGGGACCCAGCCGTCAGGTGAAGGAGCTGATGCGCGGCTTCGCGGCGGGCTACAACGCCTGGCTGAGGCAGAACCGCATCACCGACCCGGCCTGCGCCAAGGCCGCCTGGGTCCGCCCGATCACCGCCCTGGACGTGGCGCGGCAGGGCTTCGCCCTGCAGGTGCTCGGCGGGCAGGGGCGCGGCATCGACGGCATCACGGCGGCCCGGCCACCGGGCGCCACGGGCCAGGACCGGGACCGTGTGGCCGATCCGCGCGAGACGGCCGAGGCAGCCCGGGAGCTGTTCTCCGCGCGGGACGCCGACATGGGGTCCAACGCCGTCGCGTTCCACGGCGAGACCACCGCGAACGGCAGGGGCCTGCTGCTCGGCAACCCGCACTACCCCTGGCAGGGCGGGCGCCGCTTCTGGCAGTCGCAGCAGACCATCCCGGGCGAACTGAACGTGTCCGGGGGCTCATTGCTCGGCACCAGCGTGGTCAACATCGGCTTCAACGGCGACGTCGCGTGGAGCCACACCGTTGCCACCGGCGTCCCCCTGAACCTGCACCAGCTCACGCTGGACCCGGCCGACCCGACCACCTACCTGGTGGACGGCAAGCCGCACAAGATGACGAAGCGGACCGTCACGGTGCCGGTGAAGGACGGCGCCCCGGTCACCCGCACCCAGTGGTGGACCCGCTATGGCCCCGTCGTCACCGGCCTCGGCCCGCAGCTGCCCCTGCCCTGGTCCGCCACCGCGGCGTACGCGCTGAACGACCCCAACGCCGTGAACCTGCGCGGCAGCGACACCAACCTCGGTTTCGGCAAGGCCCGTTCCACGGCCGGCGTGCTCAAGTCGCTGCGCGACACGCAGGGGCTGCCCTGGGTCAACACCGTCGCGGCGGACCGGCGCGGTCACTCGCTGCTCACCCAGTCGCAGGTGCTCCCCCGCATCACGGACGACCTCGCGGAGCGCTGTAGCACCGCCCTCGGCAAGGTCACCTATCCGGCGTCGGGTGTGGCCGTGCTCGACGGCTCGCGGGGCGCGTGCGCGCTCGGCTCCGACAAGGACGCGGTGCAGCCCGGCATCTTCGGGCCGTCCAGGATGCCGACGCTGAAGGACGCCCCGTACGTGGTGAACTCCAACGACAGCGCCTGGCTGAGCAACGCCGACCGGCCGATCACCGGCTACGAGCGGGTCTTCGGAACCATCGGCACGCAGCGTTCGCTGCGGACCCGCGGCGGGGTGGAGGACGTCGCCGGGATGGCGGAGAAGGGCGGTCTGACGGTCGAGGACCTCCGGCGTCAGCAGTTCGCGAACCGCGTGCCCGCGGCCGATCTCGCGGCCGACGACACGGCGAAGGCCTGCGCCGCCCTGCCCGGCGGCACCGCGCGGGGCACTGACGGCAAGGCCGTCGACGTGCGCGAGGCCTGCGAGGTGCTGGCGCGCTGGGACCACCGGATGGACACCGGCAGTCGTGGCGCGCTCCTCTTCGACCGCTTCTGGCGCACGTTGACGGTGACCGTGCCGAAGGAGCGGTTGTGGAAGGTGCCGTTCTCGGCGGCCGACCCGGTGCGCACCCCGCGCACCCTGGACACCTCGGTGCCGGGCTTCACGGCCGCGCTGGCCGACGCGGTGGCCGATCTTGAGCGGGCCGGGATCGCCCTGGACGCGCCGCTGGGCGAGGGCCAGTACGTCGTACGCGGCGGCGAGCGCCTGCCGGTCCACGGCGGCACGGAGTCCCTGGGCGTCTGGAACAAGATCGAGGCGGTCTGGGACGCGGAGGGCGGTTACACCGAGGTCGCGCACGGTTCGAGCCACGTCCAGGCGGTCGGCTGGAGTGAGAGCCGCTGCCCGAAGGCCCGGACGCTGCTGACGTACGCGCAGTCCTCCAACCCGAACTCGCCCCACTACAGTGATCAGACGCGGCTGTACGCGAAGGAGCGGTGGGTGACGTCACGCTTCTGCGAGAAGGACATCCACCGCGATCCCGCGCTGAAGGTGGTGCGGGTGCGCGAGCGCCGCTGAGGTCGCGGGCCGGGCTCGCGGGGGCCCGGCCCGCCTCCGCTCACACGGGGCGCTCGCGCCCTTGCCAGTAGGGGTCGCGCAGCCGCCGTTTGTACAGCTTGCCGTTGGGGTCTCGGGGCATCGTCTCGATGAAGTCGACGCTCTTGGGGCGTTTGTAGGCGGCGAGCCGGTGCTCGCAGTGGGCGAGGATCTCGGCGGCGAGCGCGGCGTCGGCGGCCCTGCCCTCGGCGACCTCGACGACGGCCTTGACCTCCTCGCCCCAGTCGTCGTGCGGGATCCCGAAGGCCGCGGCGTCGGCGACCGCCGGGTGGGTCAGCAGCGCCGATTCGATCTCCGCGGGGTAGATGTTCACCCCGCCCGAGATGATCATGTCGATCTTGCGGTCGCGCAGGAAGAGATAGCCGTCCTCGTCGAGTAGCCCGAGGTCCCCGACGGTGAAGAAGTCACCGATGCGGTTCTTCCGGGTCTTCGTCTCGTCCTTGTGGTACGAGAATCCGCCGGTGGACATCTTCATGTAGACGGTGCCCAGCTCACCGGGGAGCAGCTTGTTCCCGTCGTCGTCGAAGATCGCCAACTCGCTGATGGGCCAGGCCTTTCCGACCGTGCCGGGCTTCTTCAGCCAGTCCTGCGCGGTGGCGAAGGCGCCGCCGCCCTCACTGGCCGCGTAGTACTCCTCGACGCACTCGCCCCACCACCCGATCATCGCCCGCTTCACATGATCGGGGCAGGGGGCGGCGCCGTGGATGGCGTGCCGCATGGAGGACACGTCGTACGCGGCCTTCGTCGCCTCGGGCAGGGCGAGCAGGCGGTGGAACTGGGTCGGCACCATGTGGGTGTGCGTGCAGCGGTGCGCGTCGATGAGGCGGAGCATCTCCTCGGGTGTCCACTTGTCCATCACGACCAGCGGGTGGCCGATGTGCAGGGCGGCGCCCGCGAATTGGAGCACGGCGGTGTGGTAGAGCGGTGAGCAGACCAGGTGGACGTTTCCGTCGAAGGGCTTGATGCCGAAGATGCCGAGGAAGCCGCCGAGGTAGGACTCCTCGGGGAGCTTGCCGGACAGGGGGCGACGGATGCCGCGCGGGCGGCCCGTGGTGCCCGAGGTGTAGTTCATGACCCAGCCGAGTGTGCGGTCGGCGGGGGCGGACTCCGGTTGCCCGTCGAGGAGTTGGGCGTAGGGCCGGAAGCCGTGCACGTGTCCGACGGCGTAGCGGTGGGTCGCCGGCAGGCCCGCCTCGTCGGCCGCGGCGACGGCCGCGTCGGCGAACCTCTCGTGCGCGATGAGCACCTTGGCCCCGGAGTCGGCGACGATCCAGGCGATCTCGGGGCCGACCAGGTGGTGGTTGACGGGGACGAGATAGAATCCGGCCTGGGCGGCGGCCAGATACGCGGTGAGGAACTCCACGCCGTTGGGCAGCACGACGGCGAACGCGTCACCGCGCTCCAGGCCCGCGGCCCGCAGCCCGTGCACCAACTGGTTGACGCCACCGTGCAGTCGGCCGGCCGTCCACTCGGCGCCGTCGGGGGCGACGAGGACGGTACGGCCGGGGTCGGCGTGGGCTTGCGCCCAGAACCCATTGGGAGGTGTGCTCACGACTGACCGCCCCTTCCCGCGATGCGGTTGACCCGGTCGAGGGCCCGTTCGAAGCCGCGGGTCAGATCGTCGAAGACGGCCTGGACACTGCGTTCGCTGTTCATCCGGCCGACGATCTGTCCGACCGGGGTGCCGAGCAGCTCCTGGACCTCGTACTTCTGGATGCGGGACACGGCCTCGGCGACGAGGAGCCCTTGGAGCGGCATCGGCAGCGGCCCGGGGCCCTGCGGGTCGTCCCAGGCGTCGGTCCACCGCGTACGCAGCTGCCGTGCCGGTTTGCCGGTCAGGGCGCGGGAGCGGACCGTGTCCCCGGAGCCCGCGGCCAGCAGTTTCCGGGTGAGGGCGGGCGAGTGCAGGTCGGCCTCGGTGGTGGTGAGCCACAGGGAGCCGAGCCAGACGCCCTGCGCGCCGAGCGCGAGCGCGGCCGCGATCTGCTCGCCGCTGCCGATGCCGCCGGCGGCGAGGACCGGCAGCGGCGCGACCGCCTCGACGGCTTCGGGGGTGAGCACCATGGAGGCGATCTCGCCGGTGTGGCCGCCCGCCTCGTACCCCTGGGCCACGACGACGTCGATGCCGGCGTCCGCGTGTTTGCGGGCGTGGCGGGCGCTGCCGGCGAGGGCGGCGACGAGGACGCCCCGGGCGTGGGCGCGCTCGACCACGTCGGCCGGGGGTGAACCGAGCGCGTTGGCGAGGAGTCTGATCGGGTAGTCGAAGGCGACGTCGAGCTGGTCGCGGGCGACCTGCTCCATCCAGCCGGTGATGCGCCAGCCGGACGCCTCGCCCTCGGCGAGTTCGGGCACCCCGTGCTTGGCGAGGGTGTCCTCGACGAACTGCCGGTGCCCTTCGGGGATCATCGCCTCGACGTCGGCCTCGGTGACGCCTTCGACCTTCTTGGCGGGCATGACGACGTCGAGGCCGTAGGGCCTGCCGTCGACGTGCTCCTGCATCCAGTCGAGGTCCCTGGCCAGTTCGTCCGGCGCCGTGTAGCGGACCGCGCCGAGCACCCCGAACCCGCCCGCCTTGCTGATGGCGGCGGCCACCGCGGGGAAGGGTGTGAAACCGAAGATGGCGTGCTCGGCTCCCAGTCTCTTGCTCAACTCCGTCTGCATGGCCGCAGGATGCCGCAGAGCCCCGGTCGAGGGAAGAGATTTTCTGATGCGGTGTCAGTTCCTTTCGCGACCCATTTCCTGACCGTCTGGTCAGGCTTCTAACCAGACGGTTAGATCTCTGACCGGTCGGTTAAGCTGGCCGCATCAACGGAGGAAGGACAGCGACATGGAACGCACGACGTGCTGTGTGGTGGGCGGCGGCCCGGCCGGTCTGATGCTCGGTCTGCTGCTGGCCCGGGCGGGGATCCAGGTGACGGTCCTGGAGAAACACGGCGACTTCCTGCGGGACTTCCGCGGTGACACCGTGCATCCGTCGACCCTGCGCCTGCTCGACGAACTCGGCCTCGGGGAGCGCTTCGCCCGCCTTCCCTCCCGCAAGCTCCGGGAGATGCGGATGCGCATCGACGACACGACGGTCGTCGCCGGGGACCTGCGGCACATTCCCGGCCGGCACAAGTACATCGCGATGGTCCCGCAGTGGGACTTCCTCGATCTGCTGGCGGGCGAGGCCGCCACCGAGCCGTCGTTCACGCTGCGGATGCGGACGACGGCGACCGGTCTGCTCACCGACGCCTCGGGCAAGGTCACCGGTGTGCGGTACCGGAGCGCCGACGGCACGTCCGGCGAGCTCACCGCCGATCTGACCGTGGCCTGCGACGGCCGCCACTCCCTGGTCCGCGCCGCCGCGAGGCTCACCCCGGTCGCGTACGACGTGCCGATCGACGTCTGGCAGGTCGGCGTGCCCGCACCGCCCGACGCGGCCAAGAGCGGCCGCGTCTTCCTCTCCGTCCGCGACGGCCAGATCGCGGCCACCATGGACCGCGGGGACTACTACCAGACCTCCTACCTCATCGAGAAGGGCACCGACGCCGAGCTGCGGGCCCACGGGATCGACTGGTTCCGCGACCGGCTGGGTGCGCTGCTCGGCTGGGACCGCGCCACGACGGCGGGGATCCGCTCCTGGGACGACGTGAAGCTCCTGGAGGTCACCATGGGCCGCCTGCCCCGCTGGTACACGGCAGGCCTGCTCTGCATCGGCGACGCCGCGCACACCATGTCGCCGGTCGGTGGCGTCGGCGTCAACCTCGCCGTGCAGGACGCCGTCGCCGCGGCCCGCATCCTCGCCGGGCCGCTGCGGCGGGGCCGGGTCGACCTGCGCGATCTGGCGCGGGTGCAGAAGCGGCGCCTGTTCCCGACGGTTGCGACGCAGAAGCAGCAGCTCGCCGAGCACGAGATGCTGCTGCGACCGGCGCTGGCGGGAACGCTGCGCGGCGACCGGCTTCCGGTGCCGCTGCGGATGCTGCGCCGGGTGCCCCCGCTGCGGACGGTCGCGGGGTACCTCGGCGGCGTCGGCGTACGTCCGGAGCACGCGCCGGAGTTCGCCCGGCGCGCGCTCAGCCGGTGACCCGGTCCCCCTCCTCCCGCGTGAGGTCCGCGTAGAGGCGGAAGACGGCCGGCCGGGAGCCGCCCTCCTCCCGGGCGCGCAGAGCCGCCCAGCACCGGGCGACCAGCTCCCTGGCCAGCGTGCCGGGCCAGGGGCGAGGCAGCAGTTCGGGCGGCAGAAGCGGATCGGGTTCCATGGCGCGGCTGAGCTCGGCCGCCATCCCGATGGCGATGGTGAGGAGTTCGGCCGGGGTGAGCGCGGCGGAGCCCGTGAGCCGCTTCAGGCGCGGGCGGGTGACCCGGCCGAGGCGGTGGTAGCGGTCGGCGATCTCCGGCAGGGGCCAGAGGTCGCGGGCCAGTTCGGCGGGGTCACGCGTGGTGCCCCTGCGCAGGTCCGTCGTGGTGAGGAGGGTGAGCGCGTCGTGCACCTCCATGCGGCGGGCCGCGTCCTCGACGTACGGCTCCCAGGCGTTGGCGCAGACGTACAGCCCGCCTTGGAGCGGGGAGCCGCCGAGGTGGACGAGCGTCTCGCGCAGGGTGTCCCTCGCCGTGCGCGCGGATTCGGGGACCGCGAAGGCGGCCAGGTGCCAGACGCCGTCCCAGGGTGCGTTCCCGGCGTCCTGCCGGAAGGCGTGCCGCAGGAAGTCGGCGTTCGGGGCGAGGGCGCGCACGGTGTCCGCGGTCGCCCGCAGCTCCGCCTTGCGGCCGCGGCCCTCGTGCGTGAACCGGCCCTCCGTGACCAGGCGTTTGACGCAGAGCCTGACCTGCTGGTCGCTCATGCCGAGGGTGTTGGCGACGGTGTACAGCTCGTCGGCGGCGACCGTGCCGTCCTCGCGGATCAGCGCGTGCACGAGCATGCGTGTGGGGACCTCGACCCGGTCCTTCTCGGCGCTCACTGCTCCGTGGTTCCTCTCGTCCCTCGCGCCGCTTCTCCCGCTCCGAGGGTGCGGCGCATGGTGGTCACCGCGCCGAAGCCGAGCAGCCCGCGCAGGTAGGGCGTGCGTTCGGTCCGTACGGCCGTGAAGCCGCGGCGCTCGTACAGGGCTCGGGCGCGCGGGTTGGTGTCGATCACGTCCAGTCTGATCTCCCGGCAGCCGGCCTCCGCCGCCAGGGCGGCCACTTCGTCGAGGAGCAGGCTGCCGACCCCGCGGCCCCGCATCCGCGCGTCCACGGCGATGCCGTCCATCACGAGCTGACCGGGGGCCGGGCGTCGCTCGAAGAGGGCGAGGAGCAGGAGCCGGGGCAAGCCCCGTACGCGACCGTACGCGCGCAGCACGGCACCGGCCGAGCCTTTGGTGAGGGAGCGCCCGTCGAGCTGGTAGCCGGCGAGGCCGACGAGCCGTCCGTCGAGCAGGGCGCACACCGCGCGATCGGGGTCGAGGTGGGCGGCGATGAAGGGCACCGCCTTCTCCGGAGGGTTCAGCGCCGGACCGAGTTTGCGGCCGAAGGCCTCCCAGTACAGCTCGGCCGCGCGCGGTTCGGCGCCCGCCGGGATGCCTCGCCGAACCGTGATGGATCCACTGCCCCCTGGCCCCGCGCGCCCGCTCCTGTCCACCGCGTCGGCTTCCATGACGCCACCCCTCTCCCGCTGCCGCCCGCGACGCGCGCCGCCGCCGGGATCCAAAGCTATCACTTCTAGCACGACCGTTGGAGTAGTGATAGTTTCCGTCGTCCCGTCGCCCCTCATCCCGGAGGTGAGCAAGCCCATGTGGGAGGCGAACGCACGGGCCGGATACGCCTCCCTCTCCTGGCACAAGCCCGGCGTCGCGGGCGCTCCCGGCGACTGGCTCGGGCAGTCCATGGCCGGCCGGGCCGACGAGGCGGCCGCCGCCATCGCGTGGGCCCGCGCCCGGCCGGACATCGACGGTGGGCGGATCGGACTGTGGGGTGCCGGCCAGGCGGGCTGGGTCCTGCCGAAGGTCGCGGCGAAGACACCGGTGAGCTTCGTCGTCGCCGTCTCGCCCGCCATCAACTGGCTCAGGCAGGGCCGCCATCACCTCCTCGCGCAACTGCGGGCCGACGGCGCGTCCCGCAGCCGCGTGGACGCCGAGGTGGCCGAGAGCGACGCCACCCGGCGGCTCCTGCGGCGCCGCGCTACCTTCCAGGAGTACGTGCGGGCGCGGGGCGGTGACGCCGAGGGCATGACGGCCGCGCGCTGGGGCTTCATCTCCCGCAATCACCGCGCGGACGCGACGGAGGATCTGCGGGCCCTGCGCGGCGTACCGGTACTGCTGGTCCTCGCGGGGCACGACCTCAACGTGGACACCGCAGACACGGAACGCGTCCACCGCAAGGTGCTGGCGGGCCATGGCGCCCTGACGGTCGAGCATTACCCGGACGCGGCCCACTCCCTGGTCAAACGGTCCATCGAGCGGTCCGGCACGAGGACCACGCTCACCGCGCTCTTCGCCCCTCGCGCGCTCTTCGCCGACGGGTTCCTGGACGGCCGGCGACGGTTCCTGCGCTCACCGGGCCGATAGGTTCAGTCGCGGCTCTCGATGGCGTACAGCGTGAACTTCTCCAGCTCGTCCGCCGCCGCGTCCAGGTCCAGGCCGGGGTGGACGAGCCAGTGCGCGACCACCCCGTCGATCGCGCCGCCGATGGCCAGGGCGACCGTCGGCGGGTCGAACTCCCGCAGCACGCCTGCCCGTTGACCGTCGGCGAGGAGATCGGCGAGGGCGTTCCAGCGGCCCGCCGTGTCATGGCCGCCGGGGTTCTTGAGCCGGGTGCCGTCGGCGTCGTCGAGGAGCATCTCGGTGATCACGCGCACGTGACGGCGGTTGTCCCGCTGGTAGCCGATCATCGCCCGGACGTAGGCGACGACGGCCGCGCGCGGGTCCGGCGCTGCGGCCACCTTCTCGTCCACGTACGCGGTGAACCGTTCGACGACGTACGCGAGGGTTGCCCGGGCGAGGTTGTCCTTGGACGCGAAGTGGTAGAGGACCGCGGCCTTGGACAGGCCCGCCCGCTCGGCGATCGCCGCGAGCGACGTCGCCGGGTAGCCCTTGGAGGAGATCAGGTCGATCGTGCACTCGATGAGCTGACCGCGGCGGGCCTGTTCGATGAAGGTCGGCGTGCCGTCCCCTCGGTCCCCTCGGCGGGAAGCCATCGTGCGGCACCCCTTTCGTCGCTCGCGCCGGTGATCGACGTCCGACCGTACACCAGCGGCTACTCGCCCAGAGCGGCCATGGCGGCGTTGTGCCCCGGGATGCCGCTGACGCCTCCGCCGCGCACGGCGCCCGCCCCGCACAGCAGCACGTTCGCGTGCCGGGTCGCCACGCCCCAACGCCCGCTCCCCTCATCCGCATAGGGGAAGGCGAGGTCGCCGTGGAAGATGTGGCCGCCGGGCAGCCGCAGGTCCCGTTCCAGGTCGAGCGGGGTCTTCGCCTCGACGCAGGGGCGGCCCTCCGCGTCGAGCGCGAGGCAGTCGGCGATCGGCTCGGCGAGGTGCGCGTCGAGCTGGGCGAGCGTCGCCTTCAGGAGGTCGGCGCGTACGGCGTCGTTGTCCCGCGCGAAGAGCCGGGCGGGTGTGTGCAGGCCGAAGAGGGTGAGGGTCTGGTAGCCGCGCTCGACCAGGTCGGGGGCGAGGATCGTCGGGTCGGTGAGCGAGTGGCAGTAGATCTCGGAGGGCGGCACCGCGGGCGTGGCACCGCCGGCGGCCTGGGCGTACGCCGTCGCCAACTCCTCGTACCCCTCGGCGATGTGGAAGGTCCCGGCGAAGGCGTCCCGTGGGTCGACGGAGGTGTCGCGCAGCCTCGGCAGCCGCTTGAGCAGCATGTTGACCTTGAGCTGGGCGCCTTCGGCGGGCGCGGGCGGCTCCTCGCCGAGGAGGGCGGCTAGGGCCTGCGGGGAGGCGTTGACGAGGACGTGCCGGGCGGCGACGGCCCGCTCGCCGCTGTCGCCCTCCCGGTAGGTGACCTCGCCGCGCCGCCCGTCGGTGTCGATCCGCGTCACCTCGCACCCCGTGCGCAGCCGTGCGCCCGCGATGCGCGCGGAGTCGGCGAGGGCGCCGGTGAGGGCGCCCATGCCGCCGACGGGCACGTTCCAATCACCGGTGCCGCCGCCGATGACGTGGTAGAGGAAGCAGCGGTTCTGCCGCAGGGCCGGGTCGTGGGCGTCGGCGAAGGTGCCGATGAGGCCGTCGGTGAGGACGATGCCGCGTACGAGGTCGTCGGCGAAGCGCTCCTCGATCGCCGTGCCGATGGGCTCCTCGAAGAGGGTGCGCCAGGCGGTGGCGTCGTCGACGCGGTCGCGCAGTTCGTCGCGGCTGGGCAGGGGCTCGGTGAGCGTGGGGAAGACGCGGCGGGCGACCTGCCCGGTCATGGCGTAGAAGCTCCGCCAGGCTTCGTACTCGCGGCTGTCGCCGGTGAGCCGCGCGAACGCCTGCCGGGTGCGGGCTTCGCCGCCGCCGACCAGCAGGCCCGTGGGGCGGCCCGCGCGCTCGGTCGGGGTGTACGAGGAGATGGTGCGTGTCCGCACCCTGAAGTCCAGGTCGAGATCCCGGACGATCTTCTTCGGAAGGAGGCTGACGAGGTACGAGTACCGGGACAGCCGCGCGTCGACCCCGGCGAAGGGCCGGCTGGACACGGCGGCGCCCCCGGTCCCGCCGAGCCGCTCCAGAAGCAGCACGGACCGCCCGGCGCGGGCGAGATAGGCGGCGGCGACGAGACCGTTGTGACCACCGCCGACGATGACGGCGTCGTACGCATCGCGATCAGGCATGACTCTTCCTAGCACGCGGGCCCGCGCTTGGGGACCCGCCTGTCCGGGACGCCTGGTGGTCCCCCGGTGTGCTCAGAGGCCTCCGGAAGCCCGCTGCTGTCGGAGCGCCGCCACCCGGCGGTAGAGCTCGACCGCCTCCGTGCCGCGGCCCAGTTGTTCCAGGCAGTGCGCCTCGTCGTTGCGGCTGGCGAGGGTGTCGGGGTGGTCGGCGCCGAGCACCTGCTCCCGGGCGGCCGCCACCCCGCGGTACTCGGTGAGGGCGTCGGACCAGCGGCCGAGCCAGCCGAGGCAGACCGCGATCTCGCGGCGGCTCACCAGGGTGTCGGGGTGGTCGGGGCCAAGGACCCGCTCCCGTAGGGCGCACACGTCCCGGGCCTCCGCGAGGGCCTCCTCCCAGCGGCCCTGGCGGCCGAGATTCACGCCGAGGCCGTGCCGGGCCCGCAGCGTCTCGGGGTCCGCGGGGCCGTTGACGCGCGTACGGTCCTCGATCAGGTCGCGGTACAGCTTCAGGGCCTCGGCACTGCGGCCGAGCCTGCCGAGGCTGATGCCGACTTCATAGCGGGCGGCGAGCGTGTCGGGGTGGTCGGGGCCGAGCGCCCGCACCCGCGCGTCCGCGACTTCCCGATACGTGTGCAGGGCCTCCGGCCAGCGCCCCAACTGCCCGAGCGCGTAGGCGACTTCGTACCGCGTTACCAGGGTGTCGGGGTGCGTCGGGCCGAGCACCCGCGCGCGGGCCGCCGCCACTTGTTCCGCGAGCCGGTAGGAGTCCTCCAGGCGACCGAGGCGGCTGAGGTTGTAGGCGAGGTTGTGACGGCAGCGCAGCGTGTCCGGGTGGTCGGGGCCCGCCGTGCGTTCACGGACGGCGAGCACCGAGGTGTACATCTGGTGGGCCTCGAAGTGCCGCCCGAGCTGGCCGAGTACGTACGCCATCTCCTGGCGGGCGGCGAGCGTCTCCGGGTGCTCGGCGCCGAGGGAGCGCTCCCGGCCCTGGGCGACCCGGCCGTACTCGCGCAGCGCGTCGGCGGCGCGGCCGGTGCGGCTGAGGGTGAAGCCGACCTCGTACCGGCTGGCGAGCGTGTCGAGGTGGTCGGGGCCGAGGGCGTGCTCGCGCTCGGCGGCGACCGCGCGGTGGACCTCGCCCGCCTCCTCCCAGCGGCCGAGCCTGCCGAGGCTCAGGCCCGCGTTGTGGCGGCTGGTGAGGGTGGCGACCAGCTCCGGCGGCGGCGCGGGCCGCTCGGGCCTCGGGGGCGCCGCCGCCCGGCGCGCGTCGGTGCGCGGGATCCACTCGCCGGTCAGACCGGCCGCCGCGTCGGGCGGTGTGGCGCGCAGCACGGAGGCGCCGGTCGCCTTGTGTCCGGTGGTCATGCCGCGGGTCCAGGAGGGCAGCCGCGCCTCACCGGCGGACGACGCCGCGGGGCGGCGCGGCGGGGACGTGGCGACGGTCGGGACGTACGAGGGTGTGGCGCGTCCGTCGGCGACGCGGCGGCGCACCTCACGCGCGTCCGGCGGCCGGTCGGCGGGGTCCTTGGCGAGCAGGTCCAGGACGATGCGCTCGAAGTAGGCGGGCAGTTCGCCGCGGTGGCGGCGCGGCGGCGCGGGCGTGGTGTCGCGGTGTCCGACGAGGACGGCCCAGGCGTCCTCCAGGTCGAAGGGCGGGGCCCCGGTGGCGATCTCGTAGAGCACGCAGCCGAAGGAGTACAGGTCGCTGCGCTGGTCGACGGGTTCGCCGCTGATCTGCTCGGGCGACATGTAGTGCGGTGTGCCCATGGCGATGCCCGTGCCGGTCAGGCGTGAGGTGAAGCCGATGTCGGCGCCGAGCCTGGCTATGCCGAAGTCGCAGATCTTCACGGTGCCGTCGGAGAGCAGCATGATGTTCGCGGGCTTCAGGTCCCGGTGCACGATGCCCTGTTCATGGGTGTACGCGAGGGCCGCGGCGACCTGGTCGGCGATCTCCACGACGTCGGCGACGGGCAGCGGGTGCTGTTTGTTGTCCTCCAGGAGCTGGCTGAGGTTGCGGCCTTCGAGGAGTTCCATCACGAGGTACAGCACGCCGTCGTGCTCGCCGAAGTCGTGGACGACGGTGACGCCGCGGTGCTGGAGCGCCGCCGCGACGCGCGCCTCGCGCCGGAAGCGCTCGCGCAGTACGCGCGTGAAGGACTGGTCGTGCTGGGGCCCCATCGGCTTGAGGCACTTGACGGCGACGTGCCGCCCGAGCGACTCGTCGCGCGCCCGCCACACCTCGCCCATGCCGCCGCGCCCGATCAGATCCAGGAGTCGGTAGCGGCTCTGGATCAGCCTGGTGTCCGCCATGTCGCGCTGTCGCCCCCGTTGCCTCGCTGCGCCCTCCCCGGCCCGTCCAGTATGGCGTCCCCTCTGTCGAGTTTGTACGGGGCCGGGCGGCTGCCGGGACCGAGGCGGGCCATGGCGCTCAGGATGTGCTTCGGCGGAAGTTGCCAGCGCACACGCGCGGGGATGGTGCGCAGGATGGTGCCGGTGCGGACCAGGCGGCGGGTCACCGTGGCGGTCGGCGGGGCGGGTCTGCCGTACAGCCGGAGGGCGTACGACGGCAGGGAGGCGTACGCCAGATCGGCCACGCGCCGCCACAGCAGGGCGCGCGCCGGGGTGAGCAGGGGGTGCGTCGGCGGCCTGCGGAGGAAGTCGTCGACGGCGCGGGCGTCGGGCCCGGCGGCGAGTTCGGGGCGCACCTTCTCGAAGTACGCGGCGAGTTCGGCCGTCGAGCCGGGGACCTCGCCGGGGTCGAGGCCGACAAGCCGGGCGCTGTGCCGGTGCTCGTCGACGTACCGGTCGGCGAGCGCGTCCGTCATCCGGATCCCCGAGCGGCGTACGACATGGAGGTAGGAGCCGATCTCGGCGCAGTGCACCCAGAGCAGCAGCGCCGGCTCGTCGACGCCGTACCGCTCCCCCGTGTCCGGGTCGGTGGCCCCGAGCATGGCGTGGATCTTGCGGACGCGGGCGCCCGCCTTCTCGGCCGCCTCGGTGGTGCCGTAGGTGGTGGTGCCGACGAAGCGGGCGGTGCGCATCAGGCGCCCCCAGGCGTCCTTGCGGAAGTCGCTGTTCTGCATGACGCCGCGGACGGCCCTGGGGTGCAGGGCCTGGAGATACAGGGCGCGTATCCCGGCGACCCACATCATGGGGTCGGAGTGCACTTGCCAGGTCACGGACTCCGGCCCGAAGAGACCGGGGTCGGGCTCACGCGCGGGCTCGGGCATGGTGCCTCCCCTTCCTGGCGGCGGCCCGGCCCAGCCGCACCGTACGCCGCCGCCTGCGGTCGAGGGCAGGATACTCAGGACAGGAGTTCGACGTACCCGTCCGTCCCGTGCACCCGGATCCGCTGTCCGTCCCTGATCAGCCGGGTGGCTTGCTCCACCCCCACGACAGCCGGCAAGCCGTACTCGCGGGCGATCACCGCGCCATGGGTCATCGGACCGCCGACCTCCGTCACCAGGCCCTTGATGGCGACGAACAGGGGCGACCAGCTGGGGTCGGTGAAGGCCGTGACCAGGATGTCGCCCGCCTCCAGATCGGCGTCCGCCATGTCGAGGACGACGCGGGCCCTGCCCTCGATGGTCCCGACGGAGACGGGCAGGCCGACCAGGGCCCCGGCCGGCACGTCCGCGCGCCGGTACGCCCCGCAGACGCCCTCGCCGTCCGATGTGAGCACCCGGGGCGGTGTGAGCGCCTGGTACGAGCGGAAGGCCTCCTTGCGTTCCTGGATGAGCCTTCCGTCCGCCTGCCCCGAGCGCACGACGTCGTGCAACTCCTGGAACGTCAGGTAGAAGGCGTCCTCCTTCTCGGCGAGCACGCCGTCCCGCACGAGGCGCCCGGCCTCCGCCAGCAGGGCCTGCTTGTAGACGAAGGAGCGGCTGACGATGTCGTACTTCGGGTACTCGCGGTAGCCGATGAAGGTCCGGACCCGGTCGATCATCGCCTTGGTCTCGGCGGCCTTCCGCTCCCCGTCCGGCAGTGTCCGCAAGCGGGCCAGGACGTCCTCCTCCTTCTTCAGGGCCGCCTGACGCCCTTGCTCGAAGCGCCGCCGGGCGGCGCCGGGCTCGAAGTTCCTGACGTTGTCGAGGATCACGGGTACGAGCGCCGAGGGGTGCTCGCGCCACCGCGGCCTCGTGATGTCGATCTCGCCGACGCAGCGCATGCCGTACCGGTCGAGGTAGGCCTCGATGGCGTCGCGTGCCTCGCTCCCGCCCGGAAGCTTCGCCAGTTCGTCCAGGAAGCCGTCGTTCTCGACCCCTTGCAGGAAGGCCACCACTTCCGGATGCGGACGGACCACATCCGCGACATCGAGCAGGGCGAGGCCCATCTCCGACGTGACGTTGCCGGGGGCGGACAGCGTGAGCGTGTCGGCCGCGTTCTTCTCCCCGAGCCACTCCCGCAGCTTGTCGTTGAGCCACCAGGTGGCGTCCATCCCGGCCATGATCACCCGCATGTTCAGCGGATCGCCGAGGACGCGCTTGTGCTCCTCGAAGGCCTCCAGCAGAGATTCGAAGAGCGCCGGTCCCGTCTTGGTACGGATGTCGCGCTCCAGGGCGGCGACGGAGGTCCGGCTGCGCTCGATCAGCCCGGTGACGATGGCCGGATCGGTGGCGACGGGGGCGGGGGCGCCACCAGTAGGGCCGGGACCCTCGTCCGGGAGGGACGGGATGAAGTCCGCGCGGTCGAGGACGGTCTCCAGCGCGTCCCTGATCAGCGGATCGCCTCTCCCCACGGCATCCAGCAGGGCGTCGCGGCTCGCGGGTGAGGCCAGGCGCCGGGTGACGTCGACGAACAGCCTGCCGCCGGCGGCGTGCATCGGCACCATGGCCGTCAGCTGCCACATGGAGAGCCCCAGGGGCTTCATGGGGTCGGTCATCATCTGCTGGTGACCGACGGAGACGTAGACGTGGTTCTCCTGGTCATCGGCCTCGGGAATGGGGAACAGCGTCGTGATCGGCCGGCTCTGGACGATGCGGAAGCCGTCATCGGCCAGGCACCATTCGATGTCCTGCGGGCGGCCGAAGTGCGCTTCGATCCGCCGTCCGAGCCGTACGAGTTCCACGACCTGCTCGTCCGTCAGCGCCGGCTGCTCCTGTTGCCGCGCGTCGACGGCCACTTCCCGCGTACCGCCGGTCGCCACGGCGTGTAGGGCACGGTGTTTGGCGGCGATCGTCCTGGCGACGACTTCGCCGTGCCGCACCTTGTAGACGTCCGGGTTGACCAGGCCGGAGACCATGGCCTCGCCCAGGCCGAAACCGGCGTCCACGGTGGCGGCCGTGCGGTCACCCGTGACGGGGTCGGCCGTGAACAGGATGCCCGCCGCCCGCGGGAAGACCATCCGCTGCACGACCACGGCCATGTGGACCGCGCGGTGGTCGATGCCGTTGCGCCGGCGGTAGGTGACGGCCCGCTCGGTGAACAGCGAGGCCCAGCACCGGCTGATGTGCCGCAGGATCTCCGTCGGCCCCACGACGTTCAGGTAGGTGTCCTGCTGGCCGGCGAAGGAGGCCGTCGGCAGGTCCTCCGCCGTCGCGCTGGACCGTACGGCGTAGGCCTCTTGCTCGCCGAGCCGGGCGAGGGCGCGGGTGACGGCCGCCGCCAGATCGTCCGGGACCGGAGACCCTTCGATGATCCGGCGGATCTCCGCGCTGAGCTTGCGGATCGCTTCCTGGTCGTCCAGGTCGAGGCGCGACAACCGGTCGAGCCGTTCGTCGAGCGACGGCACGTGCGCCATGGTCCGCCGGAAGGCGTCCGTCGTCACGCAGAAGCCGTCCGGCACGTGGATGCCCTCGATCCGCGACAACCCGCCCAAGTGCGCGCCCTTGCCGCCGACCAGCGCGACGCTCGTCTCGTCGATCTCCCGGTCCCGGAGACCCACCACGTACGGCTCACTCGTCGCGACACCTCCGGGGCCGGCTTCCGTGTTCCCTCGCCCTTGCCCTGGCACTGCACTAGGCACGTCGTGTCCTCATTCCCGCAGGTCGTGGCTTTGGCCGCTGATTCTGCGGCACGACCGGGGCCTTGCCGCAAGCCCCCCGGTGCGCTATAAGTTGAGAGTGGCAAGGAGAGAGAGTCCTCCTTGCCTTTGTCATTTCCTGCCGTTCACTGGAATGGCCGGTGGGGGTAGAAGCGCTGGGCACCCCGCTCGGGTTCGCGTACGCGCCCCGCATCCCATGTGTTCATGATCCCTACACGCATACGTCCCTCCAGCGTGGCAGGGAAGGCACTCGCTCCCGTGAGGTTCGCGGACGGCACACCCCGCACCTTTCATCACCACCACGGAGCCAGGCATGGACCGCAGAACCCTTCTCGCCACGAGCGGCGGCGCCTTGGCGACCGCCGCCGTCGCCCCGCAGGCTCACGCCCTTCCCACCGGGCGCACGGAGCGGGGCCGTGGCCGGGACGTCGTACGGTTCAATGTCATCAGCGACATCCAGGGCGACCTGCGGGACTTCGGCCGGGCCCTGGACGACATGGCGGCCGTCAACCCGCGCAGCGCGGGACTCGCCGTGGCGGGCGACATCACGCCGCGCGGCTACGACTTCGAGTACGCGCAGGTCGGCGCCGAACTCCGGCGCCACGCCCGGCCCCGCGACACCGCCTGGGCGATCGGCAACCACGAGTTCTACGTACCGAAGTGGCGCGACCCCGACACGCTCGCCCAAGAGACCTGGCCCAACGGGACCACCGAGGAATCGCTCTTCCGCAGCTTCTACCGGTTCGCGGGGCGCGGCACGGTCCACGCGGAGACGTCCTTCGCCTCCGTCCCGGTCATCACCCTCGGCACGGAGCGCTACGCGCACTACCACGACGCCAGGCTCTGGGACGAAGTCTGGCTGAGCGAAGCGCAGTTCACGTGGCTGGAGGACCGCCTGTGGTACTGGTCGCGCCGCCGCAGGCCGGTCATGGTCATCACCCACCACCCGCTGCCCAACACGGTCTCCGGCACCCGCAACAAGCTCTACGCGGGCGACTACCTCCAGGCCGACCGCCTGCTGGGCCTGCTCGGCCGCCACCCCGACGTCTTCCTCTTCTCCGGCCACACCCACTGGGACCTCGACCTGTCCGACTGGGTGGTACGCCGCGTCGTGCCCGGCACCGCCAACCTCAGCGGGTTCACCGTGGTCAACACCGGCGCCATCCAGACCGGTTACCGCGACGACGGCAAGGGCGGCGAGGTCGCCGTCGAGGGCTCCTTCAACCAGGGCCTCCAGGTCGAGGTGCACAAGGACGCGGTCGTCATCAAGGCCCGCGACTTCGGCCGCCGCGCCTGGCTGAAGCAGATCACGGTGCCGCTGACCCGCTGAGGGGGCGACCGACGCGGACGGGGGCTTGCCGGCGTCGCGCCGGATCAGCGGCGGACCCTCGGCATTCCCAGGCCGATCCAGGAGATGATCTCGCGCTGGATCTCGTTGTTGCCGCCGCCGAAGGTGAAGATGACCGCGGAGCGGTAGCCGCGTTCCAGTTCGCCGTGGAGGACCGCGCCCGCCGAGCCTTCCTTCAGGGCACCCGCCGCGCCGACGACCTCCATGAGCCAGGCGTACGCGTCCCTGCGCGCCTCGGAGCCGTAGACCTTGACGGCGGAGGCGTCCTGCGGGGTGAGTGTGCCGTCCTGGACGGCGTTCACCATCTGCCAGTTGAGGAGTTTCATCGCGTCGAGCCGGGTGTGCGTCTTCGCCAGGCACCGGCGGACCCAGGCGAGATCGACGACGCGGCGGCCGTCGGTGAGCTTGGTTTCCATGGCCCAGCGCTGGACGTCGTGCAGGGCGCGGATGGCCATGGTGCCGTGGGCGGCGAGGGTGACGCGTTCGTGGTTGAGCTGGTTGGTGATCAGGCGCCAGCCCTTGTTCTCCTCGCCGACGCGGCGGGAGACCGGGACGCGGATGTTCTCGTAGTAACTCGCGGTGGTGTCGTGCGAGGCAAGGGTGTTGATGACGGTGCAGGAGTAACCCGGGGCGCTGGTGGGGACCAGGAGCATCGTGATGCCCTTGTGGAGCGGGACGCCTTCCTCGGGGGTGGCGGTGCGGACGGCGAGCCACACCCAGTCCGCGGTGTCGCCGTTGGTCGTCCAGATCTTCTGCCCGTTCACGACGTACTCGTCGCCCTCCCTGACCGCCCTGGTCTTGAGAGCGGCGAGGTCGGTGCCCGCGTCGGGTTCGCTGTAGCCGATGGCGAAGTCGAGCTCCCCGGAGAGGATCTTCGGCAGGAAGTAGCTCTTCTGCTCCTCCGTGCCGAACTGCATGATCGTGGGGCCGACGGTGTTCAGGGCCATGAGGGGCAGGGGGACGCCGGCCTGCGCGGCCTCGTCGAAGAAGATGAACTGCTCCATGGGCGAGAGCCCCCGCCCGCCGTACTCCTCGGGCCAGCCGACGCCGAGCCAGCCGTCCGTGCCCAGGCGTCGGACGGTCTCGCGGTAGAACCGCTTCTGGGCGGCGGGGTCGGCGTAGCGCGCGTGCATGTGGTCCGGCACCAGTTCGGCGAAGTACGCACGCAGCTCGGTGCGCAACTGCTGCTGCTCAGGCGTGTATTCGAGGTGCACGGCCCCTCCAGGCTCTGACTGGCTCGCTCGGCCCCGGACTTGACGGCGCACACAGTAGAACGCGTTCCAGAAATAGGGAATGCCGGTGACCCGGGCCGGCAGGGCACCCGCCGAGTCAGCCCAGGGTCGTGAGGAAGGCGTCACAGGCCTTCGCGCAGCGTCGGCACGCCTCCGCGCAGGCGGCCGAGCCGGGGAGGGGATCGCAGAGGGCGGCGCACTGGAGACAGATGGCGCGGCACCATTCGACCTGCACACGGACCCGTTGCTCGTCCTGCTCGTCCTGGTCGATCTGGTCGGCGAGGAGCCGCGCGGTCGCGTCGCACACGTCGGCGCAGGCGGTGTCGAGACGGGGCGCGTCGCCCGGTCCTGGCGGGCCGTGTCGCCGCGCACACGCGCGTACGCAGTCGTCGCAGGCCTGCGCGCAGGCGAAGCGGTCCTCCAGATACCGGACCAGTTCGTGGCGGCCGAGCTCCCGCGGCTCGCCCGCGGGCACGAGAGCCCGGGGTTGTATCGTCGGCGCGGAGTCGGGTCCGGGGGCGGGGTGCGCGGCCTGCGGCGAGGCCGGCGAGGATGTCGTGCCTGTCACGGGACCTCTCCCTTCGACCCCGCACGAGTAGCCGGGGCCCTGCGGGTCAAACCCGCGCCAAGCCGTTCGTCGGCCCGTTCGCCAGGTCGTTCCGGACGCGGACGTCCACCCGTCCACCCGTCCCCTCGGCCCGCGGCATGAGGGAGCCCCGCCGCGACGGGGGAGACACGGCGGGGCCCACCTTTCGAGTGCCCGCTACGGAGCCGGTCACACCCATGAAGCGGAACCTCATTGCGGCGGAACCGGGCAACCCGGCACCCTCAGGCGTACGTACGCCTCCCCCGCCGGTACGCGACCTCCCCCAACACGACGTCCACGGCGAGGAACACCGCCAGCGGAATGCCCAGCAGCGGCACGAAGTAACCGAGGACCGCGACCGCGACCATCAGCGGGACCAGGAGGTACGCCGGTACGTCCCGCCAGGCGCCGCGTGCCATGGGCCGGCCGAAGGAGGTCCCCCGGCCGCGCTGCCACCACATGCGGTAGCCCCATACGATCAGCAGGATCAGGCCGAGGGCGAGCGCGGCGAGCGCGATCTGGTTGGCGACGCCGAACAGCGAACCGGCGTGCGCGTCGATGCCCCAGCGCGTCAGCTTCGCCAGCACGGGGTAGTCGGCGAAGCGCAGGACTTCGGTCACCTCCCCGTTCGCCGGGTCCACCGCGACCGAGTCCTGCTTCTCGGGCCAGCTGCGCTGGACCTGCTTGACGACGTACGCCGACGCCGCGTCGGCGGGCGGGACGATCTCCACCGGGTCCGAAAGCCCTTGGCCGCGCGCGGACTTCAGGACCTCGTCGAGACCCACGTCGGCCGCCTCCCGCCCGCTCCCGGCGCCCGCCGAGGCACCCGGACCGCTCGCGCCGCCGTGCTCGGAGTGCTCGCCCGCGCCGTCCGCTCCCGGTTCCACGCTCGCCGTCACCGCGGGCGTGGTCTGGCCGAGGACCTCCCGCAGGTCGGCGACGCTCTGGCCGGCGTACGTCGACCAGGTCAGCCCCGTCGCGGAGAGGAAGAACAGCCCGACGGCCGTCCAGACTCCCACCGCGCCGTGCAGGGACAGCGTGCGGCCCCGGCCCGTCGTGTTCCGCCGCTTCCGCTGCGACCTGCGGCGCCCGAACCACAGGACGAGGCCGCCGCCCGCGATCACCCAGAGCCAGCTGGCCGCGAGCTCGCTGTAGAGGCGGCCGGGCTCGCCGAGGTGCAGATCGCGGTGGAGTCCGTCGATCCAGGTGCGCAGCGGCAGCGCGCCGGACGCGCCGTACTGCTCCAGGGCACCGCGCACCTCCGCCGTGTACGGGTTCACGAAGACGGCGAGCGCGCGGTCGGGGTCGACGCCCGGCACCTCGGACAGCAGGACCCGTGTGGTGGCGCCCTCCTCCGGCGCGGGCCGGATCGCGCTGACCGTCCCCTCCGGGTGCGCCTCGCGGGCCGCGGCCACCTGCCGACTCAGGGGCAGTTCGCTCTTGCCTGCCGCTACCGGCACGCGGAGTTCATCGGCGTACACGTACTTCTCGACTTGGTACGAGCCCGCGTACAGAAGGCCCGTCACGGCCGCGACCAGGAGGAACGGCGCGATGAGCAGCCCGGCGTAGAAGTGCAGCCGCAGGACCAGCGGACGCAGCGACGCCCAGCCGGACCGCTTGATGGCGGGCCGGGCCTCCGAGGCGTGGGGCGGCTTCGAAGGCTCGGCTGGCTGCCGTCCGTCGTCTTCGGCGAGGACGGTTGGTTCGGCGGGCATGAGGCGTGCTCCCAGGATCGATGGACCGCGGCCCGGCTGCGACCGGACCGGTTGAGGAGTCGGTCCGCGCCACGGCCGAGTTCCCACCGCCTGCTGTGACCTGCGCCACGGCCGCCCAGGGGACTCCGACCACCTGGCCAGCAGCGGAGAAGCCACGTGACGCCACGCTGAGCCACAATGGCTCGCACTGGCGTCACCCATGTGCCATGCTGGCATCACAACGCTTCCCGCACCGGAGGAACCGCCATGCGGCACGATCCGTCGAACACCCTGTTACGCCTGCCCACCACCCGCCGGGAGGGCTGCCCCTTCGATCCGCCCGAGGAGTTGGCGCGGCTGCGGGCGGAACAGCCGCTCGCCCGGCTCCACTTCCCCGACGGGCACCTCGGGTGGCTGGCCACCAGCCACTCCGTGGTCCGCTCGGTCCTGGCCGACCCTCGCTTCAGCTCGCGTTACGAACTCATGCACCTGCCCTACGAGTCCGAGTTGTCGGGGCAGCTCGGGCCCGCGCCGGTCGGCGACCTCACCGGACTCGACGCCCCCGAACACACCCGCTACCGGCGGCTGCTCACCGGCAAGTTCACCGTGCGCCGCATGCGGCTGCTCACCGAACGCGTCGAGCAGATCAGCGCCGACCACCTCGACGCCATGGAACGCCACGGGCCGACGCTCGACCTGGTGAAGGCGTACGCGCAGCCGATCCCGACGCTGATGATCTGTGAGCTGCTCGGAGTCCCGTACGCCGACCGGGAGTTCTTCCGGCGGCAGACCGAGATCCTCATGACGCAGGGCACCGGCGAGGCGGAGCTGCTGGCCGCCATGACGGCCGGCCAGGAGTATCTGCACCAGCTGGTCCTCGCCAAGCGGGCCGAGCCCACCGACGACCTGCTCGGCGACCTCACCGGCACCGACCTCAGCGACGAGGAGCTCGCCGGGATCGGCAACTTCCTGCTGGGCGCGGGCCTGGACACCACCGCCAACATGATCGCGTACGGCACCTTCGCGCTGCTGAGCCACCCGGACCAGTTCGCCGCCCTGCGGGACGATCCGGGGCTCGCCGAGTCGGCCGTCGAGGAGCTGATGCGGTATCTCACCATCGCGCAGACGGGGGCACGGACGGCGCTGGAGGACGTCGAGGTGGCCGGCCGGCTGGTCAGGGCGGGTGAGACGGTCGTCGTCTCCATGGAGGCGGCCAACCGCGACCCGGCCCGCTTCCCCGCCCCGGACACCCTCGACGTGCGCCGCAAGGCCACCGGCCACCTGGGGTTTGGCCACGGCATCCACCAGTGCCTCGGGCAGCAACTGGCCCGCATCGAACTGCGGGTGGCGCTGCCCGCGCTGGTCACCCGTTTCCCGACGTTGCGGCTCGCCGCCGCACCCGAGGACATTCCGCTGCGGACCGGCATGAACATCTTCGGGGTGCACGAACTGCCCGTCACCTGGAAGGAGGCGTAGGCACGGTGGAGCTCCGAGTCGACCGCGAACGCTGTCTGAGCGCCGGCATGTGCGCGCTGACCGCCCCCGAAGTCTTCGACCAGGACGCCGAGGACGGCAGGGTGCTGCTCCTCGACGCCGCACCGGGACCGCGTGAGCGGCGCGAGGCCGCCAGAGAAGCCGCCGAGCTGTGCCCGTCCGGGGCGGTCACGGTGGCCGAAAACCGCTAGAGGGCGAGACGTCGCCCGCCGCCGCGCAGGGGACGGCGGCGGACGACGGGCCGGGGGGCGTCCGGCGCCGGTCAGGACAGCGTGCGGATCACCTCGCGCACCTGGCCGGCGACGGATTCCGGCAGCGGTGCGTAGTTCAGGCGGGACAGCGGCTTCTGGCCCGCCTTGCTCGCGGTGTAGGTCAGGAACGACTTCAGGGCGGGCAGGGTCGCCTTCTGGTTCCCCTTGTCGCACACGATCTCGTAGGTGACCTGGACGATCGGGTACGCGCCCGGCGTCGATGCGCCGTAGCGGAACTTCAGCGTCATGTCCTTGCCCCGGCCCACGACTCGCGCCGCCGCGATGCCGGCGGAGGCCGTCGCGGGCGTCGGCTCGACCGGGGCCGACGCGCCCGTGTCGATGCTGACGGTCTTTATGTGCCGGCCCCGCGCGAAGGACAGTTCGAGGTAGCCGATCGCGCCGAAGCCGGAGGTGACCTGCGAGGCGACACCGCTGGACCCGCTCGCGGACGCGCCGCCCCTGCCCTGCCAGGCCTTGCCCACCGGGTGCTGCCAGACCTCGGGGGCCGCGCCCGCGAGGTACGCCTGGAAGTTCTGCGTGGTGCCCGAGTCATCGGAGCGGTGGACGGGACGGACCGGCATGGAGGGCAGTTCGGCGCCGGGGTTGAGGCGCTGGATCTCCGGGTCGTCCCAGGAGGTGATCCGCCGGTCGAAGATCTTGGCGAGGGTCGCGGCGTCGAGGACCAGGTCGTCGACGCCGGGCAGGTCGTACCCGATCGCGATGGGTCCGCCGACCATGGGCAGGTCGATGGCCCGGCCACCCCGGCAGACGCTCTTGGACAAGGCGACCTCATCGGGCTTCAACGCGCCGTCGGAGCCGCCGAAAGCGGTGGCGCCCCGCAGGAACTGGGCGCCGCCGGCCCCGGAACCGATCGGGTTGTACGCGATCCGCACGCCGGGGCAGGCGCGTTCGTACTGCTTGATCCAGTACTTCATCGCGTTCTGCTGGGCGCTCGATCCGGTGCCGGGGACCTTGCCGCTCTTCGCGCAGTCGATCCCCGCGAGGGCGGCGGGCGCGGCGGAGGCGGGGTCGTCCCCGTCCCCCTCCCCGAGGCCCGCGAACCCGCATCCCGCCAGGGCCAGCGACAGCACGGCCGCCAGGGAGCCCGCCGCGAGCGTTCTACTGCCTTGATACGTACGTCCTGGACGTGGGCGTTGCAACGTTGACCCCTCGGATACCGCGATCGGACCTCAGATGATCGTCGCTCGGCGACGACGGCGGGTGACCTTGAGGCGAACAGCGGACGACGTGCTGCCGTACGGAGATCAAGAGGTAGCCGCCCGGCGGCATACGGTGACCGGCCGGAGGACGCGCGCGAGGAGCAGTTTGCATGGTCATGCATCATCATGCATACTCTTCCTATGTCCAAGGTCCTCACCTCCCTCCCCACCGGCGAGCGCGTCGGCATTGCCTTCTCCGGCGGTCTCGACACCTCTGTCGCCGTCGCCTGGATGCGCGACAAGGGCGCCGTTCCGTGCACGTACACCGCCGACATCGGCCAGTACGACGAGCCCGACATCGCGTCCGTGCCCGGCCGCGCCTCCGCGTACGGCGCCGAGATCACCCGTCTCGTCGACTGCCGTGCCGCGCTGGTCGAGGAAGGGCTCGCGGCGCTGGCCTGCGGCGCGTTCCACATCAAGTCGGGCGGCCGTCCGTACTTCAACACCACGCCGCTGGGGCGTGCCGTGACCGGCACCCTCCTGGTGCGGGCGATGCTCGAGGACGGCGTGCAGATCTGGGGCGACGGCTCCACGTTCAAGGGCAACGACATCGAGCGGTTCTACCGCTACGGCCTCCTCGCCAACCCGCACCTGCGGATCTACAAGCCCTGGCTGGACGCGGACTTCGTCACGGAGCTCGGCGGCCGCAAGGAGATGTCCGAGTGGCTGCTCGCCCACGGGCTCCCCTACCGGGACTCGACGGAGAAGGCGTACTCGACGGACGCCAACATCTGGGGCGCCACCCACGAGGCGAAGACCCTCGAGCACCTCGACACCGGCATCGAGACCGTCGACCCCATCATGGGCGTGCGGTTCTGGGACCCGGCGGTGGAGATCGACACCGAGGACGTGACGGTCGGCTTCGACCAGGGCCGTCCCGTGACGATCAACGGCAAGGAGTTCTCCTCCCCGGTCGACCTCGTCATGGAGGCCAACGCGATCGGCGGCCGGCACGGCCTTGGCATGTCCGACCAGATCGAGAACCGGGTGATCGAGGCCAAGAGCCGCGGCATCTACGAGGCGCCCGGCATGGCGCTCCTGCACATCACCTACGAACGCCTGGTCAACGCGATCCACAACGAGGACACCGTGGCCGCGTACCACAACGAGGGCCGGCGGCTCGGCCGGCTCCTCTACGAAGGCCGGTGGCTCGACCCGCAGGCGCTGATGGTGCGCGAGTCGCTCCAGCGCTGGGTCGGCGCGGCGATCACCGGCGAGGTGACGCTGCGGCTGCGGCGCGGCGAGGACTACTCGGTCCTCGACACCCGGGGCCCGGCGCTCAGTTACCACCCGGACAAGCTCTCGATGGAGCGGACCGAGGACTCGGCGTTCGGCCCGGTGGACCGGATCGGCCAGCTCACCATGCGCAACCTCGACATCGCCGACTCGCGCTCGCGGCTCGAACAGTACGTGGAGCTCGGCCTCGTCGGCACGGTCCACCCGACGCCCATCGGCGCCGCGCAGGCGGCTTCGACGGGTCTGATCGGTGCCATGGACGCGGGCGGCGCCCAGGCGATCGCCTCGCGCGGTGAGACCACGGAGGAAGAGTCGATGCTGGACCGCGCCGCGATGGAGTCCGGCACCGACTGACACCGGTTCGTCGGTGCCTCGCGCACCTGAAGTGGGCCCGGCGGAATGCCTTCCGCCGGGCCCGCTGTCGTGCGGGTGGGGCGGGGTGCGGCCCGTGTCCGGATGTGACAGGGAATCGTCATTGCGGTCGTCCGATGCGGCCGTGAGGATTGCCTCATGCCCACTGCACACCGCGTCGTCATCGCGGTCTTCCCCGATGTCGATCTGCTCGACGTGACCGGCCCCGCCGAGGTCTTCGCGCTGGCCGGCCGGGAGACCCGGGGCCGCGCCGGATACCAGGTCCGCCTCGCCGGGCCGGTCGCCGGCGCGGTGCGTACGTCGGCCGGTGTGCGGCTGCTCACCGACGTCTCCTTCGAGGAGATGGCCGAAGAGCCGGTGGACACGCTGCTGGTGCCCGGCGCCGTCGACATGACCGACGGCGGGCCCGTCGCCCGCATCGACGGCGACGTCGTGGAGTGGCTGAAGGAGACCGCCCCACGGGCCCGGCGTGTCGCGTCGGTCTGCGTGGGCGCCCATCTGCTCGCCGCGGCCGGGCTCCTGGACGGGAAGACGGCGACCACCCACTGGTCGACCGCCGCCCAGCTCGCCGCGGACCACCCCGCCGTCACGGTCGACCCGGACCCCATCTTCGTGCGCACCGACCGTGGCCGGCTGTGGACCGGCGCCGGGATCAGCGCGTGCCTGGATCTCGCGCTCGCGCTGGTGGCCGAGGACCAGGGCGAGGACGTCGCCCTGGCGGTGGCGCGGCAGCTGGTGATGTTCCTCAAACGCCAGGGCGGGCAGAGCCAGTTCTCCGTGCCCCTCAGCCGGCCCGCATCCGACCGCCGGGACATCGACGAACTGCGGCTGTGGATCGCCGAGCACCTCGGCGACGACCTGTCCGCGGCGGCGCTGGCGGCCCGGATGTGCCTCAGCGAGCGGCACTTCGCGCGGGTCTTCAAACAGGAGACGGGTACGAGCCCGGCCGAGTACGTCGAGGCCGCCCGAGTGGAGGCGGCCCGTCGGCTCCTGGAGAGCACCGACTGCTCTCTGGAGCAGGTCGCGGCCGGTGCCGGGCTCGGATCGGTGGAGACCCTGCACCGCGCGTTCCGCCGGCAGCTCGCGAGTACCCCGGCCGCCTACCGCCGCCGCTTCCGCCTCCGCACGACCTGACCTTCCCGACCCTCCTGTGAAAAACCCGCCGTTTCCCCATGAAAAAACATGAAAGGCATACAGGTATTTCAATGAGCACCCACACGAGCACCGCGTCCACCACCCTGCGCGACGTGATCGGCCTCGCCAACCACCCGCCCCGGCTGAGCGAGTCCGCCCTGATCATGATCGACTTCCAGAACACCTACCGCACCGGGGTCATGGCCCTGGAGGGCGCCGAGGCGGCGCTCGCGGCGGGCGCGCGTCTGCTGGAGCGGGCCCGCGCCGCGGGCATCCCGGTCGTCCATGTCATCAACGACGGCGGCCCCGACACTCCTTACGACATCCGCGCGCACATCGGCGCCCTGTGCGACGAGGTCGCCCCGGTGGCCGGGGAGCCGGTCGTGGTCAAGCAGTTCCCCGACTCCTTCCACGCCACCGAGCTGGAGAAGACCCTCGGTGACCTGGGCGTGACCCCGACCGGCGGCGGGGACCTGGTGCTGGCCGGGTTCATGACGCACATGTGCGTCAACTACACCGCGCAGGGCGCCTTCAAGCTCGGTTACCGTCCCACGGTCGTCGCCGAGGCCACCGCCACCCGCGCCCTCACCGCACCGGACGGCACTGTCCTGCCCGCCGCCGCCCTCCAGGCCGCGGCCCTGACGACCGTCACCGACCTGTTCGGCACCGTCGTACCGACCGTCGACGCACTCCCCGCCTGACGGCGCGGGACGGCCGCGCCGCCGTCGGCTCTCACAGCGGGCCGGAACCGAGGAGTTGCCCTCCGTCGACGACGAGGGTCTCCCCGGTGATCCAGCGCGCGCCGTCCCCGGCGAGGAACGCCACGGCCTCCCCCAGGTCCTCGGGCTCCCCGATGCGGCCCAGCGGGGTGGCCTCGGCGACCCGCGCCTCGTTCTCCTGCCAGAGGGCCTCGGCGAGACGGGTCCGTACGACGCCGGGGGCGATGGCGTTGACGCGGACCTTCGGCCCCAGTTCCAGGGCGAGTTGCTTGGTGAGGTGGATGAGCGCGGCCTTGGAGACGTGGTAGACGCCAACGTCCTGGGCGACCGTGTACCCGCCGATCGAGGCGGTGTTGACGACCGACCCGCCGTGCTCGCCCATCCACGCCTTCACCGCGAGCGAGGTCCACAGGATCGGCGCCCACAGATTGACGTCCATGGTCTTGGCGAACCGGGCGTGGTCCTGGTCGATGACGGGGCCGTACGCGGGGTTCGTACCGGCGTTGTTGACGAGGACGTCGAGCCGTCCGTACGTGTCCAGCGTGAAGTCCACGCAGGCGCGGGCGGCTTCCTCGTCGGTGGCGTGGGCGCCGAATCCGACGACGCCGCCGCCCAGTCGGGCCGCCGCCTCTGCGGCGCGCTCCTGGCTGCGCGAGGTGATCACCACGCGTGCGCCGTGGTCGCGCAGGGCGGCCGCGGCCGCGAGGCCGATGCCGCGCGAGGCGCCCGTGACGACGGCGACCCTGCCGTCGAGCGGGCCGCTCACCGCGCGTTCCGCTCGGTCTCGCGGCGGCGCAGCTCCCGCAGCGCGATGGTGCGCTTGTGCACCTCGTCGGGGCCGTCCGCGAGGCGCAGGGTGCGCAGGTGGGCGTACATGCTCGCGAGCGGGAAGTCGTCGCAGACGCCCGCGCCGCCGTGGACCTGGATCGCCCGGTCGATGACCTTGAGCGCCACCTCGGGCGCGGCGACCTTGATCGCGGCGATCTCCGTTCGCGCCTCCTTGTTGCCGACGGTGTCCATCAGGTGTGCGGCCTTGAGGGTCAGGAGCCGCGCCATGTCGATCTCGATGCGGGCCTCGGCGATCCAGTCCTGGATGTTGGCCCGGTCGGACAGGGGCGCGCCGAACGTCGTACGGGACTGCGCGCGGTCGATCAGCAGGTCGAGGGCGCGTTCGGCCATACCGATGGAGCGCATGCAGTGGTGGATGCGGCCGGGGCCGAGACGGGCCTGGCTGATCATGAAGCCGTCGCCCTCGCCCGCGAGCAGGGCGGTGCGCGGGACGCGT
Source organism: Streptomyces sp. NPDC015345 (assembly GCF_043078805.1). Classification (NCBI taxonomy): domain Bacteria; kingdom Bacillati; phylum Actinomycetota; class Actinomycetes; order Kitasatosporales; family Streptomycetaceae; genus Streptomyces; species Streptomyces sp. NPDC015345. Next base: position 255,970 of record NZ_JBIBTX010000006.1, on the reverse strand, counting down.
ACGTCCTCGAAGAGCACCTCCGCGTGGCCCTCGCGGTCCTGGTAGCCGAAGACGGGCAGGCCGCGCAGGACGGTGACGCCGGGGGTGTCGAGCGGGACGACCATCATGCTCTGCTGCCGGTGGCTCGGCCCGTCCGGATCGGTCTTGCCCATCACGATGAGCACCCGGCAGTTCTTGTGCAGGGCGTTGGAGGTCCACCACTTGCGGCCGTTGAGGACGTAGTCGTCGCCGTCGCGCACCATCCGCATCTCGATGTTGCGGGCGTCGGAGCTGGCGACGGCGGGTTCGGTCATCGCGAACGCGGAGGCGATCTCCCCGGCGAGCAGCGGCTTCAGCCACTTCTCCTTGTGCTCCTCGGTGCCGAAGAGCGTGAGGACCTCCATGTTGCCGGTGTCCGGCGCGTTGCAGTTGGTGGCCTCGGGGGCGAGGTGCGCGCTGCGGCCCATGATCTCGGCGAGCGTCGCGTACTCCAGGTTGGTCAGGCCGGGGCCCCACTCCGGGTGCGGGTGGAAGAGGTTCCACAGGCCCTGCTTCCTCGCCTCGGCCTTGAGCTCTTCGAGGACCGGCGGATGGAAGTGCGGATCACCCGACTCCGCCATCTGCCTCTCGTACACCGCCTCGGCGGGGTAGACGTGCTCGTCCATGAAGGCGAGCAGTCTCTCCTGGTACTCCTTGGCCCTGTCGGTCACGTCGAACACGGGTGTCCTCCCACAGTCTCGGTCTCGGTCATGCCCTGGGGACGCGCTGATCCGCTGCGGGCGTGAGGAGTCGCGCCGGCTCGGCAGCGGTCCCGGCCGCGTCCCGGTGCAGCACCCCGGCGATGCCCAGGCGCGCCGCGGCGTCGATGTCCTGTCGCAGGTCGTCCACCATCACGGTGTCCTCGGGGCGGACGCCGAGCCGCTCGCACGCTGCTGGTCAGCACTCCGCCGAAGTCGAACAGGGCCGCGCTGCGGGTACGCTCCCGGCTCATCGCACCGCCCTTCCCCTCTGCTCGGCCTCTCTCCTCGGCGCCGTCACCATATTTGAATCCGGATTCAGGTTCAAGACTTGTCGGAGGCCGCCCGCACGCCCGGCACCGCGTACGGATCCTGCCGCACCGACGCCGGGTTCGTCTCGCGCAGCACCCACGCGCAGCCGAAGGTGAGCAGGCCCATGGCGGCGACGAACACCGAGACCCAGGTCGTCGCGCCGGTGCCGCCGATGATCGCGGTCATGATCAGCGGGGTGCCGCCGCTGATGGTCAGGGCGGACAGCTGGTAGGCGAGCGAGGCGCCGGAGTAGCGCACGTGCGGCTCGAACAGCTCGCCGATGTACGCGGCGATCGGCCCGTAGGTCAGCGACTGCCCGATGCCGCCGACGATCACCGCCACGCCGAGCAGGGCCAGCGACCCGGTGTTCACCAGCCAGAAGTAGGGGAACGCCCATACGACGATCAGCGCGGCGCCGATCAGGATCATCGGGCGGCGGCCCACCCGGTCGGAGAGCCAGCCGGACGCCAGCACGAAGACGGCGCCGAGTGCGGTGACCGGCAGCGTGACCAGGAGGATGGAGTCGCGGTCGAGGCCGAGGTCGTCGGCGGCGTAGCTGACGACGCCCGCGATGCTGATGTAGAAGAGGCAGTTGGTGCCGGCCATCAACCCGGAGGCGAGCAGGACGGTGCGCCATCCCGAGCGGATCACCTCGATCACGGGTGCCTTGGCGACCTTGGCCCGGTCGCCCTCGGCGCTCTCCGTGGCCAAGCGGCGGAAGTCCGGCGAGTCCTCGACGCGCCGCTGGACGTACATGACGACCGGTAGCAGCACGCCGCTGGCGAGGAACGGTATGCGCCAGCCCCAGCTCAGGAACGCGTCGTCGGAGACCAGCCGGCTCGCCAGCAGGAAGGCGCCGTTGCCGAGGAAGACGCCGAGCGAGACCCCCATCTGGCCGTACGTGCCGACGTACCCCTTGCGTTTCGGCGACGCCGACTCCGTGAGCAGCAGGACGATGCCGCCCCACTGCGCCCCACACGCGAGACCCTGGACGAAGCGCAGCAGCACAAGGAGCACCGGCGCGAGGGCTCCCATGACACCCGCCCCCGGCAGGCAGCCGATCAGGAAGGTGCCCGCGCCCATCAGTGACATGGAGGCGACGACCATGGCCTTGCGTCCGTTCCGGTCACCGAGGTGGCCCGCGAGCACGCCGCCGAGCGGGCGGGCGAGGAACCCCGCCCAGAAGGTGCTGAACGACAGCAGCGTGCCGGTCAGCGCGGAGGAGTCGGGGAAGAAGACGTGCGGGAAGACGAGGGCCGCGGCGGTCCCGTAGAGAAAGAAGTCGTACCACTCGATGGAGCTGCCGATGAGCCCCGCCGCCAGCAGTTTGCCTGAGGCCCGGGTGTCACCACGGCCCGTGGCGGCCCGCCCTTCTCGTGCGCCGAGCCCTTCGTGCGGTTCTGCCGTGGACGATGTCACGTGTTCGCTCCTCGCCGTCGGGGCCCCCTGTATATTTGAACCCAACGTCAAGTTCAAGGTTTTGAACACGCCCTCCACCTGCGTGAATTTCTCGCGGAGGTGCCCGCGGATCCGAGGAGTTCGGCCCATGACGACACATATGCCGGTCAGCGAGTGGGAGCGCGTCGAGGCGCGCCGGATCCCGGTGGGCGGTGTCACGCTGCGGGTCTTCGACCACGGTGACGAACGGCCGGGCAGGCCGCCGGTGGTGCTGTGCCACGGCTTCCCGGAGCTGGCGTTCTCCTGGCGGCATCAGGTCGTCGCACTGGCGAAGGCCGGCCACCGGGTCCTGGTGCCCGACATGCGTGGCTACGGCGGCAGTTCACGCCCCGCCGACGTCGAGGCGTACGACATCCTGACGCTCTGCGCGGACCTGGCCGGGGTCCTCGACCACGTCGGCGCGGACGACGCCGTCTTCGTGGGGCACGACTGGGGCGCGAACGTGGTGTGGCACATGGCCCTGGAGCACCCCGAACGGGTGCGGGCGGTGGCGGGGATGAGCGTGCCGGTGACGCCGCGGGCCCCCGCGCCGCCCCTGCCGATCCTGCGCTCACGCCTGGGGGACGACTTCTACATCGCGTGGTTCCAGGAGCCGGGCGTCGCGGACCGGGCGCTGAGCCGCAATGTGCGCAGGACGCTGGTCACCAGGGACATCTACTCCGCCGAGTGGGCCACACGCCCCGATGAGCAGTTGCCGCCTCCGCCGTGGCTGAGCGATGAGGAACTCGCCTACTACGTCGACACGTTCGAGGAGACCGGGTTCACCGGCGGCCTCAACTACTACCGCAATCTGGACCGCAACTGGGCGCTCACCGAGCACCTGGAGGGCCGTGTCATCGCCCAGCCCTCGCTGTTCGTCACCGGCTCCAAGGACCCGGTCGCACGGTTCATGCCGGCGGACGGCCTCGGCCGCATGCTCACCGACCAGCGCGGGCACGTCGTCCTGGACGGCGCCGCTCACTGGGTCCAGCAGGAGCGTGCCGAGGAGGTGAACGCCGCTCTCCTCGGCTTCCTGTCCGCGGTCGGCTGATACCATCCGCTGCCACCGGTTATGACACGTTCGAACGACAGTGAATGGATCCGCAGTGGCTGCCCAGGCCCCGGCCGCGGACAGCGGCCAGAAGCAACCGATCACGCCACGCAGCGCGCGCGGTGTCCGCACCCGCAACGCGCTGATCGCCGCCGCCCGTGAGGTCTTCGAACGCGACGGGTATCTGGACGCCCGGATCACGGACATCTCCAAGGCCGCGCATGTCGCCTCCGGGTCGTTCTACACGTACTTCAACAGCAAGGAAGAGATCTTCCAGGCGCTCGTCGAGCAGGTGCAGGAGGAGATGCTCCACCCGCATCTGCGCGAGCGCACGGGCATCACCGACACCCGTGAGCTCATCGACGCCTCCAACCGCGAGTACTTGCGGGCGTACAAGAAGAACGCGCGCCTGATGGCGCTGTTCGAGCAGGTCGCACAGGTCGACGAGCAGTTCATGGCGCTGCGCATCGAACGCGGCAACGCCTTCGCGCGGCGCAACGCCAAGCTGATCCGCACCCTCCAGGAGAACGGCGAGGCCGACACGAGCCTCGATCCGCTGGTGACCGCGCACGCCCTGTCCGTGATGGTGAGCCGCATGGCCTACCTGGTGTTCGTGCTGGGCCAGCGCATCCCGTACGAGCGGCTGGTCACGACGCTCAACAAGATCTGGGAGAACGGCCTGCGGCTCACGGACCCCGAACCGGGTGCCGAGCGTACGGCGCGTGGCACCGAAGGGTCCTGACAGTCGCCCCTGACAGTCGGTCCTAGCAGTCCCGCGAGGACGCCAGCAGGTGGTCCCGGACCAGGGCGACGTGCGGGTTGTCCGATGAGCCGGGCCGCTGCACGAGGTAGCCGGTGTTGATGGGCGGGTCCTCGGGATCGTTCAACAGGACCAGGGCCCCCGAGGCCAGCTCGTCGAGGCACAGGTAGCGGGGCAGCACGCTGAAGCCGGCGCCGCCCGCCACGGCCGCCTTGACGGCGCGCAGGTCGGGCATGGTGACGGCGGGCTCACACACCAGCTGCTTGCCGAAGACGTGACGCCAGTAGCGGCGGACGATCGGCACGTCCTCGGCGTACGCCACCAGGGGCACGCCCCGCAGCGCGGCGGGCCCGAGGGCCGCGAGCCGCTCCGCCCCGCCCATGCGCTCCGTCCAGGAAGCCGCCGTGACCAGCACGAACTCCTCGTCCGCGAGGGGCACCGAGGCCAGCGCCCGGCCGCGCGGACGGACCGTGGCGACCACCAGGTCGTGCCGGCCCGCGCGCAGCTCGTCCAGCAGGTCGTCCGTCAGGCCCGTCGCGATCCGCAGCCGCACGCCCTGCTCCACCAGGGGCGCGAGGCCGGGCAGCACGCAGTGGGAGAGGAACTCCGCCGGGCCCGCCAGGTGGACCGGCTCCGCCGTACCGTCGCCGCCGTGGCCCGCGACCTCGGCCAGGGCGTCCAGCGGCTCGCCGATCCGCGACGCCAGTTCGTCCGCGAAGGGCGCGGGGGCGGCGCCGCGCGGCAGGCGCTCGAACAGCTCCCGGTCCAGCTGCCGCTCCAGGGAACGGATCTGCGCGGTGACCGTGGGCTGCGACAGGCCGAGGACGCGGGCGGCGGCCGTGAAGGACCCCGAGCGGTAGACGGCGAGGAAGGTGCGCAGCTGGTTGAGGTCCAGTGACCCGCCCGCCGACTGCGGAACGGCCGCCTCCGCCCCGCCTACCTCTGACTTTCCCATACGGATGAGCCTACGGTGAGCGGGGCGATCGGTCAGGTCCGGCAGGTCCTCGCTCCCCCGTGCAGCGCGACCGCCGTGTTGTGGCCGAGCGTGGCGGTGAACCGTCCGGAGGAGTCGACCGTGACACGCTTGTCCGACTGGACGTCGCAGTAGTCGCCCGCGGGCAGCGAGGTCTGGAAGGTGCGGGTCAGCGTGGAGGCCTCGTGGTTGATCGCCACGTACGCCTTGTCGCCGCGGCCGAAGGCGATCTGGTCGCCGCCGTTGTCCCACCAGTCCGTGACGGCCTGGCCGCTCGCGGTGTTGCGGAAGCCGACCATGCCCGAGATCTCGCGCCAGGCGTGCTGGCACTTCCAGCCGTCGGAGTAGCAGGCGTTCACCGTGCCGCCGCCCGGCGGTCCCGCGTCGCGGTCGGAGAACTCGTATCCGGAGTGGACGTCGGGCGCGCCGTAGGGCCAGGCGAGCATGAAGACGTTGGCCAGGGTGTAGTTGGCGCCGTCCTTGTAGCTGAGAGTGTCGCCGCCGCGCTCGGTGTCGTGGTTGTCGACGAAGACGGCGGACTTCCCGGAGGGCATGTAGGCCCAGCCCTCGCCGTAGTTCTTCAGGTAGGCGAGCTTCTCGTGGTGGAAGACGCGCTTGAGGTCGCGGGCGTAGCGGAACTCCTGGACGTCTCCGGTTCCGAGGTACTCGCTCGGGGAGACGGCCTCGCCCGCGCCGTAGATGGCCTCGTGCTTCCAGTAGACGCCGGGGTCGCTCAGGCGGGCCTTGATGGCGGCGAGGTCGGCCGCCGGCATGTGCTTGGCGGCGTCGATGCGGAAGCCGTCCACGCCGAGCGAGCGCAGATCGTCGAGGTAGGCGGCGATCCGGCCGCGCACATAGTCCTCGCCGGTGTCCAGGTCGGCGAGGCCGACGAGTTCGCAGTTCTGTACGTTCCCTCTGTTGCCGTAGTCGTCGACAGACGAGCGGCAGTCGTCCAGGTCGGCGCCGGAGTACGTGCCCGGGTAGTCGTACTTCGTGTAGGCCGAGCCGCCCGTGCCGGTGCCGGAGCCCGCCGACATGTGATTGATCACGGCGTCCGCGACCACCTTGACGCCCGCGGCGTGGCAGGTGTCGACCATGCTCTTGAAGGCCGCCCGGTCGCCGAGGCGCCCGGCGATCCTGTAGCTGACCGGCTGGTACGAGGTCCACCACTGGCCGCCCTGGATGTGCTCCTGCGGCGGTGAGACCTGGACGAAGCCGTAGCCGGCGGGACCGAGTCGGTCCTTGCACTCCTTGGCGACCGAGTCGAAGCGCCACTCGAAGAGGACGGCGGTGACGTCCTTGCCGCCGGGCGGGGACGCGTCGGCCTCGGGCGGCGTCGCGAAGAGGCTCCCGAGGACACCGGCGGTCAGGGCGAGCGTGACGGCGAGGGGTCTGCGGGCTGCGTGCGCTCTGTGCGCTGGGCCGTTCACGGGGTCTCCAGTGGGGGGATGGGGTGGGGGCGCCAGAATCTTGCAGGTTGAATCTGCAAGAACTTGCGATCGGACCGTAAGCGGCTTCGCACGTCGGGTCAACCGTTCGCGCACGCCTTCCGGGGAGCCGTCACGTCGCCGCTCGCGCGCGGTGGCGGCGTACCGCGTCGCGGTTGGCGCACCGGTGGGAGCAGTAGCGCCTGCGCCCGGTGCGGGAGGTGTCCGCGAAGATGGTGGCGCACTCGGTGACCCCGCACCGCCGCAGCCGGTGCATGCCGCGTCCCACCAAGTGCAGTGCGGTACCGACCGATATCAACGAGAACAGCAGTGCGCCGAGCGGCAGTTGATCGTCGCGGTAGTGCAGGTGCCAGCCGTCGCCCGCGTGGTCGGTGAGCCTCGGGTGGGCGGTGGACGCGGCCAGCATCCGATTGGCCAGCTCGGCGCGCTCCCGCTCATCGGTGGCGTCGACGACCTTCTCCCACGCGTCCAGTGCGGCCAGGGCGTACGCCAAGTCCTGTGGCTCGGCCGGGCGTTCCAGGGTCAGACCTGCCTCGCGACAGCGGTCCGCCAACTCCTCGGCGCTGGTCGGACGCCGGTTGCACAGGTCCGCGGCGAGGTTCACGGCGTCGCCGCCGTAAGGGTTGAGGTGCATAAGGTCATTACACCAAGGTGATCGGCATGAGACATCCCGACGGACAGCCCGCCACCGACCCGACCGGACACACCGCCGACCACCGCTCCGCCGTGCGGCAGGCGGTGGAGGACGACCTCCCCGAACTCGTGCGCCTGCGCGCGTCGTTGTTCGAGGACCTGGGCGGTGACTACTTCAACCCGTCCTCGGCGGGCGACGACTGGCGTCATCATCTCGCCGCGGTCCTGAAGGAGCGGCTGACGGCGGACACCGCGCGGATCCTCGTCGTGGACGGTGGTCGCGGCCGTCTCGCCGCCTGCGGCATCGGCACCGTGGAGCAGTGGTTCCCCGGGCCGCACAACGTCAACGGCCGGGTCGGTCATGTGATCGGCGTGGTCACCGATGTGCCGTACCGGCGGCGTGGTCACAGCCGCGCGATCATGCGGGCGCTGCTCGACTGGTTCCGCGAGCGGGAGGCGTCCCGCGTGGACCTGTACGCCTCTCCGGAAGGCGAACCGCTGTACCGCGCCCTGGGGTTCGTCGACCATCCGGACCCCGCGCTCTACTGGCGGCCCTGAGCGCCGGCCTCGTGCCGGCCCGCCGGCCGGCATGATCGGCGTGTGACCAGTGGACCTGGGCGGCCGGGCCGCACCGAACGCAAGAGCCCTGGGGGGCCTGGGCGTTGGTGACGTCCAATTACGACCACCGGGTCCGCGGCCGGTTCCTGCGGACGGGCAGGCCCTCTCCGGTGCCCTACGTACGGGCCGCCGCGGAGCTGGGCGCCAAGCCCGGAGACTGCCTGGTCATCGAGGACGCCCCGTCGGGAGTGCGGTCCGGGCTGAGCGCCGGGATGACGGTATGGGGCGTGAACGCCGCGACCGCGGTGGAGGGCACGCATCGCCACTTCACCGAACTGCGCGAGGCGGTTCCGCACATCTTGGCCTTCGTGTCGAGGCCGTCGGTCGGTGGGGTGGGGTAGGGGGGGGGGGGCAGGCCGGTTGCGGGGGTGTGGGCATGCGGGCCTGCGGTCAGGGTCGTCACGCTTACTATCGCGGGAATGCTTTCGAAGAGGAGTCGACGGTGACCGAAGATCTGCGCAGTGGCACGCCCGACGCTGGAGTGGAGCCGGAGGGGGCGGCCGAGCGGCTCGCCGCGATGGTCGCGGATCTCAGGGAGATGGTGGAGTGCGAGTCGTTCTCCTCGGACCTGGACGCGGTGGCGCGCAGCGCGGACGTCGTGGCCGCGCAGGGCACCCGCCACCTCGGCGCCCCGCCCGAACGCCTCGTCGTCGACGGGGTGACGCACCTGCGGTGGGCGTTCGGCACGCCCCGGGTCCTGCTCCTCGGCCACCACGACACCGTGTGGCCGATGGGTTCGCTCGCCACTCACCCGTGGTCACTGCGGGATGGCGTCGCGCGTGGGCCCGGCATCTTCGACATGAAGGCGGGCCTCGTGCAGATCTTCCACGCCCTGGCCTCGCTGCCCTCGCTGGAGGGCGTGTGCGTGCTGGTGACCGGGGACGAGGAGGTCGGCTCGGACACCTCGCGGGCGCTCATCGAGGAGACGGCGCGGCAGTGCGCGGCGACCTTCGTACTGGAGGCCTCGGCGGACGGTGGCGCGGTGAAGACGGCGCGCAAGGGCACCTCCGCCTACGAGTTGGTGGTGCACGGAAAGGCGGCCCACTCCGGCCTTGAGCCGGAGAAGGGGGTCAACGCCGCGATCGAGGCCGCTCATCTCGTCCTCGCCCTGGAGGGGCTGGCCGCTGCGGCCGACATCGACGCCCCCGAGGGGTGGCGGACCACGGTGACGCCGACGATGACGTGGGCCGGTTCGACGACCAACACGGTGCCCGCCGAGGCCACGGTCTGTGTCGACGTGCGCGTCCCGACGCTCGCCGCGCAGGAGCGGGTGGATGCCGCCATTCGAGCACTGAAGGTGACCGTCCCGGGGGCACGCCTCGAGGTGCGCGGCGGACCCAGCAGGCCGCCTCTCGAAGAGGCTTCGTCCGCCGCGCTGTTCGAGCGGGCGCGGGAGATCGCCCGGCGCCACGGCTGGGGGCCGCTCGCCTCGGCCGCGGTCGGCGGAGCGTCCGACGGGAACTTCACCGCCGGCCTCGGCTGCCCGACGCTGGACGGCCTCGGCGCCGTCGGCGGCGGGGCCCACGCCGACCACGAGCATGTGATCGTCGCGGAGATGGTTCCCCGGGCCCGGCTGCTCGCCGCCCTCGTCGAGGAGGTCACCCGGTGAGCGCCCTTGAGGTCCGCGAGGTGTACGAGCTGGACGAACTGGCTTCGGTCAACGCGCTGTTCGAGGAGATCTGGGGCACCGCGCCCGGCGCCTCGCCGATGGGGACCGAGCAGATGCGGGCGCTCTCGCACGCCGGCAACTACGTCGCCGGTGCCTTCGCCGACGGCCGTCTGGTCGGCGCGTCCGTCGCCTTCTTCGCGGCCCCCGTCGGAGAGACGCTGCACTCCCACGTCACCGGCGCCCTGCCCGGGCACGCGGCGGGCCTCGCCCTCAAACAACACCAGCGCGACTGGTCGCTGGCTCGCGGGCTCTCCCGGATCACCTGGACCTACGATCCGCTGGTGCGGCGCAACGCCCACTTCAACCTGGCCAAGCTCGGCGCGCGTCCGGTGGAGTACCTCACCGGCTTCTACGGGCAGATCGACGACGCCATCAACGGCGGCGACGACACCGACCGCGCGCTCGTCGCCTGGGAGTTGGGCGGCCCCGGGTCCATGGCGTCCCCGCCGCCGGTCCGCGTCCCCGCCGGTGCCGTGACCGCCCTGTCGGTACAGGACGGCCTGCCGGTGGTGGGCCGGCTCGACGCCCCTGCCCTGCTGGTCGAAGTGCCGCCCGACATAGAGGCGTTGCGCCGCACCGACCCCGGCGCGGCCAAGGCGTGGCGTCTCGCGATGCGCGAGGTGCTGGGCGGTCTGCTGGCCGAGGGGGCCCGCGTCACGGGCTTCCACGGCCGGACTTCCTACGTCGTCACGCGCGAGCCCGCCGCCTGACGCGTCACGCGTGACACCACCGTCCGACCACCGCCCGACGCGTGCGCCCACCCGAGGAGCCGAGCACCATGAAGATCACCGGAATCGAACTGCGCCGCGTCGCGATGCCCCTGCGGTCGCCGTTCCGTACCTCCTTCGGCGTCGAGACCGCCCGTGACGTCCTGCTCGTACGGGTCGTCACTCCCGACGGCGAGGGCTGGGGCGAGTGCGTCGCGATGTCCGAACCCCGCTACTGCTCCGAGTACGTCGACGGAGCGGCCGACGTGCTGCGCCGCTTCCTCGTACCGGCGCTGCCCGCCGTGGCGGACGCCCACTCGGTGAAGCGCGCCATGAAGCCCTTCAAGGGCCACAAGATGGCCAAGGCGGCGCTGGAGACGGCCGTGCTCGACGTTGAGCTGCGGGCGTCGGGCCAGTCCTTCGGAGCGTATCTCGGGGCCGAACGCGACCGGGTGCCGTGCGGGGTGTCGGTCGGGATCATGGAGTCCGTCCCCGAACTCCTCGACGTCGTGGGCGGGTTCGTCGACGAGGGGTACGTGCGGATCAAGCTCAAGATTGAACCCGGCTGGGACCTCGCGCCCGTCCGCGCGGTGCGGGAGCGGTTCGGCGACGAGCTGCTGCTCCAGGTGGACGCCAACGCCGCCTACACCCTCGCCGACGCCCGGCAGCTGGCCAAGCTGGACGCGTTCGACCTGCTGCTCATCGAACAGCCGCTGGCCGACGACGATCTCGTGCAGCACGCGGCGCTCGCGAAGCTGCTGCGTACGCCGGTGTGCCTGGACGAGTCGATCGAGTCGGCGGAGGACGCGGCCGCGGCCATCACCCTGGGCGCCGCCTCCGTCATCAACATCAAGCCGGGCCGGGTCGGCGGCTACCTCGAAGCCAAGGCCATCCACGATCTGTGCGTCGCCCACGGGGTGCCCGTGTGGTGCGGCGGCATGCTGGAGACGGGGCTGGGCCGCGCCGCCAACGTCGCGCTGGCCGCGCTGCCCGGCTTCTCTCTGCCCGGCGACACCTCCGCGTCCGGCCGCTACTTCGCCACGGACATCACCGAGCCCTTCGAACTCGCCGACGGCCACCTCGACGTCCCCACCGGAGCGGGGCTCGGCGTCGACCCGATCCCCGAGGTACTGGAGAGGGTGACCACGGCCCGGGAGTGGATCCAGCTGTAGGGAGCCGTGAAGCCGGTCGCGCGACGGCGGCAACACCGCCGGAGCACCGGAAAAGCCGGAACGCCGCCGGAGCATCGTAAAGGCCGGAACGCCGGAAACTCATGTGCGGATCGGTATTCCGCTTGACACGCTGACGTCATGAACTCTCCGCACGACCCCGCCGTCCCCGACCCCGGCCCCGCCCCCTCCGTCACTCCCTGGGGAACGGACTGGATCACCACGCCCATCACGCCTGCCCTCGCCGAGGACCTGCTGCGCGGCGCGCTCGACGTGGAGGCCACCGCGTACGGCGTACTGCCGCACCGGCTGCCCGCCCGGGCCCGCGCCCAGTTCACCGACGAGCAGGTGGCCAGGGCCGAGGCGCAGCCCTCCGGCGTACGGCTGGTCTTCCGCACGCGGTCCACCACCGTCGAGCTGGACGCGCTCCGCACGAAGATGGGCTATCACGGCGTCCCGCCGCGCCCCGACGGTGTGTACGACCTGCTCGTCGACGGCGCCCTCACCCGGCAGGCCACCATGATCGGCGGCAACGTCCTGATGATGGACATGGCCACCGGTACGACGGAGACCGTGCCCGGGCCGGTCGGCACCGTCCGCTTCGCCGGTCTGCCCGACCGCGTGAAGGACGTCGAGATCTGGCTGCCGCACAACGAGATCACCGAGCTGGTCACCCTGCGCACCGACGCTCCCGTCGAGCCGGTCCCCGACCGGGGCCGCAAGGTGTGGCTGCACCACGGCAGCTCCATCAGCCACGGCTCCGACGCGGTGAGCCCCACCACCACCTGGCCCGCGCTCGCCGCGTCCCTCGGCGGCGTGGAACTGGTCAACCTCGGGCTGAGCGGCAGCGCCCTGCTCGACCCGTTCACCGCGCGCGCCATGCGCGACACCCCCGCCGATGTGATCAGCGTCAAGATCGGCATCAACATCGTCAACGCCGACCTGATGCGCCTGCGCGCCTTCGGCCCCGCGGTGCACGGCTTCCTCGACACGATCCGCGAGGGGCACCCGACCGCCCCGCTGCTGGTCGTCTCGCCCATCCTGTGCCCCATCCACGAGGACACTCCCGGCCCCTGCGCCCCGGACTTCAGCAACGTCAGCGAGGGGCGGCTCCGGTTCGCGGCCATGGGCGACCCCGCCGAGCGTGCCGCCGGGAAGCTGACGCTCAATGTGATCCGGGACGAGCTGGCCCGCATCGTGAAGCAGCGCGCCGCCGACGACGCGAATCTCCACTATCTCGACGGCCGCGACCTCTACGGCCAGGCGGACCACGCCGAACTGCCGCTGCCCGACGAGCTCCACCCCGACGCCGCGACCCACCGCCTCATGGGCGAGCGCTTCGCCGCCCTGGCCTTCGGGACGGACGGGCTCCTCACCTCGGGAAGCCGCTGAGACCGAGCCGGGCGGGGCGGCCCGTCGACCTCCGCCCCGTCCGGCCCCGGCCGTGACGGCGAACCCGGCCGCGCGCGGAGCAACGGTCTCCGCCGACGCGGCCGGCATCGCGCGTGACAGGGGGCCGGTTCCGCCGAGACCTCGACCGCTCGCCGCCCTTTCACTCCCCGTCCGTGTGCGCGATCCGGGACAGCAGCGCGTGCAGGGTCTCCCGGTCCTCCGGGGCGAGCGGGGCGAGGAGTTCCGCGGTCACGCCTCGGGCCACCTCGTCGGAGTCGCGCAGGAAGTCGCGGCCCTGCGGGGCGAGGGCGACGATGCGGCGGCGGCGGTCGTCGGGGGCGGGGCGGCGCTCGACGAAGCCGAGGCGTTCCAGGTCGTCGACCAGGCCGACGATCGCGCTCGGGTCGTAACCGAGCCGTCGGCTCAACTCCCGCTGGGCGGCGCCCTCCACCGTGGCCAGATAGCGCAGCAGCGCGTAGTGGCGCAGGCGCAGGCCCGACCGCTGGAGCGCCGCGTTGAAGAGCTGTCCCGAGCGCAGGCCGAGCCGGTAGAGGAGATACCCCGCGTCGGCGTGGAGTCCTCGCATCCAGGGGGCGCCCTCGTCGACGGAGCCTTCCTCCGCGGGCCCGGCGGTCGTCTTGCGGCTGGTCATGAGGGGCGCTCTCCCTGGTCGGTGCTTCGCGGGTACGTGCGGCGATGGTGGCCCGCCGCCCCAGCATGCCGTATCACCGGTGTCGACAACAACCATTGACGGCAACAATGGTTTGTCTTAGCTTCCTTTCCGGGACCTCCCCAGCCTCTCCAGCCCGTCGAAGGGATACCGCCATGCCGGAAACACCCACAGTCGATCTCGGTGGCAAGGTCGCCGTCGTCACCGGTTCGGGGCGCGGCCTCGGCCTCGCCTACGCCTCCGCCCTCGCTCGGGCCGGGGCCTCCGTGGTCGTCAACGACATCGACGAGGCGGCCGCCGAGCGAGCCGTCAAGAGCATCACCGAGGCCGGTGGGCGCGCGGTCGCGGAGTGCGTCGCCGTCGGGACGGGCGAGGCCGCCGACCGCCTGGTCGGGCGCGCCGTGGAGGAGTTCGGGCGCCTGGACGTGATGGTGACCAACGCCGGAATCCTCCGTGACCGCGTGCTGTGGAAGATGTCCGACGAGGACTTCGACGCGGTGGTCACGACGCATCTGCGCGGCACGTTCACCTGCGCCCGCGCGGCCGCCGTACGGATGCGGGAGCAGGGCGGCGGCGGCCGGCTGATCCTGGTCGGCTCGCCGGCCGGGCAGCGGGGCAACTTCGGGCAGACCAACTACGCGGCCGCCAAGGCGGGCATCGCCGCCATGGCCCGCACCTGGTCCATGGAGCTGGCCCGGGCCGGCATCACCGTCAACGCCATCGTGCCGGTCGCCGCGACCGCGATGACCGAGACGATCCCCGCCTTCGCGCCGTACGTAGAGGCGATGCGGGAGGGCAGGCCGCTGCCGGACTTCCTCCGCAAGGGCGAGGGCTTCGGGACGGCGGAGGACTGCGCCGCGCTCGTCCCCTTCCTGGCCTCCGACGCGGCGGGCGACGTGACCGGGCAGTGCGTGGGCATCGGCGGCGACCGCCTCACCCTGTGGTCGCACCCCCGGGAGGCCTCCGTCGCGTACGCCGACGGCGGCTGGACCCCGGAGGCCATCGCCGCCGTCTGGCACACCTCCGTGGGCAGCGCCCCGGAGGCGGTCGGCATCCCCGCGCCCAAGTCCCCCGGGGAGTGAGCGGGTTGGACCTCTCCGAGCTGACCGCGATCGACGTCCACACCCACGCGGAGGTCTCCTCGCAGGGCCACGCCTCGCTCGCCGAGGATCTCGACGCCGCCTCCACCGCGTACTTCAAGGTCGAGGGGCGCACGCGCAAACCGACGCTGGAGGAGATGGCCGCCTACTACCGCGAGCGCAAGATGGCCGCCGTCGTCTTCACCGTGGACGCCGAGTCGGCCACCGGCACCCCGCCCGTACCGAACGAGGAGGTGGCCGAGGCCGCCGCCGCGCACCCGGATGTGCTCATACCGTTCGCGTCCCTCGATCCGTTTCGCGGCAGGGCGGGCGTGCGCCAGGCCCGCAGGCTCGTGGCGGAGTACGGCGTCAAGGGGTTCAAGTTCCACCCGAGCATCCAGGGGTTCTTCCCCAACGACCGTGCGCTCGCCTACGAGTTGTACGAGGTGATCGAGGAGACCGGCTGCGTCGCCCTCTTCCACACCGGGCAGACCGGCATCGGCGCGGGCGTGCCCGGCGGCGGCGGGATCCGGCTGAAGTACTCGAACCCCATGCACGTCGACGACGTCGCCGCCGACTTCCCGCACCTGAAGATCATCCTCGCCCATCCGTCATTCCCCTGGCAGGACGAGGCACTCGCCGTGGCCACCCACAAACCGGGCGTGCACATCGACCTCTCCGGTTGGTCTCCGAAGTATTTCCCGCCCCAACTCGTCCACTACGCCAACACGTTGCTGAAGGACAAGGTGCTCTTCGGCTCCGACTTCCCCGTCCTCACACCCGACCGCTGGCTCGCCGACTTCGAGCGGCTCGCCATCAAGGACGAGGTCCGCCCCAAGATCCTCAAGGAGAACGCCGCCCGCCTGCTCGGGCTCGGATAGAGGGGGCGCCATGCGCAACGAAGGACTCGGCTCCTGGCCCGCGCGCCGGGCCCGCAAGACCCCGCACCGCACCGCCCTGACCCACGAGGGCCAGGCCCTCACCTACGCGGACCTGCACGCCCGCACGCTGCGCCTCGCACACGCGCTGCGCGCCCGAGGTGTCCGGCGCGGCGACCGGGTCGCCCACCTGGGGCCGAACCACCCGGCGTTCCTGGAGACCTTCTTCGCCACGGGTGCGCTCGGCGCGGTGTTCGTCCCGCTCAACACCCGGCTGAGCGGCCCCGAGATCGCCTACCAGCTGGCCGACGCGGGCGCCCGCACCCTCATCCACTCCCCCGCGCACACCGCGCTCGTCGCCGGGCTGCGGCAGGCGGGACAGACCCCTTCGCTCGGATGCGTCGTCGAAGTGGGCGCCGCATACGAGGAGTTGCTCGACGGCTCCACCGAGGAGCCGCTGGACGAGGCGGTCGCCGCGGACGACGTCTGCCTGCTGATGTACACCTCCGGCACGACGGGCCGCCCCAAGGGCGCCATGCTCACCCACGCCAACCTCACCTGGAACGCCGTCAACGTCCTGGTCGACGCGGACCTCACCGCCGACGCGGTCGCGCTGGTCTGCGCCCCGCTCTTCCATGCCGCCGCGCTCGGCATGCTCGCCCTGCCCGTGTTCCTGAAGGGCGGCACCTGTGTCCTCGTCGGTTCGTTCGACCCGGCCCAGGTCCTCGACCTCGTGGAAGAGCACGGTGTGAGCGTCACGTTCGGGGTGCCGACGATGTACGAACGCCTCGCCAGGGAGCCGCGCTGGGACGCGGCCGACCTGTCCTCGCTGCGGGTCCTGATGTGCGGCGGCGCGCCGGTGCCGACGCCGCTGATCGAGGCGTACGCGCGGCGCGGCCTCGCCTTCCAGCAGGGTTACGGCATGACGGAGGCCTCCCCCGGCGCCCTCTATCTCGACGCCGAGCACGCGGTACGCAAGGCGGGCACGGCCGGGGTGCCGCACTTCTTCACCGACGTCCGTGTCGTACGCCCCGACCTCAGCCCGGCGGCGGTCGGGGAGACCGGCGAGGTGCTGGTACGCGGGCCCCATGTGATGGACGGCTACTGGCAGTTGCCGGACGAGACGGCCGCCGCGTTCGCCGACGGCTGGTTCCGCACGGGCGACGCGGCGCGGGTGGACGCCGACGGCTTCGTCACCATCGCCGACCGTCTCAAGGACATGATCATCTCCGGTGGCGAGAACGTGTATCCCGCCGAGGTCGAGAGCGCCCTGCTCGCCCACCCCGACGTCCTGGAGTGCGCCGTCATCGGCGTGCCCGACGTGCGGTGGGGCGAGGTGCCGCGCGCCGTCGCCGTGCTACGCGAGGGCGCGACGGCCACCCCCGAGGAGGTCCTCGGCTCGTTGGCCGGCCGCCTCGCCAAGTACAAGATCCCCGCGTCACTGGTGTGCGTACGCGAACTGCCGCGCACCGCCTCGGGGAAGCTCCACAAGCCCAGCCTGCGCCGCGAGCACGGCGGCGCACCCACCGACCGTACCGACCGAGGAGTACCCCGATGACCGTCACCGCCAACGGACTTGACGAACTGGCCGCCCTCGCCGGAAGCGAACTCGGCGTCACCGAGTGGCTGGAGGTCGGGCAGGACCGCATCGACACCTTCGCCGACGCGACCGACGACCACCAGTGGATCCACACCGATCCCGAGAAGGCCGCGCGAGGACCGTTCGGGGCGCCCATCGCGCACGGCTATCTGACGCTCTCCCTCTTCATCCCGCTCTTCAGCGACCTCCTCGACGTCCGCGGAGTCACCACGAAGGTCAACTACGGCCTGGACAAGGTGCGTTTCCCGGCGCCCGTGAAGGCCGGCGCGCGGATACGGCTGCGCGCCACGCTGGCCTCCGTCGACGAGGTGCGGGGCGGGGTACAGATCGCCGTGGACGGCACGGTCGAGATCGAGGGCGGCGAGAAACCGGCGTGCGTCCTGCGGAGCCTGTCCCGCTTCTACGCGTAAGGAGCCCTGCCATGGTGCACCCACCCGGCAAGGCGGCGAGCCCCGGGACCGGAGCGGGGGCGGCGCCCGGACAGCTGCGCCGCGTCGCGCTGTCCGGATTGATCGGCACGGCCGTGGAGTTCTACGACTTCCTCGTCTACGGAACCGTCGCCGCGCTCGTCTTCGGCGACCTCTTCTTCCCCGAGGCCGACCCGGCGGTGGGCACCGTGGCCGCCTTCGGGACGTTCGCCGCGGGCTATCTCGCCCGGCCCCTCGGCGGCATCGTCTTCGGCCACTTCGGCGACCGGCTCGGCCGCAAGTCGATGATGCTCCTGACGATGGTCCTGATGGGCACCGGCAGCTTCCTCATCGGGCTGCTGCCCACGTACGACGCGATCGGCGTCTGGGCCCCGGTCCTGCTCGTCCTGCTCCGCGTCGTGCAGGGCATCGCGATCGGCGGCGAATGGGGCGGCGCGACCCTCATGGTCGCCGAACACGCCGGTGAACGGCCGCGCGGCCTGTGGACCAGCTTCACCCAACTCGGCGCGCCGCTGGGCACGGTGCTCTCCACCGAGGTCGTCGCGCTCGTGAGCACGCTGCCCGACGACGACTTCCGCGCCTGGGGCTGGCGGGTGCCGTTCCTGCTCTCGCTCGTACTGCTCGGTGCCGGTCTGTACGTACGCCTGAAGGTCGCCGAGAGTCCGCTCTTCGCCTCGCTGTCCGAGCGGCGGGAGCGGGCGCCGATGCCGCTGCTCGACGTCCTGCGCGCGCCTCGGCCGGTGCTGCTCGCCTCGGCGGTCGGCATCGGTCCTTTCACCGCGCAGGCGCTGCTGACCAGCTTCATGATCTCGTACGCCGTCGACGAGGGATACAGCCGCCAGCAGGTGCTCATCGGCGTCACCGTCGCTTCCTGCGTGGCGCTCGTGGTGCTTCCTTGCGCGAACCACCTCTCGGACCGCCTCGGGCGCCGGCCCGTCGTCCTGGCCGGGGCCCTGCTCTCGGCGGCCACCGCCTTCCCGGTCTTCGCGCTCGTGGACAGCCATCGGCCCGGACTGCTGATCCTCGCCTGCGTGATCGGGCACGGAATCGCCCAGTCCGTGATGTACGGGCCGCTCGGCGCCCTGTTCAGCGAGATGTTCCCGACCCGGGTGCGCTACACCGGCGCCTCGCTCGGCTACCAGACCGCGACGCTGCTCGGCGCCGGCCTCTCACCGCTGATCGCCGGCGCGCTGCTGGCCACCGGCCACTCCAGCGGCTCCGTCGCCGTGCTGCTCACGGCCGGGAGCGCGATCACGGCGCTCGCCGTCTGGCGGGTCAAGGAGACCAGCGCCCAGAACCTCGCCACCCAAGGAGAATCCCCATGACCCGCACCACCACCCGGCCGCGCCCCGCCGGCAGCCGTCCCGCCGCCGGACTCGCCGCGCTGCTGCTCCTCCTGCTGCCCCCTGTTCCCGCCCGGGCCACCGCCGCCGAGCCCGCTCCCCGGCATCTGGAAGGCACCCTGCCTTCCGGCGCCACGTACGTGATCGACACCCCGGCCCGCTGGAACGGCACCGTCCTGCTCTTCAGCCACGGCTACCGCCCCGAAGGCACCCCGAACCCGGCCGTCGACGCCCCCGACGAGCCGACGAAGAAGCTGCTCCTGAAGGAGGGCTACGCGCTCGTCGGCTCCTCCTACGCGACGAACGGCTGGGCGGTGGAGCAGGCGGTGCCGGACCAGCTGGCCGCGCTCGACACCTTCGCGGGGAAGGTCGGCGAGGCCAGGCGGACCCTCGCCTGGGGCCAGTCGCTGGGCGGGCTCGTCACCACGGCGATCGCCGAGCGCCACCCGGGGCGCGTCGACGGCTCGCTCTCCCTGTGCGGCCTCGTGCACGGCGGCGTCGCCAACTGGAACTCCACACTGGACGCCACGTTCGCGCTGCGCACGCTGCTCGCGCCCGGCTCCGGCATCCGGCTGACCGGCTTCAAGGACGCCGCCGACGCCAAGGCGTCCGGCGAACGGCTCGGCGCGTCCCTCGTCACGGCGCAGCGCACGGCTCCCGGGCGGGCCCGCATCGCGCTCGCCGCCGCGCTGCACGCCGTCCCCGGCTGGAACGACCCGGCCACGCCCCGGCCCGCCCCGGACGACCACGCCTCCCGGCAGGCGAACCAGTACGCGGCGCTCCGCGCCCTGGTGGCACAACCGGGCTTCGTGTGGCGGGCGGAGGCCGAGCGCCGCGCGGGCGGCAACATGTCCTGGAACACGGGTGTCGACTACACGGCGATGCTGGCCCGTTCCGCCACCTACAAGGAGGTCAAGTCGCTCTACAAGGCGGCGGGACTCTCCCTCGGCGACGACCTGCGCGCACTCGCCGACGCTCCCCGCTCGGACGCGAATCCGGGCGCTGTGCGCTATCTGGCCGAGCACGCCGCGCCCTCCGGACGGCTCCGCAAGCCCCAGCTCGACATCCACACGACCGGCGACGCGCTCGTGCCCGTCGAGGTCGAGAGCGCCTATCGCCGTGCGGTGGGCCGGGCGGGCCGCGCACCACTCCTGCGCCAGGCGTACACCGACAACGCCGGCCACTGCACGTTCAGCCCCGCGGAACAACTCGGCGCGCTGCACACGCTCGAGCGCCGGGTCGGCACGGGAAGCTGGGGCGACACGTCGCCTGCCGCCCTCAACTCCCGTGCGCGGCAAGCGGATCCGACCACGCCTTCCCGCTATGTGACGTACCGGCCCGGCCCGTACCCGCGCCCGTTCAGCTGATCCTCAGCAGTGGCTAGGCGTCGGCCTGGCGGCGCGGCTCGCGCCACATCGTCCACAGCTGCGGTCCGCCGCCCGGCAGCCGCAGCTCGTCGCGCACGGTGAAGCCGAAGTGCTCGTAGACGGGGAGGTTCTCCGGCTTGGAGGACTCCAAGTGGACGGGCATGCCCGCCGCGTCGGCCTGGGCGAGGCCGGAGCGCAGCAGGGCGGCGCCCTGCCCCTGGCCCTGCGCGGCCGGGTCGGCTCCGATGAGCGCCAGGGACCAGTGCGGCTCCTGGGGCGTGTGCTTGGCCGCCATCTCGACGGCGCCCCCGAACAGTTCCGCCCGGTCGCCGAGGAGGTTCGTGAGCTCCTGGATGGTCCCCTGGTCGGGGACGGCCTTCTCCTGCGCCTCTGCGGGCACCCAGAACGCGACGGCGGCCTCGGTCCGTTGGCACACGCCGTGCAGCACGTACTGGCGGGTGAAGATCGTGCCGAAGTAGCGGCCCAGGGACGCTTCCCGCGTGGCCTCGTCGGGGAAGAACCAGCGCATCATCGGGTCGTCGTCAAAGGCGCGGGCCAGGGTGGCGCCGACCAGGGGGGCATCGTCGAGCGTCGCCGTCTTCGGCGTGTGCGATATAGGCATACGGGTCATTCTGCACCCGGTGATCTTCGACGCCGAAGCGGGGTCCCCCCTCTGCCGGACGCGGCAACGAGGCTGTCTGCCCGGGAAGTTCAAGGCCTTGTGCGTCCTTCACACGTCCGTCGTTCATGCCGCGTACGTCGTTCATGCCGCGTACGTCGTTCATGCCGCGCCGGGCCGAACCGGCTCCGGCAGGGCGGCCTCCGAGGCGGCGCGTGGCGCGGGTACGGGGCGTGTCCACAGCAGGGTGCCCGCGGTCAGTGCGACTCCGCCGACCAGCCAGGGCAGTGGGCCGGCCGGGAGGGCTCCGACGGCCGGGGCGGCGAGGGCGCACGCCAGTTGCAGCGCGAGCGACTGGACCGACAGGGCGGTGGCGCGCCCGGCCGAGGTCACGCGGCGGTGCAGCAGGTCGTTCTCGTTGGGCCCCGCCGCGCCGAGGCCGAGGTGGACCAGGGCGAAACCGGCGGCGCCGAGGGCCACGGGCACCGGGCCCGCCGCGCTCGCCGTGGCCGCGAGGAGCAGCAGTCCGCCCGCCCCCGCGCCCAGGCCGGCCAGGACCGCGCGTCCGCTGCCACCCGTGAGGCGGGCGGTGAGCGGCGCGAGGTGGCTGCCGAGCGCCGAGCAGACGTAGCCGACGCAGGCCAGGCCGGCGAAGAGCACCGCGCCCGCCTCGGGGTCACCGGCCAGGTCCGCGACCCGGCCCGGCGTGAGCAGTTCGACGGCGGCGAAGGCGGCGCCGGTGGCCGCCACGCCGAGCAGTACGCGCCGCACCAGCGCGTCGCCGCCAGCCAGGCGCACTCCGGAGACGATGGTGGCCGGGACGCCCCGGAGGACCGCGCGCGGGCCGACCGGTGTCCGCGGCGGTTCGGGCAGGGCGGTCAGGACGTACAGCACGAAGACGATGTCGACGGCGGCGGCCAGCAGCACCGGGACGGAGAGCGGCAGGACCACACCGGAGGTGGCCCGGCTCAGCCACGCGCCGAGGTCGGGGCCGAGCCCGAGCAGCCAGGGCAGGGCGCCGCCGACGAGGGTGCCGACGGCGAGCACCGCCGAGGTGGCCGAACCCCCGCGGGCCAGCCCGCTCCGCAGCTCGGCGTCGGGCCCCGCGGCGGCGTGGACGGTGTCGACGTACCAGGCCTCGGCGGGCCCGCTGGACAAGGCCCGCCCCGCGCCCTTCAGCGCCATACCGAGTACGAACACCCAGGCGTCGGTGCCGAGCCCCAGGAGGGCGAAGGCGGCCAGGTCCGTGAGCCCGGCGGCCACGAGGACCGCGCGGCGGCCGAGGACGTCGGACAGCCCTCCGGTGGGCAGTTCGAGGAGGGCCGCCGTCAGGGAGTGTGCGGCGAAGAAGCCCGCGATGGCGGCGAGGGTCATGCCGCGCTCGGCGAAGAGCAGCAACTGCGGGGCGATGGCCAGCCCCAGCGGCAGCCAGAAGAGGGCGCAGATCATGACGTAGCGGCGGCGCGCGGCGGCTATGTCCATGGGCTTCGTCACGCGGGCCCCGCGGTGTGCGGTCCATCCCCGGCTGCCGGGGGGTCCTCCGCCGTCGGGCGTGACGCCAGGGGCAGGCCGGCCGTGAAGACCACCGTCCGGGCGGCTCGTGGGTCCGACGCGTCGCGCGTAGTCAGCTCCGCGAGCTTGTCCTCGAACGTCCGCCACAGCTCCGCGAGCGAGTCGGGGGTGAGACGGGGCAGCATGTCGCTGATGCCGGAGGGCTCCACCCACTGCGGGGACAGCCGTCCCGCTTCCATGTCCTGCTCGTGCCGCGTCAAGGCCTCCCCGAGGTGCTGGATCTGACGTCGGCGCATCGTGCCGACGAAGTCACGGCTGCCCGGCGAGGCCTCCATCGCCTCGTTGCTCCAGGAGGTGACCTCGTGCACGGCCCGCCAGCGACGCTCCCTGCCGTCGCGCTGCTCGGCCTCGGCGACGAACGCGTACTTGGCGAGGACCCGCAGGTGGTAGCTGGTGGAGGCGGACGACTCCCCCGTGACTGCCGCCAGTTCGCTGGCGGTGGCGGGGCCGTCCGAGCGCAGCAGGCCGAGCAGCCGGATGCGCAGGGGGTGGGTGAGGGCTTTCAGGGCCGACGCGTCGCTCTCGGGGTCGAGGCGGCGCCTCTTCTCTTCGCTGACCATGCCGGGAGCGTAGGGCGGAACACGGTTCTCCAAAAGAACTTTTGCAAAATTTCTTTTGGAGGATCGGGGCGACGATCCGGGCGGGGGCGGTGAAAGACCGGGGCCCGGCCCCGGGGACTTCCCCGGGGCCGGGCCGCAGCCGTCCGTTCAGTGGTTCGTGTCAGTGGTTCTTGCACTTGTTGTCGCTCGCGGGGTTGAGGAGCCCGATGATGTCGATGGTGTTGCCGCAGACATTGGCATCGACTTCGACCGGCACCTGAACGGCGTTGCCGGACAGGACGCCGGGGCTGTCGTGGACATGCCCCACGGCGGAGGGGTCGTCGCCGTCGGCGAGAGCCTGACCCGCGCCGCCGACCACGGCACTGGCGGCGAGCAGGACAGCGGCGCTGAGAGTACGGACACGCATGGAGTGATCTCCTCGGTGTAGGAAAAGCGATCGCTCTCCAGCAGATAGCCCGCCGCCCCTTCTCGCGACCGCTCAGGGCCGTTCGGGTGACATGAGGAGGCCCGGCCCCGGCGGCCTGCGGGCCGAGTCGGCCGGGGCGAGGGGCCGCCGCTCACCTCCGCTCAGCAGCCGCCGGAAGACGCGGGCGCGGCCGCGCCGATCCGGAGCGTCGACGGGGTCCCGCAGCAGCCGCCGGACGCGTCGCCGGTGTCGATGCCGGTGCTGTCGCCATCGCCGGTGTCGGCCGGTTCGTCGAAGAGGCCCGATCCGCCGCAGACTCCCGTCTCGGGGAGGGTCAACTCCACGCGCCCGGCGGCCTCGTGGTCTCCCGCGAGGGCCGCGGCGATGGAGCGGACCTGCTCGTAGCCGGTCATCGCGAGGAACGTCGGGGCGCGGCCGTAACTCTTCATGCCGACCAGGTAGACGCCCTTCTCCGGGTGGGCCAACTCCTTGGCCCCGTGCGGGTAGACGGTGCCGCACGAGTGCTGGTTGGGGTCGATCAGCGGGGCGAGCCCGACGGGCGCCTGGAGGCGTTCGTCGAGGCCGAGCCGGAGTTCGCCGAGGAAGGAGAGGTCGGGGCGGAAGCCGGTCAGGACGATGACCTCGTCGACCGGGTCGAGGCGGCGGCCGTCCTCGGCGGTCAGCACCAGCCGTTCGCCGCTCCTGTCCACGGCGCCGGTGCGGAAGCCGGTGACGGCGTCGGCATGGCCGTCGTCCACGGCCGCCTTCGCCGCGAGACCCAGGGCACCGCGGGCCGGGAGCTGGTCGGCCGCACCACCGCCGAAGGTGGAGCCGCTGATGCCTCGCCGCAGCACCCACACCGCGTGGGTGCCCGGCACCTCCTCGGCGAGGCCGGCCAGGAGGGCGAGCGCGGTGAACGCGGAGGCTCCGGAGCCGATGACCGCCGTACGCCTGCCCGCGTACCGGGCGCGGACGGCCGCGTCCCCGAGGTCGGGCACGCGGTACGAGATGCGGTCCGAGGCGGCTCGTTCGCCGAGCGCGGGCAGGCCGTCGCCGCCGAGCGGGCCGGGGGCCATCCAGGTGCCGGAGGCGTCGATGACGGCGCGGGCGACGACGCGCCGCTCGCCGCCGTCGCTGTCGCGGACGTACACGGTGAAGGGCTGCCGTTCGCGGTCGGCGTCGACGACACGGTCGCGGCCCCGGCGGGAGACCCCGGTCACCGTGACCCCGAAGCGGACGCTGTCACCCAGCACGTCGGCCAGCGGCACCAGGTACTTCCGCGCCCAGTCGCCGCCGGTGGGGTAGGTGGCGCCGTCGGGCCGCACCCAGCCGGTGGGGGCGAGGAGCTTCTCGGCGGCCGGGTCGACGACCTCGGCCCACGGGGAGAAGAGGCGTACGTGCGACCACTCGCGCACGGCGCTGCCCGCGCTGTCGCCAGCTTCGAGTACCAGGGGTTGGATGCCCCGCCCGACGAGGTGGGCGGCCGCGGCGAGGCCGATGGGGCCGGCTCCGATGACCACGACGGGCAGGACGGCGCTGGACGCGTTCACGGTGCTCCCCTTTGATTCGACGTCTGTCGATGTCTCGTGCGGCCAGCATGACACCTGCTTCGACAAGCGTCAACATAGACAGGTATCAATTCAAGCGGTTCCATCGACCCATCGACCCATCGACCGTGTTGGCCTGTTGATTCGACATGCGTCAACATAGACACATGCCGAATACCGAGTCTGTCGAGCATGCCGAGCCCTGCTGCCCGCCCCTGACGGAGCGCCCTCTCACCGCCGAGGAGGCGGTGCGGACGGCCGCGATGTTCAAGGCGCTCGGCGACCCGGTCCGGCTGAGACTGTTCTCGCTGGTCGCCTCGCACGAGGGCGGCGAGGCGTGCGTGTGCGACATCTCTGACGTCGGGGTCTCCCAGCCGACCGTCTCCCACCACCTGAAGAAGCTGAAGGAGGCCGGACTGCTCACCTCCGAGCGGCGCGGGACGTGGGTGTACTACCGCGTCGAGCCGTCCGTGCTCGCGGCGATGGGGCACATCCTGGGGCGCGTCGGCGCGTGACGGTGCCGGTGCGGGCCACCCCCATCCCGTACGGCATCACATCGCGCGCCCGGCCGCGGCGAATTTCTCGCGCCAGGCCAGCGACACGTACACGAGCCCGATGAGGACCGGGACCTCGATGAGCGGTCCGACGACACCGGACAGAGCCTGGCCGGAGGTCACACCGAAGGTGGCGATGGCGACGGCGATGGCGAGTTCGAAGTTGTTGCCCGCCGCGGTGAACGCGAGCGTCGCCGTGCGGTCGTAGGCGAGGCCGAGCGCCTTGCCGAGCAGGAAGGTGCCGAAGAACATGACGGCGAAGTACACCAGGAGCGGCAGCGCGATGCGGGCCACGTCCAGGGGCTGCGAGGTGATGGTCCCGCCTTGCAGGGCGAAGAGGATCACGATCGTGAAGAGCAGTCCGTAGAGCGCCCAGGGGCCGATCCTCGGGAGGAAGCCGGACTCGTACGTCTCGCGGCCGAGCCTCTTCTCGCCGAGGCGGCGGGTGAGGAATCCGGCGAGGAGCGGGACGCCGAGGAAGATGACGACGTTCAGGGCGATCTTCCACATGGAGATGTCCAGGTGGTCCCCGTCGCCGAGGCCGAGCCACTTCGGCAGCAGGTCGAGGTAGAACCAGCCGAGGAGGCCGAACGCGACCACCTGGAAGACGGAGTTGAGGGCCACGAGCACGGCGGCCGCCTCGCGGTCGCCGCACGCCAGGTCGTTCCAGATGATGACCATGGCGATGCAGCGGGCCAGGCCGACGATGATGAGGCCGGTGCGGTACTCGGGCAGGTCGGGCAGGAAGGTCCAGGCCAGCGCGAACATCACGGCCGGGCCGACGATCCAGTTGACGAACAGCGACGACACCATGAGTCTGCGGTCGCCGGTCACGGCATCGAGCTTGTCGTAGCGGACCTTGGCGAGGACCGGATACATCATGACCAGCAGGCCGATGGCGATGGGCAGCGAGATGCCGCCGATCTCGGCCTTGGCGAGGGTGCCGCCGAGCCCGGGGACGAGGCGTCCGAGGCCGATGCCCACGGCCATCGCGAGGAGGATCCACACCGCGAGGTAGCGGTCGAGGGCGGAGAGCTTGGCGACGACCGAGACGTCCGCGCCACCCTCGGGCGGTGATGTGGTGCCGGGGCCGGTGGCGGTCATCAGCAGACCCGCTTTCGGTCGGTCTCGACGGTGGTGCGCGCGGCCTCCGCGAGTTCACCGAACGAGGCCGCGAGCGCCTCGATGACCTCGGGCCGCAGCTTGTAGTAGGTGAAGCGGCCGCAGGGCTCCGTCTCCACCACCCCGGCCTCGCGCAGGACGCGCAGATGGTTGGAGAGGTTCGTCTGCCGGGCGCCCGTCTCCTCCACGAGGTGGGTGGTGCACAGGGTCTCGCGGGCGAGCAGGGTCACGATCTGGAGCCTGAGCGGGTCGGCGAGGACCCTGATCAGTTCAGTGTCGGCTGACGTCATCATGGGCTGATATTGTCACATCAGCGGCCGATGATGCGACCAGGTACAAGCAACAAGGCACCAGGTACAAGCACAAGACAAGAGAGACCTCAGATGCCCCAGAAGCCCTCCGTCCTGTTCGTCTGCGTCCACAACGCCGGCCGCTCCCAGATGGCCGCCGCCTGGCTGGCCCACCTCGCGGGCGACCGCGTGGAGGTCCGCTCGGCGGGATCGGATCCCGGGCAGCGTGTGAACCCGGCGGCGGTGGAGGCCATGCGTGAGGTGGGCATCGACATCTCCGCCGAGACACCGAAGATCCTCACCGTCGACGCGGTCGAGGAGTCGGACGTCTGCGTCACGATGGGCTGCGGCGACACCTGCCCCGTCTTCCCCGGCAAGCGCTACCTCGACTGGCAGCTCGAAGACCCCGCGGGCCAGGGCGTCGCCGCCGTGCGTCCCA
The DNA here is from genome assembly GCF_043078805.1 of Streptomyces sp. NPDC015345. Taxonomy (NCBI): domain Bacteria; kingdom Bacillati; phylum Actinomycetota; class Actinomycetes; order Kitasatosporales; family Streptomycetaceae; genus Streptomyces; species Streptomyces sp. NPDC015345. Next base: position 228,611 of record NZ_JBIBTX010000006.1, on the reverse strand, counting down.
TCCGCGACGAGATCAAGGCCCTGGTCGAGGGACTGATCGCGGAGATCGCGCCCGAGCGGAAGGCCTGAACGGGACGCGCTCGTACCGCCCGGCCGCCCGGTCTCCCACGAGGTTTGCCCGACCCGAAGGGCAAGTCGCGGGCGCGGGGTCGTGTTCTCAGACCACCGCGCGAGCAACCGCCATGGTCGGGGCGGTACCGGCGGCCGCACCCAGGGCCATGGCGGCGACAGCCGCCCTCCGGCCGACACCCCGTTCGAGCGGGACGCTCGGCACGACCTTGGGCAGCACGGGTGCCACCGCGATGAGACCGAAGCCGACGCCGATGCGCCCGGTGGAGCTTACGGCGTCGGCGCCGCGTCCCCTCGGCCGCCGGACGTGGCCGCCGCCGCTGTCGCCGCGCGCTCGATCCTCGCGCAGTGGGCTTCCCAGAAGGCCGCGTCGTGCGGCGGAGCGGCGTATTCGGCGGCCGTCCCCGTCGAGCCGTCGAGCTGTTCGCGCAGGATGTCCGCGTGTCCGACGTGCCTGCCCGTCTCGGTGAGCATGTGGACCAGGACGTTGAACAGCTGCACGTCGGGACGCGGCCACCAGGGCACGAAGCCGGGAGAGTCGAGGGTCAGCGCGGCGATCGTCGCGTCCGAGTGCTCCCATACGCGGCGGTAGCGGCCTATGACCTCCTCCCGCGTCTCATGTTCGGTCGCCCACAGGTCGGCGCCGCGTTCCCCGACGTCGTCCCAGCGGGGCAGCGGTTCGGGGAACGGGCGGTCGAAGACCTCGCCGAAGTATCTGGACTCCCAGACGGACAGATGCTTGACGAGGCCGAGAAGGTTGGTCCCCGTCACGGTCAGGGGGCGGCGGATGTCGTACTCACCGAGCCCGTCGACCTTCCAGAGCATCGCCTCGCGCATCTGTCGCAGATCGCTGTGCAAGTACTCTTTCGCGAAATCATCGATCATGAGGCCCGACCCTGTCACCCGCCGCCTGCGGGCTCAAGGCCTCATTCGGCGTCCTGCTCCGTCACTCCGGGTCGATGAAGAACTCCTGGGACAACGCCGACGACGTACACGACTGGCGCATGAGCTCGACACCCTCCGCCGTGCCGCCGCCCACCATGCCCAGACACTGGCCCGTCGCCGCCTCCCGGATGCGGAAGCCGCCCGGCGCCGGGGTCTCGACCGGCTCGACCAGGAACACGCCGGCCGAGGCACAGGCGTCCCACGGTTCGAGCATGCCGGGGACCGGGCCGCCGTTCATGACGGTCAGACAGCCGATGCCGAATTCGGGGTGATGCCACTGGATGCGGTAGCGGCCTGCGCCGACCTCTTCGAGGTAGGTGCGCGGCGGGACCGCCTGGGCACACGCGCGCTGCACGGCGACGGCGCTGGGGTAGAGGCCCTTGCGGTCGCGGCCTTCGGTGACGCACAGCGAAGGCGCGCTCGCCGGGCGGATCTTCGCCCAGCCGAGCGGCGGGCCCTGGTACCGCTCCTGGGTGAAGACGGCACCGGGCTGGCGGTCACAGCCCCACTGCCGCAGCCGTGCCCCGTCGGCGGTGGAGGATTCGGTGACCTCCAGGCACTGCGGGGACGGAGTGACGGTCTTGGGCTGGAGCCAGACACCGCCGTCGGTCTCGGTGAAGACGAAGCTCGCGCCGGGCTGGCTGCCGCAGGTCTGCTGCCGTACGAGGGCGCCGGCGGCGGGGCTGGAGTTCTCCACCGCCATGCACTTGCCGCTGTAGACATTGACGATCTGGTACGAACCACCGCCCAGGGGTGATGACTTCAGCGTCCACAGCGCGTTCTTGCGGCCCGCGCAACGGCGCTGCGTGATCACCTCGCCCTCGGTGGCGGTACCGACTTCGAGGCACATGCCGCTGTGAGTGGAGACGATGTTGATGTCCTGCGCCGCGGTCGATGCCGCGCTCGCCATGCCCTGCGCGCCCACCAGAGCGAGGAGAAGGGCGACGGCGGCGAGCAGTGCGGCGGAGCGGGAGCGCGGACGTCTGTGGCCTGGTCTTCGCATGAGCCGTCCCCTCGGGTGGGCCTGTGAGCCGGGCGTACCGGTGAGCCCGGACGTACCGGATGTCGGCGGAGCGAGCGGAGCCTCGCACGACGGACTGACGTGAGCCTGACATTCAGCTGCCCGCGAAGGGACGGCCGCAGCGGGGCTCGGACTCGGAACTCATTTGTCAGCGGTACGTCAGTCCGCGCGGTCACCATCGGCCCCGTACCGCCAGAGACGTACGGATCGGTCGACCGAGACGAGGGGTGTACGCGCCATGAGTGGAAGACCCAGGGGCCGGCTGCGTCGGCTTCGCGAGGCAGTGGGCCCACTGGCCGCCGCCGTGCTGGTGTGCGGGGCGCTCACCGCGCCCGCCTCGGCGGCGACGACCGCGGATCCGGCGTGCTGGCTGCGTCCCAGCGAGCCGCACGTGGACTGGACGGGGATGAACTTCACCGGGGACATGTGGTGCGATCTCACCCCCGGCTCGGTGCGCATCCAGTCACGCTCGACCAGCCCGGTGGTGGGCAAGATGCTCTTCAGTCCGCGCTGGTTCGTGTGCTGGAAGGAGGGCTCCGACTACATGGGCAACAACATCTGGTACTACACCCAGGGCGATCAGGTCGTGTCCTCCCCCACCGTCAAGGCGTGGGGCTACATGCCCGCGGTCGCGGTCAAGGCCCCTCAGCACCCCTTCCCCGGTCTCACGCAATGCCCTTGGTCGTGACGCCCGGCCCTTCTTCCTTGTTCTTCCGGCACATGACGAGCCATCAGGAGTACGTCGTGAACAGGAGACCGTTCCTCCCGCGCATCCCGCGCCTCTCGCCCCGCGCGGCCGCCGTCACCGCGGCCGTCGGCGCGCTGCTGTGTCTGCCGTTGTCGGCCGCTCCCGCGAGCGCCGGCGAGCGGGCCACCTGTTCCCTTCAGGAGGGCCTCGATCTGCGCGACACCATCGGCAACGCGTTCACCAAGGCGCTGTACTGCGACAACCTTCCGTCCGACGTGTACGGAAGGCCTTCCTTCGACGCGCCGATCACCGGGTGGCTGCGCCTGACGCCGTCCTGGTTCACCTGCTACACCATCGGGCCGAGGGACACCCAGGGCAACAACGTCTGGTACTACACCCAGGGCGACCAGGTGGGCGAGCTGCCCCGCATCAAGGGCTGGGGCAACGTCCCCGCGGAGGTCGTCAAGATCCCCTCCACCATGTCCCACCCCGTCGCCGGGCTGCCGCGCTGCCCCTGGTACTGACAGCCGCCCCCGACCCGTCACGCACCGCCGCACCACCCGACCCGGCCGGCCCGGGCCGGCCCCAGCAGGCGCCCACGGGCGCGAGGAGGAGACGCGATGAAGAACGGACGCACGATCCGTACGGCCGCCGCGGTGGCCGTGGCCGCCGCCGCGCTGGCGATGTCCGCCACAGGCCCGGCCACCGCCATCGCACCGCAGCGCGCGGCGGCCGCCGAATGGCGCCTGTGCATGTACCTGGGCGGACACACCACCCTCCAGATGGGCAGCACGGGAGAGGCCGTACGCCACCTCCAGTGCATCCTCAACGAGGTCTACCGCTACGTGAACGTCCCCATGAACGGCGTCTTCGAAGAGGTCACCAAGGCGTCGGTCGAGCACCTGCAACGGCAGTTCGCCCTGCCCGTCACGGGCGTCGTCGACGCCGCCACCTGGGGCGCCCTGCACCCCTGAGTGATCCGCGTAGCCGTACAGGTACGGGGCCGGGACCAGGGCAGGGGGCAACCCCGCCCGGTCACGGCCCCCGTGTGTGCCGCTGCTCGCGGAGCGCGGCGAGGGCGTCCAGCCGATGTTCCTCCCGTCGTGGACGCGGCGAGCGCGGCGGTGGCCGAGGAACTGCCCGGAGCCGCGCGGCTCCTGCGCCTTGACGCGCTGCGCGCGTGCGCCGTACCGGTGTCTCCCGTCACGCCAGTGGCACCGGCCGACGTGGCGCGTAGGGGGCACCCGGCGACACCCGGCCGACGGGCCGTACGGAGTCGCTGCTCCACGCCTCGATGCCGCACCTGCCACCGGTGCACGGCCTCGTGGACCCGGAGATGGCCCACATCTACACGCAGGCCGTGGATCATGCCGGGATCACGGCGGCGCCGCTGCGCCTGCTCGGGCATGTGGTCGGCCCGGACTTGTCGGGCCGGGCGGGGAAAGGGAGTTGCGCACGACCGTGCGCGGGCGGCGTGCGGGCCTGACCCGTGACTCGCGACTCGTAACCCGTGACTCGTAACCCGTGACTCGTGACTCGTGAGTCAGGGCCTGGTCCCGGCCACCAGTTGGGAGTGAAGGGTGTCGTACGCCCACCGCTCCCACTTCGCCGGTGACCAGGCGCGGTCGCGGGTCAGGACCAGGAAGAGCTCGGGGCTGAGGATGCCGTAGACGATGTCCGCCGCCTCATCGGTGGAGACGACAGGCCGGGCGCCCGGCTTCGCGGTCAGGGACTTCGCCGCGGTCGACATCACCGTGTACCGGGGGTCCGTCGGGTCCTGCCACAGCTCCCGGATCTCGGGGTTGGTCGCCACCGCGGCGCGGACCATCTCGGTGATGGCCGCGACGCGTTCGAGGGTCTCGCGGGCACCGGCGACCAGTGCGGCCAGCGCGGCTTCGGCGGTGGGCGCGGACGTGACCTCCATGAACCACGGGCGCTCCATCGTCGGCACGGGCTCGTCGTCGCCGGCGATCGCGACGTCGACGAGTTCCTTGAGCAGGGAGGGCTTGTTCCGGAAGACGAAGTAGATCGTCTGCACCGCCACCCCCGCCCGGTCGGCGATCTCCTGCAACTTCGTCGCGCCGTAGCCCTTTTCGACGAACAGTTCACCGGCGGCCTCGATGATCCGCCGCCGCGTCTCCAGGGCCCTGTGGCCCCGCGAACCCTTGCCTTCACCCATGACTGGAGTCTATATCTAGAGTTCAGCTCTAGAGATGGACTCTAGCGCGGGGAGGGCACGCCATGCACAACGTCGCGAACCGTCAGCAAGCAGAGGCATGGAACGGCTGGGAGGGCGCCCACTGGGCCGAGCATCCGGAGCGCTACGACGCGATGCTGGACGCGTTCAACGCACCGCTCTTCGCCGCCGCGGGCATCACGGCAGGACACCGGGTCCTCGACGTCGGCTGCGGCACCGGCCGGACGACGCGCCTCGCCGCCCGACAGGCGCACGCCGGACGCGTCGTCGGCAGCGACCTGTCGGCGCCGATGCTGGCACGCGCTCGCCGCGACGCCCTCGCGGAAGGCCTGGACAACGTCACCTTCGAGCAGGGTGACGCCCAGGTGCACCCCTTTCCCGCGGGCGGGTTCGACGTCGTCATCAGCCGCGGCGGCGTGATGTTCTTCACCGACCTCGTCGCGGCCTTCGCCCACCTCAGGGCCGCGCTGGCACCGGGCGGCCGGCTCGCCTTCCTCACACCCCGGCCAGGGGGCCCGGGCAGCGCGTACGCCCGGGCGACCGCCGCGCTCTCACCGCATCTGCGCGAACCCTCCCCGGCGGCGCGAGGCATGGGGTCGCTCTCCGACCCCGCCCGCATCCGCGACGTGCTCGCCGCCGCCGGTTTCGCCGACATCGACGTGACCCCCGCCGAGGCCCCCATGGCCTTCGGCTCCGACGCGGACGACGCCACCGACTTCCTCTTCGCCATGGGCCCGACGCGCCACAACCTGCGCGACACCGACCCCACGACCGTGACCCGCGTCCGCGCCGAAGTACGCGACGCGCTCACGGAGTTCGAGACGGCGGACGGTGTACGGATCCCCGGATCCGTCTGGATCGTCACCGCGTCGCGGAGCGCGGCCGGGGTGGACGGGCCGGCTCCGGCGTGATGCGCGGGAGCTAGTCGCCGCACATCTCCCAGGGGTCCGGGGTCCCGTGAGAGAGGACCAGGCCGTACGACTCCGGGACCTCGCAGTCGTTCTGTTCCGTCCACTGATAGGCCAGCACGGTCCAGATCACGACCGCGACCACCGCCACCACACCCGGCACGCTCCAGCGGGACCGGCCCTCAGGGCCACCCCTGTCGTCCCGGCCCGGGCCGCCGGGGGGAACCTTGGGCGGTTCCCATCCCGGCCCGTTGTAGCCCGGGGGCCGCCACCCTTCCTCTTTGTTCGGCATGCCCATCAGTATCCAGAGCGCGCCCCACACCGCACCATGCTTGCGCGATTATTCCAACTACATTGCATGGCAGGGGTGTTGGGGAGACAGGCGGCTTACCTTTTTCGCGCCGTCAGCTGGAAGAGGCGGGCGGTGTGCATGTAGGGCGGGCGGTCGGTCGTGGCGAATTCGAGCTGCGCCAGCCGGGCGTAGAACGCGGGGTCGTACTTCCGTGCGTCGTCGGTGATGTAGTCGCAGAAACCGCGGATCCCGTAGTGCCGCACGTCCTCGCAGCCGAGGGTCCGCAGTACGGGGGTGATCTCCTCGGCCGTGTGGAGCCGCAGCGCCATGTCGAACGTCTGCGTACGGGCCCGGTCGGTGTCCAGCGCGGCCAGCGCGGCCGCGGGGTCCATCTCGCGGACGGCCGCGGTCAGGGCGGCCGAGTGCCGGTTGATCGCCATGACGGAGAACAGACCGCCGCGCCGCAACGGAGCGAGAGCCGCGGCGAGAGTGCCCGGCACGTCGTCCACGTACTGAAGGAGGTTGTGGCACAGCACCACGTCGAACTCCCCCTCGGCGAGGTCCGGCGGCAGAGCGGTGACGTCGGCGTGCACGCAGGTGATCAGCTCCGCCAGGCCCGCCGCCACGGCCCGTTCGGACGCGGCGGCGAGCATGGCGGGGGCGTGGTCGACGACGGTGACGCGGTGCCCGCGCGCGGCGAGACGCACGGCGTCACCGCCGTCGCCGCCGGCCAGGTCGAGTATGCGCAACGGAGGGCCGTCGCCGCTCAGGTGACGGAGCAGGTTCGCCTCGGCGATCGCGTAGCGCAGACGACCCCAAGGGGCGTCCTGCCACTCCTGCCACTTGGCCATGGCGGTGTCGAACTTCTCGGTGGCTTCAGACATCCGATGACGATAGCCGGGTCGCCTGTTGGGGCCGGGTCGGGCCTGTTGGGGCCGCGCGGCGCGGTCAGCGCAGGTCGAGGCGCATCACGACGCGGGGGTGACCGGCGAGGACCGAGGTCGTGTCGGCGGCGTGGATGAATCCGGCCCGTTCGAAGTTCTTCCTGATTCCTGCGTACGCCATCGTCAGGTCCACCTTGGCCCCGCCACTGCCTCCACCGCCGCCACGGGCACTGTTGTCAGCACTGTTGTCAATGGGGTACGCCTCGATCGCGGGCGCTCCCTGGGACCGCGCGAACTCGACCGCCCCGGCGATGAGGACATGCGAGATGCCCTGCTTGCGGTGGCCCGGCCGTACGCGGATGCACCACAGCGACCAGACCGGCAGGTCGTCGACGTGCGGAATCGTACGGCTGCGCGCGAACGAGGTGTCGGAGCGCGGTGCCACGGCCGCCCAGCCCACCGGTTCGTCGCCGTCGTAGGCGAGCACCCCCGGCCCGGGCCCCTTGCGGCACAGTTCGGCGACGTACCGGCCGCGGGCCGGACCGCGGAGTTCGTTGTTGAGTCGGGAGGGAGTCCGGTAGCTGAGGCACCAGCACACGTTGGCGCCGGGCGACTTCGGGCCGAGCAGGGCACGGACGTCCTCGAAGCGCGAAGCCGGGCGGACTTCGATGGTCATGACACCACGATGGCACGGCCGGCCTCACCGCGAGCTCTCCGTGATCGGCGTCAGCGCCACGACCCCGCGCCGGGGTGTTACTCTGTGTTACCCTCAGACGTTTGTGCGCGCGTGACGGCCGATGCTCCTGCCCCATAGGGGCCGCGGTGTTCGTCGACCGCTCGCCCTGCTGCCAGCAACCACCATCCTGCCGGGCCTTCCTCGGTATGTTCCTCTGCGGAAGGCTCTACATGAAGCGTACGGACCGCCCCGGCACCGCCAGCATCGCCACCGGCGCCCCTGGCGTCCCTGGCGACGGCCTCGACGGCTCGGCCCCGGCCGCGCCCGCGGTCACCTCCTTCGCCGATCTGGAACTGCCGGCCGCGGTCCTGCGCACCCTCACCGAACAGGGCGTGCGCGAGCCCTTCCCGATCCAGGCGGCCACACTGCCCAGCGGCCTCGCGGGACGTGACGTCCTGGGGCGCGGCCGCACCGGTTCCGGCAAGACGCTCGCCTTTGGTCTGCCGCTGCTCGCACGCACCGCCGGGCGCCGCGCGGAGCCGAAGCAGCCGCTCGCCCTGATCCTGGTGCCGACCCGTGAGCTGGCCCAGCAGGTCACCGAGGCGCTCACGCCGTACGCCGACGCGCTCCGGCTGCGCATGGCCGCGGTCGTCGGCGGCATGTCGATCGGCCGCCAGATCGCCGCGCTGCGCGAGGGCGCCGAGGTCGTCGTCGCGACCCCCGGCCGCCTCCACGACCTCATCGAGCGCAAGGCCTGCCGCCTCGCGCGGGTCCGGATCACGGTTCTCGACGAGGCCGACCAGATGTGCGACATGGGCTTCTTGCCGCAGGTCACGGACGTGCTCGACCAGGTGCACCCCGACGGTCAGCGGATGCTGTTCTCGGCCACCCTGGACCGCGACGTCGACCAGCTGGTCGAGAGCTACCTCCACGAGCCCGTCGTGCACTCCGTAGACCCGTCCGCGGGCGCGGTCACGACGATGGACCACCATGTCCTGGTCGTCCACGGCCCCGACCGGTACGCCGTCACCACCGAGATCGCCGCCCGCGAGGGCCGCGTCCTGCTGTTCCTGGACACCAAGCACTCCGTCGACCTGCTCACCCGGCACCTGCGGGCCAGCGGGGTGCACGCCGCGGCGCTGCACAGCGGCAAGTCGCAGCCGCAGCGCACCCGGACCCTCGCGCAGTTCAAGAACGGGCAGATCAGCGTCCTGGTGGCGACCAACGTCGCGGCCCGCGGCCTGCACATCGACGACCTCGACCTCGTGGTGAACGTCGATCCGCCCACCGACCCCAAGGACTATCTGCACCGCGCGGGCCGCACCGCCCGGGCCGGCGAGTCCGGCAGCGTCGTCACGCTGGTCCTGTCCGGCCAGCGCCGCGAGATGAGCCGGCTGCTGTCCGAGGCCGGGGTCGAGCCGACGGTCACCAAGGTGCGCTCCGGCGAGGCGGAGCTGAGCCGGATCACCGGGGCCAAGGCCCCTTCCGGCACGCCGCTCGACGGTGGTCCCGCCGCGCCCCGGCCCAAGAACGTCAACGCCCCCTTCCGCGGCATCGGCACCAGCAAGGACGCCTCGCGCGGCACGGGCGGCAAGTCCCGCAAGTCGGGCGAGGCCCGCAAACTCGCGGAGGCGCGCAGGGCGGCCATGGTCCGCCGGGGTCGCTGAGGCGTCCCGCCACTTACCAGCCCGCCGCGGGCGCTGCACGTCCCCGCCAGGGGAGCTGATGCATCCCGCCGAGGACGTGAGCGTCCCACCAAGGCGCTGAACGTCCCGCCAGGGGCGCCGAGGCGTCCCACCGAAGGCGTTTACCATCCCGCCGCAGGCGCTGAACGTCCCGCCAGGGGCGCGGAGGCGCCCCTCCGCAGGCGCTGACCACCCCGCCGCAGAGACCGAACGCCCCGCCGCCGGAGGCCAACTTGCCCTTTCGGCAAGAAATCTTCCGGCACCGCGAAGGCGTCCGCACAGTGGGCGCATGACTACCTCAGGAAGCTCTGACTCCACCCCCAGGGCCGGCAGCGGCGTCGCCGTCCGGCCGTCGGCCGCTGACTCGCGCGACGCCGAGCCGTCCGAAGACGCCCAGCGGTTCTGGGACAAGCGGTACCGCGCCGGTACGCAACCCGGCCGCGGCCGGCCCAACGCCGTGTTCGCCGGACTCGTCGCCGGCCTGCCGACCGGCAGCGCCCTCGATCTGGGCTGCGGCCCCGGCGGTGACACCCTGTGGCTGGCGGGGCGGGGCTGGACCGTGACCGCCGTCGACATCTCACCCACCGCGCTGGCGGGCGTACGGGCCGAGGCGGCCGCAGCCGGGCTGGAGAAGCGTATCCGCACCGAACACCACGATCTGAGCGTGTCGTTCCCGACGGGCCGGTTCGACCTGGTCTCGGCCCAGTTCCTCCAGTCACCCCTCGCCTTCCCCCGGCAACGAGTGCTGCGGCAGGCCGCCGAGGCGGTCGCCCCCGGCGGCCTGCTGCTTGTCGTCGAGCACGCCTCGGTTCCACCGTGGGGCCGCGCGGCCCATCCGGACGTGGAGCTGCCGACCGCCGCCGAGACGCTGGCCGGGCTCGCCCTGGCGGAAGGCGAATGGACGGTCGAGATCGCGGAGCCCCGCTCCCGGGAGGCGACCGGACCCGGCGGGGAGACCGCCACCCTGGACGACAACGTCATCGCGGCGCGTCGTCGGCGTTGACCCGCCCCCCTCACGCCGCCGCCCGGCTCCGACCGGGTGACGGCGACCGGCCCGGCCGTGGCACGCCACGGCCGGGCCTCCCCCGCCGCCAGACTGGGCAGGGCCCACCGCAGCCGCACTTCCGGAGCCCTCATGCCCCAGCCCGCCACCGGACCGACCGAAGCGAACACCTTCCCGGCGCTGTGTGCTCACACGCATCTGTTCCCGGGCGCCCGCTGCCGCCTCCAAGGGCTGCCCGACCCGCACGCGTTCACCGCCGCCCCCTGGTCCATCGGCGTGGACCTGCGCTTCTCCGACGACGCGGCCGCCGCCGAACTGCGCACCGGCGGGCCGGATGGCCCCGTGCTCGCCGTGCCGCCCTACACAACCGGCGCGGGCACCCATATCGGCGAACGCGCTTGGTTCGTAAGGGAGTTCACCTGGGTGGACGGCGAGGTCGAATTGAGGATCGGCGGCCACGCCTGACACACTCGCCTCACCCAGCGGTGGCGCCGCCGGTCGCGGAGGGCCCGTACGCTCCTCCTCCCCAGGGAGGAGACGACGCCCCCGGCTCATGCAAACGCACCAGCGGCTTTCTCGGCAAGGACGTGGTCCCGGACGTCCTCCTGACCGGCATCCGCACCGTGGCGGCCGGCGACTCGCTGATCTCCCCACGGCGACACGGGCGCTCATCACCCGCTTCCTGGCCATGCCCGAAGATGACGCCCCGGACGGGAACGCGAAGTCATGGCGCTGGCCGCCCGCGGCAGGTCCAACGCCGACATCGCCGACCACCTCGTCCTCAGCCCGTTGACCGTACGCAGCCACATCCAGCGGGCCATGACGGAACCGCATGCCCGCGACCGGGCGCAGCCCGTGGTGATCGCCTACCAGAGCGGTCTGGTGCGGCCACGCACGTGACCGCCCCTTACGGCGCTCGGCGGGAGTACGCCCCGGGGCTCAGCCGCGTTCGCGGAGGTACGCCTCCAGCTCCGCGGCCCCCGTCAGCATCGCCCGCGCGCGGGCGGAGAGCCTGCCGTGCCAGTCGCGCAAAGCGGTCTCCAGCGGCTCCAGGCCGCCGGCCGCCCGCACTTGGGCGATCAGCGGGGCGATCTGCTCCAGGAGGTAGCCGCCCCGCCTGAGCTGGTGGGCGAGGCGGGCGTCTCGCACATCGGACTCGTCGTAGACGCGGTAGCCGGTCCGGGCGTCACGGCTCGGGCGCACCAGCCCGGCGCGCTCCCATGCGCGCAGCGTCGCCGGCCGGATGCCGAGTCTCCCGGCCAGCGGCCCGATGAATGTGCCGCCGGGTGCGGACGGCACCGGTTCAAAGACGGTGGCGGGGTCCAGATCGCGCAGGGCGCTCTCCACGGCTCGTAGGGTCCTGCGGTCTTCGAGGAGTTGGGCGTGGCTCTCGTCGATGAGGCGGAACGCCTCGTCGGCCGCTCCCTCGTTCACGGCCCGCATGATCGACGCGGCCGTCCGGTGGCCGTGGCCGGGCACCAGGGCGAGGAACGCGCGCAGGGCCCCCGCGTGCAGCGGCGTATAGGTGCGGTAGCCGTGGGCCGTGCGGCCGGCGGCCGGAAGGATGCCGGCCTCCTCGTAGTTCCTGACCGCCTGCGTGGAAAGGCCGTGTCCGCGCGCCAGGTCGACCGGCCTGAGCCGCACGCCGTTTTGAAGGTTTCTCCCCATGGGCCCGCCGATGCCGTGAAAAAGTTTCAACCGAAGGTTCAACGATACCGTTGAGGTCATGGCTGACACCGCTGACACCGCTGAGACCGCTGAGACCGCTGAGACCGCTGAGACCGCTGAGACCGCTGACATCGCCGACACCATCCACGCCGTCGACGCCGCCGCCGTCATGAGGCTGCTCCCGGCCCGGCCGCGGCTGCTCGCCCTGGGTGAGCCCACCCACGGCGAGGACACCCTGCTCGACCTGCGCAACGAACTCTTCCGGCAGCTCGTCGAGGAGGAGGGCTACCGGACGATCGCGATCGAGAGCGACTGCGTGCGGGGCCTGATCGTGGACGAGTACGTCACCTCGGGCGCCGGGACCCTGGACGAGGTCATGGAGCGCGGGATAAGCCACGGCTGGGGCGAGTTCGCGGGCAACCGCGAACTCGTGCGCTGGATGCGGGAGTTCAACGACGGTCGGCCCGCGCCGGACCGGCTCCGCTTCGCCGGCTTCGACGGCCCGCTGGAGATCACCGGTGCCGAGAGCCCCCGGGAGGCCCTCATGGCGCTGCACGGGTACCTCTCGGACCAGGTGGACCCCGACCTGTTGCCCTGCACCGAGGAGACGCTCGACCGTCTGCTCGGCGCCGACGACCGGTGGACCGACCCGGCGGTGATGCGGGATCCGGCCCGTTCCGTGGGACGGTCGGCCGAGGCACGCCAACTGAGGTTGCTCGCCGACGAGCTGGAGGCGCTTGTCGACGCGCAGACACCGCACCTCCTCGCGGCGTCCTCCCGGGACGACTGGGAACGGGCGTGCCTGTACGGCCGCACCGCGACCGGCCTGCTGCGCTACCACCACTGGATGGCGGACCCCTCACCGGCCCGCATGACCCGGCTGGTGAGCGCGCGGGACCAGATGATGGCGCACAACCTCCTCGCCGTCGCGGCCCGCGGCCCGGCGCTCGTCCATGCCCAGAACTCCCATCTCCAGCGGGAGAAGAGCACGATGCGCATGTGGCAGGGGCCGGTGGAGTGGTGGAGCGCCGGTGCGCTGGCGAGCGCCCGGCTCGGCGACGAGTACGCCTTCGTGGCCACGGCGCTCGGGACGATTCGGCACCAGGGTGTGGACGCGCCGCCGCCGGACACCGTCGAAGGGCTCCTGTACGCGCTCCCGGAGGACCGCTGCGTCGTCGACGCCCGGCGACTGGCCGCCGCCCTCGACGACGTGCCGCCAACGCCGCGCGTGTCCCCGTGGTTCGGCTACGCCGCGCTCGACCCGGCGCACCTGGCGGGCAGTGACGGCCTCGTGTTCGTCAAGGACGTCGGCCCCGGGCGGTGAGTCCGACCGTCGCACTTCTGGAGCCGCGCCTTTCCACCCATCATCGGCTTAGGTTAGGCTCAGCTAAGTGACCGATGCCCTTCGAACACCTCGCCCTGTGACGGTTCCGCCCGGCCATGGCCCGGGCAGCGAACAGGAGCGAAGGACGACGCCCTCCCTGCCCGCCCCCGACACTCTCGCCGCCCCCTTCACCCCCTCCACCGACAGCGGGGAGGCTCTGCGGGCGCCCCGGCTCAAGGAGTTCCGGGGCAGCACGGTGGTGATCAAGTTCGGCGGCAACGCCATGGTGGACGACGAGCTCAAGCGGACGTTCGCCCGGGACGTGGTGGAGCTGCTGCGCGCGGGCCTGCGCCCGGTCGTCGTACACGGCGGCGGTCCGCAGATCAGCGCCCTGCTGGACCGGCTCGACCTGGAGGTCCGCTTCGAGGCGGGGCTGCGGGTGACCACTCCCGAGGTCATGGACGTGGCCCGGATGGTACTGACCGGCCGCGTCCAGCGGGAGCTGGTGGGGCTCATCAACCGTCACGGACCGTTCGCCGTGGGGATGTCCGGCGAGGACGCGCACACCATGACCGCCGTGCGACGTGCCGCCTGGGTGGACGGCGAGCCCGTGGACATCGGGCTCGTCGGCGACATCGTCGACGTGAACGCCGACACCCTGACCGCCCTCCTCGACCAGGGCCGCATCCCGGTGGTCTCCCCCATCGCCCGGGGGGCGGACGGACAGGTCTACAACATCAACGCCGACCTCGCGGCGTCCGCGCTCGCGGTGGCACTCGACGCCGAGAAGCTGGTGATGCTCACCGACGTCGAGGGCCTGTACGCGAATTGGCCGCACAGCACCGAGGTGATCGAGCACCTGACGGCGGACGAGCTGGAGAAGCTCCTGCCCGAGCTGGCGAGCGGAATGCTGCCCAAGATGGAGGCGTGCCTGCGGGCCGCCCGGGCGGGCGTACGCATGGCGCACGTACTCGACGGCCGGGTTCCGCACGCCGTGTCGCGGAGGGTCTTCTCCGGTGTCCGCCACGGCACGGTCGTGGTTCCGGAGCGGGAACAGGGCGACGCCTGACCGGCGACAGGACACACTGAAGGGCGCCTGTATGTGAAGTCCGGCCTCCGGAACGGAGTTCACATACAGGCGCCCTTCGCCTCTGCCTCCACCCCTTCGCCTTCGCCTTCACCGCGAGGCGGTCAGAGGGTTCGGGCGAGGACCCGTGAATTGCGGGCAGGGTCCAGCGAGTCGGCCCAGGCGCGCGGCGCCAGTTCCGCCGCGGTGGGCGCGAAGCCGTGCCGGAGGAAGAGCTCTCCGCCGCCGGTCGTCGCGGTGAACAGGGCACACAACGACCGGGCGTCGGCCTCGGTCAGCGCCGCGCGCAGCAGGGCCACACCCACGCCTCGCCCCTGACTGCGCGGCGCGACACAGAAGTTGTAGAGGACGCCGGCCGGTCCGCGGCCCTCGTCCGGGTCGGCGGGGTAGACGCTCACTCCCAGACAGCCGTCGAGGGTGCCGTCGCAGGCCTCGACGACCAGGAAGTCGGTCGCGTCGGAGGCGTAGAGCGACAAGGGGCGTCGGCGCAGCGCTCCCGAGCGGACGAACGGCCGGGACAGCGCCTCAAGGGCGACGGCGTCTCCAGGGCGCGCGGAACGCACGGCGAGCAGGGCGGGCGGGGCGGCGCACGGCGACGGTGCGCCGAGGCGTGGGGCGGCCGTGGACAACAGGTTCCCTTCCTCCAGGTCAACTAAGGTTAGCCTGCCCTAAGTAGACCTTCAAAAGCCAGCCGGGGCACCTGAGCCGCCGTCAAATCAGAGGAATTCAAGAGATTTCAGCGCGGCCGTCGACGTATGTCGCCACGACCTCGATTTCGCCGATGCGCGACGTACTGACGCTCTGCGGGTCGTCACCCAGCACGACCAGGTCGGCGCGCTTGCCGGGAGCGAGGGTGCCCGCGCCGTCGTCCCAGTGGCAGGCGAAGGCGCCGCCGACGGTGTACGCGCGCAGGGCCTCGTCGACGGTGATGCCCTCGTCGGGGCCGATCACCTGTCCCGACTCCGAGGCGCGCTCGACCATGAACTGGACGGCCCGCAGCGGCGATCCGTCCGTGACGGGCCGGTCGGAGCTGCCCACCAGGGTGACGCCGTGGTCCAGGAACCCCTGGCCACGGTAGAGCCACGGGGCCCGGTCCTCGCCCATGATCGCCGCGTAGTCGTCACCGAAGTACCGCAGGAAGTTCGGCTGCACCACGGCGCTCACGCCGAGCCGGGCGAAGCGGGCGAGCTGGTCGGGGCGGATCAGCCCGGCGTGTTCGATCCGGTGGCGCGCGGCGGGGCGCGGGTGGGTCCGCTGGGCCCGTTCCAGCGCGTCGAGGGCGACGTCGGCGGCGCGGTCGCCGATCGCGTGGACGGCCAGCTGCCACCCGGCGAGGTGGCCGGCCACGATGGTGTCGGCGAGCGTCTGCGGGTCGTCCTGCAACTGCCCTGTGTGGCCCGTGCCGTGGTCCGTGTCGTCGTGGCCGTGGTAGGGGGCGGTGAGCGCGGCGGTGCGCGCCATCATGCCGCCGTCGGTGTAGACCTTGAGCGCGCCGATGGAGAGCCAGTCGTCGCCGAATCCGGTGCGCAGACCGAGGTCGAGGGCGCGGGGGGTGTGGTCGGCGTCGGGCAGTGCGACGGGGTGCAGGGCGTCCGCGGCCACCATGAGCTGGATGCGCAGGGGAAGTTGGCCCTGCTCCCTCGCCAGTTGGTAGGCCGCGAGCTCGGCCGGGCCGTGGCCGAACAGGGAGCCGCCGATGCCTGCTTCGGCGCAGGCCGTCACGCCCTCCGCGCGGCAGGTCCGGGCGGCATGCGCGATGGCGTCCGCGAGTTCCTGCTGCGTGTGCGGCGGGCGGAGCGCGCGTGCGGCGCCCATGGCGCCCTCGGCGAGGAAGCCGTTCTCGTGGGGCACGTCGGCGGGGAGCAGGTCCAGGACCGCGCTGTTGACCACGCATCCGTGTCCTGAGTCGTGCAGCAGGAAGATTTTGCGTCCCTGGCCGACCCGGTCCAGCTCGGCGGCGGTCAGATGCCGTCCCAGCGCCCGCTGGTCGTACCCGGCGAGGGATACCCAGGCATCCGGCGACGACTGCCGCGAGACGGCCCGGGCCACGACCGCGAGCACGTCCTCGACCCGTTCGCAGGGCGCCACACTCGGCGTACGCGCCTTCAGTCCCGTCCACGCGAGATGGACGTGGCTGTCGATGAACCCGGGCAGCACCGTGGCGCCTTGGAGGTCGACGACCTCGCGGGCGGGCAGCGACGTGACGGCGTCGTCGAGGCCCACGATCCTCCCCCGCCAGATCCCCACGTCGTGGGCGACGGGGTGGGCCGGATCCATGGTGCGGAAGCGGGCGTTCGTCAGGCGCGTGGAGAGCATCGGGGGCGGTCCGTCCTAGCTGGTCTCGGCCATCGCGGCGACGGTGGGCACGTCGTCCCTGGGGTCATCGGGCAGGTGGCGGCGGGGTGCTGCGGGCACCACCAGCGGGGTGCCGGTCTCGGGGTCGTCGATGATGCGGCAGGGCAGCCCGAACACGTCCTCGATGAGGTCGGCGGTCACGACGGTGGCCGGGTCGCCCTCGGCGGCGACCGTGCCGCCGGCCCGCATCACGATGAGGTGAGTGGCGTAGCGGCAGGCCTGGTTGAGGTCGTGCAGGACCGCGACGACCGTGTTCTTCTTGCGGGCGTGCAGGTCGGCGCAGAGGTCGAGGACCTCGACCTGGTGGGCGATGTCGAGGTAGGTGGTGGGTTCGTCGAGGAGCAGGATGGACGTCTGCTGGGCGAGGACCATGGAGAGCCACACGCGCTGGCGCTGTCCGCCGGAGAGGTCGTCGACGGGACGGTCGGCGAGTTCGAGTACGCCGGTCTGGCGCAACGCCTCGGTGACGGCCGCCTCGTCCTCGGCGGACCACTGCTTGAGGAGGCGCTGGTGCGGGTAGCGGCCGCGGGCGACGAGGTCGCCGACCGTGATGCCGCCGGGCGCGGTCGAGGACTGCGGGAGCAGCCCGAGGCGGCGTGCGACCTCGCGCGAGCGGTACGAGGCGATGGCCGCGCCGTCGAGATAGACTTGGCCGGAGCGGGGCTTGAGCATCCGCGCGAGGGCCTTGAGGAGCGTGGACTTGCCGCAGGCGTTCGGCCCGATGATCACGGTGAAGGAGTGGTCGGGTATGTCGACGCCCAGCGAGGTGGCCACGGTCCGCTGGTCGTAGGAGAGCGTGAGGTCCTCGGCCCGCAGGCGAGGCGTGGGCCGGGGCGTGGGCTTGGTCGTTGCAGTCATGCGCGGCTCTTTCGCGACTCGGTGATCAGCAGCCAGATGAGGTAGAGCCCGCCGATGGTGCCGGTCGCCGTACCCACCGGCAGCAGCGTGGGGGCGAAGACGCGCTGGGCGAAGAGGTCGCTGCCGGCCAGCAGCAGCGCGCCCATCAGGGCGGCGGGCAGCAGCGAGGGCCCGGAGGACCTGGTCAGCCGGCGGGCCAGCTGCGGCGCCGCCAGGGCGATGAACCAGATGGGGCCGGTGACCGCCGTGGCGAAGGCGGCGAGCGCGACGCTGATGACGAGCAGTGCCGTGCGCGTGCGCGGCACGTTGACCCCGAGGGCCATGGCGGTGACGTCGCCCATCTCCACCATGGACAGGCGGCGGGAGAGCAGGAAGGCGAGCGGGAGCAGGACGAGCACCGCCAGACCGATGGCGTTCGCGTGCTGCCAGCCACGGCTGTTGAGGCTCCCGATCAGCCAGGCCTGCGCCTCCAGGGCCTCCTGCCAGGTCGCCCGGGTGATGAGGTAGGAGTTGACGGAGAGCAGCAGGGAACTGACGCCGATGCCGACGACGACCAGCCGGAAGCCCTGGAGTCCTCGGCCGAGCAGCAGCAGGTAGACGGCGCCGGCGGTGAGGAACCCGCCGATCAGCGCGCCGAACGCGATCTGCGCCATGCTGCCGTGCAGCACGGTGATGACGACGAGCGCGCCGACGGCCGAACCGTTGGTGAAGCCGATGATGTCCGGGCTGCCCAGGGAGTTGCCCGTCAGACTCTGCAGGATGGCGCCGCTGACCGCGAGGGCCGCGCCGACGCAGAGCGCGGTCAGGAGGCGGGGCATGCGCAGGGTGTTGACGATGAAGTCGGCGCCGGGCGAGCCGTTGCCCGTCACGGCCTTGAGGACTTCCCCGACGGACAGTTCGAAGTCGCCGGTGGTCAGCGTGACGAGCATGACGGTGATCAGCGCGGCGAGCATCACGCACGTCACGGCGAGGACCCGCCCCTGGACCCGTACGGAGGGGCCGCGGCGCCCGGCGCGGAGCACCGTCCCGCTGATGACCGGACGGGACCGCCCGGCGCTCTTGCCGCCCGCTTCCGGGGACTTCTCGTCTGCGGGAGCGCCCGCCTCGCGTACAGCACTCACAGCATGGCCAGCTTTCGACGACGGCACAGCGCGATGAACAGCGGTGCGCCGATGAACGCGGTGATGATGCCCACCTGGACCTCGCCCGGCGAGCCGAGCACCCGGCCGAGCACGTCCGACCCGATCAGCAGGACCGGCGCGAGCAGCATCGAGTACGCGAGGACCCAGCGCTGGTCGGGGCCGACGATGAACCGGGCGACGTGGGGAACGGCGAGGCCGACGAAACCGATCGGTCCCGCCGCCGCGGTGGCGGCGCCGCACAGCAGCATGACCGCGAGGGCGCCGAGCAGCCGGGTCCTGCCGACGTTCAGCCCGAGGGCCCGGCCCAGTTGGTCACCCATCGCGAGGGCGTTGAGGGACGGGGCGAGGCAGAGCGCGATCAGCAGGCCGACGACGACGAAGGGAAGGATGGCGTAGACGACTTCGAAGTACCGGCCCGAGAGCGAGCCCACGTTCCAGAAGCGGAACTGGTCGAAGGCCTCGGGGTCGAGCAGCAGCACCGCGGAGTTGAAGGCGTACAGGACCGCGGTGACCGCCGCGCCCGCGACGACCAGGCGGTCGGGGGTGGCCACCTTGCGTCCCGAAGTGCCCAGCAGATAGACGACGACCGAGGCGACGGCGGCGCCGATGAAGGCGAACCACACATAGCCGAGCACCGAGCCCACGCCGAGGAAGGCGATGGCCACCACGACTCCGGCGGCGCTTCCCAGGCTGATCCCGAGCAGGCCGGGGTCGGCGAGCGGGTTGCGGGTCAGCGCCTGCATCAGCGCTCCGGAGAGGCCGAGCGCCATGCCGACGAGGAGCCCTAGGAGCGTTCTGGGGATGCGGTAGTCGTGGATGATGATCGACGTCTCCGACCCGTCGGGGTTCCAGAGCGCGCTCCAGGTCGCGGTGAAGGGAATTCCCCTTGTACCCACCCAAATGCTGAGCAACGCGACAAGGACCAGGGCGCCGAGCGCCACGAGCAGGCCCACGCCCCGCAGGGTGTTCACGGTCCGGCCCGCTCCGGGTGGCGCCGCGACGGCGGCTCGGCCTTCGGACACCGCCCGGGTTTCGACCGACAACGACAACTCCCCCTGGCGGCAGTTCGGGCGTCGTCCGCGTGAAGGCGCGGCGCGCACGGCAAGTTGAGACTTAGGTGAGCCTAACCGAACGCATCCGGCCCGGTCAACGCGCGGGTCTTCACCGCGAGATGGCCTGCGGTCACGATAGGAACGCGAGATTGAGCACGCGAGGTCGGGAACGCGAGACTGGGGCGCTAGGTCGAGGGCGCGAGGTCGAGGGCGCGAGGTGGCGACAGACGGGCACCACCTGTTTAGAGTAGCCTTACCTAACCCATATGAACATCGTCGCGGAGGGCCGCATGCCAGCTGGAGCACCAACCGGGGGGCACGTCCTCCGCAGGGCGATCAGGGGGCAACGACGCCGTATCGTCGCCGCCTCCCTGCTCGGCATGACCCATCAGGGATGCGAGGCCCTGGTCCCCGTGGTCATCGGCGTCGCCATCGACACGGCCGTCGCGACCGGAGACTCCGGGGCCCTGTTGCGCTGGCTCCTCGTGCTCGCGGTCCTCTTCTTCGTGCTGTCCACGTGCTACCGCAACAGCGCGCGGATCACCGAGGGCGCGGGCGAACAGGCCGCGCACGAGCTGCGGCTCGAACTCGGCGCCCGGGTCCTCGATCCACGCGGCGGCTCCGACGCGAACCGGCTGCCGGGCGCGCTCACCAGCATCGCCACCAACGACGCCCGCCGGGTGGGCTCCGTGGCGACGGTCCTCACCTACGGCGTGGCGGCGGTCGCCGCCCTGGTCATCAGCGCGGTGGCGCTGCTCAGGATCTCCGTCCCGCTCGGACTGCTCGTCCTGCTCGGCATCCCGCCCCTGCTGTGGCTCGGGCACCGCATCAGCCGGCCGCTGGAGCGCCGCAGCGAAACCGAGCAGGAGCAGGCCGCGCACGCCTCCGGCGTCGCCGCCGACCTGGTCTCGGGGCTGCGGGTCCTCAAGGGCATGGGCGCCGAGTCGGCCGCCGTGGCCCGCTACCGCACGACGAGCCAGGACTCCCTGGCCGCCGCGCTCAGGGCCGCCCGCAGCCGGTCCGGCCACGAGGGCGCCGTCCTCGCCCTGACCGGTGTCTTCATCGCGGTCATCGGTGTCGTGGGCGCCTACCTCGCCATGCGCGGCAGCATCAGCGTCGGCGAACTGGTGGCGGCGGTCGGCCTCGCGCAGTTCTTGCTCGGCCCCTTCCAGCTCCTCACCTACGTCAACGCCGAGTTCGCCCAGGGCCGCGCCTCCGCACGGCGGATCGCCGAGGTACTGGCCGAGCCCGCCGCCGTAGAGGGCGGCGAGGACACGCCGTCCGACCGGGCCGCGGGGCACATCCGGCTGCGCGGGGTGACACTCGGCACGCTGCGCGCGGTGGACCTCGACATCCCGGCGGGCAGCCTGACCGGCATCGTCGCCAAGGACCCGGCCGTGGCCAACGACCTGCTGCACTGCCTGGCCAGGGAGTCCGACCCGGCCAACGGCATCGTCGAGCTCGACGGCGTACCCCTGACCGCACTCGACCCGGACGGGCTGCGCCGCGCCGTCCTGGTCGCCCACCACGACGCCGATCTGTTCGAGAGCAGCCTCCTGGACAACGTGCGGGCGGGCGTGGACGACAAGACCGGGGCCGCGGCGGTCGACACCGCCCTCACCGCCTCCGCGGCGGACGAGGTGGCCCGGCTGCTGCCCGACGGCGCGGACACGGTGCTCGCCGAGCGCGGCCGGTCGCTGTCCGGCGGCCAGCGCCAGCGCGTGGCGCTCGCCCGCGCGCTCGCCGCCGACCGGCCCGTCCTGGTCCTGCACGACCCGACCACCGCCGTGGACACCGTCACCGAGTCGCGGATCGCCGCCCGGCTGCGTGCCGCCCGCCAGGGCCGCACCACCCTTCTCATCACCACGAGCCCGGCGCTCCTCGCGGTCACCGACCGGGTGATCGTCCTCGACGAGGGCGCCGTGTCGGCCGAGGGCCGGCACACCGAACTCGTCGCCGCCGACGAGGCGTACCGAGCGGCGGTGCTCGCATGACATCCGCGTACGCGAGCGAGACACGGAATCCGGCGGAGCAGGAGAAGCCGGCAGGGACGGATCCGGCGGAGCCAGGAAAGCCGGCGGGGGCTCAGAACCCGGCGGAGCCGGGGAAGCCGACAGGGACACAGAATCCGGCAGGGACAGAAGAGACAGCCGACACCATGACCGCCAACAGCACCGACCGCGTGCTTCTGCCGACCGCCACCGCCGCCGAGAGCCTGGCCGCGCTGCGCACCATGCTGCGCGGCCACCGGCTCCTGACGGCGGGCGCCTTCGTCGTCCTGGCCGCCGGCACCGGAGTCGGTCTGCTGACCGCTCCCCTGCTCGGACACATCGTCGACCTGGTGGTGGACAAGCGCGGCTCCGACGCGCTGACGGTGCCGCTCGTCCTGCTGGTCGTGGTGGCGCTCGTCCGCGGCGCCGCGACGGCCGTCGGCAGCGCCCTGGTGGCCCGGCTCGGCGAGACCGTTCTGGCCGTCGTGCGCGAGCAGTTCATCGAGCGGGCGCTGCGGCTGCCGCTCGAGCGCGTCGAGGCCGCCGGCTCGGGCGACCTGGTCTCCCGGGTCACCAGCGACGTCTCCATGATCGCCAAGTCGGTGCGCCAGGCGCTGCCGGAGTTCACCCGCTCCGCGCTCACCATCGTGCTGACCCTCGGCGGACTCGCCGTCCTCGACTGGCGGTTCCTGCTGGCGGCGCTGGTGGCCATGCCCGTCCAGGTGCTCTCCGTACGCTGGTACCTGGGCCGTTCCTCCCCCGTGTACGCCGAACACCGCGTCGCCACCGGGGCCTTGCAGCACCAGCTGCTCGACAGCATCGGCGGGGTGCGGACCGTGCGCGCCTTCCGGCTGAACGGCACGCACGCCGGTCTCCTGGAGCAGCGGTCGGCGTCGGCGCGTGACCTGGCGCTGCGCGGCATCCACATCGTCACCGGGTTCTTCTCCCGGCTGAACCTCGCCGAGTACCTCGGTCTCGCCGCCGTGCTCGGCACCGGCTTCGCGCTGGTCGACAACGGCTCGGTGAGCATCGGTACGGCCACCGCGGCCGCGCTGTACTTCCACAGCCTCTTCAACCCGGTCAACGCCGCGCTGTTCCTGCTCGACGACGCGCAGTCCGCGGGCGCGAGCTTCGCCCGCCTGATCGGGGTGTCGAACCTCCCCGCCGAGCGCACCCCGCAGGGCAACAGCGCCCCGGTGGACGGCTCGGTCAAGGTGACCGCGCTCGGTCACGCGTACGCCTCGGGTCATCCCGTGCTCGCCGACGTCGACCTGGAGATCCGCAGCGGGGAGCGCGTGGCGCTGGTGGGCGCGAGCGGCGCCGGGAAGACCACGCTCGCCAAGCTCATCGCCGGGGTCCACGAACCGTCCGAGGGGGCCATCGCCCTGGGCGGCGTCGACACCCGGGAGCTGGGTCCTGCCGGGGTGCGCCGGGCGGTGACCCTCATCAGCCAGGAGGTGCACGTGTTCGCCGGGCCGCTCGCCGAGGACCTGCGCCTGGCCCGGCCCGAGGCCACCGACGACGAACTGCGTGCCGCCCTGACCCATGTGGGCGCCCTGGAGTGGGCCGAGGCCCTGCCCGAGGGCCTCGCCACGGTCGTCGGCGAGGGAGGACACCGGCTCACGGTGACCCAGGCACAGCACCTGGCCCTGGCCCGCCTGGTGCTGGCCGACCCGCCCATCGCCATCCTCGACGAGGCCACCGCCGACGCGGGCAGCGCGGGCGCACGCGTCCTGGAGACGGCGGCCGTACGGGCGCTGGAGGGACGCACGGGCCTGATGGTGGCGCACCGCCTCCCCCAGGCCGCGACCGCGGACCGCGTCGTCGTCCTCGACCAGGGCCGCGTGGTGGAGACCGGCACCCACGACGAACTCGTAGCAGCCGGCGGCCGTTACGCCGCGCTGTGGGCAGCCTGGTCCGACAGCCGCCGGGAGGCCCCCGAAGGGGCCTGAGCACACGGCTTCCGCCGACACGACAGGGGCTCGACCCGCTCACCGGGCCGAGCCCCTTTCCGCTGTCCCGCAGGCCGCCGTCGGCCTGGGCTTGTTCTCGGTCTTCCAGTGCGGTCCGGCGCTGAGCCGGTGTGCGCCGGTGGGGCCGTCAGGACACTCACTTGGTGGGCTCGCGATTGTAGAGCTTCCTGGCCCACAGGTAACTGCCCAGCGCGATCAAGGTGGACCAGCCGATGGCCAGGATCGCGCTGTCGCCGATAGGGGTGCCCATCAACAGACCGCGCAGGGTTTCGATGAACGGGGTGAACGGCTGGTAATCGGCGAACCACTTCAGCCCAGCCGGCATCGAGTCGGTGGGGACGAACCCGCTGCCCATCATGGGCAGGATCATCAGCGGCGTCAGCATGTTGCTCGCCGTGGCGACGCTCCTGGCGACCATGGCCAGTGCGACCGACAGCCAGGTGAGCGCGAGAATGACCACCACGAGGACACCGATCGCGCCGATCCATTCGCCGAGGTCCGCGGTCGGCTCGAATCCCACCAGCAGCGCGACGCCGGTCACGGCAGCGATGCTCAGCAGGGTCTGGATCAGGCTGCCCAGCACATGGCCGGTGAGCACCGAGACCCGGGCGATGGCCATGGTGCGGAAGCGGGCGACGATGCCCTCGGTCATGTCGATGGCCACCGAGATCGCCGTGCCCTGGGCCGCGGTCGCCACGGTCATCAGGAGGACGCCGGGCACGACGTAGTTCACGTAGGCGTCCCGGCCGCCCGAAGCCCCGCCAAGGCCGCTGCCGAGGGTGCCGCCGAGAACGTAAACGAACAGCAGCAGGAAGATCACCGGAACCCCGGCGGCCGTCAGGATGAGCGTCGGATAACGCAGCATGTGCCGCAACTGGCGGCGCAACATGGTCGCCGAGTCGGCAAAGCCGTTGGAAACAGAACTGGAAACGCTGCTGGAAGCGGTGCTCATCGGGCGGGCTCCTGTTCCGTGACCGGGTTGCCCGTCAGTGCGAAGAAGACGTCATCGAGGTCGGGGGTGTGGACCCGGAGTTCGTCCACGGTGAGCGACGCGCGGTCGAGCCGGTCGAGGAGCGCGCGCAACGACCGGACATCGCCTTGGCCGGGGATCTGCAGGGTGCGTGTCTCGTCGTTGCGGGACACCACGTCCAGCATCCGGGCCGCGTGGTCGTAACCGCGTGGGTCGGCGAAGCGCAGGGTGATGTGTCCCCCGCCCGCCCGTCGTTTGAGCTCCTCCGGCGAGCCTTCCGCGACCAGTTGTCCCTGGTGCAGGACCGCGATTCGGTCGGCGAGTCGGTCGGCCTCCTCGAGGTACTGGGTGGTGAGGAAGACCGTGACGCCCTCGTCGGTCACCAGCCTGCGGACGATCTCCCACATGGTCCGCCTGCTGCGCGGGTCAAGACCGGTGGTCGGCTCATCGAGGAAGATCACACGGGGCCGGCCGACCAGTGTCATGGCGAGGTCCAGGCGTCGGCGCATCCCGCCGGAGTACATCGCCGCAGGCTTCCGGGCCGCGTCCACCAGATCGAACCGCGCCAGCAAGTCCGCTGCCCGTTGCCGCCGTTCCCCGCGAGGGAGGCGGTTCAGGTCGGCCATCAACATCAGGTTCTCCTCGCCCGTGAGGAAGCTGTCAACGGCCGAGAACTGGCCGGTGACGCCGATCGCGGCACGGACCGCGTCCGGATCCCGGACCACGTCATGACCGGCGACCCGCACTTCGCCGGCGTCGGCGCTGATGAGCGTCGACAGGATCTTCACCACGGTGGTCTTGCCGGCGCCGTTCGGGCCGAGCAACGCGAAGACGGATCCCGCGGGGATGTCGAGGTCGATGCCGTCGAGCACCACGTGGTCGCCGTACGCCTTGCGTACGGCAGTCGCCGCGACCGCGAGTCGGGCTGGATCGGTAGCCATGCGCATCACTCCCGTCGGTGAGATCCGGCGCCACGCGAGCGCCTTTACAACCCGGCGAAAGTTACGTTGCATACACAAGGCGGTCAATCACGCTCACGTGATGCAACTTGCGTAAAGGCAGGTCAGCGAGCCCGAATCGTTGCATCGCCCATGGTGACTAATGCAACGGCGTTGCGTTGCATTAAGCTGGCGCCGACGCCGACAGCGGAGGACACGCGATGCCTGGTGACAGACTCACCCTCCACGACCGACAGCAGATCGCTGCGGGGCTGCGCGGGGAGTTGACCTATGCGGCCATCGGCCGCCGCATCGGGCGGCCGACCTCCACCATCACCCGCGAAGTGATGCGCAACGGCGGGCCGCTCGCCTACCACGCCGAGGCGGCCCACCGGGCCGGCGCACGCCACACTCGTCAGCGCAAGACCACTCCGCCGACACCGTCACCGTCGCCGTCACCAGGACGGAACGACCTCGGCGGGCGCGATCCACGACTCGTGGACGATGTGGACGCGCAGAGCATGGAGTTGATGGTTCAGGCGGGGCTCCCGCAGATGATGGCCAGGGTGCTCGCCGCGCTCTTCACCACCGACAGCGGCAGCCTCACCTCCGCGGAACTCGTGCGACGTCTGCACGTCAGCCCTGCCTCCATCTCCAAGGCCATCGGCTACCTGGAAACCCAGGCGCTCATCAGACGCGAACGCGACCCCCACAGCCGCGCCGAACGCTACGTCATCGACGACGACGTAGCGTTCCAGTCCATCATGGCCGGCGCACGCGCCCAGACCCGGATCGCCGAGGCCTGCAAGATCGCGGCCCGGAAGCTCGGCCCCACCACCCCCGCCGGTGCCAGGCTGGAGAACACGAGCGAGTTCCTCCTTCACGTCATCGACGACCTCGTCCGGTCGGCCCAGCACTGGCACAAGGTCTACCCCGCGCATCCTGTCTGACCGACCGGTCAGGCGTGGGCCGCGGCGTCCAGGAACCGGTGGAGGGAAGCCGTCATGCTGGTGACCAAGGTGTCCCGGGCCTGGTCGCTGACGTGCTCGAGGGACAGGTAGGGGTTGAGATCTTCCAGCTCGACCAGGAGCAGGTCACCCTCCTGGGTACGGCAGGCATCCACGCGCTGGATGCCGTGGTCGAGCGTGTTCCAGTCGATGAAGCGGCCGGCGAAGACCAGATCGGCTCGCGTGGGCGAGTACGGCTCAAGGACCCAGCGCCGACTGGGGTCGGGAGCGTGGAGGGCGTACTGGAAGGTGTCGTCGATGTAGTAGAAGGACACCTCGTAGCGGAAGTCGATGCGCGGCTGGACCAGGATGTTGCCGTAGCCCAAGCCGTCAAGTCGCTCCCGGGACACGAAGTCCAGGCCGATGGAGTCCGCCCCGGCCTTCGGCTTGACCACGTACTGGTCCGCCGCGGGCAGGCGGTACAGGTCCTGGGCCCGGTCGATGGTGGGGATGACCGGGTATCCGGCTTCGGTCAGCTCGAGCAGGTACTGCTTGCCCGCCATGTCGGCCCGGCCGGTCAGCGGGTTGTAGACCCGGATATCGCGCGCCACGGCCTGGTCACGGAAGGCGTCGTACTCCTTCTGATAGTGCAGCACCGGTCCACTGTTGCGGACCACGACGGCGTCGAAACGATCCATCAAAGCCGCGGCGTCGAGCGGGTGGCACAACGCGATGTCGAAGTCCGCGCGAAGGCGAGTGGACAGGACGATGTCCTCGTCGCAGTAGCGCCGCCCCCGGGCCTGGTAGGCCAGATCAGTCACGTACAGAAGGCTGGGGCGGGCGGTCATGGTGCATCTCCTCAATCAGGGCCACCCATTTTGCCAGCCCTGGAAAGACGCGCCCGCACGGGCGAGGGCATGACGCCCGTCATGCACGGTTCCAGCCGACCAGGCCCGCACACTACTCCCGCCGTGCGGGTCCGAAGGCGGGCGGCCTCTGGTCGTCCCCGGCAGGGCCGACGTGGCCGGTTTCCCACTCCGGGTCGTAGGCGCAGGGCACGGTGGCACCACCGGTGAAGTACTCGCGGTCCGGGTACCAGGTGAAGGACATCCGCTCGTCGCCGTCGTCCCGCTGGACGAACAGGTCCCAGGACCCGCCCCGCTCGCCTTCGCGGTAGGACGTGACGTTCCACCCCTCGTCCTTGAGGTACCGGTGGAGGCGCCGGAGGCCAGGGACCGCCTGGCTCGCCGGCACGTGGTCGAGTGCCCACCTGTGGCTCATCGCGTAGGCGCCGTCGACGGTCTCGTCCGCAAGTCCCAGCAGGCCGCCGTCGTAGCAGAAGTCGGAGCCGAACGTGTTCTCCGTGCTGACGCCGATGTCCTCGACCCCGGGGTCTATGGTGCGCTGGAAGCCCATGGCGGTGTAGGCCTCCTGGGAACGCTGGAGGGCGCGGTCCGCCATCTCCTCGGGTGCGACGCGCGGGAAGTCCGTCGACGCCCATGAACTCCATGCGAGCGTGCCGACGAGAAGGAACATGCCGACGAGCGTGGCGCCGACACATCCCGGAGCGCCGAGGGCGCGCGAGGAGGCCCTGGGCTCGGGCGCGTCGGGGATGGTGGCGGGGCTGGGCACGGTCTCGTCGGGCATACGAGGACCCTAGGCAGGCGTGGCCGCGCGGCGGATGGGCGCGGTGACCTGGCTCGGCGTGAGTACGCGTACTCAGGTGGCCTGCGCGCACGAAGAGTGAGGGCGCCCCGGAAGGTTCCCCGAGGCACGCGCACGCGGCACACCAGCCACACCTACGAGACCGCCGCCCCGGAGAGGAAGTCCCCGGGGCGGCGGTCAGTTGTGCCGGGCGGTGGTCAGCCCTGGGCCGCGGTCAGGCTCGCGGGGCGCAGGTCGGTCCAGTGGGTCTCCACATAGGACAGGCACGCCTCGCGGGTGTCCTCGCCGAAGGCGACACGCCAGCCGGCGGGGACCTCGGCGAAGGACGGCCACAGCGAGTGCTGGTTCTCGTCGTTGACCAGGACCAGGAAGGTGCCCTGCGGGTCCTCGAACGGGTTGGTGCTCATGCGTTGTCACTCCTCGTGGACGGTACGGTGAACAGCTCGGAGAGCGGCTGTTCGGGCTGGGCTGCCACGGTACGCAGCAGCGTCTGAAGTTCGTCGGCCAGCTGCCGCGCCTTGGCGGTGCCGAGCCGGTCGGTCGCGTGGATCAGCCCGCAGTGCACGGGGCCGTCGCCGCGGGGTTCGTAGAAGCTCAAGGTCAGGTCCGCCCGGGCCGTGCCGGTCGGCACCGCCTCCAGCGAGCCGATGCCGCCCTCCAGTTGCTCCAGGTCGGCCTGCTCGTGGTGGATCACCATGACCTGCGGTCCTTGCGGAGGCAGACCGGTCGCGCGGACGACCTCGTCGAACGGTACTTCCTGGCGGTCCAGGGCGCTCAGCGTGGTCTCCCGCACCCGGGTCAGCAGCTCCGCGAAGGTCGGGTCGCCCGCCGTGTCGGTGCGCAGGACCACCGTGTTGAGGAAGCAGCCGACCAGGTCGGCGAGTTGGTCGTCGGTGCGGCCCGCGACCATCGTGCCGATGGGCAGGTCGGTGCCCGCGCCATGGGCGGTGAGCAGGGCCGCGAGCGCCGAGTGCAGCACCATGAACATGCTGGTGCCGGTGGCGCGGGCGAGCCGGTCCACGGCCGCGTGCAGCTCCTCGTCGAGGACAAAGCCGACATGGCCGCCGGGCCGGCCGACGCCATCCGCGACGGAGGCGGGCGGGCCGTCCGCCGGGAGGGCCAGATCAGTCGGTACGTCGCTGAGAGCCTGGCGCCAGTACGCGAGCTGCTGCCCGCCCCTGCTGCCGGGGTCCGTGAGGTCGCCGAGGACATCGCGGGCCCAGTCGGCGTAGTCGCCGTACGTGACCGGCAGCGGCTCCCACTCCGGTGTCCCGCCTCGCGTACGAGCGGCGTACGCCGAGGTGAGGTCGCGGAAGAGCGGGACCACCGACCATTCGTCCACCGCGAGGTAGTGCATGGTCAGCAGCACGGCCTGGCGGTCGTCCGGGCCGGTGAGCAGGTGGGCCCGCAGCGGCGCCTCCGCCTCCAGGTCCGGTGCCTGCGCGGCCAGTTCGGCCAGGCGGCCGTCCAGGTCCGCGCACCGCTCCACGGTCAGGGCGGGGGCCCCGGCCGGCCGCTGGAGCAGGGTGCCGTCGCGCTCGACGAACGCAGTGCGCAGCGGCTCGTGGCGGCTCACCACATCGGCGAGCGCCGCACGCAGCGCGTCCGTGTCGAGCCCGCCCGGGGAGCGGAGCACGAGCGCGTGGTCGAAGCCGGGGCCCCGGCGGTACGTCTGCCACTGGCGGCGCTGGACGGGTGCGGCTTCCCACGGCCCGTCGTGGCCGTCGGCGCGGTTGTCGGCGCGGCGCAGTGCCGGGCGGGCGGCCGCGGCCCCGTCGAGCTTGCCGGCGATCCCCGCGACGGTCAGCGCGTCGAAGACGTCCCTGATGCTCAGCTCGGCGCCGAACTCGGCGCGGATGCGGCTCAGGAGCCGCATCGAGGCCATGGAGTGGCCGCCGAGCGCGAAGAAGTTGTCGTGCACGCCGACGCTGTCGAGCTTCAGGATCTCGCAGAACAGCTCCGCGAGCCGGGCCTGCGTCTCGGTGGCGGGGCGGGCCTCGCCGGTCATCGCGGACCAGTCCGGCGCGGGCAGCGCCTTGCGGTCCAGCTTGCCGTTGGGCGTCAGGGGCAGCGGCCCGTCCAGCGGTACGACGATCGCGGGGACCATGTACTCGGGCAGCAGGCCCGCCACGTGTGCGCGGACCTCCTGCGGGTCGAGTTCACGCTCCGGTGCGACGTGGCCCTCGCGCTCCGGTACGACGTAGCCGATGATGCGGACGATGTCGCCGTCCCGGTCGGGGACCACGGCGGCCTGGGCGACCGCGGGGTGCCCGGCGAGAGCGGCCTCGATCTCGCCCAGCTCGATTCGGAAGCCCCGCACCTTGACCTGGGTGTCGACCCGGCCGAGGAAGTCGAGGTTGCCGTCGGCCCACCAGCGGGCGCGGTCCCCTGTGCGGTACATGCGGCTGCCGGGCGCGCCGAACGGGTCGGCGACGAACCGCTCCGACGTCAGGGCGGCCTTGCCGAGGTAGCCGCGCGCGAGGCCGCGCCCGGAGACGTACAGCTCGCCCACCACGCCCGGCGGGACCGGGCGCAGGTGCTCGTCGAGGACGTAGCAGCGCGTGTTGGGGTCGGGGCGGCCGATCGGCACCCGGCCGCCGGTCGGGCCGCCGTGCTCGCGGGCGGGCCACAGGGTGGAGTTGACCGTCGCCTCGGTGAGTCCGTACGCGCAGATCAGGTGGGCCGTGGTACCGAACCGCTCGAAGAGGTCCGGCGGCACGGTCTCGGTGCCGACCAGGACGGTCGACCCTTCGGGCAGCTGGCAGCCGGGCGGCAGCGCGGACACCAGGGACGGCGGCAGGATCATGTGGGTGATCCGCTGGTCGGCGAGGAAGTCGGTGAGCGCGGGGCCCGCGACGCGCGCCTCGTCGGTGATGAGGACGAGCCGCCCGCCGTGGCACAGGGCCATGGCCAGTTCGAAGACGAAGACGTCGAAGCCGATCGACGCGAACTGGAGCACCCGGCTGTCGGGCCGCAGGCCCATGCGGTCGACGGCGGTGGCGACGAGGCTGGAGATGCCCTCGTGCGGCACGAGGACTCCCTTGGGGCGGCCGGTCGAGCCGGACGTGTAGATCACGTACGCGGCCTGGTCCAGGCCGATGGGCTCGCCGGCGACGGGAGTGTCGGGCAGGGCCGCCAACTCGGCGGCGGTGTCCGGCTCGTCGAGCAGGACCACGGGGGCGCCGGCCACGTCGGGGATCTTCCCCGCGACCGGCTCGGTGCCGACCACGAGGGCCGCTCCGGAGTCCTCGATCATGTACGTGAGGCGGTCACCGGGGTGGACCAGGTCGAGCGGCAGGAACGCGGCGCCGAGCTTCAGCGCGGCGAGCACGGTGGCGACCATGTCCACGGAGCGGGGCACGGCCACACCGACCACGCTCTCGGCGCCCACCCCGCGCGAGGCGAGGAGCCGGGCGACGCGGTTGGCACGGGCGTCGAGCTGTGCGTAGCTGACCGACCGGGAGCGGTCCACGACGGCGACCGCGTCGGGCCGCTCGGCGAGCCGCCGCGCGAACAGCGCGGGGAAGGTCTCCTCGTCGACTTCGCGGGGCGCGCCGTTGAAGCCTTCGAGGACCAGCTGCCGTTCGTCGGCGGCGAGGATCTCCGCCTGCGACAGGGGCCGCTCGGGAGCGGAGACCAGCGCGGCGACGAGCCTGCGCAGCCGGTCGCCGAGGCGTTCGGCGGTGCCCTGGTCGAACAGTTCGGTGGCGAACTCCAGGCGGCAGTTCAGCGCGTCGGCGCCGCCGTCGGCGGAGGTGTGCTCGGTGAAGCTGAAGACCAGGTCGAACTTGGCGGAGCGGGTGCGGAACGGCACGTACTCGGGCCGTACGCCGGGCAGTTCCAGCTCGTCGCCGGTGCGGGCGTGGTAGCCGACCATCACCTGGAAGAGCGGGTTGCGGGAGAGCGAGCGCGTCGGGTTGAGCTTCTCGACGACCGCCTCGAAGGGCACGTCGGCGTGGGAGAACGCGGCCAAGTCGGTCTCCCGGACCCGGGCCAGGAGTTCGGTGAAGCTGGGGTCGCCGCTCACGTCGGTGCGCAGCACCAACGTGTTGACGAAGAAGCCGACCAGTTCGTCGAGCGCCTCGTCGCTCCGGCCCGCGATGGGCGAGCCGAGGGGGATGTCGGTGCCCGCGCCCATGCGGTGGAGCAGGGCGGCCACGGCGGCGTGCACCACCATGAACATGCTGGCGCCACTCTCGCGGGCGAGCCGCCGCAGCCCCTCGTGCAGCTCGGCGCCGAACGCGATGTCGAGCTCGGCGCCGGAGAACGCGGGGCGCGCGGGCCTGGGCCTGTCGGTGGGCAGCTCCAGCTCTTCCGGAGCTCCGGCGAGCGCCGTGCGCCAGTACTCCAACTGCCGTGCGGCCAGGCTGCTTTCGTCCTCCGGTTCGCCGAGCAGCCGCTGCTGCCACAGCGCGTAGTCGGCGTACTGGACGGGCAGCGGCTCCCAGTCGGGGGCCGTGCCTGCGAGGCGGGCGGCGTACGCGGTGGCCAGGTCGCGCAGGAACGGCCGGTCCGACCACTCGTCGGTGGTGATGTGGTGCAGCAGCAGCACGACGACGTGGTCCTCGGGCGCCAACTCCACGATGGTCGCCCGCAGGGGCAGCTCGGCGGCGAGGTCGAACGGCCGGTTGACTGCCGCGTCGATGATGCCGGGCACCTCGTCCTCACCGGCGCGCAGGCACTCCACCACAGGGTGCGCCTGCTCGGCGGGCAGCACGCGCTGGAACGTACGGCCGTCGGCTGCGGTGACGAAGACCGTGCGCAGCGCCTCGTGCCGCGCCGTCACGTCGGCGAGCGCGGTGCGCCAGGCCTCGGTGTCCAGGGCTCCGCGCAACCGCATGACCAGCGGGAAGTTGTACGCGGCCGAGGTGCATTCGATCTGCTGGATGACCCACAGGCGCTGCTGGGCGTGCGAGAGCGGCAGCTCGTCGGGCCGCTCGCCCGCGGTGAGCGCCGGGCGTGCGGGGCCGTCGGCGCGCAGGACGCGCTCCACCAGTTCGGCGACGGTGGGCGCCTCGAACAGGTCGCGGATCGCCAGCTCCGTGTCGAGCGCGGTGCGGGCCCGGCTGACGAGGCGGGTGGCGAGCAGCGAGTGGCCGCCGAGCTCGAAGAAGTCGCTGTCGATGCCGACGCCGCCCTCGGGCAGCCCGAGCACCTCGGCGTAGAGCGCGCAGAGCGTCTCCTCCTGCGGGGTGCGGGGCGCGCGGCTCGGGCCGGTGGCGCCGAGGTCGGGGGCAGGCAGGGCCTTGACGTCCAGCTTGCCGTTGACGGTCAGCGGCAGCGTGTCCACGGCGACGAGCGCGGAGGGCACCATGTAGTCCGGCAGTCCTGCCTTGAGGTGCTCGCGCAGCCGCTGGGTCAGCTCCTCGCCCCGATCCGCGCCCTCCTCGGGTACGACGTAGCCGACGAGGCGCTTGGTGCCCGCGCTATCGCTCACGACGACCGCGGCGTGCGCGATCTGCGGGTGCGCGGACAGGGCGGTGGAGATCTCGCCCAGCTCGACGCGGTAGCCGCGGATCTTGACCTGGTCGTCGGTGCGGCCGAGGAAGTCGAGGAGTCCGTCGGGGCGCTGCCGTACGAGGTCGCCGGTGCGGTACATGCGTTCTCCGGGCGCGCCGAACGGGTCGGCGACGAACCGCTCCGACGTCAGGCCGGCCCGGTCGTGGTAGCCGCGGGCCAGGCCGGTGCCGGCGATGTACAGCTCGCCGGGGCAGCCCGGCGGGACGGGGCACAGCATCGTGTCGAGCACGTAGGCGCGGGTGTTGCGGATCGGCACGCCGACCGTGGAGGTCGCGCTGTCGGCGGTGGAGCCGCCGAGCGTGTTGATCGTGTACTCGGTCGGGCCGTACAGGTTGTAGCCGTAGGTGCCCTCGGTGCGGCGCAGCTTCGTCCACACCGTGTCGGGGACGGCCTCGCCGCCGAGCAGGACCAGCGCGGGCCGGTGCCTGCCGGCCGTCTCGTCCTGGTCGAGCAGTCCCTCTTCAATGAGGAGCTGGGCGTAGGTGGGCGTCACGTTGACGACGTCGACGCGGTGCTCGTCGCAGTACGCGACCAGCGCCTCGGCGTCGCGGCGCAGCTCCTCGTCGCAGACGTGGACCTCGTGGCCCTCGACGAGCCAGAGCAGCTCCTCCCAGGACATGTCGAAGGCGAAGGAGACGGTGTGCGCGATGCGCAGCCGCCGTCCGCCCGCCGAGGCGATGGCCGGGTCGAAGATCTCCTTCTGGTGGTTGAGCTGCATGTTCGTCAGCCCGCGGTAGGGGGTGACGACGCCCTTCGGGCGACCCGTCGAGCCGGACGTGTAGATGACGTACGCCGGGTGCTCCAGGCGGCCCGGCACGCCGTGCGCGAAGGCGGGCCGCTCGGCGTCGGACATCTCCCCGCCGGGCAGGGCCGCCAGCTCGGCGGCCACGGTCTCGTCGTCCAGGAGGAGTTCGGGGGCGACGGGACCCTCGGCGCCGCGCAGGGTCGGGGCGACGGCGGCCGTGGACACCAGGCACAGGGGGCCGGTGTCCTCCACCATCAGGCGCAGCCGGTCGGCGGGGTGGTCGAGGTCGAGCGGCAGGTACGCGGCGCCGGTGCGCAGGACGGCGAAGAGCGCGGCGACCATCTCGATGGAGCGCGGCAGCGCGAGCGCGACGACCTTCTCCGGCCCGGCGCCGCGGGCGAGCAGCAGCCGGGCGAGCCGGTTGATGTGCGCGTCGAGTTCGGCGTACGTGAGGGAGCGCTCGCCGAAGACAAGGGCGACCGCGTCGGGGGTGCGGGCGACCTGGGCGGCGAGCATGTCGGCGACGGTCTCGTCGGGCACCGGCTCCCGGCTGGCCGCCCACTCGCGGACCAGCGAGGAGCGCTCGGCGGGCAGCAGCAGGTCGACGCCGAAGGTCCGGGCGGGACCGTTGGCGCCGGTGGTGCCGCTTTCGAGAGCCGTGGCCAGCCGGTCGAGCACGGCCGTGAAGCGGGTGAGGATCGTCTGCGCCTCGGCCGCGTCGAACAGATCGGGCCGGGCCGCGAGGGTGACCCGCATCCGGGCGCCGGGCGTGACGATCAGCGTGAGCGGGAAGTGCGTGCCGTCCACGTTGGTGACACCGGTGATGCCGTGCTGCTGCCGCAGGGCCGCCGCGCGGTCCTCGCCGTCGGCCGAGCGCAGCACGAACAGGGTGTCGAAGAGCCGCCGGTGGCCGGTCTCCTGCTGGAGGGTGCCGAGGCCCACGTACTCGTACGGCATGACGGCGGCGCGCTCGGACTGCATGCGCCGCAGCAGGTCGAGCAGGGGCTCGTCCGGCGAGAAGGCGACGCGGGCGGGGACGGTGTTGAGGAACATGCCGATGATTCCGGCGACGTTCGCCACGTCGGCGGGCCGTCCGGAGACCGCGGTGCCGAAGGTGACGTCGGCGCGGCCGGTCATCGCGGAGAGCACCAGGCCCCAGGCGGCGTTCAGCACGGTGTTGAGGGTGAGCCCGTGGCGGCGGGCGAGGGCGCGCAGCTTGTCGCTCGTCTCCGGGGTCAGCACGGCGTCGAAGTCGGCCGGGATGACGGGGCCCGCGTCCCGTCCCGAGGGGGCGAGCAGCGTCGGCTCGTCGAAGCCGGACAGGGCGGTGCGCCAGGCGTCGAGGGCGGCCGTGGTGTCCTGCTCGTCCAGCCACGCGAGGTAGTCGCGGTAGGAGCCGGGGGCGGGCAGGCCGGTGGCGTCGCCGCCACGCTCGTACAGCGTGAAGAGCTCCTCCAGGAACAGCCACGCCGACCAGCCGTCCCAGACGATCAGGTGGTGCGTGACGACGAGCCGGTCCCGGCCGTCACCGAGGCGGATCAGGAGCAGGCGGCACAGCGGGGCCGCCGACAGGTCGAAGCGCTGCCGCCGGTCGGCCGCGAGCAACTCCTCGGTACGGGCGCGCTGTTCGCCGGCGGGGAGATCGGAGAGGTCCACCTCGACGAGCGGGATCTCCGCGCCGTCCACGATGAACTGGACGGGGCTCGGCAGGCCGTCGCTGGTGAAACCGGCGCGCAGGCTGACGTTGCGCTCCAGCAGTGTGCGGCAGGCGGCGCGCAGCCGGTCGGCGTCGAGGCGCCGGTCGAGGTCCAGGGTCTCCTGGGAGAGGTAGACGTCGAGCGCGTCGCCCGCGTCGTAGGTGGCATGGAAGTACATGCCCTCCTGGAGCGGGGAGAGTGGCCACACGTCCGCGACCGGGTGCCCGGCGACGGCTTCGACGCGGGCCGTCTCCTCGGGAGACAGTTCAAGTCCGCCCAGCGGGCGCTGTGTTGGGGCTTCTTGGGGCACCCCGGCGGCGGAGGTCAGCTGGTCGAGGAGCGCCCGCAGGGCGGGGTCGACGGCCGCGCCGGACTGGTCCTGCTGGGCCAGCATGGCCTGAAGGGCGGCGGCGGCCTGTCCGGCGTCGGTGGCGGAGACGGTCACGTTTTCGCTGGGCACGGGTGCCTCGGGGGTGGGGGCCGGGGCCGCTTCGGCGGCGGCGGTGGCGAGCGCGGCGGGAGTGCGGTGCTCGAAGACGTCGCGGGGGCTGAGCGTCAGCCCCCGCTCGCGGGCGCGGGTGGCGACGGCGATCGAGGTCAGGCTGTCGCCGCCGAGGACGAAGAAGTCGTCGTCGGCGCCGATCCCGTCGAGCCCGAGTACGGCGGTGAAGATGTCGCACAGGGCGCGCTCACGCTCGTCGCGGGGCGCGCGCCCGCCGGCTCGCGCCGACACGTCGGGTGCGGGCAGGGCGTTCTGGTCGAGCTTGCCGCTGGGCGTCAGCGGCAGCTCGTCGAGGGCCACCACGGCGCTCGGCACCATGGTCGCGGGCAGCGCGTCGGCGAGCGCGGCGTGCAGGGCGCCGGTGTCCGGGGCGGTGGTGCCGGGGGCCGGGACCACGTAGCCGACGAGGGCGCCGTCGCGGACGATCACTGCGGCGCGGGCGACGCCCGGCAAGCCCGCCAGAGCCGCCTCGATCTCGCCCAGTTCGATGCGGTTGCCGCGGATCTTGACCTGGCGGTCGGTGCGGCCGAGGTACTCGACGGTGCCGTCGGCGCGGCGGCGCACCAGGTCACCGGTGCGGTACATGCGCTCACCGGGCGCACCGAACGGATCGGCGACGAACCGCTCGGCGGTCAGCCCTGGCCGGTCGTGGTAGCCGCGCGCCAACTGCACACCGGCGAGGTACAGCTCGCCGGGCACGCCGTCCGGCACCGGGCGCAGGAAGGCGTCGAGGACGTGCAGCCTGGTGTTCCAGACGGGACGGCCGATGGGGACGGCGAGTTCGGCGGCGCCCTCGTAGGGGAAGTACGTCACGTCGACGGCGGCCTCGGTGGGCCCGTAGAGGTTGTGCAGGGGCACGGGCGTGCCCTGCCCGGTTCGCGCCGTCAGCTCGCTCCAGCGCCGGGCGTCCGCGCCGGTGAGCGCCTCACCGCTGCAGAAGACGCGCCGCAGGCTCGCCGCCCAGTCACGCCGGTCGGCGGTGGCCTCCATGACCTGCGTGAAGGCAGCCAGCATGGACGGCACGAAGTGCAGGGTCGTGATGCGCCGGGCCCGGATCAGGTCGGCCAGGTAGGCCGGGTCGCGGTGGCCCTCGGGGCGGGCGAGGACGACGGTCGCGCCCTCGATCAGCGCCCAGAAGAACTCCCACACGGATACGTCGAAGCTGGCGGGGGTCTTCTGGAGCACCCGGTCGTCGGCGGTGAGGCCGTACTCCCCCTGCATCCACGCGAGCCGGTTGACGATGGCGCGGTGGGTGACCGGGACACCCTTGGGGCGGCCGGTGGAGCCTGAGGTGTAGATGAGGTAGGCGGGGTGGTCGGGCGCGGCCTGCTGGACCGGCGGCGCTTCTGCGCCACCACCGCTCCGCTCGGCCTCGTCGATGACCAGGTGTTCCAGGTCCGGCACGGCGGGCAGCCGTCCGGCCGACTCCGCCGTGGTCACGACGGTGCGCGTACCCGAGTCGCCGAGCATGAACGCCACCCGGTCCGCGGGGTAGTCGAGGTCGACCGGCAGGTAGGCGGCGCCCGACTTGAGGACGCCGAGGAGGGCGACCATCAGCTCCGCCGACCGGGGCACGGCCACCGCGACGTACCGCTCGGGACCGGCGCCGCGCGCCCGCAGCCGCCGGGCGAGGGCTTCGGCGCGCTCGTCCAGCTGCTCGTACGTGAGGGTGGTGTCCTCGAAGACGACGGCCGGGGCCCGCGGGGTGCGGGCGGCCTGCGCGGCGAAGAGCGAGGCGAGCGTGGCGTCGGAGACCGGCCGTGCGGTGGCGTTCAGCTCGCCGAGCCGCTCGTGCTCCCGGTCAAAGAGCAGGCCGGTGCGGGCGACCGTGCGGCCGGGCTCGGCGACCAGGGTGCGCAGCAGCGCCGTGAACCGCTCGGCGAGCACGGCCACGGTCGCCTCGTCGAGGCGGGCCGCGTCGTGCTTGAACCGCAGCAGCAGGCTCTCCCCCGGCTCGACGACGAGCGCGAGGGGGTAGTGCACGGCGTCGTACACCTCGGCGGCGGTGACGCGCGGTGCGTCCGGCTCGTCGGCGCCGGACACGTCGCCGGTCGGGTAGTTCTCGAACACGACGAGCGTGTCGAAGAGTTCGCCGCCGCCCGCGGTCTTCTGGATGTCGGCGAGGCCGAGGTGCTGGTGGTCCAGGAGCGCCGAGTGCTCGTCCTGGACGCGCCGCAGCAGGTCGGTGAGGGACTCGTCGGGGCGCAGGCCCACGCGGGCGGGCACGGTGTTGATGAACAGGCCGACGGCGGAGTCCAGGCCCGCGACCTCGGTCGTCCGGCCGGACACGGTGGTGCCGAAGACGACGTCCCGCCGGCCGGTGAGGGCGCCGAGGAGCAGGCCCCAGGTGCCGTGGACGACGGTGCTGAGGGTGAGGCCGTGCCTGCGGGCGTAGGACGCCAGTTCGGCGGTGAGGCCCTCGGGGAGGCGGGTGTCGACGTGGGCGGTCCTGGCCTGCCCGGTCGCGTCGTCGGCCGCAAGGCCGTCGGAGGTCACGAGGTCCGGCAGCCGGGTCGGCTCGTCAAGGCCGGCCAGGGCCTGGCGCCACGCGTCGCGCGCCGCGTCCTGGTCCCGGGCCGCCAGCCACGCCAGGTATGCGTGCGGGGCGACCGGCTCGGGCAGTTCATCGCCCCGGTAGGCGGCGGTCAGTTCGCGCAGCAGGACGGAGACGGACCAGCCGTCGGCGACGATGTGGTGCAGGGTGAGCAGGAGCCGGTGGCGTGCGCCGTCGCGGATCAGGGTGGCGCGCAGCAGCGGCGGCCGGGTGAGGTCGAAGCCCTCGGCACGGTCGGCTTCGAGCAGGTCGTCGAGACCGGTGTCGGCGCGGCCGGTGTCGGCGAGGTCGGCCTGCCGCCACGGCAGCGTGACATGGTCGGCGAGGCGCTGGACGACCTGACCGCCGGGCAGCTGGCGGAAGGCGGCGCGCAGCAACGGATGCCGGTCCAGGAGCAGTTGCAGCGCCTGGCGCAGCCGGTCCGGGTCGACGGGCCCGGCCAGGTCGAGCAGTTCCTGGACGACGTAGAGGTCCTGGGCGTCGGCGTCGAACTCCGCGTGGAAGAAGAAGCCTTCCTGGAGCGGGGAGACGGGCAGGGCGTCGGCGTCCAGCTCGATCCGGGGCACCGGCACGGAAGACACCGCTTCCCCGGCCCGGGCGAGCGCCGCCACCGTACGCAGGCGGAACACGTCCCGCGGGCTGATCCGCAGACCGGCCTCGCGCGCACGGTTCACCAGCTGGACGGCGACGATGCTGTCGCCGCCCAGCTCGAAGAAGCTGTCGTGGACGCCGACCGACGGCAGGCCGAGCACGTCCGCGAAGAGCGCGGCGAGCGTCGTCTCGGCCTCGGTGGCGGGCGCGTCGGCGCCGCTCACGGCCGTCCAGTGGGGCTCGGGCAGGGCGCGGCGGTCGAGCTTGCCGTTGGGTGTCAGCGGCAGCGGGCCGTCGAGGACGACGACGGCGGACGGCACCATGTAGTCCGGCAGGGTGTCGGCGACCCGGGCGCGGGCCGCGGTCACGGCGGCGTCGTTCTCGGCGGCCGTGCGGCCGTCGCCGACGAGGTAGGCGACGAGCCGCTTGACGCCCCGGTGGTCGTCGCGGACGAGGACGGCGGCCTGCGCGATGCCGGGGCAGGCCATGAACGCGCTCTCGGTCTCGCCCGGTTCGATGCGGTGGCCGCGGATCTTGACCTGGCCGTCGGAGCGGCCGAGGAACTCCAGGTTGCCGTCGGCGGCCCAGCGGACACGGTCGCCGGTGCGGTACATACGGGTGCCGGGCTCGCCGTACGGGTCGGGGACGAAACGTTCCGACGTCAGCGCGGGCCGACCCAGGTAGCCCCGGGCGAGGCCGCGTCCGGCGACGTACAGCTCGCCCTCGACGCCCACGGGAACGGGGCGCAGCGCCGCGTCGAGGACGTAGGCGCGGGTGTTCGGGTCGGGTTCGCCGATGGGGGTCGCGCCGGGCCTGTCGGGCTCGGCGCGCCACAGGGTGGAGTTGACGCTCGCCTCGGTGAGGCCGTACGCGACGACGACCTGGACGCGCCCGGACCAGCGGGCGATGAGTTCGCCCGGTACCGCTTCGGTGCCGACCACCAGGACGGCACCCTCGGGCAGTTCGCACTCCTGCGGCAGCGCGGAGACGAGGGAGGGCGGCAGGATCATGTGGGTGGCGCGGTGCCGGGCGATGTAGTCGGTCAGGGCGGGGCCCGCGACGCGGCGCTCGGCGGGGACGACGATGACGCGGCCGCCCACGCACAGCGACATGATCAGGTCCCACACCGTCACGTCGAAGCCGACGGATGCGAACTGCACGACACGGCTCGTCGCGTCGATGCCGATGCGGTCGGTGGCCGTGGCGATGAGGCTGCCGACGCCGTCGTGGGGAACGACGACGCCCTTGGGGCGGCCCGTGGAACCGGAGGTGTAGATGACGTACGCGGCCTGGTCGAGCGCGACCGGCACCCCGAGGGCGGTGCCGGGCAGGGCGGCGCGGGCCTCGGCGGTGGCGGGGTCGTCGAGCAGGATGTGGGTGACGTCCGGCGCCTTGGGCAGTTCGCCCGCGAGTTCCCGCACGGTGAGCACGGTGCGCGCCCCGGCGTCGGACAGCATGTAGGCGATGCGGTCCTGCGGATGGTCGGCGTCGAGCGGCAGATAGGCCGCGCCGGCCTTCATCACCGCGAGCAGGGCCACCACGAGCTGCGGGGAGCGGGGCAGGGCCACCGCGACGACGTCCTCGGCGCCGACGCCTCGGGAGACGAGGAGGCGGGCGAGCCGGTTGGTCTCGGCGTCGAGTTCCGCGTACGTCAGCTCCTCGTCCTCGCAGACGAGCGCCACGGCGTCGGGTGCGCGGCGCACCTGTGCCTCGAAGGCGGCGGGCCAGGACAGGTCGGTGACCTCGCGCGGCGAGACGCCGAACTCTTCGAGCAGGCGGGTGCGTTCGCCGTCGGTGGTGAGTTCGAGGTGGCCGACGGGGCGGTCGAGGTGCGCGGCGAAGGCGCGGAGCAGGCCGAGGAACCGGCGCTCGTGGGAGCGGAGCGTCGCCTCGTCGCAGACGTCGGCGTCCGCGTCGAGGTGGACGTGTATGCCGCTGCCGCCGCCTGCCTCGCCGAAGCTGATGCCGAGGTCGCTGACCGGGCCGAGCCACACCGGGAGGAGTTCGGCGTCGTGGTCGGCGAAGCGCAGCTCGCCGCGGGGCAGGATGTTGACGGTGGGGCCGACGAGTTCGGTCACGCCGTCGACGAGGCCGAGGTCCCTGGCCAGGTCCTCGGCGCGGTAGCGCCCGTGCGCGAGGGCCTCGGAGACCGCGTTGCGCACCTCGGCGACGAGGGCCGTGCCGGTCGTGCCGGGGCGGACGGCGACGCGCAGCGGGACGATGTTGGAGACCATGCCGGGGACGTCCGCCGAGACGGCGTCGCCCCGGGCGGCGATCGGCAGGCCGATGACGAGGTCCTGCTCGCCGGTGACGCGGTGCAGGTAGGCGGCGACGGCCGCGATCAGGAGACGGGACGTGCGGACGCCCGCGCCGCGGGCCGCCGTGTGCAGGGACTCGACGTCGGCTGCGGGCAGTTCGACGGAGCGCCGCAGGCGGCGCGCCATGAGCGAGGGGGCGCGCTCGACGAGACGTACGGGCTCGGGCCGGTCGGCCATCCGCGCGCGCCACCAGGCGCGGTCCTCGGCGTACTGCTCGGAAGCGCGGTAGTCCGCGTCGGCGGCGACGAGGCGGGCGGGCGTCCAGTCCTTCGGCGCGGGGGCCTTCTCGCCGAGGGTGTAGAGGTCACCGGCGCGGCGGGTGACGAGGGCGACGCCCATGCCGTCGATGAGGATGTGGTGGTAGCGCTGGTACCACCAGACGCGGTCGTCCGCGAGGCGCAGCAGCGCCTGGGCGAAGAGCGGGCCTCGGGCGAGGTCGGCGGGCCGGTCGCGGTCGGCGGCCATCCACGCGGCGGCGGCCTCCTCGGGGGCAGCCGCGTCGCGCAGGTCGACGACGGGGACGTCCACGGAGGCGGCCTGGGGACGCTGGAGGGCCCGGCCGTTCTCGCCGACGACGCTCACGTGGAGGCATCCGGCCTCACCGACGGCCTGCCGGACGGCGGTGCCGAGACGGTCGAGGTCGATGTCGCCGTGCAGGTCCAGGGCGAAGACGATGTTGTAGGCGGAGCTGTCCGGCTCGATCTGCTGGGCAAGCCAGATGCCGGATTGCCCGCCGGTCACGGGTATCCCGGAAGCGGATGTCCGGTCCGACTCGACATCAAACATCGTACGAAATGGCCTTTCCCTGGTGGTACGTCGGTGAAGGTGGTCCCGCGCCCTGAGCGGGCCCGCGCGCGGAGCGAGAAGGGACCAGGAGCCGCGCCGTCGACGGCGCGCCGTCCGGCGCGCCGTCGCGTGGTGGTCTCTCCTGGTCCCTCGTCAGCCGGCCCCGCCTCGGCGGTGGGGTGTTACTTGATGTCCGCCAGCATCGGCTCGATCTCGTCGATCGCGTACGGGATGGAGAGGACGGTGTTGAAGGAGAACGCGGCACCGACGTCCGGGTCCTGGTACGGCACGAACAGGTCGCGCTTGTCCTGGTGGACCTTCAGCTTCTTGTACAGCGGCTCGGCCTTGATCCGGTCGTTCGCCTCGGTGCTGGAGGTCACCCACACCAGCCGGTCGACGTCGAGGACGTTCAGCTTCTCGGCGCTGAGGTCGGCGACGTTCGCGCCCGGCTTGGCGAGCTTGTCGATCTCGGGCTTGAGCTTGAAGCCGAGCTCGGAGAAGAAGATCGACTTGGGGTCCGTCTTGGTGAACGCCGAGTACTTGCCCGCCTCGAAGCTGTCGGCCACGGAGAGGGTCTTCTTCGCGAACTCGGGGTGCTTGTCGCGGACGGCCTTGAAGCGGGCGTCGATGCCGGAGATCAGCTTCTTGGTCTCGGCCTCCTTGCCGAGCGCCTTGCCGATCTGGCGGGTCATGACCTGCCAGGACGCGCCGTAGTCGGGCGAGCCCTTGGGCTGCGCGACGACCTTGGTGAACTTGGAGAGCGT
This sequence comes from Streptomyces sp. NPDC015345, assembly GCF_043078805.1. Taxonomy (NCBI): domain Bacteria; kingdom Bacillati; phylum Actinomycetota; class Actinomycetes; order Kitasatosporales; family Streptomycetaceae; genus Streptomyces; species Streptomyces sp. NPDC015345. The sequence goes on along the minus strand of NZ_JBIBTX010000006.1, from coordinate 184,797 downwards.
GTCGTACTGCTCCTTCTTCATCCCCGAGTACTGGGCGATGACGAGGTCCGGCTTCAGCGCGGCGATCTTCTCCATGTTGTACTCGTCGCGCTCACCGACGATCGTGGGCTTCGTGGAGCCCCACTTGTCCTTGGCCCAGGGCCACTTGCCGTACGGCTTCTCCTTGAACCAGTCGACCGCGCCGACCGGCTTCACGCCGAGCGCGAGCACCGCGTCCTGGTCCGACAGGCCGAGGGTGACGACCTTCTTCGGCTCGGAGTCGATCGTCGTGGTGCCGTACTTGTGCTCCACCTTCACGGGGAAGGCGCCGGACTTGGCGCCGCTCTCGCCCGAGGACTTCGTCTCGGAGTTCCCGTCGCCGCCCCCACAGGCGGCCAGGGTGAGCGCGGCGACCGCTGCGACGGCCACGCGGGGGACGTTTCTGACGAGCCGCGTCAGCGCGGGGCGTGTACCAGTGGACACGGTTGTTCCTTTCACGGGGTTTTCACAGTGCGTGCCGAGGCCCGCGGCGTACGACGGCGCTGCGGCGGGGCAAGGCGTGTGGGGGGTGACTCGGGCGGAGAGCCCCTGGGGAGTAGGGCTCTAGCGCCCGGAACCGACGCCGTCGGCGACCGGCCGGGCCTCGTCCAGAGCGGACTTCAGGCCCCGGTCGATGATCGAGTCGAGGATCTCGCCGACCCGGATCGCGGTGTTGGAGAGCAGCGACGAGGTGATGCCGTGGGTGTGCTCGGTGCCGCCCTGGAGGTAGATGCCGCAGCGCAGTTCGGGATCGGTCGTGAGGCGGTAGTCGCGCTCGACCCGCACCCGGCCCCGCTCGTCGCGGTGGCAGCGGTCCCCGACCTCGCCGAGGATGCCGAGCGGCTCGGCGGGGCTGTATCCCGTGGCGAGCACGACGACGTCGGCGTCCAGTTCGCTCGCCTCGCCGGTGACCAGCGACTTGATGGTGGCGCGGACCTTGCCGTCGCCCTCCTTGACGCCGGTGAGCCGCGAGACGTTGATGAACCGCAGCCGTTCGGTGCCGAGCACCTTCTCCTGGTAGGCCTGGCGGTACAGGTCGTCGATGAGGTCGATGTCCACCACGGAGTAGTTGGTGTTGCCGTGGTAGTCCATCAGCTGCCGCTTGATGTCGTCCGGGGCGGTGAAGTACTCGTCGACCGCCTGCGGGTCGAATATGCGGTTGGCGAAGCTGCTGTCGTCGGCGGGGCTGTAGCCGTAGCGGGAGAATACGGCGCAGATCTCGGCCTTGGGGAAGCGGCGGTGGAGGTAGGCCACGTTCTCGGCGGCGCTCTGGCCGGCGCCGACCACGATGAAGCGGGTGGGGTCGGTGCCCTCCAGGCCGTCCACCTTCGCGAGCAGGTCGGAGTTGTGCCAGACGCGGTCGGTGCGCTCGACGCCCTCGGGGACGACGGGGCGAAGTCCCGTGCCGATGACGAGGTTGCGGGCGCGGTGGACCACCGTCTCCGCCCCGGAGCGGGCCGTCACGTCGACGTACTCCACCACTCCGTCGCGTACGACGGGCTCGACGGAGATGACCTCGTGGCCGTAGGAGACCATGTCGTCGACCTTCGCCGCGGCCCACTCCAGGTAGTCGTGGAACTCCACGCGCAGCGGGAAGAGGTTCTTGTGGTTGACGAAGTCGACCAGGCGGCCCTTGCTCTGCAGGTAGCGCAGGAAGGTGTACTCGCTCGACGGGTTGCGGAGCGTCACCAGGTCCTTGAGGAAGGAGACCTGCATCGTCGCGTCGTCGATGAGCATGCCGCGGTGCCAGCCGAAGCTGGGTTGGCGCTCGAAGAAGTGAGCGGTGACGGTCTCCTGCCTGCCGACCTTCGCGTTGTGCTCGCTGAGCGCAAGCGCCATGGCCACATTGGACGGCCCGAAGCCGATTCCAATGAGGTCGTGAATCAGAGGTGCGTCGCCAGGAAGAACCTGAGACATGTCACTCCCATCGTGCGGGACAGCCGCCTGTCAGGCGTGGATGAAATCAAGGGGACCGGGCACACCGAAGGCGGCGACCAGCGGAACTTAGGTAAAGCTAACCTGATCCGGCCAACCTGTCGACCCGACAAATCGGACAGAGTGCGAGTTACGGGCACTGAACTCACCACAGAAGAGCACTTGTTGCACCGTTAGGTAAGGCTTGCTTTACTAAGTGCGATTCATTTTGCTCTCCGAGGAGGAAACACATGCGGGTCGTCATGTTCGGTTACCAGACCTGGGGTCATCGGACCCTGCAAGCTCTCCTGGACTCCGAGCACGACGTCGTGATGGTGGTGACCCACCCGAAGAGCGAGCACGCGTACGAGAAGATCTGGAGCGACTCGGTCGCCGACCTCGCCGAGGAGCACGGCGTCCCGGTGGTCATCCGCAACCGCCCCGACGACGAGGAGCTGTTCGACCGCCTCAAGGAGGCCGACCCCGACATCATCGTCGCCAACAACTGGCGTACGTGGATCCCGCCGCGCATCTACACGCTGCCCCGCCACGGCACGCTGAACATCCACGACTCGCTGCTGCCGAAGTACGCCGGTTTCTCCCCGCTGATCTGGGCCCTCATCAACGGCGAGAGCGAGGTCGGCGTCACGGGCCACATGATGGACGAGGAGCTCGACGCCGGCGACATCGTGATGCAGCGCGCGGTGAAGGTCGAGCCGACGGACACGGCGACCGACCTGTTCCACAAGACGGTCGACCTCATCGCCCCGGTGACGATCGGCGCCCTGGACCTGATCGCCTCCGGGCAGACCGAGTTCACCAAGCAGGACCGGTCGCAGGCGAGCTTCTTCCACAAGCGGGCCGAGGAAGACATCCGCATCAACTGGGACTGGCCCGCCGAGGATCTGGAGCGTCTCGTCCGCGCCCAGTCCGCCCCCTACCCGAGCGCCTTCACCTTCCACAAGGGCAAGCGGCTCGAAGTCGTCTCCGCGGTCGTCTCCGAGAACCGCTACGGCGGCACCCCGGGCCGCGTCTTCTACCGCGAGGGGGACGGCGTGGTGATCGTCGCGGGCGCCGACGCCCGCACCGGCCGCAACCACGGCCTCGCCATCACCCGAGTCCGGACCGAGGACGGCCGCGAGCTGCCCGCGACGGAGTACTTCACGTCGATGGGCGGCTACCTCACCAGCCGCCCCTGACGGCCGGGCTCCGCAACCCACCGCTCAATTCCGCGTCTGTTCACAGACGTTGAACGTAAGCGTCACCTGCTGATGGTGGGGGCATGACAAATCTGTCGTGCCCCCACCGTGACGCAGGAGACCGCAGTGAAGCCGAGCAGAGCCATCCGCAGAACGTCCGTGTCCGCCACCGGCGCCCTCGCCCTGGTGATCGCCCTCGCGGGCACGGCCGTCGCCGCCCCGCCACCGGCCCTGCCCGCGAACGCCGACGCCATCGAGCAGACGTTCCAGCCCGCGTACGACTATGACGGCGACGGCTGCTACCCGACTCCCGCCATCGCCCCCGACGGCACCGTGAACGGCGGTCTCAAGCCGGGCGGCGCTCTCAACGGCCAGTGCCACGACGCGAGCGACCTCGCGAACACCAACGGCTACGCCCGCGCCAAGTGCGACAACGGCTGGTGCGCCATCCTCTACGGCCTCTACTTCGAGAAGGACCAGGCAGTCGCCGGCAGCGGACTCGGCGGTCACCGGCACGACTGGGAGCACGTGGTGGTGTGGGTCAAGGACGGCCGCGCCGAGTACGTCGCCACCTCTGCCCACGGCCGCTTCGACATCTACCCGCGCGACCGGATCCGCTGGGACGGCACCCACCCCAAGGTCGTCTCTCACAAGGACGGCATCGGCACGCACTGCTTCCGCCCCGCGAACGCGGCCGACGAGCCGCCCGAGAACCACCGCGGCGCATGGCAGTTCCCGTCCCTCGTCGGCTGGAACGGCTATCCGGCGGGCGTACGGGAGAAGTTGAGCGCCCAGGACTTCGGCAGTGCCACCTTCGGTCTGAAGGACGCGAGCTTCCCCGGTCATCTGGCCTCGGCGCTGCCCTCCGGCGTGCCCTTCGACGTCAACGCCTGACCGAAAGGCCCTCACCCGGCGGCCCGGCCCCTCCTGCGTCCTCTCCACTCCCCGAGCGCGTGGGCCCGGTGGTCGTGCTCGAAGCCCGGGCCGAGGGGGCCCACGCGCTCGTACGCCTCTTCGGTGCGCGGGTCGTCGCGCCGGGCCAGCCCCCAGGCGGCCTCAAGACGCACCAGCTGTTCGTCCTCGTTCAGCAGTGTGACGAGGGCGTCCGCGACGGCGGGCGTGTGGTCACGGGAAGCGGCCAGTGTCACCGCGGCCCCGTGGCGCACGGGGACGACCGGGCTCTTCGCCAGCAGGAGCAGCGTCCGGATCGCCGCCGGGAGAAGGTCGTCGTGCTCCGCCGCCGCGGAGCACGCACTGAGCCGCACCTCCGCGTCCGTGTCGCTCATGAGGGCGAGCACCGCGTCCCTGGCCGCCGGTGAGCGCGGGCCCGCGTCATCGGCCATGAGGAGGCAGGGCACTTCGCGGCGTACGCGCGGGTCGGGGTGGTCGGCGTGGCGGAGCCCGACGGCCTCCTGCCCGGGGTGTTCGTACTCGGCGAGCGCGGTGAGAACCTCGGCGAGCATCTCGGCGTCCGTCTCCTCGGCGGCCCAGGCGGCCAGCAGTTCGCCCTCCTTCTTCCGGTAGGAGCGGTGCCCGGAGTCCACCAGCGACCGCATCCGCACGTAGTCCGTCACGAAGCGGCGGTACGCCGGGTCCGGGTGGTGGCGGTGGGCGGCCACGGCCGACCAGGTCTCGTCGCTCCGCCGCTGGACGAGGATCCAGCGGGCCGCCGTCCAGTCGACATGGTCCTCGTCCCGCCGCCGGACGGCGCGGGCGACCAGTTCGTCGACGGGTGTCAGGACGCGGAAGGCCCATTCGAGCCAGGTGAGGATGGCGCCGTGCCCGGCCCTGACGACGCGTCCGCCGAGTGAGACCTCCTCCACCCAGTCGTACGCGCCCCCCGGGACCCGGGTCGTGGTGGCGGGGCCCGTCGCGCCGGTCCGGCGCCGCAGCTCTTCGGCCGCCCCCATCTCGTACCAGCCCCGCGCCAGGGCGAGCAGCCGCTCACGGGCAGCTTCCGGCAGCCGCTCCCGCGCGTCCGTTCCCAGCACGACGCCGAAGACCGCCGGTGAGCCGCCGTCAACGGCCCGCCACAGGGGCGTGGTGCCGTCCGGCAGCACCCGGTCGGGGTCGGCTCCGCCGTACACCAGCGCTTCGGTGACCGCCTCGTCGTACGCGGCCACCGCGACGCACAGCGCGGGCAGTCCGTCCGCACCGGCGCTGTCCGGATCCGCACCGTCGGCCAGCAGCGTCCGCACCGCGTCGGCGTCCCCCGCCCGGACCGCCGTCAAGAGCCGGCCACCGAGTCCGTCCTCGTTCACCCATCCCCCTCGACCACAAGCGCGCCGACACCCGCCGCCCATCCCCCGCCTGACGCCAACCGCCATGGAGGTACTGCGGATCGCGCGCCCAACAGTGGCACGATAAGCACCCATGGATGATCAGGAAACCGTCGAGGCCCACGCTCTCCGTGTGGTCACGGAGCTCTTTCCGCACGCTCTGGGCGCCGTCCTCGGAGGCTCCGCCGCTCAAGGTCGGGCGACCCGGGCCAGTGACCTGGACGTGGCCGTCCTCCTTCCCGACTCGGACACCAGCCGTCGGGAGGTGGTCCGTCACGACGGTCGCATAGTCGAACTGTTCCTCAACACCCTTGAGGACGTGCCGGAGTTCTTCGCGTGGGACAGGGCCCGGCGTCGCGCGACGGTCCTCTTCATCTACGCCCAGGGCCTGCCTCTGGCCGATCCGCACGGGCACATGGCCCGCATGTGCCGACTGGCCCGGGACACCCTCGCCGCCGGGCCGCCTCCGCTCACCGCGGCGGAGTGGGAACACGGGCGCTACGTCCTCACGTGCTTCCTGGACGACCTGGTCGACGCCCCGCCGGACAACCGGTACGAACAGCTCTCCCTCGCCGATCACGCCCTGCGCACGGCAGCGGACCTGGTCACCGCCCATCACGGCGCCTGGACCGGCATCGGCAAGTGGCTCCCGCGCAGGTTGCTCAGCGCGGACCCGTCCATCGGCAAAGCCTTGTTGGACGGTCACCAGGCCGTGGCGGAGCACGCCGACGCCAGGCCGTTGGCCACCGCGGTGGAGCAGGTGCTCGACCTGCTCGGCGGGCCCTTGCGGGAGGGCTACTCCCACCGCTGGCGCGCCTGACCGGTCGACGACGTCAGTGCGCTAGCGGGCCTCCCGTATCCCGAGGACGTACGTCGCCGTCACGGCCACGGCGCGGTCGTCGTCATGCGACAGATCCGCCAGCGCACGCGATGCCGTGACCCCCGGGATCTCCGCGAGCGCCTCGGTCAGCCGTCGCCTGCGGAACGGGGAGCCAGGGGTGTTGTGGGCGAGGCGGGCGATGAGCCCGGTGGCGATCTCGTCCGCCGACGCCGGATGACAGCTCGCCAGGGCGCTCAGCGCGTCGGCGGCATCGACGTCGTTCGCCTGCTCGACGACCATGTCGATGAGCGTAGGCACCGCCTCGGCCACTCCACGGGCCCCGAGCGCCAGCGCCGCGTGCCGTCGGACCACGACGTCGGAGTGGGCGAGCGCCTCCCGCAGCAGTGCGGTCGCCTCGTCGTTCGGAATCTCGGCGATGGCCTGGACGGCGCGCTCGCGGACCTCGGCCGCCGGTGAGCCGAGGCCCTTCGCCAGCAGAGGCCGTCCCTCGTCGCCCGACCGCGCCAGCGCCCATCGGAGGGCTCCGGCGACGTTCGGATCCGTCTCGCTCAGCGCCGCCTCGACCAGCGCTTCCACCGGCACCGGAACCTCTTCGACCGAGGACAGGGCGGCTCGCTGGCGCTGTTCGGGGCTCTTGGACCCCAGGGCCTGGAGGAGGGCGACGCTCTGGAGGACGTCCTCCCAGCCGTCGGGTTCCGCGGCGCCGATCCGGCGGAGCCGCGTGAGCAGTTCCGTCTCGGCCGCGATGCGTTCGCGCGTCCGGCGGATGAGGTCGTCGACGAGCCCCGAGGGCGTGAAGCCGGGGTCGTCGAGCGCGCGCCCGACTTCACGCAGGGACAGCCCCAGTGACCGCAGGCTCTCGATATGGAAGATCCGCTGGATGTCGTCGCCGGAGTACTCCCGATAGTTGGTGTCGGTACGGCCCGTCGGCCGCACCAGGCCGAGCGATTCGTAATGCCTGAGCATGCGGGCGCTGACCCCGGAGCGTCGTGCCACCTCACCGATCAGCACTGCCTATCCCCCTCCCCGGTCGGCCCCGCCGAGGGCGACGACGCGCTTCGCCTCCTCGATCGCGAACTCGAAGCCTGCGTCCGGGTCGCGCGACAGCCGTTCCGTGGCGAGCGCGTGCGCCCGTACGCGGGGGTCGGGATCCGTCGTCGCGGCGCGCACAACCGGCACGATCACGTCACCGAGCGCGACCAGCGCCCGGCTGAGGCTCAGGTGCGTCTCGCGGTCGCCGCGCCCGAGCTGTGTCGACAATACTGCGGCCAGCTCGGGCTCCTCGCCTTCGGGTACGAGCACGACCGCCGCCCGCCAGGCGCTCCGCGCCACCTCGTCGTCGGCGTCGGCCAGCAGGGCCCTGGTGATCGCCGGCCACGCCCGCCGGTCCCGGATCTTGGACAGCGTGTGCAAGGCCTGGCTCCGGGCCTGCGCGCACCCCGAACGGAGTTCGCCGACGAGCACCGGGACCGTCGCTGACGCCGGGTGGCGGGTGAGCGCCCATGTGAGCATTTCGCGGACCTGGAACTCGGGCTCGACCGCGCACCGTTCGACGAGCTTGTCGATGAACCGCGGGTCAGGACTCGTGCCGACCGCCATCGCCGCCCGCAGCCGCACGGACGGACGGCTGTCCTCCAAGCCTTGGAGCATGTCTTGAAGCCGCCCTTGGCGCGCGCGAACCTCGTCTGTGTCCGGTCTTGGCAGGGTCATCGGGACCACCTCCTTCGACGCAGTGAAGACGTTGTCACCGTGTCAAGGTCAAGCGGGGCCGCCGTCGGGCGGCCATCTGGTGCCCTCGGCCCGGATGTGCTGAGCTGCGCAGCGACGCCGCCCCGCAGTACTCGCCCCGTGCCCTCGGAGAGTGACCTTGCGCAGTCTGACCTTCGTCATCGGTACGGGCCGCAGCGGCTCCACCGCGCTGTCCCGCATCCTCAACACTCACCCCGACGTCCTCAGCCTCAACGAGTACATGGCGTCGGTCGGTGACACGGCCTTCCCCGAGGGCCGGGTGTCGGGCGCGGAGTTCTGGGACGCCCTCTTCCGGCCCACCCCGTACTTCGCGGCCATGATCCGCAGCGGCGTGCTGATGCCGGAGTTCCTCTACACACGCCGCCCGGGCCGGTACACGGCGGAGACCACCGGCATCCCCGCGCTGTCCCTCATGGTGTTGCCCCACCTCACCGACGACCCCGACGGCTTGCTCGACGAGATCCGCGCAGCGGTCCTCGACTGGCCGGGCCGGGCCGCCGCCGAGCACCACGAAGCGCTCTTCGAGCTGCTCCGCGCACGGTTCGGGCGGACCGCCGTCGTGGAGCGCTCCGGCTACTCGACGGGGTGGGCGCCGGGGCTGCGGGCCGCCTTCCCGTACGCCAAGTTCGTGCACCTCTTCCGCGACGGACCGGACTGCGCGCTGTCCATGAGCCGCCACCCCGGCTACCGCATGATCACCCTGATGCGGGAGATCAGGGAACGGACGGGCGTCGACAGCTTCGGAGACCTGACGGACGAGCACGTACGCTCCCTGCCGCCGGACCTGGCACCCCTGCTCGAAGAGCGCTTCGATCCCGCTCTCGTACGTGACCGGGCCTTTCCCCTGCGGCGGTTCGGCGCCCTGTGGTCCGAACTCGTCGCCGAGGGCACGCGCTTCCTCGACGGCCTGCCCGCCGCCCAGCGCATGACACTGGCCTACGAGGATCTCCTCGACGCCCCTCGGGAGGAACTCTCCCGTCTCGCCGCGTTCGTCGGCGTCGAGCCTTCCCCGCAGTGGCTGGACAGCGCGTGCGCCCTGCTCGACACCGGCCGCCGCGGTTCCGCCCGGAAGCAGCTGACGGCCGTCGAACTCGACGACCTGCGCAAGAGCTGCGCTCCGGGCACCCGCTCACTCGCCCATGTCTCACGTCACTAGGCCTCACACGTATGCGGATGGGGATCCGTTGCCGTCGTGCCCTGCTCGGCGACGGGGATCCGACCGCGGACGTCCTCGAAGCGGCAGGTCTTCCAGGCCGCTGGGCGGCAGCTGTGCCGGGTGTGCCCGGAGCGACGGTGAGAGGGCGGGGGTGTCGGCCGCCTTCGGCACTGCCGAGATCAGCTTCCTCCAGCTGTTCGGTCTGGGCAGCGGGCCGGCCATCCTCATCGACGCCCTCGCCGTACGCGGCATCCTCCTGCCTGCCGCGATGCGCCTGCTGGGCGGCTCGGCCTGATACGCCCCCGGCTTCCTGCGGAGGTTCCACGCGCGATTCGGCCTCAGCGAAGGAGGGCCTGGGCCCGCGGCGGCCGCGCCTGCGTACGCGAAGGGCTCGACGGAGGACTGACCTCCGGGAGCCGCCACGAGCCGCCGGGAGTCCGCGATCCGCCAACCGGGCCGGGCTTCCGGGCCGCCCGGCATGGCTGCGGGGCAGGCGGCGCCACGGGCCCGGATGCTGGTGGCCGGACAAGGCAGGAGAGATCGTGGACCAACCCAGGCCCCAAAGCGCCCCGAGCCCGTCGTCCACCGCGGCGAACCATGACGCCCCCGGCCAGGCGGGTGTCATCGGCATCGGCCTCGCCGCCGTGCTCACGGCCGCCCTCGCGCAAGGTTCCTGGCAGTGGTTCGCCACGTACATCGGCGTGACGCTTCTCGCGGTGATCTTCTCCTTCTACCGGTTGCCGAGGTGGACGCCTGGTCTCCGGTCCGCGTACCCGCGGAACCTGGCGGCGTATTCCCTGGTCGTCGGCCTGTGCGTGGCGATCGCACTGGCCCCGATGATGCAGCGCTGGCCGTGGCTGTTCCCGATGCCGGGCACCCGTGACCGGTGTCCGGCGCTGGGCACCTACGAGAGCATCCGGACGGAGGCGGCGCTGGCGGACCTGGCCGACCGCGACCGGGCCGCCTTGGCCGACGCGCAGGACATCCAGAGCCATGACGCCGTCGCCGACTGCCTGTCCGCCACCACGACCCTGTGGCTCCCGGTCTACGCGGCCGGGGCGGCCGTGTTGGTGGCGCTGGGCGCGTGGACCCTCGCCCGGCCCCGACCGAGGAAAGAGCAAACCGCGCCCGGCCAAAGCCCGCGTCACGGGGCGGAGTAGCGGAGCGGGGCGCGGGGCAGGCCGCGGGTGGACGGGACACCCGGATGTCGTCCAACGCCCTGCGCCCACGTCCACAAGCCCACTCGACCGGTCCGTTGCCGAGGGCCGCCCCGCGCACACGAGTGCGCGGGCCGGTCGTCAGTCCTTGTCGACGTGTTCCCGGACGATCTTGCGGTTGGTCGCGTCGATGTCGAACGTCGTCTTGTTCCAGTCGTCGGTCGTCACGACGTCGACGGACCACTTCGGCGCGCCCGCGTCGGAGTCCTCAAGTTCGATGGAGCTGACGGTCCCCTTGGTCTTGCCCGTGGCGGTCTCCGCGGCCTGCTGCGCGGTCACCGTGGCTTTGCGCAGGCGGTCCGCCAGTTCGCGCTTGTCGTCGGCGTCCTCGTCCTTCTTGGCCTGCGCCTTGTCGGCCTTGCCGGTGACCGCGTCGACGCGCACCGTGTGGGCGGCGCCGTCGGTCGTCGCCACCTCGGTCTCCCAAGTGGGCTTGTCGACAGGGCCCTTCAGTTCGATGGAGACCGGCTTCGACTTCGGCACCGCCGCCACCGCGGTGCGCAGCGCGTCCTCGTAGCCGACCTTGGCCTTCGGGATGAGGGCCTTCCGCTCGGACTGGTCCTCGGTGAGGTTGCCCGTCGCGGTGGCGGCCGGCGCGGAGGGCACCGGGGCGGCCTCGGCCGAGCCCGTCTTCGCGGCGCCGTCATCGCCGTCGTCGCCACAGCCCGTGAGCAGGGCAGCCGCCGCAGCCGCGGCGCAGAGCAGGCCGGTGCCTCGCGAGGCCGGCAGACGCCTCAGCCCGGAGGCAGAGCCATTCCTTTTTGTGATCATAAAGTTACTTTAAGCGATATGCCCGGCTGTCGCCTGGAGCGATACGCCGCAGGAGGGACGGGGCGATCATGACCGGTCGCCTTCGTGACCGCTGGCGTCCACGATGTCGCGCTTGCCGGTGTTCTCCTTCTGGTCGAGCTGGACGACGTCCGGGTGGTGCAGGTCGAAGGCGGGGGATTCGGAGCGGATGCGGGGCAGCGTGACGAAGTTGTGCCGGGGCGGGGGGCAGGACGTGGCCCATTCCAGGGAACGGCCGAAGCCCCAGGGGTCGTCGACCTGTACGCGCTCGCCGTACTTGGCGGTCTTCCACACGTTGTAGAGGAAGGGCAGGGTGGACAGGCCGAGCAGGAAGGCGCCGATGGAGGAGACGGTGTTGAGGGCGGTGAAGCCGTCGGCGTCCAGGTAGTCGGCGTAGCGGCGGGGCATGCCCTCGGCGCCGAGCCAGTGCTGGACGAGGAAAGTGGTGTGGAAGCCGATGAACAGCGTCCAGAAGTGGATCTTCTCCAGGCGCATGTCGAGCATGGTCCCGGTCATCTTCGGCCACCAGAAGCTGAAGCCGCCGAACATCGCGAAGACGATCGTGCCGAAGAGTACGTAGTGGAAGTGGGCGACGACGAAGTAGGTGTCGGTGACGTGCCAGTCCAGGGGCGGGGAGCCGAGGATGACGCCGGTCAGGCCGCCGAAGAGGAAGGTGACCAGGAAGCCGACCGCCCACAGCATCGGCGGCTCGAAGGACAGCGAGCCCTTCCACAGGGTGCCGATCCAGTTGAAGAACTTCACCCCGGTCGGCACGGCGATCAGATAGGTCAGGAAGGAGAAGAAGGGCAGCAGTACCCCGCCGGTGGCGAACATGTGGTGTGCCCACACGGTGACGGACAGGCCGGTGATGGCGATGGTGGCGCCGACCAGTCCGATGTATCCGAAGATCGGCTTGCGGGAGAAGACGGGGAGGATCTCGGTGATCACGCCGAAGAACGGCAGCGCCAGGATGTAGACCTCGGGGTGGCCGAAGAACCAGAACAGGTGCTGCCACAGGAGGGCCCCGCCGTTCTCGGGGTTGAAGACCTGGGCGCCGAAGCGCCGGTCGGCCTCCAGGACGAGCAGCGCCGCCGCCAGGACGGGGAAGGCGAACAGCACCAGGACCGAGGTGAGCAGGACGTTCCAGGTGAAGATGGGCATCCGGAACATGGTCATGCCCGGCGCGCGCATGCAGATGATGGTGGTGGTGAAGTTGACCGCACCGAGGATGGTGCCGAAGCCGGAGAGTGCCAGGCCCATGATCCACAGGTCGCCGCCGATGTACGGGGTGCGCTCGCCGCCGCTGAGGGGCGTGTAGGCGGTCCAGCCGAAGTCGGCGGCGCCCTGGGGGGTGAGGAAGCTGCCGAGCACGATCAGCCCGCCGAAGAGGAACAGCCAGTAGGAGAGCATGTTCAGGCGGGGGAAGGCGACGTCCGGGGAGCCGATCTGGAGGGGCATGACCGCGTTGGCGAAGCCGGCGAAGGTGGGGGTGGCGAAGAGCAGCAGCATGATCGTGCCGTGCATGGTGAACGACTGGTTGTACTGCTCGGCCGAGAGGAACTGCATCCCGGGGCGGGCCAGTTCCGCCCGGATGGCCATGGCCAGTGCCCCGGCGATCAGGAAGAACGCGAACGACGTGATCAGGTACAGATGACCGATCTTCTTGTGATCGGTCGTGGTCATCCAGGAGACGACCACACGGCCCCTGCTGCGACGTCCTTCGGTCGGTACCAGCGTGACCGGATCCGCTTGAGCAGTCATCAGTTTCCTTACATCAAGAGCAAACGCCGCGATTCGGTACCAAACTCCCGTATGTGTGCGGCGTTGGCACGCTGACGCGCTGTGGAGCGCCACGGCAGATCTCACACACCCCGCTTCCCGCACCCGCGTCGCGCACCGCGGCGCGCGAGGAGTCGCCGCGAGACGGGCGCTGACCAGGTCGGACAAGAGTGGGACAAGAGCCGGGTTGTCCGGGACAGCCGATTGCTGTTGCCCCGCCCGACCCGCATCCGCAATCTGTGAGCACCCAGCACCTCAACACGCGGCACCACCAGCACGCAGCACGCAGTACCTCAGGCCAGTCGGCAAAGGAACGAGGGGGACCTTCATGCGAAATGCCCATACGTCCACAATTCGCGCCGCGGAGCCCGCACTTGGCATCCCGGCATTCGACCGACAGGAGTGCGACGCATGAGACTCCGCTCGTCCTTCGCGGCGCTCCTCCTGAGCACCACACTCGCACTCACCGCCACCACCACGGCCGGCGCGGCCACGGCGCCTCCACGGGAGGACAGCACGCAGCGTCCCGTCTTCCTCGTCAAGGGGTACACGCCCGGCCACGCGTGCGGCAGCAAGTGGGACTCCGCCGGCAAACTGTTCGACAGATCGAACTGGAAGGGGACGTTGCACCGCGTCGGCTTCTACGAAGAGGACGATGCCGGGTGCGACGTTCGTATCGACCGGGACGGAAAGGGCACCGTCGACACGTCCCTGAAGGATCTGGGCCGCGAGCTGGCGTGGAAGATCCACGACATGTACTCCTCCAAGGGGCAGACCGTCGACCTCGTCGGGCATTCCATGGGCGGGCTCATCATCCGTGCGGCGCTGGCCGGATACGCGAAGGGCGACCGGACCTGGCCGGACACGCTGTACGTGGAAGACGTCGTCACCCTGGGCGCTCCGCACAAGGCCGCCTGGCTGGGCGCCCTCTGCCTGTCCAACCTGCAATGCCAGGAGATGTACTACCCGAACGGAACCTTCCGGCGCTGGCTCGGGCCGAAGCTCCACCAGGCGGAAGGCGGAACGGACTGGACCCTCGTCAGCTCGAACGCGGACTTCTCCGTCAGCGCCGGGAACGGCGCCCCCACCGACATCGGGGCGCAGCACCTGGTGCGCTACTCGGCGCGGGCGGGCCTTGACCACACCCAGCTGCGCACCATCCGCAGGGTGGCCCCGTTCCCGCTCCGGTACACCAACAACGGTGGGGCCTGGGGAGGGCAGCGGGATGGGGCCGCGCCCCTGCGCGTCACGATGAACGCCTTGTACTGGCACAGTCGGTGGTGAACCGGCCCAGGAGCCGCGCGAGCGGGAGAGTGTGATGGGGGCGCCGTCCCGGTAGTGACCGGGGCGGCGCCCTTTGCCCGGTCAGAGCAGCAGGACGAGCGCGTAGACGAGGAAGAACGCGGCGATCAGCACCGCGAGGCCGAGGATCAGGGCCAGCGGGCCCTTCGCCCACCCCTTCGGCGGGTCGTGGGCGGGTCCGGCCCCCGACATGCCGCCCTCCGCGGGTGGGGTCTCGCCCGGTGGCGAGCTCCCGTCGGACTCACGTCCTGGGGTGTCGCGCGGCTGCGGATCCGGATCCGGGTCCGGGTGTGGGGAAGAAGTCATGTGATCCACGTTCCCACGTGCTCCCCCTTGAGCTGGAGCGACGCCCGGACGGCGCACACGGAGCGGTTGGTTGCACCCCGGACGGGCCAGTCGGCCCCGTCTCCCGGACGCGCGAGGGCAGCACCGGAGACGACATGCGGAGCCCGGCACGGTCCGCAAGCCGCCCGGGACTACCTAGCCCAACCAGGTCACATCTGCGCCCAACCCGCCCCTGGCCGGTGCGTCCGCATGGCCGGTGCGGGCCGGGCGGACGATGTTGGTGCCTGTGTGCCGTGCGGTAGTCGTGTCGGCGCCGGACGGGTACGAGAGCGAGGGAGACCGCGATGCCGGAACTGTTCATCGACGGGAAGTGGACCAGTGCCACCGGGGGCGCGCGGCGGGACGTGGTCAACCCGTTCGACGCGTCCGTCATCCAGGACGTCGACGACGCGGACGAGACCGACGTCGACCTCGCCGTACGGGCCGCCCGGCGGGCCTTCGACCGCGGCGAGTGGTCTTCGTCGCCCACCCGGGAGCGGGCTGACGTACTGCTCAGGGTGGCGCGGTTCCTCCTGCGCGACCAGGAGGAGATCGCCCGTGTCGAGACCCTCGACACCGGCAAGACGCTCGCCGAGGCGCGGATCGACGTGGAGGACGTCTCGAACGCGTTCCGCTACTTCGCGGAGATCGCCGACAAGGACGGCGGCCGGGTCGTGGACGTCGGGCCCGACGTGCTCAGCCGCGTCACCTACCACCCCATCGGGGTGTGCGCTCTCATCGCGCCGTGGAACTACCCGCTGTTGCAGGCCTCGTGGAAGGTCGCCCCGGCGCTGGCCGCGGGCAACACCTTCGTGCTCAAGCCAAGCGAGACGACACCGCTCTCCACGATCCACATGATGCGTCTGATCGCCGAGGCGGGAGCCCCGGC
Organism: Streptomyces sp. NPDC015345; assembly: GCF_043078805.1. Classification (NCBI taxonomy): domain Bacteria; kingdom Bacillati; phylum Actinomycetota; class Actinomycetes; order Kitasatosporales; family Streptomycetaceae; genus Streptomyces; species Streptomyces sp. NPDC015345. Next base: position 169,341 of record NZ_JBIBTX010000006.1, on the reverse strand, counting down.
GGGCGTGGCGAACCTCGTGCTCGGCCCGGGCGCCACCGTCGGCGCGGCCATGTCGGCCCACCCCGACGTGGACCTGGTCTCCTTCACCGGCGGCCTGGCCACCGGACGCCACATCATGGAGGCGTGCGCGCCGGGCGTGAAGAACCTCGCGCTCGAACTGGGCGGCAAGAACCCCAACGTGGTCTTCGCCGACTGCGACTTCGAGGCCGCGGTCGACCACGCGTTGGAGGCGTCGTTCCTGCACTCGGGGCAGGTGTGCTCGGCCGGCTCCCGGCTCATCGTCGAGGACGGCCTGCACGACCGGTTCGTGGAGCGCCTTGCCGAGCGCGCGCAGGCCATCCGGCTCGGCAGCGGCCTCGACCCGGCGACCGAGAGCGGACCGCTCAGCTCGGCACAGCACCGCGAGAAGGTCGAGGGCTACCTGGACATCGCCCGCTCCGAGGGCGCCCGGCTGGTCTGCGGCGGCCGCCGCCCGGACGACGCCGAGCTGTCCCGCGGGTTCTTCCTGCTGCCCACCATCTACGCGGACTGCGACCGTTCCATGCGGATCGTGCAGGAGGAGGTCTTCGGCCCGGTCGTCACCGTGGAGCGTTTCCGGACCGAGGAGGAGGCCGTGGAGCTGGCCAACGACACCCGTTACGGTCTCGCCGGCGGCGTCTGGACGAACGACGCGAGCCGCGCCCAGCGGGTGGCGGGGCTGCTGCGGCACGGCACGGTCTGGATCAACGACTTCCACCCCTACGTGCCCCAGGCCGAGTGGGGCGGTTTCGGCCGCTCCGGTTTCGGCAGGGAGCTCGGGCCCACCGGTCTGCGCGAGTACCAGGAGGCCAAGCACATCTACCAGAACCTGCGGCCGGGCGTCTCCGGCTGGTTCAAGGGCTGAGCGGGCAGGGCGAGGGAAGGCGACGGCATGGACGACGAGACGACGACCTACGACTACCTCATCATCGGCGGCGGCACGGCGGGCTCCGTGCTGGCCGCTCGGCTGAGCGAGGACCCGGCCTGCCGTGTGTGCGTGGTGGAGGGCGGGCCGAGCGACGTCGGCGACGAGCGCATCCTGAAGCTGCGCAACTGGATCAATCTGCTCGGCTCCGAGTTCGACTACGGCTACACCACCGAGGAGCAGCCGCGCGGCAATTCGCACATCCTGCACTCCCGGGCCCGCGTACTGGGCGGCTGCTCCTCGCACAACACGCTGATCAGCTTCCTGCCGTTCCCGCAGGACCTCGACGAGTGGGTGGAGCGCGGCTGCGAGGGCTGGGGGCCGGAGACGATCCTGCCGTACCGGTCGCGGTTGCAGAACACGATCGTGCCCGTCGGCGCCGCCGACCGCAACGCGATCGCCCAGGACTTCGTCACGGCGGCGTCCACCCGCCTCGGTGTCCCGGTCATCGACGACTTCAACGCCCGGCCCTTCACCGACGGCACCGGCTTCTTCTCCCTCGCCTACGATCCGCAGACCAACACGCGTTCCTCCGCGTCGGTCGCCTACCTGCACCCCGTGATGGACCGCCCGAACCTGACGCTGCGTCTGGAGACCTGGGCGTACCGCCTGTTGCGCGACAGCGAAGGCCGTTTCACCCGCGTCCAGGTACGCAACCCCGACGGCTCCCTGTCGACGCTGGAGGCCGAGGCGGAGGTGCTGCTGTGTGCCGGGGCGATCGACACGCCTCGGCTGCTCATGCTCTCCGGCATCGGACCGGCCGACCAGCTGCGCGACCTGGGCATCGAGGTGGGCGCGGACCTGCCCGGGGTCGGCGAGAACCTCCTCGACCACCCCGAGTCGGTGATGGTGTGGGAGACCCGTGGTCCGCTGCCGCCCAACTCGGCCATGGACTCCGACGCCGGGCTCTTCCTGCGGCGCGACCCCGCGGGCGGCCCGCGTCCCGACCTGATGTTCCACTTCTACCAGGTGCCGTTCACGGTCAATACTGAGCGGCTCGGCTATCCCGTGCCCGAGCACGGCGTCTGCATGACCCCGAACGTGCCGCGTGCCCATTCGGTCGGCCGCATGTGGCTGCGCAGTGCGGACCCGGCCGACAAACCGGCCCTGGACTTCCGCTACTTCACCGATCCGGACGGGCACGACGAACGGACGATCGTCGACGGCCTGCGGATCGCCCGCGAGGTCGCCGCCGCCGAGCCGCTCAGCGACTGGCTGCTGCGGGAGGTGGCGCCGGGCCCTGAGGTGCGGTCGGACGCGGACCTGTCCGAGTACGGGCGCCGCGCCGCGCACACCGTCTACCACCCGGCGGGGACCTGCCGGATGGGCGCGGAGGACGACCCGATGGCGGTGGTCGATCCACAGCTGCGGCTGCGCGGGCACGACGGGCTGCGCATCGTGGACGCGTCCATCTTCCCCACCATGCCGACCATCAACCCCATGGTCACCGTGCTGCTCGCCGCCGAGCGCGCGGCGGATCTCATCAGCGCCCGGCCGGCCCCGCAGCCGTTGGGTACGGAAGGGTACGGCCGATGACCGTTCCCGCGACGCCGGGCGGTGCCGCGGGCACCGACCACGGGGAAGAGAAGTCGGAGTTCCGCAAGGACATGGGGCCGTGGGCGAACTTCGCCCTCGGATTCACCTACCTCTCCCCCGTGGTCAGCACGTACACGCTCTTCGGCACGGCGCTCGCCGACGGCGGCCCGCCGATGATCTGGGCCTTCGTCATGGCGGGCTGCGGGCAGTTCCTCGTCGCGCTGGTCTTCGGCGAGGTCGTCGCGCAGTACCCGGTCGCCGGCGGGGTCTACCCGTGGGCGCGGCGGCTGTGGGGCAAGCGCTGGGCCTGGATGACCGGGTGGGTCTACATGTGGGCGCTGCTCATCACGATCACCAGTGTCGCGTACGGCGCCGGGCCCTACATCGCCATCCTGCTCGGCTTCGACGCCACCGTGCACACCACCGTGCTGTGCACGATCGGGCTGATCCTCGTCGCCGTACTCATCAACTACGCCGGTACGAAGTCGCTTTCGTGGGCGGCGCTGATCGGCTTCGGCGCGGAGCTGATCGGCGCCATCGTCGTCGGCGTCATCCTCTTGGTCACGCACCGCTTCCACGGCCTCGGCGTGCTCTTCGACGACTACGGCGCCGGTGGTGACGGCTCCTACCTGCCGGTCTTCCTCGGCGCGGCGATCATCGGCTTCTACCAGTACTACGGTTTCGAGGCCTGTGGTGACGTCGCCGAGGAGGTGAAGAACCCCGGCAAGGTGATCCCCAAGGCGATGCGCCGCACGATCTACGTGGGCGGGGCGGCGGCGACGTTCACCTGCCTGACACTGCTCCTCGCCGTCGTCGACTACCAGGCGGTGATCTCGGGGAGGGACCCCGACCCGGCCGTCAGGATCCTCTTCGACGCCCTCGGCGAGGCCGGCGCGCGGATCGTGATGGCCGTCGTACTCATCTCCTTCCTGTCCTGCACGATCAGCCTCCAGGCGGCAGCCGGGAGGCTGATCTACTCGTACGCACGCGACGAGATGATCATCGGTCACCGCTTCCTGCGGAAGTTCTCGCCGACCCGTGCGGTGCCGGAGTACGCGCTGCTGGTCGCCGCGGTGATCCCGGCGCTGATCGCCGTCGGCTCGCTGATCTCGACGGACGCCCTGACCAAGATCGTGTCCTTCGCGATCCTCGGCATCTACGCCGCCTTCCAGATGGTGGTCCTTGCCGCGCTGCGAGCCCGCGTCAAGGGGTGGAAGCCGAGCGGCGAGTACCGGCTCGGCCGGTGGGGTCTGATCGTCAACATCGGGGCGCTGGTCTACGGGATCTTCGCCATCGTCACCATCGCGTGGCCCCGTACTCCGCAGGCTCCCTGGTACGACAACTGGATCGTGCTGCTCGGCGGCGGTGTCGTGGTGGCCGTGGGGCTCCTGTACATGTTCACCACGCACCACTACGGACGCAGCGACGCCCCCTCGGCGAACGCGATCCCCGACTAGGCGTATCCGCGGGTCAGACCGGCGAGCAGTCGGCCTTGTCGGTCCATCCCGCTTCGCACCGGTAGAGGGGGAAGGGGGTGGTGTAACCGTGGGCGGCGCCCAGCTTGTTGTACTCCTCCACGGAGACGCGCCGGGCCACGTAGTGGTCGGTCGCGGTGCCGGTGACGGCGTCGGAATAGGGCGGGGGCGTGCTGGTGGGCGTCGGCGTCGGCGTGTTCGTGCCGGATGGGACCGGGGTCGGCTGAGGTGAGGCGTTGTCGTCGATGCCCCAGAAGCGGACGAGGTGGTACGCGGAGCAGATGTTCACGTCCAGGATGTAGGCGGCCGCGGTACCGCACTGGGCGGGACCCGTGCCGGGGTCGACGGGCTGGCCGTGCCCCATGCCGGTGATCTGGTAGGTCTCCACGGTGCCGCCGTAGACGCGGTGGGGGTAGCCGCCGACCGTGTCCGTGGTGTCCGGTGTCTGATCGGTGCCGTTGGCGTCGGTGAACTGCTCCATGAGCTCGGTGCCGTTCATCGGTCTCACGGTCGAGTCCGTGGTGCCGTGCCAGATCGAGACCTTCGGGCGCGGCCCGGAGTACGCCGGGAAGGCCGCCCTGACCTTGGCCCCCCACTCGTCGGGACTCTTGCCGACGCCGGGGCTCATGCAGGTGAAGGCGGAGGACACCGAGTCGGCGCAGCCGTAGGGCAGCCCGGCGATCACGCCCCCGCCCGAGAAGACGTCGGGATAGGCCGCCAGCATGGCGGAGGTCATCCCGCCCCCGGCGGAGAGGCCGCTGACGTAGGCGCTAGTCGAGCCGTTGTCCCGTTTCGTGCGGTCGACCATCTGCTTGACCGACAGCGCTTCTCCGGAGTCCCGCCGGGTGTCACCCGCTTCGAACCAGTTGAAGCACGCGTTCATGTTGTTCGCCGTCTGCTGCTGCGGGAAGACGACGGAGAACTCGTACGTGTCGGCCAGCCGCATCCAGCCGGTGCCCGCCGCGTAGCCCGCGGCGTTCTGGGTGCAGCCGTGCATGGCCACGACGACGGGGCGTCCGCCGGGCAGTCCCGGGGGCGTGTAGCGGAACATGCGCAGATTGCCCGGGTTGGAGCCGAATCCCGTCACCTCTTGAGGTGTCGCGGCCGCGCGCGCCGGGCGGGACATGGCGACGACGGACAGCGCGGCGAGCAGGAGAACGGCCATGCCCGCGGCGACTCCCGTGGTGAGTACGGCGGCCGGTCGGCGCCGGGCCTCGGACCGCGACGGGTCGGCGGCGCGGCGAGCGGCTCGGCGGGCGAGCCCGCTTCCGGGTTCTGCCGCGGGTCCGGTGGGACCGGTGAGATGTGACGGCATGGCGACTCCTCGGGTGGCCTGCGGGGGGTCCCGGGCCGCTTCCGGCGTGTGGGGGCCGGAAGCGGCCCGGTGTCCGGAACCGTAGGCGGCGGTCAGGTGCGCGCGACATGGCAGCGATCACCACAGTCGGGGCAACTCCCGGTGGACTCCCGAGGGGTTGTGTCACCGGCCCGGCAGGTGCTATCGGCTCAGCCGGACGGCCACGAAGCGAGGCGGTCGGGCACGGTCAGTGGGGCCGCCGTGGCCGCACGGACGTCCGGGACCGTCACGCCGGGCGCGAGCTCGGCGAGCCGGAATCCCGCGGGTGTGACGTCGAGGACGGCGAGGTCGGTGATGACGCGCTGGACCATCCCCCGTCCGGTGAGCGGCAGGGTGCACTCCGGCACCAGCTTGGGGCTGCCGTCCCTGGCCGTGTGGTCCATGAGGACGATGACCCGGCGTGCACCGTGGACGAGGTCCATGGCGCCGCCCATGCCTTTGACCATCTTGCCCGGGATCATCCAGTTGGCGAGGTCGCCGGTGGCCGATACCTGCATGGCGCCGAGGACCGCGGTATCGATGTGGCCGCCGCGGATCATGCCGAAGGACAGCGCCGAGTCGAAGAACGAGGCGCCCGGCAGCACGGTGACGGTTTCCTTGCCCGCGTTGATCAGGTCGGCGTCGATCTCGTCCTCATCCGGGTAGGGCCCCACGCCGAGGATGCCGTTCTCCGACTGGAGCACCACCTCGACGCCGGGCGGCAGGTGGTTGGGGATCAGGGTGGGCAGGCCCATGCCGAGATTGACGTACGTACCGTCGACCAGTTCCCTGGCCGCCCGGGCGGCCATCCGCTCGCGGGTGAGGGCCATGTCAGACACCGCCTTCCCGCGCGGTCCGGACCGTGCGGCGTTCGACGCGCCGCTCGGCCGCGGGGTCGCCGGGGCGGACACGGACCACGCGCTGGACGAACACGCCGGGCAGGTGGACCTCGTCGGGGTCGAGTTCCCCGGGTTCGGCCAGGTGCTCGACCTCCGCGACGGTGATCCGGCCGGCCATCGCCGCCAGTGGATTGAAGTTGCGGGCCGAGGAACGGAAGACCAGGTTGCCGTGCCGGTCACCGATGGTGGCGCGCACCAGCGCGAAGTCGGTGGTGATGCCGTGCTCCAGCAGGTACTCGCGCCCGCCGAAGACACGGGCCTCCTTGCGCGGTGAGGCGACCAGGACGCTCCCGTCCGCCCCGTACCGCCAGGGCAGGCCGCCCTCGCCGACCTGGGTGCCGGCCCCCGCCGGGGTGTAGAAGGCGGGGATTCCGGCCCCTCCCGCGCGCAGCCGCTCGGCGAGAGTGCCCTGCGGCACCAGCTCCACCTCCAGCTCACCGCTGAGGTACTGCCGGGCGAACTCCTTGTTCTCTCCCACGTACGAGCTGGTCATCCTGGCGATCCGGCCCGCGCGCAGCAGCAGTCCCAGCCCCCAGTCATCCGCACCGCAGTTGTTGGAGACGACCGCGAGCCTTGAGGTCGTCCGGTGCAGCAGGGCCTCGATCAGCGCGCTCGGTATGCCGCACAGCCCGAAGCCGCCGACGGCGAGTGACGCCCCGTCAGGGATGTCCGCCACCGCCTCGGCCGCGTCCGCGACCGTCTTGTCCAGACCCATTCGGTCCCTCTCCATCGGGGACACCGGCCGCCTTGCTCGCCGACGGCTCGGCTCGACCGCCTTGGACCGCCGCCGCGGCCGGTGTCCGCTCGGCCAACTGGCGTCGACCCTAGGAAGGCGCCCAGACCCTGACCATGGACGTGACCCACACATCGAGGGGCGCCTGGATGGGCGTTGTCGTCGCTCCGCCTCGGGGGGCCCTGGGAGGCGGCGGGCCGTTCGGCGCCGGTCCGGCTGTCTTCAGGCCATATGGCGGGGCGCTCGAAGTGAGTCGATACAGGGCCTGTCCGGGCCGGGAGGTCAGCGTTCGTCCCGCCGCTCCGCATGGGGCCGGAACCCGTTCCGACCGCCGCGACCGTGGTGGACGCGACCATGTCGGAAGCCTGTCGCGGCCGCCTACTCTCCGCCCGTCACTGCCTTCGGAACCAGAGGTCCTGCATGCTCTCGCACCTCGTCACCATGTCACGTCCCTGTCGGCGGGCCGCTTCGGCCACGCTGCTGTCCCTGGCCGTTCTGTGCCTCGCCGTGCCGCCGTCGGCGGCCACGACCACCACCGCGTGCGCCGGGCGGCAGCGCATCGTCGTCCCTGGAGCCGCGCACCAGCGGGCTGCCTGCCTGGCGGAGCTCACCACGGCGGGGACGGTGGAATCCGGCCACACCGACCCCGCCGACTGGGCGGGACTGACCCCGAAGTCCCTCGCCACCCCCGTCGGCGCGCCCGGAATCCAGATCGACGGCTACTTCCCCGACACCTCCGCCACCAACACCAACCACGGCTGGAACCACGACTCCCAGTTCGTCATCCGCCTGCCCGACCGCTGGAACGGCGGCCTGGTCGTGGCGGGCACCCCCGGCAACCGTGAGCAGTACGCCAACGACCGGGCCATCTCCGACTGGGTTCTCTCCCGTGGCTACGCCTACGCCGCCACCGACAAGGGAAACACCGGGCCCGCCTTCCACCGCGACGGCGACCGGCCGGGTGACGCCATCGCCGAGTGGAACTCACGCCTCACCCAACTCACCCGCGCCGCCCGCGCCGTGGTCGCCCAGCGCTACCACCGCCCGCCCGCCCGGACCCTGGCGACCGGCATGTCCAACGGCGGCTACCTGGTGCGCTGGCAGCTGGAGAACCATCCCGAGCTGTACGACGGCGGCGTCGACTGGGAAGGCACCTTGTGGCGCGCCGACGGGCCGAATCTGTTCACGTTCCTGCCCCCGGCGCTGCGCCACTACCCGGTGTACGCGGCCGGCGGACCCGGCGCCGAGCGGGCGGGCCGGGCGATGCGCGCCGCCGGTTACCCGGCCGGGTCGGAGTTCCTGTGGCCCTACCACCACAAGGCGTACTGGGATCTCACGCAGCGCGTCCACCGCGAGGAACTGGATCCCGGCTTCGACGGCCCGACGGAGGCGGGCACCCCGTACTGCACCCCCGGCAGCCCGGCCTGCGACGCGGACTACGACTACGCCTCACGGCCCGCGGAAGTCCACCGTGCCGTCGGGCGGATCGCCCTGACCGGCCGCATCGGCAAGCCCATGATCACCATTCACGGCACCCTGGACGTACTGCTCCCCATCGGCCGGAGCTCCGACGTGTACGCCAGGATGGTGCGCCGGGCGGGCCGTGGCGCGCTGCACCGCTACTACCGCGTCGAGGACGGCACCCACACCGACTCCCTGGTGGACGCCTTCCCCGACCGGCTGAGGCCGCTCGTCCCCTGCCACCGCTCGGCCTTCACCGCCCTGGAGGGGTGGCTGGCCCGCTCCCACGTGCCGCCGGCCGGCCGCACCGTGCCGCGTCCGCCCGCGGCCGACGCGGCCACGCTCCTGACCACCTGTCCGCTCGGCCGCTGACGCGCCAAGGGCCGCCGTGTGTAGCGGAGTCCGCCATCTTCGGGCAGCTCATTGTGGTGGTCGCCCCCATAGGCGAGCCGACGCGGTGTCCCTACTGTTTCCGGCCATGACCAGCGAATTCACCTTCCCGCAGCCGCCGAGGCCGGCCGCCTCGCCCCACTCGGCCGCGCGCGGCGTGGACCTGTCGGGCCGCGCCGCACTGGTGACCGGCGGTGGCAGCGGCATCGGGCTGGCGTGCGCCACCGCCCTCGCGGCGGCCGGCGCCGATGTCCATGTGGTCGACGTGGACGCCGAGAAGGCCACTGCGGTCGCCGACGCCATCGGAGGAAAGGCGCACATCGCCGACCTGGCCGATCCCGCCGTGATCGACACCCTGCCCGAGGACATCGACCTCCTCGTCAACAACGCCGGACTCCAGCACGTCGCTCCGCTCCCCGAATTCCCGCCGGAGCGCTTCGCCCTCATGCAGCAGGTGATGGTCACCGCCCCCTTCCTGCTGATCCGCCGCGTGCTGCCACACATGTACGCCGGCGGATGGGGCCGGGTCATCAACATCTCCAGCGTCCACGGACTGCGTGCCAGCGCCTACAAATCCGCCTACGTCACGGCCAAGCACGCCCTGGAGGGTCTGAGCAAGGTCACCGCCATCGAGGGCGCCCCGCACGGTGTCACCAGCAACTGCGTGAACCCCGGCTATGTCCACACCCCTCTGGTGGAGAGCCAGATCCATGACCAGGCCGCGGCCCACGGCATCAGCGCCGGCGACGTCCTCTCCGACGTCCTGCTCTCACGCGCCCCGGTCAAGCGGCTCCTGGAGGCCGAAGAGGTCGCCGCCGCCGCGCTGTGGCTGTGCGGACCGCACACCAGCTACATCACCGGCGCCTCCCTGCCCCTGGACGGCGGCTGGGGAGCGAACTGAGCCCCGGGCGCTCCTCTTCCCTCGCCCCGCACACCCCTCCCCGCACGTCCGTTCCTCGCCCAGCGCTCCCGTCCCCGCACACGAAACTCCCGTCCCCGCACACGAAACTGGTGACACATGTCCGAGACACCGGCCACCGCTCCAGCCGCTTCCGGCCGCTCCACCGGGATCGCCCGCATCGTCAGCGCGAGCCTCATCGGCACCACCATCGAGTGGTACGACTTCTTCCTCTACGGGTCCGCCGCCGCACTGGTGTTCAACACCCTCTTCTTCCCGACCGCCGACCCGCTCGTGGGCACCCTGATCGCCTTCATCACATACGCGATCGGCTTCGCCGCCAGGCCGCTGGGCGGTGTGGTCTTCGGGCACTTCGGCGACAAGGTCGGCCGCAAGAAGCTGCTCGTCATCAGCCTGCTCATGATGGGCGGCGCCACCTTCGCCATGGGTCTGCTGCCCACATACGAAACGCTCGGCGTGGGCGCGCCGATCCTGCTCACCGTGCTGCGCCTCGTCCAGGGCTTCGCGCTGGGCGGCGAATGGGGCGGCGCGGTACTCATCGTCTCCGAGCACGGCGGCGACAAGCAGCGTGGCTTCTGGGCGTCGTGGCCGCAGGCCGGAGCCCCGGGCGGCAACCTCCTGGCCACCGGTGTCCTCGCCCTGCTCGCCGCCGTGCAGTCGGAGGAGGCGTTCATGTCATGGGGCTGGCGCGTGCCGTTCCTGCTCTCCGGCGTCCTGGTGCTGCTCGGCCTGTGGATCCGCGTCTCCGTCTCCGAGTCCCCCGTCTTCCTCGCCGCCCAGGCCAAGACCAAAGCCGACGCCGCCCGCGGCGTCAAGGAGGAGGCCCCGGTGATCGAGGTGTTCCGCCGCAGCTGGAGGGAGGTCCTCACCGCCATCGGCACCCGGTTCGGCGAGAACATCTCCTACTACGTCCTCACCGCCTTCCTCCTCGTCTACGTCACCAACCACCTCGAACTGCCCAAGAGCACCGCGCTGAACGCCGTACTGATCGCCTCTGCGGTCCACTTCGTCACCATCCCCCTGTGGGGCGCGCTCTCCGATCGCGTCGGCCGCAGGCCGGTCACCCTGATCGGCTCGGTCGGCATGGCGCTGTGGGCCTTCGCCTTCTTCGCCCTGCTCGACTCCAAGTCATTCGCCGTGATCACCCTCGCGGTGACGGTCGGCCTGCTGCTGCACGGCGCCATGTACGGCCCGCAGGCCGCCTTCATCTCGGAGATGTTCGACACCAGGGTCCGGTACTCCGGCGCGTCGATGGGCTCCCAGCTCGCCTCGATCATCGCCGGCGCGCTGGCCCCGATCATCGCCGTCGAACTCCTCAAGGAGTACGACTCCGCCACCCCCGTCGCCCTGTACTTGTGCCTTGCCGCGCTCGTCACCACGGTGACGGTCGCCCTCGCCAGGGAGACCCGCGGCCGGGACCTCACCGCCACCCTGGCGGCCGGCTCCTCCGACCAGGCGCGCGGGCCAGAGCCGGCGGCCGTCGGCAGGGACACCGTGTGAGCCGAGACGCCGCCGTGAACGACCCGACGCACCGCGCAGCGGCACACGGCACGATCGCGGCCCTCGGGCGGCTGCTGACCATGCTGGCCTCCGGAGCGCCCGCCGAGCAGTTCACCCGCCCGTCGGCCGACGCGTCCACCGAGCACCTCTCGCCCGCGGAGCGGTCCCTCCTGGAGGAAGCCACCCGAGCCGCGCTTGAGATCCGGCGGACCCTCGACCAGCACCGCAGACGGGAGGCCGAACTGGCCGCGCTCTTCGACACCGCGAGCGACCTCGCCGCACTGCGTGACCTGGACGCGGTCCTGCGCGCCATCGTCCACCGGGCCAGGACACTGCTCGGCACCGACATCGCCTATCTGTCCCTCAACGACCCCGTCGCCAAGGACACCTTCATGCGGGTCACCGACGGCTCCGTCTCCGCCCGCTTCCAGCAACTGCGGCTCGGCATGGGCGAGGGCCTCGGCGGCCTTGTCGCCCAGACCGCCCGCCCGTACGCCAGCGCCGACTACCGCACGGACTCCCGCTTCACCCACACGCGCCCCATCGACGAAGCGGTCTGGGAGGAGGGACTGCGCGGCATCCTCGGGGTCCCTCTCCGTGTCGGGAAACGCGTCATCGGCGTGCTCTTCGCCGCGGACCGCACCACGCGGGACTTCCCCCCGGACGCCATCGCGCTGCTCACCTCGCTCGCCGACCACGCGGCGGTCGCCATCGACAGCGCCCGCCTGCTGGAGGAGACCCGTTCCGCCCTCGTGGAACTCAACACGGCCAACGAGACCGCCCGTGCCCACAGCACGGCCCTCCGGCGTGCCGCCGACGCCCACGACCGCCTCACCGACCTGGTGCTGCGCGGCGGGAGCGTCGACGACCTGGTGCGCGAGATCGCCGCCCTGCTCGGCGGCGGCCTCGCCCTCCACGACTCGGACGGCACCGAAATGGCCCGGGCAGGCACCGGCCCCCTCGCCCCGTCACCCCAGGGCGTCGCCGCCTCCCGCGCCGGTGGCCACGCCGTCCCGGTGGACGGCACCTGGGTATGCGCCGTACTGGCCGGCTCCGAACTCCTCGGCAGCATCGTCCTGACCGGACGCGCGGACCTGGCCGACGCCGACCGGCGCCTGTTCGAACGCGCCGCCCTGGTCGCCGCTCTGCTGTTGCTGCTGCGCCGTACCGTCGCCGAGGCGGAGGACCGCGTCCGCGGGGAGCTCCTCGACGATCTGCTCACCTTCGACCGGCACGACGGCCGCCACGACACCGGAAGCCTCACCATCCGCGCCCGCAAGCTCGGCCTCAATCTCTCCCGGCCCTACGCCGTGCTCGCCCTGGACGCCGACACCGAACCGCGTGCCCAGCTGTTCGCGGAAGCCGTGCGCCGGGCCCGCTCGCTGGGCGGGCTCGCGGGAGTCCGTGACGGTCACGTCGTCCTCCTCGTACCGTCGTCGGAGCCCGGCGCGCTCGCCGCGGAGCTGGCCAGGGACCTCGGGCAGGCGGCCGGGGCGCCGGTCACCGTGGGATCCGCCGGGCCGTCCACCGGGCCGGGGCAGCTCCCGGGCACGTACGCCGAAGCCCGACGCTGTCTCGACGCCCTGCACGCACTCGGCCGCACCGGGGACGGCGCCGACATCGCCGGGCTGGGTTTCCTCGGCGTCCTGCTCGGCGACCGGTCGGACCTCAACGGCTTCGTGGAGCGTTTCCTCGGCCCCGTGCTCGCCTACGACCGGCAGCGCGGCACCGAGCTGGCCCATACCCTCGACACCTACTACACCTACGGCGCAAGCCTGTCGAAGGCCAAGGACGCCCTCCACGTGCACGTCAACACCGTGGTGCAGCGGCTGGACCGGGTGGCACAGCTTCTGGGCCCCGACTGGAACAGCCCCACCAGGGCCCTCGAACTGCAACTCGCCCTGCGGCTGCACCGCCTGAGCAGCCACGGCCACTGACGGTGCCCGGCGGTATCAGCGCCGCTCGAAGACGGCGACCGTACGCGCGGGGACGCTGAAGGTGCCGGACTTCCGCTCGTACGAAGCCTGCCTGACGGTGGTGTCCGCGCCCTCGGCCTGTACGGGATGCAGCCGGTACGCGGTGTCCGCGAGGGCCGGCACCCGCTGGGTCCGGATGTCCGGGGTCGCGTTGAAGACGACCACGAGGTCACCGAGGCGCATCGTGACGACGCCGGGTGTCTCCGCCGTGGTGCCCGAGAGCGGGAAGGAGAGCCGGGACTGGACCTCGGCGGCCGTCTTGAGGGAGAAGGCGGGCTCGGTCGCGCGCAGCCGGACCAGGTCGCGGTACGCGGCGGACGCTCCGTCGATCTCCCGGCAGCCGGGGGTCAGGGCGGAGGAGCCCAGGAGGGGCTTGGCGAAGGTCCACTTGTCCTTGTTGTCGGCGGCCGGCGGCAGCCCGCGGCCGAAGCCGTTGCCGTCCCGGCAGCTCCAGTGGATGGCGTTGAACCAGTCACCGCTGTCGTAGGAGTTCCGGTCCAGGGACTTCGAGCGCAGCAGGTCGCTGCCGGCCTGGGAGAGCGACGGGCCCTGGGCCAGGGTCGCGGTCGCCATCGCGAGCACCTGCATGCGGGCCCGGTCGGCCGGCTTCGTGTCCGCGGGGAGCTTGAAGGCGAGGGCGTCGTACAGCGATTCGTTGTCGTGGGCGTCGGCGTAGGAGAGGGCGTCGCCGGGCGCCGCCGCGTATCCGGCGGGGGCGCCGTTGTAGTCGACCTGCGAGCCCTTGACCCGGCGGCCGGCGGAGTCGGTGAAGGTGTACGAGGCGAGGTTGCCGGTCAGGCCCACCTTCAGCAGGTCCTGGTAGTGCAGGAGCCGGGCCTTCTGCTCGGCGGACGTGCCGTTGGACTCGGAGGAGTTGGGGTCGGTGTAGAGGCCGCTGGCGAAGCCCTGGACGCCGGGGTCCCCGTCGAAGGGGCCGCCGCCGCGGACCGCGTCGCGGGCCCGGTCGGAGAAGGTGGCGACGCCGGTGCCGGCCATGTTCTTCTGGGTGGCCTGGACGAAGCGGGCGTCGTCGGCGACCTCGCCGAAGTTCCAGCCCTCTCCGTAGAGGATGATCTTCTTTCCGTCGACGCCGTCCTTGCCGGGCGTCAGCGCGTCGAGGGCCTTCCTGACGGCGAGGATGTTGGCCTTGGGGTGGTGGCCCATCAGGTCGAAGCGGAAGCCGTCGATCTTGTACTCCTTGGCCCAGGTGACCAGGGAGTCGACGACGAGTCTGCCCATCATGGCGTTCTCGGGCGCGGTGTTGGCGCAGCACGTCGAGGTGGCGACCGTGCCATCGGCGAGCAGCCGCTGGTAGTAGCCGGGCACGATCTTGTCGAGGACGGACTTGTCGGCCTGTCCGCTCGCGACGGTGTGGTTGTAGACGACGTCCATCACGGTGCGCAGGCCCGCTCCGTTCAGGCCCTGGACCATCTGCCGGAACTCGACCGTGCGCCGGGTCCCGTCCGGGTCGCTCGCGTAGCTGCCCTCCGGCACGGTGTAGTGCACCGGGTCGTAGCCCCAGTTGTAACCGTCTTTGGCGGCGGTCTCGGCGACGCACGCCTGCTGCTCGTCGGAGTCCGCGGCGAACGCCTCCAGGTCGCAGTCGGGCCTGCTCCGGGCACCGGCGCGCTCGGGGACCGTGCCGAAGTCGAAGGCGGGCAGCAGGTGTACGTACGACGTACCGGCCCTGGCGAGCTTCCGCAGGTGCTTCATGCCGTCGGACGCCGTGTCCGTGAACGCGCGGTACTCGCCGGGGTGGCGGGAGGTGCGGTCCGCCACGGAGAAGTCGCGGATGTGCAGCTCCTGAATCTGCGCGTCCCGCAGCGGCGTCGCCTTCGGCTTCCTCAGCCGCTCCCAGCCCGCGGGGGCGAGCTTCGGGTCGCCGAGGTCGACGGCGAGGCTGCGGGCGGAGTCGGCGGTGAGGGCGGTGGAGTAGGGGTCGGTCACCTTGTTGGTGACGACTTTCTGGACGCTGGGCGCCCATACCTTCACCGCGTACCGGTACGACGTGCCCGCCCAGGCCTTGGGGCCGCTGACGGACCACACGCCGCTGGCGTCGTCGCGCCGCATGGGCACGGTTTCGCCGCCCAGTTCGAGTGCGACGGACTGGGCGGTGGGCGCCCAGACGGCGAGCGAGGTGCGGCCGTGGTGGAACCGCGGGCCGAGGTCGGCCTTGGTCGCGGCCGCGCTGTAGAGGTCGTCGAGGACACCCTGCGTCTGGACGCCGGTGGCGGTGAGGGGCTTGCCGTCGGCGTCCTTGCGGACCGCGATGACCTGGCCGGTGAGGGCACGGCGTACCTGATCGCGGTCGCGCGGGTCGACGGTGAAGGCCGCGTAGTCCTTCAAGTGCGGGTACTTCTCGCGCTGGGCGTCGGTGAGGCCTCCCTCGGCCTGGCTCAGGCGTATGTGGCGTCCCGCGCCGGAGAGCCGCCCGTCCCGAGCGGTGAGCCGCCCGTCGGGCGCGTACACCACTTCGTGGGTCGTGGCGGCGGCGTCCGGGAGGTCCCAGGCGACGGTGTCCCGGTCGATCCACTGGGCTCTGGCCTTGGTCAGGTCGAGCTCGTCGGCCGCTTCAGCGGTGGCCGGGGTACTGGGCGTGGCGGCGGCGGAGGAGGTCAACGGCGCGACGGCGGCGAGCAGGGCGAGGGCGGTGGTGACCAGGGTGCGGCGGCGGGAGCCGGTCAAGAGGGCTTCTCCTTGTCGAGGGCGGGAGGGGGTGCGGGGCGGGGTGGGCCGCCCGGCGGCGGGGAAGCGGAAGCCGGGCGGCCCCTGCCGTGGGGCGGTCAGCACTTCCTGGCTCCGACATGCAGAGCCAGCGCGGTGTTGGACGCCACGGCGGCCGTGAACTGCCCCGAGCCGTCGACCTTGACGGTCCTGCCGCTCTGGACGTCGCAGTAGCTGCCGGCGGCGAGGGAGGTCCGGAAGGTGCGGTTGACGGTGTGGTCCTCGTGGTTGATCGCCACGTACGCCTTGTGGCCCCGGCCGAACGCGATGGCGTCGTTGCCGTTGTCCCACCAGTCGGTCATCCCCGTCCCCCGCGCGGAGTTGCGGAACTTGACCATGCTCCTGATCTCGGGCCAGGCGTGCTGGCACTTCCAGCCGTCGCTGTAGCAGGCCTTCACGTGGCCGCCGTCGGGTGAGCCGGCGTCGGCGTCGCTGAACTCGTAGCCGGAGTGCACGTCGGGCGAGCCGTAGGGCAGGGCGAGCATGAAGACGTGCGCGAGGGTGTAGTTGGCGCCGTTCTTGTAGCTGAGGGTCTGGCCGTGCCGCTCGGTGTCGTGGTTGGTGACGAAGACGGACGCCTTCGAGCCGGGCAGGTAGCCCCAGCCCTCGCCGTAGTTCTTGAGGTAGGCGAGCTTCTCGTCGTTGAAGACGCGCTTGAGGTCCCAGGCGTACCGGAACTCCTGCGCGTCGCCGACGCCGGTGTACTCACTCGGCGAGACCGCCTCGCCGGCGCCGTACAGCGTCTCCTGCTTCCAGTAGACGTCCGGCTCGGTCAGCCGCGACTTGATGTTCTTGAGGTCCTCGACGGGCATGTGCTTGGCCGCGTCGACGCGGAAACCGTCGACGCCGAGGGAGAGGAGGTCGTTGAGGTAGGCCGCGATCCTGCCGCGGACGTACTCCTCACCGGTGTCGAGGTCGGCAAGACCGCCCAGTTCGCAGTTCTGGACGTTCCAGCGGTCCCGGTAGTCGCTGATCGGGGCCTGGCAGTTGTTCATGTCGGCGGCCGAGTACGTGCCCGGGTAGTCGTACTTGGTGAAGCGGGATCCCGCGGAGCCGGTGCCGGAGGCGTTCGTCATGTGGTTGATCACCGCGTCGGCGATGACCTTGACACCCGCGGAATGGCAGGTCTCGACCATCCTGCGGAAGGCGGCCCGGTCGCCGAGCCGGGTGCCGATCTGGTAGCTGACGGGCTGGTACGCGGCCCACCACGCCTCGCCCTGGAGTCGCTCCTGGGGCGGCGACACCTGGACGGCACCGTACCCCGCGGGGCCGAGCTGCTCCGTGCACGCCTTTGCCACCGAGGCGAACTTCCACTCGAAGAGCACGGCGGTCACGTCCTTGCCACCGGGCGGGGCGGCCTGGGCCTGCGGGGCTCCCGCGACGAGGCTGCCGGCGGCTCCGGCGGCGAGGGCGAGGGCGGCGGCCAGCGGTCTGCGGACTCCGGTCTTACGACGTGCCATGAGGGCCTCCTGCGGGGGTGGGGGATGGCCTTGTGCGGCAACGCGCCGTGCCCGTAAGGCCGTTGAAGGATGTTGCAGCAACATTTCAACGCCGATATCGGTCGAGACCGTACGACCCCCTGTAACCGCGGTCAACCCTTCGGGCACAACTGGGCGTCACACTGCGGTTCCCTCGATTTCATGCCCCGCAAGGTCTTTCGCAAGAGATTGCGACGATGTTACGTTCAACCACATCTCCGGTCCGGGCCGCCGGGGGCCCGGAGCAACGGGCCCCACGCGCCCGGCGGTTCGGACCGGGGCCCTGGAGCCGGCAGGCCCCGGAGCGCGGGCCCTCAGCGCGGCGCCTGCGCCGTGGAGCCCCGGACGACCAGCTCCGGCTGGAAGACGAACTCCGTGTGCTGTACGGGATTGCCCTGGATCTCCTCCAGAAGGGCACCCACCGCGGCGGTCGCCATCGCCTGCACCGGCTGACGCACCGTGGTCAGCGGCGGGTCCGTGAACGCGATCAGCGGCGAGTCGTCGAAGCCGACGACGGAGACGTCCCCCGGTACCGAGAGCCCCCGCTCACGCACCGCGCGGACGGCGCCCAGCGCCATCATGTCGCTGCCGCAGACCATCGCCGTGCACCCCTCGTCCAGCAGCGCGCTGGCCGCCGCGTGGCCGCCCTCGACCGTGAACAGGGTGCGCTGCACGAGCCGCTCGGCCTCCCCCTGTGCCGGGCCGAGGAACTCGTGCAGCGCCGCGGTGAACCCCTCCGCCTTGCGCCGGGAGGGGACGTACCTGGTCGGTCCGATGGCCAGACCGATCCGGTCGTGCCCCAGGTCGACCAGGTGGCGCACCGCCATCCGGGCCGCCGCGCGGTCGTCGGGCGAGACGAAGGACACCGGGATGTTCTCGTTGTAGCCGTTGATCAGCACGAACGGCGTGCCCCGGCCGACCAGTTCGAGGTAGCGGGTGGGATCCGCCGTGGTGTCGGCGTGCAGCCCGGAGAGGAACACGATGCCGCTGACCCGGCGCTCCTCCAGCTGCTCGACCAGCTCGTCCTCGGTCGCGCCGCCCGGCATCTGGGTGCACAGCATGGGGGTGTAGCCGTGCCCGGCGAGGACCTGCTCGACGACCTGCGCGAAGGCGGGGAATATCGGGTTGCTGAGCTCGGGGACGATGAGTCCGACCAGGCCCGCGCTGTGCCGCTTCAGCCGCAGCGGGCGCTCGTAGCCCACGATGTCCAGGGCCGCGAGCACCCGCTGCCGCGTGCCCGTCGCCACCCCCGGCTTGCCGTTGAGCACCCGGCTCGCGGTGGCCTCGCTCACCCCGGCCTGGACGGCGATGTCCGCGAGGCGCGGAGCACCGCGGTCGGCCCAGTCCGGGGCGCGCGGCGGGGAGTTGGTCACACCGCCCACCAGACGGTGGTGTCGGCGGGCAGCTCGGCCTTGCCGTCCACGGCCTCCACGGCGGCGTTGGCGAGCAGGACCCGCCCGGGAGCCGGGATCCGCACCGCTGAGCCCGTGGTGTTCGCGGTGCACACGAAACCGTCACGGCGGAAGGCGAGGACCCCCTCGGGTGCTTCGAGCCACTCCAGCGAGTCGCCCGCGCCGAGGCCCGGCTGTGTCCGCCGTACGCGCAGCGCGCGCCGGTACAGCTCCAGGGTCGAGTCGGGGTCGCCGGTCTGGGCCTGCACGCTCAGCTCGCCCCAGCCCGCGGGCTGGGGCAGCCAGCTGCCACCGGCGCCGAAGCCGTGGCTCGGCCCGTCGACGGTCCAGGGGATGGGCACCCGGCAGCCGTCGCGGAATCCGTCCTGGCCGCTGGCCCGGATGAAGGAGGGGTCCTGGCGCACCTCGTCGGGCAGGTCGGTGACATCGGGCAGGCCGAGTTCCTCGCCCTGGTAGATGTAGGCGGACCCGGGCAGCGCGAGCATCAGGAGGGTCGCGGCGCGTGCGCGGCGCAGGCCGAGTTCGCGGTCGCCGGCGGTGCGCAGCTGGGTGCCGAGCCCCGGCGGGTTGGCGAAGCGCGTGGTGTGGCGGGTGACGTCGTGGTTGGAGAGCACCCAGGTGGCGGGGGCGCCGACGGGCCGCATGGCGGCCAGTGAGGCGTCGATGACCGCCCGCAGCTCGGCGGCGTCCCAGTACGTGCCGAGGTAGTGGAAGTTGAACGCCTGGTGCATCTCGTCGGGGCGCACGTAGGCGGCGGCGCGCTCGACGGTGGGCGTCCAGGCCTCCGCGACGAGGATGCGCCCGCCCGTCCCCTGGCCCCGGTCCTTCAGGGAAGAGGAGCCCGCGGGCCCGAGGTCGTTCGCCGCGTACTCGGCGAGGACGCCGCGCCAGCTGCGGTAGATCTCGTGCACGCCGTCCTGGTCGAAGAACGGCATGGTGTCGTTGCCGAGCAGCTTGAGCTGGTCGTGTGTGCCGATGTCGGGCAGGCCCTCGGCCTTGACCAGACCGTGGGCGACGTCGACGCGGAAGCCGTCCACACCCATGTCGAGCCAGAACCGCAGGATCGAACGGAACTCGTCGCGGACGGCCGGGTGCTCCCAGTTGAAGTCCGGCTGTTCGGGGGCGAAGAGGTGGAGGTACCACTCGCCGTCCTCGACCCGGGTCCAGGCGGGGCCGCCGAATATGGACTCCCAGTCGTTGGGCGGGAGTTCGCCGTCCGCGCCCTTGCCGGGGCGGAAGTGGTAGCGCTCGCGCAGCGGTGAGCCCGGCCCTTCGCGCAGGGCACGCCGGAACCAGTCGTGCCGGTCGGAGGAGTGGTTGGGCACCAGGTCCACGATGACGCGCAGGCCGAGGGCGTGGGCGTCGCGCAGCAGGGCGTCGGCGTCGTGCAGGTCACCGAACATCGGGTCGATCGCGCGGTAGTCGGCGACGTCGTATCCGGCGTCGGCCTGCGGCGAGGAGTAGAAGGGGCTGAGCCAGACGGCGTCGACGCCGAGGTCCCTGAGGTAGGGCAGCCGGGCGCGGATGCCCGCCAGGTCGCCCATGCCGTCGCCGTCGCCGTCGGCGAAGCTGCGCGGATAGACCTGGTAGATCACCGCGTCGCGCCACCAGTCCGGGTGGGTGCCGCGGGCGGGGGCTGTGGGGGCAGCGAGATGCTGGGTCATGTCTTCCCTGGGATCGAGGGATCGAGAGATCGATGGGCGGGGAGAACCGGTGGCACGGAGGGTCCGGTGGTCCGGACGTTCCGGTGAGCCGCGAGGCGGGCGGTCAGGACTTCGTCGCGCCGGCGGTGAGTCCACCGACCAGGTGGCGCTGGACGAAGCCGAAGATCACCGCGGCGGGGACCGCGACGATGACCGCGGCGGCCGTCAGCGAGCCCCAGTCGCTGGTGTACTGGTTGACGAACGTCTGGAGGCCGCCGGCGAGGGTGAGGTTCTCCTCGCCGGTCATGAACGCGGACGCGTACGCGACCTCGGCCCAGCCGGTGATGAAGCTGTAGAAGCCGGTGACGGCGAGCCCCGGCTTGGCCAGCGGCACGATGAGCCGCCAGAACGTGCCGAACGGATTGAGGCCGTCCACCCGTCCCGCCTCGTCGATCTCCACCGGGATGGTGTCGAAGTACCCCTTCATCATCCAGGCGCAGAAGGGCACGGCGATCGTGAGGTAGGTGACGACGAGGCCGATGGGCTGGTTGAGCAGGCCGAGGTTGGCGAGGAGGTTGTAGAGCGGCACGATGAGCACCGCGACGGGGAACATCTGGGTGATCAGCAGCAGCCACATCAGCGGGCGCATGCCGGGGAACCGGAAGCGGCTGACGGCGTAGCCGGTGGTCGCGGAGATGAAGACGCCGATCACGGTGGTCAGCCCGACGACGAGCAGGGAGTTGGCGACCCAGCTCAGGAACTCGGTGTCGTTGATGACGTGGTCGTAGTTGCCGAGCGTGAAGTCCTTCACCAGGGCGGTGGAGAACGCCTCGCTCTCCGGCTTGAACGACGTGACGAGCAGCCACAGCGGGGGCAGCACCGCGATGGCCGAGGCGACGAGCAGCGTCAGGTGGAGCCCGACGGAGGCCAGCGGCCCGCGTTCGCCGCGCGGCCTGGTCCTCGGCTTCGGCGCGGTCCGGGTCTTGGTCGGTCGGTTCGTCATGGTCGTCACCAGACTTCTCCCTGCTTGCGGAGCGCGCGGCGGTAGACCACCGCGAAGAGCGAGAGGAGCAGCAGAATGATCACGCCCCAGGCCGCGGATCCCGCGAAGTCGCGGGGGCTCACGACGAACGAGAGCCGGTAGGCGTACGTCACCAGGATCTCGGTGGCGTCCCCCGGTCCGCCCCGGGTGAGCAGGAAGATCACCGGGAACATGTTGAAGGTCCAGATGCCGCTGATGAGGATCACCGTGCTGCTGACGGAGCGCAGGCCGGGCAGGGTGATGTGCCGGAAGCGCTGCCAGGCGTTCGCGCCGTCCATCTCGGCGGCCTCGTACAGCTCGCCGGGGATGGACTGGAGTCCGCCGAGCATGGCCACCAGCATGAACGGCACGCCGAGCCAGACGTTGACGGTGATGACCGAGATCTTGGCCCACGTGGGGTCGTTCAGCCACGGGATGGCGTCGATGCCGCCACCGGCCAGCAGCTTGTTCAGGATGCCGCTCTTCTCGTTGAAGATCAGCCGCCAGGTGAAGACGGAGACGAAGGCGGGCACCGCCCAGGGCAGGATCAGCGCCATCCGGTAGAAGGAGCGCCCCGCCAGCTTGCGGTTGAGCATGTTCGCCAGGGCCAGGCCGAGCGCGAAGGACAGCGCGACACAGGAGACGGTCCAGATGACGGTCCAGCTCAACCGGTCCCAGAAGACGCCGTCGGAGAGGACGGCGGTGTAGTTGTCCAGGCCGACCGACTCGTACGTCGCCGGGATGTGGTTGACACCGATGGTGCGCTCGACGTTCGCCTCGTTGGCGTCGGTCGTGGACAGGTAGAGGCCGCGCACCAGCGGGTAGCCGATGATCACGCCGATCACGGTCACCACGGGGGCGACCATGGCCCAGGCGTACCAGTGAGTGGACAGCGCCCGGCGCAGACGCCCGGGGTGCTTGCCGGTCCGGTGGTTCTTGCCGGTCCGGTGGCCGCGGCCGCGGATGCTCGTGGCATCCGCGGCCCTCACCACCGACTGGCCGCTCTCGACAGCCATGGGGCGGTCAGCCCTCCTCATCTTCGGGATCTTTCCGCTGCTTACTTGTAGTCCTTGAGGAGCTTGCGGTAGGCGTCGCCGACGCCGTCCGCCGCGCCCTGCGGCGAGGCCTTGCCGCTGAGCACCTTCC
Organism: Streptomyces sp. NPDC015345; assembly: GCF_043078805.1. Lineage (NCBI taxonomy): Bacteria > Bacillati > Actinomycetota > Actinomycetes > Kitasatosporales > Streptomycetaceae > Streptomyces > Streptomyces sp. NPDC015345. Next base: position 146,752 of record NZ_JBIBTX010000006.1, on the reverse strand, counting down.
CCATCTGCAGGCGGATCGGCTCGAAGAGGGAGTTGGCCTGGGGGATCCACGGCCGCTCGACGGACTTGTCCACGGCCGGCTTGAAGAACTGCACCATCTGGTTGTCCTTGACGGACTTCACGTCGTAGACGGAGGTGCGGGTGGGCAGCAGGCTGAGCTGCTCGGTGGTCTGCTGCTGCACCTTGGCCGAGCTCATGTACTTGATGAACTCGTAGCTCGCGTCGAGGTTGCCGGAGCCCGCGTAGGCCGCGAGGTTCCAGCCGCCCTGCGGGGCGGCCTGCCGGTCGCTGCCGCCGGGGACGGGGGCGACGCCGAGGTTGGCCTTGTCCCCCTTGAACTCCTTGCCCTTCAAGGCGCCCTCGATGGACCACGGCCCGTCGATCGCCATGGCCACTTCGCCGTCCTTGAAGGCGTTCAGCTGGTTGTTGTAGCCGTCGCTCGCGTCGGTGGTCGCGGCCCCGGAGTCGACGAGGTCCTTCATGACCTTGAACGCGGCGGCGCCCTCGGGCTCGTCGACCGTGACCTTCTTGTTCTTGGTGTCGAGGAGGTCGCCACCCTCTCCGTAGAGGTACGGGAGGTAGAAGTACGGGTCGTCGCCGCGCAGGTAGAGACCGGTCTTGCCGGTCTTCGACTTGATCTTCTTCGCGGCGGACTTCACCTCGTCGAAGGTGGTCGGCACCTCGACACCGGCCTTCTTGAGCATCTTCTTGTTGTAGAAGAGAGCCAGGGTGTCGATGGTCTGCGGCACCGCGTAGGTCTTGCCCTTGAACTTGGTGCTGGCCGCCGCCTGCGGCAGGTAGTCGTCGGCCTTGTCCAGCGCGGCGGTGCCCTCCAGCGGGGCGAGGTAGCCGAGGTTGGCGAAGTCGGCGACCCAGGCGACCTCGGTACGCATCACGTCGGGAGCCCCGGAGTTGCCGCCGGCGGCGTTCTTGAACTTGGCGTTGGCCTCGCCGAACGCGACGCTCACGTAGTCGACCTTGACGTCGGGGTGGAGCTTCTCGAAGCCCTTGGCGAGCTTCTCGTAGGTCCCCTTCTCGGCGTCGTTCGAGGTGTCCCAGAAAGTGACGGTGCCGGAGAGCTTGCCCGAGCTCTTCTTGCCGCTGTCACCGTCGTCACCACCGCACGCTGCCGCCGTCAAGGTCAGGGCCGCGACCAGCGCGGTGGCCCCTATGCCACGCCGCATGAGAACTCCTTCGACTGAACCCGAGAACGAGGGGAGGCGGGACCTCGGGGAGAGGTGCCTCCGGTGAGCCGCACTGGACGCGGCGCCGGGTTGCCAGGGAACGTAACAGGATTGAAAAGCCGCCGAAAGACCTTGCGAGAAATTTCTGCAAGCGCTGTTCATCGTTACCGCTGCGTGTCCTTACGGTTGCCATTGCTGCGCTTGACACCGCTCTGAGGTGGCCTCTTATCCCCCGATGCCCCTCTCGGGCCACTGCAAGTCCCTTGCAGGACTGGAAGCCTTCCGCAAGTCCGTGCAGCTGGTGGGCAATCAGGTGGATGGCAGGTACAGTCCAGTCCATGACCGCACGGCTCGTCGACATCGCAGCGCAGGCGGGGGTCAGCGAAGCCACCGTGAGCCGTGTCCTCAACGGCAAGCCCGGTGTCGCCGCGGCCACCCGGGAATCCGTCCTCGCGGCGCTCGACGTGCTCGGTTTCGACCGTCCCGCACGGCTGCGGCAGCGCAGCAGCGCCGGTCTGATCGGACTGATCACGCCCGAGCTGGACAATCCGATCTTCCCCGCGCTCGCCCAGGTCATCGCCCAGGCCCTGACCCGCCAGGGCTACACCCCCGTGCTCGCCACCCAGACCCCCGGCGGCTCCACCGAGGACGAGCTGACCGAGATGCTGGTGGACCGCGGCGTCTCCGGCATCATCTTCGTCTCCGGACTGCACGCCGACACCACCGCCGACATGGAGCGCTACGAGGTGCTTCGCGGCAAGGGCGTGCCCTACGTCCTGGTCAACGGCTTCTCGCCCAAGGTGCGGGCCCCCTTCGTCTCCACCGACGACCGGGCCGCGGCGCGGCTGGCCGTCACGCACCTGACCTCGCTCGGCCACACCAGGATCGGCCTCGCGGTGGGCCCCCGGCGGTTCGTGCCCGTACTGCGCAAGATCGAGGGCTTCCAGCTCGGCATGCGCGAGCGCCTCGGCATGTCGGCCGAGGACTCCGCCGCGCTCATCGAGCACTCCCTGTACACCCTGGAGGGCGGCCAGGCCGCGGCGGCCACGCTGATCGGCCGGGGCTGCACCGCGATCGTGTGCGCCAGCGACATGATGGCGCTCGGCGCCGTCCGCGCCGCCCGCGAGCGGGGCCTTGAGGTCCCCCGCGACCTCTCCGTCGTCGGCTACGACGACTCGCCGCTGATCGCGTTCACCGATCCCCCGCTGACCACCGTCCGCCAGCCCGTCCAGGCGATGGGCCAGGCCGCGGTCCGCACGCTCCTGGAGGAGATCGGCGGCACGCCCGCCCCGCACAGCGAGTTCGTCTTCCTGCCGGAACTGGTCGTACGCGACTCGACCGCCTCCGGGCGGCTCGAGGACCGCAGGACCGCCTAGCCCTGAAACTCCTTGCCAAACGTGTCGGCGGCTTGTTCGACTCGGTCCCGCGCCGCCGGGTCCGGCTGCGCCGAGCAGCAGGCGGGTCGCCGAGCAGCAAGGGAGAACGCATGGCAGCGCAGACCGACGTGCTCACGGGCCGGCCGTTGTACGGGTGCATGGGGCTCGGCGGCACGTGGGACGACGAGCCGTACGCCGCCGCGGACATCGCTCACGCGGAGGCCGCCGTCGAGGCGGCGCTCGACATCGGCATCACGGAGTTCGACCACGCCGACATCTACCGGCGCGGCAAGGCCGAGGCGGTCTTCGGCGAGGTGCTCGCCAGGGCGCCCGGGTTGCGGGAGCGCGTCGTCCTGCAGACCAAGTGCGGCATCCGGCAGGCCGACGGCGCTCTTCCCGGCATGTACGACCTGCGGGGCAAGAGCATCGTGCGGCGCGTCGAGGAGAGCCTCACCCGGCTCCGCACCGACGTGCTCGACGTACTGCTCCTGCACCGCCCGGATCCGCTGACCGGCCCGGAGGAGATCGCCGAGGCGCTCACCTCCCTGCACGCCCAGGGCCTGGTGCGGCGCTTCGGCGTGTCCAACATGAGCGCGGCACAGATCGAGCTGCTGCGCTCCCATCTCGATGTGCCCCTGGTCGCCGACCAGTTGGAGATGAGCCTGGCCCGCCGGGACTGGGTGGAGTCCGGTGTCCTCGTGAACACCGAGGCCGCGACCGGCAACGGCTTCCCGCACGGGACGGTCGAGTACTGCCACGCCCACGGGATCCGGCTCCAGGCCTGGGGGGCCCTGGCCCAGGGCCGCTACACCGACGGCCAGGACACGCCCACCGCCCGCCTCGTCACCGCCCTCGCCGACCGCAAGGCCACGACACCGGAGACGATCCTGCTGTGGTGGCTCCAGCGGCATCCGGCCCGTATCGCGCCGGTCATCGGGACCAGCAGGCCCGAGCGCATCCGTGCCTGCCGCGACGCCGTGCGCCGTGCGCCCGGCCTCACCCACGAGGAGTGGTACGACCTGTGGGTCACCGCCCGTGGCGGCCCGCTGCCCTGACCGGCCGCCGACCCCGCCCGCATCGGGCCGGCGCACGGTTCAAGCAGGCCCGAGCCGCTGGTCGGGCATGCCGCGGATGCCTTTGCTGCGAGTGGCCGTCACCGCGGCGACGGCCACCAGGGCGGGGAAGACCAGCATGGCCGGTGCCGGGTCGAAACGGGCCAGGAGGGCACCGGCCAGGGCGGGGGCGAGCGCGGCGGCGGAGCCCGCGGCGAGCAGTACGCCACTGACCACGCGGCCTTGCAGGTGGTCCGGTGTGACGGCGGCCTGGTGGGCGAAGAGCGCCGCGTTCGCCGTGGGCCCGAGGAACACGGCGGCGGCCAGCGGTATGGCGGCGAGCACACTGCCCGCGAGGAGCGTGCTCACCGCCATCAGCGCGGCGGTCGTCCAGCACAGCAGTTTCATCAGGACGGGCAGCCGCAACCGCCGTTGCAGGGCGGGGGCCACGAGGGCGCCGAGGAAGCCGCCCAGCGCGAAGATCGTTCCGGCGAGACCCACCAGGGCCGGAGGGGCACCCGCGTCGAGCAGGGCGAGCGTCATCGCGAAGATCATGCCGGTGAAGGCCATGTTCAGCGGCGCGGCGATCACCAGCAGGGCGCGCAGGAAGGGATGGCCGAGGAGGAAGCGCAGGCCCTGCGCCGCCGAGACGGCGACGGGCGGGGCGGCCTCCCGCCGGACCTCCTGGAGAGGCCGCCGGATGCAGGCGACGGCCACGAGGGAGAGCAGGTGGCTCAGCGCGTTGCCGAGGAACGGCAGGGCGCGCCCGAGCCCGAACAGCAGGCCGCCCAACGGCGGGCCGGTCAGCGAGACGGCGTACGCGCGCGCCTCGTTGCGGGCGACGGCCGCGGTGAGCTGGTCGGGGCGGACCAGCTTGCGCACCGACGCGTGCTCGGCGGTGCTGAAGACGGCCGTGGCGGCGGCACCGGCGATCACCACCGCGACGATCACCGGCAGGCTCGCGGCGCCCGTCGCCACTGCCCAGCCGAGCAGTGCGTACCCGGTGAGGCGGAGCACATCGCAGGTGATCATCAGGCGGCGCCGGTCGAGGCGGTCGGCGAGGACACCGGCCGGCAGCCGGCACACCAGGGTGGTGACGAGCCCGGCGGTTCCGACGAGCCCGGCCTGGGCCGGGGACCCGGTCTGCTGGAGCACCAGCAGCGGCAGTGCCAGCTCCACCATGGCGCCGCCGAGGTCGGAGAGGCACTGCCCGGTCCACAACAGATTGAAGTCGCGGTTGCGCCACAGCCCCGGTGAACGGCCGGCGTCCGCCGTCTCGGCGGTACCCTCACCGGCGGACGGCCGGCTCACACCGGGCCTCCGGTACTCCGGGCGTCTCGGGGCGCCGGACCGCCAGGGGTGGCTGCCGTCCCGCTCGGGTCCTCGACCGGGATGACGAGCATTTTCGTGACGGATCCGTCGTCGGCGACGACGTCCCGGACGTGGCGGAAGCCCAGGCGGCGGCAGAGGGCGAGGCTGGCGGTGTTCTCGGCGCCGACCATGCCGTACGCCTCGCTGAGCCCGAGGTTGTCGGCGGCGTGCCGGAGCAGGCCGCGTACGGCCTCGCCGCCCAGTCCGTGCCCCCAGTAGGCGGGGGCGAGCGCGGTGACGAGTTCATGGCCGTCGACGTTGCCGGTGGGCTTCACCTCGGCGTGCCCGACGTACTCGCCCGCCAGCCACAGGCCCCACACGTCGAACCGGTGCTGCGGGTAGACCTCGGTGAGGATGGCGCGGAACACCTCACGGAGCCGCGGTTCGGGCGCGAGGTCCTGGCCCATCCAGCGGCACACCTCCGCGTTCCGCAGCAGCGCGACGAAGTGGTCCTCGTGTTCGGGTCGGTACGGGATGAAGTCCAGGCGTTCGGTGCGCAGGACGGGGGTCATGGCGGGCTCCTCGGGAGTGTTGCCGTGTCGTGGTGGGCCGAGGACGGTGGGGCGTCGGAACGGCGACGCGTGGGGGGGTGCCGGGCCGGCGCGGATGCGGCCGGCCCGGCGTGTGGGTGCGGCGGGCCGGTCAGGCCCGGGTGTTCTCCATGCGCTCGCGCAGGCTCTTGGGCCGCATGTCGGTCCAGGCCTCGTCGACGTAGGCGGAGCACTCGGCTTCGGTGCCCTCCTTGCCTACGGCGTGCCAGCCCGCAGGCACCTCGATGTCGGTGGGCCAGAGCGAGTACTGCTCCTCGTCGTTGCGCAGCACCTGGTAGCGGGTGTTCTCGTCCATGTCGTCTTCTTTCGTCGTCCGGTTCGGGTGGGCAGTGGGCGGTCAGGGGGGCGGTGGGCGGTCGGGGCGCGGGGGGCGCGAGGGCCGTGCCGGGCGGTCCGCCGGGACGGCGGTGCCTCGCGGAGGCGGGGTGTCGTCACCGGCCTCCCCGGGCGTGCCGGGCGAGGTGGCGCAGGGCCTCGGCGAAGTCCTCGGCCGCCCTGCGCACGGCCGCCGTGTCGTGCAGGCCCGGCCGGTGGTGCCAGGTGAAGGCGAGCCGGCCGTGCTGCACCGCGCCCACCACCTCCACCGGGTGCGAGCCGTGGTCCCGCGGGTCGTGGTCCTGTCCGAAGGAGCCGTGTTCGGCGCGGATCAGGCCGCCGTCCGCCGTCTCGGGGCGGGCGTCCCACTGGCCGAGGTAGTTGAACACCACCTGACTGTGGGCCTGGGCGCCGAGGCGTTCGCGGACCTCGGGCGGACCGAAGGTGCGCAGGGCGCCGTAGCCGATGCCGTTGCCGGGCACGGCGCGCAGCTGGCGGCGGACCGCCTTGACCAGGGACCGCCAGTCGCGGTCCGGGCCGAGGTTGCCCGGATCGGGCACCTGGACGGCGACCGGGTAGACGGTGGTGAACCAGCCGACGGTGCGCGAGAGGTCGACGCCGTCGAGCAGGTCCTCCCTGCCGTGGCCCTCCAGGTCCAGGCGTACCCGGTCGTGGCCGGTCCAGCGGGCCAGCGCGAGGGCGAGGGCGGCGAGCAGTACGTCGTTGACCCGGGTGCGGTAGGCGGTGGGCGCGGAGCGCAGCAGGGCCGTGGTGTCGTCCTCGTCCAGCTCAACGCTCACCGTGGCGGCCGGTGCGTCCCCGGTCGCGGCGGCCGGGTCCGCCGGGGCGGGCTCGGCGCCCACCGTCCGCTCCCAGTGCGGCAGTTCGTGGTCGAGACCGCCCTCGGCGACGTGCGCGGCCAGACGGCGGGACCATTCACGGAAGCTGGTGCCGCGCTCGCCGAGCGCGACCGGATCGCCTTGGACGGCCTGTCGGTAGGCGGTCTCCAGGTCGTCGCGCAGGACACGCCAGGAGACGGCGTCCACCACCAGGTGGTGGGCGACGAGCAGGAGGTACGCGGGCCGGTCCGGGTCCCCGGTGAACAGGGCCGCCCGCAGGTGCGGGCCGCCGGCCAGGTCGAAGCTCGCGTGGAGTTCGTCGGCGGCCTTCGCCATCGCCGCCTCGGCGTCCCCGGCGGACAGACCGGTCAGGTCGTGCCGTACGAGGATGTCGGCGCCGACGCCCGCGGCGGGCGGCGGGTTGAACTGCCGCCAGCCGTGCTCGCCTTGGGTGAAGCGCATGCGCAGGGCGTCGTGGTGCTCAAGCAGGGCGTCGAGCGCGGTGCTCAGCGCCTGCGGGTCGGGCGGGCCGTCGAGTTCGAGGAGCGCCGACTGGTTGAAGTGGTGGTGGGCGGTGCGGGGTGTGGTCAGGAACCACTCCTGGATCGGGGTGAGCGGCACCTCGCCGGTCACCGGGCCGTCGGCGGAGCGCCGGGGCGCGGTGCGGACCACGGTGGCGAGTTCGGCGACGGTCTGGTGCGTGAACAGGTCCCGGGTCGCCACGTGCAGCCCGTCGCGGCGCAACCGGGAGACGACCTGCATGCTCAGGATGGAGTCGCCGCCGAGCGCGAAGAAGTTGTCGTCGGCGCCGACCTCGTCGATGCCGAGCACGTCGGCCCAGATGCGGGCGATACGGCGTTCGGTGTCGGTGCGCGGCGCGGTCCTCGGTCCGTCCACGGCCTGGGTCGGCCCGGGTGCGGGCAGGGCCCGCCGGTCAATCTTGCCGTTCGGGGTGAGCGGCAGCCGGTCGAGCGGCACGAAGACGGACGGCACCATGTGCGGGGGCAGCGACTTGGCGAGATGCAGGCGGAGTTCTCCGAGGGGCAGCGCGGTCGGCCCGGGCGGTTCGGTGCCTGAGGGGTCGGTTGCGGGGGGTTCGGTGTGCGCGGAGCCGGCCCCGGAGGCTTCGGGGCGGGCGGCGTCGGAGGTGGGCGGCTGTGTTGGTACGACGTAGGCGACGAGCCGGGACGGTGCGTCGGGTCCCTCTCCCTCGCGGACGACCACCACCGCGTCCCGCACCAGCGGGCTGCGCCGCAGCGCGCTCTCGATCTCTCCGGGCTCGATCCGGAAGCCGCGCAGCTTGACCTGGTCGTCGGCGCGGCCCGCGAACCGCAGTCGGCCGTCGGCGGTCCAGCGGACCAGGTCCCCGGTGCGGTACATCCGCTCCCCCGGCGCGCCGAACGGGTCGGGCAGGAACCGCTGGGCGGTGAGTTCCGGCCGGCCCAGGTAGCCGCGGGCGAGGCCGGGCCCGGCGACGTACAGCTCGCCGGTCACGCCGGGCGGTACGGGACGCAGGGCGGCGTCGAGTACGTACACGCGGGTGCTGCCGGACGGGCGGCCGATGGTGGGGGTACCCGTGCCCGGGGTCAGCGGACCGGTCCAGGTGGCGACGACGGTGGCCTCGGTGGGGCCGTAGGAGTTGACCATGCGGCGGCCGGGGGCCCAGGTGTCGACGAGGTCCGCCGGGCAGGCCTCGGCGCCGACGATGAGGGTACGCAGATGGGGCAGCGCGGCGGCGGTCTCCGGCGGCAGCGTGGCCAGCGCCGCCGGCGGAATCAGCGTATGGCTGACGCGCCGCTCGGCGAGCACCTCCGCCAGCCGCTCCCCCACCAACGGCCCTTCCTCGCCCGTCACGAGCGCGGCCCCACTCAGCAGCGAGACGCACAGTTCGAGCACGGACGCGTCGAAGCTCGGGGAGGCGAACTGGAGCACCCGGTCGCCGGGACCTGCCGCGTACTGTTCGGCGGCCGCCTCGGCGAAGGAGGCGAGGCCCCGGTGGGTGACCACGACGCCCTTGGGTGTGCCGGTGGAACCGGAGGTGTAGATGACGTAGGCGGGGTGGGCGGGAGTGAGCGCGGTGGTGCGGTCGGCGTCCGTGAGCGCCGTCTCCGGCCCGGTGGCGGACCACACCTCGGCCGAGTCGTCGAGGACCAGGTGGGCGCCCGCGTCCCGGACCATGAACTCCCGCCGCTGCGGCGGGTAGTCGGGGTCCACGGGCAGGAAGGCCCCGCCGGCCTTGGCGACGGCGAGCTGCGCCACCACGGCCGCCGCCGAGCGCGGCAGCGCGAGGGCCACGACGCGCTCGGGTCCGACGCCGTCCCGGACGAGCCGGTGGGCCAGCCGGTTGGCGGCCCGGTCCACGTCGGCGTAGGTCAGCTCCCGGTCGCCGTCGATCAGCGCCACGGCGTCCGGGGTACGGGCCGCCTGCCGTTCGAACAGGGCGGGCAGGGTGGCTTCGGGCACCGGGCGGAAGGTGCCCCGGCCCTGGGCCAGGAGGTTCTCCCGCTCGTCGTCGGAGGCCAGCGGCAGCGCGCCGAGGGGGCGGCAAGGGTCATCGGCGACGGTGTGCAGCAAGGTCCCGAGCTGTCCCGCCATCCGTTCGGCCGTGGCCGCGTCGAACAGGCCGGTGTTGTAGGTGAGCAGGGCGTGCAGCTCACCGGATTCGGTCTCGGCGAACTCCAGGGTGAGGTCGAACGCGGCCTGCTCCGACTCCGGTTCTACGTCGGCGACCTCCAGGCCGGGCAGGTCGAGGGCGACGGTCGGGGTGTTCTGGAGGACGACCATGACCTGGAAGAGCGGGCTGCGGCTGGTGTCGCGGACGGGCTGCACCTCGTCCACGACCCGTTCGAACGGCACGTTCTGGTGGGCGAAGGCGTCCAGGACGGTCTGCCGTACGTCGCCGAGGAACGCGGTGAACGGCCGGTCGGCTTCCGCCTGGGAGCGCAGTACCAGGGTGTTGACGAAGAAGCCGACGAGGGCCTGCGTCTCGGGGCGGTCGCGGCCTGCGTTGACGGTGCCGACGGTGATGTCCTCGCTGCCGGAGATCCGGGCGAGGTAGCTCTGCGCGGCGGCCACGAGCGTGGTGAACAGGGTGGTGCCGTGGTCCCGGGCGATCCGGGTGAGCCGCCGGGCGGTCGTGGCGGGCACCACAAGGCGGGTGGTCGCACCAGCACTGGTGCGCACCGGTGGCCGGGGCCGGTCGGTGGGCAGCTCGATCGGTGCGGTGTCGGCCAGCTGCTCCTTCCAGTAGGCGAGGTGCTCGGCGGCGTCGGTGTCGCCGGTGGTGCGCTGCCAGTGGGCGTAGTCGGCGTACTGCACCGGCAGAGGCGCCAACACGGCCGTAACTGCCCCGAGTTCCGCTCGGTAGAAGTGCGCGAGGTCGCCGAGCAGGACGGAGGTGGACCAGCCGTCGGTGACGATGTGGTGCAGGGCGAGGGTGAGTACGTGGTCGTCCTCGGCGAGCCGGAGCAGGCCGGCGCGCAGCAGTGGGCCCTCGCGCAGGTCGAAGGGGCGGATACGTTCCTCGGCGAGCAGGCGGCGCACGGCGGGCTCCCGCTCGGCCACGCCGAGTCGGGAGAGGTCGTGCGCGGGCAGCGGCACGTCGTGGGGCGGGTGGACGCGCTGGATGCCGTGTCCGTCGACGCTGTCGAAGGTGGTGCGCAGCGACTCGTGCCGGGCGACCACGGCGCCGAGGGCGGCGCGCAGCGCGTCGGTGTCGAGGGTGCCGCGCAGCCGCAGGGCGACCGCGGTGACGTACTCGGCGCCGCCGGGCTCGAACTCGTGCAGGAACCAGAGGCGTTGCTGCGCGTGCGACATCGGCGCGACCGCGTCGCGGGCGACCGGGACGAGCGCCGGGCGGCCGTCGCCATGCTGCTCGCCGAGGAGGCGGGCCAGGGCGGCCGGTGTCGGGTGGGTGAAGACCGCGCGCGGTGTGACGTCCGTGTCGAAGGCCTCGGCGAGGCAGGAGGCGAGCCGGATGCTGAGGATCGAGTCGCCGCCGAGCCGGAAGAAGTCGTCCTCCACACCGGGCGGTTCGCTGCCCAGTACCTCGCCGAAGACGTCCGCCGTGCGGCGCTCGGCCTCGGTGCGGGGCTCGACCCGCTCGCGGCCCGGCAGGGCGTCCGGTGCGGGCAGGGCGGCCCGGTCGACCTTGCCGTTGCGGCTCAGCGGCAGCGCGGCGAGCGGGACGACGGTGGTGGGCACGAGGTAGTCGGGCAGGGTGCGGGCGGCGAACTCCCGTAGTTCCTCGCCGTCCCGGCCGGCCGGTCCGACGACGTAGGCGACGAGCCGCTTGGCGCCGGGGCGGTCCTCACGGGCCAGGACGGCCACGTCGGCGACGTCCGGGTGGGCGGCGAGCGCGGCTTCGACCTCACCGGGCTCCACCCGGAAGCCGCGGATCTTCACCTGGTCGTCGGCGCGGCCGAGGAACTCGACGGTGCCGTCCGGGCGCCGCCGGGCCAGGTCGCCCGTGCGGTACATGCGGGTGCCGGGAGGGCCGAGCGGGTCGGCGAGGAAGCGGGCGGCGGTGTCGCCGGGGCGGCCGAGGTAGCCCCGGGCGACGCCCTCACCGGCCAGGTACAACTCTCCCGGGCAGCCCGGCGGTACAGGCCGCAGCCGGGCGTCGAGGATCAGCACCCGCATGTCGTCGAGCGGCTGTCCGATGGGGATCGTGTCCGGCACGGCCGCCGGGTCGCCGAGGGCGAAGGAGGTCGCGAAGGTCGTGGCCTCGGTGGGTCCGTAGCCGTCCACGACGGTCAGGCCGGGGCAGGCGTCGAGCACCCGGCGCACGGCCTGTGCCGGTACGACGTCACCACCGGTCCACAGCTCGGCGAGGCCGCGGAAGCAGTCGGGCGCGTCCTGGGCGAGCAGCCGGAACAGCCCGGCGGTCAGCCACAGCGCGGTCAGTCCGCCGTCGGCGGCGAGCCCGCGCAGCGAGGCCGCGTCGACACCGCCGCTCGGGGCCACGACCACGCAGCCGCCGTTGAGGAGCGGCGCCCACACCTCGAAGGTGGCGGCGTCGAACGCCACGGGCGAGTGCAGGAGGACCCGGTCGCACACCCCGCCGGCGAACCGGCTGTCGGTGGCCAGCGCCGCGACGTCCCGGTGCCGCACGGCGACGGCTTTGGGCAGCCCGGTGGACCCGGAGGTGAACATCACGTAGGCGAGCCGGTCGGGGTCGACGGACGGCGCGGGCTCCGCTTCGGCGGGCTGTGACTGTGGTGCCTGACGGCCCGTGGTCCCGGGGTCGGGCGTCGCCCCGTCCGCGTCCGATGCCGCGCACGCCGCCGGGCCTGACCGCGCGGGCGGTGTCGGTTCCTGCGCGGCTTCCGTGCCGCGCGTCGGCCGGTCGAGGTCTACGGAGGTCGGCGGCTCCGTTGTCCCGGTGCGGGCCGCCGCCACCTCCGTGGCGGTGAGCCGGTGGGTCGCGCCCGCCTGGGTGAGCAGGGTGCGGCGGCGCTCCTCGGGGGCACGGGTGTCGATGGGTACGTAGGCGCCGCCGGCCATGAGCACCGCGAGCTGGGCGACGACCAGTTCGGCTGAGCGGTCGAGGAGCAGCGCCACACGGTCCTCGGGGGCCAGTCCGTCGGCGCGCAGTTGGTCGGCCAGCGAGTGTGCCCAGGCGTGGAGTTGGCCATACGTCAGGGCGTGGCCGCCCTCGTGGACCGCGGGCGCGTCCGGGGTGCGCCGGGCCTGCTCGGTGAACAGGTCGACGGGGCCGCGCGGCGCGGTCCGGCGGGCGGTGGTGTTCCAGGCGGCCAGCAGCTCGCGGTCGGCGGGAGCGAGCACGTCCAGGTCGGCCAGGTCGGTGTCGAACCCGTCGGCGAGGGCGGTGAGCAGCCCGGCGAGACGGCCCGCGGCGCGTTCCGCGGTGGCGGTGTCGAACAGGTCGGGGTCGTAGGCCAGGTCGAAGCCGAGCCGTTCGGCCAGGTGGGCGCGGAGGCACCAGGGGAAGGTGGTGGCGTCGTCGGCGCGCACCTCCGCGACCCGGACGCCGGTGCGTGCCGTCGCCGACTCGTCCACGGGATAGTTCTCGAACACCACCATGCTGTCGAACAGCGCCTCGCCGGCAGGGACTTCGCTCACGGCCTGGATGCGGGGCAGGGCGAGGAAGTCGAAGCGGCGGGCGTCGCTCTGCCGTTCCTGGAGGTCGCGCAGCCACGCCAGCACGGGACCGGCGGTGACGCGGACCCGGGTCGGCACCGTGTTGATGAACATGCCGATCATGCCTTCGACACCGGGCAGTTCGGCCGGGCGGCCGGAGACGGTGGTGCCGAAGACCACGTCGTCGCGTCCGCCGGAGCGGGCGAGGAGCAGCGCCCAGGCGCCCTCCACCACCGTGTTGACGGTTACTCCGGCGCGGGCGGCACTCTCCCGCAGCCGCCGCGAGACCCCGGTGTCCAGCTCCTGATGGACGGCCGCGGCGGAGCGGGCGCGGTGGGCCTCGGCGGGCGTGCGGTCGTACGGCAGCGGGGTCCGCGCGGTGAACCCGCCGAGGGCGTCGGCCCAGTGCCGCTCCGCCGCCGCCTCGTCCTGCTCGCGCAGCCAGTGCAGGAAGTCCGCGAAGGGCCGCCGCAGCGGAGGCGCCTGGTCGGGGCCGCCGGTGAGCGCGGCGTAGCGTTCGCACACCTCGGTGAGCAGCTGCCCGGTGCTCCAGCCGTCGAGGACGATGTGGTGGGTGGACCAGACAAGGAGCACCTCGTCGCGGGGCAGCGCGGCCAGGGTGAGCCGGGTGAGCGGCGCCGTGCCGAGGTCCATCCCGGCGGCGCGGTCCTCGGCGAGCAGCCGCTCGGTGGCCTCAGTGCGCTGGGCGGGGGTGAGCGCACGCCAGTCGAGGTGGCGGACGGGCAGTTCCGCGTGGCGGTGGACGACCTGGACCGGGTGCGGCAGCCCGTGCCAGTGGACGCTGGTGCGCAGGGCCGGGGTGCGGTCGGTGACCTGCTGCCAGGCGGCGGCGAAGGCCTGCGGGTCGGCGACACCGGACAGCCGTACGGCCGTGCGGTCGAAGTAGGCGTGCTCGGTGTCCACGAGGCCGTGGAAGAGCATGCCGGACTGGAGCGGGGTGAGCGGCAGGACATCCTCGACGTGCCGGCCGGTGCCGAGGAGCCGGTCGAGCTGCTCCTGGCCCAGGTCGGCGAGGGGGAAGTCGGAGGGCGTGCGGCCGCCAGCCTCGGGGCGGGCGCAGTGCGCCACGATGTCCCGCAGGGCCGCGAGCATGTCCTCGGCGAGCCGCTGGACGGTGGTCTGGTCGTAGACGGCGGCGGGGTACGTCCAGCCGAGTTCGAGCCGGCCTTCCTGGACGACGCCGGTGATGTCCAGCAGGTAGGGCCGGGGCTCGTCGGGGTCGGTGTCCCGGCCGACCGGAGGCAGGGCGCCGCGCAACAGGCCACCGGCGGCATCCGTGTCCCATTGGCCGTGGTAGTTGAAGCCGACCTGCGGGGCGGGGGCCGTGGCGAGCGGGCTGTCGGGCACGAGGTGGCGCAGCGCGCCATGGCTCAGGCCGTGCAGCGGTACCGCACGCAGCTGTTCCTTCACCGAGCGGAGCGTGTCGTGCCAGCCGTCGTCCGGGGCGACGCGCAGGGCGAGCGGGAACTCGGCGGTGAACCAGCCGACGGTCCGCGACAGGTCCACGTCCGCGAACAGTTCCTCCCGGCCGTGGCCCTCGACGCCGAGCAGGACGGTGTCGCGTCCGCACCAGCGGGCCAGGGTGCGGCCGAGGGCGCTGAGCAGGACGTCGTTGACCTGGGTGCGGTAGGTCGGGGGGACCTCGCGCAGCAGGGCGTCGGTGGTCCGCTCGTCCAGGGTGACCGTGAGGGTGGCGGCGGTGCCGTGGGTGTTCGGGCCGGTTCGGCCCGCGGGCAGGGCGGCCGGTGCCGTGCCGGTGCGTGTCCAGTACGGCAGGTCGGCGTCGAGTGCGCCGGAGCGGGTGTGCCGGTCGAGCCGGGTGGCCCAGTGGCCGTAGGACGTGCCGACAACAGGCAGTTCCACGGGTCGTCCGGCTGCCGCCGCCCGGTGGGCGGTCTCCAGGTCGGCCAGCAGGATGCGCCAGGAGACGCCGTCGATGACCAAGTGGTGCGCCGTGACGACCAGTTGCCCGGGCCGCCCCGGACCACGGTCGAAGAACAGTACGCGGACGACCCGTCCGGCGGTGGGGTCGAGGGCGGCCTGCGCCTCGTCCGTCAGCCGCTGGACCTCGCCCTCCAGCGCCACGTCGTCGAGGTCGGCCACGTCGTGCCGGGTGAAGACGCCGTCCGGCGGCTCGGGCAGCACGTCCTGACGCCAGCCGTCGGCGGTGTGGCGGAACCTGGTGCGCAGGGCGGCGTGGTGGCGTACCAGGGCGTCGGTGGCGGCCCGGAGTGTCATGTCGGTGACGTCCCGGGCGAGTTCGAGGCGCTGGGTCATGGTGAACCGGAGCCGCTGCCCGGGTGCGCGGCCGTCCAGGTACCAGTGCTGGATCGGGGTGAGCGGCGCCTCGGCCGGCTCCTCGGCCACCCCCTGCCTCGGGGTGGACTCCCGTACGCACAGGGCGAGTTCGGCGACCGTCTGGTGGCGGAAGACGTCCTTGGTGGCGAGGACAAGGCCGGCCTGCCGGGCGCGGGAGACGATCTGGATGCTGAGGATGGAGTCGCCGCCCAGTGCGAAGAAGTTGTCGCGGGCGCCGACGCGTTCGACGCCGAGCACCTCCGCCCAGATCGCGGCAAGGCGTTCCTCCGCACCGGCCCGTGGAGCGACGTAGGGCGTTCCGCTGTCGGGCTGCGCGGGCGGGGCCGGCAGGGCACGCCGGTCCGTCTTGCCGCTGGTGGTGCGCGGGATGCGGGTCAGCGGAACGAAGGCGGCGGGCACCATGTGGTCGGGCAGGGTGCGGCGCAGCGCGAGGCGCAGGGCGTCGGCGGACGGAACTCGGTCGGCGGCGGGCACGACGTAGCCGACGAGCATGAGACGCCCTGCGTTCTCGCGGGCGGCGACCGCGGCGTCGGCGACGTCCGGGTGGTCCAGGAGGGCGGCCTCCACCTCGCCGGGTTCGATGCGGAACCCGCGGATCTTGACCTGCTCGTCCACCCGGCCCAGGAACTCAAGAAGCCCGCCCCGGTCCCAGCGGGCCCGGTCGCCGGTGCGGTACATCCGCTCGCCGGGCGCCCCGAACGGGTCGGCGAGGAAGCGGGCGGCGGTGAGTCCTGGCCGGTTCAGATAGCCGCGAGCCACCTGCGCCCCGGCCAGGTACAGCTCACCGGGCGTGCCGGGCGGCACCGGGCTCAGGGCGGCGTCGAGGACGTAGGCGCGCAGGTTTCCGCCGGGACGGCCGATGACCGGGCGGTCCGGCTGGTCGGCGCAGCGGCCGTAGACGGCGTCGACGGTGGTCTCGGTGGGCCCGTACATGTTGTACACCGCCACGCCGAGGTCCTGTTCGGCGCGTACGATGTCGCGCCACCCGGCGGGGGTGACGGCCTCGCCGCCGACGAGCAGCAGGCGCGGGTGGTGGCGGTCGGCGGCGAGCAGCCCTGCGGCGGTGAGTTCACGCAGGTAGGACGGGGTGACGTTGACCAGGTCGAGGCGGTGTTCGGCGACGTGGGCGCAGAACGCCCGCGGGTCCAGGCGTACGTCCTCGTCGATGAGGTGGACCTCGTGGCCGAGGGCGAGGAGCAGCGGTCCTTCCCAGGAGGTGTCGAAGGAGAAGGAGGCGCTGAGCGCGGCCCGCAGCCGCCGTCCGCCGGCGGTGTGCGGGGCGAGCAGGCCCGCGCGGTGGTCATGGCAGAGGTTGGCCAAGTGGCGGTGTTCGACGGCGACGCCCTTGGGGCGGCCGGTAGAGCCGGAGGTGTAGATGATGTAGGCGGTGTTCGCCGGCAGCAGGGGCCGGACGCGGTCGGCGTCGGTCGGGTCATGTGCGGGCAGCCGGTCCCAGGAGACCGCGTCGAGGTCGGCCAGCAGGGTGTGCGGGCGGGCGTCGGCGAGGAGGAAGTCCTGCCGCTCCGCAGGGAGTTCGGGGTCCAGACAGAGCAGGGTGGCGCCCGCCTTGAGGACGGCGAGCACGGCCACCATCAGGTCACTGGTGCGGGGCAGCCGGACGGCGACCACGTCTTCGGGCCCCGCGCCCTGGGCGATGAGGTGGTGGGCGAGCCGGTTGGCGCGCCGGTTCAGCGCGGCGAAGTCCAGGGTGGTGTCGCGGGCGGCCAGGGCGGTGCGGTCCGGGGTGCGGGCGGCCTGGGCCTCGAACAGGGCGGGGAAGGTGGCGTCCGGCTCAGGCAGGCGGATGCCCTCGCCCTGGCGCAATACGTGCTGCCGCTCGTCGCCGGTCATCAGCGGCAGCCGGTCCACGCATCGCCCCGGGTCCTCGGCGGCGGCCTCAAGGAGGATGCGCAGCCGGGCGGCGAGGCGTTCGGCGGTGTCGGTGTCGAACAGGCCGGTGTTGTACTCCAGGTGGCCGGTGAGTCCGTCCTCACCCTCCACGAAGTCGAAGGCGAGGTCGTACGTCGCGGTGCGCACCGGCGGGGTCACCGGCTCCGCCGTCAGGCCGGGCAGCCGGGGCGGTTCGGCGCCGAGGTTGTGCAGGGCGACCATGACCTGGAACAGCGGAGTGCGGCTGGTGTCCCGTTCGGGCTGGACGGCGTCCACCACGCGCTCGAAGGGCACCTCTTGGTGAGCGAACGCGTCCAGGACGGTGTCGCGCACCTCGGCGAGCAGCTCCCGGAAGGGCACGCCGGGACGGATCCGGGCCCGCAGCACCAGGGTGTTGACGAACATGCCGACCAAGTCGTGCAGTTCGGACCGCTCGCGCCCTGCGGTGACGGTGCCGACGGTGACGTCCTCCTGCCCCGCCCACCGGGCGAGCAGGGCCTGACAGGCCGTCACCAGTGTCATGTAGAGGGTGGCGTCGGCCTCCCGTGCCCGTTCGCGCAGCCGCTCGGTGAGCGCGGCGGGCAGGGTGAAGGTCAGAAGGGCGCCGTCGCGGGTGCGGACGGCCGGACGCGGCCGGTCGGTGGGCAGTTCCAGCGGGGTCGCGCCCTCCAAAGCCTGCCGCCAGTACGTGAGTTCGGCCTCGGCGCGGTGGGCGCGGGAACGCTGCCAGGCCGCGTGGTCGCTGTAGCGGACGGGCAGCTCGGGCAGCTCCGGGCGGCGGTCCTCAAGGGCGGCGGCATACAACTCGCCGAGGTCACGGGCCAGTACGCCGATGGACCAGCCGTCGGTGACGATGTGGTGCACGGCCAGGACGAGGACGTGCTCGTCGGGGGCGAAGCGTGCCAGGTGGGCCCGCAGCAGGGGGCCGGTGGCCAGGTCGAAGGGGGCGGCGGCGATCTGACCCACGAGGACGTCCAGAGCGGCGTCGTCCGGCAGGTCCCTCACCGGCAGGTCCACGGGCTGGGGCGGGTGGACGAGCTGCCTGGCCTGGCCGTCGTACTCGGTGAACGTGGTACGCAGCGCCTCGTGCCGCGCGACCAGGCCGTCCAGGGCGGTACGCAGGGCGGCATGGTCCAGCGGGCCGCGCAGCCGCAGCACGGACAGGGTGGTGAACTCCGTGCTGCCCGGCTCGAACCGGTCGAGGAACCACAGGCGCTGCTGGGCGTACGACAGGGGCGCCGGGGTGTCCGGGGCGGTGGCCGGAATGACGTCGGCGGTGTCCGCGCCGCCCGGGTCGCCAAGGGCGGCGGCGAGGTCGCGGAGCGTGGAGTGGGTGAACAGCAACCGGGGCGAGACGTCCGTGCCGAAGGCGGCGCGCAGCCGGGAGGTGACGCGGACGGCGAGGATGGAGTCGCCGCCGAGGGCGAAGAAGTCGTCGTCGGCGCCGACCTCGTCGGTGTCCAGTACGTCCGCCCACGCGGCGGCGACGAGCCGCTCGGCGGGGGTGCGCGGCGCGGTCCGCGTGCCCTCGGCCGCGAAGCCGTCGGGGCCGGGCGCGGGCAGGGCGCGCCGGTCGAGCTTGCCGTTGGCGGTGAGCGGCAGCGCGGCCATCGGCACGTAGGCGGCCGGGATCATGTGCGCGGGCAGCAGCCCTTCGAGGTGCGCGCGGAGTTCGGCGGCGGACGGAGGGGCGGCGCGCTTCCCGGTGCCGGTTGCGGTATCTGTGCCTGCTCCGGTGCGAGTTCCCGTGCCTGCTCCGATGCTGCTGCCTGGCCCGGTGCCGGTGCCGGCGCCATGGCCGGTCCCCGTTCCGGTGCCTGCGCCAGCGCCAGGGCCGGTGCCGGTGGCAATCCCGGCGCTGGTGCCGGCGCCATGGCCGGTTCCCGTTCCGGTGCCTGCGCCAGTACCAGGTCCGATGCCCACCACGTGGGCGACGAGCCGGCGGGTGCCGGCCGCGTCCTCGTACACCCCGACGGCGGCCGCGCCGACGCCGGGGTGGCGGTGCAGGGCGGCCTCGATCTCGCCTGGTTCGATGCGGTAGCCGCGGATCTTGACCTGCTGGTCGGCGCGGCCCAGGTACTCCAGGGTGCCGTCGGACCGCCAGCGGGCCCGGTCCCCCGTGCGGTACATGCGAGTGCCCGGCCGGCCGAAGGGATCGGCGAGGAAGCGGGCCGCGGTCAGTCCGGGCCGGTTCAGATAGCCGCGCGCCAACCCCTCACCGGCCACGAACAGTTCACCCACGGCGCCCGGCGGCGCCGGCTGGAGGGTCTCGTCGAGGACGTAGAGCCGCAGGTCGGGTATCCCGATGCCGATGGGGCTGGCGGCGGCGCCGGAGCGGGTGGTCAGGCCGCTGTCCAGGTCCGCGCAGGTGACGTGCACGGTGGTCTCGGTGATGCCGTACATGTTCACCAGGCGGGGCGCGGTGTCCGGGTGGCGGGCGTACCAGTCGGCGAGCCTGCCCACGTCCAGTGCCTCGCCGCCGAAGATGACCGTGCGCAGCGCCAACCGGTCGCCGACGTCGGGGAGTTCGGCGTCGGCACGGATCAGCGGGTAGAACGCTGACGGCGTCTGGTTGAGGACGGTGACCCGCTCGTCGGCGAGCAGGCGCAGGAAGTCCTCCGGGGAGCGGGCGGTGTCCTCGGGGACGATCACGAGCCGGCCGCCGTGCAGCAGCGGCCCCCACAGCTCCCACACCGAGAAGTCGAACGCGTACGAGTGGAACAGCGTCCACACGTCATCGGCTCCGAAGCCGAACCAGTGCCGGGTGCGGGTGAACAGCCGGATCACGTTGGCGTGCGGCACGACCACGCCCTTGGGGTGGCCGGTGGAACCGGAGGTGTAGATGGCGTAGGCGGGGCTGTCGGGCAGCGCGCGACCGGCCGGGCCGGTAGCCGGGCGGCGGGCCAGGTCGGCGCGCACCTGCGGGTCGTCCAGGAGCAGACGGGGGACGTCCGGGTCGGCCACCGTGGTCTGCCGGGTCGTGACCAGCGCGACCGGCCCGGCGTCGGCGAGCATGTGCCGGACGCGCTCCGCGGGCAGCCGGGGATCGATGGGCAGGTACGCGGCGCCGGTCTTGAGGACGGCGAGGACGGCCACGACGAGGTCGGCGGAGCGGGGCAGCGCGAGGGCGACGAACGTCTCGGGCCCGGCGCCCAGTTCCGCGAGGCGGTGGGCGAGACGGCCCGCCCGTGCGTCCAGGGTGGCGTAGTCGAGCCGTTCGTCACCGCAGGTGAGCGCCTCGGCGTCGGGGGTGCGGGCGGCCTGGGCGGCGAACAGCGCGTCCAGCGTGTCGGCGGGCCTGCCCTCCTCGGTGCCGTTCCAGTCGGTGAGCATCCGCCGCCGCTCCTCGGCGGTGGTGAGGGCGAGGGAGCGCACGGGCCGGTCCGGGTCGTCGGCCAGCTCGGTGAGCAGCAGGCAGAGCCGGTCGGCGAGGGCGCGAACGGTCGTGGCGTCGAACAGCTCCGGGTCGTAGGCGAGGTCGAACCCGAACCGCTCGCCCTGGTAGGCCCGCAGCACCAGCGGGAAGTTGGTGGCGTCGCGGGAGGAGACGTCGACCAGACGTATCCCCGTCGTGGCCGAACGCGCCTCGTCGAAGGGGTAGTTCTCGAAGGCCACCATGCTGTCGAAGAGAGCGGAGCCCGCCGGTACGTCGCTCAGCGCGGTCAGCTCGGCGAGGGACACCGCCGCGAACCGCCGTGCCTGCGCCTGTTCCTCCTGGAGGTCCCTGAGCCAGGCGGCAGCGGTACGGCCGCCGTCCACGCGGACGCGGGTGGGCAGGGTGTTGATGAACATGCCCACCATCGACTCGGCGCCGGGCAGGTCGTCGGGCCGCCCGGAGACGGTGGTCCCGAAGAGCACGTCCGGTTCGGCGGCGTAGCGGGACAGCAGCAGCGCCCAGGCGCCCTGCACCACGGTACCGAGGGTGAGCCCGGCCGTCCGGGCGGTGTGGGCGAGGCGGGCGGAGGCGTCGTCGGACAGCGCACACGTGTGCACGTCGGCGGACCGGGTCTCGTGGCCGGGGCGCCGGACGCGGTCGACGGGCAGCGGGGTGGGGGCCGCGAACCCGTCGAGTACGGTCCGCCAGTGCGCGTGGGCGGTCTCGGTGTCCTGGCCGGCCAGCCAACGCACGTAGTCGCCGAACGGCCGGCGCGCCGGCGGCCGGGGCTCGGTGCCGGTGGTGAGCGCCGCGTACTCCTCGGACACCTCGGTGAGCACCTGGGCCAGGCTCCAGCCGTCCAGGATGAGGTGGTGGGAGGTCCACAGCAGGTGCAGCCGGGCATCCGGGAGCCGGATGAGGGTGAGCCGCATCAGGGGTGCCGTGCCGAGGTCGAGGCCACGGGCGAGGTCGTCGGCGCGCAGCCGGTCAAGGCGTTCGGCGCGCTCCACCGCGTCCAGTTCGCGCCAGTCCAGTCGGGTGACGGGGACCTCGACGCGGCGGTGCACGACCTGGAGCGGCACCGGGACGCCCTCCCACACCACCGAGGTGCGCAGGGCGGGAGTGCGGTCGGTGACCCGCTGCCAGGCCAGGGCGAGGGCGTCCGGGTCGCTCACGCCCTCCAGGAGCAGCGCGGCCTGGTCCACGTACACATCGTCGTCGCCGCCGACCAGCCGGTGGAAGAGCATGCCTTCCTGGAGCGGGGTGAGCGGCAGCAGATCATCGACGTGGCAGCCGTCGCGGCCGTCACCGGCGAGCCGGTCCACACCGGCCTGGTCGAGGCGGGCCAGCGGGAAGTCGGAGGGCGTACGTCCGCCCGCGCCGGGACGGGCGCAGTGCTCGGTGATGGCGGTGAGCGCCCGTGCCATGCCCGTGGCCAGGTCCCGGACGGTGTCCTCGCGGTGCACCTGGTCGCTGTAGTGCCAGGTGATCTCCAGTTCGCCGTCGGTCACCAGGGCGGACACGTCCAGGAGGTGGTCCAGCGGCGCGTGCGGGTCCATGTCCCGGCCGGGAACGTCGGCGACGGGCGCGAAGTCGCCGCCGGCGGGCGCCTCCCACTGGCCGTGGTAGGTGAAGCACACGTCGGGGAGTGGCAGTTGACCGAGTGCGCGGGCCTCGGGCCGGGGCGATCCGAGGTGGCCGAGCGCCTGGTAGCCGAGGCCGCGGCGGGGCACGGCGCGCAGCCGTTCCTTGACGGATTTGAGGGTGGTGCCCCAGTCGTCCGGTCCGGCCGGGGTGAGGGTGACGGGGTACTGGGTGGTGAACCAGCCGACCGTACGGGACAGGTCGGCGCCCTCGTCCAGTTCCTCTTCCCGGCCGTGTCCCTCCAGGGCGACGGTCACCCGGTCGGCGCCCGTCCAGTCGGCGAGCACCCGGCCGAGCGCGCTGAGCAGCACGTCGTTGACCTGGGTGCGGTACGCGCCCGGCACCCGTCGCAGCAGGGCCTCGGTGGTGTCCCGGTCCACTCGCGTACGGACAGTGCGCACCGACCCGGCGAGCGGGGTGCCGGGCAGGTCGACGGGGAGCGGGGTGCGCGGCGCCGCGGCCTCCCGCGTCCAGTGGGGCAGGTCATCGTCGAGGCCGCCGGCCTGGACCCGTTCCGTGAGGGTCCGCGCCCAGTCGGCGAAGGGGGTGTGCTCGGGCTCCAGGAGGGGGTCCTCACCGGCCGCCGCCTGCCGGTAGGCGTGTTCGAGATCGGTGAGCAGTACGCGCCAGGAGACGCTGTCGACCGCCAAGTGGTGAGCGGTGAGGAACAGTTGCGGCCGTTCCCCGCCGCGCAGCAGGGCAGCGCGCAGCAGGGCCCCGGTCGCCGGGTCGAGGGCGGCGCGGGCCGCTTCGGCGGCCTCGGCGGGCGCCGTTTCGGGATCGTGGCGGGTGAGCAGGCCGGTCGCCGGGCCGGTGCCGGGGTGCTGCCGCCAGGCGCCGTCGGTGGAGGTGAAGCGGGCGCGCAGGGCCGGGTGTTGGGCCACCACGGCGTCCAGTGCCCGGTCCAGGGCGTGTTCGTCGAGGTCGTACGGCAGGTCGAGCAGCATCGACATGGCGAAGTGCCGCAGCGGCCCGTGGGCAGCGAAGAACCACTCCTGGACGGGGGTGAGCGGGGCGGGCCCGTCCTCGTGCGGGCGGCGCGGCGCGGGCACGGCGGTGGTGCGGCGGGACGCGGCTGCGGCCAGGTCGGCGACCGTCTGGTGGCGGAAGACGTCCTGCGAGCCGATGTGCAGGCCCGCGGCGCGGGCGCGGGAGACGGCCTGGATGCTCAGGATCGAGTCGCCGCCCAGCTCGAAGAAGTTGTCCGTGACACCCACCCGGGCGAGCCCGAGTACCTCGGCCCAGATACCGGCCAGGGTCTCTTCGTCGGCTGTGCGCGGGGCGACGAACTCCCGCTCCTCCGCGGTGTTTTCCGGCGTCGGCAGGGCGCGGCGGTCCAGCTTGCCGCTGGTGGTCAGCGGCAGCGCGTCAAGGGAGGTGAAGGAGGACGGCACCAGGGCGTCGGGCAGCACCTCGCGCAGGGCCGCCCGCAGGTCGGCGGGGGCGGGCCGGGGCGCGTCGGGTGCGGGGACGACGTAGGCGGCGAGGCGTGCGTGGCCGTGCGGGTCGGGCAGGGCGACGACCGCGGCCGCGGTGACGGCGGGCAGCGCGAGCAGGGCGGCCTCGATCTCGCCGGGCTCGATGCGGTGGCCGCGCACCTTGATCTGGTCGTCGGCGCGCCCGAGGTAGTCAAGGCGGCCGTCGGCGGTCCAGCGGGCCAGGTCGCCGGTACGGTACATCCGCTCCCCCGGCCCGCCGAACGGGTCGGGCAGGAAGCGGGCGGCGGTCAGCCCCGGCCTTCCGGCGTAACCGCGGGCGAGCTGTGCGCCCGCGAGGTACAGCTCGCCGCCGACGCCGGGTGGCACCGGCCGGAGCCGGTCGTCGAGTACGTACGCCCGGACTCCGGGCAGGGGGCGGCCCACCAGCGGGCGGTCTCCGCCGTCGATACGGCAGGACAGCGCGTCGACCGTGCACTCGGTGGGGCCGTAGAAGTTGTGGGCGGTCACGTCCGGGTGGGCGGCCAGCTCGCGCCAGAGCGCGGGGCCGATCGCCTCGCCGCCGAGCATGAGGACGCGGGGGTGGTGCCGGGGGTCGGTGAGCAGTCCGGCGGGCAGCAGTTGCCGCAGGTAGGACGGGGTGACGTCGAGGAAGTCGATGCGGTGTTCGACGACGTACTCGACCAGCGCCGCCGGGTCCATCCGGGTGGTCTCGTCGACCAGGTGCAGCGGGTGGCCGTCGGCCATGAGGAGAACGCCTTCGAGGGAGGTGTCGAAGGAGAACGACGCGGTGAGCGCGACCCGCAGCGGCCCGCCGCCCGCCTCGGCGACGAACCCGGCGCGGTGGGCCGCCAGCAGGTGCGCGGCCGCACGGTGGGTGACGGCGACGCCCTTGGGGCGGCCGGTGGAGCCGGAGGTGTAGATGACGTACGCGGTGTGGTCCGCCAGCAGGGGGGTGTGTCGGTCGGTGTTGGTGGGGTCGGCGTCCGGGGCGGCCATGGGCACGGCACGCAGGGCCGGCTCGTCCAGGACCAGGGTCGGGCGGGCGTCGTCCAACAGGTACCGGATCCGTTCCTCGGGCAGGGCCGGGTCCAGGGGGAGGTAGCCCGCGCCGGACTTCCAGACGGCGAGGATCGCGACGATCATGTCGGCGGTGCGCGGCAGCCGCAGCGCGACCAGCCGTTCGGGTCCTGCGCCGCGGGCGATCAGGTGGTGGGCGAGCCGGTTGGCGCGGGCGTTGAGCGTGGCGTAGTCGAGGCGTTCGCCGCCCGCGACGAGCGCGAGGGCGTCGGGGGCCTCCGCCACCCGGCGTTCGAACAGCTCGGGGTAAGTGGTGTCCGTGGCGGGGAGCGCGGCGGGGTTCCAGTCGTGGACGAGGCGGCGGGTCTCCTCCTCGGAGAGCAGGGGCAGGCTGCCCAGCGCCCGGTCCGGCTCGGCGCAGGCGCCCTCAAGGAGGCGTAGCAGCTGTCCGGCCATCCGCTCGGCCGTGGCCGCGTCGAACAGATCGGTGCGGTACTCCAGGAGCCCGGCCAGGCCGTCCCCGTCCGGTACGAACTCGACGCTCAGGTCGAAGGTGGCCGCGTGCCGGGGCACGGTGACCGGGGCGGTGGCGAGTCCGCGCGGGGCGGTCGCGGCCGGCGGGTCGGGGTGCAGCAGGACCAGCACGTCGAACAGCGGGTTGCGGCCGGCCTCGCGGGGCGCGCCCACCGCCTCCACGATCCGTTCGAACGGGGTGTCGCCGTGGGCGAAGGCGTCGCCCACCGTCTCGGCCGCTCGGGAGAGGAGTTCGCGGAAGGAACCGGACGCGTCCACCGGGGTGCGCAGCACGACGGTGTTCACGAAGAACCCGACGGTGCGTTCGAGGTCGGTGCGGGAGCGGCCGGGCGTGAGGGAGCCGACGGTGATGTCGTCCTGGCCGGACCAGCGGGCCAGCAGGGCCTGGGCGGCGGCGACCAGGGCGGTGTGCAGGGTGCTGTGCTGCTCCCTCGCGAGGTCGCGCAGGCGCGCGGTCAGGCGGGCCGGGACGGCGAAGGTGCTCACGGCGCCCTCACCGGCCTCCTCGCCGCGCCGCGGCCGGTCCAGGGGCAGCTCGGGCGCGACCGCGCCGGCCAACCGCTGTCTCCAGTGGGCGAGTTCGCCTTCGAGGTGGGCGCCCGAGAGGCGGGCGCGCTGCCACACCGCGAAGTCCGGGTACTGCGTGGCCACCGGCGGCAGGGCGGGTTCGGCGCCCTGCGCGAGGGCGTCGTAGGCCGTGCACAGCTCGTCCAGGACGATGCCCATCGACCAGCCGTCCGTGATGATGTGATGAGCCGTCAGCAACAGGACGTGGGAGGTCGCGGACTCGCGCAGCAGCAGGGCGCGCAGCAGCGGGCCGTTGCGCAGGTCGAAGGGCCGGGAGTACTCCGCGAGCAGGTCCTTGTCGAGGTCGCCCGCGTCGCGGACCGGCAGCGGCACCGGCCCCGCGGGATGCACGCGCTGCACCGGGCGGCCATCGGTCTCCTCGAAGGTGGTACGCAGCGCCTCGTGCCGGGCCACGACGGCGGCCAGAGCGGCGCCCAGCGCCTCCTGGTCCGGCGCGCCCGTGAGGCGGAGTGCTACCGCGCTGTTGTAGCGGGCGTCGCCGGGCCGCAGCTGGTCCAGGAACCACAGCCGCTGCTGCGCGAAGGAGAGCGGCAGCGGGCGGTCCCTGTCGGCCCGCGGGATGCCCTGCCGGGCGGCCGGAGCGGCACCGCCGGCCGCCCGACCTGCGAGCCGCCGCCGCAGCGCCTCCCGCATCTCCTCGGGCAGGGCCTCGGCACGGTCCCGTCGGGAGGGCCGGGAGGGCCGTCGTGCGGACTCGGCGGAGCCCGGAGCGGAGGGCGATGCGGGGCCCGAGGCCGAGTTCGAAGCCGGGTCCGAAGCGGAGTTCGAAGGGGTCGAAGACGTCATGGTCGTCGGATCCTCACCGTTCGTGGTCGTGGTCGTGGCCGCCGGACGCGGCGTCTTCGGAGTCGTAACCGCCATACGCGGCGTCTTCGTCGTACGCGGTCTGTTCGAGTTCGCTCAGGACCTGCTCCTCCACCAGCTCCGCCAGGGCGGCGACGGTGCGGGAGACCAGGACGTCGCGGGGGGTGAGCGTGACGGCGAACGCGTCGTTGGCGCGGGAGGCGATGAGCAGGGCGCGCAGCGAGTCGCCGCCGAGCAGGAAGTAGTCGTCCTCGGCGCCGACGGCCGTCTGGAGGGTCTCCTCCCAAATGGCCGCGACCGCTTCCTCTGTGGGGGTGCGGGGTGCCACGTACTCGGGCCGTTCCCGTTGCCGCTCCTGCTCCTCGGCCGGTGCGGGGGCGGGCAGGGCGGCCCGGTCGGTCTTGCCGTTCTCGGTGAGCGGGAAGCGGTCGAGGACCACGAACGCGGACGGCACCATGTACCCGGGCAGTGAGCGCGCGGCCAGTTCCCGTAGTTCCGCCGGGGTCGGCGGCTGCGCGTCGGGGGCCGTGAGCAGGTGCGCGACCAGGCGCGGCAGGCCCGGTTCGTCCTCGCGTACGCTCACCACGGCGTCCAGCACGCCGGGATGACGGACGAGGGTCGCCTCGACCTCGCCCGCCTCGATGCGGTGGCCGCGCAGCTTGAGCTGGTGGTCGGTGCGGCCCAGGTAGTGCAGTTCGCCGGCGCTGTCGCGGCGCACCAGGTCGCCGGTGCGGTACATGCGGGTGCCGGGCGGCCCGAAGGGGTCGGCGGTGAAGCGGGACGCGGTCAGACCGGGTCGGCCGAGGTAGCCGCGTGCCAACGCCGGTCCGCTGAGCCACAGTTCGCCGGTCACCCCGTCGGGAACCGGCCGCAGGCGGGCATCGAGTACGTAGGCGCCGGTGGCGGGCAGCGGGCGGCCGATGGGCGGTGCGCTGCCGTCCGCCGCGAGCGGCGACGACCAGGTGGCGACGACGGTGGCCTCGGTGGGGCCGTAGGAGTTGACCATGCGGTGGTGCGGCGCCCAGCGGGCGACGAGTTCGGGCCCGCACGCGTCGGCGCCGACGATCAGGGTCTTCAGGTCAGGCAGTGTGCCTGGCGTGTCGGGCGGCAGCGTGGCGAGCGCGGCCGGCGGGAGCAGGGTGTGCGTGATGCGCCCGGCCCGCAGTACGTCGGCGAGTTCGGCGCCGAGCAGCGGCCCCGGCCGGGGTACGACGAGCCGGGCGCCGTGCGGCAGGGACGCGCACAGTTCCAGTACGCAGGCGTCGAAGCTGGGCGTGGCGAAGGCAAGGACCCGGTCCCCCGGGGCGACTTGGTAGTGGGCGGCCTCGGCGGCGCTGAACGCGGCGAGCCCGCGGTGGGTGACGACGACGCCCTTAGGTGTGCCGGTGGAGCCGGAGGTGTAGATGACGTACGCCGGGTCGTCCAGGCCGAGCGGGCGGGTCCGGTCGGCGTCGGTGGGCCGGTGTCCGGGAACCCCGTCCGGTGCGGCGGCCAGCAGGTCGGCGACCTCCTGGGAGTCGAGGGTGAGGGCGGGGGCGGCGTCGCGCAGCATCAGCGCGATGCGCTCCTTCGGGTAGGCCGGGTCGACGGGCAGGAACGCGGCGCCCGCCTTCGTCACCGCGAGCTGTGCGAGCACCATGTCCGTGGAGCGGGGCAGCAGCAGCGCGATGAGGTCACCGGGGCCGGTGCCCCGGGCGATGAGCCGGTGTGCCAGGCGGTTGGCCAGGTCATCGGCCTCCGTGAGGCTCAGCGGCGCGCCACCCGCACCGCCTGCGTCGAGCGCCCCGCCCGTTTCCAGCGTTTCGAGCGCGGTCGCGGTGGGCCACCGGTCGACGGCGGCCTCGACGAGGGCGGGCAGGGTGGCGGCGGGCACCGGGCCGGTCGCGGGGCGGGCCGGGCCGCGCAGCGACCGGTCGCGCTGCTCGGGCGGCAGGACGTCGATGTCGTCCAGGCGGGCGGTGCCGTCCGAGGCGGCCAGGACGTCCAGAGTGTGCAGCAGCTGCTCGGCCAGCGATGCGGCGCTGGTCTCCTCGAAGTACCGCGGGTCGTAGCCGAGTTCGACGGTCAGCCGCTCGCCGGGCGAAATGACGACGGTGAGCGGGTAGTTGGTGGCCTCCCGGGCGTCCAGGTCCCGCAGGGCGAGTCCCTGGGCGCCCGCGGTCGCGTCGCCGACGGGGTAGTTCTCGAAGACCACCAGGCTGTCGAACAGGGCGGTGCCCGGCGGCAGTTCGCCGAGCGCTTGCAGCTCGGTGAGGGGCAGGTGGTCGTGGCGGCGGTCCTCGGCGCGGGCCTCCTGGAAGGCGCGCAGCCAGGGACCGCAGCCGGCACCGCCGTCGACCTCGGTGCGGGCGGGCAGGGTGGTGATGAACAGGCCGGTGATGGTGTCGGCGCCGGGCAGGTCGGCGGGCCGACCGGAGACGGTGGTGCCGAAGCAGACCTCCCGTTCCCCGCTCCACCGCGCGAGGAGCAGCGCCCAGGCGCCCTGCACGAGGGTGTTGAGAGTGAGGCGGTGGCGGCGGGCGAACTCCTGGAGCCTGCCGGTCCGTCGGACGTCGAGCCGCTGGGACAGCCAGGTGCCGGAGCGGGCCGTGGCGTCCGGGGCGGGCCGCCGGTCGAACGGCAGCGGGGTGGGGCCGCGCAGGCCGGCCAGGGCGGTGCGCCAGTGCTCCTGGGCCTGGTGGGTCTCGCGGGCGGCGAGCCAGGCGGCGTAGTCCGCGAACGGCCTGCGTTCGGGCAGGTGGGGCCGTTCGCCATGGGTGAGGGCGGCGTGCGCGGCCGTGACGTCGGACAGGACGTGGAAGACGCTCCAGCCGTCCAGCAGGACGTGGTGGAAGGTCCACACGACGCGGACCGCGTCCGGGCCGAGCCTGACCAGGGCGAGCCGCAGCAGCGGGGCGCGGTCCAGGGCGAGGCCCCGGGCCCGCTCGTCGGCGAGCAGCCGTTCCAGCTCCGCGTCGCGCCGGTCCGCAGGGACCGTGCTCCAGTCGTGCTCCGTGACCGGCAGCGTCACGTCCCGGTGGACCACCTGGAGCGGCACGGGTACGCCGCGCAGCGCGACGGAGGTGCGCAGCACGGGGGTGCGGTCGACGACGTGCTGCCAGGCGGCGGCCAGGGTCCGCACGTCGTGGGCGCCGTCGGCCACGAACGTGATCTGCTCGACGTACAGGCCGTGCTCCGCCTCGTCCAGGCCGTGCATCACCATGCCGGTCTGGGTGGGCGTGAGCGGATAGATGTCCACCACGTCCGCCACGCCCGCACCCTCGCCGACGAGCCGGTCGACGCCCGCCTGGTCCAGCGGGGCGAGCGGGAAGTCGGCGGGGGTGCGGCCACCGGCGCCGGGCTCGGCGCAGTGCCGGACGATGGCGCGCAGTTCGTCGGTCAGCTCGTCCGCCAGCCGGGCGACGGTCTCCCGGTGGTGCACCTGACCGGAGTACGACCAGGTGAACTCCAGTCGCTCCGCGCTTACTTGACCGAGTACGTCGAGGAGGTGGGGCCGCTGCGCCGAGTGGTCCATGCCGCCGGACAGACCGCCGCAGGGCGTGTGCAGCAGGCCGCCCGGTGTGCCGGTGCGGTCCTGTCGGCCCAGGTAGTTGAAGCAGACCGGCGGCAGGGCGGGCAGCTCGCGGCCGGCCGTGGGGTGCAGGAAGCGCAGCGCACCGTAGCCGAGTCCGCCGTGCGGCACGGCCCGCAGGCTCTCCTTGACTGCCTTCAGGACGGTGCCGGTGTCCGCGTCGCGGGGCACGTCCAGGGCGACGGGGTACATGGTGGTGAACCACCCGGCGGTCCGGGAGAGGTCGGTGTCCTCGAACAGTTCCTCGCGGCCGTGTCCCTCCAGGGTCACCGCCACCCGGTCCTGTCCGGTCCAGCGGGCGAGGACTCGGCCGAGCGCGCACAGCAGGACGTCGTTGACGCGGGTGCGGTACGCGTCCGGCACGTCCTGGAGCAGTCGGCGGGTCTCCTCTGCGTCGAGTCCCGCGGTCACGCTCTCCTCGTCGGCGACAGTGTTCGCGCCGCCGGGCTGGTCGGCGGGGAGTGCGGCGGCGCCGTCGTCGAGGCCGCGCCAGTGGGCGAGTTCACCGTCGAACCCGCCCGCCTCGGTGTGCTCGGCGAGCCGCCGCGCCCACGTCCGGAACGACGTGCTCTTCGGGGCGAACGCGGGCCGCCCGCCGCCCCGCAGCGCGTCGTAGGCAGCGTCCAGGTCCTCCAGGGCAAGACGCCAGGACACGGCGTCCACGACCAGATGGTGGGCGGCGAGCAGCAGCACCGGCCGCCCGCCGTCGCCCGGCCGGCACAGCGCGGCCCGCAGCAGCGGTCCGCCGGCCAGGTCGAAGCCGGCGCCCAGGGCGGCGGCCACCTCGTCCGGGGCCGTACGGTCGTGCACCTCCAGGTGGACGTCATGGACGTCGCCGGGCGGGGTGCCGTACTGCCGCCACCGTCCGTCGCCGAGCGGCTCGAAGCGCGTCCGCAGGGCGTCGTGGTGCTCCAGCACGGCGGACAGGGCGGCGCGCAGCAGTGCCTCGTCGGGGTCGGCGGCCAGCTCGTAGGAGACCGTCTGGCTGAAGTGGGCGGGGTCGCCCGTGAGGGTGTCCAGGAGCCAGTGCTGTACGGGAGTGAGCGGGGCGTCACCGGTCACCGGGCCCTGCTCGGCGGCGGCCGTGGCGGTGTCGGGCACCGGCTCGGCCACGGCGGCGAGTTCGGCGAGCGTCTGGTGGGTGAACAGGTGCCGGGGGGTCAGGGCGAGGCCGGCGCGGCGGGCGGCGGAGACGATCTGGATGCCGAGGACGGAGTCGCCGCCGAGCGTGAAGTAGTTGTCTTCCGCGCCGACTTCCGGTACGCCGAGCACCTCGCGCCAGATGGCGGCGAGGGTCTGCTCGGCCTCGGTACGCGGCGGCCGCCCACCCGTGCCTGCGCTCGGCCCCGCCCACTCGGGGACGGGCAGTGCCCGTCGGTCGAGCTTCCCCGTGGCCCCGAGCGGCAGCCGCTCCAGCGGGACGATGAGGGCGGGCAGCAGCTGGTCGGGGAGGCTGCGGGCGAGGAAGGCGCGGAGTTCACCGGTGTCGGGCAGGGTGGCCGGGCGGTTCTTCGCGTGAGCGGCGGGGATCGGGGAGGTCCGCGGGGAGTCGGTGTCCGCTGCTCCGGCGCCCGGCAACGCCCCCGCGCGGGGGACCACGTAACCGATCAAGCGCCGGTGCCCGCCGTGTTCGACGACGCGGGCCGCCGCCCCGGCCACTGCCGGGTGGCGGGTCAACGCCGCTTCCACCTCTCCCAGTTCGATGCGGAAGCCCCGCACCTTCACCTGGTCATCGCCGCGGCCGAGATAGACGAGATCGCCGGCCCCCGTCCAGCGGACCAGGTCACCGGTGCGGTACATGCGGCTGCCGGGCGGGCCGAACGGGTCGGGGAGGAACCGGGCGGCGGTCAGGCCGGGGCGGCGCAGGTAGCCGCGGGCGACGCCGGTTCCGGAGAGGAACAGTTCGCCGGGCGCGCCCGGCGGCACCGGGCGCATCCGCTCGTCCAGGACGTACGCGCGGGCGCCGCCCAGCGGTCGGCCGATCGGCGGGTCGCGGTCGGGGTCGGCGGGGTCGCAGGTGAAGGCGGTGGCGTAGACGGTGGCTTCGGTGGGGCCGTAGATGTTGTGCACCTGGCACGCCTGGCCGCCGGCCACGGCCTCGCGGACCCGGTCGACGGTCCGGGCGGGCAGCCCCTCCCCCGCGAGGACGACCGTGTCCGCGGTGACGTGGACGGCGTCCTCGGCGAGCAGCCGGTCCAGAGCCGAAGGCACCGCGCTGAGCAGTCCGGCCCGCCAGGGGCCGGGGCGTTCGGCGAGGGCCAGCAGGTCGCGCACGATCTCCACGCAGCCCCCGGCAAGCAGCGGCGAGAAGATCTCGAACACCGATACGTCGAAGTTGAGCGAGGTGGACGCCACGACGTGCTCAAGGCCGCGCCCGGTGAACTCGGCCGCCGCCCAGTCGGTCAGGGCACGCACGGAGGCGTGGCTGACGACCACTCCCTTGGGGCGGCCGGTCGAGCCGGAGGTGTGGATGACGTAGGCCGGGTGTGCCGGGAGCAGGGTGGCGCGGCGTTCGGCGTCGCCGATGGGTGTCTCCGGCAGGTCGGTGCCGGGCTCCGAGTCGAGGAGGATCCGGGTGTACGGGCCTTCCGGCAGCCGCCCCGCGGTCTCCGCGGCCGTGATCACGGCGTCCGGCCGTACGTCCTCGAAGAGGAACGCGACGCGCTCGGCGGGGTACTGCGGATCGACCGGCAGGTACGCCGCGCCGCTCTTCAGCACCGCGAGGAGCGCCACGACCAGGTCGGCGGTGCGGGGCAGGCAGAGGGCGACGAAGCCCTCGGGTCCGGCGCCGGCGGCGATGAGCAGCCGGGCCAGCCTGCTGGACCGGGCGTCGAGTTCGCGGTAGCTGAGGCGGGTGTCGGCGTGGCGGACGGCCGGGGCGTCGGGGGTGCGCTCGGCCTGCCGCCGGAACGCCTCCGGCAGGGTGTCGTGCGGTGCCTCGGCCACCCGCCCGCCGAACCGGGTCACCAGGTCGCGTCCCTCGGCCGGCCCGAGGAGGGCCAGGTCGGCCAGGCGGCGCTCCGGCGCGTCGGCCATTCCGGTCAGCAGGGCGCGCAGGCTCTCGCCGAGCGCCTCCACCGTGGTGGCGTCGAAGGCGGCCGGGTCGTAGTCCAGGTTCACGGCCAGCGACTCGCCGGGTGCGACGACCACGCTGAGCGGGTAGTTCGTCGGTTCCAGGTCTCGCTCCGGCTCCATGGCCAGACCGTGCCGGGCCATCGCGCCCTCGTCGAAGGGGTAGTTCTCGAAGACCACGATGGAGTCGAACAGGCTGGTGCCGCCGGGCACGTCGCTCCACGACTGCACCTGCGCCAGCGAGACGAAGTCGTGGCGCCGGGCCTCCGCCTGGGCGTCCTGGAGTTCGCGCAGCCAGTCGAGGAGCGCGCGCCGCCCGTCGACACGGGCCCGGGTCGGCAGGGTGTTGATGAACAGGCCGACCATCGAGGTGACGCCGGGCATGTCGGCGGGTCGGCCGGAGACGGTCGTACCGAACACGACATCATCGCCGCCGCCGTAGCGGGACAGCAGCAGCGCCCACGCGCCCTGGACGACCGTGTTGAGGGTGAGTCCGGCCTGTTGGGCGCTCTCCCGCAGCCGTGCCGAGACGTCCGCGCCGAGTGCCATCCGTACGGATCCGGAGGAGGAGGCGCGGTGGGCCTCGGCGGGCCGCCGGTCGCGGGGCAGTTCGGTGGGCGCCTGGAAGCCCGCGAGGGTGGTGCGCCAGTACCGTTCGGCGCGGTCGGTGTCCTGCACGGACAGCCAGCGCAGGTAGTCGGCGAAGGGCCGCCGCTCGGGCAGTCGCGGGCGGTGCCCCGCGGTCAGGGCGGCGTACCGCTCGCACACCTCCTCGAAGACCTGGGCGGCGCTCCAGCCGTCGAGCAGGACGTGATGGAAGGTCCACACCAGCCGTACCCGGTCCGCCGCCAGCCGGATCAGCGTCAGCCGCATCAGGGGCGCGGCGCCCAGATCGATGCCCGTCTCCCGGTCCTCGGCGAGCAGGCGGTCCAGCTCCCGCGCGCCGCGCTCGGCGGACCATCCGGTCCAGTCGTGGTGGGCGACGGGCACGGTGGCCCGGTGCCGGACGACCTGGAGGGGTTCCGCGGTCTCCTGCCACACCAGGTGGGTGCGGAGCACCGGGTTGGCGTCGGCGGTGTGCTGCCACGCCTCCCCTAGAGCGTGCGGATCGGTGACCCCGGACAGCACGAACTGCACCTGGTTCACGTATGTACCGCTGTCGGCGTCGAGCAGGCTGTGAAAGAGCATGCCGGCCTGCATCGGCGTCAGCGGGTAGATGTCCGCGACGTCCCGGCCGTCCCCGGCGATCCGGTCCACGGCGGCCTGGTCGAGGCGGGCCAGCGGGAAGTCCGACGGGGTTCGGCCGCCCGCGTCCGGCAGGGCGCAGTGCGCGACGATGTCGCCGAGTGCTCGCAGCATTCCCTCGGCCAGCGCGGTGACGGTCTCCTCGCGGTGCCGTCCGGCGCTGTAATACCAGGTGATCTCAAGCCGGTCGTCCTCGACGCGGGCCACGACGTCCAGCAGGTGCGGCCGTTCGGTGTCCGGTGCCTCGGCGCCGCCCAGGCCGCCGGGCACCCCGGCGACGAGGGTGCCCGCGTCGGCGGACCAGTCGAAGCGGCCGAGGTAGTTGAAGCTGATGCCGGGTTCGGGCGTGCCGGTGAGTTTCTCGTCGCGTACGAGGTGACGGAGCACGCCGTAGCCGATTCCGCGGTCGGGTACGGCCCGCAGCTGCTCCTTCACCGATTTCAGCGCGGTGCCCCAGGAGTCGGCCGGGACGGACAGGGCGAGGGGGAAGAGCGAGGTGAACCAGCCGACCGTGCGGGACAGGTCGACGTCCTCGAACAGCTGGTCCTCACGGCCGTGCCCCTCCAGGCCGACGGCGACGGTGTCGCGTCCGGTCCAGTCGCTCAAGGCCCGGCCGAGCGCGGTGAGCAGCACGTCGTCGACGCGGGTGCGGTAGACGCCGGGGACGCGGCGCAGAAGGCCGTCGGTGCGTGCGCGGTCGAGGCGGACGGTGACCTCGCGTACGTCGGCCGTGGTGTTGCCGCCGTCGCGGTCCACGGGCAGCGGGTCGGCGCAGGCCCGGGCGGTGCGCTCCCAGTGGCCGAGCTGCCCGGCGAAGCGGTCGTCGTCGCGCAGCCGGGCGGCCCACTCCCGTACGGAGGTGGTGCGGGCGGGCAGCCGTACGGGTTCACCGGAGGCGGCCTGCCGGTAGGCGGTCTCCAGGTCTTCGAGCAGGATCCGCCAGGAGACGCCGTCGACCACCAGGTGGTGGGCGACGAGCAGCAGCCTGGCGTGCCGGTCGCCGTCGGCGGTGAACAGCCGGGCCGTCAGCAACGGGCCGGTGTCGAGGCACAGTCCGGTGTGCGCCGCCGTGGTGGCGCGTTCCTCGTCCGCCGCGTCGTGGACCTGGAGCAGCTCGGGCACCGGGCCCTCGGCGGCGATGTCATGCCGCCAGGCGCCCTCGTCGTCGAGGTGGAACCGGGCGCGCAGGGCGTCGTGGTGCGTCCACAGGGCGGTGAGGGCGGCGCGCAGGGCGTCCTGGTCGACGGCGCCGGGCGTCTCGATGACGACGGACTGGTTGAAGAAGGCGGGGTGCGCCGGCCGCGGGTCGAGGAACCAGCGCTGGATCGGCAGGAGTTCCGCCGCTCCGGTGACGGGTCCGGTGCCTGCGATGTCGGGCGCGGCGCCGTCGGAGGCGGCGGCCAGTTCGGCCACGGTGGGGTGCCGGAAGAGGTCACGGGGGCTCAGCGCGAGGCCGGCGGCGCGGGCCCGGGAGACCACCTGGATGCTGAGGATGGAGTCGCCGCCCAGCATGAAGAAGTTGTCGTCCACGCCGACCCGTGCCACGCCGAGCAGTTCGGCCCAGATCCCGGTGAGGACGCGCTCGGCCTCGGTGCGGGGGGCGCGGTGGGCCTGTTCGCCGCCCGCCGCCCAGTCGGGTGCGGGCAGCCGCCGCCGGTCGACCTTGCCGTTGGCCGTCAGGGGCAGCTCGGGCACGGTGACGAACGCGGCGGGCAGCATGTAGTCGGGCAGACCGGCCGCCAGGTGGGCACGCAACTCGGCGGCGGAGGGCAGCTCGGCGGCGCCGGCCGGCACGAGGTGCGCGGCGAGCCGCTTGCGTCCACTGTCCTCGTACAGGGATACGACGGCCTCGGCGACGGCCGGGTGGGCGGTGAGCCGGGCCTCGATCTCGGCGGGTTCGACGCGGAAGCCGCGGATCTTGATCTGGTCGTCCGCGCGGCCGACGAAGTGCAGTTCGCCGTCGGCGCTCCAGCGCACGATGTCGCCGGTGCGGTACATGCGGGTGCCGGGCGGGCCGTAGGGGTCGGCGAGGTAGCGGGCGGCGGTCGCGCCGGGCCGTCCCGCGTAGCCCCGGGCGAGACCCGCGCCCGCGATGTACAGCTCGCCGGGGATGCCCGGCGGCTGCGGCTGGAGGGTGCCGTCGAGGACGTACACGCGGGTGTTGTCGAGCGGGCGTCCGATGGGCAGCACCGCCGGCAGCGGGTCGCCGGGGCGGAAGACGCGGCGGGTGGCGAAGGTGGTGGTCTCGGTGGGGCCGTAGCCGTCGACGACGGTCAGGCCGGGGCAGGCGTCGAGGACCCGGCGCACCACCGCGCCGGGCACGGCCTCGCCGCCCGTCCACACCTCGCGGGCGCCGCGCAGGCAGCCGGGGTCCTCCTGGGCGAGCAGTCGGAACAGACCCGCGGTCAGCCACAGGCAGCTCACCCTCTGCTGCGTGATCGCGTGCCGTACCTGGGCGGCTTCCAGGTCACCGGGCGGGGCGAGCACGGCGGTGCCGCCGCGCAACAGCGGCACCCACACCTCATAGGTGGCGGCGTCGAAGGCGTGCGGCGAGTGCACGAGGACCCGGTCGTGCCCGGCGAAGGCCCGGTCGAGGGCGAGCGCGGCGACGTCGCGTTGGCGTACGGCGACGCCCTTGGGGGTGCCGGTGGACCCCGAGGTGAACATCAGGTACTGGACGTTGTCGGGGTGCAGGGCCTGGCTGGGAGCGGGACTGGTGGAGCTGGTGGGACCGAGGGGGCCGGTGCGACCGGCGGGACCGGAGCCGCCCTCGGCACCATCAACACGCAGAACGCCCTCGTCCGGCAGCAGCTCACGCGCCGTCACCTCCCACATGGCATCGGTGAGCAGCAGACCGGCCCCGGCCTCCGCCAGGGTCCCGCGCAGGCGCTCGGCCGGTGCCCTGCCGTCAAGTGGCACGTACACGCCGCCGGTGCGCACGAGCGCGAGCTGGGTGACGATCAGGTCGACGGAGCGGTCCATGAGGACGCCGACCGGGTGTTCCGGACGGACCCCGGCCCCCGCCAACCGCGCCGCCAACCCGGCGGCACGGGCGTCGAGTTCACGGTAGGTGAGGCGCTCGTCCCCCGCTTCCAGGGCCACGGCGTCGGGAGTGCGGCACATCTGGGCGGCGAAGAGGTCGGCGACGGTGCTGTCGGGCAGATCGGTGGCGGTGTCGTTCCACGCACGCAGGACCTGTTCGCGGCGGTCCTGGCCGAGCAGCGGCAGCCGGGCGGGCGGGCGCCGCGAACCGGTGGTCATGCCGGTGAGCAGGACGGTGAGATACTCGGCCATGCGCCCGGCCGTGTCGGCGTCGAACAGCTCGGGGTCGTAGCCGAGGCGCAGGCCCAGCTCCGCTCCCGGGTAAGCGGTGAGGCTCAGCGGGTAGTTGGTGGTCTCGACGCCTTCCAGGCCGCTGAGGCGCAGTCCGTGGGTGGCGGCGAGGTCGTCGTCCACCGGGTAGTTCTCGAAGACGACGATGCTGTCGAAGAGACCGACCCGCTCGGGGAGTCGGGTGAACGTCTTCATCCGGGTGAGCGGCAGATGGTCGAAGCGCCGGTCCTCGCTCTGGTCCTGCTGGAGCGCGCGCAGCCAGTCGAGCAGGGTGCCGTGGCCGGGGACGCCGACCCGGGTGGGCAGGGTGGTGATGAACAGGCCGGTCATGGCCTCCGCGCCGGGCAGCTCGGGCGGCCGGCCTGACACGGTGGTGCCGAACACCACCTCGTCGCGGCCCGCCTGCCGGGCGAGGAGCAGCGCCCAGGCGCCCTGGACCAGGGTGTTGAGGGTGAGGCCGGAGGTGCGGGCCAGCTCTTCCAGGGCCCGCGTGTCGGCGGCGGGCAGCGTGCCGTGGACCGCGTGCGTGGACTCGGCGCGGTGGGCCTCGCGCGGCTCGCGGTCGTACGGCAGCGGCGTGGCCTCGGTCAGGCCGGACAGCCGGTCCCGCCAGTGCCGTTCGGCCGCTTCCCGGTCACGCCGCCGCAGCCAGGACACGTACTCCCGGTAGGGCGGGCGGTGCGGGAGGGCGGCGGTGTCGGGTCCGGCGTGCTGGGCGAAGACGTCCGAGAGCACCTGGAACATGCTCCAGCCGTCGAGGAGCAGGTGGTGGAAGGACCACACCACGCGTACGGCGCTGTCGGAGACCCGGGCGAGCAGGAGGCGCTGGAGCGGAGCGCGCCCGAGGTCGATGCCGTCGGCGCGGTCCCGGACGAGCAGGTCGTCGAGGCGGGCGCGGCGCTCATCCTCCGTCAGGTCGCGCCAGTCCAGGTGGGTGACGGGCACGGCCGCGTGGCGCCGCACCACCAGCAGCGGTTCGGGTACGTCCTGCCAGACGACCCGGCCGCGCAGCACCTCGGTGCGGTCGGTGACGTGCTGCCAGGCCGCTGCGAGGGCCTCCGGGTCGGGCACGCCGTCCAGGGCGAACGTCAACTGCTGGACGTAGACGCCGCGGTCGTCCTGGGACAGGCCGTGGAAGAGCATGCCCGCCTGCGTGGGCGTGAGCGGCAGGACGTCGGCCACCGAGGCCGGATCCGCGCCGGTGATCCGGTCCACGGCGGCCTGGTCGAGCCGGGCCAGCGGGAAGTCGGACGGAGTACGGCCCGCGGCGCCCGGCCGGGCGGCGTGCCGGGCCAGGTCGCTGAGCGCGTCATTGAAGCGCCCCGCAAGGTCCTCCACCGTGTCCTTCCGTCCGGACTCATCGGCGTAGAACCAGGTGAACTCCAACTCCTCGCCCACGAGTTGGCCGACTACCTCCAGGGCGTGCGGGCGCTCGGCCGTCGGGGCGGCGTCCAGTTCCAACGGGCGTACGGTGCCCCGGTAGAGGCTGTCGGGGGCCTCCGGAGTGTCCATGCGGCCCAGGTAGTTGAAGCTGATCTGCGCGGCCGCGGTGCGCGGCGCCGCCTCGGGACCGGCGAGCCGGAGCAGCACGTCATGGCCGAGGCCGTTGCGGGGTACGGCGCGCAACTGCTCCTTGACCTGCTTCAGTACGGTGTCCCAGCCCGCGCCCTTGGGGACGGCGAGCGCGACGGGGTGCCGGGTCGTGAACCAGCCGACCGTGCGGCTGATGTCCAGCTCGTCGAAGAGCTCCTCGCGGCCGTGTCCCTCGACGTCGACCACCACCCGCTCCTGGCCGCTCCAGTCGCACAGTGCCCGGCCGAGCGCGCCGAGCAGGACGTCGTTGGCCTGGGTGCGGTAGGTGTCGGGCAGGGTGCGCAGCAGGGCGGCGGTCGCCTCGGCGCCGAGGCGTACGGTGAGCGACCTCTGCTCGGCGTAGGTGCCGCGGCCGCCCGTCAGTCCGGCGGGCAGGGCGGCCCCGGTGGCGGGGACCGCCTCGGCCCAGTACGAGCGCTCGTCGTCGAAGCCACCGGTGGCCGCGTAGGCGTCGAGTCGGCGGGCCCACTGCCGTAGCGGCGAGGACTTCGCGGGCAGTGCGGCGGCGCCGTCCTCGCCCGCGCGGCGGGCTCGGTAGGCGCGGTCCAGGTCTTCGAGCAGCAGCCGCCAGGAGACGCCGTCGACCACCAAATGGTGTACGGCGAGGTGCAGTACGTGGGGCGCGCCCGCGCCGGGGTCGTGCAGCACGGCCCGCAGCAGCGGCCCCCGGGCGAGGTCGAACGGCCCGAAGTGCGGGGTGTCGGTGTCCGTGTCCGGACCGGTGTGGCGGGCCAGGCGGAGGCGGGGGGCCCGCTCGTCGATGTGCCAGCCCGCCGGCTCGCCGACGGTGAAGCGGGAGCGCAGGGCGTCGTGGTGGGCGACCAGGTCGTTCAGCGCGTCCTCCAGCGCCGCCGGGTCCAGGTCGGCGGGCATCCGCAGGGAGAGTGCCTGGGAGAAGTGACCGGCGCGTGCGCCGACGGCGTCGAACAGCCAGTGCTGGATGGGGGTCAGCGGGGCCGTGCCGGTGGGTGCCTCCGG
The DNA here is from genome assembly GCF_043078805.1 of Streptomyces sp. NPDC015345. NCBI lineage: Bacteria > Bacillati > Actinomycetota > Actinomycetes > Kitasatosporales > Streptomycetaceae > Streptomyces > Streptomyces sp. NPDC015345. Next base: position 106,539 of record NZ_JBIBTX010000006.1, on the reverse strand, counting down.
TACGGGCGCGGCTTCGCGCGGTCCCTCCGCCGCGTCCGCGCGGTGGGCGAGGGCGGCCACGGTCTGGTGCTGGTAGAGGTCCCGCGAGGTGAGCGGCAGGCCCTCCTGCCGGGCGCGGGCCACCACCTGGATGCTGAGGATCGAGTCGCCGCCGAGTTCGAAGAAGTTGTCGTCGACGCCGATGCGTTCCTCCCGCAGCACCTCCGCGAGGATTCGGACGAGGGTGCGTTCGGTGGGCGTGCGGGGCGCGACGTGGCGTTTCGCGCGTACGGCGGGGCCGGGGCTGGGGAGCCGGCCGCGGTCGACCTTGCCGTTGGGGTTGAGCGGCAGGGCGTCCAGTACGACGACGGTCGAGGGGACCATGTAGTCGGGCAGCGTCCGGCCGAGCTCCCGGCGCACCGCCTCGGGTTCGGTGCGCTGCCCGGCGGCCGGGACGACGTAGCCGACGAGGCGCCGGTTGCCGTCGTCGTCACTGGCGGCGACGGCCGCCGCCTCGGCCACGCCCGCGCAGCCGCGCAGCGCCTCCTCCACCTCGCCCAGTTCGATGCGGAAGCCGCGCACCTTGACCTGCTGGTCCGTGCGGCCCACGTATTCGAGCCCGCCGTCGGGGCGTCGGCGCACCAGGTCGCCGGTGCGGTACATGCGTTCTCCCGGCGCGCCGAACGGGTCGGCGACGAACCGGGCGGCGGTCAGTCCGGGCCGGTTCAGGTAGCCGCGGGCCAGGCCGCCGCCCCCGAGGTACAGCTCACCGGGGACGCCGACGGGCTGCGGCCGCAGGGAGGTGTCCAGTACGTAGGTACGGGTGAGCGCCACCGGGTCGCCGATGGGCGGGGCCTGCTCCGGCAGTCGGTCACCGGCGAACCAGGCGGTGGCGTACACGGTGGCCTCGGTGGGGCCGTAGACGTTGGCGATCCGGCAGCCGGGCATGGCGGCCCGCACGTCCTGCGCGGTCTGCGCGGGCAGGGCCTCGCCGGCCAGGACGACGGTGTCGGCGGCCAGGGGTGCCGTGCCGCCCGCGACGAGCCGGGAGACGACGGACGGCACGCCGCTGAGCAAGGTGGCGTGCCGGGGTCCGGCGCCGTCGGCGAGGGCCGGCAGGTCGGCGACCACCTCGACGGTGCCGCCGGCCACCAGGGGGCAGATCAGTTCGAACACCGAGACGTCGAAGTTGAGGGAGGTGGCGGCGATCACATGGGCCAGGCCCTCGGGCCCGAACCGCTCCCCCGCCCACGCGGCGAGCGCGGCGACACTGCGGTGGCTGACCACCACGCCCTTGGGACGGCCGGTGGAACCCGAGGTGTAGATGACGTACGCGGGATGGTCGGGCAGCAGCGGCCGGATCCGGTCGGCGTCGGTGAGCGGGGAGTCGGCCAGGCCGGCATCGGCCTGGGCGGCATCGGACAAGCCGGCGTTGGTCAGCCCGGCATCAGCCAGCCCCGCATCAGCCAGCCCGGCATGGGACGATCCAGCCTCGGCCAGCCCGGCGTCAGTCCCCCCGGCATCGGCCTGCGCGGCATCGGACAACCCGGCACCGGCCGGCCGGGCGTCCGGCACGCCCGGCCCGACGCAGTCCTCCAGCAGCAGCGGTACGCACTCCGAGGGCAGTGCGGACACGGTCTCCCGGGTGGCGAGGACGAGGGCGGGACGGGCGTCGTCGAGCATGAGGCGGACCCGCTCCGCGGGATAGGCCGGGTCGACCGGGAGGTAGCCGGCGCCCGAGGCGAGCACCGCCCACAGCACGGGTACAAGGTCGGCGGAGCGCGGCAGGCAGAGCGCGACCAGGGTCTCGGGCCCCGCGCCGCGCGCGACGAGCCGTCGGGCCAACCGGGACGCCCGCCGGGCGACTTCGGCGTAGTCGAGGCGGACCTGGCCGCAGACGACGGCGGTACGGTCCGGAGTCCTGGCCGCCTGAGCGTGGAGCAGCGCGGGCAGCGTGCCGTACTCGTTGTCCCGCGCCGCGCGGCCCGGCGGATTCCAGCTCTCCACCAGCGTGCGCTGTTCGTCGGCCGCGAGCATGGGCAGCTCGGCCAGCGCGCGGCCCGGACCGTCCGCCATGCCCTCAAGGAGCCGGTGCAGGTGGGCGGTCATCCGGGCCACGGTCGCCGCGTCGAACAGATCCTTGTTGAACTCCGCGGTCAGCACACAGCCGCCGTCCGCGTCCGGCGTGAACTCCAGGACCAGGTCGAAGCGGGCGGCGGGGCGCGGCAGCGGGTGGTCGGTGACGCGCAGCCCACCGGCGAGCGGCAGCACGGGAGGGGCGGTCTGCTGTACGACGAGCACCTGCACCAGCGGGGTGCGGCTGGGATCGCGGGGCGGGGCCAGCTCCTCCACCACCCGGTCGAACGGAACCCCGTCGTGGGCGAAGGCGTCAAGGACCGTCGTCCGCATCGTCTCCACGAACCGGTCCACCGTCGCCCGTTCGTCCACCTCACCACGGAGCACCACGGTGTTGGCGAAGAAGCCCGGCACATCTTCCAGGTCCCGGCGGCCGCGGCCATTGGTGACGGTGCCGAACGCGATGTCCCGCTGCCCCGAGTAGCGGGAGAACAGCAGCGCGGTGGCGCCCGCGAACAGGGTGAACGCCGTGGTGCCGCGGCCCGCGGCCAATTGCCGCAGCCGGGACGTCAACTCCGCCGGCAGCACGTGCCGGTGGGTCGCACCGACGGTGGTGCGCACGGCGGGACGCGGCCGGTCCGTGGGCAGCTCCAGGTGCGGGAGGTCCGCCAAGTGCCGCTTCCAGTAGGCCAGATCGGCGGTGTCCGCGTCCCCGGCCCGCTGCCGGCGCTCCCAGACCGCGAAGTCCGGGTACTGGACGGCGGGTCGCGTCAGTCCGTCCGGCTCACCGGTGGCCTCCGCGTGGTAGAGGGCGGCGAGCTCACGGGTGAGGATGCCGACCGACCAGCCGTCGGTGACGATGTGGTGCTGGGCCAGGAGCAGCACGTGGTCCTCGGCGGCGAGCCGGACGAGCAGCGCCCGGGTGAGCGGTCCTGCCGTCAGGTCGAACGGGCGGCCCAGCTCGGCGGTGAGCAGCTCATCGGCGGCCTCGGCGCGGCGCGCGTCGGGTACGCCGGTGAGATCGGCCGTCCGCAGGGGTACGTCCGGCTCCGGGGCGACACGCTGGACGCCCTGGCCGTCGACCGTGGGGAACGTGGTGCGCAGGGAGTCGTGCCGGCCAGCGAGACGGCGCAGGGAGCGGTGCAGCGCGTCCGGGTCCAGGGCGCCGCGCAGCCTGAGCGAGACGCCGGTGTTGTACTCGGTGCCGCCCTCGGTCAGGTCGTCCAGGTACCACAGCCGCCGCTGCGCGCTGGACAGCGGCAGTGCGCCCTCGCGGGGGGCCGGCGGGATCGGCTCCGGCGGCGCGGCGGCCGACGGGTCGGCGAGCAGGGGCGCGAGCGCGGCGACGGTCCGCGCGGTGAACACGTCCCGCACGGTCAGCCGGACGCCCAGGTCATCCCGGACGCGGGCGAGCACACGGGCGGCAAGGATCGACTCGCCGCCCAGGTCGAAGAAGTCGTCGGTGACACCGACCGCGTCGACGCCCAGGACATCCGCCCAGATCCCGGCGAGGGCCCGTTCCTCGGCCGAGCGCGGCGGCACGTGGCCTGCCGACACCGACCGCTCCGGCGCGGGCAGGGCCCGCCGGTCGATCTTGTGCTGCGGGGTGAGCGGCATCCGGTCGAGGACCACGATGGCGGACGGCACCATGTGGCCGGGCAGCACGGCCCCGAGGGCGGCGCGCAGGGCGGCCGGGTCGAGGGGGTGCGCGGCGGACTGCGGAGCGGGGCCGGCGGATGGAGTCCGGGGTGCCGCGGTGACGTAGGCGACGAGGCGCTGGTAACCCGGTACGTCCTCGCGTACGACGACCACGGCCTCGCCGACGGCGCCATCTCCGGCCCGGCGCAACGCCGCCTCGATCTCGCCCGGCTCGATCCGGAAGCCGCGGATCTTCACCTGCCGGTCGAGGCGGCCGAGGAACTCCAGCTCTCCCTCGGCGGTCCACCGCACCCGGTCACCGGTACGGTACAGACGCGCTCCCGGCGCGCCGAAGGGATCGGCGACGAAGCGCGCCGCCGTGAGACCGGGGCGGCCCAGGTAGCCGCGGGCCACCGCGTCGCCGCCCACGAACAACTCGCCGTCGGCGCCGGGCGCCACGGGCCGCATCGCGGCGTCCAGGACGTACACCCGGGTATGCGGCAGGGCGCCGCCGATCGTCGGCGTACCGCTGTCGGCGGTGAGTGGCCCGGTCCACGTGGCGACGATGGTGGTCTCGGTCGGACCATAGGAGTTGATCATCCGGCGGCCGGGTGCCCAGCGGTTCACGAGATCGGCCGAGCACGCCTCGGCGCCCACGATCAGCGTGCGCAGGTGGCGGGCGGCGCCCCGTGCGGGGTCGGGCAACGAGGCCAGCGCGGCGGGCGGGATGAGGGCGTGGGTGATGCGGTGCTCGTCCAGGACCGCGGCGAGTTCGTCGCCCAGCCAGGGCCCGTGCGGCGGTACGACGAGGGTGGCGCCGGACAGGACGGAGATGAACAGCTCCAGGACGGAGGCGTCGAAGCTCGGCGACGAGAACTGGAGCACCCGGTCGCCGGGGCCCACCGCGTACCGTTCGGCGGCGGCCGCGGTGAAGCCGCCGATGCCGCGGTGGGTCACCGTCACGCCCTTGGGGGTGCCGGTGGAACCCGAGGTGTAGATGACGTAGGCGGCGTGGTCGACGTCGGCGCCGGGGTCGACCGGGTGCCCCGTGGCATCTTCGGCGTCGTCCAGGAGTTCGGCCACCCGGCGCGGATCGTCCAGGGTGAGCGCGGGCGCCGCGTCGGCGAGCATCAGCGCACGGCGCTCGGCGGGGTAGGCGGGGTCCACGGGCAGGAAGGCGGCGCCCGCCCGGGCGACGGCCAGCTCCGCCGCGATCAGCTCCATGGAGCGCGGCAGGACTAGGGCCACCACCCGGTCAGGGCCTGCACCCCTGCCTATCAGGTGCGCGGCCAACCGGCCGGTACGGTCGGCCAGTTCACGGTACGTCCAGGTCCGCCGGCCGTCGGTGAGGGCCGGTGCGTCCGGGGTCCGGGCCACCCAGGCGGTGAACAGCTCGCCGAGCGTCGGATACGCAGGAGCCTCCGCGTTCTCCGATGCGTCGGCGGTGGGGCCGCCCTGCGGCAGGGAGGACGCCGGTGCGGGCTTGTCGTGCAGGTCCGTCATGGGTGAAGTCCTTCTGGAGAGCGGGGGGATGCGGCGCGGGCCACGCGGACGATCCCGGCCTTACCTCGTGGTCGGTGCGCCGGATCGGACGTGACACACCGGGTGGGCGCGGCGGTGCGGCGGTGCGTATGGCTGACCTTGTGGGGAGTGGACGCGAGCGGGGTACGGCAGGGTGGTGCGGTGACCGATGGGCGGGTGCCGGTGACGGGGCCGAGGCGCCGACGAGCGGCCCACCGGCCCGGGTGGTGGTGCCACCACCGGGCCGTCGGAGGGAGCCGGAGCTTCCGGTGACCGCGGCCGCCGACAGCACGCCCACTGGTCCCGGTGGGTGGGACGCCACCGGGACCGTCGGGGCGAACCGGAGCTTCCGGTGACCGCGGCCGCCGACAGCATCCGAGCCGACCGGGCCTGACGTCCGGACCACCGCACCGGCGGCCCGACCGCCGAACACGATGGCCCAACCACCAAGCGACGGCCGGCAGTCGTCCCCGACAGCCGGGACACCGAGCCCAGTGGCCGACTCGCCGAACCACCAAGCCCAGCAGCCAACCCCCGGCCCGGACGGCGCCGAACCGTCGAGTCCGGCAGCCACACCACCGACCCCGGCGGCCGAGCCACCAGCCCCGGTGACCGGAACCGCTCCGCCCGACCCGAGGGCCGGAACCGCTCGGCTCGCCGGCCGACCCGCCGCCCGGTCCAAGCCGCCAACCACCACCGGCTCCGTCGATCCGCCCACCCTCGGCCCACCACCGGGCCCCACCTACGAGCCCGGCCGGCGGCCCAGCAACCGGAGTCACTGAATCCGACCGGCGCCCGGCGGACCGGTGTGCCGCCACCGTGACCCGGCGGTGGCTCCACCGGACACCACCGCGGTGGTCCGGCGACGGTGCCCCGCCGGCCCGGACCGGCGACATCGAACCGCCACCGGAACCGGCGCCGCACGGCAAGGCGGCAAGGCGGCTACGCGCACCGGCCCCCAGGCGGGCGCGGGCGCTGAACCCGCGCCCGGCCCCCGAGGCAACCGGAACCGGCGCACCCCCCAGCCCTCGCCCGAGCCGAACACGCGCCGACCAAGGCCGAGCCCGTGCCGAGAAAGGCCGAGCCGGTGCCGACCGACGGCCGTCCCCCGGCCGGAAGCCACGCCCGTCCGAGCCCACGACGACGGTGACCGTGGCTCAGCCGTCGTCGGCGCGGCGCGCGGTGCGCCCGGATATCTGCACCCGGTCGATCGTGCCGGTGGCCGGATCGCGGTGGAACCGGCCGCCGGGTTCGACACGCCCGGTGGCCGGATCGCGCAGATCGCAGGACAGGTCGGCGTAGCAGACCAGCGGGAGGGGCAGGTCCCCGTCGACGGACAGGACCGGCGTGCCGCCAGGTCCGGGCGCGACGCGGTAGGTCGTGGTGCCGTTGCGGTAGGTGCCCACGCAGTCGGGCAGGCCGACGGGACGGCCCCGGTCCGCGGCGAGCGCGTCGGCGGGCACCCGGATGCCGGTGAGCCCGGCCAGGTCCTCGGTGAGCTCGCGCCAGAGAGCGGTGGCACCCCCGGCGTTGCCCGTGAAGGCCACCACGATTCCGCTCTCCGGGTCGGCCCGCAGGTGGCAGGACGTGCCCTGGGCGTTGCCGTCGTGGCCGCACCACACCCGGCCGTCCCGCTGGTACAGGGCGAGTCCGGCACCCCAGCCGTCGGCGAGCGTCCCCGGATCGGCGGCGGTCTCGGCCCGGCGCATCTCCTTGGCGACGGCGGGCGGCAGCAGGTCCGAGCGGCCGGTCAGCGCGTTGCCGAAGGCGACCAGGTCCAGGGCGCTCGCGAGCAGCGCACCGGCCGGCGCCTCCAGCGGTGCCAGGTTCTGCCGGGCGGCGACGGCCTGCCCGGTGGCGGTGTTGACGGCGTGCCCCGCGGCCAAGGGACGCACGGGCGCGGCGTCGCCGATGAACGCGGGCCGGACACCGAGGGGTTCGAGAAGCAACACCCGCACGGCCTCGGTCCACGGCATGCCGGTGACCGTCTCCACCAGCCGTCCGGCGGCGACGTAGCCGGCGTTGGAGTAGGAGAAGTCGGTCCCGGGCGTGAACAGCAGGTCCCGGGCGGTGCAGACGGCCGTCAGGTAGCGCGCGGGGGTGGTCGCGGCAGCGGTGTCAGAGTCGGGTCCTGTCGGCAACCCGCCGGTGTGGACCAGGAGTTGACGGACAGTCACGTCCGGGGTTCCGGCCAGCTCGGCCAGGTACTCGGCGGCCGGCTCGTCCAGGTCGAGGTCGCCGTCGTCGGCCAGGAGCATGACGAGCGCGGCGGTGAAGGGCTTGGTCAGCGACCCCAGCGGAACCGCGGTGTCCGCGGTGAAGGGGCTGCCGGTGGTGACGTCGGCGGTGCCGGTGTGCACGGCGACGACGCCGCTGCCGGTGTCCAGGGCGAGTTGGGCGCCGGGCACCCGGTGGGTCCGGGCCAGGCCGTCGAGACGGTCTTGCAGCTCACGGCTCAACAGCGACGGCGCCCGGAGGGCGACCGGAGCGGCGGGGATGGTGTACGGCATGAGAAGGGGACTCCCGTTGGTGGGTCTCATGTGCGGGTGTGCGATCCGGCCCGGGCACGAGCGGTGCGGGCCGGCCGGAGGCGCTGCGCGCGCCGGGGGCTACGGTCTGGCGACCTCGACGGGCAGATGTCGTACGCCGATGAGGACGGCCGGGTTCTGGTGGACGATGTCCTCGTAGGAGGGGATCACCAGTTCGCGGAACCGTTCATGCAACATGTGAAGAGCGATCCGCGCTTCCAGCCGGGCCAGCGGCGCGCCGAAACAGAAGTGGATGCCGTGCCCGAAGGTCAAGTGCGGGTTGTGGCTACGGGTCACGTCGAAGACGTCGGGGTCGGCGAAGCGGGCGGGATCCCGGTTGGCGGCGCCGAGATGGGCCATCAGCATCGTGTCGGCGGGAATCTCGTGGCCGCCGAGGACCACGGGCCGGGTGACCCTGCGGCCCAATTCGGGGAAGGGCGGCAGCCAGCGCAGGACCTCCTCGACGGCGGCCGGGACGCGCGTGGGGTCGGCGCGCAGCGCGGCATCCGCCTCGGGGTACTTCTCGAAGGTGACGATCGCGTTGCCCAACAGCGCGGTCGTGGTGATGTGCCCGGCCACAAGGAGCAAGGCCACGAAGCCGACCATCTCCTGGTCGCGGAGGTGGACCCCGTCCACCTCGGCGGCGATGAGTCTGCTGGTGAGGTCGTCCCCGGGGTGGGCGCGGCGGGCACGGATGTGCTCCAGCATGTAGCCGTTCATCTCGCGCACGGTGGGGGCGATGGCTTCCAGCGCCCGCTCCAGGTCGGCCATGTCGGGCGCCTCGCCGAGCTGGTCGCCGCCGAAGAGGACGCTCGCCCACTCCTGGAAGAGCCGGTGCTCTTCCGCGGGGATGCCGAGCAGTTCGGCGATCACGATGATCGGCAAGGGGTAGGCCAACGCGTCGACCAGGTCGAAGCGGTCGCGGTCGGCCACGGCGTCGAGGAGCCGGGCACAGACGGCCTCGATGCGGGGCTCAAGTCCTTGTACGACGCGCGGGGTGAACGCCTGGCTCACCAGGGTGCGGAGCTTGCGGTGTTCCGGGGGGTCCATGCCGACGAAGTTCCCTTGGGTAAAGGTCTCGAAGTCGGACTGGGTGGGTGCGAGGGTGGAGAGCTCCGAGGAGTACGTCGCCGGGTCGGCGAGCACGGCGGAGACGGTCTCGTGATCAAGCACCTGCCAGACGCGTTGGGTCTCGTCGTACCGCACCGGCCCCGTCTCGCGTAAGCGCCGCCAGCGGTCGGGTAACTCCTCCAAGAGGGGTCGCTCGCCGGTCGGTTGCTTGCTGATCACCTTGTCTCCCTTGCTAGCGGCTGGCGCGTGCGGGCACGGTGGAGTCACGCGCACAGGGGTGTGGTGGGCCGGGTCGGCCAAGGCTGGGGCGGCCCCGGGCACGGCTGTGCCACTGTCGTCTGGACCCGAACCCGTACCTGCTACCCGTACCTGCTGCCTGGACTTGGACGAGAACGGCACGTGGTCCGCGGGGCCCTCGTACGGCAGGACGGGACAGTCAATCGGCGTCAGTCCGACGCCAAGGCGGCCTCCTGGCCTTCAACACATGCGGTACATGCGGTGCAGGATGCCGTGGCGGTCGCGTGGCCGACCACGGCCCCGCGGCCGGCCCAGCCGTGCGGTGCGCCAACCCGACATAACCCATCCCCCTCGGCGATACCTCCCGCGTACCGGATACGCGGGACCCTCCCAGCTCCTGGACGGACAGCGGACCCCCAGTCCCGGCCGTTCGAAACGGGTGTGAGAGTACGCAATCGCAGCGCGTCTCATGCTGCGATCGGCATGATGCGCCCCTACGAACACCTTCGTTTCGATGGAACTCGGCCACAGTCTTCACGGGGAGTCACCCGCAAGCAACCCCCTGAGGTTGAACGGAAAGTATCCCACCGGTGCTTTTGCGTCACCGCCCAGCCAGTTCGTCCGGTCGGCCACACAACAAGGCCGACCGCCGATGTCGCACCGCCGCGTGTGCCCCGGCAACCCATCCGCAAACCGAACTGTGCGGCAAAGAACACGGCCAACGCGAGGACGGGCACGCCGAACGCCCCGGAGACGGGCCGGGTGGACGCCCCGCCGCGCCGTCGCCATACCGGCCGGGATCTCTCCTGATCTGGGGTGATGATTTGGCCAGCGAACGCTCTGGGCCCCGCCGACGGGCCGGTGGCTCAACAACGCCACAGCTGTACCCGATCCATGGCCGACGCGCCCCGGTCGGCTATGCGCCACCGCCGCATCGCTCACCCACACCACAACCGGACGGAACGGCGGCCCTCCTCCAACGTAGAGATTCCGCCATTCGGCGAGCGTCTGCGCAACCGGCCAACTGGTGTGCGCCGCCAGTGGTGGGACCGGAGCCAGGCTCCGGTGGTTCCGTTGGTGTAGCCGCGGAAGTTCTGGGCCCGCAGACGTAGTGATTCACATAGTCGGCCGAGTGGTGGAACTTGACGTGGCGGTAGCCCGCCCCCAAGCCACGCTGAGGTGGTGGGCAAGCCCGGCCGGGCACCCCGGCCGGGCTGGTGAGGGGGTGCGGGTGGTGACAGCAGGACATACCGCGGCCTGGCTGGGCGAGATCGTCGTCCACAGCGAGGACATCCGCCGTCCATTGGGTCTCGTGCGGACACCCCCGGTGGCCACGACGACCGCCGTGGCCCGGTTCTTCGCCGGCCGCGATTTCACCGTCGCGAGCAACACTGCGATCTCGGGCCTGCGGGTCGAGGCCACGGACGGACCGTTCACCACCGGATCGGGGGATGTGCTCCGTGGGCCAACGCTCTCGCTGGTGATGGGGATGGCAGGCCGCGCAGCGGCCTGCGAGGACCTTGAGGGGGACGGTGCGGCGGTCCTGCGCGCCCGACTGCGCTCAGGTCGAGGAACAAGCTGAGTTGGTGCGCCGGATCGTGCGGTGCGCCGTCGATGTGGCCGACGCGCGCCATTCGGTGAGACCCGACCGCTCACAGCGGCGCCGGCGGACTGCGGATTGGCGGCAAGGTTCTCCAGCCAAAGAGCCGGGGCACCCTCATACGGCCCTCGGGGGTGCGCCCCCTCCCCCTCCAGTCACCGCACCGCTTCCCCTCATCTACCGCCCGGACCTGGGGATTTCACCTCCGCTGCCGGGCACTCAAGTACGGGTTCACGCCAAAGGATTCGGCCGCATCGGCCGCCTTCATCGTGTGCTCAGGCGACATGCGGTGAAGCCGTCCACAAGGCACCGAAGGATTCCAGTCGTCTCCGCCGTACCGGGTTAGTTCGGGCACTCAGTGGATCAAAGGTACTGCTGACCTTCTTCACAACTGCTCGACAGGCGGTGCAGCATTTCCACGCAAGCGCGAAGACTCGTCACGGCCGTCCTGGCCCTGGCCCTCTTGGTCGTGGCGGGCGTCGCCCCGGCCTGGGCAACCTCGCCCCGGGCCCGGCCGGCCACCACGGCCGCGTCCGTCACCCCCGAGAAGGCCAGGACGGCCGCCGATCTGCCCAAGCCGCCCAAGGCCATGACCCTGGCCGAGCGGCGCGCACAGGTCGCGAAAGAACAGCACGAACTGTCGCCGATGCGCGCCTACATGAACGCGCCCGACAGGAAGCCCGAAGGCACACCGCACAGCCGCCCGGACCCGAGCCGGATGCGGCACGGCCCGGCCGCCGCCCCACCGCACCGCGCGGCCGACCCCCGCGCGGCGCCCGAGAACCCGGCGTGGGTGTCGGCCTGGGCCACCGCGTACCCGGGCAAGCTGTCGATCGGCGGCCAGGTCAAACTGCCCAAGCGGGGATCGACGTACAGCGGGATGTGGCTGTACGTCATGGACGAGGGCGGCGCCCCGGTCTACCAGCTGGAGATCAAGAAGGCCACGGACGACCCCAAGGGCGACACCCCGGAGACCGGCGCCTGGTGCTACGACTGGTGGACGAGCAACTCCTACCCCACCGACCAGTGTTTCTGGTGGGCGGGCAACTCGCTGGGCGGCGGCCTGAAGGACGGGAAGAAGTACTACGCCTGGGTCTTCATGAACAGCGCCGACGGCTCGTCGAGCCCAGGCGGGACCACGTCCCCGCTGGTGGAGGCGTTCTACACCCCGGACATCCCCGGCGCGCAGGCGGGCATCTGCGGCTGCTACGCGCAGGCACACCGCGCCGATCCGGTCAACACCGCGACCGGCATGTTCTACCAACAACTCACCGACGCCTCCCTGGTCAGCCCCGGTGTGCCCCTGGCCCTGGAGCGCACCTACCGCTCCGACTCCACCGCCACCGGACTGCTGGGGCGCGGCTGGGCGACGCCCTTCGACGCGAGACTCACCCTCGCGACGGGCAAGGCGACGTACCGGGCGGCGGACGGCGCGTCGTTCGTGTTCACACAGGACAGCGACGGCACGTACACCGCCCCGGCCGGATCGACGGCCAAGCTGACCAAGAGCGGCAGCACCTACGCGGTCACCACCCCGGACCACACTGAGCGCACCTTCGGCAGCGGCGGCCAACTCACCTCCGTGACCGACCGCGCGGGCAAGGGCCTCAGCCTGACGTACGCGTCCGGCGAGCTCACCACCGTCAAGGACGCCGCGGGCCGCACCACCACCTTCACCACCGGCGCCGACGGACTGCTGTCCAAGGTGGAGCTGCCCGACGGGGGTTCGGTCGCGTACGAGTACACCGGTGGCCTGCTGACCTCGGTGACCGACCCGGCGGGCCGGACCTCGTCGTACGCGTACGACGCGAACAAGCGCCTGACGTCCCTCACCGACCCGGCGGGCGGCAAGGTCACCAACGCCTACGACGGCGCGGGCCGTGTGAAGTCCCAGACCGATCAGAACGGCAAGACCACCGCGTTCACCTGGGACGGCAAGAAGAAACAGGCGCATACCACGGCGCCCGACGGCGGCGTGTGGACCGACGTGTACTCCGGCAACGTCCTGATGGAGACACTCGACCCGTACGGCAAGAGCATCACGTACGACTACGACCGCCAGTTGCGGCCCGTCACCATCACCGACCAGCGCGGCAACGCCACGAGCATGACGTATGACAGCGCCGGCCGGATGCTCACCCGCAGCGCGCCCGCCGCGCTCGGATACAAGGAGAGCTGGGCCTACGACGGCGCGGGCAACATCACCAGCACCACCGACGGCCGCGGCAACAAGACAACGTACGCGTACAACGCGTCGAACCAGCTCCTGACGGTGACCGACCCGTTGGGCGGCAAGACCACCTACACGCACACGCCGCTGGGTTCCCTCGCGACGGTGACGACGCCGCGCGGCAAGACCACGACGTACGGGTACGACGCGGCGGGCAACCGGACGTCGGTCACCACGCCGCTGGGTGAGAAGTCCACGTTCACGTACGACAAGGCCGGCCGGATCCTGTCCAGGACCGATCCGCGCGGCAATGTCGAGGGCGCCGACCCGGCCGCGTACACCACGAAGTACGCCTACGACGGGCGGGGCCTGCTCACCTCGGCCACCGATCCGCTGGGCCGCACCACGACCTACACCTACGACGGCGCCGAGCAGCTGACGTCCGCGCGCAACCCGGCGGGCGACACCACCACCTTCACCTACGACGACGCCGGTCACCTGACCCGGACCACCGACCCGTCCGGCAAGTCCGTCACGCGTACCTACGACGCGGGTGGACGTCTATCCTCCGAGACCGACGCCGTCGGCGGCAAGACCACGTACACCTACGACAAGGTGGGCCGCCTGCTCCGCAGCGTCACGCCGCGCGGCAACGCCACCGGGGCGGACCCGGCCGCCCACACCACCAGTTACGCCTACGACCCGGCGGGCAACCGCACCAAGGTCACCGGTCCGACCGGCGCAGCCACCAGCACGACCTACGACGCCGTCAACCGGCCGCTCGTGGTCACCGACCCGCTGGGCCGCACCACCGGCTACGCCTACGACGCCAACGACAACGTCACCAAGGTCACCGACGCCGCCGGAAAGACGACCACCTCCGGCTACGACAAGAACAACCGGCGCACCAGCGGCACCGACCAGCTGGGCAAGACCACCACCTACGCCTACGACGCCGATGGCAACCTGCTCAGCCGCACCTCCCCGCTCGGGCACAGGACGAGCTGGACCTACGACGGCGACGGCCGACAGGCCACCGCGGTCGACCCCCGCGGCAACGCCACCGGCGCCGACCCCGCCCGGTACACGACCACCTACGGCTACGACCCGGCGGGCAACCCGACCACGGTCACCGACCCGCTCGGTGGCGTGAGCACCACGGACTACGACGCAGCGGACAACGTCACCCGGCGCACCGACGCCGACCGGCGCGTCACCACCTACGGCTACGACAAGCTGGACCAGCTGACCGAGGTCACCGCTCCCGGCGGCGCCGTCACCGCCTACGGCCACGACAAGGCCGGGAACATCAGCCGGCGCACCGACGCGAAGGGCCGCGTCACCACGTACGGCTACGACGCGGCACGTCAACTCACGTCGGTCACCGACCCGTTGAAACGCGTGACGTCGTACGCGTACGACGCCGACGGGAACCTCGCCGAGAAGACCACGCCCCGCGGCACCACCACCCACACCTACGACCCGCGCGGCCTGCCCACCAAAGTCGACTACTCCGACTCCACACCCGACGTGACCTTCGGCTACGACGCGACCGGCCGCATGGTCTCGCGGGCGAACGCGGAAATCTCCGAGGACTTCGGCTACGACGCCGTCGGCAACCTCACCAAGACCCGCGGCTTCGCCTACACCTACGACGCGGCCGGGCAGATGCTCACCCGCAAGTACTCCGACGGCAACACCAGCACGTACACCTACGACAACGACGGCCGCACCGCGACGATGGCGGCCGACGGCAAGACCACCACGTACGCCTGGGACCCGGCGGGCCGGCTCACCAAGTCCGCGCTGCCCAACACCGAGACCGAGGAACGCGCCTACGACCGCGCGGGCCGCCTCACGGCCGTGACCGCCACCAAGGGGGACACGACGGTCACCAAGACCGCGCTCCCCCTCTCCCCGGCGGGCCTGCCCACTCGCGTCGACGTCACCCGCGCCGGGGTCGGCACCGGCGGCTGGGACCTGGACTACGACGCGGCCGGACGCCTCACCTCCGGCTGCTTCCCCCAGCCCTGGGCCGACGGCTGCGCCGCCAACCGTGCCACGTCCTACACGTACGACAAGGTCGGCAACCGCCTGACCTCCACCCTGGGCACGGAAGCGACCAGCTACACCTACGACGCGGCCGACCAGCTCACCTCCGCCACCACCGGCACCACGACCACTGCCTACGACTACGACGCCGAGGGCAACCAGACCAAGGCGGGCGCCGACACCTACGGCTACGACCTGGCCGGACAGATCTCCGCCGCCACCGTCGCGGGCGCCTCCTACACCTACGACCACGACGCGAGCGGCAACCAGGTCACCGCCGCCAAGGACGGCACGGTCACGAGCCGCACCCAGTGGGATCCCAACGGGGCCCTGCCGATCCTGGCCACCGAGTACGACAGCGACTGGAAGGTCAAGCAGTCCTACCGCTACGACCCGCTCGGCCAGCCCACGGCCACCAGGACGGGCGGCGCGGACCTCTTCTTCTATCACCACGACACCCAAGGCTCCCCGGTCGACGTCACCGGCAGCACCGGAACGCTCCACCAGCGTTGGGCCTACGACCCCTACGGCACCCGTGTGCTGGGCACGGTCACCGGCGGCGCCCCCGCCGGCACCCCGTCGTACACGGGCGCCCGCTACGAGGCCAGCACCGGCAACCTCGACCTGCACTCCCGCCAGTACGACACCACCACCGGCCGCTTCACCCGCCCCGACCCGGCCACGCGGGACCAGTCGACCCCGTACGTCTCGCCGTACGCCTACGCCGACAACGCCCCCACCCTGTACACCGACCCCAGCGGACTGACCCCGGTGCCGGGTGACGACGGCAACGGCAAGGTCGACAGCTTCCAGGAAGGGGCGCGGGTCTTCGGGAAGGGCTTCCTCCGAGGGCTCAAGGCGCCCTTCGAGTTCCTCGGCGACGCGAAGGACGCGGTCACTGGGAAGAACGGCGGCGCCGGTGCCTTCGTCGACAAGTACCTGCCCATCCGTCCCGCCTACCGCCTCTACCGCAGCGAGTACCTCCTCCGGCAACAGGGCTGCGACGCGCTGGCGGACCTGTACGCCGAGGCGGCCGACGAACTCGTCCAGCAACTCACCCTCACCGGCGTCGGCGGTCTGACCGGGTGGCGCAAGACAGCGGCGGCTCCGCGAGGCAAGGCGGAGAGCGTGATGGGCATTCCGCCCGTCTCGTCGTTCACCTGGGCCGGTGACAGCGTCCGCTACACGAAAACCGCCACGGCCATCGGCGACGACGCGAACACACTCCAGAATTTGCGACGTTCGAAGGGCACGTACGGCCACGACGTCATCGTCCACGGCAACAAGCAGGGGGAATTCATCGTCGACGGCAAGATAACCCACCCCCAGCAGATCGCTGACCTGGTCAGAGAGAATCCCAACTACCACGGAGGTCCCATCCAACTGGTCACCTGCCACGGAGCCTGCAAGGCGGCCGGAGAACTCTCCAAGGCACTCGGTGGCGTGGAAGTGAGAAACGCGAGCGGCCATCAGGTCGACATCGATCCACGCACCGGAAGGGTCCGTGAGTGGCCGGAGGGTCCGCTGGGCGATCCCAAGTGAACCGGCCCGACAGCAGCCCGGAGTAGCGTGCAAAACACGTGTGGGGGTGGGGCCCGGGGCCCGCCCCCCGCGCCCCCCCCCCCCCGCGCGGGGGGCGCCCCCCCCCCCCCCCGCCCCCCGCGGCCGCGCCCGCCCGCCGCCCGGGCCGAGCGCC
>NZ_JBIBTX010000006.1:0-89961 GCF_043078805.1 Streptomyces sp. NPDC015345 | reverse complement strand
CCGCGGGGGGGGGTGCCGTGCCACCGGGGGGGGGGGGGGGCCCGGGGGGCCCGCCCCGGCCCCCACCCCCCGCACTGATGTGATGACACCCACCACCGTCAGCGGCCCGTTCGACAGCTCGTTCCGGAAGGACGTTCCATGCGCCAGGTCACCCCGCTCGGCTTGTTCGGCGACAGCTCCAGCCAGTCCCATTTCAACGGCCGCGCGGACGAGATCCGTGAACTCTCCGGCCAACTGCCCGTGAACGAACGCGGACGCGTGGCGGAATACCTGCGGACGGCACCCGTGATCATCGCTCTCATGGGATTCACCGAGGACGTCGTGGGAACCGAGTTCTCCGTCATGGGCGGGTCGGCCCTGCACAGTGACGGAACCTTCTACTGGCGCCGCGACACGGCCGAGTACGTGGAGACCTACGGCACGGGTCTTCCCTCCGCATTCATGGAACACGGCGCCCGACTGGCATGGCGCGTGCCCTCCCTCACCGACGAAGAGGTACTGGAAATCGACGACTTCTTCATGTTTCTCCGGGCACGGGCCAAAGGGACCAGCTGGTGATCCGTCTCGAACGAGGTGCGGCTCGCCGCACGCGAGCCGCACCTCCACCTGGAGCATGGGAGGGGGATATCAGTGACCGCGTCCGACGCCTCGGCGGATCGCGGTCTCCACGGGAGAGCAGGAAGGGTGCCCGTCGGGACGTTCGATGCTCGGGCCCCGACCCGGCTTGGGAAGCAGCGGCGGCTGGGCCATGAAGCGGGGTTCGGCTCCTTGGTGTGGTTGCGCGGCGTGTACGAGGAAGGGGTGGCAGAGGTAGACGTCACCGGCCCGGCCCGTGGCGAGGGCGACCGGTCGGTGTTCGGTGGCGGGCACGGCGCGCTCGGCGAGTCGCATGAAGGGCAGACCGCCCTCGCGTTCGGGGGCGAGGAGTGCGGCGACGTCCAGGTGGGACCCGACACGGATCCGGGTGGGCGCGTCGTCCTTCCCCACGTCGGACATGAGGAACAGCATCAGCAGCCACCGCCCGCGAGAGGCGACGTTCACCCGGTAGGACAGGAAGTCGGCGGGATCGTCTCCCGGGTAGCTCGCGTCGATGTGCCATCCGTCGTCGCCCGGATCCTGGTCACCGGGGAACCGCACCGGGAACGTACCGAGTCCGCCGAGAGGAGCCCAGCGCCCTTCGCCGACGAGGACATCGAACGCGGCATGCAGACGTGGCGAGTTGGCGGCGGCCCGGAAGGGCTCCTGCGTATAGCCGCCGAGCCGCACCACGGGGCTCTGCCACGTCGCCGGGTCATCGGGCTCGCCGTCGATGTCCCGCCACATGATGTCCCGGCATGCCGCCGCGAGGTCACGCGAGAACGCCCCCTCCACACGGAGGAACCCCTTCTCCACGAACTCGGACACGTCGTCGTCGCTGATCACCGATGTACTCATGCTGTGAGCGTGCCATCGGGGCGAGGGCGCCCACCCGACAGTTCCCGCACCGCTGCTGTCGGGCGACACGGCGGAGTTGCCGTACGTGTCCAGGCCCGGCTCCAGACGCACAGGGTGCAGCGTCCCGGGATGACTGCGACGATCCGCCGCCGACGCCGCTCTTGCCCGGCAGGCCGACGCGGTAGGCGAAGCTGCCCGCCGCGTCGTAGCACCGACCCCAGCGGAGTCGACTCCCCGGAAGCGCGCGAGTCACGCCAGGAGTTCACCGATGCCGCCGTCGCGGCCGGCCTCCCCGACCCCCGACTGGCCGCGGACGTCCTCTTCCTGGTGCCCCGGGGCTGCTTCGCCTCCACCGTCGAGGAGCCCGCGTACTGGACCGAGGAACGCACCAGCCTCGTCGCCCGAGCCGTGGTCAAGGCTCTCACCGAGGGCTGACAGACCGGCCGTTGACCGACGGGACAGCCGAGTGCCCGCCGCCCGGACAGTGCGGGCTCTCGGCGTCGGCGGCCGGAAAGTGTTCACTCGCCAGGGTGACGAAAGCAACTGGCCGGAGCTGCTAGCGTGCCGCATCGACGGCTTCTTCATCGCTTTCTCCTTCGCTTCCCGACGCGCGCTTCCCGACGCGGCAGTTCGCGGGACAGCGGACCCTATGACGCTCCAGCCACGCGATTCGTCATGCGCTGAACACCGCGGCGATGCCGCAGTTCGAGGGGGACGACAGCATGACCGGACTGACCAACTCCACCCGGGCGATCCTCAAAGCGACCTACACCCAACCCGTCCCTTCGGCCGTGCCGGCCGAGCCCACCGAACCCGGCGCGGCCACCGTGCGGGGAACATCGATGTCGGTGTTCGCGAAGCTGAACTTCATGCGGTCCCTGGGGCTGACCCGCTCCGAGACCGAAGCTCTGGGCGAACGGCTGTCAGGACAGAGCAGCGAGAGCACCGAGCTGGCCGACGCGTTCGCGACCATCCTGCCCTCCCTCCGTGACAACGATCCGGCCACCGCCGCGAGCACCGCCCGGCTGTACGCCGGTGTCACCCCCGGGACGCTGGCCGCCCTCGGCCGAGAGGTCGCAGCGCTGCGTACGCCGGACGGCACGGAGTCGGCCGACGCGGGATCGGGAACCGTACAGCCCAGTGCGACCGACGTCGCCCTGCTCGTCGACCGCTTCGTCGAGGAAGCCGCCATTCAGCCGGTCGGCTGGCTCCATTTGGAGCGGATCGAGATGCAGCCGGTCGGCCTGGAGCGCGGTGAGCTCGTCTCGACCATCCCGATGGCTCCGGGCGAGACCGTGCGCGTGAGCCACAAGGAGTGGTCGACACAGAGCGAGGAGCTGTCCCGGATCATCACGGACGAGCTGGAGACGTACGCGGAGAAGGGCGTGGCCGAGAAGACGGACGTGGCCATGTCCACCACCAACGAGTCCAAGCGCGACACCAACCTCAACTTCGGCGTCACGGCCAGCGGCAGCTACGGCACGGTATCGGTCACGAGCACGTTCAACTACGGCGTGTCCACCTCCGACCACGAGTCGCGCCAGGCCAGTAACAAGCACGCCACGGAGATCACGTCGAAGGCCTCCTCCCGCTCGCGCAAGGAACACAAGGTCTCCTTCCGTACCGAGACCCGGCGCGGCGAGGAGGACGAGGCCGCCCGCGTGATCACGAACGACTCCCCCCGTGTGATGCGCATCGACTACTACCGGATCATGCGCAAGTGGCGCGTCGACCTCATGCGGTACGGCCTGCGCATGACGTACGACCTCGTCGTCCCCGACCCCGGCGGCGCACTGCGGCGCCAGCTCATGGAGCTCGCCGAGATCGACAAGACCCTCGCCACCCCCTACGAATTCGCCTTCGGCATCGACCAGATCGACCGGACCAACTGGATGACGCTCGCAGCTCGATACGGCGCGTCGGTGACCGCACCACCGGAGGAATACCTCAGCCCGCCCGACTACACCTACGAGTTCCCCTCGATCATCGGGGAGGACGAAGCCGTGACGACCCGGTACCAGTCCTGGCAGATCGATCTGCCGGAGGGCTATGAACTCGTACCGATCCTCTTCGAGGTGAACTACTACGGCTGGCGCCCCGCCGAGCTGGCCCGCTTCGACGTGATCGGCGACGAGGCCCTGGAAGTCACCGCGACCCCGGTCGGCGCGGAGATCAAGGGCCGCTACCAGTCCCAGCTCCTGCACCTGAACGGCAAGACCGGCCACCTCTCCATCCAGTACACGCACCGCAACATCAGCTGGGCAGGGTTCCGGCTCGCCACCACCCTGCGCCTGTCGGACCAGGCGTATCTGGCCTGGCAGGTCGCCACCTGGCAGAAGCTGCGCGAGGCCGCCGAGCAGCAGTACTACACGCTCCAGCAGCGGGTGCGGGACCGCCGCGAACAGCTCCTCGCGGAGCTGAACCGCGACGACACCCTCACACTGCGCCGCGCCGAGCGCGAGGAGCTGATGAAGCGGTCCTTGCAGTGGCTCTTCGGCACTGACTTCGACACGGCGCCCGACGAGATCGACGCGGTGCTCGCGGCCCTCGGCACCAGCGGCACCCCCACCTGGACCGACGACATCGACCCCTCCACCCTTCCCGTCACCGCCGAGTCCTGGCTGAAGATCCGGAAGTTCGGCGAGTTCGTCAAGTTCCTGCACCAGGCCGTCGAATGGGAGAACGTCCTCTATTTCTTCTACCCGTACTTCTGGGGGTCGGAGAAACTGGCCGAGACGAAGCGGCTGCTGTGGCATCCCGACCCTCTGCGCCGCGAATTCCTGCGGGCGGGCGCCGCACGCGTGGTGCTGCCCGTCCGACCGGGGTTCGAGCGCGCGTTCTCCCGGCTGATGTCCACGGGCCGCATCGGCGGCGATGGTTCGCCGGACCCCCAGGACCCGCCGTACATGTCCATCGCCGAGGAGATCCAGGCGTACGCGCGGACGAATTACCCGGGCATTCCGCCCGCCAACCCCGACATCGCCGCCCGGGCCCGCCCCCTCCTGACGGTGAACCAGCAGCGTGCCTGGCGCGAGATCGAAGCCATCGTGGAGGCCCTGGAGAAGTACGCCGAGAAGGCGAAGCAGCGGGTCGACCCCGCGTGGCGCGGCGCGCCGATCGAGCCGGAGTACTACCCCACGACCCGGCAGGGTCTGCGCGTACTGCTCGACAGCCGCCCGAATCTGGTCCTCACCGACCCGTGGGGTCGGCCGTATCTCTACCAGAACCCTGGGCGCACCGCGCCGTTCGTGGTCACCAGTCAGGGCGCGGACTCGTCGGCGGGCGGCACGGACGAAGGGCTGGACATCTCCACCGACGCCGAGGGGAATCTCGTCGGCACCTGGTTCGAGTACACGCCGTGCAGCGGCCTCGACATCGAGGTCGGCTCCGACTTCGCCGAGAACGGATAGCGGGAGCACCATGGCGGACATCCCACTCCTGGACTCCTACTGCTCGTTGCCGACCCGGAAGGTCGGTGCGGACGGCAACGGAAACACCGACGGCATGCGCCGGTATCTGGAGGCGCTCACCGCGGAGTACCACATGATCGAGTGCTTCACGAAGTACTACACGCAGCGCTACCCGGACTCCGAGGTGTTCAGCGAGATCAGCTACCTCAACACCAAGCGGTTCCGCGGTGCGACGGAGATCCTCGCCAAGTGGATCCTCGCGGAGTACCGCAACGTATTCGGCCGCGCCGCCCTGAAGCGCGACATCAGGACACAGACCTCCGGCGGACAGCTGCGTTCGGACATGCTCGGCGTCCGGACCGAAGGGACGACCATGCTCCTCGAACTCGTCGAGGTGACCACGGTCGACGAGGCCGACGCCGCCGAGGTCGAGGACCTCCAGCACAAGATGGACACCCTGAGGCGCTTCGTCATCGGCCCGGCCTTGAAGGAGATGCTCACCCTCCAGCGCGCCGGGCGGGTGAGCATCGGCGCCCCGACGCGGATCGAGGTGCGCCGGTCGACCTGGCGGCCGTACTGGAACGAGCTGTACTACCCGCTCGTCCCCACCCAGCCCTCCACCGGGGCGCCCGGGAACGTCAAGTACGAGTGGATCTGCTACAAACCCACGTTCCGGCCCGACGGCATCGGCAAGGACGGCCTGGTGCTGTATGAGATCCACACCACGCCCCTGCCGCAGGGCGCTCCCCTTGAGGTACTCAAAAGGGTCGCCCGCCGCCTGCGCGAACTGGAGAACCAGCATCAGCTCGTGCTGCTGCCCGCGATGCAGCAGTACTGGGACGACAACACCGCCGACAGCAGGGAGCTGAAGAAGTGGCTCGCCATCGGCCTCGGCGCGGTCCTGCTCGTCACGCTCGTGGTGCTGGCCTGGCCCACGGCGGTGTCGCTCGCGGCGGCGGCCGCCGAGACCACAGGGGCCGCGGGGGCCGCAGGGGCCGCCGAGGCCGCGGCCGCGGCGGAGGCCGCGCAGTTGGCGAACGCCGTCCGGTACGCCCAGAGCGCGGCGAAGGTCCCCGGCTACTTCGAACGGGCGCAGGCGGCCATGCGGCCGCTGCTGTCCGGCGGCCTCGGCCAAGGCCTCGCGGGAAGCCACTGACGAAGCGGCGGCGCGATCCCGGTGTGACGGGTCACCTGTTCCTCTGTGATGCCTCATCAGGCGTTTACGGCGCTGGTTTGTGAGGATCGGTGGCCATGAGCGACAGCGTGCGAGAGCCCACCGGCAGCGGTCTGGCCTGGGACGACGATCAAGACTTCGCCGATGCGGACCGCGGCCTCCTCGGCCGGCTCGAGCCGGGTACGGTGACGGACACGGCCGGGAGCGTGGTGTGGGACGCGGACGCCTACGGCTTCCTGGACGGTGCCTGTCCGCCCACGGCAGACCCGTCACTGTGGCGGCAGAGCCGGCTGGTGGCGCGGCAGGGGCTGTACGAGGTGGTGCCCGGCATCTATCAGGTGCGCGGCCTCGACCTGTCGAACATCTCCTTCGTGGAGGGTGAGCGCGGCGTCATCGTCGTGGACCCGCTGATCAGCTCGGAAGTCGCGGCCGCCGCGCTCGCGCTGTACCGCGAGCATCGCGGCGAGCGGCCGGTGACCGCGGTGATCTACACGCATTCGCACGTCGACCACTTCGGCGGGGTACGCGGCGTCGTCGACGCGGCCGACGTGGCGGCCGGTCGGGTGCCGGTCATCGCGCCCGCCGGGTTCCTGGAACACGCGGCGAGCGAGAACGTCTTCACGGGTACGGCGATGGCGCGTCGTGCGAGCTACATGTACGGGGCCTCGCTGCCCAAAGGACCCGCGGGGCAGATCGGTTGCGGGCTCGGGCAGACCACGTCGACCGGCAGCGTCGGTCTGCTCGCGCCGACCCTGGACGTGACGCGCACGGGACAGGAGGAGACGGTCGACGGCGTACGGATCGTCTTCCAGCTCACGCCCGGCACCGAGGCGCCGGCGGAGATGAACTTCCACTTCCCGGAGCTGCGGGTCCTCTGTGCCGCCGAGAACGCCTGCCACACCCTGCACAACGTCCTCACCCTGCGCGGGGCCCTGGTCCGTGACCCGAGCGCGTGGGCCCGGTATCTGACCGAGACGATACGGCTGTTCTCCGACGGCACCGATGTCGTCTTCGGCTCCCACCACTGGCCGACCTGGGGCCGGGACCGAGCCATCCGGTTCCTGGAGGAACAGCGCGACGCCTACGCCTTCCTGCACGACCAGTCCGTGCGGCTGATCAACGCCGGGTACACCGGTGCGGAGATCGCCGAGGTGCTGCGCTTCCCGCCCGGGCTCGAACGGGCCTGGCACGCGCGCGGCTACTACGGTTCGCTCAGTCACAACGCCAAGGGGGTCTACCAGCGGTACATGGGGTGGTTCGACGGCAATCCGGCCCATCTCTGGCAGCATCCGCCGGCCGAGGCCGCCCGCAGGTACCTGGAGTTCATGGGGGGCGCCGACGCGGTGGTCGCCAAGGCCCGTGCGTCGTACGACGCGGGTGATCTGCGGTGGGTCGCGGAAGTGCTCGGCCACGTCCTGTTCGCCGAGCCCGGGCACGCCGAGGCGCGTGTCCTACAGATCCGGACGTTCGAGCGGCTCGGCCAGGGCTCCGAGTGCGGCCCGTGGCGCAACTTCTACCTCATGGGCGCCGCCGAGCTGCGCGACGGTGTCCACGGCACCCCGACCCGGTCGGCGCCGGACATCCTGGCCGCGCTCACCGCCGAGCAGATCTTCCAGTCGATGGCCGTACGGCTCAACGGTCCGCGCGCCGCCGAGGCCGGGCGGCTGGTGCTGCGCTGGGAGTTCACCGACACCGGCGAGAACTGGACACTGCTGCTATCCAACGGGGCGCTGACCCCGATGCGCGGCGACGCTCCACGCGGTGAACGGCCCGTCGCCACCCTCCGGTTGGCGCGCACCACCCTCGACGCGATCCTGGGGGGACGTGCGACGTTCGCCGACGAGATCGCGGGCGGCGGGGTCGCGCTCGACGGTGACGCCCGGGCGCTGGTGACGTTCAGCGGGCTCCTTGACGCGCCGGATCCCGATTTCGCGATCGTCACCCCGTAGCGGCGTCCGCCGCGGCGTCGACGGCTCGTACCGACAGGGCGGCGAGGGCCAGCGCCGCGTCCCGTGGTGAGCCGAGGTCGAGACCGGTCAGTTCCTGGATCCGCGTGAGCCGGTTGTCCACGGAGTTGGGGTGGAGGCTCAGGACGCGGGCGGTGGCCCGGCGGTCCTGACGCTGTCCCAGGTGGATGCGGAGGGTCTGGACGAGTTCAGGCCGGTCGTCCAGCGGGGCGAGGAGAGCGGCGATCCGGTCGCTCGCGTCACTCGGGCGTGACAGGTGGTACTCCAGCAGGACGTCGTCGAGGCGGTGCAGACCGGGCGAGTGGCCGCAGGCCCTGGCCACCCGGACCACCTCGGCGACCTGCCGGCCGATCCGCGGAATGTGCTCCACCGACCGCGCCCTTGCGCAGGCCAGCCGCGTCTCCGAGCCCGCCGCCTCGCGCAGCGCCTCCAAGAGCCTGGCGGGCACTTCACCGCAGCCGCGGATGACGACATGGCCGCCACCACCGTCAAGCAAGGCGAGGGTTTCGGTGCCGAACGCACGGTCGAGAGCGGTCTGCACACGGCGCAGCAGGCGCCGAGCGGCCACCGGCGACCGCTCGCCCGGTGGGGCCGGGTCCGTGAACCCCACGTACAGCACGAGGGTGGACCCGTCCGCCACGGGCCCCCTCGGGTCCACGCCACCCTCCAGCAAGGCGCGGGCCCGGGAGCGGCGCTGCTCCTGGCGTTCCGCGACGAGGGCGGCCTGCTCGTCGAGGTAGCTCTCTGTCACCGCGCCCACGATCCGGTCCTCCGCGGTGAACAACGCCTCGGCCAACTCGGCGAGGGCGTCCCGCTCTTCGGCGGCCGCGGTTTCCCGCAGCACCCGCCACAGCTCCCGTACGCCCAGGCCATAGGTGCGCAGCAGCAGGTGCAGCGGCATGCCTTCCTCGGCGCGCTGGGCGGCGCGCTCCTGGAAGTACTCCAGCGGGTCCGCGGCCGCTCCCCCGGTGGCGCCGCGCAGGAACAACCGCATCGCGTGCCGGGCCGTCGCCGCGATCTCCACGTCTTTGACGTCGGCGGGCAGGTCGGCGTATCCGTGCAGTTGCTCGAAGACTCCGCGGGCCATGCGCCGGGCCAGTTCATTGACTCTGGGTTCACAGCGGGCGGCGAGCGCCAGGGCGGCCGGCGAAAGACCGGCCGACCGCGTCCGGTCGTCCGCCGGCTCCTCTTGCTGTGCCATGGTCCACCTCGCCGACGACTGTGATCCGTCACAGTACCTGGTGCGCACGATTGTGATCCCGAAGGGTGTCACCACGTCTCCCCTGCCTGCAAGATCGGCGCCACACCGGAGAAGCGAACCCCTGAAGGAGCCGCATGCCCCCACTCACCCGACACGACTCCGGTATGACAGAGCACAGCTCCGGTTGGCGGACCACGTGGGCGCTCCTGGTCTTCATGCTGGTCAACTTCGCCGACAAGACCGTGCTGGGGCTGGCCGCGAACCCGATCATGGACGACCTCGGTCTGACCCGGGAGGAGTTCGGCACCGCCTCGGCGGCGTTCTTCGCGCTGTTCAGCGTCTCCGCCCTTGCGGTGTCGTACCTGACCCGCACGGTCCGGACGACGGTGCTGCTGCTGGCGATGGCGATGCTGTGGTCGGCCGCTCAGCTGCCGATGCTGTGGACGGCCGCCGGCTTCGGCACCCTGGTGGCCACGCGGGTGCTGCTCGGCGCGGCCGAGGGTCCTGCCATGCCGGTCGCGACGCATCATCTGCACGGCTGGTTCGAGCAGCGGGAGCGCACCCTGCCGACGGCGGTGCTGCTGACCGGCGCCGCGGCGGGAGTCGCCGTCGCGGCCCCCACGCTCACGCTCGTGATCGACCACTTCGGCTGGCGTTGGGCGTTCGGCGCGGTCGGCCTTGCGGGGCTGGCGTGGGCGGCCTACTGGGCGCTGCGCGGGGCCGAGGGCCCGTACGCCCGCCGGGCCGAGGAGGGCGGGACTCCTGAGGAGTCGGTGCCCTACCGCCGCATTCTGCTCTCGGGCACCTGGATCAGCGCCGCGCTCGGCGCGTTCGCCGCCTACTGGATGCTCAGCGCCAATCTGACGTGGATGCCGGACTACCTCGAATCGGTCACCGGGCTGAGCCTGCACCAGGCCGGCATCCTGGTGACCGGCGCCGCGCTCGCCAACGGTGTGGTGCTCGTGGGGCACGGGCTGCTGGCCCGGCGCCGGCCGAATCCGCCGAGCGGGGCGGATACGGGCGCCTTGATGTGCCTGGCGGCGGTCGCCGTGAGCGTGTTCGCCGTGACCGACGCCGTATGGCTCAAGGTGTTGTTGATGCTCGGCCCGATGGCGCTGGCCAACGTCATCATGACGGTGTCCCAGACCGCGTGCGCCCGCATCGCTCCGGCGTCCCAGCGCGGAGTGGTGCTCGGTGCGCTGGCCTTCGTCTACGCCCTCGCCGGAGCCCTGTCCCCCTGGGCGGTCGGGCGGGTCGTCGACACCGCGGACTCGGTCGCCGCCGGCTACCGCGCCGCCTTCCTGCTCGCTTCCGCCTTGCTCGGCCTCACAGGGCTGCTGGCTCTGTGGCTCCTGCGCCCCGAACGCGACGCCCGGCGCATGGCGGACACCGCTCGCGACAGGCCCCGCAGCGCCACGGGTTGAGCCGGTCCGGAGCACCGCCGGGACATGATGCCCACGTGATGGCAGAAAAGGTTGAACACACCGAAGACGGCCACTTCATCATCGTCAAAGGGCGACGCTGGCGGGCCACCGACCCCGACCTGGCCGAGAACGTGAGGGAGCGGCTGGTCCATCACCTGATGGCGGCCCGCCGGGCGGTCGCCCACGCTCGCGACGACGAAGCCGCGCGCAAGGCGGCCCGGGCGCGCGTGCAGCTCGCGAAGACGGGGCTTGGGGAACGCGGCACGGCGTGGTGGGAGCTGACCCTCACCGAACGAAGGGAGCGGGCGGACGGCTGCCTGCGCAGGCTGGAAGAAGGCGGGTTGGAAGACAGCAGGCCGGACGCGGAAGAAAGCGGGGCGGAAGAAGGCAGGGCGGAAGAAGCCTGAGGTCCGAGTAGGGGTCACCGCGCATAGGGCGCGTTGGTCTCGCCCGCGATGGCGTCGAAGGCGCGCAGGGCGTGCTCGGACATCTCCTCGCGCCGGCGCAGGTCCAGCACGATCGCGGGTGGGTGGTTGGTAGTAGGCGCGTTTTGTGCGGTCCACGGCAACGGCCCGGACCGTGGCCCGGTGCGGCGCGTTCCCGCGCCACGATGTACTGAGTGCCTTGGCCGCCCCCCAGGCGCCGTCGGCGATGCCACCGATCAGCTTCTCGTCATGACCACAAGGAGGGAACCACCCCCGAAGAGCGAACGAGTGAACGTTTGCACGACCGACCGCGGCACGGCGGCGGAGTCCCGGCGCGAGTCGGCGTCGGCGGACCGCGCCCGGCTCACTCCGGCCACTTCCACTCGATTCCATAGACACCCGGCGAGCAGTGCGCCGGCAGCAGGTGGGCCGTGTGGAAGGCGTCGAGAGTCGAGCGGTGGCGGTGCCGGGGCTCGGCGCCGATCTGTTCGCGGTGGTAGCTCCAGCAGCTGGCGGGAACCGCCCGGGGATGGAAGCGGACGTGCAGCAGATACGTGCGCAGCGGTGTGGTGACGCGGCGCTCGTGCTGGTGGGAGACGTCCGAAGCGGACCGGAGCGTGTAGGCGACCACCGCTGTCTCGGTGCGGGCCAGCCGGCGTCCGAGGGGGATGTCGGCCGCCACACAGCCCAGTTCCGGCATGAAACGGATGCGCGGCGGCGTACCGCCGGAAACGGTGAGCTCGACCGTCCCCGCCTTCGGGGAGTCGAGGAAGTGGACGACGGTCAGATGTTGGACGCCGCCCCGGACGGCCTGCACCGCGGTGACGATCGACGTCTCGTGGATGGAACGGTGCTCGTCCAGGTTCACGGTCTCGTGGATGGTCAAGGCCCGCAGCCCCTCGTTGAAGTGCGGGAACGCGTCACCGAGGGCCTGTTCCACGTCTGAGTTCTCGCCGAGGACCTTGCGGGCGGCGGCCGGGTCGTGCGGCGGGGGGCCGCCGCGCGGCCGGTGCGGGCCCAGCAGCGAACGCAGGGTGCCGGTGGGCAGGTTGAGCAGCGGCTCCAGCGCGTCGACGGCGAGCAGGGACTGGACTCTCTCCGGCTGGCTGCGCCCGCGCTGCCAGTGGCTGAGGGTGGCGAGGCTGACGGTGATCTGCTGGGCCCGCAGGTGGTCGCGTATGCGTTCCAGCGGCAGGCCGCGCTGTCGCAGGGCCTGCCGGAACACGGTCGCGAACGTCGTGTCGGGCCCTTCGGCGTGGGGGTTGTTCGGCATGGCGTCTTTCAGCGGGCGGGAGGCACCATCGGTTCTTGGGCCGGTGGTCCCTCGCTCCGATGAAGGCGTGGCTCAACGGCGGTTTCAGGCCACACAGGCGACCAGGGGCCGCCCACCTTAGCCGGTGGTCGGCCCCTGGTCTTCCCTGAAAGGCCGGTCAGTTGGTGTTGAGGGTCAGCCCGTAGTACGAGAGGGCGTCGTCGAGTGGCTGAAAGTAGGAGGAACCACGCGAGTTGACGCCGCCGGTGCATTCCTGGCGGATCGGACCGCCGGAGGTCATGCCCTGGGCCTGGTTGCCGGAGATGTACGCGCCGCCGCTGTCGCCGCCCTCGGTGCAGACACTGGAGGTGGCGAGACCCGTGACGACCGTGTCGGGGCCGCCGTTCTGGTCGACGTAGGTGACGGAGACGTTGTAGGAACCGATCGCGCCGCACGTCCATCCGGTGGTCGCGCCGGACTTGCAGATGGTGGCGCCGGACGCGGCACGGCGGCTGCCGCTGACGGCCACGTCGGAGGCCTGGCCCCAGGTGCCGACCCTGGTCGTGATGGAGTGGCCGGAATTGATGGAGGCGACGCCCATGTCGACGCTGCGGGTGCCGACGGCGAAGCGGGTGGCGGTGCCCTTGGCGAAGGCGACGCCGCCGTAGCGCAGGGTGGGCAGGTCGGCCACGCAGTGCCCGGCGGTGACGAGGTACTGCTTGCCGGACCGGTCGCGGGCGCCGTAGCCGACGGAACACCAGCCGGAGGTGTCGTTGATCGTCATCTTGCTGCCGGGGGCGATCGCGGCCTGCGGCGCGAGCCGCTCCCCGCCTCGCACGATCCGGACGGCGGAGCCGTACTTCGCGGCCTTGGCCAGAAACGCCTTGGCGGGAGCTCCACGGTCGCTGTTGACCTTGACGGTGACCTTGTCGGCGGCCAGATCCACGGACCAGTCGGTGATTCCGGCGGGGGTGCGCCGGACGGCCGCGGCGTCCAGCCGAGCCTTGATCTCGTCGAGCTTCTCCTGCCCGCGGACGGGCACCCGCGCGTCGAGACCGGCCTTCTCGATGGCGGTGACGCCGGCGCGGTCGTCGGCGTTGACGGTCAGATTGCCGGAGGCGTCGAAGAAAGCGCCGTCCTCGGATATCCCGTTCTTCTTCAGCTTGGCGAGCTTGTCCTGCTGTATTCGCTGCCGGTCGAGCCGGTCTGTTGCGGCCGCCTCGCTCACACCGAGTGAGGCGGCCAGTGCCCGCACCATCTCCGGCTGATAGCGGGCGGTGGGTGCGTTGTGCGGTGCCTGAGGCTGTACCTGTGCTTGCACCTGCGCCTCTGCCGTGACCTGCGACGCCATGACCACGGACGCCGAGAGCAGAGCGGCCACGGCAGTGAATCTGTATCCACGAGATATACGGGATGTACGGGATGCGGGCACACCGATTCCTTCCGGATGGCAGGCAGGAACTCTCGGGAAATACCGGAAGACAGTGGGGGTGTATTCACCGATGGATGAGTTCCTGCCCGGCGCCGGGCGTGGGGCCCGCCGCGGCATGAACTCTCGTGCCGACACCCGGGATTCTGCAAGGTCCGGAACAGCCTGAGCTTTTAACAGAACATCAACGGAACTGTTAAAAAGGCGTACTTCGGCGACCGCCGCTCAGTCCACGGACTCGTCCAGATAGTGCTCGTCGATGTGTGCCCGGTAGCTGGGATCGGTGACGCGGAGGTCTCTGTCGAAGCGCGGGGCGTCCTTCACGCGGTCCTTCGTGCGGGGCACATACACGGTGCGGCTCACTTCGTCGACGTCCGCTATGACCCAGAGGGGCAGCAGGACCTTCTTGCTCAGCAGCGCCCCGCCGGTGCCGATGACGAGATGATCCGGCGCCACTTCCACGGAGACGGGGTCGACTTGCCCGATCGACCCGTCGCTCGCCTCCACCGTGCAGCCGATGAGGCCGACGGCGGAAATCCGCCTGTTCTGGTTTCCGGAGACCTGGAATTCCTCGGACATTCGCCTGATCCTCTCCCGCGTCGATGGAGTGGGGACCTGATGTCCGCGCCGACGCGGACGAAACCTGGGAGGGCCGGGTGGTGAGGCGGCGTCGCGATGGCGCAGCGTTGCGGGACCTTCACATCTTCGGGTCCGTGAAGGCGTTCGATTGGGGCAGGCGAGAGGGGACGCCGCGGGGAGGTCGCCGCAGATGTTAGTTGTCGCTCTCTTGTTGTTGCCGGTCATGGGGCTTCTATTGATCGGCATGGACCGGGTCGAGGACCGGTTGAACGGACGTGCCGCATCGCCGGCCGGCCGCCATCGAGGTCACCTACGGCTCATCCACGGACAGAAACGTGCGGGGCGCCGCAGCTCCGAGCAGCGCCCCGAAAAGCGCCACGCGGCCTGAGAGGTCGGCCGAAGTGCGCACGTCTCTGTGGGTGGCACCTGGGCGTACGCATCCATAGGTGCCACCTATGGCGGGCATGGTGAGCGCGTCTTGAACGCTATGCGCCCAGGTCACGCAGACTCGGTACTGAGTACGTCGGCACGCTGCGCGGGAACCGGCCGCGCACCGACGAGCACCGCCCACCGAAGACCCCATCGGAGGCACGACGTGGATTACGTACGACGCACCATCGACCTGGCCCGTCGGAACGTCCAGGACGGCGGCCGCAAGTACTTCGAACTGAGCGCCCGGTGACACCGGCGAAATCCATGAACACGGCACGCCGCATGCGCTTCGACGGATGGATCGCGGGAGTGGGCACGACCGCCGGCGTACGCATCGTCGTCGGATACTGGCCGCTGTCCCCGCTGGGGCCCTTCGCCGATGTCATGGTGGAGCGGGCCGACGGGCACCGGCTGCTGCTGGCGCCCTCGGAGGAAGTGGCGGAGTTCGTCACCGCCACGTACCGGTTCGACGAAGTCGTCGTCTGCCCCGTCACCGTCGCCCCCGCGCGTGACCGGTGGGAGGTCACGGCCGGCCCACTGCTGCTCACCTTCACGCCCGGCCGGTCCACCGCGCTGGGGCACCTGCTGAGGCTGGCCCCCGGCCGGCTGGCGGGCAGCCCGAGGTGGGCCGCGCTGTGCGACGTGCCGGCCCGTGTGCTGATGCGCGGTGTGCGGACACGTGGCAGCGCGGGGGCGGGGCGCCGTGAGTGGTACGCCGCCAGGGACCTGCGCTCGATCACCGCGGCGCAAGCGTTCTGGGACGGGCGGGAGTTGGGCGCGCTGAGCGATGTGCGCCCTCCGGTCCGCTTCGGCTTCGGCTCCGTACCCCGCCGCCCTTCCCTGACTCGCGTCGTCACCACGGTGGAGGTATCGGCCCCCGGTCGGCGCGCTCGGCCGTAACCTCGATGCCATGGTGTTCGACTCCCCCCGTTTCGATCTCCAGCCGTACGCCGGTTTCGACATGGCCCGTTACGTCCGGCGGACGTACTGCAGCTGGGAGACCGCGGGCTGGCAGTCCCTGCTCGTCCAGCGGTTCGAGCACGTTCCCGTGGCCGAGGACATGGAACTGCCGGGTGCGGCGGACCTGCACCTGGTGCTGCCGGTCGCGGGGCGGGCGGCGATGGAGACACGGCATGGCGGCCGGACGACGCGCCACACGTGGGCGCCGGGACGGCTGGAGATGGGCATCCCGGGCCGGCCCGTCCTCCGCCGCTATCGGGCTACCGAGGCCATGCGGAGCGTACAAGTACACATTCCGCGTGACACGGTCGAGACGACTGCGGCACACGTGGGCGGCCGCGCGGTGGACTACGAGGCCCTGGCCGCGTCCTTGGCGGCAGGAGACCCGCTGATCGAGGAGACGGTCCGCGCACTCGGCTCTCTCGGCGAGGGCGAGGTGGCCGGTGAACTGTACGCCGAATCCGCGGCGGCCTTCCTGACCGTGCACCTGCTCACGCGCCATGCGCGGAATCCGGACTCATCCCCGCATTCACTTTCACGCTTGCGTTCGCGTTCGCGGGAAGACGCGCGTGTAGGTGCCGCCATCGCGATGATGCGCGACCGGCTGGCCGAGCCGGTCACCTTGGCCGAGATCGCCGGTGAAGTGCACCTGAGCGTCTACCACTTCGTCCGGGTCTTCAAGGCGGCCACGGGAGCGACGCCGTACAGATACCTCACCCGGCTGCGCGTGGAGGAGGCGAAACGCCTGTTGCGCGGCACCGACCTGCCGATCGCCCGGATCGCGGCGCGGTGTGGCTTCGCCGGCCCCGGCGCCCTGTCGGCCGCCTTCCTCCGGCAGACCGGAGCGCGCCCCTCGGCCTACCGCTCCGGCCACCGCAATTCCTGACCGCTCCCCCGCAATCTCACGTATGGGCCCCGGCACCGTGCCGTGCCTAGGCTCCCCACATGATCAATCTTGAGACATCGTGAGGAGCGTCGACATGCACTCGTACGACGTCACGGCCGAATCGACGGCGCCGCCGGAGGCGATCTGGGTGCTGTTGCGCAACCCGCGGAGCTGGCCCGAGTGGTCACGGATCGACGCGCTGGACACCGGCCGGTCGCAGGACCTCTCACCCGACGGCCAGGACGGAGTCGGAGCCGTCCGTGCCTTCCGTACGGGGAAGGTCGTCACCCGGGAACGCATCACGCGCCTCGCGCTCGAGCCCGGACACCGCTTCTCGTACGAGGGTGTGGACATCCCGCAGATGGCCGACTACGAAGCCACGGTCGAACTGCATGAACTGCCCGGCGGCGGCACGAGAATCCACTGGCACGGCACATACGTGGCTCGCGGCAGGATGCGCTGGGCCTTCCAGTGGTACCTCCGCCGCTTCATGCA
This sequence comes from Streptomyces sp. NPDC015345, assembly GCF_043078805.1. NCBI lineage: Bacteria > Bacillati > Actinomycetota > Actinomycetes > Kitasatosporales > Streptomycetaceae > Streptomyces > Streptomyces sp. NPDC015345. Next base: position 72,893 of record NZ_JBIBTX010000006.1, on the reverse strand, counting down.
GGCGATGGCGACAGGCCTCGCCGAACACGCCGCAGGCCTGCGAACCCCACCGGCGTCGGGGTCCACCGGGGTGAGCACCGCGCCGGAACCCGACTGAGGCGGTCTGTCCGGAGGACGCACCGAGCCCCGGACGCCGCCTCAGCCGCGCATCCGCCTCAGCCGAGGACGGCCCGCATCTCCTGCTCGATGATGTCCTGGAACGGTATGTCGTCCTGATTGCCGAGTACGACGCCGACCCAGCCGGTGTCCGGGTAGATGTTCCAGCTGGCGACAGTGCCGGGGTTGACGCCCGCGCGACCGTTCACCCAGCGCCCGCCCACGAGGCTGACCGGCATCATGTAGGCCGCGAACGCCGCGTCGGCCGGGGCCGTCCGGCGGGCCAGGCCGCCTCCCTGCGGGGGCAGAGGTGCCTTGGCGCCGGTGAGCAGTTCGGCGTAGGGGCGGTCCAGTACGGTCCCGTCGCTCAGCGCGTGCGCGAACCGGACGAGGTCCGGCGCGGTCGCGAAGCCACCGTCCCCCGGCGGGTCGATGAAGTTGCGGCCCGGGTTCTTGCCGAGTTGGTACGGGTCCGGGCTGCCCTTGTCCAGGTTGCGGACGGCGTCCACCCGGCTGCCGTCGGCCTGCCGCATGTACGAGTGCGCGATGTGCTGGTCGGTGAGCCACTGCGGCCGGGTGTAGAACGCGGTGCCGGTCATGCCGCAACGCCGGAAGACGTGCTCCTCGACATAGTCCCAGTAGGCCGTGCCGGTCACGGCCTCCACGATCAGCGCGGGGATGGCGACCTCCGCCCCGGCGTGGTCGGTGGGCGTACCGGGGGCGCTCACCGGTTTCGCCTGTCTCGCCCACCGCTCGTAGAACTGCCGCACCTCCTCCCGGCTCCGGAAGACGCGCTGCACATCCTCCTCCGGGGTGTTCAACCCGGAAGTGCCGGACAGCAGGTGATGGATCGTCACCTTGTCGGCGATCTCCTCGGCGAAACCGGACAGATGGGTGCCCACCGTGTCCGAGAGCCTCAACTTGCCGCGCTGCGCCAGCTGCAGGATGGCCACGGCACCGAACGGCTTGCCGGCGGAGGAGAGGTTGAACGCGACGCCCTCGTGATTGCGGATCCCCTTCTCCTTGTCGGCCATGCCGTAGCTGCGCGACAGCACGGTCCGGCCCCGGTGCGACAGCAGCACCACGCCGGAGAACCTGTCCTCGGAGGCCAGCCTCGCAACGTAGCGGTCGTAGGCCCCGCCGGGCCGAGTGTCCGGCGGGACGGCGGCGGAATCGACGGCGTGCGGGGCACCGGGCGGGGCGGCGAGCCCGGCCCGGGCACTCACCGGCCCGGCACCCGCCGCCACCACACCGACGGCCGACATCCCACCCCACCCGAGCAGCCGCCGCCGATCAACACCTTGTACGGAATCCGATCCCATTCCCACGTTCCTTTCCCGGTCGACGGGTCGACGGACCGACGGACCAGTCGGCGACAGGCGCCGACCCGTGCGGCCACTGAACACGGAGGGATGTTGCGGGGACGTATGCGATTTTCGATACGTTCGCGATATGCGCCCGCCGAGGAGGCCCTTGGCGAGGGGATGCCTTCACGTCTCGGCAGGGCGGGACTTCCGGTTTGTGGGTTACCCAGAGCAGTTAACACCGCCATGCAGCTCCGCACGGCGCTCGGTATCGCGACGGCGTCGGTGGTCCGGCGGACATGTTCCGCCATCGATCCACCGCTCCATCGATGTGAGGTGATGACGTATCGCCCAGGCCGCCCGATGGCCGTCCCCCTCTCCGGCACGCACAGCACCCGCGCGGTGCCGTATCGGCGTGCCCAGAACGGACGGCGCCCCCGGCCCGGGCCCGTCCCTCCTTCCTGTGCGCAGTCGGCGTACGCGGCAGGCCCCGGCCTACCCGTATTCCCGACCCGCGCAACAGAAGCAGGAGCCTCCTCCCGTGTCCCACGACACCGGCCAGACCACCACCGGCGGCCCACCGCCACGCGCCGGAGCCCCCTCCCCCGGCCGGGCCCGCGCCGCCACCCGACACCGGCGCCGGCACGGCGGCTCTCCAATGGATCCACGCCGCCCACGCCCTGACCTTCGCCCTGCCTGATCACCGGTGGCCGCCTCGGTGACCTCTACGGCCGCAGAAGGATCTTCCTGGCCGGGACGGCCGTGTCCTGTCCTGGGCCCTGTTCATGCAGGACGGCCTCGGCCCCACCCCGGGCCAGGCCGCTGCCGGTTTCGTCGCGGCCTCCCTCGGCGAATGGGCGGCGCCTGGTTCGCCATGAGCCTCGTCGCACGCTACGGACGGGCCGTGCCGCAGGCCGGCGCCCTGCTCGCCGCCGCCCCGATGCTCGCCGTCGGCTTCGGCCTCGGCATGATCGGTGCCCCACTCGCCGACCTCACCCTCGGCAAAGTCGCCCACCACCACGCCGGCTCGGCCTCCGGCCTGTTCAACGAACGCCGCCTTCGCCGACAGCCTCTGGTAAGAGGAAAGGGGCCCCTGCGCCCGGCAGGCCATGCGCTGAGCCGCACGGCCCGCACCGCCCTCGAAGCCACCGCGCCACCGCGCGCCACCGACCGCACCGCTGCATGACCGTTCGGGTAAATCGCGGATTTGGGGGTATGCGCTTGCCCTGATGGCAACGAGTAGGAAGCGGGCGGACGTATGAATGGGGCTGCCCAAGGTGTCGCGCGGATGCTGAGTGACGGGCCGGTCAAGGCGTCGCAGGCGTATGAGGGCAACAGTGGCGATATCGCCGAGGGACGTGAGCTGGCACGCGCCTTTCTGGCCGATGTGCAGTCGGTTCACGGGTTTCCGGTGTCCGAGCGTGCGATGGGCATGGTCCAGTTGGTGGTCAGCGAGCTACTGACCAATGCCTGCAAGTACGCCCCCGGCCCGTGCCTGCTCGATCTCGAGCTGGCCGAGGGCCGGATCGCGGTGTCGGTCTGGGACAGCGTTCCGGTTCTGCCGGTGGCCCGGGCCGCCGATCCGGGCCGGATCGGGCAGCACGGCCTGGAAATCGTGATGGCGGTGTGCCACAGCTTCGAGGTGCACCGCGAGGTGGTCGGCAAGCGCACGACCGCCACGGTGATGCTCGCCGATGACCCCGGGGGAGACATCGCCGGGCGTCGGTCTTGAGGTCGCCGACGACGTGGGTCGCGGCCACACGCGCGCCGAGCAGCTCCGCGAGAGCGCTCACCGGAAGCTCCCGTCGGCTCCAGTCAAGGTGCGCCACCATCTAAGAAGCGCAGCCAGTACCTCGATGCTGTCACCGCCCCGGCGGACCGGTGCGAGCTGCGACGGCTCGGCGAGGCAGGTCACCTCCGGCGGGGCGCGGACCCAGGCGGTCAGTTCGCGTTCAGGCCCGTGCGGAGCTTGGCGACGATCCGGGTGATGAGGCGGGAGACGTGCATCTGCGAGCAGCCCAGCACCTCACCGATCTGGGTCTGCGTCTGCTCCTCGACGAAACGCAGGTGAATGATCTGACGCTCGCGGTCGTCGAGTTCCGCGATCAGCGGGGCCAAGGTGTGGAAGTCGTCGATCAGGTCGAAGCGGTCCTCGTCGATACCGATGAAGTCGGTCAGGGCCGACTCGGTGTCGCTGTCCTCCCCGCCGATGGCGGCGTCCAGCGAGACGGACGCGTAGCCGTTCGACGCCTTCTGCGCTTCGCTGACCTCGGCCGGGTCCAGCTGCATCAGTTCGGCGAGTTCGGCGGTGGTGGGCGTGCGGCCCAGGCGCGTGCGCAGTTCCTCGGTCGCCTTGGACAGTTCGAGGCGCGCTTCCTGCAGGCGGCGCGGTACGTGCACCGCCCAGCTGGTGTCGCGGAAGAAGCGCTTGATCTCACCGGTGATGTAGGGGACAGCGAAGGTGGCGAACTCCACCTCACGGGATAGTTCGAACCGGTCGATCGCCTTGATCAGCCCGATGGTGCCGACCTGGACGATGTCCTCCATCTCCTGCACGCCCCGGTGCTTGAACCGTGCCGCGGCGTACTTCACCAGGGACAGATTGATCTCGATCAGGCAGTTCCGCACGTACTGGTACTCGTGCGTGCCCTCCTCCAGCTCGCCGAGCCGGTCGAAGAAGCGCTTGGAGATGGCCCTCGCGTCCCGCGTCGCCACCGACGCCGGGTCCAGGTACGAACGCTCCATCAAGTCCTGCTCGGTCTGCGTCGTCGTCTGTGCCGCGGCCGTCACGGTATTCATGCGCCCCACCCTCACCTGGTCTCCGACTGCTTCGCCTCTCGCGTCTGCCCCGCCGTCGGCTGTCCAAACAGGGCGCATGCGCCCTGTCACCTGACGTCTGTCCGCGGCGCCCTCAGCGCCCCGGCGTGGCCGACCCGGCGACTCGGCAATTGGCATTCGAGCTTCCGTGCGGTCTAGGGTGCGTCGGTCCTGCCGCTCGCGGCGGCTATCGACGGAGAGGAAAGCCGATGACCTCACAGGCTTCGGCGGCCGACCCGGCACGTGGGCGGAGCCCCGAGCTGGTCCCCGACCCGGATGTGGAGACGGCCCGTCTCTCGGCGGTACGCCGCTACGACATCCTCGACACCCCGCCCGACGGCGCGTTCGACCGGATCGCGGCACTGGCCGGCCGCCTCTTCGACGTCCCTGTGGCCACCGTCACGATCGTCGACAGCGACCGCATCTGGTTCAAGGCAGCCCACGGCCTCGAAGGCGTCGCGGAGATCGGCCGCGACCCGGGCCTGTGCGGCTCAGCGGTTCTGCGCGACGATGCACTGGTGATACCCGACACCCTCCTCGACCCGGTGGCGGCGGACAATCCGCTGGTCGCCGGAGAGATGGGTGTCCGCTTCTACGCCGCCGCACCGATCACCACTCCGGACGGCTACCGGCTGGGCACGGTCAACATCCTCGACACCAGACCCCGCTCCATCACCCAGGACGACATCGCCACCTTGTCCGACCTGGCCGCGATCGTCATGGACGAGATGGAACTGCGGCTGTCGGCGCTGCGCGCCCTCCGCGACGAGCAGGAGCGGCGGGCGGCCGAGAGCCGGCACGCCGAGACGGAACGAGCGCGTGCCGAGGCGGAACGCGCGGCGCGTGAGCAGGCCGAGAAGGACAAGGCCGCCATCGCGGCGTTCGCCTCCACGCTGCAGCGCACTCTGCTGCCTCCGGCGCTTCCCGTGGTCCCCGGGCTGGAACTCGCCTGCCACTACCGCACCGCCTCCGTCCACGATGTCGGCGGTGACTTCTACGACGTCTTCCCCGTCGACGAGGGCCGGTGGGCGTTCTTCCTCGGCGACGTGTGCGGCAAGGGCCCCGATGCGGCCACCGTCACCGCACTCGCCCGCCACACCCTGCGCGCCGCCGCACAGATCGACCCGGATCCGGTCACCGTCCTGAGCACGCTCAACACGGTGCTGCTCAGCGATGTCGCCGCCGGGAGCCGCTTCTGCACCGCGCTCATCGGCCTGCTGACACCACAGGAGAACGGCGGCTTCACCGTGACCGTCGCCAGCGGCGGCCACCCCTCGGCCTACCACGTACGCCCCGCCGAGAGCGACTCCGTATGGGTCAAGGCGGTACGTCCCAAGGGAGGCATGCTCGTCGGTGCGTTCCCCGAGGCCCACTTCGCCCAGAGCACATTCCCGCTGGCTCCCGGGGAGAGCCTGTTCCTCTACACCGACGGGCTGACCGAAGCCCGTACCGCCAAGGGCGCCATGCTCGGTGAGGACGGCCTGACCGGCTTCCTCCACCAGCGCACCGGCCCCCTGACCGCCACCGCCCTGGTCGACGACACCGTCGCGCTGCTGGACGCGCTGCCCGAGGGAGTCGGTGACGATGTGGCCCTGCTGACCCTGTCCGTTCCCGACTCCGCATCCGCGCCCGAGGCCGGTGTCGCCACCACCGCCCACACCACCGCCACACCCGAACACTTCGGCCAGGAGTGACGACCGACGTGACCCACTCGCTTCACCTGACGGCCCAGCGCCCCCATGCGCACCTGATCATCGTGACGGTCATCGGCAACATCGATGTGCAGACCGCCGCCACGATGCGCACCCAGACCCTGGAGATCATGCAGGAAGGTCCGCCTCACGTGGTCCTGGACCTGGCGCAGGTCGGCTTCTGCGACTCCTCCGGCCTCAGCGCGCTCATCGGAATCTGGCACGCGGCGCGGGAAGCGGGCGGCTCACTCGGCCTCGCCGACGTCCCGGACCGCCTGATGCGCATGCTCGCCATCACGGGCATCGACTCTCTCCTGACCATCCACGCGACAGCCGCCGACGCGGTCACCGCCATGACGGACGGCCAGGCAGCCCCATCGGGCAGTTGACCAGGCGTTCAACACGAGACCATTAGCAGCACATCGGTCTACGCCGTCTTACCCCGCCACGCCCTCCGGCCGGCTCACTGGAGTGGACCGCGCCCTGGCGGCGCTGATCGCGGCCTGAGGGGCCCTCGGACCAGGCAATGGTCACGTTGGGGGTTCGAGCCTGCGGCGGGCAGGGCGAATGGTCGCTGCCTCTCGTTGCAGGTGCGGGAGATCAGTCCGGTCCGGCCGCGTCTGAGCACCTTGCGTGTCAGGAAAGGGCCGGGTTGCCGACGCGGGCAGGTGCTCGGCGCCGACCCCGAGGTAGCGGATATATAGGCTGCTCACGTGAGACCTACCGAAGACCCGGCACCCGAGAGCGGCGCCTCGACGGACCTGCAGGCGTTCGCGGTGCAACTGCGTCGCATGAACGGTGAGATCAATCGCGTGGTGCACGCCTTCGCGGCCGGCCAGAACCTGCATGCCACCGATGTCCAGGCCCTGAGCGCCATCCTGGACGCGGACGAGCCGATGACCCCGGGGCGGCTGCGCGCGCACCTGGGGCTCACCTCGGGCGCGGTCACCGCGTGCCTGGACAGGCTGGAGCGGGCCGGGCACATCCGGCGCTCGCGCGAGAGCCAGGACCGCCGCGTCGTCCACCTGCACTACCAGGACAGCGCCCGGTCCGCGGCTCGCGCGTTCTTCCAGCCTCTCGCCGTCGCCACGGAGAGCGCCCGGACCCGTTTCGATGCCGGGGAACTCGGAGTCGCCATACGGTTCCTCACGGCCCTCAACGAAGAGCTCTCGGACGTACGCCCTCCCTCCCCCTGACGCACGCCGCCCCGGCCGGAAGCAACCCACCGAGGCATTTGATTCAATCATTGAGATTGTTTATAACTGAGTTATCTGCCACCTCGGTCCAGGAGCAACATGTCCACCGGTGCACGCCTCGCCCGCTGGCTCGTCCCCGTCGTCCTGCTCGTCGCCTGGCTGGGCATCGGCGGAACGCTGGGGCCCTACGCGGGGAAGCTGGGTGAGGTCGCCACCAACGACCAGGCCGCCTTCCTCCCCCAGAACGCCGAATCGACGCAGGTCGTCGACGCACAACGCGCCTTCGACCAGGAAGAGACGCTCCCAGCCGTCGTCGTGTGGACCGCCGAGGGACAGCCCGACGAGCGGGCGGAGCGGCTGACGAGCGGTCAGCGGCAGGCTGCCACGCGCGCCCTGCGCTCGTTGGACGGCTCCGCCGGCACCGTCGGCCGCGCCACGCCCGTTCTGGTGGCCGAAGACGGCCGCGCGCTGCAAGGCATCGTGCAGCTGCGGCCCGACCTGGGGGACGAACTGCCCAAGGTCCTGGAGCGGATCGAGAAGGCGGCGGCGAACGTACCGGGGACCACTGCCCAACTGGCGGGGCCCGCGGCCAGCCAGGCCGACCTGTCCGACGCCTTCGCCGGGATCGACGGCATCCTCCTGGGCGTCGCCCTGGCCACCGTCCTTCTGATCCTGCTGCTCGTCTACCGGAGCGTGCTGCTGCCCTTCGTCATCATCATCGGAGCGGTGTTCGCCCTCGGCCTCGCCTGCGCGATCGTCTACGCGCTGGCCGACCATGACCTCGTCCGCGTCGACGGGCAGGTGCAGGGCATCCTCTCCATCCTCGTCATCGGCGCCGCGACCGACTACGCGCTGCTGCTCACCGCCCGCTTCCGCGAGGAACTGGCGCGCGACGGCGACCGGGTGGCCGCCATGCGCTCCGCGCTGCGCCACTCGACCGGGCCCATCGTCGCCAGTGGCGCCACGGTGGCCCTCGGTCTGCTCGCCCTGCTGCTCAGCGACCTGACCAACAACCGGGCGCTGGGGCCCGTCGGCGCCATCGGGATCGCCTGCGCCGTCCTGAGCGCGCTGACCTTCCTGCCGGCGGCGCTGCTCCTGCTCGGGCGGGCCGCGTACTGGCCCGCCAAGCCCCGTGCCACGCGGGACGGTACGGCCGGGCACGGCGTGTGGCGCAAGGTGGCCCGGCTGGTGGACCGGGCGCCGCGCAAGGTGTGGGCGTGGACGCTGGCGGCGCTCTGCGTGTGTGCCGCGTTCGCGCCTTCCCTGAACTCCAAGGGCGTCCCGCTGGACGAGATCTTCGTCAACGACGCACCCTCCGTGGCGGCGCAGAAGACCCTGGGCGAGCACTTCCCCGGCGGCTCGGGCAACCCCGCCGTCGTGATCGTCGACGCCTCGCGGCTCGACGAGGTCACCGCTGCGGTGAAGCGGACCGAGGGCGTGGCCGACGTCTCGGCGGTGACCTCGTCCGGCCGCCCGGGGGCCGGCGAACCCCTCGTGGTCGAGGGCCGCGTACGCCTCGACGCCACGCTGGAGGATCCCACCGACAGCGACGCCGCCAAGGAGACCGTGGTGCGACTGCGCGACGCGGTCCACGCGGTGGACGGCGCCGACGGCCTGGTCGGCGGCTACACAGCTCAGCGGTACGACACCCAGCAGACGGCGGAGCACGACCGCCTGCTGATCATGCCGGTGGTCCTGGCGATCATCCTGGCGATCCTGGTCGGCCTGCTGCGCTCACTCCTGATGCCCCTGCTCCTGGTCGCCACGGTGGCCCTGAACTTCGTCGCCACCCTGGGTGTCGCCTCACTGGTCTTCCAGCACGTGTTCGGCTTCAGCGGCACCGACGCGTCCGTGCCGCTCTACGGCTTCGTCTTCCTCGTGGCCCTCGGCGTGGACTACAACATCTTCCTCATGTCGCGGGTGCGTGAGGAATCCGTGCGTCACGGCACTCGTGAGGGCGTCCTGCGCGGACTGACGGCGACCGGCGGCGTCATCACCTCGGCCGGTGTCGTCCTGGCCGCGACGTTCGCCGCCCTGGGCGTGATCCCCCTCGCGTTCCTGCTCCAGATCGCCTTCATCGTCGCCTTCGGTGTCCTGCTCGACACCTTGGTCGTACGGTCGCTGCTCGTGCCGGCCCTGGTCCGCGACCTCGGCGACACCGCGTGGTGGCCCGCCCGTCCTGCCGGCCGGCGAGGTGACTGACGGGCCGGACACCGGCAGCGGCCGCCGCGCTGTCAGTGCGGCCAGGCCCCGCCTTCCCGCTGGGCGCGGATGATCTCCGCGTACCGTAGGCCGCTGGTCTTGAGCGTCCGGGCCTGGGTCGCGTAGTCGACGTGGACGAGGCCGAAGCGCTTGTCGTAGCCGTAGGCCCATTCGAAGTTGTCGAGCAGGGACCAGGCGTAGTACCCGGCCAGCGGCGCGCCCTTGCGCACCGCCCGGGCGCACGCGTTCACGTGCTCCTCCAGGTAGCGGGCCCGGTCGGGGTCGTGGACGGCGCCGTCGGGTGACACGGCGTCGGGGAACGCGGAGCCGTTCTCGGTGACGTACAGCTTGCGTACCCCGTAGTCGTCGGTCAGCCGCAGCAGCAGGGCTTCCAGTCCGTCGGCGTCGATCTGCCAGTCCATACCGGTGCGCGGCGCCTCGGGCAACCGGACCTCGCGGGCGTACGGCACGGGTCCCTCGGGGTCGTCCGTGACGGTTGCCGGGAAGTAGTAGTTGAGGCCGTGCCAGTCGAGCGGTACGGCGATCGTCTCCAGGTCCCCGGAGCGCTCCGGCAGATCCACGCCGTACAGCTCGCGCATGTCGGCGGGGAATCCGCGCCCGTGGACGGGGTCGAGCCACCAGCGGTTGATGTGGCCGTCCATGCGGGTGGCCGCCGCGATGTCCTCGGGGCGGGTGGATGCGGCCTCGACGGTGGAGTGGTTGGTGACGAGGCCGATCTGCGCGCCGGGCGCCGCCGCGCGGATCGCCCGGGTGGTCAGGCCGTGGGCGAGCAGCAGGTGGTACGAGGCGTTCACGGCGGAGGGCAGGTCGGCGAGGCCGGGTGCCATCCGGCCTTCCAGGTGCCCGATCCAGCCGGAGCACAGGGGTTCGTTCAGGGTGGCCCACTGGGTGACGCGGTCGCCGAGCCGGTCCGCTACGACGGACGCGTAGTCGGCGAGGTGTTCCGCGGTGTCGCGCACGGTCCAGCCGCCGCGGTCCTGGAGGGCTTGCGGCAGGTCCCAGTGGTAGAGGGTGACGTTGGGGGTGATTCCCGCGTCGAGGAGGCCGTCGACGAGCCGGTCGTAGAAGTCGAGGCCGGCCGCGTTGACCGGCCCGTCGCCGCCGGGCCGCACCCGTGGCCAGGCGATGGACATGCGGTAGCCGTCGGTGCCGAGCCGTTTCATCAGGGCGATGTCCTCGGGCCAGCGGTGATAGTGGTCGCAGGCCACGTCGCCGTGGTCGTCGTTGTCGACCTTGCCCGGGGTGTGGGAGAACGTGTCCCAGATCGACGGTGCCCGGCCGTCCTCGGCGACGGCGCCCTCGATCTGATAGGCGGAAGTGGCCGTGCCCCAGGTGAAGTCGGCGGGGAAGGCGGCGAGGTCGAGCGAGTCGGACACGGAGAGCCTCTCTGGGATGGGCGGGCGCCAGGTGGTGGCGGCAGTTGCGCGGGCGTGGGCGGCTACTTGACGGCGCCCGCGGTGAGACCGGCGACGAGGTAGCGCTGAAGGAGGAGGAAGCCCGCGACGACGGGCAGGCTGACGACGAGTGAGGCCGCCATGACCTGGTTCCAGTACACGTCGTTCTGGGTGGAGTAGCCCTGGAGGCCGACGGCGAGGGTGCGGGTGGTGTCGTTGGTCATGACCGAGGCGAAGAGCACCTCTCCCCACGCGGTCATGAAGGCGTAGACGGCGACGGCGACGATGCCCGGAACCGCGGCGGGCACGACGACCCGGAACAGCGCGCCGAGCGCTCCGCAGCCGTCCACCTTGGCCGCCTCGTCGAGATCTCTGGGCACCGAGTCGAAGTACCCGATCAACATCCAGATGGAGAAGGGCAGCGAGAAGGTGAGGTAGGTGAGGATCAGGCCGCCGCGGGAGCCGAACAGCGCGATGCCGGTGGCGTCGCCGATGTTGACGTAGATGAGGAACAGCGGCAGCAGGAACAGGATGCCGGGGAACATCTGGGTCGACAGCACGGTCACCGTGAAGACGCGTTTGCCGCGGAAGGAGTAGCGGCTGACCGCGTAGGCCGCGAACACGGCGATGGTCACGGAGCAGACGGTGGCCGCGCCCGCCACGATCAGCGAGTTCATGAAGTAGTCGGCCAGCGGGACCGTTTTCCAGATGTCGAAGTACGGGCGGACGGTGAGCGTCGAGGGGAGCCACTCGAACTTCCCCGACACGTCCTCCAGCGGCTTCAGCGAACTGGAGACCATCACGTACACCGGCAGCAGTACGAAGCCGGTGAGGAGGGTCAGGAAGATCCGGCGGCTCCACAGGAAGGACCGCGGGGCGGCCATCGGGGACCGGTGGCGCCGGACGGCGGGGTCAGGCATCGGTGGCCTTCCTTCCGCGGGAGGTGAACCAGAGGTAGAGGCCCGTCACGACGAGCAGGAACAGGAGCAGCAGGACCGACATCGCCGAGCCCGTGCCGAAGTTCCAGGTCTGGAACGACGACTGGTAGATGTGGATGGAGATCAGGTCCGCGGCCTCGGGAGCCGCCTTTCCGAACAGGACGAAGGGGGTGTTGAAGTCGTTGAACGTCCATAGGAACAGCACCAGTACGAGGACCTGGTTGACGGGGCGCAGCGACGGCAGGGTGATCCGGCGGACCTGCTGCCAGACGCCGGCGCCGTCGAGCGCGGCGGCCTCGTAGAGGTCCTTCGGGATGTTCTGCAGTCCGGCCATGACGATGAGGAAGGCGAACGGCCAGCCCTTCCACACCGAGACGACGAGCAGCGCGATGAAGCTGTTGTCGCCGATCAGCCAGAACGGGACGCTGTCGGTGAGGCCGAGCTGGTCGTGCAGCACATGGTTCACCAGCCCGTTGTCCCGCTGGAACATGAACGCCCAGGTGATGACGGCGGCGTAGACGGGCAGCGCGTACGGCACGAGGAAGATCGTGCGCAGCAGGCCCCGGCCGCGGAACGACTCCTGCATGAAGATCGCCGCGGCCACCCCGAGCAGCCAGCACAGGCCGACCGACAGGACGGTGAACAGGCAGGTGGTGAGGAAGGACTTGAGGAGCGCCTCGCCGACGGGGGCGTCGAAGTCGACGGTCAGGGCGTAGTTGTCGAGGCCGGCCCAGGGCGCGGTGGCCCAGTCGCGGATGTGGAACTGGGTGAGTTCCTTGAAGCTGACGGCGATGCCGATCGACATGGGCACCAGGTGGACCAGCAGTTCGAGCAGCAGGGCGGGCAGGAGCAGCAGGTAGGGCAGTGCGTTGCGGCGCAGCCGTCCGGGGCGACGGCTGCGCGGCGCCTGGCCCGGGTCGCTCTTCCGTGCCGTCCGCTCGCCTGTGTCCAGGGCAGCGGTGGTGGTCATGGTGGCGTCCCCGCTCACTTCTCGGGCATCTGCTGCTGCGCCTTTTCGAGCTTCGTCCGCACGGACTCCGTCGTGACCGGGCGGCCGGCGGCGGCGTCGGCGAACAGCTCCTTCACGGCGGTGCCGACGACGGTCTCGAACTGCGACTCCTCGGGGACCTGCGGCAGCGCGGCGGCGCTGGTGGCGAGGGTCTCCCGGAGCACGACGAGGGCGGGGGTGCTGAAGGCCGGGTTCTGCTGGGCGGCCTTGACCGGCGGGATGGAGCCGTACGCCTTGTTGAGGATGACCTGCTCCTCGTCGCTGGTCATGAACTTCACGAACTTCTTGGCGCCGTCGATGTTCTTGGTGTTCTTGAAGACGGCCATATTGATCCCGGCGACCATCGAGTTGGGGGCTCTGCCCGGGCCGGGCTTGCCGGAGCGCACCGGGGCGGGGGCGACGCCCCACTCGTCGTCGTCCATGCCCTGTGCCTTGAAGGTGGCCGACGCGGTCTGCCACAGCACCATGGCCGTCTTGTCCTTGGCGAAGTCGCTCAGGGACTGGTTCTTCGCGTACTCGGCGTTGCCCGGGGCGATGACCTTGTCCTTGGCCATCAGGTCGACGTACTGCTTGACCGCCGCCACGGCGCCGTCGGAGGTGAAGTCGGCCTTGCCGTCCGGGGTGAAGAAGTCGGCGCCGTGCTGCTTGCCGAGCACGAAGACCTGGTGGATGTTGTTGGACAGGTTGGATCCCTCGGCGCCGAGCCCCCACTTGCCGTTCCTGGAGAGCTTCTTGCCGACCTCGGCCATCTCCTCCCAGGTGGCCGGCGGCTTCTTGATCCCGGCGTCGGCGAACATCTTCTTGTTGTAGTAGAGCGCGTACGCCATGGAGTACAGCGGCACGGCGGCCGGGTCCTGGCTCTGGACGCCGGTGGAGCCGAGCGCGGACTCGACGAAGCGGTCCTTGCCGCCGATCGCCTTGAAGTTCTTCGCGTCCCAGGGCAGCAGGGCACCGCTGGACTGCAGCGAGGCGCTCCAGGTGTTGCCGATGTTGAGGACGTCGGGGCCCTGGCCGGAGGTGGTGGCGGTCAGGATGCGGTTGAGGAGGTCGCCCCAGGGGATGACCTCCAGCTTCACCTCGATGTCCGTCCGCTTCTCGAACTTGTCGAGTTCCGGCCGGAGGACCTTCTTGTCGACCTCGAGGTTCGCGCCCTGGTTGGAGGCCCAGTAAGTGAGGGTCTCCGGCTCCTCGTTGGTGCCTCCCGTGCCGGCCGACCCTCCGCCGCAGGCCGCCGCGGTGAGGGCGAACGAGAGGGTGACGGCGCCGACGGCTGCGGCTCTGATTCTGCGCATGACTCCAGAGGCCTTCCGGGAAGTGACGGGGTCGCCCGTAGCAGGGGCCGGGGCATCGCCCCACGTTCCCGAAGCCCCCCACGGCTTAATTTAGGATGTGAGTTAAACCTCAAGTGAAGGTCGCGTCAAGGGCTCGCCCACATGTAAGTTGCGGTGAGGGACTTCGGAACGAGGGGGCAGGATGAAGGTGCGCAGTGGCCGTACGGTGCGTGACCTGCGGCGGGAGAACCGCACCGCGGTGTTGCAGCGGCTGTATTTCGACGGGCCGCTCAGCCGGTTCTCGCTGGGGCCGGCCACCGGCCTGAGCTCGGGCTCGGTGAGCAACGTGGTCTCCGAGTTGGTCACCGAGGGGCTGGTGGAGGAGGCGGGCAGCGTCGACTCGGCCGGCGGCCGTCCCCGCACACTGCTGCGCGTCAGCGCGGGAAGCGGTCACATGATCGGCGTCGACATCGGCGAGACCCGCGTGCGGATCGAGCTGTTCGACCTCACCCTCACCGAGTTGGCCCGGATCGAGAAGCCACTGGAGACCGACGGCGCGCGCCGCCTCGACCGTTACGACGTCGGCGTCGTCGTCACTCATCTGCGCGAGGGTATTTCCCAGGTGCTGGAGGAGGCTGGCGTCCCGGCCCAGCGGCTGCTCGGCGTCGGGATCGGTGTGCCCGGCATCGTCGCGAGGACTCCGGAGGACGGCGCCGTCGTGCACGGCCAGACGATCGGCTGGGACGCCGTCCCCCTGGAGCGGCTGTTGCGCGAGTCCGGGGTCCTGCCCGAGACCGTGCCGTACTACATCGACAACGGCGCCAAGACCCTGGGCCAGGCGGAGATGTGGTTCGGCGCCGGCCGCGGCGCCCAGAGCGCGGCGGTGGTGCTTTTCGGCTCCGGCGTCGGCGCCTGCGTCGTCGGCGACGACATGGGGCCGGGCCGGGCCGTCGAATGGGGGCACTTGACGGTGCGGGTGCGCGGACGCCGGTGCCGCTGCGGCGCGCGGGGCTGTCTGGAGGCGTACGCGGGTGCGGAAGCCCTGCTGGAGCGCTGGGCGGAGGCGGGCGGGCGGCCGCCCGCGGGCGCGGACGAGGAGACCGCCCTGACCGCGATGCTCGCCGCCGCCTACCCGGAGGCCGGCGCCTCGGGTGACGCCCCGGAACCGGATGCCACGGCCCTGGCCGTCCTGGAGGAGACCGCCGAGTACCTAGGTGCCGGGTTCTCCGACCTGATCAACCTCTTCCAGCCCGAACGCATCCTGGTCGGGGGCTGGGCGGGCCTACAGCTCGGTCGGCGCTTCCTGGACTCCGTGACGGCGTACGCCACTTCGTACGCGCTGACCTATCCGGCCGCCCGCGTCCGCATCGACCTCGGCACCCTGGGGCCGGACGCCGTCACCGTGGGCGCCGCGATCCTGCCGCTCGCCGACTTCTTCGCACGTGGCGGACGGCCGGAGGAGGCCGAACAGGTGGAACAGGCCCCGGCGTGGCGGACGGCCCTGCGGGAGCGCTCGGCGCAGTGAACGGCGTGCCCCGTGCGGTCCCCGCAGACCCGTCCCCCGTGAGCGTGCGGATCAGGGCAGCCGGTGATCGGCGTTCAGCGCCGCGCCGCGCTCCGGGTGCTCCTGGTCGTAGCCGCGCGAGTCGCACTGGAGGCCGCCCACGACGCAGTGCTCGACGAGGGCCTTCAGGGTCCGCTCCTCCCAGGCGTTGAAGAAGTCGTAGTGGAAGGAGTACCCGCGGCCGCTGGCGAGCCGCACCTGCGACATGTCACCGTCGGCCGGCCACGCCATCTTGAACTCGATCATGGGTAGCGCCACGGGGTGGCTCGCCGGGCACACGTTGTCGTTCGTGCCGGGCTTCACCAGCGGGTACGCCATGTGGCTCTTGTGGTCGGGGGTGTCCAGATGCAAGCCGTTCCAGCAACTGGGTGCCTGCATACGGAGGTTGAGCTGGGAGCCCGACGGGCAGTGCTGCGGGATGTCGACGTTCTTGAAGCTGTCGCCGCACTCCCAGCCCTCGACCCAGCCCTTGTGGTCGCGGAACTGCTGAGCGCTCTGCAGGGGGTCCCCGACGACGAACCGCAGCCCCTTGGGGAAGGGCCGCACGCTCGTGTAGTCCGTGACTCCGGCCTTGTAGTAGATGACCTGGGGTCCGGCGGGCAGGATCCTCTTGTCCCCCTTGTACAGGGACGGCATCCAGTAGGCGGAGGCGTCAGCCGGTGCCTTGCAGGTGGTGTCTCCCCCGTACAGGCTCGCCGTGGTGCTGCCCGCGTTCGTCGTCCTGTTGCCCATGAAGGTGTGGTCGTGGGACTTGCCGGGCTGCCCCGGGTACACGATCGGGTCGTCCGGGGCGGTGTGCGTGACGGCGCAGTTGGCCTGGAACTCGTGGAAGTAGCGCGGCGGCGGGTTGGCCTCGGACGGGGTCACGCCGGTGACCTGGGGCACGGCCGGTATGTATCCGTCGCCGTCCGGATCGTCGCCGAAGGCCCGGGGCGACGCCGGCGTGGTGTGCCCGGAGTGACCGTCGGCCGATGCGGCCGGCGCGCCGCGAGGGTCGGCGGCCGTGGCGACCGTGCCGATGCCGAGCACGCTTGCGAGGAGTGCGCTGCCGATCAGCAGCGCGGGGAGTCTTGAACGTCGTCGTCTCATGGGGCCTCCTGCCCGCTGAGGTACTGAGTGGGGGACGGTGCGAGGGGCGCCGCCGGACGCCCCGTCACTTGTAGATGCCGAACTCGTGCAGCGAGTAGCCCCAGCCGGTGCCACGCGCCGTCAGGCGCAGACGTACGTGCCGTGCGGTCGCCGAGACGTCGATGGTGTCCACGTCACCGTCACCGGTGGTCGTGGTGTGGACCGTGCGCCAGGTGGTGCCGTCGTCCGAGACCTGGACCTCGTAGGACTTGGCGTAGGCGGGGTCCCAGACGAGCTGGAGCCTGCGGACGGCGGTGGGGGCGCCCAGGTCGACCTGGATCCACTGCGGGTCACTCCAGTCGCTGGCCCACCGCGTGTCGTCCTTGCCGTCCGTGGCCTTGGCCGGCTCGCAGGGGCAGTCGCCGTGCGAGGGCTGGAAGGAGGAGGCGGTGGTGGGCCTGTTCAGCGCCACGTTCGTGCCGGGGACCGGCGGGGCGACCACCTTGACCGACTTGGTCTCGATGCCCGCGTTGCCGCGTCCGTCCTCGGCCTGGATGTACACCTTCCACACACCGAGCTTCTCCGGGGCCTGCACGGCGAACGTCCCGTTGCCCGTGGCCCGCCACTCGGCCGCGACCAGGCGCTTGTCGCCGTTGGCGTAATTGCCGCTCAGGAAGATCTTGTACGTGAGCGCGTCGCCTTCGGGGTCGCGCACGTCGGCGCGGACGGTGAACTCGCCGCCCGCCGGGGCCGATGCCGCCGGGCTGACCGCCATGTTCGTGATGACGGGTGGGGTGTTGTCGCCGGCGGTCGAGCCGGTGTACGCCCGCTTGACGGCGTAGTAGGACAGCCGTTTCAGCCCGTCGGGGACGAGGTTGAACCAGACTCCGCCGAAGTCGTGTTCGACGCCGTAGTGGAAGAGGGTGGCGCCGAGTGCGACGCCCCGGTGGCCGGTGACGCAGTCCCAGGCTTTCGTGTAGCCCTCGGCTTTACGCACATCGGTGGGCTCGTCGGGGACACCGTTGGCGTCGTCGGGCACCTCCCACTCACCGGCCGGGCCGCCCTCGGTGATGATGTACGGCTTGGTGTAGCCGCCCTCCTCCCAGTCCTCCTGGACGCCGCAGATGTCGCCGTAGGAGTTCATCGAGTACAGGTCGAGGTCAGGGGCGTTGCGCTTGTAGTACGGCCATGCGCCGGTCCATGCGTCGGTCGAGGTGACGGGGTGGTCGGGGTCGATGCCGTGGATCTTCTTGGCGACGTCGTTGACGAAGCTGGTGTAGGCGTTGCGCTGCGTCTCCAGCTCCGACCCGCTGTAGCAGTTCTGCAGGCCGAGGACCGACTCGTTGCCGACGTTCCACATGAGGGTCGCCGGGTGGTTCTTGTAGGCCTCCACCCACTTGGCGAACTCGGTGAGCATGTTGTTCTTGTACGTGGTGTCGGTGACGTAATTGACGCAGCCGCCGGAGCCCGGGCCGCCGCCGGGTTGCAGCCAGAAGCCGTTGACGACGCGGATACCGTGCGCGGCGGCGCTGTCGAGCAGCGGCTTGGTGCCGCCGTCGGTGCCCCAGGTGCGGATGGTGTTGACGCCCATGGACTTCACATCTGGCATGTACTTCGGGGCGTCGGCGATGGCGGGGCCCCAGGTCAGGCCCTTGACGGTGTACGGCTTGCCGCCGACGGTCAGCTGCCAGTCCCCCTGGGCACCCGTGACCTCGACCGCTCCCCCGGCGGGCGGTGTGCCGTCCGTGGTCCCGTACACCTGGAACTCCCACAGGGAGTATCCGTAACCACCTGGCCGTTCGGTTCCCAGCATGCGCACGTATCGGCCCGAGCCGGTGACGGCGACCTCGTCCGTGCCGCCGTCACCGCCGGTCACGGTCTTCAGGGTCCGCCATTCCGTGCCGTCGTGGGACGCCTGGATCTGGTAGCTCTTGCCGTACGCGCCGCCCTCCCAGGTCAGCACGGCACGGCTCAGGTCGGCCCGCTGCCCGAGGTCGACGCGCAACCACTGCGGGTCGCTCCATTGGCTGGCCCAGCGGGTGCCGGTGAGGTTGCCGTCGACGGCCGCCGAGGCGGCGTATCCGGCGCCCTCCTGGGACGAGGCGGTCGCGGGCTTGCCCTGCGAGAGCAGGGTCTCCGCGGCCTGGGCGGGCGGGGCGGCGAGGAGTGCGGACGCCGCCCATAAGCCGAGGGCGAGCAGGGGGACGCCGGCGCGGCGGCCGGCCGGTCTGCGATGCGAGAGGGCTCTGGACACGTCTGCTCCTGGCGAGTCGGGTGTGGCCCAGGGGGTCAGGTCAGCGGGTCGGGGTCGGGGTTCGGATCAGGAGGTCGGATCAGGGGAAGGAGACGACTGTGGACGGCACGGTCGAGGTGCCGCCGGGCACCGTGGAGGCGCCGGTGTCGTTGATGACGTGGTTGTAGTGGCCCATGCCGCCGAGGGAGACCACGAGAAGACTGTGGAACTTCACCCCTGGCTTGACGGGCGTCTTGAACCCGTGGTCCTGGCGGATGCTCGGATCGACGTTGTAGTTGCAGTAACTGCCAAGCCCCCACGCCTCATGAGTGTTCACCGAGTCGTCGACGCGGTAGGCGGCGTAGCCCTTCGTCGAGCCGTTCTGGATGGCGGCCTGGTTCGGGGCGTCGTACGCCTTCTCGTTCTGGTAGAAGATCGTCCGGCCCCGCTCGCCGTACCACTCGACGTCGTACTTGTTGAAGTGCTCGACGAAGAGCCCGGTGGCCAGGACGTCGTCGCCGTTGACGCGGACTCCGTAGTCGGCCCGGTTGGTCTCCCAGCCGACTCCCTCGCCGTGGTCGGCGCGCCACACCCAGGTGTGGTCGATGATCGTGTCGTCGCTGTTGACGACCATGCTGGTGGTCGCCTTGCCCGCGCCCGCTCCGCCGATGCGGATGTAGACGTCCTGCACGGTGGTGGGGTCGGCCGCGTGGTCGGCGGACGCGCCCTGCGGGCCTATCTCCAGCAGCGTCGGGGAGTTGACGGGTCCGGCGTCGATGAGGAAGCCGGCGAGCTTCACGCCGTCGACGTCGGCGACCTTCATGGCGGTCACTCCGTTGTCCGGGATGATGGTGGCGAGGCCGAGGCCCAGGACGATGGTGTCGGGCCGGTTGACGTTGATCGTCTCGTCGACGTGGTAGACGCCCGGGGTGAAGAGCAGGTGCAGGCCCTGGGCGAGGGCGGCGTTGATGGTGGCGGCCGTGGCACCGGGCTTGACGACGTAGAACTTGCTCAGCGGGATCGACTCGCCCTGCGGGGTGCCGTTCGCCCAGGTGGTGCCGCGCGCGTTGGCGCGCTTGGCGGGGGCGAAGACCTTGTAGTCGCTGCCGTCCAGATAGAGGAAGGGCTTCTCGCGGGAGATCGGCGTCGTGTCGAGCGTGGTGTAGCGGGGCTCCGGGAAGCTGGTGGCCGGAGCGCCCTCGACGCCGGAGAACACCTGGTTCCAGACGGAGTTGGACCAGCCGCCGATGGAGCTGTCCCGGGTGTACCACTGCTGCTGCGAGTAGTTGCCCACCTGGCCGTCGATCTTGCTGTCGGCGATGTAGCCGCCGCTGGCCCAGCCGTAGCCGTTGGGCGCGAGGTTGAGGCCGCCCTTCACATGCATACGACGGAAGGACGCGGCCTGTGAGACCGCCCACCGGTTGGTGCCGTTGACCGGTTTCACGGCGAGGTTCTCCGCGGCGCGCCAGAAGTTCTGGGTGGCGTTGCCGTTGAACCAGCCCGCGTCGACCGTGATGTCGCCGTTGATCGTGGTGTCGTCGGGGCGCAGGCCGAGGCCGGCGATCTGGGTGTAGAAGCCGATCTGGGCGTTGAGGCCGTTGTAGGTGCCCGGCTTGAAGAGGAAGGCGTGCCGGCCGGAACCGAACTGCGCCGACTCCTGCTCCTTGAAGACCTGGTCCAGCTTGGTCTGGATGCCGGGCGTGGAGGGGTCGAAGACGTGCACGTTCGGGCCGAGGTCGCCACCGCCGGGGATGCCCGGTCCCGGTTCGTCTCCGATGGTGCCGTACACCTTGAACTCCCAGAGGGAGTAGCCGTACTGGGTGGCCCGGGCGGTGCCGTGCACGCGGACGTAGCGGGCGGTGCCGGAGACGTCCAGGGTGTCCGTGCCGCCGTCACCGGTGGTGGTGGAGTGGGCCGTCGACCAGTCCGTGCCGTTCTGCGACGTCTCGATCCGGTAGGACTTGGCGTAGGCGACCTCCCAGCGGAGTTCGACCCTGGTGAGGGAGGCGCGGGCACCGAGGTCGACACGGATCCACTGCGGGTCGGAGGCCGCGCTGGACCAGCGGGTGCCGTCGTCCCCGTCGACCGCGGCGGTCGCCGGGGTGCCGTGGTTCTCCTGGCTGGAGGCGGTGACCGGCTTCCCCTGGGACAGCAGGGTGGGCGCGGCCTGGGCCTCCTTGGTGGGGACGAAGGCGAGCAGGGTGGCGAGCAGGGCGGTGACCACCACGCCGACGATGCGGCGGCGACGGCGGACGGGTCTGCGGGGTATCGGTGTCACGGGAGGTATGCCGACTGCGGACATGCGAGAGCTCCTCGGAATGGGCCGAATGGGAGAGCGCTCTCCGGAACCTTGCCCGTCCCGTGAGTGACGGTCAAGCTTCGTCACACGCCTTTTCTTTCATCTTTCATTAAGCAGGGATCGGTGTGCCGGGCATCGGAAGAACCCGGCCGGGACGGTCGCCGCTCATGGGCCGCGAAGGGCTCTACCGGTCGGGTACCGATGGAAAAGCCCTCCCCCGGACTGTCACCCCTATACCGTGACGATCCACCACATGCTCACCCACGGCCCGTCTTACAGGGCCGCCAACTGGCCTGCGGGAGGCGCTCGGTGAAGAGGTTTTTCGGGCCGGTCACGATGGCCGACCCTCAGGTGTCCGACGCCGAACAGGAACTGTTCGGCGGGCCGCTGCGCTACGACATGGGCTGGTCCCAGCACGAACACGCGGCCTTGGACCTGACCATGATGTCGGCGCTGCGCTCCATGCCCTCGCTCGTCGGCGCCACGTTACGCATGGCGTGGCAGGCCAACCGGCGTGCCCTGCTCTCGGTCGGGGTCAGCGAGATCGGCCAGGGCATCGCCGCTGCCGCCGGCCTGCTCGCCGTCAACGCGGTCATGCACGCCCTGCTCGCCGGCAGCGGCAGCCCGGCCGAGCGGCTGCACGCCCTGCTGCCCGGCCTCCTGGCCGCCGCCCTCATCGGCGTCGTCAACTCGGCCCTGGCCGCCTGGTCCACCTCCCGCGCCGGGCGGCTCGAGCCCAAGGTGGAGCGGATCGCGACCACTCAGTACCTGGCCGCTGCCGCCCGCGTCGAGCTGGAAGCCATCGACGACCCCGACTTCCGACGTCTCGTGGACATCGCCCAGCACGGCCCCGATTCCGCCCGCCGAATGATCAGTTCCTGCGTCGCCGCGCTGAACGGCCTCATCTCCCTGATCACCACCGCCGGCGTCCTCGCCGTACTGCACCCCGCGCTGCTGCCCATGCTGATCCTCATCGCCGCTCCGCGCGGCTGGGGTGCCATGCGCGTGGCCCAGGAGCGGTACGTATCGGTGATGAGCTGGATCGAGCACGTACGGGCCAGCCGCCTGATCGGCAATCTGCTCACCGAACGCACCGCCGCGCAGGAGGTCCGGCTGCACGCCGTCGGCCCCTTCCTCCTCAGCCGTTACGAGCGCATGGCCGAGAGCGCCGAAGCCGAGCAAGAACGCCTCGCCTCCAGCAAGGCCCTCACCGAATGGGTGGCCTCCGCGCTGTCGGGGCTGGCGATGGCCGCGACGTACGGAGCCATGTTCTGGCTGATCATGGCCGGGCACATGAGCCTGGCCGTCGCCGGGACCGCCGTGATCGCCGTACGTACCGGCTCGGCGAGCCTGGGCGCGCTGGTCATGAACATCAACCAGCTCCACGAGGAGAGCCTCTACGTCCGCGACCACGGCCGCTTCCTCGCCGAGGCCGGCCGGCGGACGCTACCCGCCGGCGGGGCGCCCGTACCGGAACGCGTCGAGGAGATCGTTCTGGACCAGGTCACCTACCGCTACCCCGACCGGGACACCGCGGCCCTGGACGGAGTGTCCCTGACGCTGCCGATGGGCTCAGTGACCGCCGTGGTGGGCGAGAACGGCTCCGGCAAGAGCACCCTGATGAAGATCCTCTCCGGCATGCTGCTGCCCGAGAGCGGCACGCTGCGCTGGGGCGAGGCGGACCTCACCGGCCTCGACCGCGCCCAGGTCTTCGATCGCGTCTCCCTGCTCACCCAGGACTTTCAGCGTTGGCCCGTGACCGCCGCGATGAACATCCGCCTCGGCCGCCCCGACCACCCGGCGACGGACGACGACCTGAGGCCCTCGGTCGACTACGCCGTCGCCGGCCCCGTCATCGCAAAACTCCCCGATGGTCTGCGCAGCCTGCTGGCCCGCATGTTCCGCGGCGCCATCGAACTCTCCGGCGGCGAATGGCAGAAGGTCGGCCTGGCCCGCACCCACTGGCGCAGCTCAACCTCGCAAGCGGACGGCGTCCTCATCGTGGACGAGCCGACCTCGGCCCTCGACCCGGAAGCCGAGATCGAAGCCTTCGACCGCATCCGCCACCTCGCCGCACCGAACCGAGCAGTCGTCCTGGTCACCCATCGCATGTCCGGCGTCCGCCACGCCGACCACATCTACGTCCTCAACAACGGGCACCTCGCCGAGCACGGCACCCACGACGAACTCATCGCCGCCCGCGGCCGATACGCCGCCATGTTCGACGCCCAAGCCGCCCAGTACGCCCCAAGCACAGCCATCCCCCGCCCTGCCGCACGCGTCGCCCCGGACCAGGTATGACCCGCGCGACCGCAAGGCCCACCGTGACCGTCGCCCGCCCCCACGGACCTCGACGAAGCCACACCCCTGCGCCACCAGCTGACCGACCACCCGTCCGCTGCCGGACACCTCCGCACCCCCGCGCTCGACCACACCCTGCACACCGTGTCCCGCCACGCCTTCGCCCCCGATGCACCCCTCGAAGCCGCGTACGCCAACGACTTCGTCGCCACCCGCCATGCGCCCGACGGCCGGGTGATCAGCTCCATCTCCGCGCCTTGGCTGCAGGCCGACATGCTCGAAGCCTCCCGCATCCAGCCCGGCCACTATGTGCTGGAGATCGGCTCCGGGGGCCACAACGCCGCTCTCACAGCCGAACTCGCCGACCCGACCGGTCACGTCAGCACCTGCGCCATCGACCCTGCCGTCACCGAGCGGGCGAACCGCTTCCTCACCATCACCGAGTACGACGGCGTCCGCGTCGTCACTGCGGACGCCGAGCTCCTGCACGCCCGGCTGGTTCCGGACGGCGGATTCGACGCCATCGTGGTCACCGTCGACACCTGGGACCTAAGCGGCGCTGCGGGAGCTGCACGAGGAGACCAGGATCCCACCCCGTGCAGGAACGCCGTGGCCTGGCTACGAGACGGTGCCGTTCCACATCGATATCCACCACATCGAACCCCACCCGGGCAAAGGCAAACCCGGCCCTCAGCACTTCGACCTCCGATTCCTCTTCCGTCTGCCCACCGCGAACGAGGCGGGGGTGATGCTGCGGGAAGAAGAGGTCGGCGTCATCGAGTGGCGGCCTGTGGACAAGGCAGCCTCCCACGCCCTGCGCGAGAAGCTCCTCAAGTTCCCACTCCAGGTTGAACCGGAGAGGGTCAATGCCTCCGCACTGATTTACAACGACCGCGGCGAGTACCTGCTCCACCTGCGCGACTTCCCCGGCGAGATCTGGGCTTCTGTGGGGGTTCTGCGCGCGACTGGCCTGGATCGCCGTCATCTTCGCAGCTCAGAAAGTAGTTGCTCTCAACGGTAGAGACTGCAACACGTGTGGTGCAAGCGATGTCACCCGGAAGGGTTCCCGCCGACCGAGATGGTGTCGGTCCTGAGCACGTGGCTCACTGGCTCGCATCCTCGCAGTCGATCGCGCCACCATGCCGCTCACATCTGCCGCCGCAGCACTCGCACCGCCCTTCCAGGAAGACAGCTGCCAAGCCCGTTCGCCCCAAACCGCCTTGTCCGCAAAGCGTCTTGTGTTCCTACGAGGTTCTGGAAGCCGCCCCGACTCATGCATAATCGCTCGTTGCTACAGCTCCCACGAGCGATGGAAACCAGGGGGACGAGAGTGACCAGCGCATCCGGCAACAGCAGCGGCGGATCTGGGAACCCGAGCTCGACACCACCAACGCCGGCGGCGGGATCCAGCGTGTCGGCGAGTAGTCCACAGCCGGCTCCAGTTGGAACACCCCCGGCCGCTCCGTCCGCCGCTCCCTCGACGACACCGGTATCCCCCGGGGCACATCCGCCGGATACCCCAACGCCAACCTCAAGTCCCAACCCGCCTCCGCCCGTTCCGCGTGACCCGAACTGGTCATGGCGGACACCGGGTGTAATTCTCACAGCAGCTGGTTTGGTCGTGGCAGCCGTGCTGGGCGTGATGGCTTTCTTCCCCCAGCGCCGACTCGGCAGATAGCACTCGAGAGCAGACTGACGTCGTCACCTCGGAAGCGAAGCGGTTGCCTGATCTCAAGGTTGCCCGCACGAGCGCCTACATCAAGGACGACCTCGCAGGCACTTCAGACGACGGCCATACTGGCCCTGAGAAGGTAAAGGGACTCCGCGGGCCACACATCGACATCACCTTCGAGAATCGGGCAAATGGGCCATCTCTCATCACCAAAGCGACCCTAAAGTTCCGAGAAATGGGGCAACTCGATAAATGCAGCAAGGCTGGTGGAGAGCTTGGCATCAGCGCCAACTACGACTTCCCCATCCCGTTCCCCCTTCCCGAGACGCCGTACAAGGTCGAGAAGGAAATCAGCTTCGAGGTTGGAACGAACGAACTCGACCGCCTGACCCTGACGGCCGGTCCTGAGACAACACTCGGCACACCCTGGTACGGAATCGCAGACGTTGTCCTCAAGCACGATGGCGGCCAGAAGCAGACGATCGGACCCTTCGCGCTGATCGACACCGGGAGTGACGAGCACTTTTACCCGAGCTCCGATGAGGACCGTTGGGTGATCGAGACAGATGACCAAAACTGCCTCGCGAAGACATCTGAACTGACCGATCATCTCCTGCGCACGCCGAAGGTTACTGCCGCGAAGGAGCTGAAGACTCTCCAGGCGTCTCTGGCCAAGCTCGGGCACTGATGATGAGAGCGCGGACCAGGAAGGCCCTACAGTTTCGGCGGATGATTGAGTCGTGCCATGTACTCGCGATTCACGGCTCGCGCGGCGTCTAGTTCTTCTTGGCATTCTTCTAGTTTTCGGCGTAGTCCGACCGCCTCCTGCTCCAGGTCGGTGACGTGTCGCTGTAGTTGATCGACATTGATGGTGGTGCCACCCAGGCCGCCTCGCGCCAGATCTCCTCGCCGAGGGCTGCGGACAGTCGTTCACGTAGAAGGCGGTTCTCCTCTACCAAGCGCGTGTTTCGGTCTTGCGCGTTGGCGAGGTCTGCCATGAGCGACGGTCGGCTGACCGTCTCCGAGGCAAGGGGAGGCGGCTCTGCCGCCTGTGTCTGGATCATGCCGAGGAGGTCACGGTGCCGGTAGAGGAAGGTGCGGCGTGCCTGCACGATTCCCGCGGTTTGCGCGGTCGCGGTCGCTCCAGTCGAAGGTCGGGGGAAGGTTGCCGGACGTGAGGCATGCCCAGGGACACAACCCGGCGGCTGCGTCGCACCAGGGTGATGGCCTCCTCCAGCTCGTGCCTCTCGGTGTCGGTGAGCTGGTCGAGATCGTCCTCGACGCGGGCGATCAAGTGCTTGACTCGCGCGATTTCCTCCTCGGACGGCAGGGCTTTCTCGCGCGCCCAGTCGTCCAGCCCGGTGGCGGCGAGCACGCGCTCCTTGGTGCGGCGGAGTTCATCCAGGTATGCCTTGAGTTCTGGCAGGTAGGACGCGTCCGCGCGGAAGTGATCGCAGCCTCGGCGTCCTGGATCGGCACGAACGACTCGCTGGTGCCGGAAAAGGATGGTCTTGACGCTGCCCCACGCTGGGCGGCCGGTCACGTCGTCGAGGAAGACGTGCTTGGCTTCACCGATCTTGTTGCCCTCGGTGTCGTTGACCGGATGGTCCAGCACGGCCGGAATCTGCTCCCGGCGAGACCATCATGACCTCCCTGCTTCCTCGGTGTTGGGTTTCCCCTCCGACTCACCGCCACACACAGGACGAAACATCGCAAGTGCAAGCAAATGGAATCCTGTTTCCGTCCCGTCGGGTCCGGTTACCCATCTGGCATGGCACCGACCCCTGAACCACATCAGCGTCAAAACGAACCCGGCAGCGACGGCGGCACCAACCGCCTTGGCGACCGCACGAGCGGCAAACCCGAGGCCCCGCGCGGATCGGAGAACATCGGTCCGGGCCCGGAAGTGGAACGAAACGCGCCCGATGAGCCGACTGCCATGCCCAAGAAGTCGTGGTGGGTGCTGCTCAAGCGCACGGCGAAGGAGTTCCAGGACGACGAGCTCGCCGACCGCGCCGCGAGCTTGACCTACTACGGCGTCCTCTCCCTCTTCCCCGCCCTGCTGGTGCTGGTGTCGCTGCTCGGCATCGCGGGCAAGTCCGCCACGCAACAGGTCATGGACAACCTGCAGAAGCTCGCACCCGGCCCGGCCCGCGACATAATCTCCAATGCCGTTCAGCAACTGCAGGGCAACGGCGGGACCGGCTCGCTCATGGCGATCGTCGGTCTGGTGCTGGCGGTGTGGTCGGCCTCCGGCTACATCGCGGCGTTCATCCGTACCTCCAACGCCGTCTACGACATGCCCGAGGGCCGCCCTGCCTGGAAGGTGCTGCCCCTGCGCCTGGTGCTGACGGTCATCCTGATGGTGCTGGCGGTCGTCAGTGCGCTGATTGTGGTGTTCACCGGTCCCCTCGCGCAGCGGGCTGGCTCCGCGCTGGGGGTCGGGGACGGCGCCATGACGGCGTGGTCGATCGCCAAGTGGCCGGTCCTGGTCCTGCTCGTCGTCATCATGATCGCGATCCTGTACTGGGCCGCGCCCAATGCCCGAGGCCGCGGCTTCAAGTGGGTGACCCCCGGCAGTTTCCTCGCCCTGCTGATCTGGATGATCGCCTCGGCCGGCTTCGCGCTGTACGTGGCCAACTTCGCCTCGTACAACAAGACCTACGGCACCCTGGCCGGCGTCATCATCTTCCTGGTGTGGCTGTGGATCACCAACCTGGCGATTCTGCTCGGCCTGGAGTTCGACGCGGAGATGGCCCGTCAGCGGGCCATAGAGGGCGGCCATCCCGAGAACGAGGAGCCCTATGTCGAACCCCGCGACACCACCAAGTGGACCGAGGAGGACCGCCGGCGCCTGGACTGAACCCATCAGCACCGCGAGGCGACCGTTCCCGGCTGAGTTCCGGAAGCGTAGGACGGTCATGTCCGCCGCCGGCGCCAGCGGCGGAAAGCCGCGATCGCCGCGACGAGGTCCTGTAGGTCAGCCTCGACCTCAGCAAGTCACGCGCCGAGCTCTGTGACACCCTGGCGTCTGTTCCTGCCGTGAGTTGAAGATCCCCCTCTGGAGCGCGCAGCGGAAGAGCTTGCGCCTGGCCACCGCCGGGTTCTCCGGTGGCCTGGGCGCGCGGACGCCACTCTCGCGAAGCCGGCTCATTGGCCTTCGGATCTCCAGCGCGGGCTCGCCGAACTCACTGCGCACGGCATCGCCGAATTCTACGGTGACAAGGGGTCCACAGGATCGCGTGCGGGTTCCGTTGGCCGAGGCCGCACATCGTCGGTCGCAGACACGTGAGGACGAGGCGAGCGCTCTGGTGCCCTCCTGCACTTCGTGCGGCCGTCATCACATCGAATCAGGGGTGTGGCTGGCCCCGGGGCGGCACGCACGCCTGGGACAACCCGGTCGGTTTCACGGAGGAAAGGGCCTGGGCCATAGAGGCGCCCTGGGTGCCGACAACCGCCACTGGATGACCGCGCACCGCCGGCAGCGTCGGCTCGCGGTAGCTTGACCGGCAGACCGTCGCAGGTGACGGGACCCGCCCGGCAGGACGGGTCCCGTCACGGTCCTTGAGGGTGTCTACTTGCGCTGCCCGGACTTCTTCGCGGAGGACGCGGCCTTCGCCGCCACCTTATTGATCACGAACTGCGAACCGGGTTCGACGAGGATGTCACCGTCGGCCGACCCGCTGATCGTCACGTTCGACAGCGTCGCGCTGCCACGTGCCCCACCGTGGGCGCGGATGCCCGCACCGTTGTTGGACTTCGAGATCTTCACGTTGCTGATCTTCACGTCCGGCGTGGCGCCGCCACCCGACTTGAACTGGATGCCGTCGTACGTCGAGTCATGGATGACCGTGTCGCGGATGGTCACACCGGGGATGTTCTGCCCCTGCGCGAACAGGGTGATGGCGCCAAACTCCTGCGCCTCTCCCCAGAACGCGCCGCCCGTGCGGTACAGCCCGTTGTTCGCGATCAACGTCTGCCCGGAGAAGGGCAGCGGGTCGTGATCCGTCGCGAGCATGATGCCGGGGTAGTTCATCGTGTCGGAGACGGTGTTGTTCTCGATCTTGTTGCCGTAACCGCCGTAGATGGCGATGCCGTTGGCACGCCACGGCAGCTGGACCGTGTTGTCACGAAAGGTGTTGTCGTGACCGATGTCCACCGACGGGTCCTTCACGTACCGGTTGGCCCATACGGCGAGGGCGTCGTCACCGGTGTTGCGGAACGAGGAGTTGACGACCGAGGAGTTGCGCGTGCCGTTGCTGAAGTTCACGCCGTCCGCGTAGGTGTTGCGGATCCGCATACCGCTGAACTCCAGGCCGTCGCCCGGCCCCCACAGCTCGGGAATGTTGCTGTAGTCGCGGCCCACCCACGCGCCGACGTTGGCGTGCTCGATCCACACGTTGCTGATCTTGGTGTTCTTGCCGAAGCGGCCGTTGAGGCCCACTCCGCCCTCGTGATTGCCGTCTCCGCCGCGGATGGTGCCCGAGCCGAAGATGGCGATGTCGGAGATCTTGGTGTTGTCGTCGATGTCGAAGCCGAAGTTGCCCTCGTGCGGGTGGTTGATGCCGCCCGCCTCGTGCGGCGGGGTCAGGGTGTAGAGCTGCGAGTGCCACATGCCCGCCCCGCGGATCGTGACGTCGCGGATGCCGAGCTGGTTGTACTCGCCCCGGTTGAGCGGGTCGTCGGTGAGGATCTTCTTCTCCTGCCGCCAGCGTCCCGCCGGTATCCAGACGCAGGCGATGTCGCCCTTCTGGTCGGCGGTCACCGCGTTCTGGATCGCGGTGGTGTCGTCCTTCCCGTCGTCCGGGACGGCGCCGTACTGGGTGATCGACGTGCACTCGGCCGGTTTGGCCGCGGGCGGAGCCACCTCCTCCAGGTCGATCAGGTCGATGATGTAGTACGCGGCGTCGTCCCCGGCGTCCCGTTGCAGCCGGAACTTGGTGCCCTGCGGGTAGGACTTCTTCAGCAGCGCGTGCGACTCGTCGAACAGCCGCCGCGCGTCCCCGCCGGGACGGTTGGTCAGCCCTTCCGGACTGTCGGTGTTGCCGTACAACCAGCTGTGCTTCGACGACAGCGTCACCTTCTGCACGAACGTGCCGTTCGCGTACAGACTCAGCGTCTTCTCCTGGCCGCCACCGCCCGGCGCGTCCGGGATCGCGTTGCGCACCACGATCGAGTTCGTGCTGTTGGCCGATGTGAACTCCACGTACTGCCCGGTGGAGTTGAGGCGCACCGACTTGCGGCCCGAGGACTCCGTGGCGAAGTTGGTGTGCCCGAAGGGACGGTGGGGTTCGGCTTCCAGGAGCGTGCCGTTGTACGTGCCGTTCTCCGCCTCGTACTCCACGTACGGCAGGGCAGCTCCGCGTACGTCGGCCTGCGTGCGCGCGGAGGTCTTCGCGGGGTTGCCGCCGGAGGGGCCGTCGGCGGCGCCGGCCGCCGTGGGGAGCAGTACGGAGGCCGCCAGTCCGGCCCCGAGCGCTGCCGCCAGAAGGCGGCTTCCTTGCCTGTGTCTCATGGATGATTCCTCTGTTCCGTGGGGTTACAGGTCCCTGGGGTTGCGAGGGTGGGGGCTCACTGCACGTTGATCTTGAATGTGGAGGTGGTGTTCCGGATGTCCTGGGCGTTGTCCCTGAGCGTGAGTCCCCTGAAGGTGGCCTCGCCGACCGCCGGGCCCTGGCCCGGTTCGGGCATCTCGTTGGCCCAGATGCCGAAGCCGGACTTCGCGTCGAACGCGTCACCGGACTTCCGCGCGCCGGAGATCGTGATGTTCGACAGGACCGTGTCCTCCACCGGGTTCTGCGGCCGGCCGCCCACGTAGTTCGTCTGGAACATGACACCGTGGTAGGTCGGATCGGTGATACGCACGTTGTCCACCCGGATGGCACGGAACGGTTTCGAGGCGGAGAAGAGCCAGATGCCGGGGAAGGTCTGCCCGTTCCAGAAGTGGCCGCCGGCCCGGTCGACGGTGATGTCCGCGAGGTTCGTCGGGTCGGGGCCGAACCCGTTCGTCGGGTAGCCGAAGTCGAGGGAGGAGATGGTGATCCCGGAGTAGACCAGCGTGTCGGCGATGTGGATGTGGCGGAAGGTGTTGAGACGGCCGCCGTACACCGCCAGACCGGCCGCCCGCCAGGTGAGCTTGGCGGTGAGGTTCTCGTAGATGTTGCCCGTCTGCTCGCCGCCGCCCGCGTCGGTCGCCGAGAAGAGGGCGAACGAGTCGTCCCCGGTGGCGCGGGCCTCCGAGTTGGCGACCAGGTTGCCCGCGGAGCCGTTGGTCATGTTGACGCCGTCGGCGAAGGTGTTGCGGATGCGGTTGTTCCGCAGCGTCATGCGGTCCGTGTTGGCGCCCCAGTACAGGCAGACCACGTGCTCGGCCCAGATATTCTCAATGGTGATGCCGGAGACGTTCTGGAAGTCGAAGACCTTGCCGGGGCCATCGATGCGCGAGGTGTAGTTGCCGAAGTACGCGAAGCCGGAGAAGACCGAGCCGCTCGCCTGCTGGTCGGCGCGGAAGCCGACATCGGTGTTCTCCTGGTCCGTCGGGGCGTGGAAGCGCGTGAACCACGGTCCGGCGCCGATCACCTTCACGGGCTTGCCGTAGACCTGGAACTTGCTGTTCGTCCGGTACTCCCCCGGCGGCAGATAGACGCCCTGGATCTTGCCCGTGGTGTCCATGCGTGCCTTGTCGAGCGCGTTCTGCACGTCCTGGTGGGTGGTGCCGGACGGCTCCACAAACGCGGCCGGGTCCGGGTTCGCCGCGGCCGTCACCTTCTCGAAGTCGGCGAAGTCGATCGCGTACGTCGAGGAGTTGTCACCGTCCTTCTGCAGGCGGATCTTCGTGCCCGCCGGGACCGTACGGCCCAGGTTGACGTGCGCCTCGTCGTAGATGTGCCGGGGCGCCCCCGCGCCCGGGTCGTTGCCCGGGGACGTCTCAGAGCCGTACAGCCAGGCGTACTTGGAGGTCAGGTCGAGCGCCTTGGTCTTCTCGCCGTTCACGTAGACGTTGAGGGTGGCGTTCGTGCGGTCCGGGATGGAGAAGCGGGTGACGAGGGTGTTGGTCTCGACCGGGGTGGTGAACTCCACGTACTGGCCGGTCGTGTTCAGTGTCACCGCCTTACGGCCCGACGCCTCGCCCGCCAGGTCGCCGATCTTCCGGTTGGGCCCGACCACCTGCGCGCCACCGCCCACCGACGCCGACTCGGCCTCGACGGTCGTGTACGGCATGCCGGCGCCACGCGTCGCCGCACTCCCCTTGGCCCCCTTGGTCCGCGCGGCGGCCCGGCCTGCCAGGGCCGCACCACTCTTCGGCGGCGTGAACGCGGCCCGGGAGCGTGCCGCGGGCCCGGCCGGAATCTCCCGGGTCACCGTGCGGCTGTCCGCGGACTGGTTGCCGGCCGCGTCTCTGGCCCGTACCGAGTAGGTGACCTTCTCGGAGTCGGGCCCGGGTGCGGTGGTGTCCTTCCAGCGGAGCTGCTCCGCCGGGAGGCTGCCCCGCAGGTCACCGTCCGCGTAGACGTCGTACGCGACGGCGTCGGCGGTCCTGTGCCAGCTGAGCGTGGCGCCCTTCAGCGCGGCACCGGCGGGGGCCCGGGGCGGTGTGGTGTCACCGGACCGCGCCGCGTACACGGCGACTTCGCCCACCTTTGTCGCGCCGACGAGGCGCAGTCGGCGCACGGCGGCGCCGTTCAGCGTGAAGGTGACCGTCCCCTCGCGGGCCTTGACGTCGGACAGTTCGTTGTAGTCCTCGCCGTTCGCGGAGCCCTCAAGGCGCACGGTCTGTGCCGGGCCGGGCAGGTGGACCACGACGCGGTCCAGGCGCCGGGTCTCCCCCAGATCCGCGGTGACCCAGTTCTTGCCGCTGCCCTTGGCGTACGTGGTCTCCGCGCCGTCCTGGGCGCGGTCGGCGTGCTCACCGGTGAGCCGTATCGCGAGGGGGTCCGGCTCCGCGGCCGGCTCGGCCGACACCGGCTGCCCT
Organism: Streptomyces sp. NPDC015345; assembly: GCF_043078805.1. NCBI lineage: Bacteria > Bacillati > Actinomycetota > Actinomycetes > Kitasatosporales > Streptomycetaceae > Streptomyces > Streptomyces sp. NPDC015345. The sequence continues at coordinate 39,845 of NZ_JBIBTX010000006.1, read as the reverse complement.
TGGGTCAGCAGCAGACCGGCGCCCAGCGTCGCGGCCAAGGTGGTACGCCATCTGCCGGTGCCACCGGCGCGGCTTATTGGTGCGTTCATGACATCTTTATGCATGACCGTCCTTCCGGGCGGGAGGTGGAGTGGTGTTGGGAGGGAGCGGTCTGGTCGCGGACGCTCAGGCCCGCAACCAGACCGCTGTGTCCTGCGGCAACAGCCCCAGCGGGGACAGAGGGCCGCTGGCCAGCAGGAGTTCGCAGTCCGACGGCAGCGTGACGTCGTCGGGGCCGAAATTGACCAGGGTGATCCAGATGGCCCCGTCCCGCTCCGAGGTGCGGGCGAAGGAGAGGACGCCGGGTTCGTCCGCGCGCAGCCGGCGAAGCGGACCCGCGTCGCTCAGGGACCGCCGCAGCCGTAGTGCCGCGCGGTACAGGGAGAGCATCGAGTCGGGGTCCCGTTCCTGCCGTTCGGCGGCGTACCCGGCCCAGTCGGGCGGGGTCGGCAGCCAGCTCGGCTCAGGGACGCCGTCCCAGGGCAGCGGTACCCGGCAGCCGTCCCGGCCGGGATCGAGGCCGCCGGAGCGCGCGTGCATCGGGTCCTGGATGAACTCCCGTGGGATCTCCACCTCGGGCAGCCCCAGCTCCTCGCCCTGATAGAGGTAGACGGAGCCGGGCAGCGCCAGCGTGAGCAGGGCCGCGGCCCGTGCCCTGCGGGTGCCGAGCTCCAGGTCGGTGGGGACCCCGAAGCGCTTGCGGGCGAAGGCGAAGCCGGTGTCCTCGCTCCGGCCGTAGCGAGTGACGGTACGGGTCACGTCGTGGTTGGCGAGAACCCAGGTGGCGGGCGCGCCGACCGGGGCGTGGGAGGAGAGTGTGAGGTCGATCGACTCCCACAGCGCCGCCCGGTCCCAGGGGCGGGAGAGGAAGTCGAAGTTGAACGCGGTGTGCAGCTCGTCGGGGCGCAGGTAGCGGGCGAACCGCTCGGTGTCCGGCAACCAGATCTCGCCGATCAGTGCCGCCCCGTACTCATCGGCGATCCGTCGCCAGGAGCGGTAGATGTCGTGCAGTTCGGGCCGGTCGTGGAAGGGGTGCGGGTGGGCCGGGTCCATCGGGGGAAGACCGTCGGCCTTGGCGAGCAGCGCCGCCGAGTCGATGCGCACTCCGGCCGCGCCGCGCTCCAGCCAGAAGCGGAGTACGTCCTCGTGTTCCTGCCGGACCTTGGGGTGGTTCCAGTTGAGGTCCGGCTGCTCGGGGGCGAAGAGGTGGAGGTACCACTCGCCGTCCTCCGTACGGGACCACGGCACCCCGCCGAACTCGCCGACCCAGTCGTTGGGCGGATCCGGCGAGTACGGGCGGAAGTGGAACCGTTCCCGCTCCGGGGAGCCAGGGCCCGCCGCCAGAGCGGCCCTGAACCACTCGTGCTGGTCGGAGACATGGTTCGGGACGATGTCCACGATGCAGCGCAGCCCGGCCTCCTGGGCCTCGGCCATCAGTTTCTCGGCCTCGCCGAGCGTGCCGAAGGCGGGGTCGATGGCGCGGTAGTCGACGACGTCGTACCCGCCGTCCGCGAACGGCGACTGGTACCACGGGGTGAACCACAGCGCGTCCACGCCCAGTTCGGCCAGGTAGGGCAACCGGGCCCGCAGTCCGGCCAGATCGCCGGTGCCGTCACCGTTGCCGTCGGCGAAGGAGCGGACGTACACCTGATAGATGGCAGCACTGCGCCACCACTCCGTGCTGGACAAGAGAGTGTCCTTTCGTGCGAGACGCGGACGCGTACGGACGTGTGGTCGGGGTGAGTGCGGGCGGTCGGCCGCCGCTCAGCCCTTGAGGCTCCCGGCGCTCAGTCCGGCGATGATCTGGCGCTGGAAGACCAGGAAGAGGGCGATCAGCGGCAGAGAGGCCATCACCATCCCCGCGACCAGGGAATTGAGCGGGGTGTCCTGCGCCACTCGTTGGAGGAAGACGCTCAGCGGCTGCCGGGCCGGGTCCGGCAGGACGAGGAGCGGCCAGAGGAAGTCCTTCCAGGCCGTGACGATGGAGAGGATGGAGACCACGGCGAGGATCGGCCGGGACAGCGGGAGCACCACGCGCCACATGGTCGTGAGCGTCCCCGCGCCGTCCATCTTCGCCGCGTCGAGGAGTTCGTCGGGAATCCGGTCGAAGAAGTTCTTCAGGATGTAGATGTTGAAGGCGTTGGCCGCGGCCGGGAGCCAGACGGCGCTCGGGCTGTTGATCAGGTTGCGGTTGAACAGGGGGACATCGATGACCGTGAGGTAGACGGGCACCAGCAACGCGGTGGCGGGCATCATCAAGGTCAGCAGCATCAGCCCGAGCAGCAGGTTCCCGAACCGCGGGCGCAGCTTCGACAGCGCGTACGCGGCGGGGACCTGCACGGCGAGCTGGACGAGCCAGGCGCCGCCGGCCAGGACGACCGTGTTCAGGAAGTAGCCCGCCAGGTCCATCTCCCGCCACGCCTTGGCGTAGTTCTCCGGGTGCCAGGACTCCGGTACGTAGGTGGGCGGGGACTGCGCCAGTTCCGTGGAGGACTTCATGGCGCCGGTCGCCGCCCAGTACAGCGGCACGAGAAAGGCCACGGTGAACAGCGCGAGCGCGAGGGCGAGCACCGACCAGTAGATCAGTCGTCCCTTGGTTGTCCGCAGTACGGCGGGGCGGACGAGGGTGCGCATCGAGGCGGACATCCTGCTCACTCCTTGGCGGCGCGGGTGACCCGCAGGTAGAGGGCGGAGAAGGCGCCCAGGACGAGCAGGAGCATCAGGCTGAGCGCGCTGGCGGTGCCGAAGTCGTTGTAGACGAAGGCGTAGCGGTAGACGAGGAACATGACGGTGACCGTGGAGTCCTCGGGGCCGCCGCCGGTCATCACGTACGGCTCCGTGAACACCTGCATCGTCGCGACGATCTGGAGCAGCAGCAGGACGAGCAGCACGAACCGGGTCTGCGGGACGGTGACGTGCCGCAGCCGCTGCCACACGCCCGCGCCGTCCAGCTCCGCCGCTTCGTACAGTTCGCCGGGGATGGTCTGCAGGGCCGCCAGGTAGATGAGGGTCGTGGTGCCCATGTTGGCCCAAGTGGAGACGACGACCAGGGAGACCAGCGAGGTGGACGAGGAGTCCAGCCAGGCCGAGGTCGGCAGGTGCAGCGTGCGGAGGATCTCGTTGAACAGGCCGGGGCCCGGGTCGTAGAACCACTTCCACATCAGCGCCACGACCACGGGCGGCAGCATCACCGGCAGGTAGACCAGGACCCGGAAGTACGCCCTCGCGTGCCGGAACTCGTTCAGGAGGACCGCAGTCAGGAACGGCACCGCGAAGCCGAGCCCCAGCGCGTACACGGTGAACAGGCCGGTGTTGCGCCAGGCGGTGAGGAACAGCGGGTCGGCGAAGAGCCTCTCGAAGTTGTCGAGGCCGACCCAGGTGTTGCCGGTGGCGAAGTTGACCTGCTGGAAGCCGAGGATCACGTTGCGGACGATCGGCCACCACGAGAAGAGCGCGAAGATCACGACCGCGGCGCTGAGGAACCCGTACGCCGTGACGTGCTCGCGCAGGGCGCGCCGCCGTGCCGTCTGCCGCCGACGGGGGGCGACCTGCGTCGAGGGCGCGGTCGTGCGCAGGGGCGGGGTCTTCAGGGACATGCTCATCAGGAGGCGCCGTAGACCGCGTTGACCTTGTCCTCGGCGTTGTCGAGGAGGGCGTCGATGTCGGCGTCCTTCTTGGTGAGGACGGCCTGCATCACGGAGTCGAGCACCGCGTAGACCTGTTGGGCCTTCGGGGGTTCGATCACGCCGGGTACCTTCGGCGCGGCGTCCATGAAGGCCTGGTAGTTGCCGGTCGGCATGTTGGCGTTGTCCTGCTTGACCTTCTCGATCCGGTCGCGGACCGAGCCCTCGAAGATGTCGGGGACGGTGGGCATGGGGATGCCGACGGGGAGGTCGGCCTTGGCGTAATCGGCGACGTTCTTCTCGATGAGGTCGGGGTTGAGGTACCGCCACTGCACCCACTTGACGCCGGCCTTGATCTTCTCCGGCGATGCCTTGGGGTTGAACATGTACCCCTCGCCGCCCAGCAGCGTGCCCTTCGCGTCCGGCACGGGTGCGAGGGCGTAGTCCTCGTACTTCCCGCCGAACTGCTTGGCGATGACGGTGATGTTGTCGGCGGCCGATACGTACATCCCGAGCTTCCCCGAGCCCATCATCCGCTGCACGTCCTCGACCTGGAGCAGCTGCTTGCTGCCCATCGAGTCGTCCTTCCAGCGCATGTCGTGGAGGTCCTGGAGGGTGGCCTTGCCCTCGGCCGTGTTGAACGCCGCCTTCCACCGGTCCCCGTCCTGCCGCGCGACCCGGCCACCGCGGGAGTACAGCTCGGCGGTGAAGTGCCAGCCGCCCTGGTTGTTCGCGGAGAAGTCGGCGTATCCGACGGTGTTGTTTCCGAGCCCGGTTATCTTCTTGGCCGCCTTGCGGACGTCCGCCCAGGTCTTCGGCGCCTGGTCGGGGTCGAGGCCGGCCTTCTTGAACAGCGCGCGGTTGTAGATGAGGCCCATGGAGTAGTTCGAGGTCGGAAGGCCGTACTGGCGCCCCTGCTCATCCTGGAAGATCTTCATCAGCGGATCCTGGATGTCGCCGCGTCGCGGCATGTCCTCGACGGCCTGGGTGATGTCCGCGGCCTGCTTCTTCTCGATCAGCGACCGGACATCGGTGAAGTAGACGTAGAAGACGTCCTCCAATTTGCCGCCGGCGAGCTTGGCGTTGAAGGTCTTCGGGTCCATGAAGCCCTCGTGCGGCACGATGTCGATGTCCGGGTTGGCCTTCTCGAAACGCGCCACGTGCTTGTCGAAGAGTTTGCGTTCGAAGGCCTGGGTCTTGGGCGGTTGTCCGTTGACGTCGAGCGTCACCTTGCCGCCCGTGTCCGTGCCGCCTCCGTCGCTGCTGGAGCCGCAGGCGGACGTGGCGACCAGCGCGAGAACAGTGGCTGTGGCGAGCGCGAGCGTACGGCTGCTCGTGAATGGCATCGGGAGACCCCCTCCGGGTCGTGCTTCACAGCGCGCGCTTCCCCCAGCGCGTTGGCGCGCCGCGTGGGCCCCGGACGGACACGTACGGCCCGCCGTGGTGCTGTGGCTGTCGGTTGCGCGCACACTCAACCATCAGCAACAGCGGAGCACAATAAGTCACGCATAGATTGCAAAAAATTGATTGCTGGGCGGGGGCGCCGGACTCTGTATCCACCGGATGAAACCGAGCTGCTCACCTGCCATCCGGCCGGGTACAGGGGAGTTAGCAGGCCCCGTGCAACTGAACGGCCCAGTCGGCCTGAGGGAGGTGATGGTGGAGGTGATGGCCCTCCAGGAACCCGGGACTTGGCATCGGAGCGCAAATTTTTGCTCGCTCAGCGCAAGTTTTGCTCTCCTCTTTGAATGGTGAGATGCGCTCGGCCGTGGCCGCGCCTCCTGGGCTGTCGCGGCGGCTACACGCCTGCCTCGACGCCGACGGGCTCCGTACACCACTTACACCATCGCAGGACCGCGCAGGCCATTCATATCGAGACTGCCCCATGCCGCAACCGGCTTGCGCTCCTTGCGATACCGTTGCGTGTATGGCGCGACGACTTGCTCAAGTTGCGAAGAAGGTGGGGGTCAGCGAGGCCACGGTCAGCCGTGTTCTCAACGACAAGCCCGGCGTCTCCGCAGCGACACGACAGTCCGTACTGACAGCACTTGACGTCCTCGGGTACGAACGGCCGACGCAGTTGCGCGGAGAGCGCGCCCGGCTCGTCGGCCTCGTGCTCCCGGAGTTGCAGAACCCAATCTTCCCCGCGTTCGCCGAGGTCATCGGGGGCGCACTCGCACAACAAGGGCTCACGCCCGTGCTGTGCACGCAGACCCGGGGTGGCGTGTCCGAGGCCGATTACGTGGAACTGCTACTGCAACAACAGGTCTCCGGTGTGGTGTTCGCAGGGGGCTTCTTCGCGGAGATCGACGCTCCGCACGACCATTACCACCAGCTGGCGGAGCGGAACATCCCGGTCGTCCTCATCAACGCGTCGATCGAGGGCCTCGACTTTCCCTGCGTCGCGTGCGACGACGCCGTCGCCGTCGAGCAGGCCTGGCGCCATCTCGCCTCCCTCGGACACGAGCGGATCGGCCTGCTGCTCGGCCCCTCCGACCACATCCCGTCACGCCGCAAGTTGGAGGCCGCACGAAACGTGGCGAAGGCCGCGGGCGCGAAACTGGCCGACGAGCACGTCGAGCGGTCGATCTTCTCCCTGGAGGGCGGCCAGGCCGCCGCCACCCGCCTGCTGGCGCGCGGGGTCACCGGCATCGTGTGCGGAAGTGACCCGCTGGCTCTGGGAGCCATCAGGGCGGCCCGCCGACGAGGGCTCTCCGTCCCGTCGGATGTGTCGGTCGTCGGGTTCGACGATTCAGCCTTCATGACGTGCACGGAGCCGCCCCTGTCGACGGTGCGCCAGCCCATCGAGGCCATGGGCCGCGCGGCGGTGGACCTGCTGTGCGCCCAGATCCAGGGCAGCCACCCCCACCCGGGTGAACTCCTCTTCGAACCGGAGCTCGTCGTCCGTGGCTCGACCGCGCAGGCGGCGACCGCCCCGTTCCGCATGGCGACGTAGACCGTACGCCCCGGCCGGTGGAAGGGCCCGCATTCACCACACAGGTGCAAACAAAGACGTGAGTTGACGGGGCCTCAGCAACCGCCGGTGCTGCCGCCATTGTTCAATGCGGTGGCGAATGCCTCGATCGTTCGGCGACGCGCGGTGAGGAAGGCGAGCCATGTGCCATCCGCGTAGTGGACGCGGAAACGGGCCATGAGTTGCAGGCGGGGGCGGCGCTCCACATGGGCGGCCCAGGTGCGGGGGACTTCCCAGACGGGAGTGCCGTCCAGGTGCCGTACGAGACCAACCCGCTGGTCCGTCACCCGCATCAGCAGCGCACCGGACGTGGCCGGCATGGCCGCCGCGATGCTTCGCGCACCGCCAGATTGGGCGCCGTACCGGTGCATCAGGTGGTCACCGAGCATCCCGCCAATCTTGCCGTGCTTGATTTTGACACCTTCAGCACTCTTCACCGGGACGACGATTCCGTAGGCGAGGAGCTGCTCACCCGGCGCCAACTGGCTCAGAGCAGCCTGATGCTGGACGGATATGACTTCCGGCATGACGCTGGCTCCCCGTGATCTTCTCGACTCCGACGAGAATCCTATCGGTCTGGCCCGCCATGGTTGGCGCGGTCGCCTCGCCGCCCTTCCGGGCCGGCCACCGGGAGGGTGTTGGCCGGTCCGCGACGGGGCAACGCTCGTCTGGCCCTGGAGCGGGTGGATGGGGAGCGGCTCGGCAGCCGGAGCGTCCAGGTGCTGCTTCATGAGAACAACACGCGGCGGGGGCGGCGTCCATTCCGGACGCCTTACGTGACTGACCTAGGGTTACTGACCATCTTCTCGACCTTGCCGCGTCAGCACGCTCGCGCCGATCGGACCGTGATCACCGGCTTGGCGTTGACCGCTGTGCCGCTGTCCCGGGGCCGAGGTTCCGCGCGTCCGGTCCGTCGGCGGGGGCGCGACGCGGACGCTCATCGTCTTACCGGTGGCCTAGTTCACTGTCTTGCCCGAAGTACCAGGTCGTCTCGGGCAGCACCGCCATCGACATGGCCACTCAGACGACCACCGCTCCCCCACTCGGCGAGGAGCAGTGGAGCCAACTGCTGACCTACTCCGCCGGCGGCCGGCGCAACGTCATAAAGCAGACGGCGATCCGCAGCGGCAGCGTCCTGGTCATCGTCTCCGGCTCGCCCGGCCTCGTGGACACGCATCTGAACAAGGCGTTCGCCAAGGCGACGGCCGTCTTCTAGCCATTGGCCGTATCCGCAGCCCCGTAAGCGCGTCTCCCTTACGGGGCTGCGTGCCACCCAGGCGGGTCTCAGTGCGCAGCGGCGAGCAGCCGGTTTCGTTGCCTTCGTCGTACATGTCGCCGCACCACGGGCGGGCGTCGCCTTTCGGACCCGCACCGGCTCGGCCTCAGCGTCCTATGGGGTGGCGACCGGGTGGCTGGGCGGAACGGTTTCGTCCGGGACTTCCTCGCCAGCTGCCGCGTCTACTCCCCCTGCTTGTTGGTTGGGGGTGGCCACCGTCGCGCTCGGGCCTGTCGCGTCCGTTGGCGCGTCTCCTTTGTTGGTCTCAGCGCCGGGGACACCCTGGTCCTGCTCTTCTTCGTTCCCGATCGACTTGGCGCCCTCGGGGAGTCCTTGATGGCCTGAGCACGTGAGCAGCTGGCGGGTAGCGTGTTGGATATGGATGGTCATACGGCACGCGAGCAGAGCATTGAGTGGCGGCAGATAGAGGACGCCTGGCAGCGTATTGAGTCCTGGCTTGAGCGGAACGCTCCGGCGACATTCGAGAGCCTGCTGCCCGGCGCTTCCGAGGCGGAGCTCGACGAACTGCAGGCGTCTCTGGGTGTGCGTCTACCCATGGGGCTGAGGGCGCTGTGGGGCCGGCGGGCAGGTGTGGGACCGGATTCGACACCCGGGTTTATGCCGCTGGAGTGTGTGCTGATGTCGTTTTCCGTCGTCCGCCGCGTCTACCAGCGACAGATGTTTCTGCGTCAGCAAGATCTAGAGGACCAGCGTAGGACGGGTAGCACAGAAGAGATCACGGTGTGGCGTCCCTCCTGGGTCCCCTTTGCCGCGATGGGTGCAGATGCTCTGTCTGGCCTGTGCGTGGACGCTGAGACCGGCAGGATCTGGTACTGGTGCAGGTATGCGGAGCGCAGCATCCAGTTCGAGTCACTGACGGACTACGTGGAGGAGATGGCTGACGTCCTCGAAATCCCGTCGCTCGCAGAAGAGGCGCGGGTCGGCCTGATGAACGGCTTCTTGGTGTGGGGTGTGCCGCAGGATGCGGCCGAGCGAGCGGCGTGGGAGCCGTTGGGTGGTTGACGGTGTGGGGTGAGCGTGCGTACTCACCCCACACGTCACGAGGATTTAGCTGATCTTCTTCCACGCGCAGGTGCTGCTGCTGGTGGTGGTGCAGTGTTCGAAGCCAGGGTTACTTAGGTAGAAGGTGTCCTTGTCGAGCATGCGCCAGGCGGGAGCCGGAAATTTATGGAAGGCCCCACTGTTTTGAACCTCGGGGACCGTGGCACGGCCGCACTTCTCGGCGTTGCCGGGGCCGTTCTTGTCCTTGCGTGTGTCGGCGAAAAGGCCGCAGGAGCTCCCCGAGGAGTTGGCGTAGAGCTGCGCGCACTTGTCTCCTGAGTCGACCTGGTACTTGTTGCCAGTGTCGGGGTAACCGCCACTTTCGTGGGTTGAGGCCATGGCGAACTCGTCGCAGGCCGGCGACCCCATCGAGGCGTCCACAGGATGTTTCTTCCACGCGGACGGGCAGATCACCTTACTGCTGTCGTCTCTGGTCCACTTGTTGCCGGCCGCGTTGGTCTTGGTGGTGTCCGGGCCGAGGTAGTGCATGGGGTGCGTCGCCGGTACCGGGCTTTCCGATCATGCGCTGCTGCATGAACCAGTAGTAGGCGCCGGCTGCCGGGTACTTGTTGGTGTCCATCGTGTAGGTCGGGGTGTAATACGGAAGCACACACCCGGGCGTGGGGCTGCTCTTGTTGAGATCGTCGCAGCGGACCTTGAGTTCGTTGCCGCTGGTGCCGAAGTTCGCGTTTGCGGCGAGGTCAAGGTCGACGTCGACAGCGGCGGTACTGTCCCAGGTGAGGCCGATGGTCTCCTTGCCAGTGCCCGTCCACTTCGTGGTAGTGGTGGCCACCTGCGTCTGGCCGACCTCGCTGTCCCGCCAGTAACCCCTCTCGGGCTGCCCCGTCTTGTAGTCCTTCCAGGCTACCGGGGTACTGGTGCAGTGGTCACAGACCGTTCCTGCGTTCCAGGTGAGGCGCACGCCAAGAAGCTGCGGGTCGATGGAGGTGGGAGTGACGAACAACTGCTGGTCGAACTCCGCGAAGTCGCTGCCTCCGGACGACTTGTTCGGGTAAGCCTTCAGCCGCTGCTGAAAGTTGAACGTCGCCACTCCGAAGGGGGGCTTGGTCTGGTCTCCGCCGGAAGTGAAGATCAACGTGGCGCTGCCGACATCGTTCAGGCAGGCGTCGGTGCGGTTGATGTAGTCGTGGCCCGACGGCTTGTCGGAGCACCACGGCACGAGGTCCGGTACCTCTGCCCTGGAGGAGGGCAAAGACTTCTGTTCCTCTGATGCCGGGTGGAACTTGAGGCATACCTGGCGGCCTTGGGCGTCGGCCTTCGAGCAGTTCGTTCCCCCGGGCTTGCGGATCGCCAACGCGCCAGGGTCGCTGCGGAAGATCTCCTGTGGTTTCTGGGCCACCGGATCGATGTTTGAACTCGCCTGCGGAGCAGGGAACGTCGCGTAGGGCGCGATACGGAATTTGGCCCACGGGGACCACTTGGTCTCATACAGAGAGCCGTCGTACGCGGACGTGTGGAAGGTATAGGTGACGCCCGGCTTCAGCTTGCCGGCGGGAACGGCGACCTCGGCCGTGCTGCCGGAAGATACATACGGGGAGACGAGCACTCCGTGCGCATCATCTTTCAGCTTTACCTGGTCCTTCGGCTTGCCCTCGGCGTCAGTCGTCCAGACCCCGAAAGTCGGGGTGCTCTTGTCGCCGTCGGCGATACCACTCAGGCAGCGAGCCCGGCATCAAGGAGCTTCGCCGCCCTACCGATCGAGCCAGGTTGCGTAGCGTCCTGCCGCGGCGTGCGGCCCGGCGGCAGCTCCGGCGCCCCGCCGCCCGTCGGGAGGCCACTAGCCCCGCACTGGCTGGCCCACACGGCAGAAGCAGCAGTGGCACTGCCCCGCGCACGCCGATCCCCTACAACGTGGCCCGCGAGGGCGAGATGGAGGAATCACTCCTCGACTTACGCGCCTTCCTCAGCAGTGCCGGATCGAGCCGTATCAGTTACTGGAACGAAAGGCTCGGCGACCGCGACGGGCAAGGTGTCCCGTGGGCACGATTCTCCCAATCGCGCGACGAGCACGGGGCTTTGGCCGGCGCGCCGCGCTGGAAGACGATCAGCCCGCCCAGGCAGCGCGAGGCGATGTCGAAGCTGCTGTGCCAGTTCTGCGGCGAGCCCGCCAGGATGCCCGACGGCCGGCTCCTGTTTCTCAACTCCAAAGAGGAGTGCGGCACCACCCCGGTTGCTGAGGCAGGCTCGCCGGGGCGACGTGCGCAGCGTGTATGCGGAAGGTTCTCGGAGACAATCCCGCGATGCTGCGCATCCTGTCCCTCCTCGGGGAGTGGTGCGGGAAGTGGACAGCGGGGTGAACTCGCTGAGCATTCCCGTGCTCCCCGACGTGGCATCTTCTTGAACGTCGCCCGCGGGATCAGTTGTTGCCGCAGTAGTTCCGTACGAAGTCGGCGGGGGACGCGGTCCAGCTTGAGCTCCACCGCCCACGCATCGCTCGCGCCGAGCACACGCCTCCGACCACACGCCCCGCACCGTCACGGAGCCGTGACCTTCGTCTTCCAGCCATGACCTACGTCGCCCAGTCGTGACACTGTCGAATACCCGACAAGCGCCATGACCTTGTACGTTCACGTGTCGGAGCAGTTGACGAGTGCGCGTGACAGGGGTTGCAGCATGGTGGGGGACCGACCTCGGGATTGGCATGTCCTTGATCTGGACAAGGATCCGACGCCGGGTGATCCGCAGCGAGTCCGCGGTCTCGCGAAGAACCTGCACGACTTCGCCGACGACGTGGGCAGGGTCCTCCGTGACATCAAGGGGATGGCGGGCGACGAGGCCATCTTGAAGTGGGTGGGCAAGACCGCCGACGCGTTCACAGAGAAGTTCGAGGACGCCCCCAGTAAGCTGAAGAAGCTCCGTAAGTCCTACGAGATGGCGGGCGACGCGCTGTCCGCGTACTGGCCGGAACTGGAGCGCGCGCAGACCCTGGCCGACAAGGCGCTGGTCAAGGGCCGCGAGGCACAGGCCGACCTGAGCAGCGCCAAGTCCCGTCTCTCCTCCGCCGACTCCTGGGTGGAGAAGGCGGGCAAGGAAGCCGACAAGTACAAGGACAAGCCCGGCGGCGGCAAGGACGTACCCAAGCCGGACGAGGACAAGGTCCGCGCCGCCACCCGCAACGCGAACTCCGCCGAGAAGGCCCAGAAGTCCGCCCAGGGTGACGTCGACGCCGCCAAGAGCGCGCTGGACGCGGCGAAGAAGATGGCCGAGGACGCCCGCAAGATGCGGGAAGAAGCCGCCGGCACCGCGAAGCGGAAGATCGACGAGGCGTCCGACGCGGGTATCAAGAACCGCAAGTGGTGGGAGGAGGTCGGCGACTGGGTCTCCGACAACTGGGACACCATCGTCGCGGTCTGCAAGGTCGTCGTCGCCGTCGTCGGCATCATCGCGATCATCATCGGCGGGCCCATCCTCGCCGCCATCGTCATCGTCGCGGGCGCCATCGTCCTCGCCGACACCTTGAGCAAATACGCAAAAGGCCAAGCCACCCTCATGGACGTGGCCTTCGCGGCCATGGACTGCATTCCAGGCGCCAAGGGCATCACCACCGCCGCCAAGCTCGCCAAGGGGATGAAGGGCCTCAAGGGGATGGGCAAGGGCCTCAAGAACGGCCTGCGGCGGGGCGCGGACGACGTGGGGACCAGTAAGCCCGTCAAGAGCCGCTGCAGGAACGGCGACCCCATCGACATGGTCTCCGGCGAGATGATCATGACGAAGACCGACGTCGAACTGCCGGGCCTGCTTCCGCTGGTGCTGCGCCGCACCCACCTGTCGAGCTACTTCTCGGGCCGCTGCTTCGGCCGCTCCTGGGCCTCCACGCTGGACGAGCGCCTCGAACTCGACCACGAGGGAGCCCTCTTCGCGGCCGAGGACGGCATGATCCTCCTCTACCCCGTGCCCTCACCCGGCTCGTCCGTCCTGCCCGTGGCAGGACCGCGCTGGCCGCTGGACTGGGACGGCGCACCGGGTGCGCCCATCCGCATCACCGACCCCGACACCGGCCACACCCGCCACTTCGCGCCGACCCACCGCCCCGCGGCGGCCGACGAGGCGTTCACCATGCCGCTCGCCGCGGTGACCGACACCAACGGTCACCGCATCGACTTCGACCGGGCCTCCGACGGCACCCCCGTGGCCGTGCGCCACTCCGGCGGATACCACATCGACGTCGACACCGAGGGCGGCCGGGTGACAGGTCTGCGCCTGCGCGATCCGGAGGCCGGACCCGACGGCACGACCCTCCTGCGGTACGGCTACGACACCGACGGCAACCTGAGCGAGATCCGCGACTCCTCCCCACTGCCCTACCGGCTCGGCTACGACCAGCACGCACGCGTGACCTCGTGGACCGACCGCACCGACCAGTGGTTCCGCTTCACCTACGACGGGGAGGACCGCTGCGTGCGCGGCGAGGGCGCCGACTCCGCCCTCGACTGCGTCATCGCCTACGACCCCGACCTCCGCGTCACCCGCTACACCGACTCGCTCGGCCACACCACGGAGTACCACTACGACGAGCGGCTCCACCTCACCCGTGTCGTCGATCCGCTCGGCTTCACCGTGCACACCGAGTACGACGCCCGCGGCGGTCTGCTGTCCCGTACCGACGAGCTGGACCGCACGACCCGCTTCACCCTCGACCCGTACGGCCAACCGCTGCGCATGGACCGCCCGGACGGCACGAGCGTCACCCTGGAGTACGTGGACGGTGTCCTTCCGGCCGCGATCACCGAGGCCGACGGCGCGCGCTGGGAGGGCTCGTACGACGAGCGGGGCAATCTGCTCACCAGCACCGACCCGCTGGGCGCGGTGACGTCGTACGGCTACGACGAGCACGGGTTCCGGACCACCGAGACGGACGCACTCGGCAACACCGTCCGGTACGAGTACGACGGGGTCGGCCTTCCGGTGCGGGTCACGGATCCGCGCGGCAGCGTCGTCACCGTCCGCAGGGACGCGTTCGGACGCGTGGTGGAGATCCACGACGCGGTCGGCGGGACCGTCCGCCAGGGCTGGAACACCGAGGGGTCGCTGCTGTGGCGGGAACGCGCCGACGGCGGCCGGGAGTCGTGGACGTACGACGCGGAGGGCCACGTCACGGAGTACCGCGACGCCGCCGGGGCCACCACCACCTTCGAGTACGGAGCCTTCGGCCTGCCCAGCGCGAGGACCGACCCGGACGGCACCCGCTACCGTTTCGCGCACGACACCGAGCTCCGCCTCACGGGCGTGCGCAACCCGCGCGGCGACGAGTGGAGCTACCGCTATGACGCGGCGGGCACGCTGATCGGCGAGACCGACTTCGACGGCCGCACCCTCACCTACCACTGCGACCCGACGGGTCAGCAGGTCGAGCGGTCCAACGGCACCGGTCAGACGGTACGGGTGACCCGGGACGCCGCGGGCCGGGTGGTGACCGCGCGGACCGACGACGGCACGCTCACCTCGTTCCGCTACGACCCGGCCGGACGGCTCCTCGAAGCCACGAGCCCGCTCAGCAGCGTCGCCTACGCCTACGACCCGGCCGGTCGGATCGTCGCCGAGACCGTCGACGGCCGGACCGTGACCAGCGCCTACGACGCGCTGGGCAGGCGCGTGCGGCGCACCACGCCGTCCGGCGCCACCTCACACTGGTCGTACGACTCCGCGAGCCTGCCGGCCTCGCTGGTCACCGCGGCGGGGGAACTGACCTTCGCCCATGACGCCGCGGGGCGGGAGACCACCCGTGGCCTGGGCGCCGCGGCGACCCTGACGCAGTGCTGGGACGCGGGGCACCGCCTCGTCGAGCAGGTCGTCAGAGCGGGTGGGGCGGGCAGGGCGGGCATCAGCGGCGAGGGGCAGGCCGTGCGGCAGTCCCGCTCGTACGCCTACCGGGCGGACGGTCACCTGACCGGGGTGAAGGACCGGCTGTCCGGCGCCCGGACCTTCGCTCTCGACCCGGCCGGCCGCGTCACCCGGGTGTCGGCCGCCACCTGGACCGAGACCTACGCCTACGACGACCTCGGCAACCTCACGGCCGCCGAGCACCCGGCCCCCGCCGGCCAGGAGGCGCAGGGTCCGGCACATCACTCCGGGACACGGGTCACCGCCGCGGGCCGTTCGACGTACGAGCACGACGCGCAGGGGCGCGTGGTGCGGGTGATCCGGCGGACGCTGTCCGGCCTCCGCCGGATCTGGACGTACGCCTGGGACGCCGATGACCGGCTCGCCCGGGCCGAGACGCCGGACCGCGGAGTGTGGGCCTACCGCTACGACGCACTCGGCCGCCGAACGGCCAAGATGCGCCTGGCCGACGACGGTTCGGTCGCCGAGGAGACCCTCTTCACCTGGGACGGCGCCAACCTCGCCGAGCGGCAGTCGACGCGGGATGGCGTGGTGGAGACCGACACCTGGGACTGGGAGCCGGGTACGCACCGCGCGGCGGCCCAGGTGCGCAGCCGGTGGCGTACGGCCGACCCGGACGAGGTCGACAGGCGGTTCTACGCGATCGTCACCGATCTCGTCGGCACGCCGAGCGAACTGGTCGGAGAGGACGGCGAGATCGCCTGGCGGTCCGCCACCACCCTGTGGGGAAGGCGGCTGGGCGGGGACGACCGGGACGACTGGGACGACGACGGCCTGTGCCCGCTGGCCTTCCCCGGCCAGTACCGCGACCCGGAGACGGGCCTGCACTACAACCTCTCCCGCTACTACGACCCGGACACGGCGAGCTACCTCACCCCCGACCCGCTCGGCCTGCTCCCCGCCCCCAACCACCACGCGTACGTCGACAACCCGCTGCGCTGGAGCGACCCGCTCGGCCTGGAGGGCGACGAGCCGACCCGCATCTACGACGACTCGACCTACGACAAGCACGGCTCGGGCAGCAGCTCGTCGGCCAAGGGCGAGATCGGGCGAGCACCCGCGAACGGACAGGCGGCGTTGGACCGGTCGATTCCGTTGGGCGACGGGGACAACCCGGATAAGTTCCGGCGCATCGGCGTGGACCACGTGAACAACGAGATCGTGGTCCTGGACCGGCACGAGTACCGCACCGACAAGAACGGCAAGATCGTGAAGGAGATCTACCATGGCCACGTGCAGGCGTCCTACCCGTCGAAGAGCGTCGGCGAGAATGACCTGACCAAGCTGGTACGGGCCAAGATGATCAACAACAAGAAGAAGCAGAAGGTGCTTCCGCCGCCCGCGTGCGACGGCTGACGGGTGTGGGAAGGAAGAGTGGCCATGACGGCCGAGTGGAACTGGGAGACCGGAGAAGGTCTGCTGGGAGTCGACGACCCCGCGGACTGGGACGCGGCGTACGAGCGCGGTGAGAACGGTCTGGGTACGGCGGCCATCGGCCTGGCCCGCAACTGCCCGCTGGCCGCGGCCTCGCCGCGCATCATCAAGGCGATGCGGCTGCCGGACCGCGGCCAGCGCGGATTCGCGTACACCGCGGCCGGCACCGCGGCCCGGCTGAACGGCACCCTCACCCCCGAGCTGTACGCCGCCCTGCGGGCGGAGGGCCACCGCGGCCTCGCCGAAACCGCCGTCGACGACACCCTCGACTACGTGCCGTTCCGCGAACTACCCCTGTGGTTCAAGTGGCGCACGGTCGCATCGAAGGTAGAGGACAAGCTGAAGACCTGGCGCCTGAACATCACCTACGCGGCCGAGGACGCGCGCGCGGCCCTCCGCCGGCTGCGGCGCCGCTGACGTAAGGGGTACGGCGATGGCCTACTACCTCAAACGCTTTCGCGCACGAGCCGCCCTGGCGCGCTCTCCCGCCTCCGTCTTCGCGCCCAACGCCCGTCTCATGTCGCACCCCCACCCCTCTGTCCGATACAGTAGATCTTGAACTGGTCGCCACAACACGCGGCAGCCGGTGATGCGTTGGTGGTCCAAGGAAAGACGCCCCGCTTCCTGCGGGGAAATGCAGGTGCAAGGCCTGCCCGGCGCTCGATCAAAGGCCCGTACACGCACAGCGTGTACGGGCCTCCTCGCGTCTACGGTCACCCGCGGTGCGCTCGAGGCCCGCCGCAACGTTAGGGACTACGAGCGACTTCCCCAACACGCCGAAGCCCACCTGAACTGGGGGTTCATCACGCTCGTGACCCGGCGGTTGATGGTCAGGACGGCTACGCGGCCCAACGGCGGCTATACCGGCCGCTGCCTGCGCACTTGCGGAACGATCCGCTGCGCTGACGCACCGCGTTCGGACGCTGAAGCCGAGGGAGCGGAGGCCCCTCGGTACTTAGCACAGAACCCCCGGTTAGCGAAAAAGGCAGCATCACGACGACAGTCCACAACTCCACATACCGCTTGGGCCGATGCCCTAGCGGGAGACCTCTATGCCGCGGCGTAGCTGAGGCGGAGAAGGTCTCCAGCACGCTCCAGGTCGCGCTCCGTACGCAGCTGCAGTTCCAAGTCGCCCGTGCCGTGGTGGCCGAGCCCTGTCACGTCCCGGGTGAAGTCGGGTACGAGGTCGACTTCCTTCGGGTCGGCCTTGAGGTAGACGAGGAGCTTGGTCTGCTGGGGCGGGCAGACGCTGGCGAAGTTCCGCAGCCTTCGGTAGGCGCGGTACTGCTTGCGCTGTGCCCGGGTGACGCCGTCGCCGAGTCCGACCAGGACCTCGTCGACCGCCTGGGCCAGCTCGGCCATCGCACCGTCCTGATTCCGGGCCGCCACCCCGGCCGCTCGTCGGCGCACCCGCTTGGCCGGAGCCGGGTGCCCGGTGACGGAGGCTACGGTCTCCAGGCCGAAGTGGTCGCTGCCGAAGTAGCGGTAGCGGACCAAGTCGATCGAGCGCCGGTGCTCGCGCACGGCGTGCGCGTCGTAGCGGGTGAAATCGCCGGCCACGCAGATCAGCCGGGGCGCGCTCCACAGGATCTGGGACGCGGCTGCCACCCCGAGCCGGTCGCGGACCAGGTTCCGGAAGGCGTCCTTGTGGTTGGTCAGCCAGGCCATGCAGTACAGGCCCTGGTTGATCACGCCTTCGTCGGTACCGCGCTTGTACTCGACGATCACGGGTGCGCCGTTCTCGTCGAGGCCCAACGAGTCGATCCGCCCGCCGTCGACACAATCGATGACGTACTCGCTCGCCAGGAACGTGACACCCAGCATCGCCTCCATGTGCGCCTCGACGAGATCTTGCACATCCGCCTCGACCTCAGCAAGATGCGCGCTGACCTCCTGGACACCACCTGCTGTTTTGAACAGCTTCAGGACCGCCACTCCCCCTTCATGCACAGCGCTGAGCGCAGGGATATTTCCACAGCCACGGATCCCTTCGTCCTCGCCCGTCCAGCATGAGGAGTCGCCTCCAAAACGCAGATCCGTTGTCACGCAACCCTGCTGCCGCTTCGGGCCGGAAGCTGGAGATAGGAGCCCCTTTGCACGACGAAGCCGAAGCTGCCCGCAACAGCCTTCCAGAACGAGCGCATCAAGCAGACGACTGGGCGCTGCATGAGGGGCTCTCAGCCAGAGATATCGAGGCCCTTCTCGCCAACGAGGCCGTCCCGGCACACGTGCGCTCCCTTGCCGGGCTGTTCTGCGAGGGCAACGTAAAGCTGGACGACGCTCTCGCGTTGACGGTGGGAGACGTCACCCCCACCAGGCGCGAAATTCCTGTCAGCGAGCAGACGCGCCGGGTACTGCGAGAGGCCGTCGGCGACCGTGAGCAAGGCCCCCTGTTCGCCAAGCCCTCAACTCAGCGGGTGAGCCGTGGGCGAGTACCCCTCGGCACGGCACCCACGACGTGCGGCTCGGCCAGCACCCTGACCGCCACAACGGTCCGCGCCGAAGCTCTCACTGAACATATGAAAGCCGCCCCTGCCTCCCAGATGAACTGGGGAGCAGGGGCGGCTTTCGTGCTCCTGACGCCCCATCAGGAACTACTGCGAACGTGCGTCATACGTGCGTCACGTGCGTCGCTCGTGCGTCAAGATATCGCCCGTAACACACACAACGCCCATAATGCACACCAGGCGAAACCGCAGGTCAGCGGGCCCTTCTCGGCGGGCTCAAGGGCCGCGACGCATTCAACATGATGCGTCATCGGGAACAACTGCGGGCCCTCCCCCTCCCCTTCCATATCTCGGAGAGCGCCAATGCCGAGGACGCCGAGTCCACACCCTGAACCCGGTCTCGGGCTGGAGTGGACCGCAGCGTAGCGGCAGCCAGGGGCCGGGTAAGGGCCAAGCCGTTGTCGGCGTGGCTCTCACGCGCACGTGTCGTTGAGGGGGCGCTTCGCCCGTTGGACCAGGCGGCTTAGGGATAGGCGTGAAACCCCTGGTCTCAAGGGTGCTGGCGGGACTCCCATGTCGATCTCGAGGGAGGCGGCATGAGCGAAGATCGCGAGTCACTTGTAGCGGCAGTCGCGTGTCAGACGGGTCAGGCGTTGAGGTAGGTGAGGACGGCCTGGACGCGCCGGTGGGTGTCGTTGGTGAGGGGGAGGCCGAGTTTGGCGAGCAGGTTGGAGATGTGCTTCTCGACGGAGACCGGCGCGAGGACGAGGCGTTCGGCGATGGCGGAGTTGGACAGGCCCTGGGCCATCAGGGCGAGGACTTCGTGCTCGCGGGGGGTCAGACGGGCGAGGCCGGTGTGCCGACTGTTGCGGGCGAAGATCTGTGCGACAACGTCGGGGTCGAGGGCGGTTCCGCCGGCAGCGACGCGTTCGAGGGCGTCGAGGAACGCGTCGATGTCGGTGACGCGGTCTTTGAGGAGGTAGCCGACGCCGCCCTGGCCGTCGGCCAGCAGTTCGGCGGCGTAGGTGCGCTCGACGTACTGCGACAGGATGATCACCGGCGGAGCGGGGGTGTGTCGGGCGCGGACTTCGATCGCGGCGCGCAGTCCTTCGTCGCGGAAGCCGGGCGGGAGGCGCACGTCGATGAGGGCGAGGTCGGGGCGGTGGGCGTCCATGGCGGCGATCAGGTCGGGGCCGGAGTCGACGGCGGCCAGGACCTCGTGGCCGGTGGCAGTGAGCAGGCGGATGAGTCCTTCGCGCAGCAGGAGCAGGTCTTCGGCGATTACAAGGCGCATGGGATCTCCGCGTGGACGGTGGTGGGGCCGCCCGTGGGGCTGGTCAGGGTGAGGGTGCCGTCGAGGGCTTCGATGCGGCGGCGCAGTCCGGTCAGGCCGGAGCCGTTCGGGTCGGCTCCGCCGTGTCCGTCGTCGGTGACGGTGACGGTCAGGGTGCCGTCGGAGCGGATGTGGACGGTGACGGTGACGGTGGTGGCGTGGGCGTGTTTGGTGATGTTGGTGAGGGCTTCGGCGATCAGGAAGTAGGCGGCGGCTTCCAGTGCCGGTGCCAGACGGTGGGGCAGGCGGATGTCGGAGGTGATGGGCAGGGGGTGGTCGGCGAGGAGGGCGGTCAGGGCGCCGTCCAGGCCGCGGTCGGTGAGGATCGGGGGGTGGATGCCGCGTACGAGGTGGCGTAGTTCGTCCAGGGCGGTGTTCACGTCGGCGCGGGCCGCGGCCAGGTCGGCGCGGGCCTGGTCGGCGGCGGGGCCAAGGGTTTTGAGGCGTCGCTCCGCCAGGGCCAGGGTCATGCCGAGCGCGACGATGCGGGCCTGGGCTCCGTCGTGGAGGTCACGTTCGATACGGCGCAGTTCGGCGGCTTGGGCGTCGATGGCGCGGCTGCGGGTGCGGGTCAGGTGGTCGGTGCGTTCGGTCAGTTGCTGGGTGCGGCCGGGCTTGAGCAATGCGGCGGCCAGGTGAGCCTGGCCGGTGGCCAGGGCGCGTACGACCCACGCGACGCCGGGCAGCAGGACCAGCCCGGCCAGCGCCGTCACAGCCTGTCCCCCCGGCGAGGCCACCGTCATGAACCCCGGATCGCCTCGGCGCTCTACGGGCAGTGCCCAGACCCAGGCCGGTGAGGTGAGGGCCGCCAGGTCCACGGCGAGGACGACCACGGCGATGACGGCGCAGAGGACGGTCAGCGGGAAGAGGATCGTCAGCCAGGCCATGTCGCGCCAAGTGGCGGGATGGGCAGCTCGTTCCTGGGCCCGGCCGGAGGTGACGCTCGCTTCGGCAGCAGGGTAAGGAGGGGGAATCCGGGTGGGCAGGATGAGGGCGGCGCGGCGCCGTTCGAGTCCGGCGAGCCGGCGCATCGCGGAGGTCGTAGCCAGGAAGGCGGGGGCGCCCAGGTGGGTGACGGCCAGGACCGCGCAGCCGGTGACCCCGGCCACGACGGTCACCAGCGCCCCGATGCCCGCCGCCAGGCCCAGCAGCAGGTACTGCAGAGACCGGACGGTGCGCTGGACCATGTCCCGCACTCTACGAACCTCCGGCTGCACAGCAGTGGCACAGGGGGCGGCCGCCGCCTGGCGTGTCGGCTTCACTGCTCGCTCCGTCCGCCACCTGCCGACGCGGTGCCCAGGGCCAGGCGGGTGGGCAGGGCGGCGGCGGCCAGACCGAGAAGGCCGGTACCGGCCAGCAGCCCTGTGTACCAGAGGGGGTCGACGATCATGCGCCACTGACCGTCCTGGGCGTTGCTGAACGTGCCCACGACCACCGCGGCGATCCCCGCACCGACGACGAGGCCGACGGTGACCGTCAGTACCGCTTCGCGCGCGGCCATCCCCCTTACCTGTCGGGCCGTGGCGCCCAGAAGTCGCAGAGCGGCGTACTCACTGCGGCGGCCGAGGGCGGCCATGGCGAAGGTGTTGAGGACGGCGACGGCGGTGAAGACGATGGAGATACCGGTCAGCAGGCGCAGCGCTCCCTCCTGGGAGGCGGTTTCGGCGTCCTGACGGCTGTCCGCCGTGCTGCTGTTTGCGGACAGGTTCGGAAAGTGTGCCCGCAGCTCCGTCACGGCTGCCGCGCCAGGGTTCTGGCCGAGGTGGACGGCGGACAGCAGGGGCCTGGCAGTGTGTGCGGAGGCCAGCGGGCCGGGCAGCAGCATGTCGCCGAACCCGGCGGAACGGGCGTACAAGGCCACCACCGGCCGGGAGACGTGAGTACCGTCCGGCAGCCACAACCCGGCCTTGTCACCCACCTGCCAGTGCTGTGCTCCGGCGAGGTCCGTACTGACCGCCACACCGTCGGCGAGCCCGTCCAGGGAACCGCCGGTGATCTCCAGATCCAGCACACCGTCTCCGGTGCGGTACAGGCCCTGGGCGGGATAGTGCTGCGGCTTGCCGCCCTTGCGGACCATGACCTCGGTCGGCACGGTCGCATCAACGTCCCGCACTCCCGGCGTCTTGACCGCCTTCTGGTAGGTGCCCAGCGGGAGACCCGGGCCGCCCGCAGCGGTCAGGGTCTGGCGGGCGGGTGCGAGCCGGGCATGGGCGGCCTGCTCGGTGAGGTCGCTGAGCAGGGTGGAGTACAGCAGCATGGTGGCGTTGAGAGCGAACAACAGGGCCAGCGGCATCGCCGCCCCCGCCGCCCGCACGGGAAAGCGCCTGGTGTTGGCGGCAGCCAGACGACCAGTCGCTCCCGGAAGGAGACCTCCCAGGGCGGCAGCCACCGTCCGCACCAGCCACGGTCCCAGGGCGGCAGCGGCACAGATCAACAGTGAGCACCCGATGAAGCCCATCCCCACGCCGATTCCGCCACGCATCGGCGTGAAAAGCAGCACCGCCGCCGCGCCCGCGACCAGCACCATCCCGGTCACCACGCGCCAGATGCCGCCGCCCGCCGGAGCCGCGGCCGACTCCCGCATCGCCTCCGCCGGAGCAATCCGGGCCACCCGTCTACCGGCGAAGTACGCCGCCAGCCGCGCCACCCCCACCCCAGTACCGGCCGCGATCAGCAGCGGCAACACACCACCGTCTACCTGGAGAGAGGCGGGGACGGCACCGGTGGCCACGAACCGGTCGGCCACCCAGCTCGCCAGCCACCGTCCGAGCGGAACCCCCACCACGGCGGCAGCCACGCCCACCGCCCACGCTTCCAGGCCCAGCAGCCTGCGCACCTGGCGTGGTGCGGCGCCCAGGGTACGGAGCAAGGCCAGCTCCCGAAGGCGCTGACGGGCGGCGAAGGCGATGGTCCCGGCAATGACGAACAAGGCGGCGAAAACGGTGATACCGGCCATCGAACCGAACACCCCGACCGCGCCCGTATAACTGACCAGCACGGTCGGCGCGTCGGCCCGCACCCGCTCCCCGCCGGTGAGCACACGCACGTCCGGTCCGGCGGCCGACCGCACCCTGTCCAGCACTTCTTCGGTGTCGGCCGCAGGAGCGAAGCGCAGGGCGAGCGCGGTCGCATCGCCCGGCTGAGCCAGGCGCCCCGCATCCGCAGGGGAGAAAAACACCGCGCCCTGTGAGGAGAGCTGCGGGCTGCCGGGGGCAGCGACGACGCCGGCGAGGCGGAAAGAGGACACCTGTTGTGGCAGGGCCATTCGCACCCGGTCCCCGGGCTGCACACCGGTACGGCGGGCCAGACCCGCGTCGAGCACCACCTCACCACCACCGGGCGCATGACCCTCGACCAGCCGGAAAGGAGTCAGAGCCGCGGACGACCAGGGATGCCCCATCACCGGCGCCGTGCCCGAACCGCCCCCCACCGGCCTCCCGCCGGCCGTGAGCGGCTGAGCGTGGAACGATGCATCCTTCGTCACCCGCGCCACTCCGGGCACAGCGGCCAGGCGGTCGGCCAGGCCATCGGGGAGCGCCGGCGCACCTGACAACGGGCGGCTCTTGGTCTTGTCCCCGTCCCGCACGGACACCTGACGCTGGGCGCTGACAACGGCATCAGCGGCGGTGTACCGGTCGGATCCCGCCGGGGAGGACAGTGCGGAGAACAACAGCGTGCCGCAGGCGGCGACCAACGCCACCGCCAGGGTCGTGCCGGCGAAGGTCCCGGCGAAAGACCACCAGCGATGGCGCACGGTGGCAAGAGCGAGACGAATCATCGGGCACTCAGCTCCGTCATTACCGCGGCGATCCGCACGGCCGAAACGTCTTGGAGGGAGGAATGGACCTGGCCGTCGGTGAGAAAGAGGACCTGGTCCGCCCAAGCGGCGGCAGCCGGGTCATGCGTAACCATCACCACCGTCTGACCCAGCTCATCCACCGCCTGCCGCAGCAGCGCCAACACCTCGTGCCCCGCAGCCAGATCCAGCGCGCCGGTCGGCTCGTCGGCGAACAGCACCTGCGGGCGTCCGGCCAGTGCCCGCGCTACCGCAACCCGCTGCTGCTGACCGCCCGAGAGCTGATCAGGCCGATCGTGCTTACGCCCGGACAGCCCCACACGTGCCAGTACTTCGTCCGCCCAACGCCGGTCCGGCCGCACTCCGGCCAGGCGCTGCGGCAGCAGCACGTTCTGCCACACCGACAACGCCGGGACCAAGTTGAACGACTGGAACACGAAACCCGTCCGGCGACGGCGCACCCGCGTCAACGCCGGCTCACGCAGCGCGCTGATGTCTTCCCCGGCCAACTGCACACGCCCCTCACTGGGCCGCTCGAGCCCCGCCGCGCAGTTCAACAGCGTCGACTTACCGGACCCGGAAGGACCCATCACCGCCGAAAACGTCCCCGCCGCCAGCCGTGCGGTCACTCCCCGCAGGACAGGCGTCCCGCCACCACCGGGATACGTCTTCGACACATCTTCCAGCTCGACCGCAGCCGCCACTGGATCACTCACGAGGTCCATGTCCCCAGCCTCGCCAGAACGAGACCGCTCGCCTACATGGCCCACTCGTAACATCAAGGTAGGGGTAGCCCTACCTTGCGAGCGGAGCGCCAACCGACAGCCGAAAGGACAAACCCCTCACTGCACCGCTGACCGGTCGCGCATGACAACGGCTACCAACCTCACCTCCTGGAGTGTGGGGCTGCCGGTGAACGTGAGAGGACTGGACTGCGGCATGCACTTTTCGTTCTGTGCTCCGACCAAGGAACGCGTTCCGGCCGACCAGACCCGGGGTCGCCGTGCAGGTGCAGGCGGTCGGCGAGGACGTCACGGGCGGCTGTGAGCAGGGACATGTTGTGGCTGAAGGCGTGGGCGCGCAATAGGAGCAGGGTGTGGCTGGGGGCTGGGGGGGGGAAGGCCCGAGCTGGGAGGTGAGCATGCCGGCGGCCTGGTGGACCTCGGCACGGTGGAGGTCCATCGTCTCGACACCCTGGCCGGGCCTGGCGGGATCCGTTTGGGCGCCGATGAGCAAGAACACCGCCAGGGCATCACTCACCGTCAGCGCGTCATCGAGCGCCCGCTGCGACAGCGAACCCGCACCGGACCTGTGGCGGACCAGAGCACGGGCCCGCGCCGCCCCCAGGGACAGCGGCAGAGCAAAGACGGCCCGCACTCCCTGCGCCAGAGCCTCCGCGATGAAGGCGGGCCAGCGCGTCGCGGGGGCGCGCTCCACGTCGGGCAGCAGCAGACTGCCGTCGCGCGCGGCGTCCAGGGTCGGCCCCTGGCCCAGCGTGTACTGCACATCGTCCAGACGGGCACCGGCCTCGGCGCTCGACCACAGCAGCTCCGGGCCGGTTGGAGGGCCCCGGCCCTCCCGGCTGCAAGTCCCTGACCAGTTCTCTCAGCGTGCTCTCCGCCATCGCGGTCTTCCTGTTTTTGACCTGACGTGCCGATGCCGACCACTTGCTGCGCGCGGGTGCTACCCAGCATTGTGCCCCCATGACGCCGCAGTAGCCCGCCCTTCACCACGACGCCGCCCCGACGGCTAGCCGACACAACACTGGCCGGACGACTCGTCGGAGGTCACCTCTTGCGCACAGGAGAGCACAACTACGCATCGACGCGCGCTGCCGCCCGCCACGGCTCCCCCGCGAACGCGCGTACCCCTGCCACACCTTCACCGGGCACCCGAGCACGGGCATGTGACAGCATCCCTATTCGCCCCTGATTTCCGCATGGCTACGACGCAGCGGCTTACAGCAAAGTCTGCTGTCCAGGGCGACGGGATCAGACGCGGGTCCTGACGGCACGCCATTTTCCGCCAGGAGCCCCCGTCGAATCGCGGCTCGCGCGCCTGCCTCCAGCCAAAGGGTGCCGCAGAAGGCGCGCTGGTGGGTATTTCCGGCGCATGGGCCGGGTGTTGCGGGTTGGGCCAGGGCGGGTGGTTAGATTCACGGGCTTGCGGATCGACCGGCTGGTGAACGTGGTGCGGGAGCGGGGTGGGAACGGGCCCGGTGGTGGCCGTCCCGGGCGTCTGCCGTTGGTTGAGCAGGCGCTGCTGGTGGTGTACCGAGGCGAGTGCGGGGCTGGGTTACCACCATGCGGGGCACCTGCTCGCTTCTATCCCGCTGAATGGCTCTGCAACGACCACCGGCCGTAGCCCACAGCACGGACTACCCGTGGGACAGTCCTACCTGCTCCCGATCGCTCCCACGACTTCTCACCATGCAACCGGCCCATGCCGCCGATGCCGTGTCCACCAAGATCCGGACCATTTCCGGACCAACCTCGCGCGAAAGGCTCGCAAAGCACCGTTTCCCCTGGTCAGTCGGGGTACGGCTGCTGTACCACCAGCAGATGAAGAATCTGCTGGTACTCCGCACGCATCGGGCGTAAGTCCACGCCGCTCGCCACGAGAATGGCCGCTCGGCTGGACGAACATGCATTCATAGATGTTCCCGTCGCACCTCGGGCGGCACGTTGGCAAGCCCCCTCAACCAGTCAGCACCAGACAGCCAACAAGCGAAGCAATTCCGCTACCACCGCTCGAAGCATGGCGGCGCCTGCCCTCCCGCCAGCGCACAGCCAGGGAACACCAATCTGATTACTCGTCAGTAGAGTCAGCAAAGGGTCAGCATGAGTCCGATCAGACCTGGTCACACGTGCCGACATGCGCAAGCCACGACCCGCGGTCAGGCCGATCACACCCGAGATCGGCCCGACCCTTCGGGTACGCCCGCCGCGGGCGATCACGGCTCTCCCGAGAGACCCCCACACTCGCCTGCGCCAGGCTCATAAGCCCAGCTCAGCGCACCCTCCCCCGCGGCTTCAGCGCCACCGGTGGCAGTTCCGGGGCGGGCAGCGGAGCACCGTCGTAGCCCTTCACCTCGCCGAAGCGGGAGCCCGTCGCCCAGTCCGCGCGGGCCTGTTCGATGTCCTCCTGGCTGCGGCCCACGAAGTTCCACCACATCACCAGCTCCTCCTCGAACGGCTCGCCGCCCAGAAGCATCAGGGACGCCTCCGACTCGGCGCGCAGCGGGAGTTCCGTGCGGCCGCAGCCGAGGTAGAGCATGGAGCCGGGGAGGACCGGGACGCCGTCGACGTGGGACTCGCCGGACATGGCGAGGACCGCGTACTCGAAGTCCGGCTCCAGGGGGAGGCGTACGTCCGCGCCGCGGGCCAGCGTCAGGTCCGCGCCGACGATCGGGGTGTACGTCGTGCCGGGTGAGCTCGCCCCGTCGAGGCTGCCGAGGATCAGCGTCGCGGTCAGACCGGGGGCCGTGAGCCGCGGCAGCTCCGCGTGGTGCTCGAAGCGCGGGGCCGTGTGGCGGTCGGCGTCGGGAAGCGCGACCCACAGCTGTGCGCCGTGCAGGAAACGGGCGTGGGCCCGCGGGCTCTCCTCGGAGTGCGAGATGGCGTGGCCCGAGGTCATCAGGCCCAGCTCACGGGGGCGGATGGTCTGGAGGCTGCCGGTGGAGTCGCGGTGCAGGACCTCGCCGTCGTGCAGCCAGCTGACCGTCTGGAGTCCCATGTGCGGGTGGGGCGGCACCTGCATGCCGGGCTCGTCCGCGATGTCGTCGGGGCCGTAGTGATCGACGAAGCACCACGCGCCGACCATGCGGCGCCCCAGGTTGGGCAGCAGGCGGCGGACCTCGGTGGACTCGCCGAGCTTGACCTGGCGGGGGCTGAGGAGTTCACGTACCGGTTCCGCGACGACGAAGCCACGGCCGCCGCATCTGCTCGGCACCGCCTCGCGATCAAGATTGCTCATGCCGCACAACCTAGTCCTGTGGGCGCCGCACGTCAGTCACCCGCCGGGAGTCACCGTCGGCAGCCACACGCCATCACTGGTGGAATATTCAACTACAAGGGTTCGTTGCAGCGTGCGAAGGAGGCGGACGATGGAGATGACCTATTACGACCACGGGACCGCGACGGAGCGCTGGGAGCGTGCGCGGCAGTTCTTCGAGGCCAAGGAGTACACGACGGCCGCGGGCATCCTCGGCACCCTGGCCGACGAGGTGCCCGAGCAGGTCGCCCCGCGTCTGCTGCTCGCCCGCGCCTACTACCACTCGGCCCAGCTGCGCCGCGCCGAGGCCGAGTTGCTGAAGGTCCTCGAACTCGACCCGGTCGAGAGCTACGCCCGCCTGATGCTGGGGCGCACGCTGGAACGGCAGGGCAGGGCGGCCGACGCGGCACCGCACCTGCGGATGGCCGCGGCGCTGAACGGCGACTTCGGCCAGGCGCCGCCGCCACGGGGCGAGTGACCTGACCGACCGCACACCTGCCGGCCCGGCAAGGCCCCCACAAGGCCCCCGCGAGACTCGCGGGGGCCTTCGCCACGCCACAACCCGCCCCGTCGGCCGCGTATCGTCTCGAAAGGCGCCACGGCGGCCGGAACCGCGGCGACGACGACCGCGAGGAGCGCGACCGCGATGCGAAAGATCATCTGGATGATGTCGGCGTCTTTGGACGGATTCATGGAGGGGCCGGACCACGAGATCGACTGGCATCTCGTCGACGAGGAACTGCACCGCCACTTCAATGACAAGGTCCGGGCGATGGGCGGGATCCTGCACGGCCGCGTCACGTGGGAGCTCATGGCCGAGTTCTGGCCCACCGCCGACCAGGACCCCGCGTGCAGCGACTTCGAGGCGGAGTTCGCCCCGATCTGGCGTGACACGCCCAAGTACGTCTTCTCGCGCACCCTGCGCGAGGCCCAGTGGAACACCACGATTCTGCGCGAGGTGGTGCCCGAGGAGATCCGGGCCCTCAAGGAGAGCGCGGCCGGCGACCTCTGCGTCGGCGGCGCCGACCTCGCCGCGTCCTTCCTGCGCCTGGGCCTGATCGACGAGATCCACACCTACGTCCACCCCGTCGTGCTCGGCCGCGGGAAGTCCATGTTCCAGGCGCACGACGTGCGGGCCGACCTCCGGCTCGCCGGGACCCACACCTTCGGCAACGGCGTCGTACAGCTCCGCCATGAGCTCACCAACTAATGCGCATTAGCTCTGTCTTGCCCTAGCCATTCGCCGCAGCTCCCCGTAAGAATTGCGGCGACTTCGACCCAGGGGAGAGATGAGCATGAAGAGGCGCAGCGTCCTGCTCGCGGCACTGGCTCTCACGGCCGCGTCGGGCGGTACGGCGATGGCGGCGCGGAAACCGTCCGCGGCGGGAAAACGCGTGGTCGTCTATTACCAGACGCAGTACGCGAATGGCACGTACGTGTCGCCGCTCGCGCTCACCGAGCACCGCACCGGCGTCACGGACGTACTGGTGGCCGCGGTGCACCTCAATGATCTCAACGGCCCTTACGCACCGGTGCACTTGAACGACGACCCGCCGGGCGCGGCCAAGTACGACCGGATGTGGCGCGACCTGAAGACCCTGCGCGGCCAGGGCGTGCACGTGCTGGCGATGGTCGGTGGCGCGGCGCCCGGCAGCTTCACCCGGCTCGACGAGGAATTCGACACGTATTACCCGCTGTTGCGGGACTTCATCCGGCGGTACGAGCTCGACGGCGTCGACCTCGACGTGGAGGAGCGGATGTCGCTGGCCGGTATCGAGCGCGTCATCAGCGCGCTGCGCGCCGACTTCGGTGCCGATTTCATCATTACGCTCGCGCCGGTGGGCAGCGCGCTCAGCGGCGGCGGAAATCTCTCCGGCTTCGACTACGACGCCCTTTACCGCAGCCGGGGCGGTGACATCGCGTGGTTCAACGCGCAGTTCTACAACGGCTGGGGCCGCATGAACTCCACGGCCGATTACGACGCCATCATCACCCGCGGTCTGATTCCCGCATCGAAGGTGGTCGCGGGAACGCTCACGTCACCGGCCAACGGCGGCAGCGGCTATGTCGGCATGGCGACGCTGAAGTCCACGCTCGGCGCGCTCGCCTCGAAGCACCCGGGGTTCGGCGGGGTGGCGGGCTGGGAGTACTTCAACTCCCAGCCCGGCGGCACCGCCGCGCCCTGGAAGTGGGCGGCGGAGGTCGCCTCGGCGCTGAAGATCCGCCGCTGAGACCACGACAGCCGGTCGCGGCGGTCGAGGTGCGTCACAGCCACAGGGCCTCGGCGACGGCCACCCCCAGGAAGGCCGCGCCGAGGCCCGCGACGACGCTTCCGACGGCGTTCGCAGCCGCGTAGAGCCGGGCCCCGCCCTCGGCGAGCCGCAGCGTCTCGTACGAGAAGGTCGAGTACGTCGTCAAGGCCCCGCACAGACCGGTGCCGAGGAACAGCTGCGCGGAGGCGGAGGCGGCGCCCGCCGAAACGGCCCCGGCGAGCACGCCGAGGACCAGGCAGCCCACGACGTTGACGGTGAAGGTGCCCCACGGGAAGACGGTGTCGTGGCGGGCCCGCACCGCACGGTCGGTCAGGTGGCGCAGCGGGGCACCGATCATCGCCCCGGCGATCACGGACAGCCAGTTCACCGGTCCTCCTCCCGTCCCACGTACCGGATGACCTCGCAGTCGTCCAGGATCACCAGGCCCTCCGCGACGAGTTCGTCGAGCTGCGGCAGGAACGCGCGGATCTTGTCCTCCGCGTCCACGATCACCACCGCGACCGGCAGGTCCTCGCCGAGGGAGAGCAGCCGGTGCGTGTGGATCAGCGACGAGGCGCCGAATCCCTCGATGCCCCGGAAGACGCTCGCCCCGGCGAGTCCGGCCCGGTGCGCGCGGTGCACGATCTCGGTGTAGAGCGGCTTGTGGTGCCAGAGGTCGGACTCCCCGATGAAGATCGTCACCCGCTGCGCCGTGCCCGTGAGCCTCGTCATGACCGCCTCCACGCCATCAGGCGGCGCGTGGTCCACGCCGCGCTCCACACCGCCGCGAGCGCCGCGAACAGCGTCAGTGCCAGATAGGCGAGGCCCGTGCGGACGTGGCCGCCGCTCACGAGTCGCTGGATGTCCACCGCGTACGTCGAGAAGGTGGTGAAGCCGCCGAGCACGCCCGTGCCGAAGAACGGCCGCACGAGGCGGTGCGCCGCCCACACCTCGGTGATCAGGACCATGAAGACGCCGATCATCGCGCATCCCACCGCGTTCACCAGGAGCGTCGGCCAGGGGAAGCCGTCGGGGGCGACGGGCCAGGCGAGAGACGCGCCGTAGCGCGCCGATGCCCCGATGGCGCCGCCGATCGCCACCACGGCGAGGACCGAACCTTGCCCGTGCGCCGTCCCGCCCCGCCGCCGGGCGGGCGCGGACAGGTCGAGATCGGGTTCCGCGGGTTCGCCGACCGCTTCGGGCCGCTGGGCTTCCATGGGCGTGCGCCTCCTACTCGCGTCGCCCGTCGCCGGGCGCACTCGTTCGCAAGTAGGGACCGTTGGCGGCATCCTTCGCCGCGGTTCGGGTACGGCGGGCCCCACCGCCGCGCGGCGCCCCGGAGGCCGGGCGGACCCGTGATCCAGGGAAGATCACCCGGCCCGGAAGATCGCCGCTGACACCAGGCTAACCGCCCGGCCGGAACACCGCGTCACCAGGCTCCGGCAGGGCACGGCCGGGCGGGGCAGGCGGGACGTGGGGGCGGTGACCCGTTCGCGGGGCCTGTCGCGCGGTGGGCGCCGATACCTCGGGCGGCCACGCCGTCGCGTCGAGGAGACCCAGTACGTAGGCGCGGGCCACCAGCGCCGTCCGGTTCTGGACCCGCAGCCGGCGGCAGAGCCGGGTCAGGTGGTAGTTGACGCCGTCGACGCCGATGCCGAGGGTGCGCGCGACCACCGCCGTCGTGGCGCCGCCCGCGACGAGCCGCAGGACACGCGCCTCCTGCGCGCTGAGCGCCGGGTGCGCGTAGTCCTCCCCCGCCTCCCCGGAGCGCGTCGCGCCGCCCGGGCCCGACGCGGACGGCTGTGCCCGCTCCTGTGCCACGCGCAGCGTCACCAGCAGGGGCGGTGTCTCCTCCAGCGGATCGGTGACCGGCTCCACGGTCAGCCTGCCGTGGCGGACGGCCTGCCCGGCCGTCCAGCTGACCTCGACCGGGTAGCGGGACCTGCGGCCGGAACGCATGGCCTCGTCGAGCTTGCGGAGCTGCTTCCTGTTGGTGGGCGTGAGCAGGTCCAGCAGCATGCGGTTCGCGACCCGGCCCGGCTGGAGTCCAAGGGCCCCCGCGAAGGCGGGGTTGGCGACGGAGACCAGCCCTTCGCCGCTGCTGATGGCCGTCGGCACCGGGGAGCGGTCGAGCAGGCTGAGGAACCTGCCCCGCCACACCGCCGCGTCCGCCACCTTCGGCCTGCCCGCGTCCGCCGCGCCACCCCGCGGCCCACCGCCTGTTCGGGACACGTCCCGCCTCCTCTCCCTGCCCCCTCACACATGTCACCCCGGTCCGCGCAAGCGACTGCGCGGAAAAGCCCCCTACAAGATTATGTAGTTCTCGCGGCGGGCGGCCGTCCGGGTCACGGGACGGTGGAGTGCGCGCCCAGCACGTCGGGCGCTCAACTCCCCCACGTCCTTGGGAAGAGGCACTGGCCATGAGCGAATCCCCCACTGTCGAGGTCCACGGTCTCCGGAACGCCCCGGATCCCGGACCGCCCACCGTCGATGTCACGGCAACGGGGCTGAGCGGCACCCCCGTTCAGCAGGCCGTGGAGCTCGCGCGCCGGTACGGCCCGCTCTACGTCCGCCGCTTCCACGGACGCGACAGCGTCTGGGCCTCGTCCCTGGAACTGGTCGAGGAACTCTCCGACGAGACACGGTTCGCCAAGGGGGTCGGGCCGGCCCTGGAGAACGTCCGCGGCATCGCGGGTGACGGCCTGTTCACGGCCTACGACGACGAGCCCAACTGGGCGAAGGCGCACGACATCCTGCTTCCCGCCTTCGCCATGAACTCGATGCGTACGTACCACCCGCACATGCTGCGGGTCGCCCGGCGCCTCATCGCCTCCTGGGACGGGCGGTTCACGCCGGGCGCGGCGCAGTCCGCTCCGGTGGAGGTGTCGGAGGACATGACCAGGATGACCCTGGACACCATCGGCCTGTCCGGCTTCGGCTACGACTTCGAGTCCTTCGCCCGTACCGAACCCCACCCCTTCGTCGAGGCCCTCGTACGGTCGCTCGGGCACAGTCAGGCGAAGCTGGCCCGGACGCCCGGCGGGGACTACTCCGCCGAGGACGCGGAGTTCGCCGCCGACGCCGCCTTCCTGGCGAGGGTCGTCGACGAGGTCATCGGGGCCCGCAAGGCGGCGGGCGACACCTCCACCGACGACCTGCTCGGCCTGATGCTGGATTCCCCGCACCCCGGCAGCGGCGAGGTCCTGGACGAGGCCAACATCCGCAATCAGGTCATCACCTTCCTGATCGCCGGGCACGAGACGACCTCGGGCACGCTCTCCTTCGCTCTCTACCACCTCCTCAAGAACCCGGCGGTCCTGCACCGCGCACAGGCCGAGGTGGACGCGCTGTGGGGCAGCGCCCCCGACCCCGAGCCGTCGTACGAGGACGTGGGCCGCCTGCGTTACGTGCGTCAGGTCCTCAACGAGGCGCTGCGGCTGTGGCCCACCGCGCCGGCGTTCCAGCGCCGTGCCCTCGCCGACACGACGCTCGGCGGGCGCCACCGGATGAAGGCCGGCGAGTTCGTGGTGGTGCTCACGCCGATGCTGCACCGCGATCCGGTCTGGGGCGACAACGTCGAGGAGTTCGATCCGGAGCGCTTCGCGCCCGAGGCCGAAGCGGCCCGCTCCCCGCACGCGTACAAGCCGTTCGGGACGGGTGAACGCGCCTGCATCGGGCGGCAGTTCGCGCTGCACGAGGCCACCATGCTGCTCGGCATGCTCATCCACCGCTACCGGTTCATCGACCACTGTGGCTACGAGCTGAAGGTCAAGGAGACCCTCACCCTCAAGCCCGACGGTTTCACGATGACCCTGGCGGCACGCACCCCCGAGGACCGCGAGCGGAGCCGGTCCGCCCTGCGTGAGCTCGTCGCCCTCACCGGCGCGGACGGCACGCCGGGCGCGGCCGACCGCCGCCCGGCGGACGGGCTGCCGACGCGCGTCCCGGCGGGCACCGCGCTGACCGTGCTGCATGGCTCCAACTTCGGGACCTGCCGTACGTACGCGCAGCAGCTCGGCGAGGAGGCCGCCGACCTGGGCTTCGACGTGTGTGTCGCGCCCTTGGACGAAGCCGCGGGCGCGCTGCCCACCGGGACGCCGGTGGTGATCGTCGCCGCCTCCTACAACGGCCGGCCGACCGACGACGCGCGCGCGTTCCTGTCCTGGCTGACGGACGCGGCACCGGACGCGGCCACCGGCGTACGGTACGCGGTGCTCGGCGTCGGCGACCGCAACTGGGCGGCGACCTACCAGCGGGTGCCCACCCTCATCGACGACGCGCTCGCCGCGTCGGGCGCGACCCGGCTCCTGGAGCGCGCCGAGGCCGACGCCTCCGGGGACCTGTCCGGTGCGGTACGGCACTTCGCCTCGGCGCTGCGGGACACACTGCTGCGGCGGTACGGCGACCCGGAGAGCGCCGGGGCCGCCGACACCGCCGCCCCGGCCAGGACGTACGACGTCGTGGAGGTCACCGGCGGGCCGCTGGACGCGCTCGCCGCCCGGCACGGCACGGTGGCGATGACGGTCGCGGAGAGCGCCGATCTCGTCGACATGACGCATCCGGCGGCCCGCCCGAAGCGGTTCCTGCGCGTCGCGCTCCCTGGCGGCGTGACCTACCGCACCGCCGACCACCTGACCGTGCTCCCCGCCAACGCGCCGGAGTCGGTCGAGCGCGCGGCGGCCGTGCTCGGCGTCGGCCTGGACACGGTACTGAACATCCGGGCACACCGGCCCGGCCGGGCCACCCTACCGCTCGACCGCCCGGTCACCGCCCGTGAACTCCTCACCCGCTACGTGGAGTTGGGCGACGCACCGACCCCAGCCCAGGCCGCGCTGCTCGCCGAGCACAACCCGTGCCCGCCCGAGCGGATCTCCCTGGAGCAACTGGCCGCCGACCCCGAGGCGTTGGCGGCGCGGCAGGGCGGTCTGCTCGATCTGGTCGAGGACCACCCGGCGCTGCGGGGGCGGCTGCCGTGGCCCGTGCTGCTCGAACTGCTGCCGCCGATCAGGACCCGCCACTACTCGATCTCGTCGTCGCCCACCGCCTCACCTGGCCACGCCGACCTGATGGTCTCCCTCCTGTCGGCCCCGAACCGCTCAGGTCGCGGCACCTTCCGCGGCACGGGATCCTCCTACCTCCACGGCCTGTTGCCCGGTGACACCCTCCACGCGCGCGTGCAGCCCTGCCGGGATGCCTTCCGCCTGCCGGACGACCCGCGGACACCGGTCATCATGGTCGGCGCGGGTACGGGCCTCGCACCCTTCCGCGGAGTGATCGCCGACCGCCTGGCGCGGTCGCGCGACGGCGCCGAACTGGCCCCGGCGCTCTGCTACTTCGGCTGTGACCACCCCGACGTCGACTACCTGCACCGCGCGGAGCTAGAGGACGCGGAACGCGCGGGCGCGGTGTCCATGCGTCCCGCGTTCTCCAAGGCCCCCGGGGGCGACGTGTTCTACGTCCAGCACCGGATCGCGGCCGAGGGCGAGGAGATCTGGCGGCTGCTGGAGGCCGGAGCCGTCGTGCGGGTCTGCGGCGACGGCTCCCGGATGGCCCCGGGCGTGCGCGAGGCGTTCCAGCGCATTCGTACGAAGTACGCGGGTGGCGACGCCGCGGCGGCCGAGGCCTGGTGGGCGGAGCTGGTCGACGCGGGGCGCTACGTCGAGGACGTATACGCGGGCAGCTGACGCCGCAGCAGGTACTTGTGCCGGCCGGACAGCACCAGCTCACCGCGTTGGTTGTGCACGGTGGCCTCGGTGGTGACGACACCGTTGTCGCCCCGCGCCTCCAGGCCGGTGATGGTGAGAGCCGGGTACAGGGTGTCCCCGGAGTGCACCTCGGCCAGGAAGTCACAGGACACTTCGAGGAAGCTGATGAACACTTCCCCGATGACGTGCGGGAACAGCGTGGCTCCCGGGGCGGTGAACGCGAGCACTTGGAGACCGTGGACCACCGGCGCGGGGTGGCCGTGTCTGCGGGCCCATTCGGCGTCGTAGTGCACCGGATGGTTGTCGGCCGACACCGTCTGGAACGCGGCGGCGTGGGCGTCCGTCAGCGTGCGGCTCGGGGCCCGGAAGACCTCACCGGTCCGCAGCTCTTCGAAGGTCCTGGCCGGGACGACCAGGAAGGCTTCGGGGTCGAAGGGAGCCGGGGACGTGGCCGCCGTCCCCGGCGCCGGGGGCCGCTTCTCCATCGTGGGATCCTCTCGGTGGTCAGTGACCGGCGGACTTGATCCGGGCGGTCAGCAGGTTCGGATCCTCGTCGGTGAAGTAGGCGCCGCTCGCGACGTACGCCTTCGTGCCGCGCATGGCGAGGGACGTCGGGTTCTGGAGGCCGTCGGCGGCGGTCAGCACGATGGTGTGCCGGCCGTCCGGCCGCACCAGGGCGACCTCGTTGTCCGCGTTGATCGCGGCCAGCAGGGTGTCGCCGCGGCCGGTGAACGCGAAGTCGTCGATGTCGACGAGTCCGGTCGCCCGGACCTCCAGGGGCCCCGGGGCGCCGTGCCGCGCGATCGGGATGCGCAGCACGGTGCCCTTGTCCAGGTTGGTGACCCAGGCCGCGCCGCGGTGGATCTTCACGCCGTTGGCCCCCAGGAAGCCTTCCCGTGCCAGCTCGGGGGCGGTCGCCCACTTGGTGGGGGTGCCGCCGCAGGTCGGTACACGCCAGACCGCGCCCAGGACGGAGTCGGTGGCGTACAGCTGTCCGCCGCGCTCGTCGAGGGCCAGGCCGTTCGGCAGGCCCTTCGGCGGGAGTGCGGCGATGCGCTGCGGAGTGCCTCCCGGGCGCAGCCGCCATACGCCGGTCAAGTCGGCGCTGCCGCTGGCGTACAGGAAGTAGAGCGTCCCGTCGTCCGCGCGGACGATCCCGCCGAGGAACGGTGAGGAGAGGACGGGGGTGCTGCTGCCGGCCGGCGGCTCCGGCAGGGTCGCGAGGACGCGTACCCGGCCGTCGGGGCCGATGCGGGCGATCTGGCGGCTGAAGGCGAAGGTGACGTAGGCGGCGCCGCCCGGTCCGAGGGTGATGTTCTCGGGGCGCTGGCCGTCGGCCATGTCCAGGTGTGACACGACGCGCACGTGCGACACGGGGTCGCTTGCCGCGTGCGCGTTGCCGATGACGGCGGTCAGGGCCATGGCGGTGACGGCCGCCGTGGTGAGGAGGTGGCGCCGGCGTGGCACCAGGGTGGGACTCGACATGCTCTCTGCTCTTCTCTGGGAGTCTTCTTGTGGTCGGTCGGGTTGTGGTCGGTCGGGGGTGTGCCCCGCTCGGGCCCTGGAACGGCCGCTCAGCGGGCGGCGCGTACCGCGCGGGAGGCGCGCAGGATCAGGTCGGTGACGGGTCCGGGGTCGCTGACGGAGACCGCGTGGGGCGCGCGGACCGTGACGGTGTGGGCGCGGGCGCGGCGGGCCATCCAACGCTCGGCGGCCGGCGGGATGTTGCGGTCCCCGGTGGCCACGAGGTACCAGCTCGGGATCTTCTTCCACGCCGCGGCCGTGGCCGGCTCCTGGAGCGCGGCGAGGGCGATCGGGCGCTGCCCCGCGGCCATGACCTGCGCGGTCTTGGTGGGCACCCCGGCCGCGAACTGCTCGCGGAACAGTTCCTTCTTGATGACCAGCTCCGTGCCCTCGCCGCCGCCGGGCAGCGGGTAGGTCTGGGTGGCGGTGGCCTGCCCCAGGGTGCTCCCGGGGTACTTGTCGGTGAGGCCGAGCGCGCTTTCGCCGATATCGGGTACGAAGGCGGCGATGTACACCAGCGCCTTGACGTGCGGGGCGTCAGCGGCGGCCTCGCTGATGACGGCGCCGCCGTAGGAGTGCCCCACGAGGACGACGGGGCCGGTCACGCCGTCGAGGACGCTGCGGATGTACGCGGCGTCGCTCTTCAGTCCGCGCAGCGGGAGCGCCGGCGCGAGGACGCGGTGGCCGCCGTGCTGGAGGCGCCGCACGACACCGCTCCAGCTGGAGGCGTCGGCGAAGGCGCCGTGGATCAGGACGACGGTGGGTCTGGCCGGACGCCACCGGGGCTCGACCGGCCGGGCGGCCGCGGCGGCGACACCGGTGGTGCCGAGGGCCGCCGCACCGGCGAGGAGGGAGGTGGTCACGGCGCGGCGTGAGAGGGGTGCGTTCATCGTTCGCTTTCCGGGGAGTGGTGGCGGAGCGGGCGGGCAGGGTTCGCGGGCCGGCCGGATCAGCGGGAGGTGGCCTCGACGGCCTTCCCGATCAGGTCGACGACGCGCCGGGGGTGGGAGAGCATCACCAGGTGCGAGGAGTCGACCTCGACGGTGGTCATGCCGGCCCGCTGGTAGCCGTAGCGCTCCACATCGGGGTTGATGGTGCGGTCGGAGGCGGCGACCAGGCCCCAGGAGGGCTTCGTCCGCCAGGCCGCGACCGGCGCGGCCTCGCCGAACGCCTGGGCGGCCAGGGGCCGCTGGGAGACCGCGAGGACGGAGGCGAGGTCGGGGTCGACGTCCGCGGCGAAGATGGCCGGGAACTTGTCGACGCGTACGGACACGTCGATGCCCGGGGTGTCCGACCCCTCGACCGGGAAGGGCGTCTGGACGAGCGCGGCGGCGAGGTCGGAGTCCGGGAAGCGGCCCTGGAGCTCACCGAGGCTCTCCCCCTTCTCCAGGGCGTAGCCGGCCAGGTAGACAAGGGCCCGGACGTTGTCCTCGGCGCCCGCGACGGTGATGACGGCGCCGCCGTATGAGTGCCCGACCAGGACGACGGGGCCGGAGATCTGCCGGACGATCGAGGCGACGTACGCGGCGTCCCCGATGAGGCTGCGGTTGGGCACGGCGGGGGCCACGACGTCCAGGCCGCGGGCGATCAGGGCGGGGATGACGCGGGCGTAGCTGGACGCGTCGGCGAAGGCGCCGTGGACCAGGACGACGGTGGGCTTCTCAGTGCGGGTCATGTGCAACTCCGTTGATGGGTAGGTGAGTTGGGGTGCGCGCGGAAAACGCGCACCCCAGGTACATGTGGAGTATTGAGGGCGAAGGCGGGGGCGCTTTGCCTGTCCGCGTCCTGATGCTTGCCTGTGCGTGCCATGAGGCGGCTGCCCGGGCCTCGACTGCCTGCCTCGCGGCGGGTCGGCCCTCGACTGCTCGACCCTCGGTACTCAGCCCTTGGCTACTCGACGCGCAGGGCGGCGAGCTGCTGGGCGAAGGGGACGACATCGAAGCCGCTGTCCGGATCCACGGACGTGATCGCGCCGGTCAGTGAACGCGGCGCGATCGCGGCAGCGGTGTCGGTATCGGGCGCCTTCACAGGCCCGGCCCCCTGCCCGCTCCCCGCCATGAAGCGCGCCAACTCCCGCCCCGCGCGGGCGATACGGGACGCGAGGCCGTCCTGCCCCCAGTCCTCCGAGGCCGCATACACGGCCGTCGGAACGACCAGCGCCCGCAGATAGGCGAACAGCGGCCGCATCGCATGCTCGGTGACCAGCGAATGCCGAGCCGTCCCCCCGGTCGCACCGATCAGCACGGGTTTCCCGGTCAGCGCGTCCTTGTCGATGAGATCGAAGAACGACTTGAACAACCCGCTGTACGAACCCGCGAACACCGGCGTCACCACGATCAGCCCATCAGCCGCCGCCACCGCGTCCAACGCACCCGCCAGCCGCTCCGGCGGAAACCCCGTCACCAGATGCCCCGCGATCTCCGTGGCCACATCCCGCAACTCGACCACCTCAACCCCGGCATCAACCCCCGCCAAGGCAGCAGCCGCAAGCCGGTCAGCCAACAACCGCGTAGAAGAAGGACTGC
>NZ_JBIBTX010000005.1:686728-726013 GCF_043078805.1 Streptomyces sp. NPDC015345 | reverse complement strand
CCTTCGGTGTTTCTTTTGTTCTTGCGTTTCCGACTCTATCAGACTCTTTCGTGTCCGATTTCCTCGGTGCCTTTCCGGTTCCCGCTCCGGCCTTTTCGGCTTTCGCGTTTCCCTTTCCGGCGGTTCCGACTCTATCAGATCCTTTCGGGCCTGATTCCCAGTCAGCGGGAGTCGTCTTCGCGGCTGTTGGGCCGTTCCGACGTCTCAAACTCTAGCGGGTTTTCCCGGCGACTCATAATCGAGTCCTGGAATTGAATTCGGGCATGCCGAATGCGTTCCGTTGGGAGGCCGTGCAGAGTTTGGTTTGCCGCTCGATCAGCGGCGGGAGTGCTGCCGCAGAACCGTTACGGCTCCGTGGCAACCCGAAGAACCTTACGGGTCCAGGGAGTGGCTGTCAACCCCCTCCGTGGAGCCCCAGGTGGTCGCCTCAGTCCAGGTCGGTGAGGCGTCCGCCGGCGTCCGGCTGGGCGTGCTCCACGCGGCGCAGGAGACGGGTCAGCAGCTCGTCCAGGACGCCGCGCTCGTCGGCCGACAGGTCCTGGAGGAGCTCCTCCTCGAAGACCGTCGCCAGACGCATCGCCTCCAGCCACTTCTCGCGGCCCTCGGCGGTCAGCTCCACGATCACGCGGACACGGTTGGTCTCGTCGCGGTCGCGGGTGACCAGCCCTTCCCCCACCATGCGGTCGATGCGGTGGGTCATGGCGGCCGGTGTGAGGCCGAGCCGCTTGGCCAGCTCCCCCGGCCCCATTTGGTACGGGGCGCCGGACAGGACGAGGGCCTTGAGGACCTCCCACTCGGCGTTGCTGATGCCGAGGGTCGCGGTCTGACGGCCGTAGGCGACGTTCATACGGCGGTTCAGGCGGCCGAGGGCCGAGACGATCTTCTCGACCTGGGGGTCGAGGTCCTGGAACTCGCGCTGGTACGCGGCGATCTGCTCTTCAAGTGTCGGCTCGCTCGGGCCGGGGGTGTCACCCATGGCCGCAGTATGGCACGCCCCCACTTGGCATCGAAGTCCTTCGGTGTGTACTGTTTAGATCCTAACTTTAGCTTCGAAGTCTTCACTTCTAACTCCTAAGGCAGGTGAAAGTGACCAGGGCGATGGGCGCAGCGATGCGTCGTATTCAGGCAGGCAGCGCGCTGAGCGCGTTCGGCATCGGGTTCACGGTTCCGTTCCTCTACGTCTACGTGGCACAGGTACGGGGACTCGGGTCCAGTACGGCGGGCATCGTGCTCGCCGCCTTCGCCATGGCCGCGCTGATCGTCCTGCCCATCACCGGCCGCGTCATCGACCGCCGCGGCCCCCTCCCGGTGCTCGTGGGCTCGGCGGTCGTCGCCTCCATGGGCGCGGTCGCGCTCGGCCTCGCCACCAGTGAGACGGCGGCCATTCTCTCGGCGGCGGTGCTCGGCGCGGGTACGGCCGTCATGCAGCCGGCGCTCGCGACCATGA
The DNA here is from genome assembly GCF_043078805.1 of Streptomyces sp. NPDC015345. Classification (NCBI taxonomy): domain Bacteria; kingdom Bacillati; phylum Actinomycetota; class Actinomycetes; order Kitasatosporales; family Streptomycetaceae; genus Streptomyces; species Streptomyces sp. NPDC015345. The sequence continues at coordinate 724,566 of NZ_JBIBTX010000005.1, read as the reverse complement.
TCGTCTGGTCCTCGACGCCGACCACTCGTACGCGCTCCTTCGCCATGCAGTTCTTCCTGCAGAACCTGGGGCTCGGCATCGGTGGCCTCATCGGCGGCCAGATCGTCGACGAGCACCGTCCCAGCAGCTTCACGCTGCTGTTCTCCATCGAGTCCGTGATGTTCCTGGTGCTCGCGGCGATCGCGCTGACCGTGCGGCTGCCGCACGCGCCGTCCATCCAGGACGCGATGCCCAAGGACGCCTCGGCCCCGCGCGGCGGAATGCGCGCGCTCCTGAAGCACAAGGCCATGGTGCAGCTGTGCGTTCTCGGCTTCGTGATCTTCTTCGCCTGCTACGGCCAGTTCGAGTCGGGGCTCTCCGCGTACGGCGTGGAGGCGGCGGGGATCACCCCGTCGACGCTCGGCCTCGCGCTCGCCGCCAACACGGCGGTGATCGTGATCGCGCAGTTCGCCGTCCTGAAGTTCGTCGAGCGGCGCAAGCGGTCCCGGGTGATCGCGGCCGTCGGTCTCATCTGGGCCTTCGCGTGGCTCCTCGCGGGGTACGCGGGCCTGGGCCACGGCAGCCAGGCGATGGCCACCGCCGCGTTCGTCTCGACGTACGCCCTGTTCGGGCTCGGTGAGGCGATGCTGTCGCCGACCGTCGCGCCGCTTGTCGCGGATCTGGCGCCGGGCGGCATGGTCGGTCAGTACAACTCGGCCTTCGCCCTGGTGAAGCAGCTGGCCCTCGCGGTCGGGCCGGCCGTGGGCGGGCCGATGGGCGCTTCGCTGCACGTCCCGTACATCGTGACGTTCGTGCTGTTCTCGCTCGGCATCACGGTGCTCGCGGTGCGGCTTGGGCGCGGGCTCACTCCCGTGCAGAACCAGCCCTCGCTGGCCAAGAGCCCGGTGGTGGCGCAGGGCGGTCCGGCCGCCACGGAGCCCGCGGCCGCGAACGCCTGACCGTCTAGGGCCTGTCTGACAATTCCCGCCTGCCTCGCGACGCCAGACCGCCCTCCGGGCGACGACGCGCATTGTCAGACAGGCCCTAGCGCGGCAGCGCGAACTCGCACCAGACGGCCTTGCCGCCGCCCGGTGTGCGGCGCGTGCCCCAGTTCGACGCGATCGTGGCGACGATGGCGATGCCGCGTCCCGCCTCGTCCGCCGGTTCGGCGCGGCGGCGGCGCGGCAGGTGGTCGTCGCCGTCGGTGACCTCGATGATCAGGCGCCGGTCGGTGCGGCGCAGGCGCAGCCGCATCGGCGGCGTGCCGTGCTGGAGGGAGTTGGCGACCAGTTCGCCGGCCGCCAGGACGCCCAGGTCGTGCAGCTCGGGGGAGAAGCGCCAGCTGGCGAGGACGCCGGTGGCGAAGGCACGCGCGCGTGGCGCTGCTTCCACGCCGCCGAGCAGTTCCAGGGCGGCGTTGCGGAACAGGTCGGCGTCCGGGCCGGTACGGGCGGGGTGCTGGAGGACCAGGACGGCGACGTCGTCGTCGTGGTCTGCGGTCACCCCGAGGGCGCGGATCAGGCGGTCGCAGACCACCTGGGGCGTGCCGGTGGCGCCGGCCAGGGCGCGCTCCAGGGAGGCCACTCCTTCGTCGATGTCCTCGCTGCGTCTTTCGACCAGGCCGTCCGTGTAGAGGACGGCGGTCGATCCGGGCCCGAGGGGCACGGAGCCCGAGGTGTGCAGCCAGCCGCCGGTGCCGAGCGGCGGACCGGTGGGCTCCTCGGCGCGGTGGATGGTGCCGTTCTCGTCGCGTACGAGGATCGGCAGGTGCCCGGCGGAGGAGTAGGCGAGGCTTCCCTCGTTCGGGTCGTGGACGGCGTAGACGCAGGTGGCGATCTGGCTGGCGTCGATCTCGGAGGCGAGGCCGTCCAGGAGCTGGAGGACCTCGTGCGGGGGCAGGTCGAGGCGGGCGTAGGCCCGTACGGCTGTACGGAGCTGGCCCATGACGGCGGCCGCGCGCACGCCGCGGCCCATGACGTCGCCGATGACGAGGGCGGTGCGGCCGCCGCCGAGGGTGATCACGTCGTACCAGTCGCCGCCGACCGCGGCCTCGGTGCCGCCCGGCTGGTAGGTGGCGGCGATGCGCAGGTCGTCGGGCTGCTCCAGCTCCTGGGGCAGCAGGGACTTCTGGAGGGTGACGGCCGTCTCGCGCTGTGCGCGCTCACTGGCGCGCAGTCGCTCGGCCGCCTCGGCGTGGTCGGTGACGTCGGCTGCGAAGACGAGCACGCCGCCGCCCGCATCGGGACCGGCCGCGGCCCCGCCCAGGGGCAGCGTCACGGGCGTGCAGGTGAAGGTGTACGAGCGTCCGCCGGGCGCCTTGCGGGACTTGACGGTGCGTGGCTTCGCGCTGCGCAGGACCTGGTCGAGGAGGGGCAGCAGGCCCAGCTCGGCCAGTTCGGGCAGCGCCACGCGCGCGGGTTCGCCGACGGGGCGGGGGCCGAAGGCGGCGACGTACGCGTCGTTGACGTGGGCGAGGCGGTGGTCGGCGCCGTGCACGAGGGCGACGAGGGCCGGGATGCGGTCGAGCACCTCCCGGGCCGGCAGTTCATCGATACCGCTGCCGCTGCCGTCGGCGTGCGGCAGGCGTACTCCGTCCGAGCGCCGCTCGGCGCGGGCCGCGGGCACGGCGCCGTCCGTGCGCGGGGTCGCGGGGATCGTCTGTTCGGTCCGCGCTGCTGCGCGGCGCTGCGTTCCGGGGAGCCGGGCGCTCCAGCGCGTGAAGTTCACTGCGGTAGGCCTCGTGGTGTCGCTTCTGGATCGGGAACACAGCTTGTCGAGGGCGGACGTCCCTGGTGTCGGCCTTGCGGCCGGACCATGGTCACACGAACAGTCTCGCCGACCGGTCTGACATCCGTGGGTGCGGACGGACATCCATCAGACGTGGGTCCCGCGCGGGGAGTTCCTGACGCCGGTCAGGAGGACTCCTTCGGGCGCTCACCACCGGCCGCCAGTTCGAACTCCGCGCGTGGGTGTTCGAGCGACCCCAGGGAGACGATCTCGCGTTTGAACAGCCCGGAGAGGGTCCATTCGGCGAGCACACGGGACTTGCGGTTGACGGTCGGCACTCTGCTCAAGTGATAGACGCGGTGCATGAACCAGGCACAGTAGCCCTTCAGCTTGCGTCCGTAGACGTGTGCGACACCTTTGTGCAGTCCGAGTGACGCCACCGAGCCCACGTACTTGTGCCGGTACTCCTGAAGCGGCCGCTCCCGGAGTGTCGCGACGATGTTGTCGCCGAGGACCTTGGCCTGGCGCACCGCGTGCTGGGCGTTGGGCGCGCACTCCTTGCCGGGCTCGTCGGCCGTGACGTCGGGGACGGCGGCGGCGTCTCCCGCGGCCCACGCGTGCGTGGCGCCGTCGACGGAGAGCCGTGCGGTGCACAGGAGGCGGCCGCGTTCGTTGAGCGGCAGGTTGGAGGCGGCGAGGACGGGATGCGGCTTGACGCCCGCCGTCCACACGACGGTGCGGGTGGGGAAGCGCGCGCCGTCGCTCAGGACGGCGACGCGGTCCTCGCAGGAGTCGAGGCGGGTCTCCAGGCGCACGTCGATGTTGCGCCTGCGCAGCTCGCGGACGGTGTACTTGCCCATCTCCTCGCCGACCTCGGGCAGGATCCGCCCGGAGGCCTCGACGAGGATCCACTTCATGTCCTCGGCCTTGATGTTGTGGTAGTACCGCGCCGCGTAGCGCGCCATGTCCTCCAGCTCGCCGAGCGCTTCGACACCCGCGTAACCGCCTCCTACGAAGACGAAGGTCAGGGCCGCGTCGCGGATCGCGGGGTCGCGGGTGGAGGAGGCGATGTCCATCTGTTCGAGGACGTGGTTGCGCAGGCCGATCGCCTCTTCGACGGTCTTGAATCCGATGGCGTAGTCGGCGAGGCCAGGGATGGGCAGCGTGCGCGAGATGGAGCCGGGGGCCAGGACCAGTTCGTCGTACGTGATGCCGACGGGCCCCGTGCCCTCCTCCTCGGTGGCGAGGGTGGTGAAGGTGGCCGTGCGCTTGGCGTGGTCGACGGATTCGACCTCGCCGATGACGATGCGGCACTTGTCGAGGACGCGGCGCAGGGGGACGACGACGTGGCGCGGCGAGATGTTGCCGGCCGCCGCTTCGGGCAGGAACGGCTGATACGTCATGTAGGGCTCAGGGGTGATCACGACGATCTCGGCCTCACCCCGCCTGAGCTCCGACTTCAGCTTTCTTTGGAGCCGCAGCGCGGTGTACATGCCGACGTAGCCGCCGCCGACGACGAGAATGCGCACACAGTCCGGGGATGCGGGGGTGGTCCCGCTGGAGATCGCAGCCTTCACCTTCCCATGACGCACCCGGCTCCGGAGTTTGTCCACAGGCCCGGCAATTTGTGTGACCGGCGGCGGCGCGCGGCGGGCGCTCCGCGGCTTGCGGCGGCGTACAGAAGGAGCGCAGGTCAGCGGCTGTGAGGGGGGTATGCGTTTGGGGTGCAATAAGGCTTGAAACGGTGCGTACTCCGATCGGGGGGCGCTCCGTGCGGAACCCACCCCTTCTGAATTGACTCAGGCTCAACTATGTTCGTGGGACGTCGGGGTGTCGGGGGATGCGCCCGTCGAGCCGCATTTCCGGGCTCGCGGAAGGGATCACTCCTCAACACGCCGGTAGCCAATGGCGGGGAGTGTCTCCGGGGGGAGACGTCATTACCGGGGGAACGTGTATGAGCATTCAGGAGACCCACTGGACTTCCGCTGCCGCGTCGGCATCAGCCGTCGGCCTCAGCGGGAACGGACGTGACATGGGGGAAGGAGCGCGCACGACACCCTTGCGTGTCGACGCACAGCGCAATCTTGAGCATGTACTTCGTGCGGCACGCGAAGTCTTCGGCGAGCTGGGTTACGGCGCGCCGATGGAAGACGTGGCGCGCCGCGCGCGGGTCGGTGTGGGCACCGTCTACCGCCGCTTCCCGAGCAAGGACGTCCTGGTCCGGCGCATAGCCGAGGAGGAGACCTCCCGGCTGACCGACCAGGCACGTGCGGCGCTCGGGCAGGAGGACGAACCGTGGTCGGCGCTCTCGCGCTTCCTGCGGACGTCCGTGGCATCGGGCGCGGGGCGGCTGCTGCCGCCGCAGGTGCTGCGGGTGGGCGTCGAGGAGGGCGCCGCCGAGGAGGACGGGGCGAGGGTGCCGCAGCAGCGGCAGCCGGCCCCTGACTCCCCCGAGCTGCGCCTCGTGGAACAGCGCCAGGCGCCCGCCGAGGAGTCGGTCTCCTCGGCGGCGAGTGACGACGCGGGCGCGGCGACGCTCCTCGACGTCGTCGGGCGTCTCGTGGAGCGTGCCCGTGCGGCGGGTGAGCTCCGTGCGGACGTGACGGTGTCGGACGTCCTGCTGGTCATCGCGACGGCGGCGCCTTCGCTGCCGGACGCGGCGCAGCAGGCGGCGGCGTCGTCGAGGCTGCTCGACATCCTGCTCGAAGGGCTGCGGTCGCGGCCCTAGCGGCGGACGCGCCTACGGCGGAAGGCTCAACTCCCGTGCGTGTGACGGCGGTTGAGCCTTCCCCGAATGGGTGAACGATAGTGCTCCATCGCGGGAAGTCACCTCGGACGAGTGGTTGCCCTCGATCGGCCCCTGCGGATGCACGGCCCTGTGGCACTCTTTCCCGGTGTTCGAGTCCGAGGGTGCAGCCGGGGGCGTTCCGCGATGAGTGTTGACGATCGGGACGAGCCGTCCGCCCGGGATGTGCCGCTCCAGGGCGATCCCGGCAGCTCCGACCCCGCCGACATAGCCTCCACGGCGCCCGGCGCCGGTGTGCCCCCGCAGCGCGGAGGGCGTACGGCCACCGCGTTCCCCGCCGGGGATGACACGCCGACGTCCGACGCCGACCTGATCGCGCGGATGCGGGCGGGCGACGACTCCGCGTACGAGGAGCTGTACCGCAGGCACGCCGAAGCCGTCCGCCGGTACGCCCTCACCTGCTGCCGCGACGCGCACACCGCCGACGACCTGACCGCCGAGGTCTTCGCCCGCATGCTCCAGGCCGTCCGCGGCGGCAGCGGGCCCGAGCACGCGGTGCGCGCCTATCTGCTGACCACGGTCAGACGCGTCGCCGCCGGGTGGACGAAGTCGGCGAAGCGGGAACAGCTGGTCGACGACTTCGCGGTGTTCGCCGCGCAGGCCGCGCGCGGCGGCTCCGAGGTGCGCGACGACGACACCCTGGAACTCGGCGCGGACGTCCGCGCGATGCACGAGGCCGAGCAGTCGATGGCCATGCAGGCGTTCCGGAGCCTGCCGGAGCGCTGGCAGGCCGTGCTGTGGCACACCGAGATCGAGGAGGAGTCCCCGAGCGAGGTCGCCACCCTCTTCGGCCTCGACGCGAACGGCACGCGCGTGCTCGCCAGCCGCGCCCGCGAAGGTCTCAAACAGGCCTATCTCCAGGCGCACGTGAGCGCCACCCTCACCGAGAGCGAGGAGTGCGCCCGCTACGCCGACCGCCTCGGCGCCTATGCCCGCGGCGGCCTGCGCAGCCGCGCCGAGCGAGGTCTGCGCAAGCATCTGGAGGAGTGCGCCAAGTGCCGCCTGGCCGCCGGCCAGATCAAGGAAGTCGCGGGCGGCATCCCCGCGGTCGTGCCCATCGCCGTCATCGGCTGGTTCGGGGCCGCCGGGTACGCGAAGGCGGCCGCGCTCATCGGGGGCGGCACCGTGAGCGCGGGAGCCGCGGGTGCCGCTGCCGCGGGCGCGTCCTCCGGAGGGTCGGCCGCGGGCGCCGCCGCCTCCGAGGGGCTCGGTGCCCCCGCGAAGGCCGGTATCGCGGCGGGCGTGGTCGTGGCGGCCGGGGTCGTCGCGGCGATCGCCCTCACCGGTGGTGACGGCAGGCCCAAGGAGGACCCGCCGCCGAAGGCCGAGGGGCCCGCGGCGTCCGAGTCGATCGTGCCGCAGAAGCCACCGCCGGCGCCGCCGAAGGCGCAGCCCAGGCCTGAGCCGACACCGCCGCCGCCCGCGCCGAAGCCGAGCGTGAAGCCCACGCCGACGCCCACGCCGACGCCTCCGCCCAAGGAGAGGCCGAAGCCGAGGCCGACGCCTCCGCCGCCCCCGAAGCCGCGGCCCACCCCGACCAAGCCCGCGCCGAAGCCGCCGCCGCCCCCGCCTCCGGCGCCCGTGGTCTACCAGTGGAGCGAGCTCCGGTACGGCACCGTGGGCGATGGCACGAAGCCCGAGATGCGGCTCGGCGAGAGCAGCTGGGTGTGGCAGCGCCGGGGCCTCACGATCGCGGGCAAGCAGTACTCCCACGGCGTGACCGTGCACGGCAGGTCCTCCGTGACGATCGACCTGAACCGCAGCTGCACGACGTACGACGCGCTCGTCGGCGTCGACGACATGACGATGGAGCTCGGCAGGGTGCGCTTCTCCGTCTACGCGGACGGGGCGCGGCTGTGGCGATCGCCGGTGATCAAGGGCGGTGATCCGGCGCTGCCGGTGCGGGTGAACCTCGCCGGACGCAAGACCATCCGACTGGCCGTCGAGCCGCACACGCCCTTCTCCTCGGCGGCGCTGGCGGACTGGGCCCAGTCGAAGATGCGCTGCACGTAACCCATCGGCAGCACGGCAACCCGGCAGTCCGTCGGGCCTAGGGCCTGTCTGACAATTCCCGTCGTCGCCCGGAGGGCGGCCTCGCGGCGTCAGGTGCGTGCTCTCGGCGTGCCGGGCGTAGGGCCTCGTACTGGATGTACTTGGCTCTGCGCCCGGTGCGGCGAGAGTGCGTGCATGGCGTCGCGAGGCAGGCGGGAATTGTCAGACAGGCCCTAGGTCCCGGCGGCGTCGGTCAGTTCCGCGGACAGTTCCGCCGTCGTGAGGGAAGCGCCCTCGGCGCACCGTGTCTCGTACTGCCGTTCGCCGAGGGCGGCCGACGCGGCGGCCATGAGGTTCTCCGCGGCGGTCCTTTCGGGCAGGGAGCGCGGGTGGCCGCACCGCAGGCGTGTGGCCGCCGCGAGCAGGCGGGCGGCACGCGCGTGGTCGCCCAGCTGGCCCGCGAACGTGGCCCCGACGTCCACGAGGGCCGCGACGATCATCTCGGAGCAGTGGGCGGCCACGGCTTCGTCCAGCGCCTCGGCCAGTTCGCGCAGGCCCGCTCGTGGGCCGGACTCGGCGGCGGTGACCTGCGCCTCCACACCGCGCAGCCCGGCCCTGAACTGCGGGGGCGGCGTGCCGTGCGCCGCGACGTCGCGGGCCGCCTCGCACATCTCACGGGCCCGCAGCGGATCGCCGTCGTCCAGCGCGAGCCGCGCGCGCAGCATCCGTACGAAGGCACGGGAGTCCGTGACGGCATGGCGGTCCGCCTCCGTGCTCGCCTCTTCGAGGAGCTTCTCCGCCGTGTCGCGCTCGCCCTCGCGGTAGGCGATCTCGGCGAGCCGGGCCAGGAGGAACGACATCTCCGCGTACGCCCCCACCTCATAGGCGAGGCGCAGCGCTTCCTCGTAGGCGGCGCGGGCCTCGTCGTGGCGGCCGCGGGCCATCGCGGCCTCGGCCACGGCGCTGTTCACCTGGGCGCGCATCCACCGGTCGCCCACCCGCCCGCTGAGCGTCCGCAGCTCGGCCAGGTCCTCGTCGACGCCCGAGAGGTTGCCGTTCATGTCGATGGCCATGTGGCCGCGGAACATCAGCATGACGCAGAGCTCCCAGTCCCCGCCGTACCGCCGGCAGTTCTCGACCGCCTCGTCCACGGCGGGCCGGGTGTCGTCGAGCGTGCCGCCGGCGAAGAAGATGGTGAACGGCCAGATCAGCCCGGGGAACCGGGCCGAGTGGGGGCCGGGCCGGGCGAAGACGGCGCGCACCCGGTCGACGTAGCGGACGTCCGTCCAGTCGTGCTCGGCGCCCGCCGCCGTGGGCCGGGACTCCGTCACCAGGAAGAGGTGCAGCAGCCGGAGGTTCATCCACGGCCAGTAGAGCGGATCGTCCTCGTCGGGCAGAGTCAGGGGACCGGACGAGCCGCGGCTCGGGGCCAGCTCCAGGATGCGGCCCATCCACTCGCAGCCCTCGCGGTGGTAGTTGCGCAGCCACCAGAACCATCCGGTGTTCAGGGCGAGGACGATCGCCGTCTCCGCGTCGCGGGTCTCGATGGAGTGCTGCAAGGCCGCCCGGATGTTGTCGAGCTCCGTCTCCAGGCGCCTGATCCACGGCAGTTGCTCGGCGGAACGCAGCAGCGGCTCGGCCCGCTCGACCAGCGACCGGAAGCAGGCGGCGTGGCGCTGCTCGGCGGCCGTGAGCAGGGCGGGGGTCTCGGCGGCGCGCTCGACTGCGTACTCGTGGATGGTCTCCAGGAGGCGGTAGCGCATGCCGCCGTCCTCGGGCCCGGCGCCCGGAACGGCCACGACCAGGGACTTGTCGACCAGGGCGCCGATCAGGTCCGTGGCGGGGCCGGTGCAGACCGCCTCGGCCGCGGGCAGGTCCCAGCTGCCGGCGAAGACCGACACCTCGCGCAGCACGGTCCGCTCGGCCTCGCCGAGCAGCTCCCAGGACCAGTCGACGACGGCGCGCAGGGTCTGCTGGCGGGGCAGGGCCGTGCGGCTGCCACTGGTCAGCAGGCGGAAGCGGTCGTCGAGCCGGTCGGCGATCTGGCGCGGGGTGAGCAGTCGCAGGCGGGCGGCGGCCAGTTCGATGGCGAGCGGCAGGCCGTCCAGGCGGCGGCAGATCTCGGCGACCGCCTCGGCGTCCTCGTCCGGCGCGAAGCCGGGCCGCACCGCCGCGGCCCGCTCGGTGAACAGGCGGTGCGCCGGGTCGGGTGGGAGCGGCTCGACGGGGCGCACGGACTCGCCCGGCACGCCCAGGGGTTCGCGGCTGGTGGCGAGGATGGTGAGGCCTGGGCAGTGCGTGAGGAGGGTCTCGGCCAGCTCGGCCGCGGCGTCGATCACATGTTCGCAGTTATCAAGGACCAGGAGCAGGCTGCGCGCGGCGCAGTACTCGACGAGCAGGGCGACCGGGTCGTCCTGGGGGACGGTCAACTCGCTGGTCATCAGCACGGTCTCGCGCAGGTCGAGCGCACTGACGACAGCGCCTGGCACCGCCTCGGGATGGTCGAGCGGGGCGAGCTCGGCCAGCCATGCCTGCGGATGCCCGGCGGCGGCTTCCTCGGCGAGGCGGGTCTTTCCTGAACCGCCCGGTCCGGTGAGCGTGACCAGGCGGGCCCTGCGCAGATCAGAACGGATGGCGGCGAGCTCGGGTTCCCGCCCGACGAAAGAGGTCAACCGGTTACGGATGTTCCCCTTCCGCTCGGGCTGGTCGAGCCGCGAGGGGCCCCGCCGCGCGGCACCGGACGGTCGCGGGGCCGCCTCGGCCGGGCCGAGCAACTCCTCGTGCAGTGCCCGCAGTTCCGGGCCGGGATCCGCGCCGAGCCCCTCGGCGAGGGCACGGCGGGCGTCCTCATGGGCGGCGAGCGCGTCGGCGCCGCGTCCGGCGTCCCGCAGGGCGCGGATCAGCAGCGCGCGCAGCGTCTCGTCGTACGGCAGTCCGGCGGTCAGTTCCCGCAGTTCCGGTACGACGTCGGCGGCGCGGCCCAGCCGCAGGTCCGCCTCGATCCGCGCGCGCACCGCCTCGACGCGCTGGGCCTCGGGACGCGCGGCGGCGGCCCGGTCGGGCAGGTCGGCGAGGGCGGGGCCGCGCCACAGGGCGAGCGCCTCGCGCAGGACGCGGGCGGCGGCGGCCGGGTCGCCGCGGTCCAGGGCCGCCCTGCCCTCCCCGGCTTGGCGCTCGAAGCGGTGCAGGTCGACGTCTTCGGGGGCGACGGCCAGGCGGTAGCCCCCAGGGGCCGAGGCGATGGCGTCCTTGCCGAGGACGCGGCGCAGCCGGCCGACGAGGGCTTGCAGGGCGGCCTGCGGGTCGCTCGGCGGTTCGTCGGCCCAGACCTCGTCGATGAGGGTCCCCACGACGACCGCGCGGCCCGCGTGGAGCGCCAGGGCCGCGAGCAGGGCACGCAGCCGCCGGCCCCCTACGGGCAGGGGGGCGCCTTGGTCGTCGTACGCCTCGGTGGCGCCCAGGATTCCGTACCGCACCGGGCCATTCTCCCTGGCGGGCCCACGCGAGGCCCGGGCTTTATCGGCGCGAGGGGAGTCGCGGGCCCCGAGGAGCCTCCGGAAGCTCCGAGCACCCGCTCCGAACGCCCCTCCTGGCGACCGGCTCCAACGACCTAGCGCCCCGCTCCCAGCGCGCCCCTTTGCGGAACCACGCTCCCCGTAGGGACGGCTCGCTGCCTGGCCGGTGTCCCCGTCCAGCATGTCCCTCGGCGCGACAGCAGCCGCCGCAGCCACAGTTCCGTGGCGACCAGGTCGGCCAGGCCGTCCAGCGGGAGCGGTACCCCCTCGGCGGCCTCGCGCAGCGCCTTGCGGACGACGCGGGCCTCGACCAGGCCCGCCTGGGCGAGCAGCGGGGTGTCGAAGAGGGCGATCAGGTGCTCCACCGCCAGGCGCAGGCCCGCGCGGGCGGCCGCGGCGCCCGGCGCGTGGGACGGGGCGCCCCAGCCGGGCGGCAGATCGGTGACGCCGGCGCCCTCAAGGACCGTGCGCAGGATCGCGGCCCGCGCCCCGGGCTGGACGCGCAAGGCCTCGGGGAGCGCCCGGCACGCGCGGACGACCTGGTTGTCGAGGAAGGGCGCGTGCAGCCGCTGGAAGCGGACCTCGGCGGCCTGTTCGAGGATGCGCAGGTCCGCGGCGTGCCGGGCGAGGGCCGCCCGTGCGCGGAACTCGCCGGGCCGCTGGCCGGGGCCGCCCGGGCGCATGGTCGTGTCGTTCAGACGAACCGATACTTCAGCGAGCGCCTCGCCGGTCAGCCAGCGCGCGGCGGGCCCGGGTCTGGCCCACGCGAGGGCGGCCAGCGACGCCCCCACGGCTCCGCCCGGTTCCTCGAAGCGGCGGTGCAGCAGCCGGTCGGCGAGCGATTCGACGCCCGCTCGGTGCGGCATGCGGGCGAGCTTGCGCGCCGCGCCGTACACGCGCGCGGGGACCATCACCGAACCGTCGGCCTTCGTCAGCGCGGCCACCGGGCGCACCAGATGGCGGCGCTTGCGGTCCAGCAGGAGGTCGGCGAGGCGGGCGGGATGGGCGTCGAGGACCTGCCGGGCGCCGTGGCCCGTGAAGTGGTCCGCGCTGCCCGAGGAGAGCCGGGCGCGGTGGCGCTGGGCCAGCACCAGGGTGCTGCTCGGTTCGTCCGTCAGCGGCCCGTCCAGGTCGGCGTAGGGCAGCGCGTCCTCACCGGCGGCGACGACCACGTGGTGCAGGCGCGGGTTGGCGGCGATGGCTCCGGCCCGTTCCAGTTCCGCCTCGCGGCCGTTGACGGCGAGGTCGTTGAAGGTGACGGCCAGGAGCCGCTCCCCCGCGCCCGTGCCGTGGCCGAGGACGGTGCCGGGCATGCCGGGCAGACCGGCCGCGAGGAGAGCGAGGGTTCCCGAGGCGGGCCCTCCGGAGAGGTCCGCTCCGATGCCGGGCACCGGCATGCCGCGGGCCGCGCGCCGCTCGGCGGGCCCCATGCCGGGCACCGGACCTGGGTCGACGTCGGTGCCGGGCACATGGCGCGGGGCCGTGAGACGGGCGCGTACCGCCTCCACGAGGGCGTCACGGACGGCGTCCACGGCGCTCGCGGCGTCGGCGGCGGGGGCGGCGACGGCGAGCGAGGCGACCGGTTCGTACCCGGCGACCTCCCGTGCGCCCGCGCGCAGGATCAGCGCGTGCCCCGGGGGCACACGCCGCACGCCCTGGTAGGGCGTCGAGTCGTGCAGCGCCTCGGGGACGTCCGGGGCGGCGAGCAGCGCCGCGAGGTGGCCGATGTCGAGGTGGGCCTCGACGAGGTCGGCCAGCGGCAGTGCGGCGGTGGCGTAGGCCGTACCGCCCGCCCAGGGGGTGTGGAAGACGGGGCGCGCGCCCGCGAGGTCACCGGCGACCATGACGCGGCGGCCGACCTGGACGACCGCCGTGTAACTGCCGGGCCAGGCGGTCAGATGGCGCAGGGCGCCGCCGCGCGCGGCGAAGAGGCCGACCCGCAGCTCCTCGTCGGAGGCCCCGCAGGTGCCGAGGACCGCGATGCGGGTCCGCGCGTCGACCGTCACGGTCCGCACCTCGTCGGCGCGCCAGTCGCCGACCGCCCAGAGCGGATCCGGCTCGCCCCACAGGAGCTGGGAGCCCACGGGGTGCAGGGTCTCGCCGCCGTCACCGGTGGCCCCGGCCGAGCCCGCCGCCGAGGGCCTCGCGGCGGCACTGCTCCACCCCACCAACCACCGCATCGCTGCCTCCACAGGCTGTGGACGGACCGTCGGCGAGGCGCCGAGAGGCACGGCCGACCGGTGCACCGAAGGACTGGGGACCCATGCTGCCACGAAGGAGGCACACGGGAGGGGCCGCGGGGCCGCTTGTGCGGCGGTGAATCCGCCCGGGTCGGGCGGTGGTTGAAGGGCGGAGGGTGCCCCTCTCCTTGCGCGTGCCGTACTCGACTCTCCTCGCGCGGGCCGCGCTCACCGCACGATGGGCCCGTAAAGGGGCGGAATGCCCGTTCCTTCGTGTGGGTGGTTTTCGGCCAAATCGGCCTGGGATGCGCCCAGGGCGGGACCGTTCGAAGGCAACACACAGCCCGGGAGGCGGTGTTCGCCTCCCGGACCGGTCCGCCGCCCGCGGGGATGGAGGCGGCGGTGTCCCCCAGCCCACTGACTCCAGCGCAGCGGGCCGACCCACGCATCGCCAATGGAAGCGCTCCCGTCATGGCCGGAGAAGAGCGCACGGACGGGCGCACGGCCACACACCGGGAGCACGCGCGGGCCCCGCCGCACTTCCGTACGGACAACAATCTCGCCATACGGAACTGTGCCCCTTAACGCTTGGGATGCGGCGAACTACCCTGTGTGTGCTGATGTTTTCAACGGAGGCATATACCTGGAGGATCGGCCAAACGCTCTTGCGGCCGCGAATCCGGCCACGGTGTCCGAGGCTCACGCCACGGCGGCCGCGGCCATGGGTAGCGCTTGCCCCCGGGGGGAACGCAGCACGAATGCCGAGCGGTCCAGCCATCGCCCGGCAGCCGTCTGTGTCGAGGGGTGGCGCATGTCCAGGGAGCAACGCGGGCCGAACGAAAAGCTCGGCACCGTTCTCGCCCTCGCGGGAATCAGCAACGCGGGACTCGCACGCCGGGTCAACGACCTCGGCGCACAACGCGGGTTGACGCTTCGATACGACAAGACCTCCGTGGCCCGCTGGGTGTCCAAGGGCATGGTGCCGCAGGGCGCCGCCCCCCACCTGATCGCGGCGGCCATCGGGCAGAAGCTCGGCCGCCCGGTGCCGCTGCACGAGATCGGCCTCGCGGACGCCGACCCGGCGCCCGAAGTGGGGCTCGCCTTCCCCCGTGACGTGGGGGCCGCCGTCAAGTCGGCCACCGAGCTGTACCGCCTCGATCTGGCGGGCCGGCGCGCGGGTGGCGGCATCTGGCAGTCCCTCGCCGGCTCCTTCGCGGTGAGCGCGTACGCGACGCCCGCCTCGCGCTGGCTCATAACCCCGGCCGACAGCTCCGTGGCGCGCGACGCCTCCCACGACATGCCGCGCGACGTGGCGCACGCCGACGACGGCGGCGCGCCGATGAAGGTCGGCCACAGCGACGTACTGAAGCTGCGGGAGGCCGCGGAGGACGCGCGGCGCTGGGACTCCAAGTACGGGGGCGGCGACTGGCGCTCCTCCATGGTCCCGGAGTGCCTGCGCGTCGAGGCGGCGCCGCTGCTCCTCGGCTCCTACTCCGACGAGGTCGGACGCGCCCTCTTCGGAGCCTCCGCGGAACTGACCCGCCTCGCCGGGTGGATGGCCTTCGACACCGGCCAGCAGGAGGCCGCCCAGCGCTACTACATCCAGGCGCTGCGGCTCGCCCGCGCGGCGGCCGACGTGCCCCTGGGCGGGTACGTGCTCGCCTCCATGTCCCTCCAGGCGACCTACCGCGGCTTCGGGGACGAGGGAGTCGACCTCGCGCAGGCCGCCCTGGAGCGCAACCGCGGGCTCGCGACGGCCCGCACGATGAGCTTCTTCCGCCTCGTCGAGGCACGGGCACACGCGCGTGCCCATGACGGGCAGGCCGCGGGCGCGGCGCTGCGGGCCGCCGAGGGCTGGCTTGAGCGGGCCCGCGACGGCGACAACGACCCGAGCTGGCTCGGCTTCTACGGCTACGACCGCTTCGCCGCCGACGCCGCGGAGTGCTACCGCGATCTGAAGGCGCCCCGGCAGGTCCGCCGCTTCACGGAACAGGCACTGTCGCGGCCCACGGAGGAGTTCGTACGCTCCCACGGCCTGCGCCTGGTCGTCTCGGCCGTCGCCGAGCTGGAGTCCGGCAACCTCGACGCGGCGTGCGAGCAGGGCACCCGGGCGCTGGAGGTCGCGGGCCGCATCTCCTCCGCGCGGACCACCGAGTACGTGAAGGACCTCCTGCACCGCCTCGAACCGTACGGGGACGAGCCGAGGGTCGTGGAGCTCCGTGAGCGCGCCAGGCCGCTGCTGATGGCTCCCGCGTAGTCGCGCGGCGATCAAGCACACACCCACCCCAGGTTTGAGGGCGTTGTCAGTGGCGCAGGGCAGTATCTGTGGTGGGAGGTGAGGCGTGGTGAAGAAGGTCGCGAACGACTGCGACGTGCTGGTGGTCGGCGGCGGAATCGTCGGCCTCGCGACGGCGTACGCCCTCACGCGCGCCGCCCCCGGCACCCGTGTCACCGTGCTGGAGAAGGAGCGCGGCCCTGCCCGCCACCAGACGGGCCGCAACAGCGGGGTGATCCACAGCGGGATCTACTACCGCCCCGGCTCCCTGAAGGCGAGATACGCGGTGCGCGGCGCCGCCGAGATGATCAAGTTCTGCGCGGAGTACGGCATTCCGCATGAGGTCACCGGCAAGCTGATCGTCGCCACGGAGCGCGCGGAGCTCCCCCGGCTGCACGCCCTGGTCCAGCGCGGCAGGGAGAACGGCATTCCGGTGCGCGAGCTTGGCCCCGCCCAGATCACTGAGTACGAGCCGGAGGTGCGGGGCCTCGCCGCCATCCACGTCGGCACCACCGGCGTCTGTGACTACGGCGCGGTGGCGCGGCACCTGGCGGAGGCCTCCGGCGCCGAGATCCGCTACGGCGCGGCCGGGCACGTCGTGCGCGTGGACCGCCGCCCCGGCCTCGGCGTCGCCGTCCGCACCGCCGACGGTGCCGTGGTGCGCGGCAAGGTCATGGTGAACTGCGCGGGGCTGCACTGCGACACGGTCGCGCGGCTCACGGGCGACGACCCCGGCATGCGGATCGTGCCGTTCCGCGGGGAGTACTACGAGCTGGGCCGCCCCGAGCTGGTGCGCGGCCTCGTCTATCCCGTGCCCGACCCTGCCTTCCCCTTCCTCGGCGTCCACCTCACCCGGGGGATCGACGGCGGCGTCCACGTGGGGCCGAACGCGGTGCCGGCCCTGGCCCGCGAGGGGTACGCCTGGTCGGTCGTCCACCCTCGCGAGCTGGCCGGCACGCTCGGCTGGCCGGGATCGTGGCGCATAGCCCGGCGCCACTGGCGGTACGGGGCGGGTGAGCTGCGCCGCTCCGCCTCCAAGTCGGCGTTCACCGAAGCGGTGCGGAGGCTGTTGCCGGGGATCGGCCCCGACGACCTGGTGCCCGCCCCGGCCGGGGTCCGCGCGCAGGCGGTCCTGCGTGACGGCACGCTGGTCGACGACTTCCTGATACGGGAGGGCGCGCGCACGGTGCACGTCCTGAACGCGCCGTCGCCTGCCGCTACGGCTTCGCTGCCGATCGGGCGGGAGGTCGCGCGGCGGGCGCTGGCCGTCTTGGGGTGAGGCGGGGCTCCGCGGCTGCCGGAGATTCGTGACCGCCGGGTTCAGCGGCTCTGCCCGGTCGCCTGCCGCCGGTCTGCGTGCGTCGATGCGGTGCGGTGCTTGGTGCTCTGCGGGTCCGACGTGGTTGAGCGCGCAGTTCCCCGCGCCCCTGACGGGGCCACGACCCCTCGCGTCACTGACGGGGCACGGTCCGCCCTCCGAGCGTCCCGCAACGCCCCGCCCCAAGGGGCGCGGGGAACTGCGCGACCAGCCACAGCCGACCCGCAGCGCACCGGCAGCCGGACCACCCCACCCCCGCGCCCCGTAAAATTGGCCGCACTGTGTCTGAGTCACCCCAAACCCCCGAAGCCCCCGAAGCGTCCGGCACCCCCGAGGGGGACGGGCCCCGGCGGTCCGGCCGTCCGCAGGCCGCCCCCCGCTTTCCCGGCGGCCCCTCCCCCGACCCCGCCGGGTCACACCACGAGCGCCGGATCCGCAGCTTCCAGCCGCGTCGCAGCCGGGTCACCACCAGCCAGGGCGACGCCCTGCGGCGGCTCTGGCCCATCTGGGGGCTGGACATCGACGGGCTGCGCAAGCTCGACCTCGGCGAGCTGTTCGCGGACGAGCGGGGCCCGCGCCCCGACCTCCCCGTCGTCCTGGAGATCGGCTTCGGCATGGGCGAGGCGACCGCGCAGATGGCCGCCGCCGACCCGGACACCGGCATCCTCGCCGTCGACGTGCACACCCCCGGCCAGGGCAACCTCCTCGGACTCGCCGAACGCGGCGGCCTGACGAACGTCCGCGTGGCCAACGGCGACGCGATCATCCTGCTCCGCGAGATGCTCCCGCCCGAGTCCCTCGCCGGACTGCGCGTCTACTTCCCCGACCCCTGGCCCAAGGCCCGCCACCACAAGCGGCGCCTGATCCAGCCGGAGTTCCTCACCCTGGCCGCGCCCTCGCTGAAGCCGGGCGCGCTCCTGCACTGCGCGACGGACTGGGAGCCGTACGCCGAGCAGATGCTGGAGGTCCTCACCGCGCACCCCGACTTCGAGAACACGCGGCAGGACGGAGGGTTCGCCCCGCGCCCGGACTTCCGCCCCCTCACCCGCTTCGAGGGCCAGGGCCTGAAGAAGGGTCACGTGGTCCACGACCTGCTGTTCCGCCGTGTGGAGCAGCTCGGGGCGGGCACCGGCAAGTAAAGGCCCCGTCGCGGCCACCCCCATCCCTCGTTAGGGTCAACGACGTGGCCACCAGTCCTCCGTATCCGATTCCCCCCGAGCCGCCCGCCCCGGGGGAACTCCGCCGAGCCCACTGGTGGCAGCGGCGCGCGGTCCGCGTGGCCGGACTCGTCACGCTGCTCGCGCTCTCGGGCCTGGTGATCCTCGCCCTGGTCAGGGAGCAGACCGGCACCGAGGGCTTCCTGGTCGGGCTCGGCCTCGCGACCGTGCCGGTGCCGCTGCTCGTCGCCGCGTTCCGCTGGCTGGACCGGGTGGCGCCGGGGCCCTGGCGGAACCTCCTCTTCTCCTTCGCGTGGGGCGCCTGCGCGGCCGCGCTCATCGCGATCGTCGCGAACAGCTTCGCGATCCGCTGGATAGCGACCGCCACCGCCGACCCGCACAGCGCCGACACCCTCGGCGCCACGGTCATCGCGCCGGTCGTCGAGGAGTCCGCGAAGGCCGCCGCGATCCTGCTCGTCTTCCTCTTCCGCAGACGCGACTTCACCGGCATCGTCGACGGCATGGTCATCGCCGGGGTGACCGCTACGGGCTTCGCGTTCACCGAGAACATCCTCTACCTCGGCAACGCTTTCGTCACCGACCAGCTCAGCCGCGACAGCGGCCTCGCCTCCGTGACGGCCGCGACGTTCTTCGTACGCGTGGTCATGTCGCCCTTCGCGCACCCGCTCTTCACCGTCCTGACCGGCATCGGCTTCGGCATCGCCGCCTTCTCGGCGGAGCGCATGCGCCTGCGCCGCGCGCTGCTGCCGCTCGGCGGACTGCTGCTCGCGATGGGCATGCACGCGCTGTGGAACGGCTCCGCGGTCTTCGGCCAGTACGGGTTCTTCGCCGTGTACGCGCTCTTCATGCTGCCGTCGTTCGGGCTGCTGACGTGGCTGGCGATCTGGACCCGGCAGCGCGAGCTGCGCATGATCCGCGCCGAACTGCCCGTGTACGCGGCGGCGGGCTGGCTCACCCCGCCCGAGCCGTACGCGCTCGGCTCGATGCGGGCCCGCGCGCTGGCCCGCGACTACGCCTCATACGCCTGGGGGAAGGCCGCGGGCCGGGCGGTCATGGAGTACGAGACGTACGCGACGTCACTGGCGTTCCTGCGCCACCGGGGCCGCCGCGGCCGGGCGGGCGCCGACTTCGTCGTACGCGAGCGGGAGTTGCTCGAGAAGCTCTGGGAGCGCCGCGAACCGGCCCGGCCCGCCCTGGCCTACGCGGCCCGCGCCACCGCCCCGGTCATGCTCCCGATGCCGTACGCGCCGTACGGCCACCCCCACGCCGCGTACCCGCACGCCCCGTGCGCCCCCTACGCCCCTGCCGCGTACGCCCCCGCTCCGTACGGGCAGCCGCAGCCCCGTCCGGCATACGGCCACCCGGCCCACAACCCCTACCGCACCTAGGCGGAGGCCGCCGTCAGCGCCGACAGCTCGGCGTCCGTCAGGGAGAGGTCCGCCACCGCGAGCAGCGCGGGCAGCTGCTCGACCGTGCGCGCGGAGGCGAGCGGCGCCGCCACGGTGGGCTGCGCCGCGAGCCAGGCGAGGGCCACGGTCGCGACCTCGGCGTCATGCGCCTCGGCGATCCCGTCGAGCGCGGCGAGGACCCGGTCGCCCCGCTCGCTGCCCACGTACTCCTCGACCCGGCCGCTGCGCGCGCTCTCGACGCGTGTGCCGGGGCGGTACTTGCCGGTGAGGAAGCCCGACGCGAGGGCGAAGTAGGGGACGGCGGCGAGGCCGGAGCGCGAGGCGAGCTCCTGGAGCCGGCCCTCGTAGGTGTCGCGGGAGACGAGGTTGTAGTGCGGCTGGAGCGCGACATAGCGCGCGAGGCCCTCGCGGTCGGAGAAGTCGAGGGATTCCTGGAGCCGCTCGGGGGAGATGTTGGAGGCGGCGATGGCGCGCACCTTGCCGGCCGTGACCAGCTCGTCCAGTGCCCCGATGATCTCCTCGACGGGGACCGAGGTGTCGTCGAAGTGGGTGTAGTACAGGTCGATGTAGTCGGTGCCGAGGCGGCGCAGCGAGGCGTCGGCGGCCCTCTTGATGGTGTCCGGGGCCAGCCCCTTGTACTCGGGGTGGGCGCCGGCCTTCGTGGCCAGGAGGATGTCGGAGCGGTTGCCGCGCTCGGCCAGCCACTCGCCGATGAGGGTCTCGGACTCGCCGCCCTCGTTCCCCTCCACCCAGCTCGAATAGGTGTCGGCGGTGTCGATGAAGTTGCCTCCCGCGGCGGTGTAGGCGTCGAGGACGGCGAAGGACGCCGTCCGGTCGGCGGTCCAGCCGAAGACGTTGCCGCCGAGGGCGAGCGGGAAGACCTCGAGGTCGGATGAGCCAAGCGTGCGAAGAGAAGTCATGCGTTCCTCAACGGAGCCGCCGGAAACAGAATTCCGGCGGCTCCCCCAAATGAACGTCAAGTCGTCCGCTTCGGGTCAGGGGTTGAGGCCCTTACTCTGGAGCCAGGCGAGGGGGTCGACGGTGGAGCCGCCCGCGGTGTGGACCTCCATGTGGAGGTGCGGTCCGGTGACGTTGCCGGTCGCGCCGACGCGCCCGATGACATCGCCGGTGCTGACCTTCTGTCCCGCGCTGACGTTCATCGAGGACTGGTGGCAGTACCAGACCTCGGTGCCGTCGCTCAGCTCCAGGACGGTGCGGTAGCCGTACGCGCCCGCCCAGCCGGCTTCCTTGACGGTGCCGGTGTGGACGGCCTTGAGCGGGGTACCCGTCGGTGCGGCGAAGTCGAGGCCGGTGTGGTGCCCGGAGGACCACATGGAGCCGGCGACACCGAAGTGCGACGTGATGGTGTACGAGGAGGTGGGCAGCGCGTAGCTCTTGGCGAGCTTGGCCCGGCGCTCGGCCAGGGCCTTGGCCTCGCGGGCCTCCTGCTCCTTCTTCTTCTTGGCGGCGGCCTTGGCGTCGGCCTTCCGCTCGGCCAGCCTCTGCTGGGCGGCGGCCTCCTCGGCGGCCTTCTTGACGGCGGCCTCCTCGGCCGCGGTCCGCACCGCGTCGTCCGCCTGGTCCTGCTGGTTCTCGGCCTGCTGCATGATGCGGGCGCGCAGTGCCTCGCCCGCGTCCGTGGCGCCCTGCTCGGCGTCGGTGGAGCTGACACCGGCGGCGCTGAGCGGAGCCGCGGCCGTGACGGCTTCGGAGCCCGCGGGGGCGGCGGAGTCGTCGGAGAGGAGGGAGCCCACGCCGGGCAGGGACTCGGCCTCGGGGAGCGAGTCGGCGACGGCGCCGAGGTCGGGCATCGAGATGGAGACGGGCGCCTTGCCGTCCTGCGCGGTGGCTATGCCGCCCGCGCCGACGGCGGCGATGACGCCGACGCCCAGCACGGTGGAGCTGCGGGCGAGCCCGCCGCCGCCCTTCTTGTGCACACGGTGCCTGCCGCGGACGGGACGGACGGACTCCTCGGTGGGATTCCATTCCTCCCAGGTCTCCTGGTCGTAACCACCGAAGTCGTCGTCATTCGGTACGTACGCGGCTTGGGGGGCAGGCCGGTTGGACGCCACTGGGGCGCACTCCTTTCCTTCCTTCTCGCCTACCGGGTTAGCTGACGGGTTCGGAGCAGGAAGGTCTCCTACGGACAACCGGCACGGATGCACAGCTGCCCGATTCACCCCAAGTTGGTGGTTCCCCGGCTCCCTTGCGGGATTAGGCGTGTGCGCACGGAGCCGCCTCTAGTGACGGCTGGGACGACCGCGCTGCGTTATCGAACGTTAATAGACAGCGGTGCCGTATTCCAAGCTGTTCCGATTGATCATTAACGCTCGCGGGCAGGACTTAACGGGACACGAGGGTTCGCACCGGGGCAAGTTGACCCTGTGTCACCCGAGAAAGTCACACACCGGAACTTCACATTCCCTTGACAGAACGTCAGTTGTGATGCGGAGGGCTGCACTTCAGTCACGGCCAGTGACATGGCTCTCCGCCGCGGCCTTGCCGTCCCCGGTGGCCGGCCGCCGCACCGCGAGCAGCGCCATGTCGTCCGTCGCCGCGCCCCCGGTGTGCCGCCGCACCTCCTGCGTGAGCGTGGCGAGCAGCGTGTGCGGGCCCTCCCGGCCGGGGAAGATCCGCCCGCCGAGCCGGGTCGCGGGGTCGTAGAAGGCCCCGGTCGCGTCGCGCGCCTCCGAGAGACCGTCCGTGTAGAAGAGCAGCATCGCCCCGGGCGGGAACTCCGACTCGTCCGCCCGGTCCGGCCACGCCCCTAGCTCCCCCATGCCGAGCGGCAGCGCGGGCTCGCTCGGGGAGAGCACGCACAGCCGGCCGTCGCCCCGCAGCAGCAGCGGCTCCGGATGCCCCCGGTTCACCAGCCGTACGCAGCCGTCGCCGACCCGGATCTCCGCGAGGACGGCGGTGGTGAACCCCTCGAAGGCGTCGAGCCCGTCGCGCCGGGTGCCCTCCCGCGCGAGGGCCCGCTCCAGGCGCTGCGCCACGGCCTCCAGGGTGGTCTCCTGCTCGGCGGCCTCACGGAAGGCGCCGATGACGACGGCGACGGCGGCCACCGCGCCCATGCCCTTGCCACGGACGTCGCCGACGATGAGCCGTACGCCGTGCGGGGTGTCCTGTACGGCGTACAGATCACCGCCGATGAACGCGTCGGCCTGCGCGGCCTCGTACCGCGCCGCGAGGTCGAGCCCGCCGATGCGGGGGTCGGGCTGTGGCAGCACGGCGCGCTGGGTGGCCTCGGCGATGGAGCGGGCGATGGCGAGCCGGTCGTTGCCACGGCGCACGACGCGGTTGATGAAGATCGCGAGGGCCGCGACGGTCGTCACGGTGAGCAGTTCGGTGACGGCCTCGACATGGCCGCCGACGGAGCTGCCGTAGTGCAGCACGGTGACCGCGACCGAGGCCGCGACGCCCGTCAGGACGGTGCCGAGCAGCGAGTAGAAGGGGGCGGCGATCAGCGGGGCCGCCGTGAAGAGCGGTGCGGCGGTGAACTCGGGCGGGGTCAGGGCGTCGTACACGACTCCGACGACGAGGAGCAGGACGGGCAGTATCCGTACGAGGGTCCGCTCGTGCGCGGTGGCTCCGCTGCCGCCGGTACCTCCACGCTGCCCCACCGCTTGTCTCCCGCCGATCCCGCGCCCATCGCCGCGCTGCACCCAGGCTTCCTGGAGAGGGGTCCTGGTGCGAGCTGGTGTGGGCCGTACGGGTGACGGGAGGCGGGGAAGAAGGGCATACCGCCCTGGAAGAGAGCCTGAAAACCCGAGAACCCGAGAACCCGAAACCCCGAAACCCGAAAAACCGGGACCCCCGAAAACACCGAAGGCCCGGATCCAGTGAGTGATCACTGGATCCGGGCCTTCGGCCTTCAGTAGCGGGGACAGGATTTGAACCTGCGACCTCTGGGTTATGAGCCCAGCGAGCTACCGAGCTGCTCCACCCCGCGTCGGTAAACACAACAGTACGCCATCCGAGGGGGTGAGGCGAACCAATACCCTCCGGGGGCCCCGGCCGCGTGGCGTTAGCATCGGCACTTCGCCGATCACTGGGGTTCACCGCCATGCCGCTGCCGCGTATCGGAGTCGTCATCGTGACCATGGGCACGCGCCCGCGGGAGCTGGACGCCCTGCTCGCCTCGGTGGAGAAACAGGACGTCCCGGCGGCGCGGGTGGTGCTGGTGGGCAACGCGACGCCACTCACCGGCATCGCGACCGGCTCGGCACGCCTGACCAAGATCCCGCTCAAGGAGAACCTCGGCTGCCCCGGCGGCCGCAACGTCGGCATCGAGGCGCTGCGCGACTCGGGCGAGGTCGAGGGTGATGGCGATGGCGATGGCGAGGTGGATGTAGTCGTCGAACTGGACGACGACGGCCTGCTCATCGCCGACGACGTGTTCCGCAAGGTCCGGCAGCTGTTCGCGGAGGACCCGCGGCTGGGGATCATCGGCTTCAGGGTCGCCGACGAACACGGGCACACGGAGCGCCGCTGGGTGCCCCGGCTGCACGCCGACGACCCGATGCGCCGCGGTCCGGTGACCGCCTTCCTCGGTGGCGGCCACGCCCTCTCGATGCCCATGCTCCGGGAGATCGGCTTGTGGCCCGCCGAGTTCTTCTTCGGGCACGAGGAGTCCGACCTGGCGTGGCGCGCGCTCGACGCGGGGTGGCGGATCCGCTACGAACCGGAGCTCGTCCTCCAGCATCCGAAGACGTCCCCCGCCCGGCACGCGGTCTACTACCGGTTCACCGCCCGCAACCGCGTCTGGCTGGCCCGCCGCCGGCTGCCGGTGCCGTTGATCCCCGTCTATCTCGGCGTGTGGATCGTCCTCACCATGGCGCGGACGCGGTCCCTTGCGGGCCTGAGGGCGTGGTGGGGCGGTTTCATCGAGGGGGTGCGGACGCCGTGCGGTCCCCGGGGGCCGATGTCGTGGCGCACCGTATGGCGGATGACCCGGCTGGGCCGCCCGCCGATCCTCTGAGGGGCTTGACCCTGACGCTGCGTCAACGTTGCAGCCTCGTCGCATGACGAACAACAGCACTTCCACGGCCCGGCCGGCTCCACCGGTCGGCGGGTTCCAGGAGATCGACGGCCGCCGCCTCTTCGTGCACCGGTCGGGCAGCGGCGGGCCGGCCGTCGTGTTCCTGCCGGGCGCCAGCGCGGTCGGCCTGGACTATTTCGGTGTGCAGCAAGGGGTCGCGCGGTTCACCACCGCCGTGGTGTACGACCGCGGCGGCACGGGCTACAGCGACCCCCTCCCGCTGCCGCGCACCGCCGCCGAGGTCGCCACGGAGCTGCGCGAGCTGCTGCGCGTCCAGGGCATCGCCGGCCCGTACGTACTCGCGGCGCACTCCCTGGGCGGTGCCTACGCGCACCGTTTCGCACAACTGTTCCCCGAGGACGTGGCGGGCCTGGTCTGGCTGGACGCCTTCCACCGTGAATGGGACGACTTCATGCCCCCCGCGGCGAGCCTGGCCGCGGCCGAGCGGATGGCACCCGACGTGGCGCAGCTCGAACGGATGCGCCCTGCCCTGCGCGAGATGCGCGCCGAGCTGCTCGCGAACCACCCGGAGCACCTGCGGCAGCCGCTGCTCGAAGCCAAGGAGAGCGACGCGTGGCTCCGCTCCGGTGTCGCCGAGCGGGGCGGCCTTGCCGAACTCGCCGCCGAGCTGAAGGCCGGGCCGGACATACCCGACGTCCCGGTGGTCGCCCTCACCGTGGTGGGCGACGACCCCGCCCAGCAGGCGCCGGTGCCGGAGCGGACGGCGCGGGAGATGCGCGAGGCCAGGACGAGAATGGACGCCGCCCTGGTGGGCGCGGTCTCGCGCGGGGAACAGCGCGTCCTCGCCGACACCTTCCACCACCGGCTCTGCTTCGACCGTCCCGACGCCGTGATCCAGGCGGTCCGCGACGTCATCGACCGGGCGGCCCCGGCCCGGTACCAGCCGTGCCCCCCGCGCGCCTAAACTCCCGGCACGGATGATCACGACACGACACGTTGCGTCGCGTCACGCCACGCCCACAGCCCGGAGGTGAACGGTGCTTACGATCAGCCAACTCGCGGCGGCAGCCGGCGTGACCGTACGCACCGTTCGCCACTACCACCACTTCGGCCTGCTGCCCGAGCCTGAGCGCGATGCCTCCGGCTACCGCCGCTACGCCGCGCAGGCGGCGGTGGATCTCATCCGGATCAGGACCCTCGCCGATGCCGGTGTCCCGCTGGCCCGTATCGACGCGCTGCTGCACGCGCGGCCGGCCGAATTCGCCTCGGCCCTGACTGACATCGACGCCGAGCTGGGGCGCAAGATCGAGCAGCTCAGCGAGTACCGCCGCCGGATCGCCGAACTGGACAGCGGTGAACGGCTCGTCCTGCCCCCCGAGGTGGTCGCCATCCTGGACCGGATGCGCGGCCTCGGGGTCAGCGAGCGCAGGGTACGGCTGGAGCGCGACTCGTGGATCCTGACGCAGGCGCTGGACCCGTCCTCCATGCCGAGGCGGATACGGGACAAGAGCGCCCGGTTCGACGACCCCGAGACGACGCGCCTGTATCTCGCCTGCGACCGGGCGGTGGACTGGGACCCCGACGATCCGCGCCTGGAACAACTCATCGACGAACTGGACGCGTGGGAGAAGCGGCACGGACGGGACGGTGGCCGGCCGGGGAGCCCGAAGCTGGTCTTCTCCCGGATCTTCGGGGAGGCGTCACCGGCCTGGCAGCGCATCCTCGAAACACTGTCCCAGCGCGCCGAGCGGCGCCGAACCGCCGCGGAGCACGACGACTGAGACTTACGCGCAACGCCCCGCCGGAACGAATCCGGGCGGGGCGCTGCGGTGTCGTACGTACGTCTGATCAGGGGTGCCCGCGGCCTCAGGCGGCGGTGGTCAGTTCGGCGTCGCGGGTGACGTCCTGCCGGCCCGGGGCGGTGTGCTCCCCGGCCGCCGAGGTGTCCTCCCCGGCCGGGGCCTTGCGGTCCCGGATGAGGATGACGGCGAGGGCGGCCGCGGCCAGGACACCCGCCGCCCCGGCCCAGAAGCTGGCGGACATCGCCTCGGTGAAGGCCTCGCGGGCCGTCGCGGCGAGCGCGGAGTCACCGGTGGCGGCGGCCAGGGCGAGCGCGTCGGACACGGAGTGGCTCGCCCCGGCGGGTACGGCGTCGGGCATGGCTCCGGTGTAGGTGCGGGAGAGGACCGTGCCGAGGACGGCGACGCCGAGGGCCGCGCCGGCCTGCTGGACGGTGTCGTTGAGTGCGGAGCCGACCCCGGCGTGCTCGGCGGGGACCGCGCTCATCAGGGCGGCGGTCGCGGCGGGCATCGCCAGGCCACCACCGATGCCGATCAGCACCATCGCGGCGGCGAGCATCCCGAACCCGGCGTCGGAGGGCAGCGAGGCGAGCACCCCGAACCCGGCGGCGATGACGGCGAGGCCGGCGGCGGTCATGGGCCGGTTGCCGATCTTGTTGCCGAGGGTGGCGCCGACACCGTTGAACAGCAGCGTGGCGACGGCCATGGGGGCGAAGGCCAGGCCCGTCTCGGTGGGCGAGTAGCCGAGCACGAACTGGAGGTACTGGGTCAGGACCAGCATCAGGCCGCCGTTGGCGAAGGTCAGCAGGACGAGGGAGAAGCTGGCGCCGCTGAAGACGCGGTCGCGGAAGAGGCCGAGGGGGACCGTCGGCGCATCGCAGCGGACCTCCCAGATCCCGAAGGCCACCAGGGAGACGACGGCGACGGAGAGCGAGACCTGCGTACTCGTCTCGCCGAGCCCGGCCTTGGCGGACTCGATGATCGTCCACACCAGCGCGGTCATCCCGACCATCGAGAGCACCATGCCCAGCGGGTCGGCCTTGCGGGCGGGGCCCTTGGACTCCGGCATGAGGACGAGGGCGGCGACGATGGCGAGGAGGGCGATCGGAACGTTCATCAGGAAGACGGCGCCCCACCAGAAGTGGGCGATCAGCACACCGCCGAGCACGGGTCCGCCGACCAGGCCGACCACGGCCACCGCGCTCCAGGCACCGATCGCCTTGCGCCGCTCCTCGTCGTCGAAGACGGTGATCAGGATCGACAGCGTGCTGGGCATCACCAGGGCACCGCCTACGCCCATCAACACCCGCCCGGCGATGAGCTGTTCGGGGTTCTGCGCGACGGTGGCCAGCAGGGACGCGGCCCCGAAGAGCACAAGCCCCGCGATCATGACCCGCCGCCGCCCGAACCGGTCGGAGAGGCTGCCCGCGGTGAGCAGCAGGCCCGCGAAGACCAGGATGTAGGACTCGATGATCCACTGGATGTCCTGGGCGTCCGCGCCGAGGTCCTCGGCGATCGGCGGGACCGAGACGGTCAGGACCATGTTGTCGATGACCAGCACGAGCGTGCTCAGGCAGAGCACGATCAGGATGAGCCAGCGGCGCGGATGACGGCGCTCTTCCATCGTGGAACCCCTCAAGACATAGACGTGTGACGCGGACGGAGACCGAGCCGGGAACTGGGCGCGTACGCCGTGCTCCCGTTGCGAACACTGTACGCACAGCGCACGCTGTGCGCAATGAGCGAACGCCATACGCGCGCCATGGCCCCGCCCCGCGGCGCCCGCACCCGGGGCCCACGAACGAGCGGTTCCCTTACGGCCACCGGGTCACCGGCATGTCGCCGCCGCCCGGACGGGATGAGGCTCCGGGGCAGGAAGAACCCCCCGGAAAGAAGCGACGGCAAGACTCGGAGGCACCACATGCACGGCTACATGCACAGCTGGAGGCGCCCCAAGGGCGGACGCAGGACCCTCGCGACGACCGCGCTCACCACGCTCGCCCTGGTGTGCGGCGCCCCGCCCGCCGCGGCCGACCCCCGCCCCGACGACACCATGCAGGGCTCGGTCGGCAACTCGCCCGGCTACGGCAGCGGCAACCTCGTACAGATGCCCGTGAAGACGTCGTTCAACTTCTGCGGCAACACCATCAACGTCGCCGGCGTGCCCAGCCCCGCGGTCGGCAACGTCTGCGAACCGACCTGACCGCCCCCGGAAACGACATCGGGCCCCTGATCGGATTCCTCCGACCAGGGGCCCGTCCCGTAGACCGTGTGGGACTCGAACCCACAACCAATGGATTAAAAGTCCACTGCTCTGCCAATTGAGCTAACGGTCCTCGGTGGTGCACCCCCGAGCATAGCGGGACGCGCCCCGTCATCCGATCGGGTATCGCCGTCGGGAGTCGTCCGGCCACCCGGGCGCCGCGGAAACGGGGGCGGCAAGACCCCCGGCCGGGGCCCCAGTTGAGGGTTGTCAGGGGCCCCGTTCGAAGGTGTCACCGTGTCACGGCCGCTGTCGTGCCGCTAGAAGAGGCCCTTGTAGCCGCCCCACCCCGAGGCGATCTTCGTCCGCCCGGTGAACGAACCGTTCCCCTTGCCGTCGTTCCGGTAGAGGTTCCCGGCCGTGTCGCGCACGACCAGGTCGGCCTTGCCGTCACCTGTGATGTCACCGACGCCGATCACCGCGTTGTAGGAGGCACCCCAGGCGGTGAAGACCTTGGCCCTGTCCTTGAGGGTGCCGTCGCCCTTGCCCTCGTACCGGTACAGCGTGCCGTCCGTGTGCCGGGCGAGGACGTCCCCGATCCCGTCACCGTTCAGATCACCGGCCCCCACGATCTTCGTGTACGACTTCCACGCGGACCGGATCTTCTTCCCCGCGGCGAGCGTCCCGTCGCTCTTGGCCGCGAAGACGTGGATGTCGCCGGTCGAGGCCTTGCGGGCGAGGAGGTCCGCCCGGCCGTCACCGGTCAGGTCACCGGGCGAGGTCAGCACGTCGTACGCGTTCCAGCCGGTGCCCAGCTTCGTGTACGGGGCCGAGGGAGTCAGCGGGCCGCCGCACTCCGGGCGGTAGCCGCGCAGGGAACCGTCGGTCATACGGACCAGCACGTCGTTGCAGCGGTCCTTGTCCAGGTCGCCGAAGGGCACGGCGAGCGCCTTCGCCGGCCAGCCGCTCGCCGACACCTTGGCCGAGAAGCCGCCCTTCCCGTCGCCCTGCTGGAAGGTCAGCCCGCCCGAGGAGTTGAGGGTGAGCAGGTCACCGGTGCCGTCGGGCTCGGCGCCCGCGCCCACGTGGTCGTGGCGCACGGGCGTCCCCTGGTGCAGCGCGACCGTGCCGCGGGTCTCCAGCGATGGCCCGGAACCGTCCGCGGGCCGCACCGTCAGCGTCCAGTCGTAGCGGCCGGTGGGCAGTGGCGCGTCGGGGCCGGCGCCGTGCCAGCCCACGGCCAGCTCGCCCCGCGTCGTGCCGCCCTCCTCCGTGTCCACGACCTCACCCGTCCCGTGGGCGCGGACCGTCAGCTTCCAGCCCGCCGCGGGCTTGGAGAGGAGCAGCGTGGTGAGAGTGTCCGGCACGGCGTCCCGGGTGGTCGCGCGGACCGACGCGGCGTCGTCGGCCGGTGCCATCGGCTCCAGCGGCTGCGTCGGCTCACCGGACGGCACGAGGTGCACGCGCTCCCGCTCGTCCACGTAGGCGACGGTGGCGCCCGACTTGTCGACGGTCCACCGCACATGGCGCTGGGAGACGCCCGTGTCGGGCAGGTCGCCGATGTGCCGGGTGGTGGCCGTGCCGTCCGCCACCTCGGTCAGGGCGAGCTTTCCGGCCTTCTTGTCGTGCGTGACCACGTAACCGTCGCCGAGCAGCGCCTCGCCCCCGGGCACGGGGACCGTCCGCTTCTCCGTACGGTCGTACACGCCCGCGGGCCCGTCGACGTCGCAGCTCCAGTACAGCCAACGCCCCAGCGCCTGGAGCTCGGTGGGGGCGCAGTCGGCTCCGGTGGAGACCTCGTCCACCGTCTTCTTCGCCGTCAGGTCGTACGCGGTGACCGTGCCCGGAGCCGTACCGGGCGTCCACAGGTCGTCCCCCCACAGAGCCGCGGCGCCCGCGTCCCGGGTCACCACGGCGGGCGCGTAGTTGCCGAGGCGGTAGACGGACTGCTTGCCGTCCACCGTGTGGATCACGTACTTGCCGGAGAGGTCGGTGATGACGCCGCCCGCGGGGACACTCTTCTCGAAGAGGTCGGTGGAACCCGGCCCGTTCACCCGGATCCGGTCGTCGACCTGCTCGTGCTCCAGCCAGGCGATCCGGCCGTCGGTGGTGCCGTGGATCTGCGAGCAGCCGACGTCCTTCGCCGGACAGTCGCTGCCGATCAGCACATTCGTTCCCGGCGTGAAGGAGGAGCGCTCGCCGAAGGCCGGGGCGCCGGCCGGGAGCGGGCTGTCGACCGTACGGGCGTAATCGTCGCGGCGGCCGCTGGAGGAGTCGGTGACCAGCAGCCTGCCCTGGGCGAGCGCGAGCCCGCGGATCTCCGGCCTGGGACGGGGCAGCGGCTTGACCACGGTGACCACCGGCCGGCCCGACCCGTCGGCGGTGATGCGCTGGATGGCCTGCTGCCCGCCCGACGGGCCGATGACGACGGCCGTGCCGCCGGGGCCGGTGGAAATGGCGGGCCGGTTCATCTTCCCCACCAGCGTCACCGGGTCGCCGCCCGCGATCGGCGCGGCCTTCACAGAACCCGCCGCGCTGCCGGTACGCGGGCGGTACAGCAGCCAGTCGCCGACCACCGCGAGGGCATCGCGCGGCTGGAGGGTGCCGCCTTCGAGGGAGACGGCCGTGGGAGCGGCCGACAGGTCGGAGCGGTCGAGGACGAGGACCTCGGACGCGTACCTGCTGTACACGGCGACCCGGTCGGGCGAGATGGAAGCGAAGGTATGCCCGGAAGGCACGGCGTCGGACCAGCCCTTGACCTGCCCGGTCCGCATGTCCGCCTCGAACACCCGGCTGGTCCCCGCCACCTTGCCGAGGAAGAACAGGGACGACTCGTCACCGCCCAGCGGAGGGCCGACCACGCCTCCCTCGGGCAGACCGCGCACCGTCACGTCATGCGGCGAGCCGTCCGCGCCCGGCGAGAGCAGGTGCAGGGTGTCGGGGTCGGGTCCGGGGTCGTCGGCCGTCTTCGTGTGCGTGATGACCGTGGAGCCGTACGTCGCCAGGTGGATCTGGCCCTCCGGGAGGGGCAGCGTGCGGGACGTCCGGTCCACCGCGTCCCACAGCTCGACGACCCTGCCGCCGCCGGGCCGCCTGGCCAGCAGGTCGCTCCCGGTGGGCGCCGCTTCGATCGCCCCCACGTCCGCGGGCACGGGGAACGTCTTCCCGTCCGCGTAACGCGTCCAGACCAGGCCGCTGAAGCCCTCCATGCGGTGGAAGACGCCCTTGGCGCCCGCCCCGTCCGCACCCCGCATCTGCTCCGGGGCGAACAACGACGCCGAAAGGTCCGTGGTCCGCTCGGCCGCGGGCACCACCGCCTCGGAGCCCGTGGGCGCCGCGGAGGCCGGCGGCGTCAGCGGGCCCGCCCCCGCCACGACGGCGGCGGACACGGCCACGGCAATGCCGAGACGTCTCGTCCGACGGTGATGTGCCCAGGCATGACGAGTCAAGGAAACCAACGGAAGTCCCTCCCCAGGGTGCCGGGAGGTGCCTGTCGCAGGCGGCGATCCGGCCCCCGGCCGTCGTGCCCCTCCCCAAAGTTCCCTGATCGTACATTCGCCCCCGGACAGGCCAGTGGCCCCCACCCGGATCGGGTGGGGGCCACTGGTTCACTGCTGGGACTCAGCCGTTGCGCTTCCAGCGCGGCTTGTCGTCACGGCGGCCGAAGGAGCCGGTGCCGGTGCCGGAGCGGTCGCGGTTGTACGCGGGACGCTCGTGGCCACCGGAGCGGAAGCCGCCGGAGGGGCGGTCGTCGCGACGGTCACGGTTGAACGGACGGTCGCTGCCGCGGTGACCACCGGACGGGCGGTCGTCACGGCGGAAGCCGCCACGGTCGCCGCCACGGGTGTCGTCACGGCGGTCGCGGTTGAAGCCGCCACCCGACGGACGGTCGTCGCGACGGAAACCACCACGGTCACCGCCACGGCTGTCGCCACCACGGTCACGGTTGAAGCCACCACCCGACGGACGGTCATCGCGACGGAAGCCGCCACGGTCGCCACCGCGGTCGTCACGACGGTCACGGTTGAAGCCGCCACCCGACGGACGGTCGTCGCGACGGAAACCACCACGGTCACCGCCACCACGGTTGTCGTCACGGCGGAAGCCGCCACGGTCACCACCGCGGTCGTCACGACGGTCACGGTTGAAGCCGCCACCCGACGGACGGTCGTCGCGACGGAAGCCACCACGCTCACCGCCACGGCTGTCGTCGCGGTTGAAGCCGCCACGGTCGCCGCGACGGTCACGCTCGTAGTTGCCGCGCTCATCACGCTGCGGACGGCGGTTCTCGTACGAGGAGGAGCGCTCCTCGCGGACCGGGCGCTCGGCGGTCGGCTGCTCGGGGACCGACACGACGGCGGCCTCCACGACGGCCTCGGCCGCGGCGGCGGCCTCGGCGACGGCGACCTCCGGGTCCTCACCGCGCTCGCGGGCGGCACGCGCGGTGAGGCGGTCGGCCTCCTCGCGCAGCTCGGCGGCGCGGCGCTGCGCGCGCTCCAGCTCCTTGGTGAGCTCCTTGACCTCACGCTCGGCCTGGGTCGCGGCGTTGCCCGCGGAGTCGGCCTGCACCTCGGTCATCGAACGGGCGCCGGTGATCTCGGCGACCTCCGGGTCGAAGGTGCCGCCGCCGTTGATGATGTGGCGCGTGGCGTCGACGCCCGCGTCCTCCATCAGGCGGAAGATCTGGCGGCGCTGGTGCGGCAGGGAGAGGGAGACGACCGTGCCGCTGCGACCCGCACGGGCCGTACGGCCGGAGCGGTGCAGATAGTCCTTGTGGTCACCGGCCGGGTCCACGTTCAGGACCAGGTCGATGCCGTCGACGTGGATGCCGCGGGCGGCGACGTCGGTGGCGACGAGGGCGTTGACGTAGCCCTTCTTGAAGTCTTCGAGCACGCGGGTACGGGCGCCCTGCGTCATGCCGCCGTGCAGCGCGTCGGCCTTCACACCGGAGTCGCAGAGCTGCTCGGCGATGCGGTCGGCGCCCAGCTGGGTGCGGACGAAGATGATCGTGCGGCCCTTGCGCGCGGCGATGGCGGCCGTGACGGGCGCCTTGTCGCGGGGCTTCACGATCAGGATGTGGTGCGTCATGGTCGTGACGTTGCCCTGGGCGCTGTCGACCTCGTGCGTCACCGGGTTGGTCAGGTAGCGCTTGACCAGCGTGGAGATCTCGTTCTCCATCGTGGCCGAGAACAGCATGCGCTGGCCGCCGGACGGAACCTGGTCGAGCAGCTCGGTGACCTCGGGCAGGAAGCCCAGGTCGGACATCTGGTCGGCCTCGTCGAGGACGGCGATCTGGGTGTTTTCCAGGGAGCAGGCGCCGCGGCTGATGATGTCGCGCAGACGGCCCGGCGTGGCGACGAGGATGTCGACGCCGCGCTCCAGGGCGTAGATCTGGTTGCCCATGGACGTACCGCCGCAGACGACCTTCATCTTCAGGCCGAGGACGTCGCCGTAGGGCTGGAGGGCGTCCGCGACCTGCATCGCGAGCTCACGGGTCGGGGTGAGGATGACGCCGCGGGGCTTCTTCTTCTCGGTGCGGCCGCCCTCGGCGAGGGTCGCCAGCATCGGCAGACCGAAGGAGAGGGTCTTGCCGGAGCCGGTGCGGCCACGGCCGAGGATGTCCTTGCCGGCCAGGGCGTCCGGGATGGTCGCGGCCTGGATCGGGAAGGGCGTGGTCACGCCGTTCTGCGCGAGCTTGCGGACGATGCCCTCGGGCAGACCGAGGTCGGCGAAGGTCATCTCGGGCTCGGCGTCGGCCTGGGCCTCGACGGCGTCACTGTCACCGGCGACCTCGACGGCCTCGGCGGCTTCGACGACCTCAGCGCTCTCGACAACCTCAACGGCCTCAACCGTCTCGGGAACCTCGACGATCACGTTCTGGTTCTCGCTCTGGTTCTCGTCGGTGTTCTGGTTCTCGGGCAGGACGGCGTGGTCAGAACTGAAAATGGACATGCGAAATGCGAAACCTTCCGGAGTCTCGGCACGCGCCCGTCAACTCCGTGATTTCGCAATGGACCGCCTCGATGCGGTCAGCCACGGCAAGGGAGAGTACGCGCCACGCGGCGCTCTTCTGTGTCGGCGCCGGGCAAATGGGATCAAACGATCTACCACCATACGCACCCCCCACCCCATATGGCAAACCGCCCCTCTCAAACAGCCTCCCACCTGCGGATACGCGATTTCCCGCACCGCCGACGAGCTCCCCACGGCAGTTACCGCGGCCCCGCCTCGGGAGACGGCTCGCGCTCCTCGGCCTCCGCGTTCCGGCGCTGGAGCTGCGCGCCCTGCCCCGGCCCCTCGTGCTCCGAGGAGGAGGGCTCCGGGGTGGTCGGGACGGGCGTCGGGGTCGACGAGGGCTTCGGCGGCTCGGGTTCCTCGCTCGTCCGGGTCGGGGTCGGCTTCGGCCGCGGCGGGACGGGCTTGTCGGGCCTCTTCGTCGGCTTCGGGGTGGCCGCGGGCGGCGCCTCCTCGGCGGACTCCGACGCCTCCCCACCCCCGGGGGCCGAGCCGTCGCCCCCCGAGGCGCCGCCGCCCTTGCCCTTGCCTTTGCCCTTGCGCTTGGCCTTGCCCTTCTCCCGGCCCTGCCCGCGCTCACCACCGGACGCGATGTCACCGCCCCGGGCCACCGGCCTGCCGTCGGACACGGCGGACCCGCCGCCGTCCCCCGCGGAGCGCCCGGGCCGCGGCCCGTCCCCGTCGTCACCGATGCTCATGCAGCCCGCGGTCGCCGCGACGGCCACCGCGACCGCGGCCCAACGGACGGGAACGTACAACTGGCGCACGACCGAGCACCTCCTGAGGCGCTGAGAATGGGGACGCCCTGTCCAACTCCCGCGGCACGCAAGAGGACACGGACTCACCCACGCCCGCACCGGCCCCGCACCCGCGGCCGGGCGCTCTCGCTCACCCGTACCCGAGCGCGTGCAGCCGGGCGTCGTCGATCCCGAAGTGATGGGCCACCTCGTGCACGACGGTGATCTCCGTCTCGGCGACCACGTCCTCACGCGAATCACACATCCGGAGCGTGGGGCCCCGGTAGATGGTGATGCGGTCCGGCAGGACACCCGCGTACCACTCGCCCCGATCGGTCAGCGGTGTCCCTTCGTAGAGCCCGAGCAAGTCGGGATCCTCGGCGGGCGGCTCATCCTCGACAAAGACGGCCACGTTGTCCATCAACCGCGTCAATTCAGGCGGAATCCGGTCAAGAGCCTCGCCGACCAGTTCCTCGAACTCCTCGCGCGTCATCTCCAGCACTCCCCCATTGTCGGCCACGCCGTCACCGCCGTCCCGGCATACCTCCCGCCGCAACTGGGCATACGGGACCAATGGCTCGCGACGTCAAGGTCGTTCCCCAAGGCGTACGAAGAGCGGTCCGCGCCCTCACGGGCCACTACCGCGCCCGCCGCACCCACCCCGTCAGCGAACTGGTCAGCCCCCCGCACCCCTACGCCCGTGCCCTCGGCCTGATCACCGTCGTCCTGCTCGGCGCCTGGCTCGGCCTGCTGATCGTCGGCAGCGTGCGCGCACCCGTCGGCCCGATGGACACCCGCATGACGCTCCGCCCGTCCGTCTCCGGCGGCACGAAGATCAACGTCTCCCCGCTCGGCGCCTTGGAACTGCGCTCCCACACCGCCCCCATCCGCCTCGACGTGGACGTGGACCGTCTCGACCCGGTGCGCTCCCAGGCCCTGGTCGACCACCCCGAGCGGCTCTCGGGCCTCCAGGACGAGGTCGCACGTGACGTCGGCCACGGCACACTCGACCTGGCCGCACGCTCCTGCGTCGCCGTCGTCTCGGGCGCGACCGCACTCGGCCTCGCGGTCTACCGCCGCCCGCGCCGCGCGCTCGCGGCGGGCGGCCTGGCCCTCGCCCTCCTCGCGGCCTCGGGCACGGCGGCGTACGCCACCTGGAACCCCAAGTCCGTCCTGGAACCGAAGTTCTCCGGCCTGCTCAGCAGCGCGCCGTCGGTCGTCGGCGACGCCCGCAGCATCGTCAGCGAATTCGACGTCTACCAGCAGGAGTTGGCCCGCCTGGTCACCAACGTGACCAAGCTGTACGACGTCACCTCCACGCTCCCCGCGTACCAGCCGGACCCCACGACCATGCGGGTCCTGCACGTCTCCGACATCCACCTCAACCCGGCGAGCTGGAAGATCATCGCTTCCCTCGTCGAGCAGTACGACATCAACGTCATCGTCGACTCCGGCGACACCATGGACCACGGCAGCGCGGCCGAG
This sequence comes from Streptomyces sp. NPDC015345, assembly GCF_043078805.1. Taxonomy (NCBI): domain Bacteria; kingdom Bacillati; phylum Actinomycetota; class Actinomycetes; order Kitasatosporales; family Streptomycetaceae; genus Streptomyces; species Streptomyces sp. NPDC015345. Next base: position 687,946 of record NZ_JBIBTX010000005.1, on the reverse strand, counting down.
AACCCCTTCCTCGACCCGATCAAGGACCTGGGCGCCCCTTACGTGTGGGTGCGCGGCAACCACGACTCGCTCACCACGCAGCGCTACCTGGAGCGCTTCAAAAACGTCCACGTCCTCGACGACGGCAAGGCGGAGACCGTCGCCGGCCTGCGCTTCGCCGGGATCGGCGACCCGCAGTACACCCCCGACCGCTCCGTGAAGCCCGACGGCGACTCCGTCCACCACATGGCCGGCATACGGCTCGCCTCGGCCCTGCGCGCCGAGCGGGCGGCAGGCACCCCGGTCGACGTGGCGATCGCGCACAACCCGACGACGGCGCGCGAGACGGACGGCGAGGTGCCGCTGGTCCTCGCGGGCCACGTCCACCACCAGCGGATGGAGGTCATGGACGGGGGCACGCGGCTGCGCGTCGAGGGATCGACGGGCGGCAGCGGGCTGCGGGCGGTCGAGGGCAAGTACCCCGATCCGGTCGAGGCGTCCGTGCTCTACCTGGACCGTACGACCAAGCGGCTACAGGCCTGGGACGAGATCCGACTGGGTGGTCTCGGCCTGACGAAGGCGGAGGTCAGCCGCCATCTCCCCAAGGAGAACCAGCCCGGGGCACGGCCCCGCCGATAACCGTTTTGGCGATACCTCTTCGCATCCCATATGCTTCTCACGTCCCCGACGCGCTGCAAAGCGCCCAGGCGGGCCTCTTAGCCCTCATCGTCTAGTGGCCCAGGACGCCGCCCTTTCAAGGCGGTAGCACGGGTTCGAATCCCGTTGGGGGCACGCAACACCTTGTGCGAGACTAGTGCTCGCACAATGCTTGGTCCTGTGGAGCAGTTTGGAGTGCTCGCCACCCTGTCAAGGTGGAGGCCGCGGGTTCAAATCCCGTCAGGACCGCTTGCGATTCCACGCGGATCGCGTGGCTGGGTAGCTCAGTTGGTACGAGCGATCGCCTGAAAAGCGATAGGTCGCCGGTTCGATCCCGGCCCCAGCCACTTCCCGAAGGCCCCGTCCCCTGGACGGGGCCTTCGTCGTCCCCCGGACGGTCACCCGGCGGCATCCCCTACCCCGCCGCTCCGCGCCGGACGTCTCCCACCCACCCACCCGTTACTCGGCATCGAGATGTCGGGGTGGGGGCGGGCGGGGGGCCCGTGACCCGGCATCGAGATGGCGGGGTGGGGGCGGGCGGGCGCCCGTGACCCTGCATCGGACCGGCGGAGTAGGGGCAGG
>NZ_JBIBTX010000005.1:0-686629 GCF_043078805.1 Streptomyces sp. NPDC015345 | reverse complement strand
TCGGGGCGCCCGTGACCCTTCACCGAGATGACGAGGTAGGGGCGGGCGGGGGGCCCGTGACCCGGCATCGGACCGGCGGAGTAGGGGCAGGCGGGGCGCCCGTGACCCTTCACCGAGATGACGAGGTAGGGGCGGGCGGGGGGCCCGTGACCCGGCATCGGACCGGCGGAGTAGGGGCAGGCGGGGTGCCCGTGACCCTTCATCGAGATGACGAGGTGAGGGCAGGCGGAGAGGCCCGTCACTCGACGTCAAAACCCCTCGAAGCAGGGGCGAGAGCTCAAGGCAGGAGCGGGCGGGGACGGGCGCCAGCCGGCGGCGAAACGCCGACGGAGGGACGGGCAGGGAGCAGCGACGGCCCGCAGTCGCCCACGCGCCCGAGGGGACGTGGGGGTATGTGCGCGCGGAGCACAGTGGTGGTCATCAGGGCGAGCGAAGCAGCAGAGGCCCCGCGCCAAGATGGCGAGCACGGACATACCCCCACGGCCCCGCCCCCACAGACGCACCCCAGGCGGCCACCGGCACCCCCACCCCCACGCCCCTACGCCGCATGCGCCGCCCCCACCCCCCGCCCACCCGGATGCCGATGCCGCCACACCCAGAACACCGCCGAGGAAACCAGCGCCCACCCCCCAAGCACCAGGAACGGAAACGCGTGCTGGTGACCGCCGAAGTACACCGCCGTGTGCTGCGCGTTGACCGACGCCCCGGGCGGCAGCCACTGCCCGATGTGCCCCAGCACCGACGGAAGCAGCGGCCACGACACCGCGCCCCCGGACGACGGATTCCCGAGGAGCACCATCAGCCCCCACGTCGGCAGCATCGCCCACCGCCCGAACAACGTGTTGAACATCGTGAAGACCATCCCCGACGCGAACATCGTCAGCGCCAGGATCAGCCACGACTCCACGAACGGCAGCCGCACCGCCCCCAGCCACCAGTCGACGACCGCCGCGATGACAAAGGCCCCCAGCAGCGCGTACATCGCCGTGAACGCGATGCGCTCCGCCGGATTCAGCCCCCGCGCGTGCACGCTCAGCTGAATCGCCCCCACGAACCCGATGATCACCGCGGCCAGCGAGATGTAGAAGATGGCGAGCCCCCGGGGGTCGCCCTCCTGCAACGGCTTGATGTCCTTCACCACGACCGGGACCCCCACCCGCTCGCCCACCTTCGGCGCGGTCTCCGCCAGAACCTGCGCGACGGACGCCCCGGACGCCCCGGAGACGTCCATCGTGACCTTCTTGTCCTCACCACCGCCCACCTCGACGATCGCGAAGACCTTCTGCTCCTCCACGTCCCGCCGCGCCGCGGCCACGCTGTCGTACCGCCGCACTTCCAGCGAAGCGTTCAGCGCCTTCTCCATACCGCCGACGAACGCCTTGCCGTGCGCGGCGTCCGGCGTGCCGACGACCGCCGTGGGGACATGGTGCGGGGTCGGGTTCGCCATCGAGTACGTGTACGAGCCGGCGAAGAGCCCCGCGGCGGCGGCCAGGATGAACACCAGCACGAGGGCAGGCAGGAACGGCGACCGCTTGAAGGCGGCCCACCGCTCCCCAGGTGTCGGAACCCGACCGTGCGCGCCATGCGCACCGTGCGGATGCTGACTCGGCTCTCCCGACCCATGATCAGACATACGAACACGCTAAACCACGCATACGCAGCCTTCTCACTCAGAGAAAGACGACTCCGACAAAACGGCCTCACTCCTCCTCCGCCGCGCCCCCCGCACCAAGAGCACACCCCCCACCAACACCACGACCCCCACCAGCAACACGAAATCCGGCACGGCCCTGCCAACCCCCCCGGCCCACTGCTCCACCGCGAACGAATCGTCCACGTCCAAGAGCCCCGGCAGCGCGGTAGTCCCGTCGTAGGCGAGGAAAAGCGCCCCGAGCGCGACGAAGAACAACCCCGAGAGCAGCGACGTCGTATGCAGCTCGAACCGCCCGAGCCGGAAGGCCCGCCCACGCAGCCACCTCCGCCGCCCCAGATCCAACCGCTCCCAGAGCAGCGCGAGCAGGAAGAGCGGCACGGCCATGCCGAGCGCGTAGACGGCGAGCAGCAGCCCGCCGTACACAGGGCTCCCGCTCACCGCCGCGACCGTCAGCACGCTGCCGAGGATCGGCCCCGCGCAGAACCCGGCGAGGCCGTACACGGCCCCCAGCGCGTACACCGAGAAGGCGGTGGTCGGTCGGATCCGCCCCGACAGCTCCGCCATCCTCCGTGAGGCGAAGCCCATCCCCACGACCTGGAGCACGCCGAGCCCGATGATCAGCCACCCCGCGACGAGCACCAGCTGGTCACGGTGGCCGAAGAAGAACCGCCCGGCGTAGGACCCGGCGGCGCCCAGCGGGACCAGGGTGGTGGCGAGCCCGGCGTAGAAGATGCCGGTCCGCGCGACGAGCCGCGAGGTCGAGTCGATCGAGTACGCGAAGAAGGCGGGCAGCAGCAGCGCGCTGCACGGACTGACCAGAGCGAGCAGTCCGCCCAGAAACGCAGCGAAGTACCCCACATCGGCGGTCACTCGGAAGCCCCCTTACCGCCTGCCTGCCCGGCCCCCTTACCGCCCGCCTGCCCCGCCGCCGCCTCGATCGCCTGCCGGAACACCTCGTCCGGCTGGGCGCCCGAGATGGGCCGCCCGTTGACCAGGAAGGACGGCGTGGAGGTGGCGCCGAGGCCGTACGCCTCCTCCTGGTCCTTCTTCACGGCGGCCTCGGCCGCGTCGCTTTCCGCGTCGGAGACGAACCGCCCGACGTCCTTGACCCCGGCCTCCTTCGCCAGCTCCTTCAACCGGTCCTCGCCGAAGCCCTTCTCCTTGGCCCCCTCGGCGTACGCGGCCTGGTGAAACTGCCAGAAGCGCCCCTGCTTCCCGGCCGCCCACGCGCCACGCGCGGCCCGCTCGGAGTCCGCGCCGAAGATGGGGAAGTTGCGCCATTCGATGCGCAGGACGCCCTTGTCCACGTACTTCTTCACGAGACCGGGCTCGGTGTCGCGGGCGAACTTCCCACAGAAGCCGCACTTGAAGTCGGCGTACTCGATCATCACGACGGGCGCGTCCACGCGGCCCTGCGCGAGGGGGTCCCTGGCGTCGCGCCGGGCGAGCTTCTCCAGCTCGGGGTGGACACCGGCCCGCTGCTCGGCGGAGGGCTCGCCGCCGGCGGCCGCGTCCTTCCGGGTGGTGCCCGGGGAGCCGGCGGAGTCGGCGGGCTTGGTCGCCGTGTAGGAGGCGACACCGAGCAGCGCGGCGGCGACGGCGACGCCCGCACTGATCGCGATGTTCTTCTTCTTGTTGTTCCTCTGCGGCATCAGAAGGATCTCTCTGTTCCTGTACGTGTACGTACTGTTCCTGTGCGTGATGGAAATGGGCCCTGGGGGGGAACAGGGCCTCTACACCCGCAGGACAGAGAGATCCACAGGAGAAGGCGGCACGAGCGGCGGCGGCCCCCGCACCGGCGTCATCTCAAGGACCGCCTGGTCGACGGCCCAGGCACCGGACGCCCCGTGGGCCTCGTACAGCGCGGGCAGCAGCTCGGACGCGGAGCTGGAACGCGCCGGGGCGGCAGGCGCCTGCCCGGCGTCCCGCTGACCGCCCTTGCCGCAGCCGGGCCCGGCGGGCCCGGCGGGCCGCTCGGCCACGTGCGCCGCCGTGGTGACCGGCGCCGCGGCCTTGGCCACCGCAGGCCCGCAGAACCCCCCGAGCACGACGAGCAGCACCGCCACCAAGGGGCACCACGCCGTACGCGCTCGGGTCAACATGCCCGGAATCGTACGTGCCGGGCGGCCCCGCCGGAGAAATCGGTTCGCCACTGCCGAGCGGCGGGTGAGATCCTGGACGGCGTATGTCTACGCAGCCCGCCCTCACCCTCGACACCCTCGCCCCCCGCCTGTCCGAGCTCTCGCTGCGCGATGAGCACCGGATCGGCCGCCGGCTGGAGGGTGCGCGCCGGATCCGCAAACCCGAGGCCCGCGCCGCAGTCCTCACCGAGATCGCGGCGGACGTGGAGAAGGCCGAGGCGCGGATGGCCGAGCGCCGCTCCCGCGTGCCCGCGATCACGTATCCCGAGCAGCTCCCGGTCAGCCAGAAGAAGGACGACATCGCCGACGCGATACGCGACCACCAGGTCGTGATCGTCGCGGGCGAGACCGGTTCCGGCAAGACCACGCAGATCCCCAAGATCTGCCTGGAGCTCGGCCGGGGCGTGCGCGGCATGATCGGCCACACGCAGCCCCGCCGCATCGCGGCCCGTACGGTCGCCGAGCGCGTGGCCGAGGAGATGGACACCCCGCTCGGCGAGGCCGTCGGCTGGAAGGTCCGCTTCACCGACCAGGTGAACCCGGACGGCACGTTCATCAAACTGATGACGGACGGCATCCTGCTGGCCGAGATCCAGACGGACCGCGAGCTGCGCGCGTACGACACGATCATCATCGACGAGGCCCACGAGCGGTCCCTCAACATCGACTTCCTGCTGGGGTATCTGGCCCAGCTGCTGCCGAAACGCCCCGACCTGAAGGTCGTCATCACCTCGGCGACCATCGACCCCGAGCGCTTCTCACGGCATTTCGGGGACGCGCCGATCGTGGAGGTCTCCGGTCGCACCTTCCCCGTCGAGGTGCGTTACCGCCCCCTCCTCGAAGAGGACTCCGACGACTCCGACCGGGACCAGATCACCGCGATCACCGACGCCGTCGAGGAGCTCCAGGCCGAGGGCAAGGGCGACATCCTCGTCTTCCTCTCCGGAGAGCGCGAGATCCGCGACACCGCGGACGCGCTGAACAAGAAGAACTACCGGTTCACCGAGGTCCTGCCGCTCTACGCCCGCCTCTCGCACGCCGAGCAGCACCGCGTCTTCCAGCAGCACACCGGCAGAAGAATCGTCCTGGCCACCAACGTCGCCGAGACGTCCCTGACCGTCCCCGGCATCAAGTACGTGATCGACCCGGGCACGGCCCGCATCTCCCGCTACAGCCACCGTACGAAGGTGCAGCGGCTGCCCATCGAGGCGATCAGCCAGGCCAGCGCCAACCAGCGCAAGGGCCGCTGCGGACGTACGTCGGACGGCATCTGCATCCGCCTGTACAGCGAGGACGACTTCCTCTCGCGCCCCGAGTTCACGGACGCGGAGATCCTCCGTACGAACCTCGCCTCCGTCATCCTCCAGATGACCGCGGCCGGTCTCGGCGACATCGAGAAGTTCCCGTTCATCGACCCGCCGGACCACCGCAACATCCGCGACGGCGTCCAGCTCCTCCAGGAACTCGGCGCGCTGGACCCCACCCAGAAGGACCCCAAGAAGCGGCTGACCCAGCAGGGCCGCAAGCTGGCCCAGCTGCCGGTGGACCCGCGGCTCGCCCGCATGGTCCTGGAGGCCGACAAGAACGGCTGCGTGCGCGAGGTCATGGTGATCGCGGCGGCGCTCTCCATCCAGGACCCGCGCGAGCGCCCGGCGGAGAAGCAGGCGCAGGCCGACCAGCAGCACGCCCGCTTCAAGGACGAGACGAGCGACTTCCTCGCGTACCTGAACCTGTGGCGGTACGTCCGCGAGCAGCAGAAGGAGCGCGGCTCGTCGTCCTTCCGCCGGATGTGCAAGGCGGAGTACCTGAACTTCCTGCGCATTCGCGAATGGCAGGACATCTATACGCAGTTGCGTACGGTCGCCAAGCAGATGGGCATCCACCTCAACGAGGAAGATGCCCCCGAGCAGCACGTCCACATCTCCCTCCTCGCCGGCCTGCTCTCCCACATCGGGCTGAAGGACGTGAAGGACTCCAAGGAGAACAGGGACGGCAAGGACGGCAAGGATCCCAAGCAGCGCGGCGGGCGGGGCGAGTACATCGGCGCCCGCAACGCCAAGTTCGCGATCTTCCCCGGCTCCGCGCTCTTCAAGAAGCCCCCGCGCTTCATCATGTCGGCCGAGCTGGTGGAGACCTCCCGCCTGTGGGCGCGAGTCAACGCGAAGATCGAGCCCGAGTGGGTCGAGCCGCTCGCGCAGCACCTCCTCAAGCGCACGTACAGCGAGCCGCACTGGGAGAAGGACCAGGCGGCGGTGGTGGCGACCGAGAAGGTCACGTTGTACGGCGTCCCGATCGTCACCGACCGCAAGGTGAACTACGGCCGGATCGACCCCGAGGTCTCCCGCGACCTGTTCATCCGCAACGCCCTCGTCGAGGGCGACTGGCGCACGCACCACAAGTTCTTCGCCGCCAACCGCAAGCTGCTCACCGAGGTCGAGGAGCTGGAGCACCGCGCCCGGCGCCGCGACATCCTCGTCGACGACGAGACGCTCTTCGACTTCTACGACCAGCGGGTCCCCCAAGAGGTCGTCTCCGGAGCGCACTTCGACTCGTGGTGGAAGAAGAAGCAGCGGGAAGAGCCGGAACTGCTCGACTTCGAGCGGTCGATGCTCATCAACGAGAAGGCGGGGGACGTCTCCAAGGACGACTACCCCGACTCGTGGCGCCAGGGCCCGCTGAAGTTCAAGGTGACATACCAGTTCGAGCCGGGCGCGGACGCGGACGGCGTCACGGTCCACATCCCGCTCCAGGTGCTGAACCAGGTCACGGACGAGGGCTTCGACTGGCAGATCCCGGGGCTGCGCGAGGACGTGGTCGTCGAGCTGATCCGCTCCCTGCCCAAGCCGATCCGCCGCAACTACGTCCCGGCGCCGAACTTCGCGAAGGCGTTCCTGGAGCGGGCCGTGCCCCTCCAGGAGCCGCTGCACGTCACGCTGGCGCGCGAGCTCCAGCGGATGGTGGGCGTGCCGGTCACGCCCGACGACTTCGATCTGACGCGCGTACCGGACCACTTGAAGATCACGTTCCGGATCACCGACGAGCGGCGCAGGAAGCTCGCCGAGGACAAGGACCTGGAGGCCCTGAAGCTCCAGCTCCGCCCGAAGGCCCGCAAGGCGCTCTCCCAGGCCGCCGCCGCGACAGCCGAGCGGACGGGCGGCTCGGCGGTCGAGCGGACGGGCCTCACGGACTGGACCATCGGCACGCTCAGCCGCGTCTTCGAGACCCGCAGGGCAGGACAGCCCGTGAAGGCGTACCCGGCCCTGGTGGACGACGGAGGGCCCGGGGCAGGCACGGTCTCCGTACGCCTCTTCGACACCGAGGCCGAGCAGCGGCAGGCGATGTGGAAGGGCACCCGCCGGCTCATCCTGCGCAACATCCCGGTCAACCCCGGCAAGTTCGCCTCGGACAAGCTGACGAACCAGCAGAAGCTCGCCCTGTCCGCGAATCCGCACGGCTCCATGCAGGCGCTCTTCGACGACTGCGCGATGGCCGCGGCGGACAAGCTGATCGCGGACTTCGGCGGGCCCGCCTGGGACGAGGAGTCGTACCGCAAGCTCTTCGACAAGGTGCGTGCGGAGATCGTCGACACCACCGTGCGGGTGGTCGGGCAGGTGCAGCAGGTCCTCGCCGCCTGGCAGGCCTGTGAGCGGCGCCTGAAGTCGGCGAGGAGCCCGGTGCTCCTCGCCAATCTGGCGGACGTGCGGGAGCAGTTGGACTCCCTCATCAAGCCGGGCTTCGTGACGGAGACGGGCCTGGGGCGCCTGCCGGACCTGATGCGGTACATGGTGGCCGCCGACCGCCGCCTCCAGCAGATGCCGACCAACGTCCAGCGGGACACCTCGCGCATGGAGAAGGTCCACGAGATGCGGGACGAGTACCTGTGGCTCTTGGAGCAGCTGCCGCAAGGACGTCCCGTGCCCCGGGAGGTGCTGGACATCCGCTGGATGATCGAGGAGCTGCGCGTCAGCTACTTCGCGCACGCGCTGGGCACGGCGTACCCCGTCTCGGACAAGCGGATCGTGAAGGCCATCGACGCGGCCGCACCGTGACCGGCAGGGCACGCAGGGTGAGTTCGACCGCCGGGCCTGCACTGCTGTAGAGTCTCGTCTCGCAGCACAACGGAGCAACACGTGCCGCGAGCAAGGTCCTGTGGAGCAGTTTGGAGTGCTCGCCACCCTGTCAAGGTGGAGGCCGCGGGTTCAAATCCCGTCAGGACCGCAGTTGAGGAGAACGGGCCGCATCCCCTGGGGGAGCGGCCCGTTCCGCATTCCCGCACCAGGCGACCACCCCACCTGACCAGAGGCCGCACCCGCGGCGCAGCCGCGAAAAGACACAGCAAATCCCGTCAGGACCGCAGTTGAGGAGAACGGGCCGCATCGATTCCGATGCGGCCCGTTCTTGCGTGCGCGTCTTGACTGCGTCACATTCCGCCGGTACCCCAGACAGCAGGGAGTCGGCGGCAGACTCCTCCGGAGGTGACGCATGTCTGCTTCTTCTGTTCCTTCCGCGGCTGCGCGGCACGAGACCCGCGCCCTGCTGCGTGCCCACCTCGCGGCGGCCACGAGCTACCGCCACCTGACGCGGCACTGCGCGATCTGCCACCGGCTCCTGAGGCTCGCCCTGGAGCCCTCTCCGCACCGCCCGGGCGAGTGCGAGGCGTTGTCCGACGCCGGCTTCGTCCTGGAGGAAGCAGCGGGCGACGAGCGCGCCGAGGGCGATGCCGTGCCCGGCGAGGACGAAAGTCCCGCCAAGGCATGACCAAAGCCGACGCGCGGGCCCTCCCCTCGGTGGGAGGCTGAGAGGCGCGGGCCTCGGTGCACCACCGAAGTCCCTCTAGCGCAGGGGCGTCGCACGCAACAAGGCGCGCGGCGTGTGACGGGTGTCACCGAACAGGTTTTGGAAACACCCGAACTTACACCCTCCCTACAACGGGCCAATTTAATATGTGCAATTGCACCGCCCTCAAGGCACTCCCCTCGCGTTCCCCCCGCGCTCTCCCCGCACTCCCCAGCCACGCCCCAAGTGCCCCCGCGAGGACTCCCCAGAGACCAACAGGGACGCTCACGGACGTGCCCACCAGCGCCTCTTCAGCGCACAAAAAAAGATCGCGCTGGACCCGGCGGAGTCCAGCGCGATCGAACGACTCACCCATGAGGCTCAGGCGTGGATCCCGTTGGGGCGGGACCCGCGTCGCGTGTAGCTATATGTCGGACGTACGGCCAGGTTGGGGGACCTGACAGCAGTGGTGCTATTCGCCCGGGTTGTGCGGGTTACTGCTGGTTGAGCGGTACTTCAGGCGTACGTCAGGCCTCGCTGCGCTGCTGCGGGATACCCGCGAGCAGTGCGCGGACCTCAGCCTCGCGGTAACGGCGGTGTCCGCCGAGCGTGCGAATCGACGTGAGCTTGCCAGCCTTGGCCCAGCGCGTCACCGTCTTCGGGTCGACGCGGAACATCGTGGCGACCTCAGCCGGGGTCAGCAGCGGCTCGGCATCAGGGGTGCGAGCGGTCATGAGCGGCCTCCTCGGGAGAACCGAACCTTCTCGGTTCATTCCTCTAAATTCTGCACCTTGACCCGCGTTGCCCGAAATGGCGGACGCGAGTCGAGTCGGTTATAGGACGAACGGCTTGTCCTCGGCACTACAACTACACCATCCGTCCAGCCGCGTCGGCCAAACCGATGGAATTGCCCTCCCAGGTGTTCATCACCGACGGAAGCCGATGGACCATGCCATAGCGGACAGTCACGCCACCGTGACGATCAGTCACAGAGCGATCAGGAGTCAACAGGACCCCCCATACAGTGCAATGCTGAGCATTCCGCCCTTACTTGGGCGGAAGGAGCCCTCCCCGGACTCCTTGTCCTATTTTGGCATGAGGAGGGGCGATGGGCGCAAGGGCCCCGTAAGTGCGGTCCGTCACGCTTGACACAAAGGCCCGGATCGGGACCTACGTCCCGCCACCCGTCGGCTCACGGTCCCTCAGTTCGCGAACTGAAGGTCCCGGACCGCCCGCCATCGCTCCACGAGCCTCGCATACGCCTCGCCGGCCCCCTCGCCGTCGCCGTTGCGCAAGGCCTCGATCCCCTCGGCCACATCCGCCGCCGAGTGGTCCTCGTCCAGCTCGTCGGCGGGCAGGGCGTGCACGAGGCCGCCGTAGTCCAGCTCGACCAAGGAGCGCGGGTGGAACTCCTCCAGCCACCGGCCGACGTCCACGAGGCCCTCGATGAGCGGCGCCTCGTCCAGCGCGTCCCGCAGCGTCTTCAGACCGCGCGCCACCCGGCGCCGGGCCTGGACCATCGGGGTGCGGTAGCGGAGGACCGGTGAGACACCCGGCGCGCCCTCCTCGCCCCGGTCGTAGCAGCGCTCCTCGTCCGACACGAGCACGAACCAGTGCAGCGGCACCTGCCACGTCGACGTACGGATCCAGGGGCGCGCGTCGGGGTTGCGGGCGAGCCACTGCTCGTAGTCCGCGGCCGTCTGGCTGCGGAGCACCGGCGGGAGCACCGCGTCGAGGACCGGCGCCGGCAGCTGCCCGGCCAGCTCCCCCATCGCCTGCCAGCCGCGCAGCCGGGTCCGCCACGGGCAGACGCACAGCACCCCGTCGATCTCCAGGACGAAGGCGTCGCTGCTCTCGTGCACCGGCACGGGCACGGGCGGCGTCGGCACCAAGTCGGCCAGGGAGCGCCGGAGTTCGTCCTGGTACGAGGGGTGGTCCGAGCGGCGGGCGTAGCGCGCCCAGTGGCCGCGCTCCGGCTCGGGGAAGGCGGCCAGCGGCTCATAGACGCGCAAGTAGGACGCGTACGGGACCGTCACCGATGACACCTTGGGCACGGCTGCTTCTCTCCCCCGCGTTCCGACCGGACAACCCCGAAATCACTGCCGATCGTGCCATGGCCGAAGCCCGCCGCGCCGCTCCCTCACGCGGCCCGCGCTCGGCGAGACGGGTGATCCTCGCCGCCGGGCACTCAGATGCGGTGGCCAGGCTTTAGTCTCATGCCCATCGGGCCCCCGCCACCCGTACGGGAGCCCGCCCACCGCCGCTACTCGACCGGGAGTCACCACCGTGACCGAAGCAGACAACGGCGTCCTGCACACCCTGTTCCACTCGGAGCAGGGCGGCCATGAGCAAGTAGTGCTCTGCCAGGACCGCGCCAGTGGCCTCAAGGCCGTCATCGCCCTGCACTCCACCGCCCTGGGCCCGGCCCTCGGCGGCACCCGCTTCTATCCGTACGCGAGCGAGGAGGAGGCCGTCGCCGACGCGCTGAACCTCGCGCGCGGGATGTCGTACAAGAACGCCATGGCCGGCCTCGACCACGGCGGCGGCAAGGCCGTGATCATCGGCGACCCCGAGCAGATCAAGAGCGAGGCCCTCCTCCTCGCCTACGGCCGCTTCGTCGCCTCGCTCGGCGGCCGGTACGTGACGGCCTGCGACGTCGGTACGTACGTCTCCGACATGGACGTCGTCGCCCGCGAGTGCCGCTGGACGACCGGCCGCTCCCCGGAGAACGGCGGCGCCGGCGACTCCTCCGTCCTCACCGCCTTCGGTGTCTTCCAGGGCATGCGCGCCTCCGCTCAGCACCTGTGGGGCGACCCGACGCTGCGTGACCGCAAGGTCGGCGTCGCGGGAGTCGGCAAGGTCGGCCACCACCTGGTCGAGCACCTCCTCGCGGACGGCGCCGAGGTCGTGATCACCGACGTGCGCGAGGAGTCCGTACGGCGCGTCCTGGACAGACACCCGTCGGTGACGGCGGTGGCGGACACGGACGCGCTGATCCGCACGGAGGGTCTCGACATCTACGCCCCCTGCGCGCTCGGCGGCGCCCTCAACGACGAGTCCGTGGCCGTGCTGACCGCGAAGGTGGTGTGCGGCGCCGCCAACAACCAGCTCGCGCACCCGGGCGTCGAGAAGGACCTCGCCGACCGGTCGATCCTCTACGCGCCGGACTACGTGGTGAACGCGGGCGGCGTGATCCAGGTCGCCGACGAACTGCACGGCTTCGACTTCGACCGGTGCAAGGCGAAGGCGGCGAACATCTTCGACACCACGCTGACGATATTCGCTCGCGCAAAGCAGGACGGCATTCCGCCGGCCGCGGCGGCCGACAGGATCGCCGAGCAGCGGATGGCCGACGCCCGCTGAGATCACCGCCTCGGGGCCCCGCCGACACGGTTGAGGAGACAAGACTCACCCCCGTCGGCGGGTCGCCCGGCAAGAAGAGGTTAAAATCGCAGTTGACCAGCGAGGACGGGGCTCCTCGCGGGTTCTGCGCCGAGGCGCGTCCTGCGGGCGACGTACCGTATGGCCGCAGGAGCAGGTACCGTGGAAGCCCTACGGACCGGTCTCTCCGAGGAGAGTCCGTCCTAGATCATGAACGCGTGTCAAGACTCTGGGGCCGTCGAGCCCCGTATCCGAGGGGGTCGAGCCATGGGGCGCGGCCGGGCAAAGGCCAAGCAGACGAAGGTCGCCCGCCAGCTGAAGTACAGCAGCGGCGGGACTGACCTGTCGCGTCTGGCCAATGAGCTGGGCGCTTCGACTTCGCAACAGCCGCCGAATGGCGAGCCGTTCGAGGACGACGACGAGGAAGACGACCCGTACGCCCAGTACGCGGATCTGTATAACGTCGACGACGACGAGGACTCGACCGATGAGTCCGGTCCGTCGTCGCAGCGCCGCGGCGCTTGACCTCGTTGTAGCGACTGCACTTCACCCGGTCCGGGGTGGTCACCACACCGGACCGGGTTTTGTGCTGCCTTGAACCCCTCCGCACGGGCCTACTTGGCGTAGTCGCCGATCAGGGCGGCGCCCGTCGCGTGGTCACCGCGGTCGGTGATCTCGCCCGCGACCCAGGCGTCCACGCCGCGGTCGGCCAGGGTGGTGAGCGCCGCGTCCGCCGACTCCTCGGGGACGATCGCGATCATGCCGACGCCCATGTTCAGCGTCTTCTCCAGTTCGAGGGGCTCGACCTTCCCCTGCTTGCCGACCACGTCGAAGACCGCGCCCGGGGTCCACGTCTCGCGGTCGACGATCGCGTGCAGGTCGTCCGGGATCACCCGGGCGAGGTTCGCCGCGAGGCCGCCGCCGGTGATGTGGCTGAAGGCGTGGACGTCCGTGGTGCGGGTGAGCGCCAGGCAGTCCAGGGAGTAGATCTTGGTGGGCTCCAGGAGCTCCTCGCCGAGGGTGCGGCCGAACTCCTCGACCTGCCGGTCCAGGGCCCAGCCCGCTCGGTCGAAGACCACGTGCCGGACGAGCGAGTACCCGTTCGAGTGAAGACCGGACGAGGCCATGGCGATGACCGCGTCACCCTTACGGATGCGATCCGGGCCGAGCAGGCGGTCGGCCTCGACGGCGCCCGTGCCGGCGCCCGCCACGTCGAAGTCGTCGGGGCCGAGCAGGCCCGGGTGCTCCGCCGTCTCGCCGCCGACGAGCGAGCAGCCGGCGAGGACGCAGCCCTCGGCGATGCCCTTCACGATGGCGGCGACGCGCTCGGGGTGGACCTTGCCGACACAGATGTAGTCGGTCATGAAGAGCGGCTCGGCGCCGCACACGACGATGTCGTCCATGACCATCGCGACGAGGTCGTGGCCGATGGTGTCGTAGACCCCCATCTGGCGGGCGACGTCGACCTTCGTGCCGACGCCGTCGGTGGCGGAGGCGAGCAGGGGACGCTCGAAGCGCTTGAGGGCGGAGGCGTCGAAGAGCCCGGCGAAGCCACCGAGGCCGCCGAGGCCCGCGACCTCCGGGCGCTGGGTCTTCTTGACCCACTCCTTCATCAGCTCGACGGCGCGGTCGCCCGCCTCGATGTCGACGCCCGCGCTTGCGTAGCTGGCACCAGTGGTCTCAGACATGACGGTGAGAACTTTCGTGTCGTACTGCTCGTACTGCGGGGGGTCTTACGGGCGGCGGATCGCGTCGGCGGCGGCAGTGCTCGCCGGGCCCGCGGCCAGTTCCGTCTCCAGAAGCTGCTTGCCGAGCAGTTCGGGGTCGGGGAGATCCATCGGGTACTCGCCGTCGAAGCAGGCGCGGCAGAGGTTCGGCTTGTCGATGGTCGTGGCCTCGATCATGCCGTCGATGGAGATGTACGAGAGGGAGTCGGCGCCGAGCGACGTGCCGATCTCCTCGATGGTCATGCCGTTGGCGATCAGCTCGGCGCGCGTCGCGAAGTCGATGCCGAAGAAGCACGGCCACTTCACGGGCGGGGACGAGATCCGGATGTGGACCTCGGCGGCGCCGGCCTCGCGGAGCATCTTGACCAGGGCGCGCTGGGTGTTGCCGCGGACGATCGAGTCGTCGACGACCACCAGCTTCTTGCCCTTGATGACTTCCTTGAGGGGGTTCAGCTTGAGGCGGATGCCGAGCTGGCGGATCGTCTGCGAGGGCTGGATGAAGGTCCGGCCGACGTAGGCGTTCTTGACCAGGCCCGCGCCGAAGGGGATGCCGGAGGCTTCCGCGTACCCGATCGCGGCGGGGGTGCCGGATTCGGGCGTCGCTATGACGAGGTCGGCCTCGACGGGTGCTTCCTTGGCGAGCTTGCGGCCCATCTCGACACGCGAGAGGTAGACGTTCCGCCCGGCGATGTCCGTGTCGGGACGCGCCAGGTAGACGTACTCGAAGACGCAGCCCTTGGGCTTCGCTTCTGCGAATCGGGATGTTCGCAGGCCGTTCTCGTCGATGGCGACGAACTCGCCCGGCTCGATCTCGCGGACGTAGGAGGCGCCGCAGATGTCGAGCGCGGCGGACTCCGAGGCGATGACCCAGCCGCGCTCCAGGCGGCCGAGGACCAGCGGGCGGATGCCCTGCGGGTCGCGGGCCGCGTACAGCGTGTGCTCGTCCATGAAGACGAGGGAGAAGGCGCCCTGAACCTGCGGGAGGATCTTCATGGCGGCGTCTTCGATGGTCAGCGGCTTGCCGTCGTCGTCCACCTGGCCCGCGAGGAGAGCCGTCACCAGGTCGGTGTCGTTGGTCGCCGCGACCTGGGTCGCGCGGCCGTTCTCCTTGGGCAGGTCGGCCACCAGCTCGGCGAGCTGGGCCGTGTTGACGAGGTTGCCGTTGTGCCCGAGCGCGATGGAGCCGTGCGCGGTGGCACGGAACGTCGGCTGGGCGTTCTCCCAGACGGAGGCACCGGTGGTCGAGTAGCGGGCGTGACCGACCGCGATGTGACCCTGGAGCGAGCCGAGAGAGGTTTCGTCGAAGACCTGGGAAACGAGGCCCATGTCCTTGAAGACGAGGATCTGGGAGCCGTTGCTGACCGCGATTCCCGCGGATTCCTGGCCCCGATGCTGGAGGGCGTAAAGCCCGAAGTAAGTGAGCTTTGCGACCTCTTCGCCCGGAGCCCAGACACCGAAGACGCCGCAAGCGTCCTGGGGGCCCTTCTCGCCGGGAAGCAGATCGTGATTGAGTCGACCGTCACCACGTGGCACATCTTCGAGTGTAGGCGAGATCGACCACTGGTCCGAATTGGGGATACGGGCCCTGTACGGACGGTGACGACTGCCGTGATCAGGGCTTGCCCACGGCGGGGGCGGCGACCCTACTTCTCCGCGGTGTTCGCGTCGATCACCGTGCCGTCGGCGGCGGTGATCCTCAGGGTGTTCCGCTCCAGTTCGTAGCGTGCCGTGCCGTCGAAGAGCTTCAGCAGCCTGCGCTCGGTGGCCATCGCCTTGCCGGGGCACATCTTCCGGGTGGTGGCGGGGGTGCCGAAGGTGATGCGGCCGTCCTTCGCCTCGGCGTCGGCGGTGACGTCGTTGCAGCCGAGGTTGCCGCGCACCTTGCCGTCCTCGCCGAAGGTGAGGTGGACCTTGTCGGCCACGTCCTTCGGCAGCGGCGCGGCGCTCTTGGCGTCGCCCACGGTCCGCACGGTCCACTTGGTGCCGGTGAGCGGGGCTTCGGGCTCGTCGGGGCGTGAGGTGAAGGTCATGCGGTCCCCCTTGGCGGTGGTGAGGGTCATCCGGTCGCCGTCGACCCTCGCGGTGAACTTCTCCTTGCCGAGGGCGCGTACGACGTTCTTCTCGAACCTCATGCGGCCGTCGCCCTCGCAGGCCCGCTCCGTCATCAGCGGTTCGCCGAAGTCCACGGTGTCGCCCTTGATCGTCACGTCGGCGCCGACGGAGTTGCAGCCGAAGCTGCCACCGGCCCGTCCGTCCTTGCCGATCTTGAGGTGGGCGTCGTCGGGGGCCTCGTACGTCTTGCCGCCCACGGTGAGGCTGTCGACGCTCCACCGGACGCCCGTGAGGAGCGGCTCCGTCTCCACGGAACGGCCGCCGGAGCCGCCTTCGGAGCCGGCTCCGGACTCGGTGCCGCACGCGGTGAGCAGCAGCCCGGCGGAGGCCAGCGCGGTCAGGGTCAGGGTCAGACGCTGCGTGTGCATGGCAATGTGACGGGACAGGTGGGGGTGTCGGTTCCATCCGCCCCGCCGACCGGGTCACCCCATGATCGGCAGCAGTCCCGACAGGTCGGCCCGCTCCCCGCTCGCGCTGACCTTCGCCGCATCCAGGGCGCTCGCCCAGTCGGCGCGTCCCGTGGCGAGGCGGACCCAGGTCAGCGGGTCGGTCTCGACGACGTTCGGCGGGGTGCCGCGGGTGTGCCGCGGGCCCTCGACGCACTGCACCACCGCGTACGGCGGGACGCGCACCTCCGTGGCGGCACCCGGCGCCTTCAGCGCGAGCGCGTCCGCGAGGAGGCGGGTGCAGGCGGCCAGGGCCTGGCGGTCGTACGGCACGTCGAGGCCCGGCACGGCGTCGTTCAAGTCGTCGGTGTGCACGGTCAGTTCGACCGTGCGGGTGACCAGGAAGTCGCCGAGGGTCATGGCGCCGAAGCGGGACGGCACGAGGCGTCCGTCGGGCGCGGCCGCCAGCGACTGCTCGATGCCGGTGAGCGTGCGCGTGAACAGTTCGTCCAGCTCCGTGCCCGCGCTCTCGGCGATGGCGCGGGTGTCCTCGTCGACCTGGGCGGCGGCGGTGACCGTCGCGAACGGCCAGTCCATGAGCGGCACTTCGTGCTTCGCCGGTTCCGGGACACTCAGATAGCGGTGGACGGTGCCGACCACCATCGCGATATGGGCGGCCAGTTCGTGCACGGTCCACTCGCCGAGGCGGGTGGGGCGGGCCAGTTGCTCGGGCGTGAGGGTGCGTACCGCCTCTCGTACGTTGCCGAACTGGGCGAGCACGGCGGTGCGGATCTTGGCGGAGTCGTACGTACGCGTGCGCTTCTTGGCCGGTGGCATGGGCCGAGCCTAAGCGTTTCCGGGGTACCCCTGAAGTCCCTTTTCCACCAGGTCGAAGGCGCGTTCGGCGGACGCGGCACAGTCCTTCGCGATCTCGTCGAGCGGCTCGCCGACGATGGTGCGCCGGTGGTTCTCCATGATGAGCGCGTTGCGGGCACCGGTCAGCTGGGCGGCGGCGACCCGCGCGAGGAGCGTGTCGCCCGTCTCCTCGGCGAGGGCGTCCGCGAGGAGCTGGACACTGCGCATGTGGAAGATCACCATGCGGTGCGCGAGGGTCGGCGTCTCGTTGATGAGCTGGCGCACCTTGAGGGTGCGCGGGTCGCCGCTGAGGCCGATCGACGGGTCGCGCTCGGCCACCTGGGCCAGGAACTGGCGGCGCATGGCCGCCACCGCGGACTCGCCGGGCCGGCGCTCGCGCACCGCGCGGGCCGGGTCCCCGGCATGCTCCTCCATGGGGCCGACGAGCACGCCTTCCTTGGTGCCGAAGTAGTTGAAGACGGTCATCTTCGACACGTCGGCCGCCTCGGCGATCTCCGCCACGGAGACGTGGTCGAAGCCCCGCTCGGAGCAGAGGTCCACGGCGACGCTCCAGATCCGCGCGGCGGTCTGCCTCTTCTTGCGCGCGCGCAGGCCCAGCTCCTCAGTCATGCAAGTCACGGTACCCGGGTGGCTTCTTCGCCCACCGTGAACGTCTCGCGGTTGCGGGGCACTCCGACCCCGCGCCAGCTGAACGGCACGCCCCGCGCGGTCTCCGGGTCGGGTCCGTCCATCAGCTGGAAGTGGACGTGCGGCTCGGTGGAGTTGCCGGAGTTGCCGCAGCCGCCGATCCGCTGCCCGGCGGTGACCTCGTCGCCGGCTTGGACCGCGAGTGAGCCCCGCTGGACGTGCGCGTACAGGGCGTACGTCCCCTCGCCGAGGTCGAGCACGACGTGGTTGCCGATGACGCGGCGGCCCCCGCCGAGCGTCCTGCCGACGCCCTCGATCAGCCAGAAGTACAGCACCCCGAGGAGGGAGCTGCGGCTCAAGTGGTCGCGCTGGCCGTCCTCGGCGTGCACGACGGTGGCGTCGGCCACCGCGTACAGCGGCTCCCCGAAGGCGGGGTAGGCCCGGCCGTGCCGGGCGACGGGCCAGAACCAGACGGGACCGGGGCGCGCGGGTCCGTCCTCCGGCTCGGCCGTGATGTCGATGGCGTACGTCTGTGCCAGGTAGTGCGTGCCGTGGCTCGGCACCTTGTCGGCGGGGCTGTTGAGCGCGGACCAGCGGCCGGTGACCGGGGGCGCGACCTCGACCGGAGCCGGGGGCTCCACCTCCATCCGTCGGCGCGCGGAGCGGGACAGCGTGGTGCTGACGGCGATCGCGCCGAGCGCGGGCAGCCAGCTCAGCCAGTAGTTGTACGGCAGGTCCGTGAAGAGCCTGACGACGAACTGGCCGAAGAACACCATCCACAGCATCCGATGGAGCACCGCGGCGAACTTGCGCAGGCCTATGGACATGACTCCCCCTTGTACAGAAATAGGTCGAAATCTTGGTCAGGTCACCGGGCGCGCGGCGGTGAGCACCACGAGCAGCGGCACCACCCGCCCGGCGGGCACCTCGTACCTGCCGCGCTCCGAGGTGTGCAGCCAGCCGGCGCCGGTGAGTTGGCGCAGGTGGTGGTAGATCTGGCCGGTCGTCCCGACGTCGTCCAGCGCGGCCAGCTCGGCGGCGGTGCGCAGTCCGCCGAGGATCTCCCGCAGCAGCCGCAGCCGTACGGGATGGCCGAGCGCGGCGAACGACTCGGCCGCATCCGACCAGTCGCCCTCGAACACCGTCTCGGTGAGCAGGCCG
The DNA here is from genome assembly GCF_043078805.1 of Streptomyces sp. NPDC015345. Classification (NCBI taxonomy): domain Bacteria; kingdom Bacillati; phylum Actinomycetota; class Actinomycetes; order Kitasatosporales; family Streptomycetaceae; genus Streptomyces; species Streptomyces sp. NPDC015345. The sequence continues at coordinate 667,788 of NZ_JBIBTX010000005.1, read as the reverse complement.
TACTGCCAGTCGTAGCGATGCCCCGTCGGCACCCGCACCGTTCCGGTGAACAGGACGGCGCCGTCCGCGTCATCGGACACCGGGTGCCGTGCCTTCAGGGCGTCGAGCGCCCAGAAGTCGCCCTCTCCCACCGGGGGTGCGGCCGGTCCCGCGCTCTCCAACTCCGCCATGCGCCGTTCGAGCTCGGCGACGCGCTCTTCAAGATCCACGAGTACGAGATTACGTAAGTACGTAATTTCTGGCAAGCCCTGATCCGAAACCTGCACCCCGGAAAAGCGCCCGGGCACGACGAAGCCCCCGCCCGGATCGGATCCGGACGGGGGCCGTCAGCCGTCAGCCGTCAGCCGTCAGCCGTCAGCCGTCAGCCGTCAGCAGGAGTCGCTCAGGCGAAGAGCCCCGGAATCGTCCCCTCGTGCGCCTCGCGCAGCTCGTTCAGCGGCAGCGTGAACTCGCCCTGCACCTCCACCGCGTCGCCGTCGACGACACCGATGCGCGTGACGGGCAGGCCCCGCGCCCCGCACATGTCGGTGAAGCGCAGCTCCTCGCTGCGCGGCACGGCGACGACCGCGCGCCCCGCCGACTCGGAGAACAGGAAGGTGAACGCGTCCAGGCCGTCCGGGACGATCAGGCGCGCGCCCTTCCCGCCACGCAGGCAGGACTCGGTGACGGCCTGCACGAGGCCGCCGTCGGACAGGTCGTGCGCGGCGTCGATCATGCCGTCGCGGGAGGCCGAGATCAGGATGTCCGCGAGCAGCTTCTCGCGGCCCAGGTCGACCTCGGGCGGCAGCCCGCCGAGGTGGTCGTGGACCACCTGCGACCAGGCCGAGCCGCCGAACTCCTCGCGCGTCTCGCCGAGCAGGTAGAGGAGCTGGCCCTCTTCCTTGAACGCCATCGGCGTGCGCCGGGCCACGTCGTCGATCACGCCGAGCACGGCGACGACCGGCGTCGGGTGGATCGCCGCCTCGCCCGTCTGGTTGTAGAGCGAGACGTTGCCGCCGGTGACCGGGGTGCCCAGCTCCAGGCAGCCGTCCGCGAGGCCGCGGATGGCCTCGGCGAACTGCCACATGACGTCCGGGTCCTCGGGCGAGCCGAAGTTCAGGCAGTCCGAGATCGCGAGCGGCTTGGCGCCGGAGGCGGCGACGTTGCGGTACGACTCGGCGAGCGCGAGCTGGGCGCCCTTGTACGGGTCGAGCTTCGCGTACCGGCCGTTGCCGTCGGTGGCGATGGCGACGCCGAGGCCCGTCTCCTCGTTGATCCGGATCATCCCGGAGTCCTCGGGCTGCGCGAGCACGGTGTTGCCCTGCACGAAGCGGTCGTACTGGTCGGTGACCCAGGACTTCGCGGCCTGGTTCGGGGCGGCGACCAGCTTCAGGACCTGCTCGCGCAGCTCGGCCGCGTTGGCCGGGCGGGCCAGCTTGTTCGCGTCGTCGGCCTGGAGGGCGTCCTGCCAGGACGGGCGGGCGTAGGGGCGCTCGTAGACCGGGCCGTCGTGCGCGACCGTGCGCGGGTCGACGTCGACGATCTTCTCGCCGTGCCAGAAGATCTCCAGCCGGTCGCCGTCGGTCACCTCGCCGACGACGGTGGCGATGACGTCCCACTTCTCGCAGATCTCCAGGAACCGGTCGACCTTCTCCGGCTCCACGACGGCGCACATGCGCTCCTGCGACTCACTCATGAGGATCTCCTCGGGAGTGAGCGTGGAGTCGCGCAGCGGCACGTCGTCCAGCTCGACCCGCATGCCGCCGGAGCCGTTCGACGCCAGCTCCGAGGTCGCGCAGGAGAGTCCGGCCGCGCCGAGGTCCTGGATGCCGACGACCAGCTTCTCGGCGAAGGCCTCCAGGGTGCACTCGATGAGGAGCTTCTCCTGGAAGGGGTCGCCGACCTGGACCGCGGGGCGCTTGGAGGGCTTCGTGTCGTCGAAGGTCTCGCTCGCCAGGATCGAGGCGCCGCCGATGCCGTCGCCGCCCGTGCGGGCGCCGTACAGGATGACCTTGTTGCCGGGGCCCGACGCCTTCGCGAGGTGGATGTCCTCGTGCCGCATGACGCCGATGGCACCGGCGTTGACCAGCGGGTTTCCCTGGTAGCAGGCATCGAAGACCAGCTCGCCGCCGATGTTGGGCAGGCCCAGGCAGTTGCCGTAGCCGCCGATGCCGGCGACGACGCCGGGCAGCACGCGCTTGGTGTCGGGGTGGTGGGCGTCGCCCATCCGCAGCGGGTCCACGACCGCGACCGGGCGTGCGCCCATCGCGATGATGTCGCGCACGATGCCGCCGACGCCGGTGGCCGCGCCCTGGTAGGGCTCGACGTACGAGGGGTGGTTGTGCGACTCGACCTTGAAGGTGACGGCGTAGCCCTGGCCGACGTCGACGACGCCGGCGTTCTCACCGATGCCGACGAGCATCGCGTCGTTCTCCGGCACCTTCTCGCCGAACTGCCGCAGGTGGACCTTGCTGCTCTTGTACGAGCAGTGCTCGGACCACATGACGGAGTACATGGCCAGCTCGGCGCCGGTGGGACGGCGGCCGAGGATCTCGCGGACGCGCTCGTACTCGTCTTCCTTCAGGCCCAGTTCGGCCCAGGGCAGCTTGACGTCGGGGGTCTCGGCTGCGTGCTTGACGGTGTCCAGAGTCATGCGTTGACCAGCTTCTTCAGGATCGAGGTGAAGAATCCCAGGCCGTCGGTGCGGCCGGTCCCGACCAGCGGCTCGACGGCGTGCTCGGGGTGCGGCATGAGGCCGACGACGTTGCCCGCCTCGTTGGTGATGCCGGCGATGTCACGGAGCGAGCCGTTGGGGTTGCCGTCCAGGTACCGGAAGGCGACGCGGCCCTCGGCCTCCAGCATGTCCAGGGTCCGCTCGTCGGCCGTGTACTGCCCGTCGATGTTCTTGAGCGGGATCGAGATCTCCTGGCCGGCGGTGTAGTCGGCGGTCCAGGCGGTCCGGTCGCTCTCCACGCGCAGCTTCTGCTCGCGGCAGATGAAGTGCAGGTGGTCGTTGCGCAGCATCGCGCCCGGCAGGAGGTGCGTCTCGGTGAGGACCTGGAAGCCGTTGCAGATGCCGAGGACCGGCATGCCGGCCTTCGCCTGCTCGATGACGGACTCCATCACCGGCGAGAAGCGGGAGATGGCACCGGCCCGCAGATAGTCCCCGTAGGAGAACCCGCCGGGCAGCACCACGGCGTCGACCTGCTTGAGGTCCTTGTCCTTGTGCCACAGCGGCACGGCCTCGGCGCCCGCCACGCGGACGGCGCGCTGGGTGTCGCGGTCGTCGAGGGTTCCGGGGAAAGTGACGACGCCAATTCGAGCGGTCACTTCTCTTCCTCCACCTTTACGACGAAGTCCTCGATCACGGTGTTGGCGAGGAAGGTTTCCGCCATCTCCTGGATACGGGCGAGGGCCGCGTCGTCGACCGGCCCGTCCACCTCGAGTTCGAAACGCTTTCCCTGACGTACGTCGGAGATGCCCTCAAAACCGAGGCGCGGCAGTGCACGCTGCACCGCCTGGCCCTGGGGGTCGAGGATCTCCGGCTTGAGCATGACGTCGACTACGACGCGTGCCACTGGCACTCCCGGTGTGTGGTGCTGGCGTGTGCTGCTTGCATGGTGCTGAGCAGGTTCCTTCAGACTACCGGCACAAAATTTCTACTCGCGTAGATTCGTAGAAACCTACGTGATGGCGGTCACGTTCCGAGGTTCTGGGCGGGTATCGAACAGGACACCTTCACGAGGAATCCAGGAAAAGATCACGCCTCGCCATTGCGACCGGACACGCGGAGGTATTCGGCCGGACTTCACAATGCAATGCCGGGCACTGTACAAATGAATTGGCAATAGTCGATACTTTGCCCATAACAGCCGGACAGTCGGCGTCACCGCACGTCAGCGTGGTGGAGCCGCACGAAGGGACCGATATTCGTGGCGCAGCGTGTCGTAGTCACTCTCTTTGACGACATGGATGGCGGGGAAGCGGCGGAAACGGTCGCGTTCGGTCTTGACGGCAAGTCGTACGAGATCGACCTCAACCAAACCAATGCCAAGAAACTGCGCACCGCGCTCGCCCCCTACCTGGAGGCGGCCCGGAAGCAGTCGAAGTCCGGGAAGGCGTTCCGGCACACCGCCGTCTCCCCCGACCCGTCGGCGGTGCGGGCCTGGGCCCGCTCGCACCAGCTGGACGTCCCACCGCGCGGCCGCATCCCCAAGAGGGTCTACGAGGCCTTCGAGGCGGCCAACTGACCTGGCGGCCGCCGCGGTCCCCGAGCCCCTCGCGGCAACCGACTTGCGCTGCACCCCCGCTGGTCAGCTAGAGTCTGGAGCACGCCGAGGGGCAAGGCCGAAAGGCCGGACCTCACGGAGTCGTGCGGGTGTAGTTCAGTAGTAGAACATCCCCCTTCCAGGGGGAAGGCGCAGTGTGCAATTCCTGTCACCCGCTCCGCATCGCTTACGGACCAGTCATCTGGTTGCGGTAAGCTGGTGCTCGCGCCGATCAGTGAGAGCTGGTCGGAGGCAATGCGAACGTAGCTCAGTTGGTAGAGCGCAACCTTGCCAAGGTTGAGGTCGCGAGTTCGAACCTCGTCGTTCGCTCCATCGAAGAAGGCCCCGGTCAGTCCGACCGGGGTCTTCTTCGTGCGCGCGGGCGGGCCGCCGGATTCTGACATTTGTCATGCGAGCCGGTGACAGCGCGCACTGCTCCCGCGCCCCGGGCCGGGAGACGCTCTAGCCATGACTGACCAAGTGATCGACGTGACCGATCTCCGGCGCGTGTACGGGGGCGGTTTCGAGGCGGTACGCGGTGTCTCCTTCGGCGTGGGCCGGGGCGAGCTGTTCGCGCTGCTCGGCACCAACGGCGCCGGCAAGACGTCCACCATGGAGCTCCTCGAAGGCCTCGCGGCGCCGGCCGGCGGGCGGGTCCGGGTGCTCGGGCACGACCCGTACACCGAGCGGAGCGCCGTGCGGCCCCGCATCGGCGTGATGCTCCAGGAAGGCGGCTTCCCCGCGGAGTTGACGGTCGCCGAAACCGTGCGGATGTGGGCCGGGTGCACCAGCGGCGCCCGGCCCGTCGCCAAGGCCCTGGATACCGTGGGGCTCGGCAAGCGGGCCGGTGTGCGCGTCAAGCAGCTGTCCGGCGGCGAGAAGCGGCGGCTCGACCTGGCCATGGCGCTCATCGGGCGGCCCGAGGTGCTCTTCCTCGACGAGCCCACCACGGGGCTCGACGCGGAAGGGCGGCGCGAGACCTGGGAGCTGGTCCGCGACCTGCGGGACAACGGCACGACCGTGCTGCTCACCACGCACTACCTGGAAGAGGCCGAGGAGCTCGCCGACCGGCTCGCGATCCTTCACGAGGGGCGGATCGCCGCCGAGGGACGCGTCGCCGACGTGGTCGCGGCGCAGCCCTCCCACGTCTCCTTCGAACTCCCCGAGGGGTACTTCGTCGGCGATCTGCCGCCGCTCGCCGAGCTGGGCGTGAGCGGGCACGAGACCTTTGGGCGCCGGGTGAAGCTGCGTACGCACGAGCTGCAACGAGCCGCCACAGGGCTGCTGTTGTGGGCCCGGGACGCACAGGTCGAACTGGGGGCGCTCGATGTGCGGGCGGCCTCGCTGGAGGAGGCGTTCCTGCGGATCGCGAGGCCCGGCACGAACACGGACGGCGCGGGAAGCACGCGGGGCGGGCGCCCGGCCGAGAAGGAGATGGCGGTATGAGCACCGTGGCGTCGACGACCCCCGCGGGGCGGATGCGGGCGCTGGCGCGCGCCGAGCTGACGCTGCTCGGGCGGAGCAAGGGCTCGCTGTTCGCGGCGCTGTTCGTGCCGTTCGTCCTCCCGCTCAGCATGCGGCAGGCCACCGAAGGCATGGACCTGAAGGGCACCGGGCTCTCCCTCGGCACGGTCGTGCTGCCGAGCGCCCTCGGCTTCTCGCTGCTCTTCGCCGTATACGCCACGCTGACCGGCGTCTACGTCGCCCGGCGCGAGGAACTGGTGCTCAAGCGGCTGCGCACCGGCGAGCTGCGGGACGCCGAGATACTCGCGGGCGCCGCGCTGCCTTCGGTCACCATCGGGATCGCGCAGTGCCTGGTGCTGAGCATCGGCTGCGCGGTGCTCCTGGACGCCGGGGCGCCGAGCGCGCCCCACCTCGTGGTGCTCGGCATCGCCGCGGGTCTCGTGATGTTCGCCGCGCTGGCGGCCGTCACCGGCAGCTTCAGCCGGTCCACCGAGTCCGCCCAGGTCATGAGCATGCCGTTGATCTTCGGGTCGATGATCGGCTCCGGGCTCTTCATCCCGTTCGAGGTCATGCCCGACAAGCTCGCCGCGTTCTGCGAGCTGCTCCCGCTCTCCTCGGTCATCGAGCTGATCCGCGGCGGCTGGGCCGGCCACCTCTCGACGGCCGACACGCTCGGCGCCCTCGCCACGGCGGTGGCCTGGACCCTGCTGTCGGTGTTTGCTGTACGCCGATGGTTCCGCTGGGAACCCCGGCACTGAGGGAGGCGGTCCGTGTGGTCGGCCGGATACGGGCCTGGCAGCGTGGCTGGCACGGCCGGAGCAAGATCGAGAAGGTCGAGTTCCAGAGCATGGTCATGTGGCACGCCATGCCCTGGATCTTCTTCCTCAGCTGGGGCTCGCTGCCCCTGGGCCTGAGCCTGCGCCACGAGCCCGCCGCACTGATCTTCGGCTGGGCGCTGATCGCGGTGGCCGCCGCGCAGAGCGTCCACGTCAACCGGTCCCTGCGGCGGTCGGTCGACCACTATCTGAAGCGGTGCGGCATGCCGCGCCGCGACCTCGCCGTCTCCGGTGTCCTGCTGGCCGTCGCGCTGGGGCTCAGCCTCGGCCTCGAAGCGGTCGACGGCGTCACCGAAGGCATGATCGGCTTCACGACGCTGTACCTGGTCGTGCCGTTCGGCCAGTCGCTCGCCTTCGCTGTCTCCGTCCGGGCGTTCCTGCTGCACATCGTGCTGATCGACGCCGTCGCCCTGGCCGGATTCGCCGCCGTCGGCGTGCCCGGCGGACGGCTCGCCGGGTACGCCGCCCTCATCGGCTTCGCCGGCGCCCTGACGCTGATCTCCGCGCGCTGCGGCGCCTGGACGCTCTCCGTGATGTGGGAGGCCGACCGGTCGCGCGAGGTGGAGGCGCGCCTCGCGGTCGCCGAGGAGCGGCTGCGGTTCGGGCGGGACCTGCACGACGTCATGGGCCGCAACCTCGCCGTCATCGCCCTCAAGAGCGAGCTGGCGGTGCAGCTCGCGCGCCGCGGGCGGCCCGAGGCCGTGGACCAGATGGTCGAGGTGCAGCGGATCGCGCAGGAGTCGCAGCGGGAGGTGCGGGAGGTGGTGCGGGGCTACCGCGAGATCGACCTCGGCGTGGAGCTCCTCGGCGCCCAGGGCGTGTTGGAGGCGGCCGGGATCACCTGCCGGGTCACGGGATCGGCGGCGGGGCTGCCGGCGCCCGTGCAGTCCGCGCTGGGCTGGGTCGTGCGGGAGGCGGCCACCAACGTGCTGCGGCACGGCGACGCCACGCGCTGCGACATCACCCTGGCGGTGACGGACGGACGTACGACACTGACCGTCGAGAACAACGGCGTGCCCGATGCCGTGCCGTCGGGCGGCGGCTCGGGCCTCGCCGGGCTCCAGGAACGGCTGGCCGAGGTCGACGGCACCCTGGACTTCGCGGCCGGGCAGGGGCGCTTCCGCCTCACCGCGGCGGTACCACTGCTCCCGGGGAGCGCGGTGCCGGCGGCGCCTCGATGTGCAGCCGACCGGAGCGAGGCCCTGCTGTGAGCCTGCGTGTACTGCTCGCTGACGACGAGCACCTCATCCGGGGCGCGCTCGCCGCGCTGCTCGCCCTGGAGGACGACCTCGTGGTCGTCGCGGAGGCGGCCACCGGGCCCGAGGCGCTCGCCATGGCGCGGGCCCACCGGCCCGATGTCGCCGTGCTCGATCTCCAGATGCCGGGCGCCGACGGTGTGAGTGTGGCCACATCCCTGCGGGACGAACTGCCGCACTGCCGCACCATGATCGTGACGAGTCATGGCAGACCGGGACATCTCAAGCGGGCCCTCGCGGTGGGCGTACGCGGCTTCGTACCGAAGACGGTGAGCGCGCAGCGGCTCGCCGAGATCATCCGCACCGTGCACGCCGGAAACCGTTACGTGGACCCGGAGTTGGCCGCCGACGCCATCTCCGCGGGGGACTCGCCGCTGACCGTGCGCGAGGCCGAGGTGCTCGAACTCGCCGCCGACGGGGCACCGGTCGCGGAGATCGCCGAGCGGGCCGCGCTCTCCCCGGGGACCGTCCGCAACTACCTCTCCTCCGCGGTCACCAAGATCGGGGCGGAGAACCGGCATACGGCGGTGCGTCTCGCTCGCGAGCGAGGTTGGGTATAGTGGTCCTCGCGTTACGGCGCAACGCGGACGTAGCTCAGTTGGTAGAGCGCAACCTTGCCAAGGTTGAGGTCGCCAGTTCGAACCTGGTCGTCCGCTCAGATGAAAGGCCCCGCTCCTCGGAGCGGGGCCTTTCGCGTTCTTCCCGGGCGCCCCCGCTACCAGGACGTCCCGGTCAGCCGCTCGTACGCCTCGATGTACTTGGCACGGGTGGCGTCCACCACCTCCTGCGGCAGCGCGGGCGGCGGCTGCTCGCCCTTGCGGTCCCAGCCGGATGCCGGCGAGGTCAGCCAGTCCCGGACGAACTGCTTGTCGAACGACGGCTGGGCGCGGCCCGGCTCCCACTGGTCGGCGGGCCAGAACCGCGAGGAGTCCGGCGTCAGGACCTCGTCGCCGATGAACAGCGCACCGTCGTCGAAGCCGAACTCGAACTTCGTGTCGGCGAGGATCAGGCCGCGCTCACGCGCGATGTTCCGCGCCCTGCTGTAGACGGCGAGCGTCGCCTGACGCAGCTGGGCGGCGGTCTCGGGGCCGACCTGGCGGGCGACTTCCTCGTAGCTCACGTTCTCGTCGTGCTCGCCGACGGCGGCCTTCGCGGCGGGCGTGAAGATCGGCCCGGGCAGCTCCGAGCCGTCGACCAGGCCTTCGGGCAGCGCGAGGCCGCAGACGGTACGGGTTTCGTTGTACTCCAGGAGGCCCGAGCCGGTGAGGTAGCCGCGGGCCACGCACTCGACCGGGACCATCTCCAGGGACTTGCAGACGAGCGTGCGGCCCTCCCAGTCGGCGGGGGCGCCCTGCGGCAGGTCGGTGGAGAGGACGTGGTTCGGGATGATGTCCGCGAGCTGGTCGAACCACCACAGGGAGAGCCGGGTGAGGACGCGGCCCTTGTCAGGGATCTCCGAGGGCAGCACCCAGTCATAGGCGGAGAGCCGGTCGCTGGCGACCATGATGAGCCGGCCCGCCTCGTCGCGGTACAGGTCGCGCACCTTGCCGGTATGGAGGTGGACCAGGCCCGGCACGTGCAGCGGCTCGGGCTTTTCTACGAATCCGGACACGGTTCCCTCCAGTGATTCCGACCAAGTGGTGTCGATTCTCCCGTATCGAGGGGGAAGTCTTGGCCAGGGGTCGGTCCTGGCCTCGCGTCGGCCCGGCGGAAGGATCGCTCCGGGCCTTGCGCCGGCCCGGACCAATGATCAGTCCCGCTTGCAGATGCGGTCCAGGAGATTGGCCGTGGCGCGCTGCACGCGGGTGTCCACATGGCCCGGGCGGTCGAGCGCCGGGGACCAGGCGAAGGTGCCGGACGCGAAGACGAGGGCGCCCGAGGGCGCGCGGTAGAGCGAGGTCTCCTGGTGGCGCGTGACGCCCTCCGCGTCCGCGTACGGCGAGTGGGCGAGCAGGATGCGGTCCTGGTGCTCGGGGAGCGCCGTACGCGGGAAGTAGCGGTCGGCCTCGCCCGCGACCAGGCCCTCGATCTCGTCGCCCTCGTGCGCCCCGGTCGCCTCCCACAGCCAGTGGTCGGCGTTGCGGACGACCAGGGGGTGCGGTTCGGGGACGCGGCCCGCGTACTGGATGCCGAGCAGTTGCTGTTCGGCCGTGTTGTCGCCGTCCCGCTCGCGCCAGAGGGCCGACTTGCCGGGGCCGCGGCGCTTGCGGCAGGTCAGCAGGCGGTCCGGGACGCCGGACGGGGAGGGGCCCAACTCCACCTGCCAGTACATGGTGTTGGCCGAGAGGAAGACCAGGGAGGTGCCGCCGTCGCGGGCCAGCTCCGTGGTGCGGCGCATCGCCGGTGACCAGTACTCGTCGTGGCCGGGGAAGACCAGGCCCCGGTACCGGGTCGGGTCGATGCGGCCCGCGTGCAGGTCGCGGGCGTCGGCGTACGCGAGGTCGTAGCCGTACCGCTCGGCCCAGCGGATGAAGTCGTAGGCGTGGCCCACGTGCAGGGGCAGGCCCGCGCCCGCGTACGGCCGGTCGAAGGAGACCGTGACGGCCGCCTCGCTCTCGCCGAGCAGGCGGCCCTCCTCGTCCCACGCGTGATAGAGGCTGGCGCCGGTGCGGCCGTCCTCCGGATAGAGGTTGTACGCCTGCCAGGTCACGTCCGGCAGGAGGAGCAGAAGGTCGGCGGGGTGGCTGTCGCGGACCGTGAAGGGCACGTGCGAGCGGTAGCCGTCGGCGGTGGTGAGCACCGCCACGTACGCCCCGATGTTCCAGTAGCTCGGGATCTGGAGGCGCCAGGAGAGCCACCAGTGGTGGCAGGAGACCGTGCGGTCCGCGGTGAGCGGCCGCGGCTGGACGATGCCGGACAGGCGCGGGCTCGTCGTGATCTTGCTGGCGCCGTCGCCGCCGTAATGCCCGATGCGGTAGATGTCGACGCTGAACTGCTGGGGCGGGTCCACCGTGACGTGGAAGTCGATCGCCTCGCCCGGGGCGGCGGCGCCGGTGGAGGTGAAGCCCTTGATCTGGCAGCTCACGTCGTCGGCGGTCAGTGGGCCGCCGGTGCGGGGCGCCGGGATGTTCGCCCCGGGGGCCGGGGCGTGGTCGACGTACCAGGGCACGACCTGGCCCGTGTCGTCGAAGTAGTGCTCGGATCCTCGCAGCCAGGGCAGCGGGCCCTGACCGAAGGGGTCCGACACGGCGTGCGCCAGCGCGCCCGATTCCCAGCGGCGGATCGGCTCCTGCCCCATGTCTTCCCCTCCCTCGCTCCCCCGAGCCTGCGGCGCCGGTGGATGTGTACGTCCGGCGATGGAACCCAGCACATCACATTACGCACGCACTCCGTCACCGTTCGTCGCTAATTGACGGGAACGGAAGGGGAGCTTCCGGATCGCGGTGCGAAGCGGGCGTGACGGCGGGGTCAGACGAGGCGGACCGGTTTCTCCTGACGGACACCGAGACGCGCGAGCCACTCCCGCAGGGGGAACGGGTCTCCGTGCTCGACGAGGCGCAGGACGCGGGGCGCGAGGTCCGCCGCGCGCTCCCCGTCGACCAGCAGGGCGGGGCCGTCGAGCCAGTCGAGGCCGGGAGCGGCGCCCGCCGTGTCCACGGCGGCGCAGCAGACCATCGCCGTGACGTGGTCGGCCAGCAGCTCGCGGCCCGTGCGGGGCGGCTGGAGCGGGAACAGTGGCAGCGCGCCGTCGTCCCAGAGCGCCTCGTCCGGGCCCTGCCCGGCGGGTGCGGGGTGCGGCGGGGCCGCGGCCTCCTCACGGGCCAGCTCGGCGCTGAGGCCGGCGGCGAGGATGCCGGTGGGGGTTTCGTCGCGGGGGCTGGGGGTGTCGGGGTCGTTGGGGGCGTAGGGATCGTTGGGGGTGTCGGGGTTGTCGGGGGTGGGGTCGGGGTCGGGGTCGGGGGTGAGCGTGGGATGCGTGGTGGGGGCGGGGGCGGTTATGGGGGTGGGAGCACCGCCGGGGCCGTCGAGGCTGTCAGCGCGGTGGTGGCCGTCGTGGCCGTCGTGGCTGCCATGGGGGGCGGCATCGAGGTCGGCGTCGGAAGCGGGGCCTGGCCGGGTGGTGGGGGCGTTCGGGTCGGCATCGCGGGCGCCGCCGGTGTCGCGGGCGGCGCCCGGCTCGCGGGCGGCGTCGGTGCCGGAAGCGGAGCCTGATCGGGTGATAGGAGCGTGGGGGTCGGCACTGCGGGCGCCGCCGGTCTCATCGGCGCCGGAAGCGGAGCCTGACCGGGTGGTGGGGGCGTTCGGGTCGGCATCGCGGGCGTCGGCGGCACCACGGTTGTCGTCGGCGTCATCGGCGCCGGAAGCAGGGCCTGACCGAGTGGTGGGCGTGTTCACGTCGGCATCGCGGGCGGCGCCGGTGCCGGACTCGCGGCCGGTGCCCGCCTCGCGGGTCTCGTCGGCCTCGCCGCCGGCCCGGAGGTCGAAGCCGTCAGCCTCCGGTGCCGCAGAGGTGCCGTTCTTCGCCGCCGCGGAGGTCAGGTGGTCCAGGATGCGGGCGAGCGTCGGGCCCTCGGGACCCTGGGCCGCGGGGTCCGCGCGGTGGTCCACGTCCAGGGAGTCCAGGACGCGGTGCAGGCGGGCGGCGTCCATGCGCCATTTGCGGTCCACGACCTCCTCCGGATACTCCTGCCACGCCACCGGCGCCCAGCCGGGCCCCGTCTCCGCGGGGCCACCGTGGAAGAGGCGGGCGGCGAGCAGCGATGCCGCCTCGTCCACCGAACCCGGCTCTTCCAGCAGGTCACAGGCGGGTCGCTCGCCCAAGCGGGAGGCGAAACCCTCCGCCAGGCGGTCCCTGCGGGACAGCTCGGTGAGCGCGGAGACCACTCCCGCGTCCAGCCGGGAGGGCCAGCGGCCCATCCGCCAGGCAGGCAGCGCGACCCGGGTGAGCAGCCGGTCCCAGCCCGCGTACGCGAGGCCGACCTGCTCCTGGGCGACGATCCGCACGCCGTAGTCCACGGTCTGGGCGCGCTCGGCGGCGGCCGCGGCGACCCCGCGCTCCATCTCGGCGGCATGCACCCGGCAGTTGCGCAGAAGCAGCCGGGCGACCCAGCCGACACCGGCGAGCACCGTACGGACCAGAGGGCCGCGGCCCGGGGCCGAGGCGACCGCCACCGCCGCGTCGAGCCCGCGCACGAAACGCCGGGCGGCAGCTATGTCGGGATGCGCGGAGGGCCCCGTGCCCGCCACGACGGGGGCGAGCACCGCGCGCAGCTCGCCGACCCGCATCCACCACAGGAAGGGGGAGCCGATCACGAGCACGGGGGCGGCGGAGGGCCGGCGCTCAGGAGCGACACGGACATCGGGCGCACCGCCGGAGACCTCGCCGCGCGCGGCGGAGGCGTCGCGGTCCCGCGCGGGTGGGCCGTGCGCCGGATGGGTGCGGTCCTCCAGCCAGCTGTCGCAGTCGGGGGTGAGCGCTATCGCCGAGGGCGCGGGCACGTCCAGGCGGTCGGCGAGGTCTCGGACCAGGCGGTACAGGTCGGGCGCGGACTCCTCGGCGATCGGGACCGTGGGGCTCAGCGCGGGCCTAGCCCGGGCGACGACCAGCGCGACGCCCGCCGCGGCGAGCAGCACGAGCAGGGCGAGCGCCGTCACCACCCAGCGCACGACATCCCAACTCCCGCCGCTGATATGGCCCGTGGCCCCGCCCGCGAGCAGCACGACGGCGGCGGCCGCGGGCAACAGGGCCACGGCCAGCGCCCGGCTGCGCAGACGCAGCACGGCGAGGGCCCGGGAGCGCGCGGCCTGCGCGCCGACCTCCACACCCGTACCTGTCACGACCGATGGCACCCCCTGGTTGCCCTACCGCTCGGCCGCCGGCCGGGGCCGACGGCACACATCAATGGCGTTGGTCTTGCTCACTCCCCCACTGTGGCACCCGCCACTGACATCGCAATGCCGGTGGTCTGTTTGGCTCTGGGCACCTTGAACGCTTGCGCCGCACCCTAGTTGGGGTACCGGTTGCCGTCAGCCGGATGGGTCAGCGGTCACTCGATGGAATGGCTTTGGCTAAAGGTGGAGACCGCAAAAGGCCCCGGATCCAGTGTCGGATCCGGGGCCTTTGGCCGGCTGAAGGTCACGCGGCAGCGAGGTGGCTCACGCTTCCGCGGCCGCCTTCGCCGCGATGTCCGTACGGTGCTGCGAGCCGTCGAGGCGGATGCGGGACAGCGCGGTGTACGCGCGTTCACGCGCCTCCGTGAGGCCGTCGCCGGTCGCCGTCACGGACAGCACGCGGCCGCCCGCGCTGACGACGGCGTCGCCGTCACGCCGGGTCCCGGCGTGCAGGACGTACGCATGGGGCGCATCCTGTGCCGCTACCTCGTCGAGCCCCTCGATGGGGTCACCCGTGCGAGGCGTGCCGGGGTAGTTGTGCGAGGCGACGACCACGGTCACCGCGGAGTCGTCGCTCCAGCGCAGCGGGGGCAGGTCGGCGAGGTTGCCGGTCGCCGCGGCCATCAGGAGCCCGGCGAGCGGGGTCTTCAGACGGGCCAGGACCACCTGGGTCTCGGGGTCGCCGAAGCGGGCGTTGAACTCGATCACGCGTACGCCCCGGCTGGTGATCGCGAGACCCGCGTAGAGCAGTCCGGCGAACGGGGTGCCGCGGCGGCGCAGCTCGTCGACGGTCGGCTGGAGCACGCTCTGCATGACGTCGTCGACCAGCTCGGGGTCGGCCCACGGGAGGGGCGAGTACGCGCCCATGCCCCCGGTGTTCGGCCCCTGGTCCCCGTCCAGCGCCCGCTTGAAGTCCTGGGCGGGCTGCAGCGGCACGACGGTCTCGCCGTCGGTGACCGCGAAGAGCGAGACCTCCGGTCCGTCGAGGAACTCCTCGATGACCACGCGTTCGCAGGCGAGGGCGTGTGCGCGGGCCGCCTCGATGTCGTCGGTGACGACGACGCCCTTGCCGGCGGCGAGCCCGTCGTCCTTGACGACGTACGGCGCTCCGAAGGCGTCGAGGGCCTCGTCGACCTCCTCGGCGGTGGTGCAGACGTAGGACCGGGCGGTCGGCACGCTCGCGCCCGCCATCACATCCTTGGCGAACGCCTTGGAGCCTTCGAGCCGGGCGGCTTCCTTGGACGGGCCGAAGCAGGGGATACCGGCGGCGCGCACGGCGTCGGCGACGCCGGCGACGAGCGGGGCCTCCGGGCCCACGACGACCAGCCCGGCGCCGAGCTCGGTCGCCAGGGCGGCCACGGCGGCGCCGTCGAGGGCGTCGACCTGGTGGGTCTCGGCCACTTCCGCGGTACCGGCGTTGCCGGGGGCGCAGTGCAGCTCGGAGACGTCGGGGTCGAGGGACAGAGAGCGGCACAGGGCGTGTTCGCGGGCACCACTGCCGATGACGAGGACCTTCACGGTGGTCAGCCTAGCCCGCGGGGTGGCAGGGCTTTGTACGGGCTGCCGAGTACGGGTCCTGCGGCTCTTGTATGTTCGTCCAGTTTCTGGGGGGGGCGGCCAGCGCCTGGGGGCTCCGCCGAGTTCGCCGGGGCCCGACCAGATCGCGGGACCCGACCCAGATCGCGGGGCCCGACCAGATCCCTGGCGTCCGGCCCGTTCCCGGGCGCCGACCCGTTCCCCGGGGCTCGGCCCGTTCCCGAGGGCCCGGCCCGTTCCCGAGGGCCCGACCAGGGGCTGGAGGTTCGGCCAGATCCCGGGGGGCTACCTACTTCCCGGGTCCCGGCCCGCTCCCGGCCCGCTCCCGGGGCCCGACCACGTCCCGGCGGTCCGGCCAGTGCCCGGCGGTCCGGCCAGTGCCCGGAAGTCCGGCCAGGTCCCGGGGTCCGACAGGTCCCCGGGTCCGGTCAAATCCCGGAGTCCGGCCAGTTACCGGGGCCCCTGCTGAAGACGGCCGAGGGGCCTGCGGGAGACGGCCCGGGCAGGCATGCGGGGCAAGGCCCGGTGGAAGACGGCCGAGGGGCCGGTGGGAGACAGCCCACGAGGCCTGTGGGAGACGGCCCGTGGGCCCGGCGGGGCGGCGGAAGACGGCCGGGTTATTCGTTCGGGTATTCGTCGACCACCGTCGCGCCCAGCTCCCGGACGATCAGGTCGTGGCCGGAGAGGGCGGATTCGACCAGGTCCGGGTCGTCGTCCTCGGGGATGTCGTCCTCGGGGGAGACGTGTTCCGGGGCGGGGGCGGAGCGGGGCGGTGGTGTCGGCTCCGGGGCCGGGGCGGGCGGGGCCTGCCGGGCCGGGGTCGCCGCCGGGGGCGGGGCGGGCTGGTGCTGCGGGGCCGCCGGGCGGGGCGCCGCGGGGACACTGCCGCCGAAGTTGCCCGCGGCCGGTGGAGGCGCGGAGCCGCCCGAGGGGTCGACGATCGCCTCGACCTTCCACTGCACGCCGAACTGCTCGGACAGGGCCTGCCGCAGCACGTCCTCGCTGCCGCTGCTGGCGAAGTTGTCCCGCGCCCCGGCGTTGACGAAGCCGATCTGGAGCGTCGTGCCGTCGAAGCCCGCCACCTGGGCGTTCTGGCTGAGCAGGATCCAGGTGAAGCGGCGGCGGTTCTTCACCGCCTCCAGGATGTTCGGCCACAGGCTGCGCGGGTCCGGGCCGCCCGCGGGGGCCGCCTGGGGGGCCATGGGGGCGGGGGCCTGGGGCTGAGCGTGGGCCTGGGGAGCCGCCGGGGCAGGGGCCTGCGGGGCGGCAGCCGGGGCTCCGCTGCCCGTGGCCGCCGCGGTGGGCCAGCCGCCCGGCCGGGGCGCGGATTCCGGAGCGGGCGCGGCAGCGGCGGGCGGGGACGCGGGACCGCTGCCCGGAGCCGAGGCCGTCGGCCAGCCGCCGGGCCGCCGCTCACCCGCAGGAGCGGCGGGAGGCGCAGGCGGGGCGGCGGGAGGCGCGGCCGGAGCCGCCGGGGCGGGCGGTGGAGGCGGTGCGGCCGCTTCCGGGGCCTGGGCGCCCTGCGGAGCCCCCTGCCCTCGTACGGCCGCGCGCGCGGCGGCGGGACCGCCTCCCGGAGGAACCGGAGGTCCTTGCGGCGCCACCGCGGGCGGCTGCTGCATGCCCGCGTGCGCCTCGGGCCCGGGGACGTACGCCATCGCCGGGCCGGGCCCCTGACCGCCCGCCACGAAGTTCCCGCCGCGCTCCAGGCGGTCGAGGCGGGCCATGACGGAGCGCTCGTCGTCGTACGCCGCGGGGAGCAGCACGCGGGCGCAGATCAGCTCCAGCTGGAGGCGGGGCGAGGTGGCGCCGCGCATCTCGGTGAGGCCTTCGTTGACGATGTCGGCGGCGCGGCTCAGCTCAGCGCCTCCGAAGACGCCGGCCTGCGCCTGCATCCGCTCCACGACGTCGGCGGGAGCGTCGATGAGCCCCTTCTCGGCGGCGTCCGGCACGGCGGCGAGGATCACCAGGTCCCGCAGCCGCTCCAGGAGGTCGGCGACGAAGCGTCGCGGGTCGTTCCCGCCCTCGATGACGCGGTCCACGATCTCGAAGGCCGCGGCGCCGTCCCCGGAGGCGAAGGCCTCGACCACGGAGTCGAGCAGCGATCCGTCCGTGTACCCGAGCAGGGACGTCGCCATGGCATACGTCACACCCGCCTCGCCCGCGCTCGCCAGGAGCTGGTCCATGACGGACATCGAGTCACGCACGGAACCGGCACCGGCCCGCACGACCAGCGGAAGGACGCCGTCCTCGACGGCCATGCCCTCGCGCGCGCAGACCTCGGCGAGATAGCTCCGCAGCGTGCCGGGTGGCACCAGGCGGAACGGATAGTGGTGCGTACGCGAGCGGATCGTGCCGATGACCTTCTCGGGCTCGGTCGTCGCGAAGATGAACTTGAGGTGCTCCGGGGGCTCCTCGACCACCTTCAGCAGGGCGTTGAAGCCCGCCGGGGTGACCATGTGGGCCTCGTCGATGATGTAGATCTTGTACCGGCTGCTCGCGGGGCCGAAGAAGGCCTTCTCGCGCAGGTCACGGGCGTCGTCCACACCACCGTGCGACGCGGCGTCGATCTCGATGACGTCGATCGATCCCGGGCCGTTCCGCGCCAGGTCGCGGCAGGACTGGCACTCGCCGCAGGGCGTGGGGGTGGGACCTTGCTCACAGTTGAGGCAGCGGGCCAGGATGCGCGCGCTCGTCGTCTTGCCGCAGCCGCGCGGGCCACTGAACAGGTACGCGTGATTGACCCGGTTGTTCCGCAGCGCCTGCTGCAGCGGGTCGGTCACATGCTCCTGCCCGATGACCTCGGCGAACGACTCCGGGCGATAACGGCGGTACAACGCGAGAGACGACACGCATACGAGGTTATAGGCGACCACTGACAACCCGGACCGCCCCAACGCAAAGCGCCCCCCACGCACCCGCCAGAGCTGACCTACCCTTGCTGCCTTCCGGCCCTGGGGGAGTTCAGTCAGATAGCGCCACGTGAGGGGCTGAGCCCCACCCTAGCGGATCCGGGGGGCCGGAAGCGACGCCGGGAGGCCTCCTCCCGAGCCCGGGAAGCCGGCGACGGGATCGTGTTCGCGAGCACTGCCCAACGTCTTGTATTGTTTGCGGCGGAGGATTCGCCTAGTGGCCTAGGGCGCACGCTTGGAAAGCGTGTTGGGGGCAACCCCTCACGAGTTCGAATCTCGTATCCTCCGCACTCGCCCGTCAGGGCAGACGAAGGCCCCGACCGCTCAGCGGTCGGGGCCTTCGTCGTCGCTGGGGGCTCTGCGGACGTGGACGCCGCTCCGGTCGGCCCGTCGTGCGGCGCGAGCCTCATCGGGTACGAGCCGGCCGCAAGCCGGACGCCTCGGTGGGCGGTTACACCATCCGGCGGGACAAATCCCCCCCTGCTGCGACCAAATAGCGCAATGACGCTTTCCGAAGGAGTGGCCCCGGCGTATCCGGCCCCGCACAACCGGGAAGCGCGGGAAAGAATCGCCACAAATGCTTCCCCATATGGGGCGGCACGGAAATTCGACCCGAAGGCAGAAATGATCAAGAAGGTTATTACCTGCGCGGCCATTGTTGCCGCCGCCATGGCAGTCGGTACGAGCTCGGCCGCTGCTCACGACCGCGACGGTGACGACCGTAAGCACCGCTTCAGTGCCGAGTGGGGTGGCGGGAACTTCGACGTCCTCAAGTCCTCGTCCGGCACCGGAATCTTCAGCGGCTCGGGCCACCACGGCGAAGTCCACGGCCACCGCTGAGTAGAGTCGCCGCCACACTGATCGGCTCTCCACGAGATGCATCCATCGACCGTGGAGAGCCGGCAGCAAAATTAAATAGCACAAAAACAAACGCCGGGGCCGCTGTTGAAGAACAGCGGCCCCGGGGTCCGTAGTAGGGCCTCGCCTACCGCCGGACTGCGTCGGCGTCAGTCGATGACGGCGCCAAGGATGGGCAGCGCGGGAGCCGAGGAGTCGTCGTAGACCTTCGACTTCTGACGGATCTCGTTGCACTGGAAGGCACGGGCCTCGTCCAGCACCTCGATGGTCAGGACGTCGATGTCCTGGATCGTCGGGCAGACGTCGCGGATGATCTCGATGTTCTGCGAGTAGTGCCCGTGAACCTCCTCGTCGGCCATGGCCGGGGTGACGGCCATGCCGGTGGCCGTCAGCGTCAGCATCGAGCCGGCGAGAATCTTCTTGGCGTTCATTGTTATGTGCCTTCCTTGCGTCCGGGTAGCTGTGGCGCTTTCAGTGGGCGCCGACAGATTCACTAACTGTCCCGCGGCAGCCGGGGTTCCGTCCCTCTAAACTTGTTCACCCTTTTGCAGTAGCAGGCACCGGACACTCGATATGCCCGTCCAACCGGCCCGCATACCCAATGGGCCCCGGGTTCGCGGTCGTCCGCGAACCCGGGGCCCATTTCCCTCGGTAAAGGGGAATTACAAGAGCGCCGCGTCGGAGCCCAAGCTGTTTAGTTGAGCACCTGGCCGAGGAGCGGCAGCGCGGGAGCGGACGAGCTGTCGTGGACCTTGGAGCCCTGACGGATCTCGTTGCACTGGAACGCGCGGGCCTCGTCCAGCACCTCGATGGTGAGGACGTCGATGTCCTGGATGGTCGGGCAGATGTCGCGGATGATCTCGATGTTCTGCGAGTAGTGACCGTGGACTTCCTCGTCGGCCATGGCCGGGGTAACAGCCATACCGGTGGCGGTCAGGGTCAGCATGGAACCGGCGACAATCTTCTTCACACTCATGGTGTGTACCTTCCTAGCATTAGTGGGCGTCTCCCAGTGAGTGCGCCAGCACCACTCATAACCGCGAGCACCGCCATCACGTTTCTGCGGGAAGGCCATAATCACCCGGTTACCGCATCCATACTTCTATTGAACATAGCGTCATCACACTTTTGGACAGTGTGAGCGTGCAATTGGGTGAAAGGGCCTCGGGGCGCGCAACCTCTGACACCGCCCCGTGGTTGGGTCCCGCGTCGGCACCCGGACCGGGTGCTATGTATCCGGGAAGGAGTGCTCAGAAATATGAACTCGAAGAACAAGAAGGTGCTGGCGGGGACGATGCTGACCCTGGCGGCCACCGGCATGGCGGTCACGCCGGCCTCGGCCGACGAGGAAGTGCACGGCCACTACTCGCAGAGCATCCAGGTCATTCGGGACATCTGCCCGACCGTCCAGGACATCGACGTCCTCACCATTGAGGTGCTGGACCAGGCGCGTGCCTTCCAGTGCAACGAGATCCGCCAGAAGTCGCACTACTCGGACGAGTCGGCCGCCCCCGCGCTGCCGATCCTGGGCAAGGTCCAGAACTGACGCTCTTCTCGACGTCCCGGCTTCCGCCCCGCGAGGTGAAGCACCGGAATTCACCGGGTGGTACGCGTATGTCAGCGGCACTGTGAGGGTGACCACCGCCCGGTGAAACCGGTACGGATCCCTGTACGGCGGAGCAGCGATTGCCCCGGGAGGCGACGGATACCCGTCGCTTCCCGGGGCAAAGCTGTGCGGCCACATACCCGCGTACCCAAAGCAAGGACCGAAAGAACCAGAGACCTCAAAAGAACCGGAGACCTTAAGCGGCACGCCCCCGGAGAAACAACTCCGAGGGCGTGGTTTTTCGCGGGCGTGATTTTGGAGAGCGTGTTCTCGCTCTTCGGCGTCAGGTACGGACCCTGCGGACCGGCACCAGGCAGCGGGCGCTGGTCGGCACCATCTGCTCGTCCGAGACGAACGCCCGCAGCTGCTCCGCGCCGACCGGCTTTCCCTGTACGGCTTCGGGCCATGGGCGCAGCGCGCACATCATGTAGGCCGAGCCGCTCTCGTAGGCCGCCTTCTGCCACTGCGGGGAGACCGGGCACTGGACGTGCAGGAAGGGCAGGGTGAGCACCGCCTGTTCGGCCTCCACCAGCAGCGAGACCGAGCTGCGGGTCTCGCGCGTCAGGTCCGTCATGTTCTCGCCGACCGGGAGGCCGGCCTTCTCCAGCTCGGCCCGCAGTGCCTTCGTGCCCGCCTCGGGGCCCTCACGGCCGTCCCCGCGCGAACAGACCAGCAGGAACGGCGTCACGGGGCCCTCGGAGCCGGGTGCGGGTTCGTTGGCCCACGGGACGATGATGAGGGTGCCCAGGAGGGAGCCCTGCTTTTCCGGCGTTACGGCGGTGGAAGAGGTCATGCCCGCGGATGCTAGTGGCGCCTTCCTGGTCCTTCGGGTGCGTTTACACCCGTTCGGCCCACACCTGGCGGGCTGATTCCCCCGGCCGGGTAACGGGCCCGGTAACCGGCCCCGCGATCCGTCCCCCGGCCGCAGGCGTGCGCCTCGGGCGCGAGGGGTACTCAGGAACGGCCCTTTCGTAAAGATGAGCGCCGGTGGGCGCGGGAGCTGAACCGCTATGACACATGGATGCACGGTGGTGGATCTGGTGCTGTCCGCCACCCGGGAAGAGCCCGAGCAGCTGCCCCTGCGACTGTGCCGGGCGCTCTGCGAGGGGCTGCCCGCCGACGGTGCCAGCCTGGCCTTTCTGACCGAGACCCCTTACCGCCAGCTGCTCCACGCCACGGATCCGCTGTCGCTCCGCCTGGAGGAACTCCAGTTCCTGGCGGACGAGGGGCCCTGCGTGACCGCCGCGATCAGCGGCAAGCCGCTCCTGGTCGAGGATTTCCGGCGGCCGCTGACGCGCTGGCCGTTGTTCGAAACAGTCATGACGGACGAGCTGGAGCAGGTCGGAGCCGTCCACGTCCTTCCCCTGGCCTTCGACGACAAGGTCTTCGGGACGGTGGAACTCATACGCCACGAGCCGGTCTCCCTGGAGGACGACGCGTCGGACAGAGAGATGGTCCGGCAGGCGGAAGCAGCCGCGCGGGCCGTCTCCCGGGTCATGCTGCCCTCCTTCTGGCGGCTGCTGGCGCACGGCGAACTGCCGCTGTGGAAGCCCTCCGACCAGATCGACACCCACTGGGGCACCACCCACCAGGCCAGCGACAAGCTCGCCGCCCACCTGGACATCTCCCCCGAGGAAGCCCTCGCGCGCCTGCGGGCTTCCGCCTTCGTCACCGGGCGGCCCCTTCCGGAGATCGCCCGGGAGATCAACGACTCGCCCTCCGGTGGTCCCTCCTGGCCCTCGCCGTGAGCGGGCGCCGCCCACCAGTCCCGTACAACCCTCGCGCCGCATCGAAGGTCTCCTGTGCGCCGATGCGCCATGCGCTCGGCAGCCCCATCGCCATGGGATGCCCGAATCGCGGGTGTTCCGCATGCCGCCGCAGGAGAAACGCATGCCCAAGAAGTTCCGTATGGCCTTGGCCGGAGCCGCCACGGCCGCTCTGACCGGATCGCTGCTGGCCGCGGGGTCGGCTCCGGCCGGTGCGGCGCCCGCCCCGGGGGCGGACCGGATACGCGCCGACTTCAACGGGGACGGCTACGGCGATCTCGCGATCTCCGCTCCTTTGGCCAAGGTCGCGGGCAAGTCCGGCGCGGGCCAGGTCTCCGTGGTCTACGGCACCGCCGCCGGCCTCGACACCACCAGGCGGACCCTGATCGACCAGGCCACCGCCGGCATCCCCGGCACCCCGGAGACCGGCGACTACTTCGGCGACCGGATCACCACCGGCGACCTCGACGACGACGGCTACACCGACCTGATCGTCGGCGTGCACGCCGAGCGCATCGGCAGCACCGACGACTTCGGCGCGCTCACCGTGGTCTGGGGTGGCGCGAGCGGGCTCGGCACGGGCACCGACATCTCCTCGCCCCTGCCCGAGTACCGCAGCGAGCTGGGCTGGGCGGTGGCCACCGGTGACTTCGACGGCGACGGCACGACCGACCTGGCGGCCGCCAACAACGCCTCGCCGGGGCTGAACATCTTCAGGGGCCCGATCTCCCGGACCGGCAAGGCCGCGGCGCTCACCGGCATCGACACCTCCGACGCGACCGGCATCAACACCGACAGGATCGTCACCGGCGACGTCGACGGCGACGCGGCCACCGACCTGCTGGTCATGGGTCAGGAGCAGACCAGCGCCGGCGGCTACCGCACGCGCAGCGTCCTCTACCGGGGCGGTACGACGCCCAAGCCGGCCGGCAAGGTGGCGGGCGGTTACGCCGCGACGATCGCCGACGTCGACAAGGACGGCTTCGGCGACATCGTCACCGGCAACTTCATGGAGAAGTCGGCGGACGAGCCGAACGGCGGTCCCGGCGGCGCGGTCACCGTCACCTACGGCAGCGCGACCGGCCTGAGCACCCGCACCCCAATGCGCATCACCCAGGACACGGCGGGCGTGCCCGGCGCCGCGGAGAAGGGTGACTCCTTCGGCTGGAGCCTGGCGGCGGGGGACACCAACGGTGACGGTTACGCCGACATCGCGGTCGGCGCGGCCACCGAGACGCTGGGCTCCGCGAAGAAGGCCGGCTCGGTCGTCGTCCTGCGCGGCTCGGCGGGCGGCCTGACCGGCACGGGCTCGAAGGCGTTCTCGCAGAACACCTCGGGTGTCCCCGGCACGGCGGAGACCTCGGACCACTTCGGCGCCTCGGTCGAGCTCACGGACGCCGACGGCAACGGCCGGGCCGAGCTCGTGGCGGGGGCCTACGGGGAGAACGACGGCGCCGGTGCCGTCTGGCTCTTCAAGAGCACCTCTGCCGGGGTCTCGGCGACCGGCTCGAAGTCGGTCAGCGGCCCGGGGCTCGGCGGGCCTGCGGGCACGTCGTACTTCGGTGACGTGCTCCAGGGCTGACACCGGGCGGCGGGCGTGGTCCGGGCGCGAGCCATCCGCCGGAGGACGCCCGCCGTTGTCAGTGGCCGCTGGCAGAATCGCGGCAGTCGATCAGGAGGCCCGGCATGGCAGTTCTCGACGCGGATGATCCGCGGGCCGTCGCGGTGACCGCGGCGATCCGCTCCGGTGACGTACCCGCGCTCCAGGAGCTCCTCGGGGCGCACCCGGGCCTCGCCGCCTCGTGGATCAGACAGGAGGGCGAGGCCGCAGGGACGCGCTCCCTGCTGCACATCGCCACGGACTGGCCGGGGCACTTCCCCGCGGGGCCCGAGGTCATCGGCGTCCTCGTCGCGGCAGGCGCCGACCCCGACGCCCGCTTCGTCGGCGCCCACCGCGAGACGCCGCTGCACTGGGCGGCCTCCAGCGACGACGTCGCGGCGATCGACGCCCTTCTCGCGGCGGGTGCGGACATCGAGGCGGACGGCGGGGTCATCGGGGGCGGCACACCGCTGGCCGACGCGCGCGGGTTCGGCCAGTGGCGGGCGGCGCGGCGGCTGGTGGAGCACGGCGCGCGGACGACGCTGCGGGACGAGGCGACGCTCGGGCTGCTCGACCGCATACGGGCCCGCCTGACGGGAGCCGCGGCGGACACACCGGACATGTCACGTACCCCTGGCGCCGACGACCTCGACGGGGCTTTCTGGGGTGCCTGCCACGGTGGGCACCTGGCCACCGCCCGGCTGCTCCTGGAGTGGGGCGCCGCGCTCGACCGGGTCGGGCACGACGGCATGACGCCCCTGGACATCGCCGTCGCGACGGATGCCGAGGACGCTGACGACGTCGCCGCGTGGCTGCGGGAACAGGGCGCGAGGACGGGAGCGGAGCTGTGACCCCGGCCGTCCTGCGCGGCCCCGCCACGGAGGCCGTGCCCGCCCTGCCGCCGCGGCCGTGGCGCGAGGAGGCCGGTCGCCGGCCGGCGACCCAGCGGCAGGGCCGGGCGGACGGCACCTACCTCGGGTTCACGGTGGCCGAGGACGAGGGAGACGGCGGCGGCGAGAAGCGACTCCTGGCCGACGTCGCGCTCAAGAGGACGGTCCCCACGCCCGGGACCGCCGAGACCGGATACCGGACGGCTCCGCACGCGCGGGGCCGCGGGGTGGCCTCGCGGGCGCCGGGGATCCGCACGGACTGGGCCTTCGCCTCGAAGGGGCATCCGCACGCCCGCCGGGCCTGAGGCGCCGCCGCTCGGTTCACCGCCACCGCACTGGAGCCAGTCACCGTTACCGCCCCGAAGCCGGTAGGCCGGGCTCCGCCGACGGCTCCGTGCCAGACGCCACCGGCACACCATGACCGGGCAGTTCACGGCGCGTACGTACCGGTGAGAAGAAGACCGGCAGGAACGCCATCGCCATGATCACGCCCCCCGTCCACAGCGCGCCCCGCACCGACGCGACCTCACCGACCAGTCCGGACACCCCGGCGCCGACAGCGAGGGCACCACTGAGCAGAAAGCGGAACGTGGCGTTCATGCGGCCGAGAAGGGCGTCGGAGGTCATCCGCTGCCGCAAGCTCACCCCGAGGACGTTGTCCATCCCCGTCTTGAACAGGGCCAGCAGCCATCCGGCACCCGCCACGTACAGCCAGGGCCCGCGGTCGACGAGCGGTACGAGCAGCCCTGCGGGGGCCAGGCACAGCCCTGCGAGGCCGAGCGTGCGGCCGTAGCCGACGCGGGCAGCCACGGTCCGGGCGCACCGCGCGCCGAGCAGCAGTCCGACACCGCCCGCGGCCCAGAACAGCCCCAACACCACCGGCGAGAAGCCGAGCTCGCCGACGAAGAGCACCGGCAGCATGGTGTTGACGATCTGCGAACCGAGGTTTCCGAGAGAGGCGGTGAGGGCCAGGGCCCGCAGCTCCTTGTTGCCGAGGACGTGCCGCAGCCCTTCGGCGATCTGCGCCCCGAGGTGGGGGCGCGCACCGCGCGGGACGGGCTTCGGAGAGGCGTCGCCGCCCCGTACGGCGGTCAGCCGTGCCGCCGAGGCCAGATAGCTGACGGCGGTGCACACCAGGGCGACCGGCGCGGTGAGCAGCGCCATGAGCCCGCCGCCCGCGCCCCGCCCGGCGACATTGCCCGCCGCCATCAGGGTCACCATGGCCGCGTT
The DNA here is from genome assembly GCF_043078805.1 of Streptomyces sp. NPDC015345. Taxonomy (NCBI): domain Bacteria; kingdom Bacillati; phylum Actinomycetota; class Actinomycetes; order Kitasatosporales; family Streptomycetaceae; genus Streptomyces; species Streptomyces sp. NPDC015345. The sequence continues at coordinate 641,755 of NZ_JBIBTX010000005.1, read as the reverse complement.
GGCTCGCACCAGGCCCTCACGTCCCACCAGTTGGGGCAGGACGCTCTGCGAACCGACGTCGAAGAAGACGGTGGCACAGCCGTTCAGGAGCACGACCGCGTAGAGCTGGCCGAGCGTGAGGCGGTCCAGCCACCAGGCGAGTGGCACGGTGGCGTACAGCGACCCTCGTACGAGGTCCGCCGTGATCAGTACGCGGCGGTGGCGCATCCGATCGACCCACGCACCCGCGGGCAACCCGATGAGCAGGAACGCGGCCATGCTCAGGGTCGCCAGGGCGCCGACTTGGCCGGGGCGCGCGTCCAGGGCGGTGACGGCGACGATCGGGACGGCCACGTATCCGATGTTGGTGCCGAGCTGGCTGAGCGCGGTGGCGCTGAACAGGACCCGGAAGTCGGCTGTCCGCCAAGGGGATGCGGAGGGGTTACGCACGCCAGGCTCCATTCGTCCTTCTCGTCTCGTTTTTCGTCTCGCTTTTCATCTCGTTTCTCGTCCTGGGCGGCGGACAGCCCCCAGACTCGGCGCCCGCGTGGCATGCGCTGGGTCCGCTGAGCATGGCTCGCCTCCAGCGTTCTTCTTCTGGCTTCGGTTCCGCTCCGTACGGTCCCGGCCCAACTGCCGTAAGGCAAGCGAAAAGATCTGGAGACAGAATTAAGGTCTGCTGCACACTTGGAGCATGCTCGACATGCGGCGGATGCAGATCCTGCGGGCGGTGGTAGCCAGTGGCTCGGTCACCGCGGCTGCCCGGAACCTCGGCTACACCCCTTCCGCCGTGAGCCAGCAGATGGCGGCCCTGGAGAAGGAAGCGGGCATCACACTCCTCGACCGGACCGGTCGCGGGGTGCTGCCCACGGACGCGGGCCGCCTGCTCACGGAATACGCGACGGTCATCGGCCGCCACGCCGCGGAGGCGGAGTCCGCGCTCGCCGAGCTGCGGGCCGGGCGGACGGGGCGTGTGTCCATGCGGTACTTCACCACGGCCGGGGCGCCCATCGTGGCACCGGCGATCGCCGCGCTGCGCCGCGAACAACCCGGCGTCCAGGTGGAGTTGCGGCTCTTCGAACCGGACGACCCGGTACTGGAGGTGAGGGCGCGGCGGGCCGACCTGGCGCTGGTGGTCAGGGAGCGGGCCAGGGCGGCGGTGGACGGCATCCGGTTCGTGCACCTGTTGGACGACCACTACCGCGCCGTGCTCCCGCGTGGCCACCGGCTCGCCGCGCGGCCGGTGCTCGACCTGAGCGACCTCGCCGAGGAGCCCTGGGTCGCGGGCGAGACGCCGGGCCCGTGCCTGGACCCGGTGCTCGACGCCTGCGCGGCCGCGGGTTTCACCCCCGACTTCGTGGTGGAGAGCGGCGACTACGCCACGGCCCAGGGCTTCGTCGCCGCCGGTCTCGGCGTCAGCCTGGTGCCCGGGGTCGGCCTGGCCGCCGGGCACCGTCCCGACGTGGTCGTACGCGCGGTCAGGAACCCCGAGCCGGTCAGGGCGATCCAGGCGGCGGTACGGGCCGGGTCACCGGTTCAGCCCGCGCTGCGCGGGCTCCTGGAGGCGCTGCGGGCGGCGGCTTCCGCGACGGAGGCCGCCGCCGGGCCGGTGGCGGACGCCGCGCCGCCGGAAGGCGCCGCGTAGCAGCGCAGGGCCACGCGCTGCCCCGGATCCCACTCCCGCTCGACGACGGCCAGCAGCTCCCAGCCCATGCGTTCGTACAGCGTGATGGCCGCGGTGTCGGAGGACACCACGTCCAGGACCGGATGCAGGGCGCGCGTCCGCGCCTCCCGCACGGCGCGCCGCGCCAGCAGCGCGCCGATGCCGTGGCCGCGCGCGGTCGGCGCCACGTAGAGGCGGCTGAGCACGGCCGCCGCCTCGACGCCCACGCCCGTCCGCTCGCTCCACAGCCCGGGGGCCGCGTCGTCAGGCGCGCTCCTTGACAGGCTCACGTGCCCGACGACGCGCCCGTCGAGCTCGGCCACCCAGGCACCGAGCGTGGCGGCTCCGAGCAGCCACTCGCCGGGCCGCGAGGGCCAGTTGACGGGGTAGCCGTCGGACTCGTGGACCTGGGCCAGCACGCCGACGCACGCCTCCAGGTCACGCTCACCGGCACGTTCCCGCACTCGGAGGCCGGGGGCGACATGGTCTCGTCTCATCGGAGCATGGAAGCACGGCGGGACGCACGAGGTCCCGCCGTGCCCGCCACTCGGCACGTGCCTGCCCGCACACCACTCGCGCCGCGCGCCCTCAGGCCAGGCCGACCAGCTCCCGGTAGTCGGGGCTCCACAGGTCCTCGGAGCCGTCGGGGAGCAGCAGCACGCGGTCCGGGCGCAGCGCGTCGATGGCGCCCTCGTCGTGCGTGACCATCACGATCGCACCCGGATACGTGCCCACGGCGGCGAGGACCTCGTCCCTGGACGCCGGGTCGAGGTTGTTGGTGGGCTCGTCGAGGAGCAGGACGTTCGCGCCCGAGTGGACGAGCCCGGCCAGCGCGAGGCGCGTCTTCTCGCCGCCGGACAGGACGGCCGCCGGCTTGTCGGCGTCGTCGCCGCCGAAGAGGAACGACCCGAGGACGCGCCGCACCTCGCCGTCGGTCAGCTGCGGAGCCGCGCCCGCGAGGTTCTGCCGTACGGTCTTCGCGCCCTCCAGGGTGTCGTGCTCCTGGGCGAAGTAGCCGAGCCGCAGCCCGGGCCCCGCCACGACGCGCCCCGCGTCCGGACGTTCCCGCCCGGCGAGGAGCCGCAGCAGCGTGGTCTTCCCCGCGCCGTTGAGCCCGAGGACGACCAGGCGGCTGCCCCGGTCGACGGCCAGGTCGATGCCCGTGAGGACGCGCTGGGAGCCGTACGACTTGGTGAGGCTGATCGCGCCGAGCGGTATCCGGCCGCACGGCGCCGGCTCGGGCAGCCGGATGCGCGCGACCTTCTCGCCGCGCCGCACCGGCTCCGTGCCGGCGAGCATGCGTTCGGCTCGCCGGTCCATGTTCTTCGCGGCGGTGGCGGTGGCGACGTGGGAGCGCATCTTGTCGGCCTGGGCGCGCAGCGAGGCGGCCTTGCGCTCGGCGTTGGCGCGCTCACGGGTGCGCCGCCGCTCGTCGGCCGCGCGCTGCGCGAGGTAGGTGTGCCACCCGGTGTTGTGCACGTCGACGGCGGCCCGCCGCGGGTCGAGGTGGAAGACGCGGTTCACGGTGTCGGCGAGGAGGCCGGTGTCGTGGCTGATGAGCACGAGACCGCCGGGATACGAGGACAAGTACCCGCGCAGCCAGCCCACCGAGTCGGCGTCGAGATGGTTGGTCGGCTCGTCAAGGAGCAGCGTGTCGTGCCGCGAGAAGAGAATCCTGGCCAGCTCCACGCGACGCCGCTGACCGCCCGACAGCTCACCGACGGCCCGTTGCAGGGCCCGCTCGGGCAGCCCGAGCCCGGCGGCGACCCGGGCGGCCTCCGCCTCCGCGGCGTAACCGCCGCGCGCCTGGAAACGGTCGTCGGCGCGGGCGTAGGCGGTCATCGCCCGCTCCTGCGCGGCCGGGTCCGCGGCGTCCGCCATGGCGGCCTCGGCGGCACGCAGGGCCGCGACCGCCTCGTCGAGGCCGCGGGCGGCGAGGATGCGGTCGATGACGGTGACGGCGGGGTCGGCGGCGCCCGGGTCCTGGGCGAGGTGGCCGACGGAGCCGGTGCGGGTGACGGTGCCGCCGGCGGGGGCCGCCTGCCCCGCCAGGATCTTCATGAGGGTGGTCTTGCCGGCGCCGTTGCGGCCGACCAGGCCGACACGGTCGCCGGGGGCGATGTGGAAGGAGGCGCCGGACAGCAGGATCCGGGCGCCGACGCGTACGTCGATGCCTCGTACGGTGATCATGGGGTAACGCTCCGCAATAGCGAATGGACACACGGGTGGCGCGAGAGCGGGTGTCCTGGCTAGGAGATGCGGGGCGTAGACATGCCTTCGAGGCTAGCGGCGGCCGTACCGCCGCCGCACGGCGTTTTTTCGGCAGGCTCTGGTGGGGAGGCGACGCGGCCGTCGGCGAGAGATCATCGACCCATGGACGTCACCCTTCACATCGCCCAGCAGCCGGAGGCCGACGAACTCCTCGGCCGCAGTCCGCTGGCCGCGCTGGTCGGGATGCTGCTGGACCAGCAGGTGCCGATGGAGTGGGCGTTCGCGGGCCCGTACACGATCGCCACGCGCATGAACGCCGATGACCTCGACGCCCACGAGATCGCCGATTACGACCCCGATGACTTCGCCGCGCTGCTCTCCACGAAGCCGGCGGTCCATCGCTACCCCGGCTCCATGGCCAAGCGGATCCAGCAGCTGTGCCGGTACCTGGTGGACCACTACGACGGTGACCCCACCGCCCTGTGGCAGGACGCCGCCACCGGGGAGGAACTCCTCGGGCGCCTCAACGAACTGCCCGGCTTCGGCAAGCAGAAGGCGCAGATCTTCCTGGCCCTGCTCGGCAAGCAGCTGGGCGTACGGCCCAAGGGGTGGCGGGAGGCGGCGGGCGACTACGGTCCGGCGGAGGCGTACCGCTCGGTCGCGGACATCACGGGCCCGGAATCCCTGCACCGGGTCCGCGCCCACAAACAACAGCTCAAGGCCGCCGCCAAATCCCGCACCTGACCGCCGTCACCCCCGCCACCCGCACTGACTCGTTCGGGCGGTTTCCGCTCCCCATCGTGGACGGCCTCGGCCCGCTCCCCCTCGCCTCGGCCCCTGTTCCCGGCCCGTCACTTTCCGGTTTGCCCCGCTTTTGCCCCGCTTTAAGGCGTCATTTCCCAGGGGCACACTCCGTCGCCATGGCTGCGCCCGGAGAGTCTTGACCGGTAGGCTTTCCGTGTGATCTTCAAGCGCATCGGAAACGGCCGGCCGTACCCCGACCACGGCCGGGAAAGCACCCGGCAGTGGGCGGACGTGGCGCCGCGCCCGGTCCGCCTCGATCAGCTCGTGACGACCAAGGGCCAGCTCGACCTGGAGACGTTGCTCGCCGAGGACTCGACCTTCTACGGCGACCTCTTCGCGCACGTCGTGAAGTGGCAGGGCGACCTCTACCTGGAGGACGGCCTGCACCGCGCGGTCCGCGCGGCGCTCCAGCAGCGCCAGGTGCTCCACGCCCGCGTACTCGAACTGGACTGACGCGAGCGGCCGGACGGCCGCGAGGACCGGGCGCGCCCCGTACGCCACCCCGCGTTGACCCTTTCGGGTTGGACTGCTCACCGGTAGATGATCATTTAGTAGGCATCGCCTTCGCGCGGCACTACGCTGCGCCCATGAGCATGCTCACTCCCCCCGGCATGGGCGGCAAATACCGCATCACGGGGGACAGATATCCCCGAATGCGCCGCACCGGCGGGCGCCGCAGGATCGTGCTCGCGATCATCGCCTCCGCCGCGGCCATAGGCCTCATCGGCTGGGGCACGCTGGAGCTCATCCACGTCTTCTCCGGCACGGACAAGGCGTCGGCCGCGGGCCGGTCCGCGCGGCACTGCGACCGCGGCGGCCCCGGGACCGGGACCAAGAGCGGGGCCAGGCCCGCCGTCGAGGCCAGACCCCTGCCCAGGCCCGCCCAGATCACCGTCAACGTCTTCAACGCCACCCCCCGCGGCGGCCTCGCCAAGAACACCGCGGACGAGCTGAAGAAGCGCGGCTTCGCCATCGGCAAGGTCGGCAACGCGACGAAGCAGTACGACAAGAAGGTCAAGGGCACCGGGATACTGCTCGGCGCGAAGACGGCCGCCGACAGCGCGCTCCCCGTCCTCGGCACGCAGCTCGCGGGCGCCGAGCACAGGACGGACGGCCGCACGGGCGGCGAGGTCGACCTGATCCTCGGCACACGGTTCAAGGACCTGGCCAAAAAGGAGGACGCCGACAAGGCCTTGGCGGCACTCGCCAAGCCCGAGCCGACGTCCACACCGTCCGGCGAGAAGAACTGCTGACCGCGGCGGTTACTCCGCCGTGCCGTACATCCGGTCTCCGGCGTCGCCGAGGCCGGGCACGATGTAGCCCTGCTCGTTGAGCCGCTCGTCGACCGACGCCGTCACGACCGTCACCGGCGTGCCCGCGAGCTCGCGCTCCATGATCTCGACGCCCTCGGGGGCGGCCAGCAGCACCACGGCGGTCACGTCGTCGGCGCCTCGCTTGATGAGTTCCCGGATCGCCGCGACGAGCGTGCCGCCCGTGGCGAGCATCGGGTCGAGGACGTACACCTGGCGCCCGGAGAGGTCCTCCGGCATGCGCGTCGCGTACGTGGAGGCCTCCAGGGTCTCCTCGTTGCGGATCATGCCGAGGAAGCCCACCTCGGCGGTCGGCAGCAGCCGCACCATGCCGTCGAGCATGCCGAGACCCGCCCGCAGGATCGGCACGACCAGCGGACGCGGGTGCGACAGCTTCACGCCCGTCGTCCTCGTCACGGGGGTCTCGATGTCGACCTGCTCGGTGCGCACGTCCCGGGTGGCCTCGTACGCGAGCAGGGTGACCAGCTCGTCGGCGAGGCGCCGGAAGGTCGGGGAGTCGGTGCGCTTGTCGCGCAGCGTGGTGAGTTTGTGCGCCACCAGCGGGTGGTCGACGACGTGGATCCGCATGGCATCAACAGTAACCGGGCCCGGCCCCCGCGCCGCTCGTCGGCATCAATACCGCCGACCAGGGGAAGGTGGGACGTACGGACTGAGGTGGTGTGGCCCATGGCGGAACGCAAGCCGGATGACGAGACCGACGCCGAGCGCCGCAGGCGCCGCGCACAGTTTCTGCGGGAGCGCGCCGAGGCCATCGAGCTCCGGGACCGTGTGAAGCCGCGCCGCGCCCGGGCGGCACGGATGCGTCAGCAGATGCGTATGCGTACGTTCCGCTGGTGACCGCCCCGGCGCGCGGCGGGCCCCGCGGGGGGCACCGGATGAAGCCGACGCGGACACAGCGGGCCGAAGACCTCTCCTGACGGCGCTGTTTCTGCCACGATTCCGAATGGGCGGGGCTCGGCACAGCAGCTCCCCGCCCCCCGACCTCGCCGGGGGGACCCCAAACCGCCAACCGGCACTGCCTATGACCAGTGGGAGAGTCACGGTGTACTTCGCCGCACTGCTCGCGCGCACCGAAGACGGGTGGGAAGCGAGCGACACAGAGCTCGACGATGTGGAGACCCTGGCGGATCTGGCCGATCTGGCCCGAGAAGCCACGGCCGACTACGACGACGACACAGTGCTCGTCTTCATCGAACAGGAAGGCGCGTGGTTCGGCGTCGTCCGCGTGGACGGCGAGGAGGATCCCCGTATCTATGTCTCGGACGCGGCCGCGGCCGCCCGCAGCTCGTACGGGGAGATCCTGCTCACCGACGAAATGCTCGGCCGCGCCCCGGGCGCCGACGACACGGTCGCCGACCTCGACGCCCTCGACCTCGACGGTACGGAGGACGGAGAACCGGAGGACTCCGCCGACGGCGGGGACGACGGGCCCGCCGACACCGGCGACGCGGTGCCCCCGGGCCCGCTCGGTGACGCGGACCTCCTCACCGACCTCGGCGTGCCGGAGAAGGAGCTGCTCGGCCTGGAGGCCGGCGACGCCCTCAACGACATCGCCGAGATCCTCGGGGCGGCGGAGGTGCTGGAGACCGTCCGCTAGGTTCCCGATGTGACCGACCCGACCGACCACACCACCGACCGCACCACCGACCAGACCACTGCTCACGACCCCGTACGCGACCGCTGGCGGGCGCCCATGCGGCTCGCTCTGGCCGAGGCCGAGCTGGCCGTCCGGGGCGGCGATGTCCCCGTCGGCGCCGTCGTGCTGTCCCCGGACGGCACGACGGTGCTCGCCGCCGGGCACAACGAACGCGAACTGACCGGCGACCCCACCGCGCACGCGGAGGTGCTCGCCATCCGCAGGGCCGCCGCCGAGCTAGGCCAGTGGCGGCTGACCGGCTGCACGCTCGTCGTCACGCTGGAACCCTGCACGATGTGCGCCGGCGCGATCGTGCAGTCCCGCGTGGACCGGGTCGTCTACGGGGCGCGCGACGACAAGGCCGGAGCCGCCGGCTCGCTCTGGGACGTCGTACGCGACCGCAGGCTCAACCACCGCCCCGAAGTCATCCATGACGTCCTCGCCGAGGAGGCCGCCGGACTCCTCACCCGCTTCTTCCGCGAGGGGCACCGGGGCCGCTGAACCGGGACGCCGGGACGCCGCGCGGAACGGATTTCTGACCACGGCCCATCTTGGGCTAGAGTTCCTCTCGGTAGCGTGTCCGAGCGGCCGAAGGAGCTCGCCTCGAAAGCGAGTGTGGCGCAAGTCACCGAGGGTTCAAATCCCTCCGCTACCGCTCTTGACACGAAGGGCCCGTCCGATCGGACGGGCCCTTCGTCGTGCTGCCGGGAGAACCCCAGAAGAGTGCGGCCGGAAGAGAGTGGCCGGAAGAGAGAAGGACGGGGGAAGCGGCACCGGGGGGACAAAGCCGCTTCCCCCGACGAGGACCAGCCCTCAAGTCGGCGCCGTCGTCAGGGGGAAGCAGACGGCGCGGACCCCGCAGTGGGGCCGGTCCCTCGCCCGTGGATTCCTGCCAGATCCGCCGGGCTCACCATCCATCCTGCGCTCCGTGCCACCGGAGGAAGGCAGGCAAACGACCTGGGGATGTGGGCCGTTGGTCCTTAAAAGCCCGGTGAGTGCGCGCCGGGTTAGACTCACCGCCGTCACAGGGGTCACACGGGGCGCGGGTAAGGGGAGGCCAGATCGTGGCAGTGCAGTGGAAGAAGATCAGCCTCTTCGTGGTGGTCGTCTTCGTTCTCTACGTGATCATCACCGACCCCGCCAAGGCCGCGGACTACGTGCAGATAGGCTTCGAAGGCGTTTCGAGCGCCGCTCAGAGCATCGGCGACTTCATGACGTGGGTCGCCAACGGAGGCAAGGACTGAGCGGCCGCCAAGGCCGTCAGGCCCCAGCCCTCTCCAAGGAGTGCCCGTGATCCGCCATCTGGTCCTCTTCAAGCTCAACGACGGTGTGCGGCGCGACGAGCCGCGCGTGGTCGAGGGCGTCGACGCCTTCCGCGCGCTCGGCGGGCAGATCCCGGAACTGACGTTCTGGGAGTGCGACTGGAACATCACCGACCGCCCCATCGCGTACGACTTCGCCATCAACTCCGCGGTCGAGGACACCGAAGCGCTGAAGCGGTACCTGGAACACCCGGCCCACCAGGCGGGCGTCGCCATGTGGCGGGAGTTCGCCACGTGGGTGATCGCCGACTACGAGTTCTGAGCCGCCCCGGAGGCCCCTGCTCCGCGCCACCCGCCGGACCCCTGCCCTCACGGCTCCGCACGGCCCCGCACCACGACGGTGCGGGGCCGTTCCGCGTTCCCGGCCTCAACTTGCCCCTCAACACGTAGTTATCGGGTGCTTGCACACAGTGCACATGTCTTGTGATGCTATGACCGCTTTTGACGGATGAGTTGACCGAGGTCGACTGAGACCGATTGAGACCGATTCAGGTCGACCGAGCTTGACTGGGCTTGACCGAGAAGGGGTGGCGTTGACCGTGCCGGCCAGTACTGCGCCCGAGGCTCCACCCACGAAGACCGCACCGAGCACCGGAAGCACCCGCGGCGCCGACACCCGGGCCCTCACCCAGGTCCTCTTCGGCCAGCTCAAGGACCTGGAGCCGGGCAGCCCCGAGCACGGCCGGGTACGCGGCGCGCTCATCGAAGCCAACCTGCCCCTCGTGCGGTACGCGGCGGCCCGCTTCCGCAGCCGCAACGAGCCGATGGAGGACGTCGTCCAGGTCGGCACCATCGGGCTGATCAACGCCATCGACCGCTTCGACCCGGACCGCGGGGTGCAGTTCCCGACCTTCGCGATGCCGACCGTCGTCGGTGAGATCAAGCGGTACTTCCGCGACAACGTCCGCACAGTCCACGTGCCACGGCGGCTGCACGAGCTGTGGGTGCAGGTGACGGGCGCCACCGAGGACCTCACCACCGCCTTCGGGCGCTCCCCCACGACCGCCGAGATCGCCGAGCGGCTGCGCATCACCGAGGAGGAGGTGCTCGCCTGCATCGAGGCCGGCCGCTCGTACCACGCCACGTCACTGGAGGCGGCCCAGGAGGGCGACGGGCTGCCCGGCCTGCTCGACCGGCTCGGTTACGAGGATCCCGCGCTCGACGGCGTCGAACACCGCGACCTCGTACGCCATCTCCTCGTCCAACTGCCCGAGCGCGAGCAGCGGATCCTCCTGCTGCGCTACTACAGCAATCTGACGCAGTCACAGATCAGCGCCGAACTGGGCGTTTCCCAGATGCATGTGTCGAGGCTGCTCGCCAGGAGCTTCGCGCGACTTCGGTCCGCAAATCGGATCGAGGCGTAACCGTATCGAGTGGAGTGCGGTCGGGGCTCTTCCCGACGGCACGCCTGGCCGAAATGCCGCAGACCCCCTCTTTCCTGCACGGATGTCACCCTTGTTTGTCGACAAGTAACTACAGCGCGTTGCCGACATGTGACATTCTGCTGGAACCGCGTTTGCCGTAGCCCCACCTCCGGTATTCAGGTGGAGGCTGCGTTCCTCCGACGGGAGCGCCCGCCGCGACCGTCCGCGACCTCAAGGGGGTGGCATGTCCGCAGACCAGGGCAGCTCGAAGGTGCTCACGCTCACGCTCACCAAGGGCCCGAGCGAATCCGCGCCCGACGCGCTTCAGAGCTCAACGGCCCCGGAAGCCATCGACACCAGGACCCTGTCCCGCTCCCTGTTCCTGCGGCTCGCCGCACTCGACCAGGACAGCCCCGAGCGTGTCTACGTACGCGACACGCTCATCGAACTCAACCTCCCGCTCGTGCGGTACGCGGCGGCCCGCTTCCGCAGCCGCAACGAACCGATGGAGGACATCGTCCAGGTCGGCACGATCGGCCTGATCAAGGCGATCGACCGTTTCGACTGCGAACGGGGCGTGGAATTCCCGACGTTCGCGATGCCGACCGTCGTCGGCGAGATCAAGCGCTTCTTCCGCGACACCAGTTGGTCCGTGCGGGTCCCGCGCCGCCTCCAGGAGCTGCGGCTCGCGCTGACGAAGACCAGCGACGAACTCGCCCAGCGGCTCGACCGCTCGCCGACCGTGCCCGAACTCGCCCTCGCGCTCGGGGTGTCGGAGGAGGACGTCGTCGACGGCCTGGCGGTGGGCAACGCCTACACCGCGTCCTCACTCGACTCCCCGGCCCCGGAGGACGACGGCGGCGAGGGCTCCCTCGCGGACCGGCTCGGGTACGAGGACACGGCCCTGGAGGGCGTCGAGTACCGCGAGTCCCTCAAGCCGCTGCTCGCCAAGCTGCCGCCGCGCGAGCGCCGCATCATCATGCTGCGCTTCTTCGCCAACATGACGCAGTCACAGATCGGCGAGGAGGTCGGCATCTCGCAGATGCACGTCTCACGGCTGCTCACGCGGACGCTGGCGCAGTTGCGTGACGGTCTCATCTCGGACTGACCTCCCGGAAGCCCTGCCCACCTCATGCACCGCCCGGCGTGTCAACCGCGCGCCGCGTAAGCCGTGTTGCTGACGGGTTCCTTATTGACGGGCCGTCAGCCACACTGCCGCCATGCGACGTGGTGCTCGGAACGTGCTCGGTGCGTCGGCGGCCCTGCTGTGCCTCGGCGGACTCCTCGCCACGTGCGGCGGCGGGAGCGGCGAAGGTCATGTGGCGACCGGGGCGGTCGGCTCCGTACCGGACAAGGCACCGGGCGAGGCCGGGGGCCCGACCGGTGACGTGCGGCTGATCCCGCTGGACGGTGACGCCAAAGACGCCGGAGACCAGGGAGGCCGGGGAGACGGCGGGACCGGCGGCGCGAAGGACTCCGGAGGCGGCGCCGGTGACGGCCGCGGCGACCCGGCGGCAGCGACGCCGCACGGGACGGACAGGGACGCTCCCGGAAGCAGCGGGGCGGGTGGCACGGAGGGGAAGCCGCCCACCGCTCAAGGGAGCCCACCCGCTTCGGCCACGCCCACCGGGCCGAGCGGCTCCGCTCCGCCGTCGGCCGGGACTCCACCGGGTGGCGGCCCGACGCCCCCGCGTACGGAGAGGCCCCGCCCGGCAGAACCGCCGAGCGGGCCGGCGGTGCTCAGCGTCGGTGAGCCGGAGCGGGCCCCCGCGGCCAAGCGGTGGTGCGAGAAGGTGACGGTCACCTTCCACAACTCCGGGGGATCACCGGTGCGTTCGGGCACGGTGACCTTCGGGACGCACATCATCGGGGCGCTGGGCGTCGACTGGGGAACGGTCGAGTCGACCGAAAAGCTTCCGGCCCCGATCGAAGCGGGGCGGAAGAAGACGGAAACCTGGCCGATATGTGTCGACGCGTGGCGCGTACCGCTGGGGATGCATGTCGAGACGCGGGACGTCTCGGTCGACTGGCGATGACGGCGTCCGCGGGACGTCTCGGCCGGTCGCGCGGTTCCCCGCGCCCCTGACGGGGCTCAGGTCTCCGCTAGGGCCTGTCTGACAATTCGCGTCGTCGCCCGGAGGCAGGCGGGAATTGTCAGACAGGCCCTAGAACGCCGCCGCTACTTCAGCGCCAGCCACGCCACTCCCGCCACGATCACCACGGCAAGCACCACTCCGAGGATCAGGCCGACCCGCGGACCGGAGGTGGAAGCGGGCGTCGCCGCTCGGCGGCCCTGCGGCGCCTCGTCGACAAAGGCGCGGAACATCTGCGTGCTGCCGGCGGGGTCGGGGTTGCCCTGGGGACCCTGGGGGTTGTGTGCCATGGAGCAGGACCCTAGCGAATCCACGGCTCCCGGCCCAACCCCCGCCCGCCTGGGACTTTACGCACGCAGCCCCAGAGCTTTGCCGACTCTTTAGGGCCTTGGTCCGGTTTTAGTTTGCCTGTGGCAACCAACTGGTTTTATCGTTGCCCTAAGCAACAAATACCCAGGAGGTGCCGTGGCCGCGCAGCGTCAGTACGAGGAGCTGGCCCGACAGCTCAGCGCCATCGGTGCCGTGAAGCGCGGTCTCGGCCGGGGTCTGCCCCACGACTGCCCCGGCGGGTCCGCCGCCGTACTCGTCCTGCTGGATCGCCACGGCGCGATGCGGATGAGCAGGCTCGCGGAGCTGCTCGCCGTGGACATGTCGGTGACGAGCCGCCATGTCGCGCATGTCGCGGAGAGGGAGTGGATCGTCCGCGATCCCGACCCCGCGGACAAGCGCTCCCGGATCCTGCGGCTCACGCCCGAGGGCAAGGCCAAGGTCGACGAGCTCTCCGAGCTCTCCATCCGGACCCTCACCCACTACTTGCACGACTGGACCGACGACGAGGTCGTCCAGCTCAGCACGTTGCTCGCGCGTCTGCGCGACAGCTTCGGGGACTGCCGCGCGGCTTCGGCCCGGCTGCCCCACCCCACCCACGACGTGTCCCCCCACGACGTACAGACCACCCGTACACCCGCGTAAGAAGAGGAAGTCCATGGCAACAACCACACCAGCCGGTGTGCGGGGCAGCCATGCCAAGCACGGAGCCCACCACGGTCACCCCGACGCGAACGCTCCGATGACGCACCGGCAGATCATGGAAGCGCTGTCCGGGCTGCTGCTCGGCATGTTCGTGGCGATCCTGTCGTCGACGATCGTCTCCAACGCCCTGCCCGAGATCATCGGTGACCTCGGCGGCGGCCAGTCCGCCTACACCTGGGTCGTCACCGCCTCGCTGCTCGCGATGACGGCGACCACGCCCCTGTGGGGCAAGCTCTCGGACCTCTTCAGCAAGAAGGCCCTGGTCCAGATAGCCCTGATCATCTACGTCGGCGGTTCCGTCGTCGCCGGTCTCTCGCAGAGCGCCGGGATGCTGATCGCCTGCCGCGTCGTGCAGGGCATCGGCGTCGGCGGTCTCTCCGCCCTGGCGCAGATCGTCATGGCCGCGATGATCTCCCCGCGTGAGCGCGGGCGTTACTCCGGCTACCTCGGCGCGACCTTCGCGGTCGCCACCGTCGGCGGCCCGCTGCTCGGCGGCGTCATCACCGACACCTCGTGGCTCGGCTGGCGCTGGTGCTTCTACGTCGGTGTGCCCTTCGCGATCATCGCGCTGATCGTCCTCCAGAAGACCCTGAAGCTTCCCGTCGTGAAGCGGGACGTCAAGGTCGACTGGGCCGGCGCCTTCTTCATCAGCGCCGCCGTCTGCCTGCTGCTCGTCTGGGTCACCTTCGCCGGTGACAAGTACGACTGGATGTCGTGGCAGACCGCCGCCATGGTCGGCGGGTCGGTCGTCCTCGGGCTGATCTTCGTGTTCGTCGAGTCCAAGGCCAGTGAGCCGATCATCCCGCTGCGGCTCTTCCGCAACCGCACCATCACGCTCGCCTCGCTCGCCTCGCTCTTCGTGGGTGTCGCGATGTTCGCGGGCACGGTCTTCTTCAGCCAGTACTTCCAGCTGGCGCGGGGCGAGTCCCCGACCATGTCCGGTGTCATGACGATCCCGATGATCGGCGGCCTGTTCATCTCGTCGACCGTCTCGGGCCAGATCATCACCAAGACGGGCAAGTGGAAGGCCTGGCTGGTCAGCGGTGGTCTGCTGGTGACGGCGGGCCTCGGTCTGCTCGGCACCATCCGGTACGACACCGAGTACTGGCACATCGCGATCTACATGGCTCTGATGGGTCTCGGCATCGGCATGATGATGCAGAACCTGGTGCTCTGCACCCAGAACCAGGTCGAGCCGCAGGACCTCGGCGCCGCCTCCTCCGTCGTCACCTTCTTCCGCTCCCTCGGCGGTGCCATGGGTGTCTCGGCGCTGGGCGCGATCATGGCCACGCGGATCACCGACTACGTCAAGGACGGCATCACCGACCTCGGCCCGAAGGCCGCCGCGCAGTTCGGCCACGGCGGCACCGGTGGCGGCGGCATCCCTGACCTGGACAAGATCCCCGAGCCGTTCCGCACGGTGATGGAGAGCGCGTACGGGCACGGCATCGCCGACGTCTTCCTGATCGCCGCGCCGATGGCGCTGATCGCCTTCCTGATCACGCTGTTCATCAAGGAGGTCCCGCTGCGGACGTCCGGCGCGCTGGCCCAGGCCACCGCCGGGGACACCCCCGCGGACGCCGCGGCTCCCGCTTCGGCTGCTTCGGCCGGCTCCGCCGAGGAGCCCGTCCTCGCCTCCGTCGCCTCGCGCACCGAGGCCGGACCCGAGGGCACGCAGCGGCTCGCCGCCGTGGCGTCCGCCGCCGAGGCCGCGTCCGGGGGCCTTCCCCCGGTCACCGACGGCATCCCGGTGCACGGCCATGTCCGCGGCGCCGAGAGCGCGCCCGTCCCGCAGGCCGCCGTCACGCTGATCTCCCTCGGGGGACGGCAGCTCGGCCGCGCGGTCGCCCAGGGCGACGGGGCCTACTCCGTCGACGCCCCCGGCGCCGGGTCGTACGTGCTCATCGCCTCCGCCGACGGTTTCCAGCCGCAGGCCTCGACCGTCGTGGTGGGCGAGGACGCCCTCGCGTACGACATCCTGCTGAGCGGCACCAGCGGGCTCAGCGGTGTGGTGCGGGACGCGGACAGCAAGCTGCCCGTCTCCGGTGCCATGGTCATCGTGACCGACGTGCGCGGTGACGTCCTCGCCACCGGGCTCTCCGGCGAGCAGGGCGAGTTCACCTTCGCCGAGCTGGTCCCCGGCACCGTCACCATCGCGGTGAACGCCGCAGGACACCGGCCCATGGCCCTGCCCGTCGAGGTCGGCGGGGCCGGGGTCACCCGGGTCGAGGTCGAGCTCAGCGCCGGCGCCCGGGTGCTCGGCACCGTCCGTGCGGGCGGCGGGCCGCTGAACGACGCGCGGGTCACGCTCGTCGACGCGGCGGGCAACGTCGTCGCCACCGCCACCACCGGGGCGGACGGGGCGTACGCCTTCACCGATCTCGACAGCGGTGAGTACACGGTCATCGCGACCGGCTACCCGCCGGTGGCGACCGGCCTGTCGGTGACCGGCAGCGGCGTCGACGGCCACGACATCGAGCTCGCCCACCCGGGCGAGTGACGACCCCGGCCCGTGGCCGCGCCCCGAGCGGAGGCGTGGCCACGGGCCGGTCGCGGAAAGGGCCCCCGGGCCGGCGGTGGCGTTCACGGCAGGGGACGGCCGGCCACCGCCGCCCGGGGGCCGTCCGTTCCCCGGCCTGACGGGACTTGAACTTTTTTGTGGCCTCCTGACAGGGGCCCGGCAAGGAGTAAACGGGATGGGACTCAACGCTCGGATCCGCACGCGCGACGGATGGGCCGTGCCGCACGCCGTCGTCACGGTGACCGACATGACCGGGGCGCAGATGCTGCGCGCGGCGGCCGACGAGGAGGGCGTCGTACGCGATGACACGGCCCTGGTGCCGGGGCCGTACACCGTCATCGTCACCGCCGTCGGCTACGCGCCCGTGGCCTCCACGGCCCTCGTCACGGCCAGCGGCCGGGCCGAGGTCGGCAGCGTCGTCCTCGCCCGGCAGGGCGGCACGGAGCTGCCGCCGCCGGGGCCCTGGACCATCGACCCGGCGCACTCCACCGTGGGCGCCGTCGCCCAGCACCTCGGGATCACCAGCGTGCACGGGCGGTTCACGGAGTTCGGGGGGCGCGTGGAGATCGCCGAGGACGTGGCGAAGTCACGGGTCGAGGCGGTCATCCGGTCGTCATCGATCGACACGGGCAACGGCATGCGCGACGGGCACCTGAAGTCGCCGGACTTCCTGGACGTCGACCAGTACCCGGAGATCACCTACCGGTCGAGCGGCCTGACGGCGGCCGGGGCGGACCGCTGGACGGTCCACGGGGAGCTGGGCATGCACGGTGTCGTACGCCCCGTCGACCTGGAGCTGAGCTACCTGGGGACCGGCGCGGACCCCTGGGGCGGCACCCGGGCGGCCTTCCGGGCCACGGCCGAGCTGCGGCGCGAGGACTTCGCCATGAACTACAACCAGGTGGTGCAGGCGGGGATCTCGGCGATCGGCACGACGCTGCGGGTGGAGCTGGACATCCAGGCCGTGCAGGGGGACGCGCTTCCGCAGGCCTGATCCGCGTACGCGGGTATGTGTCCACGCGATGTCCCGGCGCCCGTCAGAGTCCCTGGCGGGCGTCCGGCGTCTCGCCTCGACCGGCTCGCTCCCCTCGTTTCTCTTGTTCGAGAAGGGATTCGATCCCGGCGATCATCAGGTCGAGGGCCACCGTGAAGTCCCGCTGCCACAGTTCCTCCACCGTGGCGTCGCCGCGCACCGCCAGCAGCTCCTTCGCGCTCTCCATGATCCCGTGCGAGGAGAGTTCGTCCTCGACCGTCCCGGTCGCCTCCCGGTAGTACTCGTCCTGGGTCATGCCCGCCGCCGCGCACCGCGCCGCGTAGTGGCTCTCGATGGTCCCGAAGCCGTACACGAACTGGAAGACCGCCGAGATCGCGCCGTTCTGCGTGTGCGGGGGCAGGCCGGTCCTGCGTACCGTCTGCTGCACCGCGACGGCGAACGCCAGCCAGTTCGGCCCGATGTTGAGGAACCTGCCGACCAGCGGCGAGACCCAGGGGTGGCGGATCAGCAGCGCGCGGTACTCGTCGGCGAGGGCCCGGAGCTGGTCGCGCCAGGACACGTCGGCCGCCTCCGTGTCGGGCAGCCGCATCTCGCCGCACACCGCGTCGAGGGCGAGCTCCAGGAGGTCGTCCTTGGTGTCCACGTACCAATAGACGGACATCGCCGTGACGTTCAGCTCCGCGGCGAGCCTGCGCATGGAGAACTTGGCGAGGCCCTCCGCGTCCAGGAGCCGGACCGAGGCCTCGGTGATGCGGTCCCGGTCGAGGCCGCTGGGCTGGTCGCCCCTGCGTCCCCCGCCGCGGGGAGCCTTGCCCTGGAGCCAGACACTGATCCGCGCCGGGTTCTTCGTGCCGCCGGCTGCCTTGGCCATGGCGCGCCTTCCTGGTTGGTCCTGGGGCCCGGGTGGTGGTCCCCCGATGCTATGCCGCCGCCTTCCCCACGGAGTCTGCCCTCTCCGCCCTGCGCAGCAACGCGGCCGCGAGGACACCGCCGAGGAACACCGCGACCGCGCCCACCAGCTGACTCGTCTCCAGTCCTGAGGCGAACGCGTCGGCGATCCGCTCCCGCTCCCCGGGCGACTTCGCCGCGGCCATGGCCGCCGGGAAGGACGCCGCGGAGACCGCCACGAGGGAGGCGAAGCGGGAGTTGAGGACCGCGCCGAGGACGGCGACGCCGAGGCCGTTGCCGAACTCCGCGAGGGTGCCGTTGACGCCCGCGCCGACGCCGGCCTTCTCCACCGGGATGGCGCTCATGATGGCGTTGGCCATGGCGGGCATGGCGAACGCGATGCCCGCGCCCATGATGACGAGCCCGGCCAGCATGCCGTTGTAGTCGTCGCCGCCGAGCAGCGCTATCACCGCGAGACCGGCGGCCAGAGCGCTCATGCCGGACAGGATCGTCGCGGGCGTGCCCAGCTTGGCGTGGAGCTTCGCGCCGACGCCGGTGAGGTTCAGGGCGACGATGGTCACCGCGAGCGGCGCCGTCCGCAGGCCCGCCTCCAGCGGCTCGTACCCGAGGACGAACTGGAGGTGCTGGGTGAGCAGGAAGAGCGAGCCGCTCAGGCCGAAGGCGACCAGGATCGCGCCCGCCACCGCGCCGACGAACCGCTGGTTGCGGAAGAAGTGCATGTCCAGCATGGGGTACGGGATGCGCAGCTCCCACAGGACGAAGGCGCCGAGGACCAGCACGCCGACCGTCGCGGAGACCAGCACCTGCGACGACGTCCAGCCGTGGTCGGGCCCGGAGATGATCGCGTAGACCACCGAGGCCATGCCGATGGTGGACAGCAGCGCGCCGAGCAGGTCGGGGCGGTCGCCCCGGGGGTTCTTGGACTCGGGCACGAGCTTGGCGACCGCGAGCAGGCCCAGCAGCGCCACGGGGAGGTTGATCAGGAAGATCGAGCCCCACCAGAAGTGGTTCAGCATGAAGCCGCCGAGCAGCGGACCGGCCGCGAAGCCGAGGGAGTTGATGGTCGACCAGAGGCCGATCGCCTTCACGCGCTCGGTCTCGTCGAAGATCTGTACGACGACCGCGAGCGTCGTGGTCATCAGGAGCGCGCCGCCGACGCCCATGCCCGCGCGGGCGGCGATGAGCTGCGCGGAGGACTGCGCGAACGCCGCGACGCACGAACCGATGCCGAAGAGCGCGAGGCCCGTGAGCAGCATCTTCTTGCGGCCGTAGCGGTCGGCGGAGCTGCCCGCGGTGAGCAGCAGCCCTGACTGCACGAGCGAGTAGGCGTTGATCATCCACTGGATGTCGGACGTGGACGCGTCCAGCTCCCGGGTGAGGGAGGGGATCGCGACGCTCAGGACGGTGTTGTCGAGCAGCACGGTGAGCTGGGCGAGGCAGATGACGCCGAGGATCAGCCAGCGCTGCGGGTGCCGGGGTGGGGCGGCCGAGGACTCGGCGGTCGTCGCCGTCATGCGGGGCTCCTGGTCTCGGGTGGTTCTACGGTGTACGAGGCTGCGTGACTCATACACCGTAGAGCAGCTCCCATACGGCGTACAAGCCGTTATCCGGCCCGAGGGGGAGCGGGGCCGCGGCGTCGCTGCTTCTTCGGCCGGGTCAGGTCGTAGAACGCCGCGCTGCCCGCCGTCACCTTGGTGAAGGCCGACTCGACCCACGCCGTGATCGGGGACGAGGCGATGAGGCTGTACGTACGCGAGATGAACTCCCGCTTGGGCCCGCGCACCACCCGTGAGCCGCCCGCGAGCCGCGTGCCGATCGCGAGGTCCGAGTGGCCCGAGATCAGCGGGGCGACCAGCGGCAGCAGCGCGTTGAGGTCGGTGGACAGGTCGACGTCCGGTCGAGCCGGACGTGCCGCACCTCGTCCACGGAACCGGCCAGGCGGGCGGCGACGCTCGCGGTGCCGTCCGTGGACGCGTCGTCGGCGACGGTGATGCGGAAGGGGTAGGGGAAGGTGCGCAGGAGGTGGTCGTGCAGCCGCAGGACGCACGGCCCGAGATCCTTCTCCTCGTTGTGGACGGGGATCACGACGTCCATGACGGGCACGTCGCGCCATGCGGCGGGAAGGTGGTCCCGCGACGGCAGGACGCCCGGGAGAGAGCCGGTTCGCATGCGGCCGACACTCGCCAAGTGGTCTGTCAGGGCAGTGGACTGCCGCTGTCGCTGTCCGCCTCGGTGCTCACGAGGGCCCACGCGACCGAGCCGTCCCGGCCCCCCTGCGCGCCGACGGTGCCGATCTCCTGGGGGCCCCGCGAGACGAACTCCAGCGCATCACCGTGCGTGCCGGGGTTGCTGCCGGGCTTCGGCAGCCGGCTCTCACCGGGCGCGAGGACGGGCCCGGCGGCCCGCTCGGCGGCGTCGCCGAGCGCGCCGTCCAGCTGGTCGTACAGGTGCGACTTGAGCGCGATGGTGGTGACGGTGCCGATCACCGCGCCGACGACGGCGATCAGCGCGACCGCGGAGAGGAGGAGCCGGGTGCGGAGGGTACTCTTCCGCTGCCGTCGCCCGCCGGGGCGTCCCACGAGGCGGGCGGCGCGTCTCACGAAGGCGTGGCGGCGGGTGCTGGGGTGGGTGCGGCGGGTGTTACGGCCGGCGCTGCGGCGGGCTTGATCAGATACCCCGCCCCGCGCCGCGTGTGGATCATCGGCTCCCGTCCGGCGTCGATCTTCCTGCGCAGATACGAGATGTAGAGCTCGACGACGTTGGCCTGGCCCCCGAAGTCGTAGTTCCACACCCGGTCGAGGATCTGCGCCTTGCTGAGCACGCGCCGCGGATTGCGCATGAGGTAGCGAAGGAGTTCGAACTCGGTGGCGGTCAGATGGATGGAGTCCCCGCCGCGCGTCACCTCATGGCTGTCCTCGTCGAGGGTCAGATCCCCCACCACAAGGATGGACTCACTGCGCTTGCCCGCGGCCCCGGCCCGCCGGATGAGGCCGCGCAGCCGCGCCACCACTTCCTCCAGGCCGAAGGGCTTGGTCACGTAGTCGTCGCCGCCGGCCGTGAGCCCGGCGATGCGGTCCTCCACCGCGTCCTTCGCGGTCAGGAACAGCACGGGCACGTCCGGCAGCTCCCGGCGCAGCCTGCCGAGCAGGGAGAGGCCGTCCATGTCGGGCAGCATCATGCCGAGCACCACGGCGTCGGGCCGGAACGCGCGCGCCACCCGCACCGCGCCCGCGCCGTCGCCCGCGCTGCGGATCTGCCAGCCCTCGTACCGCAGGGCCATGGACATCAGCTCGGTGAGCGACGCCTCGTCGTCCACCACGAGTACACGGACGGGGCTCCCGTCCGCCCTGAGCAGTTCGGTACGCGCCTGAGGCGTGGTCGTGGTCATACCCACAGCGTGGGCCGCGCCCCTGAGAGCACTCTTGCGTCAACCTGTGAATTCCCTGAGAAACACCGCGCGGCCTTCTCTTCCGTCACCCCCGCACGAAGCCGTGGCTCCGCTCCACCTTGGCGATGTGCAGGACGTACGACTCGTACCACTCCGCACGCCCGCGCCGCTGCGCCACGCGGTGCTCGGGATCGCTCTGCCAGGCCTTGATCGCCTCCTCGTCGCGGAAGTACCCGACGGTGATGCCGAGTCCGCCCGGCGTCCCGGCGGACTCCATCCCGAGGAATCCCGGCACGGCGGCGACCAACTCGTCCAAGCGCTCGGCGGTTTCGTCGTACCCCTGCCCGTCCCCACCACGGACGGAGGTGAAGACGACGGCGTAGTAAGGCGGTTCGAAGGGCCCGACCGGCCCCGTCACGTGATCACTCATGCCCCCCACACTCGGAGCGCGGCCACGCGGTGTCCACCCTTGGCCGCCACTCCTTGCCCTCCGGTCACCCGGATTTGACCATTCGGTCAGCAACCGCGGCAGGACCGCGGGCCGCCGCCCCCTCAGAAGAGCCCGTCCTGCTCACTCCCACCCCCGGCGCTTACCAACGCTTCCACCGGGACGGTCACCTCGGCGCCAGGCCCCGCGTCGACCCCGGCCAGCTGCCACCCCACCAGGACGCGCGTATCGACGACCAGCACCCGCCCGTCCGCGACCGCCAGATGCAGATCGGGCCCGGCCGCGGCGACGAGCCGCCCCGCGAGGACCCCGCCGTCGACCACCTCCCGCACGACGCCGTCAGCGGCCCCGCGCGCCCTTTCCCCGGGGCCGGACACCGCTTGCACCCCCTCCAGGCCACGCACCCCTTCCCTCAGGCCGGACGCCGCTTCCGCCAGGCCGAACTCCGCGGAGTGGTCGACCGCTTCGAACTCCACCCGCTCCAGTGCCTCGGCCCACCCCTCCAGCACGACCGCCCGCCGGTACAGCCCCTCCAACTCCCGCGCCCGCTCCGCCCACCCGGGCAGCGCCCCCCGCACCGCCCGCTTGCGCGCGTACGGCACCCGGTCCGGCACCCCGAGGGCCGCCCGCAGCAACTCCTCCGTACGCCGGGCCGCCATCAGCGGCCCCCGCCCCAACCAGCAGAACGCCACGGCCCCCTGCTCCAGGAGCCGCATGGCACCCCGCTCCTCGGCCGTGATCCCGACCTTGAGCAACCCCGCCCCGAACCACGCGAGGTACACCCGGTACGGACGCGGATCGTCCGGCACCCCGTCCGCCGCCACGGAGAACGCCCGGTCGAGCCGCGCGCACTCGGGGCACCGCGCCTGCGTGGCCCGCGCCGGCACCACGGCCCGCAGGGGGCACGGGTTGCCGCGCGCTCCCACGCACCGCCGTTCACCGACGGCCCGGAAGCCGATCACCCGCCCGTACGCGAGGGCACTGCTCCTGCCCCCCGCCCACCGCAGCACGGGCCCCCCACCCGGCCACCCGAGTCCCGCGCAACGCCACTCCATCGCCGTACTCCTCCCGAGAGGCGATCCACGATGCCGCATGCCACTGACATCGGGCCTGCGGCCTCGCGATGCCCGGCGGGCAGCGTCATCCCGCCGCAGCGATGACAGACGCGCCTCGATCCCGCCGCTGACGTCCCGGGGTGAGTATTCGCTGGGGCACCGGGCAACGCGAAAGGCCCCCGGATCATCTCCGGGGGCCTTTCGCCTGCTGTGCACTCGGCAGGATTCGAACCTGCAACCTTCTGATCCGTAGTCAGATGCTCTATCCGTTAAGCTACGAGTGCTTGTGCTTCCGGGGTTTTTTCTGCCCCGTCGGCGTTGCGAGAACAACATTACATGACCTGCGCCGTGAGGCGAAATCCGTTTCCCTCACCCGCTCTGAGCTGGGCAAACACCCTCAGGGCCACCACACCCGGCCGCCTGGGCAGGCGCCCGTCCCGCCCCGGACACGACCGAAGCCCCGGTCGAGGACGACCGGGGCTTCGGGTTCAACCTGCGGAGGCGGAGGGATTTGAACCCTCGATGGGCTTTAAGGCCCAAACCGCATTAGCAGTGCGGCGCCATAGACCGGACTAGGCGACGCCTCCAGCTTGCACACCTGCGCGAGCGCGGGGGTGCGTGCAGATGATGACACAGCCAGGCGGGGTGTCACCAATCGCGTCCTCCACGGTACTAGTCGCGCGGCCCGCAGAGCAAAGCGTCAGCCCGCCCCGCAACGTCACGCGGCGGACGGCGTTAAAGGCGGTGGGTCCGTCCGTGGGCCCAGACGTCCATGCCGCCACTCCGACCTCCATGGAGCTCCCATGCTGCGCCGTCTCGTCCTCACCGCCGCCGCCTCCGTCGCCGCGCTGTCCGCCCTTCCCCTCCTCCCCGTCGCCGCACACGCCGCCCCGTCCCATCCCTCTGCCCCCGGCCCGACCGACCGGCTGACCATCACCGTCTCCGACTCGGGGGGCGACGGCGAGGGAACGTACGTACTGAAATGCCACCCCACCGGCGGCACCCACCCGGCCGCCGCCAAGGCGTGCGCGCGGCTGGACGAGGTCACCGTCTATGGGACCGACCCGTTCGCGCCCGTGCCGACCGACAGGATGTGCACGATGCAGTACGGCGGCCCCGCCACCGCGCGCATCACGGGAACCTGGCAGGGCCGGCCGGTGGACGCGACGTACAACCGCGGCAACGGCTGCGAGATCTCCCGCTGGGACCGCATGGCGCCGGTGCTCCCCCACACCTCGTGATGGCGGGTGAAGTCGTCCCACGATGAAGGGTGACGTCGCCGTTCTCCGGCCGGTGACCTCTACCCTCCTGTGACCAGGCAGTACTGAAAACTCACAGCTTCTGCGTGCGACCTCCCTCTCATCCGGCGTCGCGCGGGCAACCACTCCCCGTAGACTCCCTCCCGTGACACGCCACGGGCCGAGGGGCAAGATGGCCTGAGCGGGTCGGCAAGCAGCGGTAACCAGGGAGGAAGCGTCGTCGTGAGCAGCAGGCCATCCCGAGGCGCTGCTCGCCTCGCAGCCATACTCGACGCTCTCCCTGACGCGCTGGTGCTCGTCAACGCCAACGGCACCGTCGTGAACGCCAACGCGATCGCGCTGGAGGCGTTCGAGACGCCGGGCACCGCGCTCGTGGGGCGCGGTCTGCTCGATCTGCTGCCGGAGTTCGACTCCCGGCTCATCCCCGGCTCGATGCGGCGCCCGGACACCATCGACGAACGCGGCCGGACGAAGCCCACGCGCATGACGGCGCGGCGCACGGACGGCACCGAGTTCCCCGTCGAGGTCACCAGCTCCCCGCTGGAAGACGGCAGGCACGCGTACGACAACCACGGCTACACCGGCGACGAGCTGCTGATGCTCGTCGTGCGCGACCTCTCGGGCACCGTGGACACCGAGGCCGAGCTGGCGCGTTCGCAGCGGCAGACCGAGATGATCCTGCGGGCCGCGGCCGAGGGCGTCGTCGGCACGGACACCGACGGACGCGTCGTCCTCGTCAACCCGGCCGCCGCACAGATACTGGGCTTCCGGGCGAGCGACCTCGGCGGACAGGAGCTGCACCCGCTGGTGCTGCACTCGCGCGCCGACGGTGAGCCCTTCCCCTACGAGGAGTCCCCGCTCGCGGACACCCTCCGCTCCGGGCGCAAGCACCGGGTGCGCGGGCAGGTCCTGTGGTCCAAGAGCGGCGCCAAGGTACCGGTCGACCTGACGACGTCCCCGGTGCGCGACGGCGACCAACTGGTCGGCGCGGTGATGACGTTCACCGACCGCAGGCCCTACGACGAGCTGGCCGAGAAGTACGAGGCCGCCCTCGCCCGCCACGCCGAGGAGATCCGCGCGGCCGAGGAGCGGCACGCGGACGCGGTCAAGGCCGCCGAGGAGCGGCGCGCCGAGGAGATCCGGGCCGCCGAGGAGCAGCGCGCGGAGGAACTCGCCGCCGAACAGGAGCGGTACGCGGCGCTCGCCGAACGCGAGAAGGACCGCTTCGAAGAGCTGGCCGAGCGCGAGACGACGCGGTACGAGAGCCTGGCCGCGCGGCACGAGCAGCTCCTCGCCGTCCTCGGCTCGTCCCTGCGCGGGCCCCTCGACGAACTGCGCCGCGAACTGTCCGCGCTCGCCGCCGACGACGCGGGCCAGCTGTGGCCCGAGGCCAATCAGGTCCTGCATCACCTCTCCGCCGGGTACGCCCGGATGACCACCCTCGTCGACAACGTCCTCGGCTTCCAGCGGCTCGACGCGGGTGACGAACAGCTCTCCCGTACGCCGGTCATGCTCGACGCGGTCGTCGCCGCCGGCGTGGAGGGCGCGGTCGAGCTGATCGGGCCCGGACGGGCGCAGTTCGCGGTGCACGCGCCGCCGATAGAGATCGTGGCCGACGCGGGGCGGCTCGCCACCGCGGTGGCTCATCTGGTCGCCGACGTGGCCGGGATCGACGCGACGGGCAACACGCGCGCGGACGCCGGTGCCGTCACGGCGGGCGGTTACGTCGACTCGACCATCGTGGTGGCCGCGGCACAGCGCGGCGAGGTCGTCCGCGTCGAGGTGCGGGGCCCCTACGCGGGCGGGGACCCGGTGCACGAGCCGATCGTGCGGGGCATCGTGCGGGCCCACGGAGGCGTGCTGCAGACGCACGAGGTGCCGGGTATGAGCGGCAGTGCGTACGTTCTTGAGGTTCCGATGGGGGCGGGGTCGGAGTCGGGGTCGGGGTCGGGGGAGGGTTCCGGGTCTGCCGGTTCCGTGGGCTCTACGGAGAGTGCCGTTTCAGGGGCGGTCGCCGTCCCCGGTGGGGCGGTCGCGGTGCCCGAGCAGGCGTCCGGCAGCTCCGGCGCCGGTGCTGCGGGCGGCGGGCGGCGGCGGGCCCGGCGTCCCTCTGTGGACTCCTTCCTGGGAAGCGGCGTTCCCGGCGCCACGGATTCCTCCGGCGGTACGGAGGGCGCGGCGCCGACCGGTACGGGCCGACGCAGGGGACGGCGCGCGGCAGAGGCGGCGGGCGCGGCTTCGGGGAACCCGGAGACTCTCGGGGGCGGTTTCCCCGAGGCTGGGCCGGAGGCCGGTCCGGCGAGCGGCGCGGTGGGCGGGTCCGGCGCGCAGGTGCCGCAGGCACAGTCTCAGGAGACGATCGGTGGCGCTTCGGGCGGTACCGGGCGGCGGCGCGGGCGGCCAAGTGCCGCCGAGAACGCCGAGAATTCCGTGGGCTCCGTGGGCTCCGTGGTGACGGCGGCCGAACACGCGGCCGGTTCCGCGGCTTTGGGTCAGACCGTGCCGCCGCAGGGCGTACCGGTTCCCGCTGCCGGGACCGGGCGTCGCGCGCGGCGGGCCGGTGAGCAGCACGCGCTGCCCGCGCTGGCTTCGGGCCCGTCCGAGGCCTCCGGCACCACCCCGGGCACGGAACTCGCCGCGGTGGAGGCCGGCCACGGCGACGCCGCGCGCCCCTCGGGACGGCGGGCGCGACGCGCGCTGGCCGCGGCCAAGGAACGGGCCGCCGCCGAAGAGGCCAACACCGGCCGTGTCTTCGCGCTGCCCCCGGCCGCCGCCGACCGCGACACGTCGGGCCAAGAGCCGGGCGCCCAGGAGACGGTGAGCGCCGTCGGCCACTCCGTGCTGAACCAGAGCGCTGTGGCCGTGGGCCAGGGCATGGTGGACCAGGGCGGCATGAATCCGGCGGGCGTGAACCCGACGGCCGTGAACCCCGCCGACACGGGCCCCTCCGACATGAACCCCGGTGGCGTAGGCCAGGGGCAGAGTGCCGCAGGCCAGGGCCAGGTCGGCCAGGCCGTGGTGAACCAAGCCGCCGTGAGCCGAGGCTCTGTGGGCCAAGGCCTTGTAGGCCAGGGCGCCGTGACCCCGGGGCCCGGTGTCGCGGGCCCCCTCGACCAGGGGTATCCGGCGGCCCCGGGGGGCACCGGGCAGCACGCCACCGCCCCGCATGGCCCCGCCGACGACCACACCCCGCCGCAGCCGCACCCCACGCAGGCTCCGACGGGCCGCCGCCGCTCCCGCCGACCGATCACCACGGACCCGGCGGCTTCGGAGACCCCGGCAGCCCCACAGGCTCCGCAAGCCCCGCAGGCTCCGCAGGCCCCCCGAGTCCCTCAAGGACCCCAGGCCCCAAGCGCACCGGCAGCCCCCGGCATGCCGCCTGCCCCGGCGGCTCCAGCGGCCCCGACCGCCCCCGCTCAGGGAACGCCCGCCCAAGGGACGCCCACACACGGAACACCCGCCCACGGAACGCCCGCCCACGGAACCCCTTCCGCCCCCGGCGTCCCGAAGAGCCGCCCGGCTGCCGAAGCCGGGCCGCTGCCCGCACCGCAGCCGTGGCCCGACAGCGCCACGCCCGCCCGTGGCGTGCCCGCGCAGGGCAACCCGCACTCCACGGCCACCCCCGCGCCGGGCGTTCCGTCGCCTGCCGCGGGCACGGCGCTGCCGCCCGAACGCGGCACCCAGGCGCGTACGGCGGCCCAGCCGCTGCCCGCCGAGGCCGGACCCGGTGACCCCAACTCGACGCAGGGGCGCGCCTTCAGCGTGCGTACGCTCGGACAGGGCGTGCCGTTCGGCCAGCAGATCGCCGAGCAGCAGGGCCGACAGGCGCCGCAGGCATCGCAGCCTCCGTTGCCGCCCCAGGCCGCGCAGCCGGAGCAGCCCACGGCGGGCCCGGGCCCGATGCCGCAGGCCCCGGCATCGCCCGTGCCGGAAGCCGCCGGGGAGCCCTCGCGGCCGGCCCCGGCCGCCGCCCCGCACGCACAGCCCCCCAGCGGCTCCGGGCGCCGGCGTCGCCTCGCCACGCCTCCCGAGCCCGAACCCGCGGGTGCCGCGCGTCCCGAGACCTCGGCGCGCCCGCACCCCCAGCCGCACACCCCGCCCCCGGGCCACCCCCAGTCGCGTATCGCGGCCGCCACCGAGGGCGCCGGACGTTCGTACGCCATCGGCGCCCCGGACGAGGACGCGGACGAGGGTCCGGAGCCGCTGGACGGCCCGGGCGGCGCGGTCGAGGTCTCGAACCGGCCCCAGCCCCAGCCGATGGACGACGAACTGCCGCCCGAGCCGCTGGACAACCCGCGCCGCCTCCTGGTGTGGCCCGCGCCCGACGTCACCACCCAGCAGGCGCTCAGCGACCGTGGCTACCGCCCCGTGATCGTGCACTCGCGCGAGGAGGTCGACGCCCAGATCGCGGCGTTCCCCGCGGCGCTGTTCGTGGACCCGCTGACCGGGCCGATCACGCGCACGGCACTACAGTCGCTCCGTCAGGCCGCGGTGGCCGCCGAGGTACCCGTCCTTGTCACGGCGGGCCTCGGCCAGGCGACGCGCGAGGCGGCGTACGGCGCCGACCCCGCCGTACTCCTGAAGGCCCTCGCACCGCGTGACAGCGAGCAGCACCCGCCGCGCGTCCTGCTCATCGAGGAACACGAGGAGATCGCGCTCGCCCTGACCTCGACGCTGGAGCGGCGGGGCATGCAGGTCGCGCGGGCCGTCGGCGACGCGGACGCGGTGACGCTCGCCGCGCAGATGCGGCCGAACCTCGTGGTGATGGACCTGCTCCAGGTGCGCCGCCGCAGGGCCGGCATCATCGACTGGCTCCGCGCGAACGGGCAGCTGAACCGCACCCCACTGGTCGTCTACACAGCCGCCGTCGACGAGACGGAACTGCCGCGCCTCGCCGCGGGCGAGACGGTGCTGTTCCTCGCGGAGCGGTCCACGAGCACCGAGGTGCAGAGCCGCATCGTGGACCTGCTGGCGAAGATCGGCACCAACTGACGCCCGCGGCGGGCGAGATCCCCGGCGTCAGAGCCGCGTGACGTCCAGTTCCCCGTCGGCGTACTGCCTGCGCAGGACCTTCTTGTCGAACTTGCCGACGGAGGTCTTCGGGACGGCGGGGATGATCGCCCAGCGCTCGGGGAGCTGCCACTTGGCGATGCTCTCGGCGAGGAAGGCGCGCAGGGCCTGGTAGTCGGCGCTCGCGTTCTCCTTCAACACGACCGTGGCCAGCGGCCGTTCGCCCCACTTCTCGTCGGGCACCGCCACCACCGCGGCCTCGGCGACGTCCGGGTGCGCCATCAGGGCGTTCTCCAGCTCGACCGAAGAGATCCACTCGCCGCCCGACTTGATGACGTCCTTCGCCCGGTCGGTGAGGGTCAGGAAGCCGTCGGAGCTGATCACACCGACATCGCCGGTCTTCAGCCAGCCGTCCTCGCTGAACTTGTCCTCGGGCCTGAGGACGTCGCCGCCCGCGCCGCCGTAGTAGGCGCCCGCGATCCAGGGGCCGCGCACCTCCAGCTCACCGGCCGACTCGCCGTCCCAGGGCAGGTGTTCGCCGCCGGGGCCGACCAGGCGGGCCTCGACCGACGCGGGGAAACGGCCCTGGGTGAGCCGGTAGCCGAACTCCTCCTCGGTGCCGATCGCGTGGGCGGGCGGGCGGGCGACCGTGCCCAGCGGGGACGTCTCGGTCATGCCCCAGGCGTGGCAGACCCGCATGCCGAGGCGGTCGAACGCCTCCATCAGGGACGGCGGGCAGGCCGAGCCGCCGATGGTCACCTGCCCGAGCGAGCTGACGTCCCGCGGCTTCGCGGTCAGTTCGGCGAGCAGCCCCTGCCAGATGGTGGGGACGGCGGCCGCGTGGGTGGGCCGCTCCGTCTCGATCATCTCGGCGAGCGGTGCGGGCTGGAGGAAACGGTCCGGCATCAGCATGTTCACGCCGGTCATGAGGGTGGCGTGCGGCAGCCCCCAGGCGTTGACGTGAAACTGCGGGACGACCACCAAGCTGGTGTCGGCGTCGGTCAGGCCCATCGACTGCGTCATGTTGACCTGCATGGAGTGCAGATAGATGGAGCGGTGGGAGTAGACGACGCCCTTGGGATCTCCCGTGGTGCCGGAGGTGTAACACATGGCGGCGGCGGCACGCTCGTCCAGCTCGGGCCAGTCGTAGGCGGTGGGCTTACCGGCGAGCAGCTCCTCGTACTCGTGCACCCGCACGTGGGCCCCCGCCAGGAGGGAGCGGTCGCCTGGCCCCGAGACCACGATGTGCTCGACGGTCGTCATCTGCGGGAGCAGCGGTGCGAGCAGGCCGAGGAGGGAGCCGTTGACGATGATGACGCGGTCGGCGGCGTGGTTCACGATCCACGTCAGCTGCTCGGCGGGCAGCCGCAGATTGAGGGTGTGGAGGATGGCGCCCATGCAGGGAACCGCGTAGTACGCCTCTACGTGCTCGGCGTTGTTCCACATGAACGTGGCGACGCGCTCGTCGTCCGTGACCCCGAGGTCCTCGCGCAGCGCGTGGGCGAGCCGGGCCGCGCGCTCGCCGATCTCGCGGTAGCTGCGGCGCTGCGGGGAGCCCTCCCCGGTCCAGGTGATGACCTGCGACGTCCCGTGCACGGTCGAGCCGTGCCGGAGGATGCGGGTGACGGTCAGCGGTACGTCCTGCATCGTGCTCAGCACGGCGTCCTCCTGGGCGACATCGCCTACGCGGCGGTAAGGGTTGCGCTGATTCTGCGCGCATACCGCTTGGTATGTCACTACTCCAGGGGATGATCGATCAACTGCCGGTCCTGGTGACGGGTCAGCGAACGGATCAGCGGACGGATCAGCGGACCGGGGTGAGTTCCGGGTCGTCGCGCAGCTTGCCGAGCGCGCGCGACACCGCGCTCTTCACCGTCCCGATCGAGACCCCGAGCACCTCGGCGGTCTGGGCCTCGCTGAGGTCCTCGTAGTACCTGAGGACGACCATCGCCCGCTGCCGGTCCGGCAGCTTCATGATCGCGCGCCACATCGCGTCCCGGAGCACCTGCTGCTCGGCCGGGTCCCCGGTCGGCAGCACGTCGGGCTCCGGCAGCTCGTCGCACGCGAACTCGTCGACCTTGCGCTTGCGCCACTGCGACGTGCGTGTGTTCAGCAGGGCCCGGCGCACATAGCCGTCGAGCGCGCGATGGTCCTCGATCCGGTCCCACGCGACATACGTCTTGGTCAGCGCGGTCTGCAGCAGGTCCTCGGCATCGCTCGGATTCGCGGTCAGCGAGCGGGCGGTACGCAGCAGTACGGGCTGGCGGGCCCGCACATAGGACGCGAACGACGGGTACGCGAAGGGCCCGGCGGCCCGCGTCGGACCCGTGCCCCGCGTCGCGGCCTTCGATGCGCTGGTGCACACGGACACCATGGATGCGGTCATGGCTCCACGCTAGAAGCGCCCCCTACCACTGCGGATCGGCCCCAAGTCCCGAAGCGGTGTCCGCCTCAGGTTGTACGAGGGGTGCCGGCTGCACCTCCTACAGGTGGAGGAGGTGCAGCGCACCCCTGAGGGTTAACCCCTGAGAGCCGCCCCGGCGCACGGCGCCGGGAGACAGGGCCGCCTAGCGGACGCGCGCCACCGGAGCGTGCATCAGATTGCGGTCGATCACCAGCGCGCGTCCCCCGTGCCGCTCCTTCACGTTCCCCGCGTACTGGTGGATGCGTCGTGCCGGGTTCCAGGCGGCTCGGCTCAGCGAGGGCTCGCGGTACAGGTGCGGCCGGACGCGCCAGCGCGCGAACCACATCACCGACGGTAGGTCGCGCACACCCGCCCGCCGCGACAGCTCCATGTGCCGCACACCGGAGTCGGCGCTGCTGTAGAAGCCGGGTACGTAACCGAATCTGCGCACCTCGCGGTCCCAGGCCCGTACGAAAGAGAGCGTGGTGCGGGCACACGCCTTCTTCCGGTAGGCGTACGCCTCCATGTCCAGGTAGAGCGGGCTGCGCGTCTGGATGCCGACCGTCTTGGCCCTGCGGACCGCGTCACGTCCCTCCCGCTTCCCCTGGCTCCAGGGGTTCCGTCCGATGCGTACTCCCTTCTTGTTCCTCGCGATGACACAGGGCGACTGCGAACCCACGTACACCGGCAGCAGCCGCCACCCCATCCGGCTCACCGCGCGCGCCCAGCTCCGGCTCAGGTGCGGCTGGTTCTTGCAGGCCCGGCCGCGGCCCCCGTAGTAGACACCCACGGCGCGGTACTGCGAACTCCGCCAGCGCCGCATGGTGTCCGCGGACGGGGCGATACAGGTGTCGAACGCCCGCCCACGGAAGGTCCGCACCCCGGCCGGCAGCCGGGCGGGCCACGCGGTGGACCCGGTGGCACCGGGCCCGGGGAGCCCCATGTACTCCTCGACGGGGGCGGGGTCCGCTGCTGTCCGGGCCGGGCCCGGGGTTGCCGCCGCGCCCGGTGGCGATGCGGTCAGGTCGACGGTCAGGGTCGCCAGCGCGAGGACAAGTCCAATGATCATCTTTTGGTGACGCATACGGTGAGTGAACGGTCCTGCCCCTCGGCTCAAGCCGGGACACGCGGCACGTTCATCCGTCCGACCCCAGAATCAGCCCCGATGTGGGGACTCCGGTGCCCGCGGTGACCAGCGTGTGCGTGGCGCCCGGTATCTGGTTCACGGAAGTGCCGCGTATCTGCCGGACGGCTTCAGCCACGCCGTTCATCCCGTGGAGATACGCCTCTCCGAGCTGCCCGCCGTGGGTGTTCAGCGGCAGCCGCTCCTCGGCGACAAACCCCGCGGCATCGCCCGGCGCGCAGAACCCGAACTCCTCCAGCTGCATCAGTACGAACGGCGTGAAGTGGTCGTAGAGGATGCCGACATCGACATCGGAGGGCGCGAGCCCCGAGGTGCGCCACAGCTGGCGGGCCACGACGCTCATCTCGGGCAGCCCGCTCAGATCGTCGCGGTAGAAGCTGGTCATCTGCTCCTGCGCCCGGCCGGCCCCCTGGGCCGCCGCCGTGATCACGGCAGGGGGGTGCGGGAGGTCGCGTGCCCGCTCCACGCCCGTGACGACGATCGCCTGGCCGCCGTCCGTCTCTTGGCAGCAGTCCAGGAGCCGCAGAGGTTCGACGATCCAGCGTGACGCGGCGTGATCGGCGAGCGTGATCGGCTTGCCGTGGAAGTAGGCGGCCGGGTTCGTCGCCGCGTACTTCCGGTCCGTCACGGCCACGTGGCCGAAGGCGTCCGGGGTCAGGCCGTACGTGTGGAGATAGCGTTGGGCCGCCATCGCCACCCAGGACGCGGGGGTCAGCAGCCCGAACGGCAGGGCCCAGCCGAGTGCCGCACCCTCGGCGGACGGTTCGCGCTGCTGCACCCCGGAGCCGAATCTCCGCCCCGAGCGTTCGTTGAACGCGCGGTAGCACACGACGACTTCGGCCACACCGGTCGCCACCGCGAGCGCCGCCTGCTGGACGGTGGCGCATGCCGCACCGCCGCCGTAGTGGACGCGGGAGAAGAAGGAGAGCTCCCCGATCCCGGCCGCCTGGGCGACGGTGATCTCCGGGTTGGTGTCCATGGTGAACGTGACCATGCCGTCCACATCGGCGGGGGACAGCCCGGCGTCGTCGAGCGCCGCCCGCACCGCCTCCACGGCCAGCTTCAGCTCACTGCGTCCGGAGTCCTTCGAGAACTCGGTCGCCCCGATGCCGACGATCGCGGCCCTGCCTCCGAGGCCGTCGCGCGTACGGACGCTCATGCGGCGCCCCCCGGGGGAAGGGTCACGGTCACCGTGCCGGTGACGTGCTTGCCGATGCCGTTGGCGCCGACGACCCTGACCGTGGCCGTCTCGCCGTCGGGGCCGGTGCCGACCGTCTCGACCGTGCCGCGCAGCACCATCGTGTCCCCCGGGTAGTTGGGCGCGCCGAGGCGTATCGCCACCTTGCGCAGGACCGCCGTGGGCCCGAAGTGGTCCGTGATGTAGCGACCGACCAGGCCGTTGGTCGTCAGGATGTTCATGAAGATGTCGGGGGAGCCCTTTGCCTTCGCGAGCTCCGCGTCATGGTGCACGTCCTGGTAGTCGCGGGACGCGATGGCCCCGGCGACGATCAGGGTGCGGGTGACCGGAATCTCCAGCGGCGGCAGCTCCTCTCCCGCCCGCATCGGGGCACTCGGCCCACCCTCCGCGAACGCGCCGGCCCCCGCCGAGCGCGCCGCCGCCTTCCCGCTCGCCACTGGGGCACCTCCTGTCGCCGCCGTATCCGCCGTAGCTGTCGTAGCTGCCGTATCCGTCGTAGCCGTCGTACCTCCCGCATCTGCCGCATCTGCCGCATCTGCCGTATGCGTCACCCCTCCATCACCCTTCCACCGCCCCCGACGCGATCAACGCGCCCAGCTCCTCCAGGACTTCGCTCCCACACCCCAAGTACGCGTCCAACTGCCGCCCCCAGAGAAAGTGCCGATGCACGGGATGGTCGAGGTCGGCGCCCACGCCGCCGTGGAGATGCTGGCCCGCGTGCACGACGCGCTTGCCCGCCTCCGATGCCCACCAGGCCGCCGTCAGCGCGTGCGTGGCGTACGGCAGGCCCGCGTCGCGGCGCCAGGCCGCCTCGTACGCCGTGACCCGTATCGCCTCGGTGTCCATGTGGGCGTCGGCGGCGCGGAGTTGGACGCCCTGCTTGGCGGCGAGCGGGCGGCCGAACTGCTCGCGTTCGTTCGTATGGGCCACGGCGCGGGCCAACGATCCCGCGCACACCCCGGCCTGCAGCCCGGCGAAGGCTGTCCGCGCGGTCGCCCGCACGTCCTCGTACGCGCCGGCCCCGCCGATCCGCTCCCCGGGTGTCCCGTCGAGGGTCAGCCGCCCCGCTGACCACGGCGCGGTCAGCTCGACCGGCTCCACGCGCGCGCCCGCCACCGGCACCCACCACAGGCTGCGGTCGGCCACCGCCACCAGGACATGCGTGGCATCCCTCAGCCATGGCACCCACGGCACCACGCCCCTCAGGATCCCGCCCAGCTCCCCGTCCGGCTCGGCCTCCACCGCGCTCCGAGCCGGAAAGGCCCCCGTGGCCACGGCCGTGCCCTGGCGCAGGGCGGGCAGCAACCGGCCCCGCTGCTCCTGCGAGCCGTGCGCGGCCACCGCGAGGAGGCCGTAGACACAGCTCGCCGCGAAGGGGACCTGTGCCGTCGTCCGGCCCTGTTCCTCGAGCAGCAGAACGAGGCCGAGCAGCCCGACATCCTCCACCGCGCCCGGCAGCCCCGCCGCGCACAGCGCCTTCCATAACTCGGCGTCCGAACCGGTCCCCGCCGCCGCGAGCCGCTCCGGCGTGGCCAGGTCGCCGAAGATCTCCGCGGCGAGGTCCCGCGCGGCGGCCTGCTCCTCCGTGGGCGTGAAGTCCATGTCAGCCCTCGCCCCCCGCCGCGTCGTCCAGAGCCCGGAACAACGGCAGCTCCAGCTCCTCGTCCACCCGCAGGAACGCGAGCCGCACCGGCATGCCGATCCGCACCTTGTCGTACGGCACGCCGATGACGTTGCTGACGATCCGCACGCCTTCCGCCAATTCGATGAGGCCCACCGCGTAGGGCGGATCGAACGCCGGGAAGGGCGGGTGGTGCATCACGACGTACGAATAGACCGTGCCCTCACCGCTCGCCTCGACCGTGTCCCAGTCGGGCGAGCCGCAGGCGTTGCAACCGGGCAGCCAGGGAAAGCGCGGCTCCGCGCAGCCGACGCAGCGCTGGATCAGCAGGCGGTGTGCGGCGACGCCCTCCCAGAACCCCGCGTTGTCGCGGTTGATCACCGGGCGGGGGCGCCTGCCCTTCGGCTTTCGGCTCGCCGGTGCGTACTTGAGGATGCGGAAGCGGTGCGTCCCGGCGAGCTCGCCACCGGCCCTGATGTCCATCCGCGTGGTGACGAAGTGGCCCGTGCCGAGCTTGGTCGTCTTGCGCTCCGAAACCGACTCGATCACCGCGTCGAAGGTGATCTCGTCGCCGGGCCGCAACGCCCGCACGTACTCCTGCTCGCAGTCGGTGGCGACCACCGAGGTGTACCCCGCGCCGTCGAGCAGGGCGAACAGCTCGTCGTACGCGTCGGAACGCCCTTCGTGCCCGGAGAGGCCACCCATCGTCCAGGCCTGCATCATCGTGGGCGGCGCGATCGGATCCGCGCCCGCGTAGGCGGGATGGGTGTCGCCCATCGCCTCGCACCAATGCCTGATCATGGGTGCGTTGACCGGATCCTTGCCGATGCCGGACTCCGCCGCGACCCTGCCCTCGAACGCCTTCAACGCGTCGTACGGGATGCCCCGCGCGTCGTACGGGATGCCCCGCGCCTCGTCGTCCGCCACGCCCCGCACCGTGCCGTCACTGTCGCTGTTCACCGACGCCCCCTCCGCATACCGAGCCGCATCGTCGCGACGATCTCGCGCTGCACCTCGCTCACCCC
Organism: Streptomyces sp. NPDC015345; assembly: GCF_043078805.1. NCBI lineage: Bacteria > Bacillati > Actinomycetota > Actinomycetes > Kitasatosporales > Streptomycetaceae > Streptomyces > Streptomyces sp. NPDC015345. The sequence continues at coordinate 605,344 of NZ_JBIBTX010000005.1, read as the reverse complement.
GCCCCCGAACGTGTTGATCTGCGCGGCCCTGTTCATCCGCTCCAGCTCGCCGTCCCCGATCCCGCCCGGCGAACCGGCCCGCACAAGGCCCGCCTCGCCCGCGATCTCCTGACACATCCGGTACACCTCGACGGCCGATTCGGTTCCCATGAACTTCACGCCGCTCGCGTCCCCGGGCGCCAGGCGACCCGCCCCCACGTCGCCCACCAAACGCCAGTTGAGCAGGCGCGTCGCCGCGAGACGGGCATGCACCTCGGCCAGTCTCGACCGGACCCACGGTGCGTCAATCCGCCGCTCGCCCGTCACCGGATCGGGTGTACGCGCGAGGTCCAGCGCCGCCGCGTAGAAGTCCTCGGCCTGCATGCCGATCGCGGCGAGGGCCACCCGCTCGTGGTTGAGCTGGTCGGTGATGAGGCCCCAGCCGGCGTTCTCCTCGCCGACGAGGTTCGCGGCGGGGACGTGGATCCCGTCGTAATAGGTCGCCGTCGTCGTCAGGCCGCCGACGGTCTCGATCGGTGTCCAGGAGAAACCGGGGGCGGTGGTCGGCACGAGGATGATCGAGATGCCCTGGTGCTTGGGCGCCTCGGGGTCGGTGCGGCAGGCCAGCCAGATCCAGTCGGCGTTCTGCGCGTTCGAGGTGAAGATCTTCTGCCCGTCGATCAGCCAGCCACCGCCCCCACCCTTACCCTCACCCCCGCCACCGCCTCCCGGCCCGCCGGCCCCGCCCCGCTCCCGCACCGCCCTGGTCCGCAGCGAGGCGAGGTCCGTGCCGGCCGACGGCTCGCTGTAACCGATGGCGAAGACGCACGCGCCGCCGAGGATCCGCGGCAGGAAGAAGGCCTTCTGCTCCTCGGAGCCGTACTTCATGAGGGTCGGGCCGACGGTGTTCAGGGTCACCATCGACACGGGCGCGCCCGCGCGGTACGCCTCGTCGAAGAAGACGAACTGCTCGTCGGCGCCGCGCCCTTGGCCGCCGTACTCGACGGGCCAGCCGAGCCCCAGCATGCCGTCCGCGCCCATGCGCCGCAGCAGTTCGCGCTGCCCCGCCCCGTCCGCGCCGCCGGGTGGCCCCTCGGGCATCAGGCGCCGGAAGTAGGCGCGTAGCTCGGCACGTAGTTTCCGTTGGCGTTCGGTGGGGGCGAGATGCACGCCGGCGGCCTCTCCATCTCGTACCAGCTAAGTTTCCGGTTCCCGACGGAATCTGACTGTCCGTCAGGTACGGCCCCCGCGTCAAGAGATCGGACCGCGCGACAAGTCCGGGGCACGCACACGCCAGCGCGGCGGCGCCGAAGCGCCGCCGCACATGACCCGTCACACCCCACGTCGCGGACCCCTGGAAGCCATCCCCATCGCTTCCGGGGGTCGTCGGCTCACCAGAGCGGGGTGAAGTTCACCGTGACGTCCTCGCTCGACTGGTCGACCACCGTGAATGCCGAGCCGTCCACCTGGACGGAGTTGTCCTGGTTCGAGGCACCGGCGCCGACGGCCTGCTGCTGCGTGGTCGCCGAGTTGCCGTGGTTGCTGCCGTCGACGCCGCTGCCGTCCACGGTCGCCGCTCCCGCGTTCGATCCGTCGTTCGCAAACGCGCCGCTGTCGGCCGTCGCGGCACCCGAGAAGAGCGCGGCGGCCAGCGGCAGAGCAGCGGCGGCCGCGATGACTCGGACCGTACGGATACGTGCCATGTCTATTCCTCCAAGGCAGGAGATACGCGCCGGCGGTGAGCCGGGAGTACCGGAAACACGGGTTCTCCAGGGGGGCCGGCCGACCGCCCCGGAGTGCTGCGCGACATCGCGGGATCAGAGTTGCCCACCCGTCCCCGGCGAACCACCCCGGAAGTCCCGATTCCCCCGCAAGCGTGAGGACATGTCAATAAACGCGCTTCACGCCGCGAATCCGCAGTTCAGCCCCACACCGCCCCCTCGCGCGCCGCCCACGGGCCACCCACACCCCGGCCTCCCCCAGACACCGCAGGAGGCGAAGCGTTTCGCCGGAACCCTCGACATCCTTAGGAAGGGGGCGCTTCCCCCTCCAGGCCGTTCCCCCCGCGACGTGTGGAGCGGAGCCCCTCTTCCCTTTCTCGAACATGCGTACGAAAATGTAGCCATGGCCACCACCGACCGCCATGTCACCACCCTCGCGCTCGCCCACGCCCTGTCCGCCGCCGAGCGGGGCCTCGCGGTGATCCCGCTCTCCCGCACCAAGCTCCCGGCCCTGCGCTCCCCTCACCACGCCGAGGCCGATCACTCCGGGGCCGATCACTCCGAGCCCGATCACTCCGGGGCCCGCCACGACACCCCCCGGCCGGCACCGCCCTGCCACGGCGAATGCGGCCGTCTCGGCCACGGCGTGTACGACGCCTCGACCGACCCGCGGCGCATCCGTGAGCTCTTCGCCGCCGCCCCGTGGGCCACCGGATACGGCATCGCCTGCGGGCTGCCTCCGCACCATCTGATCGGCGTCGACCTCGACACCAAGTCCGGCGCGGACGCCTCCGCGGCGCTGCGGGAACTGGCGCTGCGTCACCTGTTCACGATCCCCGAGACCGTCGTCGTGACCACGCCGAGCGGCGGCCGCCACATCTGGCTGTCGGGACCGCCCGACGTCGTGGTCCCCAACTCCGCGGGGCGGCTCGCGCCCGGCATCGACATCCGCGGCGCGGGCGGCTACCTCGTCGGCCCCGGCTCCCGTACCGAACACGGCGTCTACGGCACCGTGCCCGGCACCGCCCGACTGCCGCCCGCGCCCTGCCCACCCGCGCTGCTGCGGCTGCTCATGCCTCCACCGCGCGCCCCTCACACGGCGCCCCCACGGACCGGCCCCGACACTGCCGTACAACAGGGCCAAGGCCTCGTGCAGTTCGTCCTCGCGGCGCACGAGGGGCAGCGCAACACCCGCCTCTTCTGGGCCGCCTGCCGCGCCTACGAGAACGGCATCGGCGAGGCCCTGGCCCCCCAACTCACGGAAGCCGCACTCCGCGTGGGCCTCACGCACCGCGAGGCCCACTCGACGATCGCCTCGGCGGCACGCCTCACCGGGCAGGCGTGAACGAGCTGCCCCGCCACGCGGAGCGCCACGGCTTACCCGCCGCTGCCCCTGTCGGACGACTCGCCGTATCCCACCCTGGGGACCAGCGGAACGAGAACGGCGACCACACCGGCGGCGGTGCCGATCGGGGCCGCGAGGCGCGGGAAGGCCAGCACCAGGGCCACGACCCCGAGCCCGACCGCGACGACCCCGCTGATCAGCAGCCCCCGCCTCCGCCTCCGCGCCGGCACGGTGTCCGGCAGAGGCAGGACGGGGCCGACCGTACGGGACTTCCTGAAGTGCGCGCCTTCGGCGTTCGTGGGTACCGTCATGACTGACCTCTCTGAAGTGGGGTCAGGGCGGCTCCCGTGCCAGCGGGGGCCGCCTTTTTGCGACCACGCCACCCGTCAGCGGCAATAGTGACAGCGCGTGAGTCTGTCGCCAATCTGCTTGTCGGCGGGCTCTGTGGATAACTCGCCTATCACTGTGTGCAACTAGCAGGAATCTGTGTACCGATCGGTGGACAATGCGGTGCGAGAGCGCACAAGTTATTCCACAGACCCACCCTGAGCTGGCCTTTCGCCATCCTCAGGCTGTGGATCGGAAGTTTTTTCTTACACAGGCCGATATCACTGCCAGTGAGTGCGGAAGCTTTGATTCCATTCTTATTCTATCCGCGTAGAAAGACAAAGTAAGGGTGCCCATAGCAACGGGCTCGGACATTCACCCCTTCGGTCCCCCGCCCATGCGCTGCCCGTGCGCGCCGGCCGACGGAAGGCCGAGGGCCAGGAAGCGCCCATGACGAAGGCCCCCGACCGGAATGCCTGGTCAGGGGCCGTCAATCACTGCGGTGGGTGTGGGATTTGAACCCACGGTGACTCGCGCCACGACGGTTTTCAAGACCGTTCCCTTAGGCCGCTCGGGCAACCCACCCCGCGCCGACCGCCGGGAAACCGGGACGGCGCGGGGACAAGACTAGCGGGTTGGGCCGTCGGCGGAACAGCGGCTCAGCTGTCGCCCTTGCGCTGGCCCAGGGTCACGTCGACCGTGTGCTCCTTGCCGTCGCGCTCGTAGGTGATCTTGACCGTGTCGCCCGGCTTGTGGGTCCAGATCTGGCCGATCAGGGTCGGACCGCTGTCGATGACCATGTCGTCCAGCTTCGTGATGACGTCGCCGGGCTTGAGGCCCGCCTTGTCCGCCGGTCCGTTCGGAGTGATCGCTTCCGAACCGCTCGCGCCCTCCTGGGAGATCATCGCGCCGTTCGAGGTGTCCTGCTGGATCGAGACCGAGGCACCGATCACGGGGTAGACCGGCTGGCCGGTCTTGATCAGCTGCTGGGCGACGTTCTTCGCCTGGTTCACCGGGATCGCGAAGCCGAGGCCGATGGAGCCCGACTGGCCGGAGCCGCCGAGGCCGCCGCTGTCGGCCGGCTTGATCGCGGAGTTGATGCCGATGACCGCGCCGCGTCCGTCCAGGAGCGGGCCGCCGGAGTTGCCGGGGTTGATGGAGGCGTCGGTCTGCAAGGCGCTCATGTACGAGCTCTTGCCGCTCTGTCCGCCGTCGCTGGAGGTCACCGGGCGGTTCTTGGCGCTGATGATGCCCGTGGTGACGGTGTTCGAGAGGCCGAAGGGGGCGCCGATCGCGATCGTGGAGTCGCCGACGGCCACGCGGTCGGAGTTGCCGAGGGCCAGCGGCTTCAGGTCGCCCGGGGCGTTCTTGAGCTTGATGACCGCCACGTCGTAGCCCTCGGCGCGGCCGACGACCTCGGCGGCGTACTTCTTGCCGTTGGAGAACGTCACCTGGAGCTTGCCGCCCTCGGCGGCCGATGCCACCACGTGGTTGTTGGTGAGGATGTGGCCCTGCTTGTCATAGACGAAGCCGGTGCCCGTGCCGCCCTCGCCGCTGCCGCTCTGGGCCTCGATGGTGACGACGCTCGGCAGCGCGTCGGCCGCGATCCTGGCGACCGAGCCCGGCTCACGCTTCAGATCGGCGGGCGTGTCCGCGGCGGCGACCGTGGTCGAGCCGGTGTCGTTGTCGTTGCGCTCCGCCGCCCAGTAGCCGATGCCACCGCCGACACCGCCCGCGACCAGCGCGGCCGCGAGCACCGCGGCGACCAGACCACCGCGCCGGCGCCCGGGCTTCGGCTCCTGCGGCTGGTACGAGGCGCCCCAGCCGGAACCGGAGCCGCCACCCGCGGCGTACGACGGAACGGCCGGCGGCTGCGGAGGCGGCCACGCGGCGCCTGCGGCCGCGGAACCGGCTCCGGCACCGGCACCGGCACCCACTCCAGCCCCGGAATGAGCACCAGCCGTACCGGCACCAGCAGCCCCCGAAGGCACGGACCCCGCAGCCGCGGCACGGGGATCGGCGGCAGAAGCAGCGGAGTCGGCAGAGCCGGCAGGGTCGGCGGAAGCAGCGGGAGCGTCCACCGGCACGGGAGGTGCGGACGGGGCCTTCGGTACCGCGTTGCCCTCGTTCTCGGTGCTCACAGCTCTTCTCCTCGGTCCATGCTGTCGTGGCTTGCGTTCTCGGTCACGGCCTGGCTGTGCCAACTGTGCATCTGTATGCAGTCAGCTTTTCCCATGGGCTGTCAGGGCACCATAAGCCGAGCCTGTGTGTCCGGCGCTGCGAGACGCGGCCCTCCGGCGAGCCTGCGGGTACCCCGTGATGGCACCATGACGCGGTGACCCTCGCACGACAGCACCAGATCCAGGTCGTCGCCCACCGCGGAGCCTCCGAGGAGGCCCCCGAGCACACGCTGGCCGCGTACAAGAAGGCGGTCGACGACGGGGCCGACGCCCTCGAATGCGATGTGCGGCTCACCGCGGACGGCCACCTCGTCTGTGTCCACGACCGCCGCGTCAACCGCACCTCGAACGGCCGCGGGGCCGTCTCGGCCCTCGAACTCTCCGATCTCGCCGCGCTCGACTTCGGCTCCTGGAAGCGGCACCACGACGAGGCCGTGGAAGGTGAGGGCCCGGACTGGGAGGGCTCCGCGGGCGCGGACACCTCCGTCCTCACCCTGGAGCGGCTCCTTGAGCTCGTTGTCGAAAGCAACGCCTCCGGCCGCCAGGTGCGGCTGGCCATCGAGACGAAGCACCCCACCCGCTGGGCGGGCCAGGTGGAAGAGCGCCTGCTCCTGCTCCTGAAGCGCTTCGGTCTGGACGCGCCGCCCTCGGAGGGGGCCTCTCCGGTACGGGTCATGAGCTTCTCGGCACGTTCGCTGCACCGCGTGCGGGCCGCCTCGCCGACGCTGCCGACCGTCTACCTGATGCAGTTCGTCTCGCCCCGCCACCGCGACGGCCGCCTGCCCCCGGGGGTACGCATCGCGGGTCCCGCCCTGCGGATCGTTCGCAACCACCCCGGTTACGTGGCCAAGCTGAAACGCGCGGGACACCAGGTGCACGTATGGACGGTGAACGAGCCCGAGGACGTCGAGCTCTGCGCCGAACTCGGTGTCGACGCGATCATCACCAATCGCCCCAGGCAAGTTCTGACCCAACTGGATCGTCTGGGACTCCGTTAACTTCCGTTACAGGGAGTGCACCGGCGCGTTCGGTCCGTATTCGATCGTTACGAGTGCGTCACCGGAGGGCGATTGGCCGGTTTCCGGTCCAGTCCATTGGGGCATCCACACCGTGGCGTGGGGCAAAGGAGGTCTCGGGGGTGGCGTTGGTGGTGGCACGGGAGGTGCCCACGTCGTCGAGCATGGCCGTACCCCATGGCCCTGCGGGCGTGGGGGAAGCAAGACACCGGATGCGGGATCAACTGCGCGTCGGCGGAGTGTCCGAGTCGGTCATCGACGATGCCGTACTGATCCTTTCGGAGTTGCTCAGCAATGCCTGCCGGCACGGCAGGCCGCTGGGCCGCGGAATGGTCGGTGACGGCGATGTACGAGCGGCCTGGCACGTCGACAAGACCGGTCGGCTGACGGTCGAGGTGACGGACGGAGGGGGCCCGACCCGCCCTGTTCCGGCCACGCCCTCGGTCACGGCGCACGGCGGCCGGGGGCTCAACATCATCTCGGCGCTCGCCGATACATGGGGCGTACGCGACGACGTGCACGGCGAGGTCACCGTCTGGGTCGTCGTGCAGGCAGGACACCGCCCCGAGGATTTCGCTACGCGCGTCGCCGCACCGTCGGCGGCCGCGCTGGCCGACCTCGCCTTCGCCGATCCCTTCGACGACTCGGACTGAGGCCCACCGGACCACCGGAGTCCGCCGGAGTACACCGCAGACCACCGAAGCCCACCGGACGCTCCCGGCGCCCCGGAGTGAATCCCGGCGGCCCTCGCACCAACGGCTAGGCTCGCGCCCGTACGCAAGAGAGCAAGAGAGCCGCAGCCGGGAGACACCCAAGATGGCCAAGAAGCGCCCCCAGACCAAGGGCAAGCAGCAGCAGCCGCTCAAGGGCGGAGCCAACGAGAGCTATCCGGCCGTCGGCGCCCGCGAACCCTGCCCCTGCGGTTCGGGCCGCCGCTACAAGGCCTGTCACGGCAGGGCCGCCGCGCAGGCGGTGGCCGAGCTGGTGCAGCGCCCCTTCGAGGGGCTGCCCGGCGAGTGCGACTGGGTCGCGCTGCGCGAGCTGGTGCCCGCCGCGACCGCCGAGCTGACGCTGCGGGACGGGCTGCCCGACGGCGTTCCCTCGGTCACCCTGGCCACCGTGCTGCCGATGGCGTGGCCCGCGCTGCGCCGCGACGACGGCTCGGTCCTGATCGGGCTGCAGAACGACACCTCGTCCGGCGACATCAGCCGCGACCTCGCCGACACCCTGCGGCGCGCCCTGGAGGCCGAGCCGGGCACGCCGGTGCAGGGCCGCCGCGCTCCCGCCGACGGGCCGCGCCTCCAGGACGTGCTCGACACCGAGGCGCCGTTCGAGCCGGTGGTGCACGCCGGCTTCGAGTTCTGGGTACCGGACTCGGAGAACGCGACGCCGGAGGTCACCGCCTCCCTGGAGCGGGCGAACGCCGCCGCCATCCCGACCGTGAAGCTCTCGGGCGTGGACGCGGCGTACTGGTGCGAGACCCCGGAGAAGAACCACCTGCGCTGGGTCATGCCGCACCCCGAGGAGCAGCTCCTGGACGCGCTGGCCCGGCTGCACGCGGCCGGTACGTCGAGCCTCGGTGAGGGCACCCGCCTCGTCGGCTCCTTCCGCGCGCACGGTGTCATCGTGCCGGTGTGGGACCTGCCGAGCGGCGTCGGCGCGGACGACGTCGAGAAGCCGGCCGCCGAGTTCGCCGAGCGGCTGGCGTCGGCGCTCGCCTCCGACGCCCCGCTGACCCCGGACGAGCGCAGGGCGCGCGGCGGCCTCACCAATCGCCAGGTCACGCTCAGCTGACGCCTCGGCCGGACCGACGCGCCCACGTCACGCTGAGTCGGCACCGCGCGTCACACGCGGCTGACCCACCAGTCAGTCGGTAGGGAACGCGTGACTCCTGTCACAACTCCCCGTACTCGCAGGTAAATCCCTGTCCGGATAACTGAGATCGAATTTGCCAGGAGCCGATCTCTTGTTACCGTTCAGGTAGCCCGGTTGCTGGTGCATCCCCCGTCGCCAGCAACCGGGCCCTTCCATGTCCGGGTCCGGTTCAGGGCTCAACTGCCTTGAGGCGACGCCGAGTTGCTCCCCGAGCGCAGCAGCAGCGCCGCCGACTCACTGGCCGCGAACTCCGCCACCGCCGAGTACTCCGCCGCTTCCCCCACGGACCGCTCACGCGGGGTCTCACAGGCTCCCGGCTCGTCCCCCGCGCCCACCGCACAGTGCGTCTGCACGGTGCGCCCGTCGGGGCCCATCACGGTCAGTACGGCGTTCAGGTCGTCGCCGGTGGCATTGCGGTAATAGGTACGGGCCCAGGTGTCGTGGCCCTGCGTGAGCACACAGGTCTGGGCCTCGATGCCGTCGGGAGAGGACAGTTCGGGTCCGCAGTGGGCCTCGGCGCTCGCTCCGGAGAGGCCCGGCAGCGAGGGTTCCGGTTTCTCCGCGGGGGGTGGAGGGGTGTTCGAAGGGAGGGGCGAGGGGGCGGGAAGGGGCGACTTCGCGTCACCGTCGCCGACCGGCCCCGCGGACGCGCCGGCGAGCGGAAGGAGAACCGTGACGGCCACGACGCCCAGAAGCACGATCAGGCGGGGTTGCATGGGCCGAACATAACGACAGGTGGGCGCGCGGCCCGTTCGCCGCGCACCCATTGGCCTACAACTCGGGTGCGCTCACACCCGTACGAGTGAGCGCGTCGACGACGGCGTCCACGACCGCCTCGACGCCGGGCACCCAGGGGGCGGCTGAGCCGGGCAGTGGGGCGCGCTCCCAGCGGACGGGCCCCTGACCCGTGCCGGAGGGGGGCAGGGCGAGATAGCCGCCCTCGCCGTGGAAGCGGAGCGAGCCGGGGACGTAGTCCTTGGCGTAGAGCAGCTCGCCCAACTGGGCCAGGGAGTAGGGCGCGACGAGCACATAGAGGCGGCTCTCCGTGGCGACCACCGGGCCGAGCCTGATGCCCGCCTCGTCGAGCGCGGCGAGGGCGCGCGCGCCCGCGTCCACGGGGAGGCTGACGGCGCAGGGGGCGCGGCCTCCCGTGGCGAGCACGATCGGGGCACCCGGGCGGTTGGTCCACCACCAGCGCACCATTCGCTCATCGGTGGTGGCGGCGAGCAGCCCCGGGTCGAGGGGGTGGGCGCCCGGCACCACACAGTCGGGGTCGGGGCAGGCGCACCTGCTGCCGTCACGCCGGTCGAGACCGACGCCCGGCAGGACGGGCCACCGCCACGCGGTCGCGAAGGTCAGGGCCGCGCCGATCTGTCCGGTACTCCGGCCGGGCTTCCTTCCCATTCGCCAGGACAGGAGCCTGCGTCGCCTTCCGAGGATCTCGCGCATGAGCGCTCGTTCCTTTCCGTTGCACGCCGGCGTGTGACGCCGGGGAGACTGCGGGCCACATCACACCAAGTGTGGATCACTACACCATGCGTGGATCGCTTCGATCACTTCGTGTGGATCACTTCGCTGTACGTACGAGCTGGCACATCCGACCCCAGCCTGCGGCATGGGGAACCACTCTGAACCGAGCGTTGACGTGGCGTGGGGTGGCGGCGCCTGGCGTTTGCCGTCGCGCGATATTGCTTGCCGCCTCCCCCACGGGAGGATGGGGCACGGTCGTCGTGAGTTAAGACGTCCGGCTCCTCCGCGAGGTTCCGGACGGGTCCCAACTGCCCCTGGTCATCACTGAGTACGTACCCAGCACGACCGCCGCAACGCTCTGCGGAACAACGTCAGTCGACCGCAATATGCCATAACCCGGCGCGGTTTTCAGCCAACTTAACAAGATCATTTACTGGGCTCAGAATTCCCACGGACACCAGGAATCCCAGCTGGACAATGCTGGACATCCCCTCACCAGGGCGTGTACATCTGGAGACATTGCTGCCGGCGCAGAATGACATGGGGGTTTGCGATGCTATTGAGCATTACGCACCGGCCGGAAAGCCGTAAGCCATGAACGCCCCGCACCTTCCGAAAGTGGCCGGAATCGATTCCACTGTTCCGCCACCCGCCCACACTGTCGCGCCCACCGCGCCCACCACGCCCGAACCGGCGGCCTCCCCCACCCCCTGCGCCCCCGGCGCCGTGCTCCAGGACCGCCTCGCGGGCTGGGTCTCCGACCTCACCACGCTGCACGAACTCACCGAGCGGCTCGCCCGCACGAAGACCCTCGGCGAGGCCCTGCGAGAGCTCCTGGGGGCCGGCGCCGCCCTCGTCGGCGCCCGGCGCGGCCTCGCCGTCCTCGAACCGGCCGACGGGCTCGGCCCGGACACCACGACCGGCCTGGAGCTCACCCGCGCCGAGCTGGGGCACATCGAGACGGTGCCGCGCGGCGCGACGTCGTACGGCCGGATCCTGGACGCCCCGACGGCCGGCGCCCCCGGCCCCGCCACCGAGATCGTCCAACCCGACCTGCTCGCCGACGACGGCCTCGACCCGCGCCACCGCGAGGTCGCCTCCCGCCTCGGCTACGCCGCGAGCTACGCGCTGCCCCTGGCCACCGAGGCGGCGGGCCGGATCGGCGCCGTGGTCTGGCTGTACGACGAGCCCGCCGAGCCGGCCGAGCGCAGACGCCACCTCGCCGGGCGCTACGCGGCCTACGCCACCGAGCACCTGGCCCGCCTGCTGGAGCTGGACCGGGCTCGCGCCACCACCGCGACCCTGCGCGAGGAGCTCATGCCCGCACGGCTGCCGCGGGTCGCCGGGGTGCAGCTCGCCGCACGGCACCGCACCGGGCCGCGCGGCGGCGGCGACTGGCACGACGCGCTGCCGTTGCCGGACGCGGCGCTCGGCCTCGCGGTGGGGTCGGTCACCGGGTCGGGGCCCAGCGCCGTCGCCGCGATGGGGCGGCTGCGGGCCTCCCTGCGGGCGTACGCCGTGATGGAGGGCGAGGACCCCGTCGCCGTACTCTCCGATCTGGAGCTGCTGCTGCGGCTCACCGAACCCGCGCGGTCCGCCACCGCCCTCTTCGCCTACTGCGAGCCCGCCCTGCGCAAGGTCGTGCTCGCCGGGGCCGGGCACAGCCCGCCGCTGATCATCGGGGAGCGGCGCACGGAGTTCGTGGAGACCTCCCTGTCCGCGCCGCTCGGGATGCTCGCCTGCTGGGAGGCGCCGAGCGTGGAGATCTCCCCGGAGCCCGGAGAAACGGTGCTTCTCTATACCGACGGCCTGCTCCACCGCACCGGGGAGGCGATGGACCGGGCGTTCGCGCGGCTGCACGCGGCGGCGGCGAGCGTGCCCAAACCCCTCAGGGACGACCCGGGCGCCATCGCCGACCACGTCCTGCGCACGGTCCTCCCGGACGGGCTCGACACCGTGGACGACGAGGAGGACGTGGTGCTCCTCGCGGCCCGCTTCGCGTGAGGCCACGGCCACGCGCGGTAAGTGGTCTTACGGCCCTGGGCCCCCTTCCGTACGCCCGTACGATGGAGGGTGGCCCAGTGTCGTACCTAGGAGGCAGACCGTGTCGGACGCTCTCAACCCGGAGACCCCGGCGATCCCGGAGGAGACCGAAGAGGAGCCGATCAAGCAGCGGAAGAACGGCCTGTACCCCGGCGTGTCCGACGAGCTCGCCGAGAGCATGAAGTCCGGCTGGGCCGACACCGAGCTGCACGACCTGCGGCCGATCCCCCAGGCCGAGAACACCGCGGCCCGCCGCGCCGCGCTCTCCGCGCGCTTCCCGGGCGAGCGCCTCGTGATCCCCGCGGGCAACCTCAAGACCCGCTCGAACGACACCGAGTACGCCTTCCGCGCCTCCGTCGAGTACGCGTACCTCACCGGCAACCAGACGGAGGACGGCGTCCTCGTCCTGGAGCCGACCAAGACCGGCCACGACGCGACCATCTACCTCCTGCCGCGCTCCAACCGCGAGAACGGCGAGTTCTGGCTCGACGGCCAGGGCGAGCTCTGGGTCGGCCGCCGCCACTCCCTGACCGAGGCCGAGAAGCTGTACGGCATCCCCGCCTCCGACGTGCGCGAGCTGCCCGAGGCGCTGCGCGAGGCGACCGGGCCCGTCCGTGTCGTGCGCGGGTACGACGCCGGCATCGAGGCCGCGCTGACCGACAAGGTCACCGCCGAGCGCGACGAAGAGCTGCGCGTCTTCCTCTCCGAGGCCCGTCTCGTCAAGGACGAGTTCGAGATCGGCGAGCTCCAGAAGGCCTGCGACTCGACCGCGCGCGGCTTCGAGGACGTCGTCAAGATCCTCGACAAGGCCGAGGCGACGAGTGAGCGCTACATCGAGGGCACGTTCTTCCTGCGCGCCCGCGTCGAGGGCAACGACATCGGCTACGGCTCCATCTGCGCCGCCGGTCCGCACGCCACCACGCTGCACTGGGTGCGCAACGACGGAGCCGTGCGCTCCGGAGAGCTGCTCCTGCTCGACGCGGGTGTGGAGACGCACACGTACTACACGGCGGACGTCACCCGCACGCTGCCGATCAACGGCCGTTTCAACGAACTCCAGAAGAAGATCTACGACGCCGTGTACGAGGCCCAGGAGGCCGGCATCGCGGCCGTGAAGCCGGGTGCCAAGTTCCGCGACTTCCACGACGCCTCGCAGCGTGTGCTCGCCGAGAAGCTGGTGGAGTGGGGCCTCGTCGAGGGTCCCGTCGAGCGCGTCCTGGAGCTGGGCCTCCAGCGCCGCTGGACGCTGCACGGCACCGGTCACATGCTCGGCATGGACGTCCACGACTGCGCCGCCGCGCGCCGTGAGTCGTACGTCGACGGCACGCTGGAGCCCGGCATGTGCCTCACCGTCGAGCCCGGCCTGTACTTCCAGGCGGACGACCTGACCGTGCCGGAGGAGTACCGCGGCATCGGCGTGCGGATCGAGGACGACATCCTCGTGACGGAGGACGGCAACCGGAACCTCTCGGACTCGCTGCCGCGGCGTTCGGACGAGGTCGAGGCGTGGATGGCGCGGCTCAAGGGCTGAGAAGGGCTGAGAGAGGCGCGGGACACGACTGGCGCTCCCCTTTGGGAGGGGGGCGCGTCAGGCCGTCATGAGCGGTGCGCCCTCGCGCCACTTGAGCATCTTGTCGAAGCTGATCACCGCGCCGCCACCCGTGCCCGGCTTGTTGCCGAGGTGCACGTGGTCGGCGAGTTCCCTGATGAGGCAGAGGCCCCGGCCGTGCTCGTCCGTCTCCGCGGCGGCCGGGCGGGGCGCCTGCGTCGGACAGCCGCGCGACGCTCCGGGAAAGCCGGGGCCCGAGTCGGCGACCTCGATGCGGCACTTCTCGCCGTCCAGGTAGGCCGTGACGCGGTAGGCGCCCGTCCCGCCCGCGGCACCCGCGCCGCCGTGCTCCACGGCGTTGGCACAGGCTTCGCTGAGGGCGAGCGACAGGTCGAAGGAGACGTCGGGATCCACGCCCGCCGTCTCCATCGTGCCGATCAGCAGGCGGCGGGCGAGCGGAACGCTCGCAGCTTCGCGCCGCAAATGGAGAGACCACCAGATGCTCATGCTCCAGCCTCCTGGCTGCGGCTCGACATACCGATACGTATTGCCGCAAGGGCGTGTGGATAAGCGCCCCGGCGGCGTGATGCCGCCCATACGGCGGACGCGCGGCTTGCGCGGCTCGTGTAGGACGGCGGCTCGGCGGGCGCCCCACGCGGGCATGAGGCAGGCACAGCCGTGCTCATCCGTGCTCATCGTCTGGAACGGGACCTTCCGGACCTGCCGTACGCACCGGGTGGGCCCAGTGCGATGATGGCCCCGCCATGAACGCCCCCCACCAGCGCCAGCCGCGTGACGGCGCCGATCTCTGGCTGCTCAGGGCCGCGATGTTCGCCGCGGTCTGTGTCGTGCTGTCCGCCGGGGGCCATGTGCTCGCTTCCTGCGTCGCCGTCCCGCTGTGGACGCTCGGCGCGGGCTTCCTCGCCGTCCTCGCGGTCGCGCTGCCGCTCGCCGGGCGGGCCCGTTCGCTGCCCGGCATCGCCGCGCTCCTCGCGGTGGGCCAGGTCGGGCTGCACGCGCTGTTCGGCCTCGGCCAGCACGGCACGGCCGCCGCCGCTCCGGTGAGCGGTGACCCCTCCCTGGTGGAGCGGGCCGCGCGGCTGGTCTGCGGGGCGGGCGCGGCGACGATCACGCCCGCGCAGGCCCACCGGATCCTCACCACGGCCGGGATCACCCCGGGCGGGGGAGGGGGCGGTTCGGCCGTGCACCACCATGGACAGTCGGCCGCCGCCGCGCACTCGGTGGGCTCGGCGCACTCGGCGGGCTCGATGGGCGCCATGGCGCTCCTGCCCTCCCTGCCGATGCTCGTCGCCCACATCCTCGCGGCCGTCGCCGCGGGCTGGCTGCTGCGCCGTGGCGATCTCGCCCTGCTCCGGCTCGTCCGGCTCGCGCACGGGGCGCACGGGGTCGCCGAGGCGGCGCTCGTACGTTCCTTGCGCTCGGCCCTCACCCTCGTACGCGCCCTGCGGGCCGGTCTGCCCGGAGCGCCCGGGACCAGTGGGCCGCAGGCTCCGTGCACCGCGCTGCTCCCGCCACCGAGGCCGCGCATGGTCACGCTGGAGGACGCGGTGATCCGCCGCGGCCCGCCGGCCGGCGCCCGCGACATCGAACTCGCTGCCTGACGCGACGTACTCCACTCAGCGGTACGGAGGGGTCGCTCGGCACGCACGCGCGCGTACCCGCCAACCAGGCCGCGCGCATCCCCCTCGTACTGAGTACCGGGCGCTGTGCTCTGCGTACCGCACGTTGCGTACCGCACCTTGCGTACCGCGTGCGCGCCGCTCACCGCGTACTCGTCACACCTGCCGAAAAGTGGAGTGTTTCCCTGATGAAGATGTCCCGCATCGCCGCCGTCGGCACCGTCGCCGCCTCCGCCGTCCTCGTGCTCGGCGCGCCCGCGTTCGCGCACGTCAGCGTCTCGCCGGAGGGTGAGGCCGCCAAGGGCGGTTACGCGACGGTCAACTTCAAGGTGCCGAACGAGATGGACGACGCCTCGACCAACAAGCTCGAGGTCTCCTTCCCCGGCGACCACCCGCTCGCCTCCGTGATGACGCAGCCCGTCCCGGGCTGGACCGCGAAGGTCACCAAGGGCAAGCTTGACAAGCCGCTGGAGATCCACGGCAAGAAGATCGACGAGGCCGTCACCAAGGTCACCTGGACCGCCGACGGCAAGGGCATCCGGCCCGGCACCTTCCAGAAGTTCCCGGTCTCCATGGGGCAGCTGCCCGAGGACACCGACGAGCTCGTGTTCAAGGCCGTCCAGACGTACGACAACAAGGAAGTCGTCCGCTGGATCGAGCCGCAGCAGAAGGGCCAGGAGGAGCCGGAGCACCCCGCGCCCACCCTCCAGCTGACGGCCGCGTCCGACGACCACCACGGCTCGGGCACCGCGTCCGACGACGCGAAGTCGGACCATGCCAAGGACGACGCGAAGTCCGAAAGCACCGCCTCCGACTCCTCCGAGAGCAGTGACACCGTCGCCCGCGTCCTCGGCATCGTCGGCATCGTCGTCGGCGCCGCGGGCCTCGCGTTCGGCCTTCTCGCCAAGCGCCGCGGCGCCACCGGCTGACCCGCCGGGCCCGTCATCCTTCGGGGTGCGCCGGGGCGGCCGACGCCTGCCCCGGTGCACCCCGGCCCCCTCACATCTGGGACATTTTCGTATGCGCACGAAGAGCACGAAGAGCACGAAGAGCACGAAGAGCACGAAGAGCTCCACGAGCACCAAGGGCACCAAGAGCACCGAGAAGAAGCTCGCCGCCGCTGCCCTGCTGGCCGTGGCCGCCTTCACCCTGACCGCCTGCGGCGGCGGTGACGACAACAAGAAGCCGGTCGCCGACGTCTCCATGGAGACCGACTCGGGCAAGGCGGCGACGGTTCTGGACAAGCCGTTCGAGAAGCCGGACCTCGTCCTGACCGACACCCGGGGCAAGAAGTACGACCTGCGCGAGGAGACGAAGGGCCGGCCGACGCTGATCTACTTCGGCTACACGCACTGCCCCGACGTCTGCCCCCTGACGATGAACAACATCGCGGTCGCCAAGAAGGCCCTGCCCAAGGCCGACCAGGAGAAGCTGAAGGTCGTCTTCGTCACGACCGACCCCAAGCGCGACACCCCCGCCGAACTCGGCAAGTGGCTCAAGGGCGTGGACGCCGACTTCACCGGTCTGACCGGCGACTTCGCGACCATCCAGGCCGGGGCCCGCCAGCTCGGCATCAGCATCGAGCCGTCCCAGAAGGACAAGAACGGCAAGATCGTCTCGGTGCACGGCAAGCAGGTCATCGCCTTCTCGCCGAAGACCGACGTGGGGTACGTGCTGTACGGCGAGGAGGCCACCGCGGGCGACTACACCAAGGACCTCCCGAAGCTCATCAAGGGGGCGACTCCGTGAGCCGCGGCACCGCAGTAGGCACCGCCGTCCGCACCGCCGTCCGTCGCCGTGCGCTCCTCGGCGGGGCGATGGCGCTGGCGGCGGCGCTCACCATGGCGGGCTGCGGCGACGACTCGGGCCCGGACGCCGGGACGGCGAAGAAGCCACGGCTCGAGGTCGGCGGGGCGTACATCCCCGAGCCCACCATGGACGACATGGCGGCCGGCTTCTTCACGCTCACGAACAAGGGCGGCGCCGACCGGCTCACCTCCGTCACCAGTGACATCGCGGGCACCGTCACCCTGCACAGCACCAAGGACGGCGCGATGAAGGAGCAGAAGTCCTTCGCCGTGCCCGCGGACGGCGAACTCGTCCTCGCGAGCGGCGGCAACCACCTGATGCTCGAAAAGCTCAAGCGCAAGCCGAAGCGGGGCGAGAAGGTCGCCATGACGCTGCGCTTCCAGAAGTCGGATCCGATCACGATCGAGGTGCCGGTCAAGGAGGCGACGTACCGCCCCGGGCAGCAGCACGACAGCGGCTCGAACGCCTCGCACGGCACTCATATGTCGCATACGTCGCTTACGACGCACTGAGGGACGGACCGTTGATGCAGACCATCGCTCCCCGCTCCAGGAACGTTCCCCGGGCCGGAGCCGCTCCCCGCCTCTGGCGGCTTCTTCTCGTGCTCGTCGCCATGACCGGCGCGTTCCTCGCCGGCGCCGCGCCGGCCTCCGCGCACGCCGCGCTCACCGGCAGCGACCCGAAGCAGGGAGCGGTGGTCGACGAGGCCCCCGCCCAGGTGAAGCTCACCTTCTCTGAGAAGGTCGCCATGGCGGACGGCTCCGTGCGGGTGCTCGCCCCGTCCGGCAAGCGCGCCGACACCGGCAAGACCACCGACCTGGGCGCCAACACGTACGGCGTGAAGCTCCGCAAGGGCCTGTCCGACGGCACCTACACCGTCGCCTACCAAGTCGTGTCCGCCGACAGCCACCCCGTCGCCGGTGCCTTCACCTTCTCCATCGGCGCGCCCTCCGCCACAAAGGCCACCCTGCCCGACCAGGAGGCGGGCGGTGGCCTCGTCGGCGTGCTCTACGACATCGCGCGCTACCTCTCCTACGGCGGGTTCATCCTGGTCGTCGGCGGCGCCGCCTTCGTGCTCGGCTGCTGGCCGCGCGGCGCGGGGGTACGGCCCGTGCAGCGCCTCGTGACGTACGGCTGGGTCACGCTCACCGGCGCCACGCTCGCCCTGCTCCTGCTGCGCGCCCCCTACACCGGCTCCGGGAAGCTCGCCGACGCCTTCGACATGGGCGCGCTCGGCGACGTGCTCAACACCAAGACCGGCGCGGCCCTGGTCTCCCGGCTGCTGCTGCTCGCCGCCGCCGCGCTGTTCATCGCGGTGCTCTTCGGGGCGTACGTGAAGCGCGACGGGCCGGACGAGGCCGCCGCGAAGAAGGACCTCACCTTCGGGCTCGCCATCGGCGGCACGGTCGTCGCCATCGGCATCGCGGCGACCTGGGCGATGGCGGAGCACGCCTCGACCGGGATCCAGGCGGGCATCGCGATGCCCGTCGACGTGCTGCACCTGCTGGCCGTCGCCGCCTGGCTCGGCGGGCTCGCGGCGCTGGTCGTCGCGCTGTTCCGCACGTCCTCGGTGGAGGCGGCGGCCGTGCGGCGGTTCTCGCGCGTGGCGTTCACCAGCGTCGTCGTACTGGCCGCGACCGGGCTCTACCAGTCGTGGCGGCAGGTCGGCTCGTGGTCGGCGCTGACCGGTACGTCGTACGGGCAGCTGCTCCTCGTCAAAATCGGCCTGGTCGCAGTCCTGGTGGGCGTCGCCTCCGTCTCGCGGCGCTGGACCGGCCGGATCACCTCCGAGGCGGGCGGCGTCGCACCCGAGGCGGCGGCGGCCGCGGTGGTCGAGCAGCGCGCCGCGAAGAAGTCGGTCACGGTGACGGCCCCGGCCGGGGAAGCGGCTGACACCGCCGGTGCGGGCGGCTCCAAGGACTCCAAAGACTCCGAGGACTACTCCGGGGACTCCGAGCGCTCCGCCCAGCTCGCGCGCCAGCGGGCGGCCATGGCCACCGCGCGCGAGAAGCGCATCCGCGACGCCGACCCGCACCGCTCCGGGCTGCGCCGCTCGGTGCTCACCGAGGCGGGCGTCGCCGTCGTCCTGCTCGCCGTCACGACGGCCCTGACGACCACCGAGCCGGGCCGCACGCAGGAGGAGGCCGCCAAGGCCACCGCCGCCGTGGCCGAGGCGCAGCGCTCGGGCCCGCTCACCCTGAAGGTGCCCTTCGACACGGGTGGCCAGGACGGCAAGGGCACCGTGCGCCTCGAACTGGACCCGGGCCGCACCGGCAGCAACGACCTGCACGTCTACGTGAAGCGGCCCAACGGCAGCGCCTTCGACATCCCCGAGGTGAAGGTCTCCTTCACCCTCAAGTCGAAGGACCTGGGCCCGCTGCCCGTCACACCGAGCCACATCGGCACCGGACACTGGACGGCGAGCGGGGTGCAGATCCCGATGGCGGGCGACTGGAAGATCGCGGTGACCGTGCGGACCTCCGACATCGACCAAGTGACCCTGAACAAGAACACGCAGATCGGCTGAACAGGCATGACGGACAACGGGATTTCCAGGCGGCGGCTGCTCGGCACCGCCGGTGCCACCGGTCTCGCGCTCGGTGCGGCGGGTGGCGCCGTCGGGTACGCGGCGGCACCCTCGGCCGGGTCGGGCTCGTCCGGCGCGTCCGGCGCGTCGAAGGCCGCCCTGGCGTCCCTCGGCGCGGACGAGGTGATGTTTCACGGGAAACATCAGTCCGGCATCACCACGCCTCCGCAGTCCCGCGGCCATCTGGTCGCCTTCGACCTGACCTCGGGCGCGAGCCGCAAGGAGGCGGCGGCCCTGCTGCGCCGCTGGTCGGCGGCTGCCGAGCGGCTGATGGCGGGCGAGCCGGTCGGCTCCGACGACACGGCGGTCGCGCGGGACGCCGGCCCCTCCTCCCTCTCCGTCACCTTCGGCTTCGGCGCCTCCTTCTTCTCCCGCACGGGTCTGGAGAAGCGGCGCCCGGCCGCCCTGGATCCGCTGCCCGACTTCTCCTCGGACCACCTGGACAAGGCGCGCAGCAACGGCGACCTGTGGGTGCAGATCGGTGCGAACGACCCGCTCGTCGCCTTCCACGCACTGCGCGCGCTCCAGAAGGAGGCGGCCGGGGTGGCGCGGGTGCGCTGGCAGATGAACGGCTTCAACCGCTCGCCCGGTGCCACCGCGCACCCGATGACGACACGCAATCTGATGGGCCAGGTCGACGGCACGAACAACCCGAAGCCGACGGACAAGGACTTCGACGAGCGGATCTTCGTGCCCGCCGACGGCGACCCCGCGTGGATGGCGGGGGGCTCCTACGCCGTCGTACGCCGTATCCGGATGCTCCTCGACGTCTGGGAGAAGCTCGGCCTGAAGGAGCAGGAGGCGGTGATCGGGCGGCACAAGAAGGACGGCTCGCCGCTGACTGGCGGCACGGAGACGACCGACCCGGACCTGGAGAAGACGGGCCCGGACGGCAGGGTCCTGATCCCCCTCAACGCGCACGCCCGCATCACCCGCCCCGATCAGAACGGCGGTGCGGCGATGCTGCGCAGGCCGTTCTCGTACCACGACGGCTTCGACGCGCACGGGGAGCCGGACGCGGGTCTGCTCTTCGTCTGCTGGCAGGCCGACCCGATGCGCGGGTTCGTGCCGGTGCAGCGCAAGCTCGACCGGGGGGACGCCCTGTCGGAGTTCATCCGCCACGAGGCGAGCGGCCTCTTCGCGGTGCCGGGCGGAGTGGCGAAGGGCGAGTACGTGGGGCAGCGGCTGCTGGAGGAGTGAGGGAGGGCCCTGCCTCGGCATCGGACGGGGGGCTTACGGGCGGTGCCGACTTACGGGCGGTGCGGGTGCCGCTTTGTGAGACGCATGAGCCGTGTCACGTCGGGCCCATTAGGGTGACGGTATGTCGGCGACGCGCTACACCTATCTCGGCCCCGAAGGCACCTTCACCGAGGCCGCTCTCCGTACGCTGCCCGAGGCGGCCGCCCGGGAACTCGTCCCGATGGTGTCCGTCCCGGCCACGCTGGACGCGGTCCGCAGCGGCCAGGCGGCGGCCGCGCTCGTGCCGATCGAGAACTCGGTCGAGGGCGGTGTCACCACCACGGTCGACGAACTCGCCAAGGGCGAACCGCTGATGATCTACCGCGAGGTCGTCCTGCCGATCACCTTCGCGCTGCTCGTGCGTCCGGGCACGGAGCTCAAGGACATCAAGACGGTGACCGGCCACCCCGTGGCCCAGCCCCAGGTCCGCAACTGGCTGGCCGCCCACCTTCCCGACGCCCTGTGGGAGTCGGCCGCTTCTAACGCCGACGGTGCGCGCCTGGTCCAGGAGGGCCGCTTCGACGCGGCCTTCGCCGGGGAGTTCGCGGCGGTCACGTACGGCCTCGAACCGCTGGTCAGCGAGATCCACGACGCGGCCAATGCCGCCACCCGCTTCGTCCTGGTCGGCCGCCCGGCCCGCCCCGCCGCGCCGACCGGCGCCGACAAGACCTCCGTGGTCATCTGGCTGGGCGACGACCATCCCGGTGCCCTGCTCGAACTGCTCCAGGAGTTCGCCGTACGGGGCGTCAACCTCATGCGGATCGAATCGCGCCCGACCGGTCAGGGCATCGGCAACTACTGCTTCTCGATGGACGCCGAGGGACACATCACGGACCGCCGTGTCGGCGAAGCCCTGATGGGGCTCAAGCGGATCTGCCCGCAGGTGCGCTTCCTCGGCTCGTACCCGCGGGCCGCGGTGACCCCGGCGGATGCGCGGCCGCTGCGGCCCGGTACGTCGGACGGCGAGTTCGCGGCGGCCTCGGACTGGTTGACGCGCTGCCAGGACGGTCGTTTCTAGCCACTTCGGGGCACTGATGACTCTGCGGCACCCGGGGGAAGCCTCCGGGTGCCGTTCCTACCTGCAGATTTACGTCGTCCACAGAAGTTATCCACAGGCGCGCATCTCGACCTGGGGACAAGTCGACAACCAAGCGCGACATGGTCGACAAATCTGCTCACAGCCCTCAAGTCCGTCCACAGTCCCGCACGTCACCCCTCGTCCACCCTTTTCCATTGATCAACTCTTTGGGGGGAACCATTTCCACTCGAAAGTGGGTGAGGGGTGGGTTTGGGAAGGGAATGCTTCGCCGGACTCGCGGCTTTCGGAACAGCCACGTCCGGCATCCACAGATCTTTCGCACACCCTGTGGATAACTCCCCGGAGGTAGTCATTCCTGTGGACAACCGGCGTGGACAGAGGCCTCAAGTCCCGCCTCCCGCAAGGGGGTCGGGTCAAGAGGGCAGGCGCGCTCTGCCCCTTTCGGGGAGTGGCGTCCCTTTTATTGACCGGGCGTCCGCGTTTGCCCTGACGCGCTTTTCCGGCCGCGCCTACCGCGCTTGATCTCCGTGGATTTATTCCGGCAAACCGGTCATAACGTACGCAATGGAATATCGGGTCGTGGCCCGGAACCACGCAACGGTAGCCTTGAGGGGTGATTGACCTTCGCCTGCTCCGTGAGGACCCCGACCGTGTTCGCGCCTCCCAGCGCGCCCGTGGAGAGGACGTCGCGCTCGTCGACGCCCTGCTCTCCGCCGACGAGCGGCGCAGGTCGTCCGGCGTCCGCTTCGACGAGCTGCGCTCCGAGCAGAAGGCGCTCGGCAAGCTGATCCCGAAGGCCTCGCCCGAGGAGAAGCAGGAGCTCCTGAAGAAGGCCGGCGAGCTCTCCGCCGCGGTCAAGGCGGCCGACGCCGCCCAGGACGAGGCCGACGAGGAGACCAAGCTGCTCCTCCAGCAGCTGGGGAACATCGTCCACCCCGACGTCCCGGTGGGCGGCGAGGAGGACTTCGTCGTCCTGGACACGATCGGTACCCCGCGCGACTTCGCCGCCGAGGGCTTCGAGCCGAAGGACCACCTGGAGCTCGGCGAGGCGCTCGGCGCCATCGACGTCGAGCGCGGCGCGAAGGTCTCCGGATCGCGCTTCTACTACCTCACCGGCGTCGGCGCCCTCCTCGAGCTGGCCCTCGTCAACGCGGCGATCGCACAGGCGACCGAGGCTGGGTTCATCCCGATGCTGACGCCGTCCCTGGTCCGCCCGCGCGCCATGGAGGGCACGGGCTTCCTCGGTCAGGCCGCGGAGAACGTGTACCACCTGGAGAAGGACGACTACTACCTGGTCGGCACCTCCGAGGTCCCGCTCGCGGCGTACCACATGGACGAGATCATCGACGCCGACAAGCTGCCTCTGCGGTACGCGGGCTTCTCGCCCTGCTACCGCCGCGAGGCCGGCACATACGGCAAGGACACCCGCGGCATCTTCCGCGTCCACCAGTTCGACAAGGTCGAGATGTTCTCGTACGTCGACCCGGCCGACGCCGAGAACGAGCACAAGCGGCTCCTCGAGTGGGAGAAGCAGTGGCTGACCGGCCTCGGCCTGCCCTTCCAGGTGATCGACGTGGCGACGGGTGACCTTGGCGCCTCGGCCTCGCGCAAGTTCGACTGCGAGGCGTGGATCCCCACCCAGGGCAAGTACCGCGAGCTGACCTCCGCGTCGAACTGCGACGGCTTCCAGGCCCGCCGCCTGTCCATCCGGTACCGCGACGGCAAGAAGGTGCAGCCGCTCTCGACGCTGAACGGCACGCTCTGCGCCGTCCCGCGCACCATCGTGGCGATCCTGGAGAACCACCAGCAGGCCGACGGCTCCGTGGTGGTGCCCGAGGTGCTGCGGCCGTACCTCGGCGGACGAGAGATCCTGGAGCCCATCGCCAAGTGAGCCAGCCAGCTCCGGCCACGCCGTCCTTCCCTTACAAGCTCGTCGCGACCGACCTCGACGGGACGCTGCTGCGGCCCGACGACACGGTCTCCATACGGACGCGAGAGGCGCTCACCGCGGCCACCGCGGCGGGCGCCGCGCACATCGTCGTCACCGGCCGTGCCGTGCCCTGGACCCGGCACATCCTCGACGACCTCGGCTACGACGGCATAGCGGTGTGCGGGCAGGGCGCGCAGGTCTACCACGCGGGGGAGCACCGGCTGCTCACCTCGGTGACGCTCGACCGGCAGCTCGCGGGCCTGGCGCTGGCGAAGATCGAGGCGGAGATCGGCCCGCTCGCCCTGGCGGCGAGCCGTGACGGCATCGACGGCGAGGTCCTGGTCGGGCCGGGGTACGCGGTGCAGGACGGCCCCCTGCCGAGCATCCCCTTCACGGAGATCGCCGACCTGTGGGCCGCCCCGCTGAACAAGGTGTACATCCAGCACCCCGGCCTCGACGACGACGCGCTCACCGACGTGGCACGTCAGGTGGCGGGCGATCTGGTCGGCGTGACCATGGCCGGCGAGGGCGTCGTCGAACTCCTCCCGCTCGGCCTCTCCAAGGCCACGGGCCTCTCCCTTGCGGCCCGCCGCCTGGGCGCGAAGGCCGCGGACACGATCGCCTTCGGCGACATGCCGAACGACATCCCGATGTTCGCCTGGGCGTCCCACGGCGTGGCCATGGCCAACGCCCACGAGGAACTCAAGGCGGTAGCCGACGAGGTAACGACGTCGAACGAGGCGGACGGCATCGCGGTGGTCCTGGAACGCCTGCTGGGTTGAACGGGACGGCGACGGCCCTCTCGGGGCCGGCCACCTCCAGCCGGACCGGAGCTCTGAGCCTGACGGACGGCCCTCTACGGCTCGCCCGGCTTTCAGCGGGACAGACGGCCCTCTACAGCTCGCCCGGCCTTTGAGCAGGACAGACGGCCCTCTACAGCTCGCCCGGCCTTGGAGCAGGACAGACGGCCCTCTACAGCTCGCCCGGCCTTTGAGCAGGACAGACGGCCCTCTACGGCTCGCCCGGCTCTTGAGCAGGACGGGTTACCTCCTCAGCCCGGCCGGTGCTTTGAGCCGACGGACGGCCGTCCCCGGCCCGGTCGGCTTTGAGGCCGGAAAGGTCACTTCTGGCCCAGGCCCACCTGGTGTTGCGCGGGGCGGCCACTCCTGGCCCAGGCCCACCTGGTGTTGCGCGGGGCGGCCACTCCTGGCCCAGGCCCACCGGCCTCGAGCGGGACCGGCATCTTCAGCCCGTCCGGCGTTTGAGGACGAACTCGGCGGAGCCGGTGACGGGCGCCGCCCCCGGTTCCGGGCGCCGATATCCGCCCAAGCCCAGTGCAACGTCCCGCGGAGGATGCGCGGATCGAACGCGCGCAGGGCGTCAGCCCTGACGACGGCTTAGCAAGCCGCTGCCTTACCACTCGGCCAATCCTCCGGGTGGGCGGCCCGCGCAGCAAGGTGATCTGCGCGCTCGAAGCGGCCGCCCCGGGCATCTCCCCCTGAGCGGAACTCGACGGAGTGAGTAACTACTCCGGAGCCTGCCGCGGGCTGCCCTGCCGGGAACTCGACGGACTACTGACGGACACGTCGGCTCCTCTCCCGGACGGTGAGCGCCAGGTGCTGGCGCGGTGACATCAACCACTGTGCCCGCACCCGGAGTTCACCGCCACCGAATAACCCGCTACTCCTCCCCGGCCAGCTTCAGCGACCGCAGCTTCTGCCCCGCGAACCAGGTCGTGGCCACGGTGACGACGACCAGCAGGGCCGTCGCCGTCGGCAGGCCGACGTCGGAGGTGATCAGGTCGCCGTCGCCGACCTTCTGGGCCACGGCGAGGGACCACTGCTGCACGCTCAGCGTCCGCGCACCCACGACCAGCGACCCGAAGAGTGCCTCCCACACCAGGGCGTAGACCAGTCCGAAGACCACGGCGTGCCGGGTGATCGTGCCGAGGAGCAGGAAGATCGCGGCGTATGTGATGGAGGCGACCAGCGCCGCGATCGTGTACGCCACGGCGATCTGCTGGCCGTTGCCGTTGAGGATCATCCCCGCGATGAACGTGGGAATGGCGGAGAAGGCCATGGTCACGGCTATGGCGACGATCAGCTTGGTGAAGATGATCGTCGGCCGCTTGACCGGCTTGGACAGGAGATAGACGACCGAGCCGTCGTCGATCTCCGGGCCGATGGCGCCCGTGCCCGCGATGACACCGATGATCGGCACCATCGTGGCGAGCGCGAAACCGCCGAGGACGTCGACGGCCACTTGGTCGTCGGCGCCGCTGAAGCCGCGTACCGCACCGGCGATGACGATCAGCAGGACGGGCAGGGCGAAGAGGATCAGAGCCCGGCGGCGGCCGAGCAGGGCCCGGTAGGTGAGCCGGGCGACTGTGGGGTCGTACACGATCGCTCCTTCAGGCCGCGACGAGGTAGGAGAAGACCGACTCGAGGGACTCGTCCGAGGGCGAGACCGTCAGAAGCCGGATGCCGTGCTCACGCGCGACGCGGGGGAGCAGCGCCGTGAACCGGCCGAAGTCGACCGCCTGGATGCGCAACGCGCCCTCCTTGAGGTCGACTTCGATGCCGGCCGTCGACGGATCGGCGATCAGCGCGGCGGCCAGGGCACGGTCGTCGCTGGAACGGATCAGGTAGCGGTGGGGCCGGTCGGTCATCAGCCGGCGGATCCTGCGGAAGTCACCGCTCGCCGCGTGCCGTCCGGCGACGATCACCTCGATGTGTGAGGCCAGTTGCTCGACCTCTTCGAGGATGTGCGAGGAGAACAGGACGGTGCGGCCCTGGGCGCCCATCGTCCGCAACAGTTCCATCAGTTGCATGCGCTGGCGCGGGTCCATGCCGTTGAAGGGCTCGTCGAGCAGCAACACGGATGGGTCGTGGACCAGGGCGGAGGCCATCTTCACGCGCTGGCGCATGCCCTTGCTGTACGTGGAGATCTTCCGGTCCTGCGCGTACTCCATCTCGACCGTCGCGAGGGCCTTCTTGGCGGCGCGCTCGTCCAGGCCGTGCAACTCGGCGTTGGCGACGACGAACTCGCGGCCGGTGAGGAAGTCGTACATCGCCTCGCGCTCGGGGACGATGCCGATCTCCTTGTAGATCTGTTCGTTGCGCCAGATCGGCCTGCCGTCGAGGGTGACGCTGCCCGTGGAAGGGGCGAGGAAGCCACCCATCATGTTGATGAGCGTCGACTTGCCCGCGCCGTTCGGACCGAGGAGCCCCGTGACTCCCGGGCCGATGTTCATGGTGATGTCGTTGACGGCGACCACGTTCCCGAACCAGCGTGAGGTGTGGTCGATGTTGATCGTGGTCACAGCCCGACCTTTCGGTAGCGGCGCATCATCGCGCCGTAGCAGCCCGCGATGAGGCCGAGGACGACGAGTACGTAGACGACGCCCACGCCGGACGAGGGGCCTTCTCCTCCGGGGAAGGCGGAGGTCGCGCCGAGGAAGGCGGTCTGTACGCCGTCGATGAGCGTGATCGGCGAGAAGAGGCCCAGCCAGGCGATGGCCCCGGTGCTGCCCTGTTCGTAGGCGATCGCCTGGACCGTGGACACCGCGCCGTAGGTGATGGTCAGGACGGCGATGACGGCGGCGATGCCGAAGCCGCGGCGGGGCGTGATCGCGGAGATGATGAGGGCTATGCCGGAGAAGAGGAGGGAGAGCAGCGCCACGGAGACCAGGCCTTGCGCGAAGCCCTTCGTCTGGTCCGCGAAGTCGAGCTTGGCGAGCAGCGCCCCCACGTAGAGCACGAGCAGCGGGGCGGCCGTGAGGATGAAGAGGGCCGACGTCATCGCGGCCAGCTTCGAGAGGACGTAGTCACCGCGCTCGATGGGGCGTGAGAAGTAGAGCGGCACGGTCTTGAAGCGCAGGTCGCGGGAGACGGTCTGGGGCGCCTGGGCGGCGAGGAAGAGGCTGATGACGGCTTGTAGGACGATCGCGTAGCGCGTGTAGTCGACCGGGAGGTCCTTGGCCTTGGTGGCTACGGCGACCGCCACCATGATCGCGGCGGGGAGGCACATCACCGCGAAGAGGATCATGGGCAGGACCTTGGACTTCGCGGAGCGCCCGAGGCCGTACGCGCCGCGCAGGCTCTGGGAGAAGAGGGAGCGGCGGGCGTAGGCCCGGCCGAGGCGCGGGCCGTCGTAGTTCCGGTACCCGATGTTGTGGATCTGGGTGGACTCACTGCTCATCGCGTCCGCCTCCTGTCTGCTGTGCGGTGGCGGCCCACGTGGCGGCGTGCTCGGAGCCCGGCTCCGGACGCGCGTGCTGGTCCTGATGCCGGTCTTGATGCCGGTCGTCGTCCTGGTCCTGGTCCTTGAAGACCTCGGCGATGTGGTGCCTGCGTTGTTCCATCCGGACCAGGCCGAGGCCGAGGTCGGCGACGAGGTCCCGCACGAGGTCGTACGTCTCCTCGCCCTCGGCGGTGAGCAGGATCGTGTGGCCCGCGCCGGGCAGCTCGCCGCCGGTCCGGGTGTCGATGCCGCGTCCGGTCAGCGCCGCCCGCAAGGCTCCGGTGCCGTCGGGGTGTTCGTCGGTGTCCGTGACCTCGACGGCCAGGGTCGTGGTGGTCTGCGTGAAGTCGGTGGTGGAGCTGGACCGCAGGAGCTTGCCGCCGTCGATGACGACGACGTGGTCGCAGGTGCGCTCCAGCTCGCCGAGGAGGTGCGAGGTGACGAGGACCGAGATGCCGAAGTCGGTGTGGACGCGGCGGATCAGGCCGAGCATCTCGTCGCGTCCGACCGGGTCCAGGCCGTTCGTCGGCTCGTCCAGGAAGACCAGTTGGGGGTCGTGGACGAGGGCCTGGGCGAGCTTGACGCGCTGCTTCATGCCCGTCGAATAGCCGCCGATGGGGCGGTAACGCTCCTCGTACAGCCCCACGTGCCGCAGGGTGTCCGCCGTGCGCTCGCGGGCCGCGGTGGGCGGGAGCCCCGACATGCGCGCCATATGGACGACGAACTCGGTGGCCGAGACGTCGGGTGGCAGGCAGTCGTGCTCCGGCATGTACCCCACGCGTTCGCGGATCTCGCCGCCGCTGGTGGCGACGTCGAGGCCGAGCACGGCGGCGGTGCCCTCCGTGGCGGGGGACAGACCCAGCAGGATCTTGATCAGAGTGGACTTGCCGGCGCCATTGGACCCGACGAGTCCGGTCACGCCGGGCTCGATGTCCATGGAGAGCCGGTCAAGCGCGGTCACCCTCGGGAACCGCTTGCTCAGGCTTTCGGTCGCGATCACAGTCACGTTTTCGACGGTAGTGGCGCAGGCCACACCAGTCGTCAGACCACGGGCTTGCCCTGCTCTCACTCTGGAGTATTACGGGCCCGTAAGGGTCGAACGGAGGTCTACCCCTGGGGGAACTTCCGGACCTCTCCCGCAGGCTCGGGCAGAACTATTGACGCAGCCGCCGAGCATTGTCACATTCATCAGTGTCAAGTTACGACCGCGTACGGCGACGAGCCGGACACGGGATGGACCGGGCTCGGGACGGACGGTGGCATGACCTCAGCAGTTGCAGGCGAACTCTCCGCGGAACTGCGGGGGTTCAGGGAAGTGCAGAGCCTCGCGTATGAATGCGCGGAGGCGGTCGCGGCCCAGCTCAAGCCGGGTGTGACGGAGCGCGGGGCCGCGCGGATGCAGCGCGAGTGGCTCCGGGAGCGGGGCGTGCGGGACTGGTTCCACCTGCCCTTCGCCTGGTTCGGCGACCGCACGGCGTTCGCGAACTTCCGGATACCGCTGCAGTTCTTCCCCACCCACCGCGAGCTGGAGCCGGGGATGCCCTTCATCCTCGACATGGCCCCGGTCTACAAGGGCTTCACGGCCGACATCGGCTACTCCGGCTGTCTGGGCCTCAATCCCGTGCACGACAAGCTGTTGGCCGACCTGGAGGCGCACCGCGAGCTGATCCTGCGCGAGGTGCGCGAGCGCCGGCCGCTGCGCGAGATATACGAGGACGTGGACCGCCTCATGGTCCGCCAGGGCTATGCCAACCGTCATCGGGCGTATCCCTTCGGGGTCATCGCGCACAAGGTCGACCGGGTCAAGGAGCGTCGCCTGTCACCGCACCTCTTCGGGTTCGGCACGCAGTCGCTCAAGGGCCTGGCGAGCGACGCCCTCCGGGGCCACCGGGAGGGCTGGTCACCGCTGTGGTCCCCCTACAAGTTCTCCGACCACCCGCCTCGGAAGGGGCTCTGGGCGGTCGAGCCGCACCTCGGATTCAGGGGTACGGGCGCGAAGTTCGAGGAGATCTTGGTCGTCACCGACTCCAAGGACCCCGAACAGAGCGCGTTCTGGCTGGACGACGATCTGCCGCATGTGCGGCGCTGGGCTGAGGAGAGGGCCGCCGCATGACCACCGGAGCGGACACGGAGAAGATGAGGGACGCGCGCGAGCGCTGGGTGCGCACGGGCGGGGTGGAGCTGTGCGTCGCCGAGCTGGGCGACCCGGAGCGGCCCACCGTCGTGCTCGTGCACGGCTATCCGGACTCCAAGGAGGTGTGGTCCGAGGTCGCCGAGCGACTCGCCCCCCGCTTCCACGTCGTGCTGTACGACGTGCGCGGGCACGGCAGGTCGACCGCGCCGCGACCGCTGCGCGGCGGCTTCACCCTGGAGAAGCTGACCGACGACTTCGTGGCGGTCATCGACGCGGTCAGCCCGGACAGGCCGGTGCACGTGGTGGGGCATGACTGGGGCTCGGTGCAGTCCTGGGAGTTCGTCACGGTCCAGCGGACCGAGGGGCGGATCGCGTCCTTCACGTCGATGTCAGGGCCCTCGCTCGACCATTTCGGGCACTGGATCAAGAAGCGGATGTCCCGGCCCACCCCGCGCCGGGTCGGTCAGCTGCTCGGCCAGGGCGCCAAGTCCTGGTACGTGTACATGCTGCATACGCCCGTGCTCCCGGAGCTCGCCTGGCGCGGCCCGCTCGGCAAGCGCTGGCCCAGGATCCTTGAGCGCGTGGAGAAGGTTCCGGCGGGCGACTATCCGACGCCGTCCCTGCCCCAGGACGCCGCCCACGGCGCCTGGCTCTACCGCGACAACATCCGCGCGAGGCTGCGCAGGCCCCGCGCCGATGCGTACGCCCACGCGCCCGTGCAGCTCATCACGCCCTCCGGTGACGTCTTCTTGTCCGAGCGGCTCTACGACGACCTGGAGCTGTGGGCCCCCCGGCTGACCCGGCGGACCCTGCCGGCCAAGCACTGGGTGCCGCGCACCCGCCCCGACCAACTGGCGGCCTGGATCAGCGAGTTCGTGACCTCCAATGAGGACGGCATGCCGGCCAAGGACAGCCGGGCCACGGGGAAGCACGCCGACCGGTTCGGCGGCCAACTCATCCTGGTAACCGGCGCGGGCAGCGGCATCGGGCGGGCCACCGCCTTCGCGTTCGCCGAGGCGGGGGCGCGTGTGGTGGCCGTCGACCGGGACGCCGAGAGCGCGGCCCGCACCGCGGAGATGTCCCACCTGATCGGTGCTCCCGAAGCCTGGGGCGAGGCGGTCGACGTGAGCGACGAGCAGGCCATGGAGAAGCTCGCCGAGAAGGTCGCCAGGGAGTACGGCGTCGTGGACGTCCTGGTGAACAACGCGGGCATCGGCCTCTCCGGCTCCTTCCTCGACACCAGCACCGAGGACTGGCGGAAGGTCCTGGACGTCAATCTGTGGGGGGTCATCCACGGCTGTCGTCTGTTCGGCAAGCAGATGGCCGAGCGCGGCCAGGGCGGCCATATCGTCAACACCGCTTCGGCAGCGGCGTACCAGCCCTCCAAGGCGCTGCCCGCCTACAGCACATCCAAGGCCGGCGTCCTGATGCTCAGCGAGTGCCTGCGCGCGGAGCTGGCGGGGCAGGGCATCGGGGTCTCCGCGATATGCCCGGGCTTCGTGAACACGAACATCACCGCGACGGCCCGCTTCGTCGGTGTCGACGCCGTCGAGGAGAAGCGCCGCCAGAAGCGCACCTCCCGGCTCTACGGCCTGCGCGACTACCCGCCGGAGAAGGTCGCCGACGCCATCCTGCGTGCCGTCGTCGGGAATCAGGCGGTCGTCCCGGTCACCCCCGAGGCCCGCGGCGCCCATCTCATGTCCCGCTTCACACCGAAGGCCCTGCGGGCGATAGCCCGGTTGGAGCCCCCGTTGTGAGCGAGGCACGGGGGAGGAAGGTCAGCGTGGAGTACCGCATAGAGGACTTGGCGCACCACAGCGGCGCGACGGTGCGCACGATCCGCGCCTATCAGGACCGCGGGCTGCTCCCCCGCCCGGAGCGGCGCGGCCGGTCCAATGTGTACGGGGAGGCCCATCTGGCGCGGCTCCGGCAGATCGCCGACCTGCTCGACCGTGGCTACACCCTGGCCTCCATCAAGGAACTCCTGGAGGCCTGGGACACCGGTCGGGGCCTCGGCGGGGTGCTCGGCCTGGCCGCGGAGGTCGACGGTCCCTGGACGGACGAGAAGGCTGACCGGATCACGCGCGCGGAGCTCGACGCCGCGTTCGGCGGCGTCCCGGACGAGGCTGCGGTGGCCGACGCGGTCTCGCTCGGGGTGCTGGAGCCGGTGGCGGGACGCGAGGACGAGTTCCTGGTACCGAGCCCTCAAGAGCTGGCCGTGGCAGTGGAGTTGCATGCGGCGGGCGTTCCGTTGTCGGCGATTGCCGGGCATTTGCGGGAGTTGAGGGCGCAGGTCGAACATATAGCTTCCCGTTTCCTGGACTTCACCACGGAGCACGTTTTCGCGCGCTACCTGGGTCACCATCCTCCGACGGAGGCGGATGCCGCCGAGGCCGCGTCGCTCGTACGCAGGCTCAGACCACTCGCCCAGCAGTCGGTGGACGCCGAACTCGCTCGTGCCATGCGCTTGTTCGCGACCCGCCACCTGCGTCAGCAGCTCGACCCGGCCCTCGCGGCCGATCCGGTCGAGGAGCCGCAAAGCGTCGCCCTCCCGGCATCCACAATGCGCGCGGTTCGGGCGCTGGTTGGGGAAAGCAACGCGGCGGCGTTCATAGCGGCAGCCACGGAACGCGAGGTGCAGGCGCGGACATTGGACGCACTTGCGACAACTGACCATAATTAGAACATTGTTGGGTAAGTCCCGCCTATAGCTTGTTGGTTGTCCACAGAATTATCAACTGGCCTGTGGATAACCGCACTTGGCTGTGGATCAAACCTGCGGGCCCGAATTCATAGATGAAAGGTCGGTGGACAAAAATCAAGTGCGCGGAGAACGAATCAGCGGAACGCTGGGGCATGCAAGAAGGACCCCCCGACGCCGACTCACGACATGACGCGGCGGACCGGCGGGGGCGCTCCCCCGATGAGCGGCGCACCGTGAAAGTGTCCAAGTATTTGTCGAGGCACCTGCGGCATCAGCCCGACCGGATCGGGCTCGCCCTCGACGAGAACGGCTGGGTGGAGATCGACGCGCTTCTGGCCGCGGCCGCCGCGCACCGTTTCCCCTTCACCCGTGCCGAGCTCGACCACGTGGTGGCCGTCAACGACAAGCAGCGCTTCGCCGTGGACGGCGGCCGGATCCGCGCTCAGCAGGGACACTCCGTGGGCGTCGACCTCGGCCTGCCCCCGGCGACCCCGCCCGCGTACCTCTACCACGGCACCGTGGCCGCCCACCTGGCCGCGATCCGTGCGCAAGGGCTGCGTCCCATGAACCGGCACGCCGTGCATCTCTCGGCCGACCGCGAGACCGCGACGCGCGTCGGTGCCCGGCGTGGGCGGCCCGTCGTCCTGTCCGTCGACGCGGGCGCGATGCACCGTGACGGCCATGTCTTCCAGGTCAGCGGCAATGGCGTCTGGCTCACGGCCGCCGTACCGCCTGAGTGCCTGCGCTTCCCCGGCCCCCACTGAGCGGGCGGGCATGATCGGTTGCATGGAGCATCTGCACAGCACCGAGGCCGCCCTCACCGCCCTGCGCTCGATCGCCCGCGAGTACGGCCGGGAGATCGAGGTCTCGCACGACATCGGCGCCGACCAGACCTCGCGCCGCACCGCCGCGGGCGTCGGCGTGACGGCGGATCCCGACGGGTCGCTGCCGCACGAGGCCTTCGTGCAGTTCGGCGGCTCGCCCCGGATCTCGGTGCGGCTCTATCCCGACGACGACGGGGACGCCGACGCGCTGATCACCGTGGAGGGCGTCGAGTGCCCGGACGTGCCGCGGGACTCCGTGCCCGCCTTCGTACGGTCGGTCCTCAGCGGGCTCGCGTACGTCAGGGGCAGACGTTTCCCGCCGGGCTACCGCCTGATCGTGCCGCTGCCCGGCGACGAGACGTACAAGGAGTTCATCCCGATGGTCACCCTCACGCCCTGGCTCAGCGCCCGGGTCCGTTGAGCGAGCGCCTCCAAAAAGGCCTCCGGAAAGACAAGGTGCCAGGCGCCGGGTGCCCTGAGCCCCGCCGTCCGGGCTTTCCGCGGCGTACCGTCCGTACCGCGTGCCTCCGTACCTCCGTACCGCCCGCGCTCAGCGCAGCTGCGCCAGGGCTTCGGTGGCGATCTGCTCGAAGACGGCCTGGTCGGCGGCGAAGTCCGAGTCGGGGACCGGGGCGTGGACCACGATCTCGGTGAAGCCCAGTTCGACGTGCTTGCCCGCGAAGTCGACGAAGGCGTCGAGGGATTCCAGGGGCCGGTTGCGGTCCGGGGTGAAGCCGGTCAGCAAGACCTTGTCCAGTTCGGCCACGTCACGCCCGATGTCCGCGCACGCCTTGTCGAGCTTCTCGATCTGCCCCTGGATCGCCTCGCGGGACTGCTCGGGCGTACCCCCCTCGGAGAGCTTCGGGTCGCCCGTGGTCACCCACGCCTGGCCGTGCCGCGCCGCGAGCCGCAGACCGCGCGGGCCGGTCGCGGCCACCGCGAAGGGCAGCCGGGGCCGCTGGACGCAGCCCGGGATGTCGCGGGCCTCGGTCGCCGAGTAGAAGGTTCCCTCGTACGTCACCGAGTCCTCGGTCAGCAGGCGGTCGAGCAGCGGGACGAACTCACCGAACCGGTCGGCACGTTCGTGCGGCGTCCAGGGTTCCTGGTCCTTCTTGAGGAGCGTCGTGGCATCGAAGCCGTTGCCGCCAGCGCCGATGCCGAGGGTGATCCGCCCGCCGGAGATGTCGTCGAGCGAGATCAGTTCCTTGGCGAGGGTCACCGGGTGACGGAAATTGGGCGAGGTCACGAGCGTGCCCAGGCGCAGCCGCTCGGTGGCCGCCGCCGCGGCGGTCAGCGTGGGCACCGCGCCGAACCACGGGCCGTCACGGAAACTGCGCCAGGCCAGGTGGTCGTATGTGTACGCGGCGTGGAAGCCCAGCTCCTCGGCGCGCAGCCACTGGTCGCGCCCGCCTTCGTGCCAGCGACGGACGGGAAGGATCACGGTGCTCAGACGCAGGCTCATGCCTCCGAGCTTACGGTGACGCGCACAGGCCCCGGCGGCCACCGGGACCCCATGAGTCAGTCCTGGGCAGGGCGGGAGACCGACGGCACTCAAATGTGCGCCCCAGCGCACGGCCGTGCGGCATATGCGGGAGAATCGACGGCGTGAC
Source organism: Streptomyces sp. NPDC015345 (assembly GCF_043078805.1). NCBI lineage: Bacteria > Bacillati > Actinomycetota > Actinomycetes > Kitasatosporales > Streptomycetaceae > Streptomyces > Streptomyces sp. NPDC015345. Next base: position 570,081 of record NZ_JBIBTX010000005.1, on the reverse strand, counting down.
CTCAGCTAACCCAGGGCCCCAGCCCCCGGCCGACACCGCCCCGGCCGCTCCCGCCCCCGCCGGGCAGCGCCCGCGGACCCGGCTGATCGCGACGGACCTGGACGGCACGCTGCTGCGCGACGACAAGTCGGTCTCCGACCGCACGGTCGCCGCGCTCGCCGCCGCCGAGGAGGCCGGGATCGAGGTCTTCTTCGTGACCGGCCGCCCGGCCCGCTGGATGGACGTCGTCAGCGCCCACGTCCACGGCCACGGTCTCGCCATCTGCGGGAACGGCGCGGCGGTGGTCGACCTGCACGGCGGCCCCGGCACCCACAGCTTCGTAAAGACCCGCGAGCTGGAGCGGGCGTGCGCGCTGGACGTGGTCCGCAGGCTGCGCGCCGCCTCGCCGGGCACGTCCTTCGCGGTGGAGCGGACCGGGGGACTGCACCACGAGGAAACGTATCCGCCGCTGCACATGGAGCCCGGCGAGAGCGTCGCGCCCGCCGAGAAGCTGCTCGCCGAGGACCCCGGCGACCCGGTCGTCGCCGAGCAGCCCGTCCTGAAGGTCCTCGCCTTCCACCCCGAACTCGCGCCCGACGACTTCCTGGTGCTGGCCCGCGCGGCCATCGGCGACCGGGCGACGGTCACCCGCTCCAGCCCCAGCGCGCTCCTGGAGATCAGCGGTCCCGGCGTCTCCAAGGCCAGCACACTGGAGCTGTGCTGCGCCGAGCGCGGCATCTCCCCCGAGGAAGTCGTCGCCTTCGGAGACATGCCGAACGACATCGAGATGCTGACCTGGGCCGGTACGTCGTACGCGATGGGCAACGCCCACCCGGACGTCATAGCCGCCGCCTCCGGGCGCACGGTCGCCAACAACGACGACGGGGTCGCCGTCGTGATCGAGCGGATCGTGGCGGAGCGCCGGGAGCGGAACTCCTAGAGTTCGACGCCCCGTTCCGCCAGCCACTTCCGCGGGTCGACGCCCGACCCGAGATACGGGGTGAGCCGCGTCTCGAAGTGCAGATGCGGCCCGGTCGAGTTGCCGCTCGTGCCGGCCTGGCCGATCCACTGGCCGGTGCGCACCTTGTCCCCCTGATCGACGGCGGCGGCCGCTAGATGCGCGTACTGCGTGAAGTACCCGCCGGGGTGGCGCACCAGGACCTCGATGCCGAAGGCCCCGCCGCACGACACGCTCTCCACCCGGCCCGCGCCGACCGACCGCACGGGCGTCCCGATGTCGACCGCGAAGTCCTGCCCGGTGTGCCGGCGCGCCCAGCGTTTCCCGGTGCTGTCGAAGCCCGCGGAGAGTTCGTACGTCTTCACGGGCGTGACCCACGCGCGCGTGGAGGCCTTCTTCTTCGGCTGGCGCAGACGGACGGCGCCCCGGCACTTCCCTGCGGCCACCGCCCGGTCGGCCTCACCTTGGAGGGCCCACTGGGCCGACTCCAGCTTCCGCTCGATGCCACGCTTCAGCACCGCCAGGCGTGTCAGGCGCCGGTCCAGGCCTTGCTCGGCCTGGTCCGCCTCGCGTTTGGCGGCCGTGAGGCGGGCCACGGCGCGGCGCGTCTTCATGACGGCACTGTTGACGGCGAGGTCGGCCTGCAACTGGACCTGCTTGCCGCGCAACAGCGCGTCGGGACTGTCGGCCAGGAGCAGCTGCGCGGTGTAAGGGAGGCCGCCGCCGGTGCGGTACTGGGCGCTCGCCAGCCGACCGAGGTCACCGTGGAGCACCGCGACGTCGTGCTGTTTCTCGGAGAGGAGTCGGTTCAGTTTCCGAACCTTCGCCCTCTGGAGGTGTGCCGCCCGTCGGCCCTCTTCGTAGCGGGCCGTCGCGAGGGAGGCCTCTTCGTAGAGGCGTGCCACATCCGCGCTCGTACTTGGCCCCTCGGAGGCGGCAGCGGGCGGGGTGGGCCCGAGCAGCGCGCACAGCAGTGCCGACACACTGAGGAGAGGGTGCGGACGACGGTGGCTCTGGCGCATGTCACGGATCGTTGCCCGCGGCGGTGGCGCGGGCGCGGCTGGACTCGTGCACTTGGGGGGCACGGTGCCCCGTACGGGCCACGGAGATACCGCCGAACAGGGCTGCCGGGGGGCGCTGCCCGGCCGGCGGCCAGTGCCGCCCCGCCGCAGATCAGTACGGCGCCTGCCAGACCACCGTCGTGCCGCCGCCGTCCTCTCCGATGCCGGGTCCGTACCAGCTGTCGCCGCCCAGCGACTCGGCCCGCCTCTTGAGGTTCTTCAGGCCGCTGCGCCGGCCGCCCTCCGCGATGCCCACCCCGTCGTCGGCGACCGTCAGCCGCACGCCCCGCCGGTCGCCGGGCAGCAGCACCGTCGAGTCGACGACGACGTCGATGCGGGCGGCGTGCGCGTGCCGGAAGGCGTTGGACAGGGCCTCCCGCAGGGCCGCGATGAGGTTTTTCCCCGTCAGCTCGCCCACGACGGTGTCGACGGGGCCCACGAAGTGGTGCGAGGGCTTGAAGCCGAGCGGGACGGCGGCCATGTTGATCTCCCGGAGCACTCGGGTGCGCAGCCCCGACGGCGCCTCGGCCGGTCCCTGCTGAAGCGCGAAGATCGCCGTACGGATCTCCTGGATCGTCACGTCCAGCTCGTCGACCGCCTTGCCGACGCCGACCTGCACCTCCGGCACGACAGACCTGCGCTGGGCGCTCTCCAGCATCATCCCGGTGGCGAAGAGCCGCTGGATGACCAGGTCGTGCAGGTCCCTGGCGATCCGGTCGCGGTCCTCGTACACCGCGAGCCGCTCCCGGTCCCGCTGCGCCTCGGCCATCATCAGCGCGAGCGCGGCCTGCGAGGCGAACTGGGCGGCGAGCGTCCGCTCGGCCTCGGTGAAGGGACGTGCCCCGCGCGCGCGGGGCGTCACTAGGGTGCCGAGGACCCGGCCGTCGCTCTGCAACGGCAGCATCATGACGGGGCCGTAGCGGCCGGCAAGGTGCGTCACGGTACGGGGGTCGGTCGCCGCGTCGTCGATGAAGACCGCCTGCCCTTCGAGCAGTTGGGAGACGATGCGGCTCTCCGCGGGGACGACCATGCCGAGTGCCCCGGTGGGTTCGTCCGAGGAGACGGCGACGACCTCCATGCCGCCCTCGTCGTCGGGCAGCAGCACGATTCCGGCGGCCGAGTCCGCGAGGTGCCTGGCCTGCTCGGCGACGACGGCGAGGGCGTCGTCCGCGTCACTTCCGGAGAGCAGCGCCGTGGTGACCGCCACGGAGCCGTCGATCCAGCGTTCGCGCTGCTTGGCGGCTTCGTAGAGGCGCGCGTTGCCGATGGCGATACCGGCCTCGGTGGCCAGGACGCGCACCATGTGCACGTCGTAGTCGTTGAACTCGGCTCCGTCCCGCTTCTCGGTCAGATAGAGGTTGCCGAAGATCTCCCCCTGGACGCGGATGGGGACGCCGAGGAAGGTCCGCATCGGCGGGTGGTGGGCAGGGAAACCGCAGGAGCGCGGGTCGGTGGAGAGATCGGCGAGGCGCAGCGTCCTCGGCTGGTGGATGAGGGCGCCGAGGAGCCCCTTGTGGCCGTCGGGCAGCCGCCCGATCCGCTCGGCCGTCCGCGCGTCGATGCCGTGGAAGACGAAGTCGGAGAGCCCGTCGCCGTCTTCGGAGACGACGCCGATCGCGGCGTAGTGGGCGTCCGCCAGCTCGGCGGCGGTCTCGCAGATGCGGTCCAGGGTGGTGTGGAGTTCGAGCCCGGTGCCGACCGACCGCATGGCTTCGAGGAGCTGCGGTACCCGCGAGGCCAGCTCGGGCGAGAGCCCCTGAAGGCTGTGGGGCGCCCGCGCCGCCGAGTCCGCCGAGTCCGGTGGGCCGTCGGGGAGAGGGGGGTCGGCGGAGGCCGAGGGGACTGACATGCCTTTGAGCCTAGTTAGTCCTATTTGCAGGGGAAAGTTGAAGCGAAGGTCCAGCCCGCGCGCCGGTCCAAGGTCCAGTCCGAGCTCCGGTCCAAGGTCCAGCCCGCGCACCGGTCCAAGGTTTCCGAGGTTCAGTACCTGCCGTGTCAGCCCACCGTGAGCAGATCCGCCGCTCGCTCCACCTCCAGCATCCGCCGCAGCGGACCCTCCACCGCCGCCAGCTCCGCGTACGTGCCGCGCTGCGCGACCCTCCCCGCGTCGAGGACGATCACCTCGTCGACCGCGTCGAGCCCGGCCAGCCGGTGCGTGATGAGCAGCGTCGTACGCCCCTGCGTCGCGGCCAGCAGATCGGCGGTGAGGGCGTCCGCGGTCGGCAGGTCAAGGTGCTCGGCGGGCTCGTCGAGCACCAGGACGGGGAAGTCCGCGAGCAGCGCGCGGGCCAGCGCGAGCCGCTGACGCTGCCCTCCGGAGAGCCGCGCGCCGTGCTCACCGACGAGTGTGTCGAGCCCGTCGGGCAGCGAGCCGACCCAGCCGTCGAGCCGCGCCCGCTCCAAGGCGTCCCGCAGTTCGCCCTCCGTGGCGTCCTTCTTGGCGAGCAGCAGGTTCTCGCGCACCGAGCTGTCGAAGATGTGCGCGTCCTGGGCGCACAGCCCGACCATGCCGCGCACCGTGTCGCCGTCCAGCGTGGCCGCGTCCACACCACCGAGCGTGTACGTCCCTTCGTACGCCCCCAGGAACCGCAGCAGCACCTGGGCAAGCGTCGTCTTGCCGGAACCGGAGGGGCCGACCACGGCGATCCGCCGCCCCCGCTCCAACGTCAGGTCGACGCCCGCGAGCGCGTCCCCCGCCTGCCCCTCGTGGCGGGCGCGCAGTGCTCCGACGCGCAGCGGGAAGGGCGAGCCGGGCGCCTGGGCGGGCACGGCGGGCTCCGGTACGGGCTCGGCCGCGTCGAGGACCTCGTGGACGCGCTCGGCACTCTTCTTGACCCGCTGGCGGTACTGCACGGCGAGCGGCAGCCCCAGCACCGCCTCGAAGGCGGCGAGCGGCGTGAGCACGACCACGGCGAGGACGACACCGCTCAGCCGCCCGTCCTGCACCGCCTGCACACCGGCGAGCGCGGCCGCGGTCACCGTCAGCCCGGTGGCGAGCGCGCCGAGCCCGTCACCGAGCGCGGTGGCGGTGGCGCCCCGGGAGGCGATCCGCGTCAGCTCGGCGTCGGCTTCCCTGGCCTTGGCCGTACGACGCTTCAGCGCACCGGCGACGGTCAACTCGGCGGTGCCGGTGAGCAGGTCCGCCACCCGCGTGGCGAGCACCCCGCGCGCGGGAGCCAGCTTCCGTTCCGCGCGGCGCGCCACGGCGCCGCTCAGCAGCGGGACCCCGACCCCCGCGGCGAGCAGGCCGACGGCGAGCACCGCACCGGCCTCGGGCAGCAGCCAGGCGGTGAAGCCGACGGCTCCCGTGCTCACCACGGCCGCGGCGGACGTGGGCAGCAGCCAGCGCAGCCAGTAGTCCTGAAGGGCGTCGACGTCGGCGACCAGCCGGGAGAGGAGGTCGCCCCGGCGGGTGGCGCGCAGCCCGGCGGGGGCGAGCCGCTCCAGGCGCCGGTACACGGCGACGCGGGTGTCGGCCAGCATCCGCAGCACGGCGTCGTGCGAGACGAGGCGCTCGGCGTACCGGAAGACGGCACGGCCGATGCCGAAGGCACGGGTCGCCGTCACGGCGATCATCAGATACATCACCGGCGGCTGCTCCGAGGCCCGCGAGATCAGCCACCCGGACGTCGCCATGAGCCCCACCGCGCTGCCGAGCGCGAGCGAGCCGAGGAGCAGCGCGAGCGCCAGCTGCCCGCGCCGGGTCCCCGCGGCCTCCCGTACCCGGGCCAGGACCCCGTGCCGGGCCCGGACCGCCCGCGAGCCGTCCAGCGGCGGCACGGGGTCACCGAAGGCTCCGGCGCCCCCGGTGGCATCGACCAGGGCTTCGGCCGCCCCGGCCCCCGGAGGCCGGCCCGCCCCCAGCCGCACCATCCGGTCCGCACCAGCCGGCCGCACCACCCGATCCGTGCCGGCCAACCGCACCACCCGGTCCGCGACGGCCAGCAGCGCCGGCCGGTGCACGACCAGCAGGACGGTCCGGTCGACGGCCAGCCGCCGGACGGCCTCGACGACCTCGGCCTCGGTCCCGCCGTCCAGCGCCGCCGTCGGCTCGTCGAGGAGCACCACGGGCCGATCGGCCAGGAACGCCCGCGCCAGCGCGAGCCGCTGCCGCTGCCCGGCGGAGAGCCCCGCCCCGTCCTCCCCGAGCGGGGTCTCGGCCCCGGCGGGCAGCGCGTCCACGAACTCCAGGGCTCCCGCGTCCCGCAGGGCCTCCCGCAGCTGCGCCTCGGAGGCATCGGGCCGCGCGAGCCGTACGTTCTCCGCGATGGTCCCGGCGAAGAGGTGCGGCCGCTGCGGCACCCACGCGATGCGCTCGCGCCACCGCTCCGGCGAGACGTCCGCGAGGTCGACGTCCCCGACACGCACCCGCCCCTCGGTGGGCCGCACAAAGCCGAGCACCACGTTCAGGAGGGTCGACTTGCCCACCCCACTGGGCCCCACGAGCGCCACGGTCTCCCCGGGCGCGACGGTGAAGGACGCCCCGGAGACCGCGTCCGTGGCCCGCCCGGGATAGCGGACCGTCACACCCTCCACGCTCAGTGCACCCGTGGGCGCGGCCCCCGCCCCGGCGGTCGGCACCGGGGTCTCAAGGACCTCGAAGATCTCCTCGGCGGCGGCCAGGCCCTCCGCCGCCGCGTGGTACTGCGCACCGACCTGGCGCAGCGGCAGATAGGCCTCGGGCGCGAGGACGAGGATGACGAGACCGACGTACAAGTCCATCTCGCCGTGGACGAGCCGCAGGCCGATGGTCACCGCGACCAGCGCGACCGAGATGGTGGCGAGCAGTTCCAGGGCGAAGGAGGACAGGAAGGCGATGCGCAGTGTGCGCATCGTCGCCTGCCGGTACTCGCCGGTGATCCTCCGGATCGACTCGGCCTGTGCCTTGGCGCGGCCGAACACCTTCAGGGTGGGCAGGCCCGCCACGACGTCGAGGAAGTGTCCCGAGAGCCTTGAGAGCAGGCGCCACTGACGGTCCATGCGGTTCTGCGTCGCCCAGCCGATCAGGATCATGAAGACCGGGATCAGCGGCAGCGTCACGACGATGATCGCCGCCGAGACCCAGTCCTCGGTGACGATGCGGGCGAGCACCGCCACCGGGACCACCACCGCGAGGCCCAGCTGCGGCAGGTAGCGCGAGAAGTAGTCGTCGAGCGCGTCCACGCCACGCGTCGCGAGGGACACCAGCGAACCGGTCCGCTGCCCGGTCAGCCACCCGGGTCCCAGCTCGCCGGCCCGTTCCAGGAGCCGCCCGCGCAGCTCGGACTTGACCGCCGCGCTCGCCCGGTGCGCGGCGAGCTCGGTCAGCCAGGAGACCAGGCCCCGTCCGGCCGCGACCAGGGCGAGCAGCAGCAGCGGCCTGCCCAGATCGCCGGCGGAGAGGCCCTGCTGGAAGGCGCCCACCACGATCTCGGCGATGAGCATCGCCTGCCCGATGACCAGGCCCGCACCGACCAACCCCAGCGCCACCACCGCGACGAGGAAGAGACGAGTGGCACGGGCGTACCGAAACAGGCGCGGGTCGATCGGTTTCACGTGAAACACACCTTCCGGGAAACCACGGGGAGGCTCAGTGGGCGGGATCGGGCGCGATGTGCTGCGTACCGATCCGCTTGCGGAACACCCAGTACGTCCACCCCTGGTAGAGCATCACCACGGGCGCCGCGATCACCGCGCACCAGGTCATGATCTTCAGGGTGTACGGGCTGGACGAGGCATTGGTGACCGTGAGGCTCCACTCCTCGTTCAGCGACGACGGCATGACGTTCGGGAAGAGCGTCAGGAAGAGCATCGCGACGGTCGCCGCGATCGTGATGCCGGAGAGTGCGAACGACCAGCCCTCGCGCCCCGCCCTGATCGCCACGATGGCACCGAGCAGCGCCACGACCGCCACGGCCATCGCGACCAGGCTCTTGCCGTCGCCGTTGTCCAGCTGGGTCCACGTCAGGAAGCCCAGCGCCAGCACGGCCGTGACGAGCCCGAGGCCAAGGGCCAGCTTCCGCGCCCGCATCCGGATGTCGCCCACCGTCTTGAGCGCGGCGAACACCGCGCCGTGGAAGGTGAACAGCGTCAGGGTGACCAGACCGCCGAGGATCGCGTACGGGTTGAGCAGGTCCCCGAAGGTGCCCACGTACTCCTTGTGGGCGTCGATCTTGACGCCGCGCGTGATGTTCCCGAAGGCCACGCCCCACATCACCGCCGGGATCAGCGACGTCCAGAAGATCGCGTGCTCCCAGTTGGTCTGCCACCGCTCCTCGGGCCGCTTCGCGCGGTACTCGAAGGCGACACCGCGCACGATGAGGCAGATCAGGATGATCAGCAGAGGCAGGTAGAAGCCGGAGAAGAGCGTGGCGTACCACTCGGGGAAGGCCGCGAAGGTCGCGCCGCCCGCCGTGAGCAGCCACACCTCGTTTCCGTCCCACACGGGGCCGATGGTGTTGATGAGGACCCGCTTCTCGACCCGGTCGCGGGCGAGCAGCTTGGTCAGGACGCCGATACCGAAGTCGAAGCCCTCCAGGAAGAAGTAGCCGATCCACAGAACGGCGATCAGTACGAACCAGATGTCGTGGAGTTCCATGTCCTGAGCGCTCCTTCCTTCAGTACGAGAAGGCCATGGGCCGGTCGGCGTCGGCATCGGGGTCGGCCTCGGAGTCCTTGCCGGATCCCGAGCCCGGTCCACCGATCTTGGTGGGCGGGTTGAGGTCCGCCTCCGTCAGCTCGGGCGGGCCGAGGCGGATGTACTTGAGCAGCAGCTTCACCTCGACGACGGCGAGGATCGCGTAGATGAGCGTGAACCCGATCAGCGAGGTGAGCACCTCGCCCTGCGAGACACCGGGGGAGACCGCGTCCTCGGTGCGCAGGACCCCGTAGACCACCCAGGGCTGACGGCCCGTCTCGGTGAAGATCCAGCCCCAGGCGGTGCCGATGAGGGGGAAGATCAGCGTCCACTGCGAGAGCCGCCACCACCAGGAGCCCAGCTTCGGCGCCAGCTCCTTGTTCTTGGTGAGCATCAGCTTGGGGATGTCGTCCGCGCCGGTGCGGTGCTCGGGGGCGAGCCAGAACTTCTTCCGCGTGAGCCACAGGCCGGCGGTGCACAGGGCCATCGAGACGCCGCCGAAGCCGATCATCCAGCGGTACGACCAGTAGGCGGTGGGGATGTTGGGCCGGTAGTCACCGGGCCCGAACTTCTCCTGCGCCTCCTTGTTGAGGTCGTTGATGCCGGGGATCTCGGCGCTGAAGTTGTTCTTGGCGAGGAAGGACAGGACTCCGGGCACCTCGATGGCGACCTTGTTGTGGCCCTCGGCGACATCGCCGTACGCGAAGATCGAGAAGGGCGCCGGCTTCTCCGTCTCCCAGAGCGCCTCGGCCGCCGACATCTTCATCGGCTGCTGCTCGTACATGACCTTGCCGAGCGTGTCGGCGCTGACCACGGTGAGCAGGGTGCCGACGAAGGCCGTGACCAGGCCGAGCCGCAGCGACATGCGCATGGTGCGGATGTGCTGCTTCTTGCGCAGGTGGACGATGGCGATGCCGGTCATGAAGGCGCCGCCGACCAGGATGGCCGCCGAGATGACGTGGAAGAAGTTGACCAGCGTCGTCTCCTGGAAGAGCACCTCGGCGAAGTCGGTGAGCTCCGCGCGCTTGGCGCCGTCCCGCTCCACGATCTTGTAGCCGACGGGGTGCTGCATAAAGGCGTTCGCGGCGATGATGAAGTACGCCGACAGGATCGTGCCGATCGAGACGATCCAGATCGTGGCGCAGTGCAGCTTCTTCGGCAGCTTGTCCCAGCCGAAGATCCACAGGCCGATGAAGGTCGACTCGAAGAAGAAGGCGATGAGGGCCTCGAAGGCCAGCGGCGCCCCGAAGACATCACCGACGAAGCGCGAGTAGTCGGACCAGTTCATGCCGAACTGGAACTCCTGGACGATGCCGGTGACGACACCCATCGCGATATTGATCAGGAACAGCTTTCCCCAGAACTTGGTCGCCCGGAGGTAGTGCTCCTTGCCCGTGCGCACCCATGCCGTCTCGAGGATCGCCGTGAGGGCGGCCAGCGAGATCGTCAGCGGCACGAACAGGAAGTGGTAGACGGTCGTGATGCCGAACTGCCATCGCGCCAGAGTCTCCGGCGCCAGAGCCAGGTCCACTGCGTCTCTCCTTACTCGCCTACTCGCCTCAATCACCTTGCTGGCCGTGGCCACCGCAGCGATTTGCCCCTGCTTGTCCCACTGATCTCCGGAGGAACCGGGGCACGCTTGTGAACGCGTTCACATTCACAAGCATTATGTCGTACTGGGTTTCTTCACCCAAACGGGGGGTCCCCTGTAACCGCCGGAAACCGCCGGAAGCACGGGAAGGCCCCGGAGGCGTACCTCCGGGGCCTTCCGGCCGGCGCCCAGGAGCTACAGCTCCTTGCGGAACGCCTCCGCCGCCTGGAGGAAGATGTCATTGGCCTCGGTCTCGCCGATCGTGGCCCGCATCCCCTCACCCGCGAACGGCCGCACCACCACGCCCGCCCGCTCGCACGCCGCCGCGAAGTCGTTCGTACGGTCCCCGAGCCGCAGCCACACGAAGTTCGCCTGCGTCTCGGGCACCGTCCAGCCCTGCCCGCGCAGCGCCTCGACCACCCGCGTGCGCTCGGCGACCAGCGAGCCGACGCGGCCCATCAGCTCGTCCTCGGCCCGCAGCGAGGCCACTGCCGCGTCCTGTGCCAGCTGGCTCACGCCGAAGGGCACCGCCGTCTTGCGCAGCGCGGCGGCCACCGGCTCATGGGCGACCGCGAAACCCACGCGCAGACCCGCGAGGCCGTACGCCTTGGAGAACGTACGAAGGACACAGACGTTCGGCCGCTCGCGGTAGATCTCGATGCCGTCCGGGACCTCGGGGTCGCGAATGAACTCGCGGTACGCCTCGTCCAGCACGACCAGGACGTCACGCGGCACCCGGTCGAGGAAGCGCTCCAGCTCGGCCCTGCGGACCACGGTGCCGGTGGGATTGTTCGGGTTGCAGACAAAGATGAGGCGGGTGCGTCCGGTGATCGCGTCGGCCATCGCGTCCAGGTCGTGGACCTCGCCCCGCGTGAGCGGCACCCGCACCGACGTCGCGCCGCTGACCTGGGTGATGATCGGGTACGCCTCGAAGGACCGCCAGGCGTAGATGACCTCGTCGCCCGGACCGGACGTGGCTTGGAGCAGCTGCTGGGCGACGCCGACCGAGCCTGTGCCGGTGGCGATGTGCGAGAGCGGCACGCCGAAGCGCTCGGCCAGTTCACTCATCAGGGCCGTGCAGGCCATGTCGGGGTAACGGTTGAAGGACCCGGCCGCGGCGAGCGCGCTCTCCATGACGCCCGGGAGCGGCGGATAGGGGTTCTCGTTGGAGGACAGCTTGTAGGCCACCGGACCGTCGGCCGCGGCGGGCTTGCCCGGCTTGTAGGTGGGGATACCCTCCAGCTCGGCGCGCAGCCTCGGGCTCGTCTCGCTCACCGCAGTCCTCCTCGTACCGGTACCGGCGACAGTTCGAATACTGCTCACCTTATGAGGATTCGAGGCTGGTGCGAATGGCCTACGGAGATCCGTCTCCGGAAGGCGCGCGGCAAGGGGGAGCGCCCCGCGGTGTTCCGTGCGCCGGTGGCTCACTCCGTGGCGCGCATCCCTCGTGAAGGTGAGTTGAGACCTCTTCGAGACCTCGCGCATCTGACAGGACCGCGCCAGACGATCAGCGGCAACTAACGCTCACAACGTCCAACTACCCTGCGTTCCATGGTCATTGGCGCGCTGGAGCCATGCAGAAACGTGCCTGTCAACGAGTGAATATGCGTCCGCGCTACCCACCCCGATGAGCCCTACTATCGGCTCGCCATGACAGCAGCAGGGAAGCACCAGGTGAGCCGAGCGGAGACCGCCCGCCGGAGCAACCGGCAGAACCGAGCGGGCATCAGAGACGTCGCCGCGGCCGCCGGTGTCTCGATCACGACTGTCTCCGATGCCCTCAACGGCAAGGGGCGGCTGCCCGACGCCACCCGACGCCATGTCCGCGAGGTCGCTGAGCGGCTGGGCTATCGCCCCTCCGCCGCGGCCCGAACCCTCCGTACCGGCAAGTCCGGCCTCATCGGCCTGACCGTGACCACGTACGGGGATGAACCTTTCACCTTCACCGAATTCGCCTACTTCGCGGAGATGGCCAGAGCCGCCACCTCCGCCGCCCTCGCCCGTGGCTACGCCCTGGTGATCCTCCCGGCCACCTCGCGCCGCAGTCCGGTCGACGTGTGGTCCAACGTCGCGCTCGACGGCACCGTCGTCGTCGACCCCTCCGACCACGACCCGGTCGTCAGCGAGCTGGTCAGACAGGGCCTGCCGGTGGTCTCCGACGGCCGCCCCGCGGGGTCGCTGCCCGTCACCGCCTGGGTCGACAACGACCACGAGGCCGCGGTCCTCGGGATCCTCGACCACCTCGCGGCGGCGGGCGCCCGCCGGATCGGCCTCCTCACCGGCAACACCACGGACACCTACACCCACCTGTCCACGACCGCGTACCTCCGCTGGTGCGAGCGCGTCGGACAGGACCCGGTCTACGAGTCCTACCCCGCCCACGACCCGTGCGCGGGCGCCGTGGCCGCCGACCGACTGCTCGCCAGGCCCGACCGCCCCGACGCCGTCTACGGCCTCTTCGACCCCAACGGCACCGACCTGCTCGCCGCCGCCCGGCGGTACGGCCTGCGGGTCCCCGACGACCTGCTGCTCGTCTGTTGCAGCGAGTCCACGGTGTACGCCACCACGGAACCGCCCATCACCACGCTCTCCCTCAAGCCGAGACGCATCGGAACGGCCGTCGTACAGCTCCTCATCGACGCCATCGAGGGGCTCGACTCGGGCGGGCCCGTCGAACAGGTGATACCGACCGAACTGATCGTGCGCACCTCGTCCGAGCGACGTCCGCCGCGCACGACGGTCAGTCCGCCACGCTCCTCGGGCTCGGGCTGACCCGGACGCTGACTCAGACGATTTCGGGCAGAGGTGGGCTACCAACCCGCCACCAGGGGGGAAACCTCTGCCCAATTCGGGAGAAAACCTCGGTGAACCGGGGTCTGGGACCGATTCCCCACCCCTGGTGCACCACACAGCGGGAGCCGCATTCCTATGATGGGCGGACGACACCGCGGGCCGCTGCGACCAGGCAGTCCGTTCTCGGTGCAGATGCGGCGCAATGGTGGTGGAGGGGTCGATGACTCAGGGGGCCGGTCAGGGACCCGATGTGCGGACGGCGACGCTGCGCGACTTCCGCGTACCGGCGTACGTCCATGAAACGACCGGCCCCGCCGAGGTGAGCCCTCCGGCGCCGGCTCCGGGGGGACTGCCGGACGACGGCTACACCCCCACCCAGCGTGACTTGCCGGTCATCAACCGCGGCGACACGGTCCAGGTGCAGGTCATGCCGGATCCCCCGCAGCCGAGGCCGGGCGACGAGCTCGGCCCGCTGTTCGTCGTGGGCGACGTGCACGGCTATCTGGACGAGCTCCTCGCGGCCCTCCAGGAGCAGGGCCTCATCGACGCCGACGGCAACTGGTCCGCGGGCAACGCGCGCCTGTGGTTCCTCGGCGACTTCACCGACCGCGGGCCCGACGGCATCGGCGTCATCGACCTCGTGATGCGGCTCTCCGCCGAGGCCGCGGCCGCCGGCGGCTACTGCAAGGCGCTCATGGGCAACCACGAGCTGCTCCTGCTCGGCGCCAAGCGCTTCGGCGACACGCCCGTCAACTCCGGCGCGGGCACCGCCACCTTCCAGGCCGCCTGGCTGCTCAACGGCGGCCAGAAGACCGACATGGAGCGCCTGGAGGACCACCACCTCCAGTGGATGGCCCGGCTGGACGCGATGGAGGAGGCCGACGGCCACCTGCTCGTGCACTCCGACACGACCGCCTACCTGGATTACGGCGACTCGATCGAGGCAGTGAACGACACCATCCGCGAGACCCTCACCCGCAACGACGCCGACGAGTGCTGGGACCTCTTCCGCAAGTTCACCAAGCGCTTCGCCTTCCGCGACGAGTCGGGCTCCTCGGCCGTACGCGAGCTGCTGGACATGTACGGCGGCACGCGCATCGTCCACGGCCACAGCCCCATCCCCTACCTCCTGGGTGACGTCGGCTCCGAGGACGAGTCGGACGGTGGCGGACCGGTCATCGAGGGACCGCACGTCTACGCCGACGGCCTGGCCATCGCCATGGACGGTGGAGTGACCATGGCCGGAAAGCTACTGGTCTGCCAACTCCCCCTGGGTATCTGAGCGTTCGCTGGGCAGGCGCCCCCTTACAGGATCACGCCGACCGGGGGTGCCAATTCTGGAAACCCCCTGTCACCGCGTGCCGTCACGGCTCTACCATCGGCTTATCCGTAGCAGGCTCCCCTCCGTTTCTGCCCGACGGCTCGTAGCCATGCGAGCCTTAGCCCTACGGAGCATCGGGGGATGCACATGAACAGCGCTCCACACCTGCTCAATGAGGACCGCCCCGAATACGAGCGGATCCTCGATGAGGCGCTGCGCACCGCACCTGACCGTCCTGAACTCGCCGCAGTGGGCCAGCGGCTCAACACCGAACAACTGCGCACCATGGCCCTGAACGCGACAGCACTGATCACGGCCGCCGCCACGGCCGAGTACGCGCACTACGTGAAGGTTCGCGAGGAGTTGCGCGAACCTCGACCGTCCTCCACCTCGATTCGCGAAGGGAGTGGACACAGCGCCGCGGAGTCGGGCTCCGGCGGCATCGGCATCGCCACGACGATGGGGGAGGTCGCGGAACCCGCGGCGGCGGCAGGAGCCGGGGCGATCGCCGTGGTGGCGGTCCTCGCCCCCGTCCTCGCCGGGACGGCCGCCGCGATCTTCCTGCTCGTCGGCTACATCCTGAAGATGCTCAACCCCGAGCCCGCCTTCGCGGACACCCTGCTCACCGCGGGATGGCTGTTCGGCGCGCTCACCGCCGGGGGCATCCTGGTCGCCGCGGTCGGTCTGCTCCTGACGGCCCTGCGAAACGGCGCCACATCGCTCCAGGCGGGACTCCACGGCGAGCAGTACGAGGAAGTGTCCCGAGCCAGGGAAGCCTGGAGTCAGGCGCTCCTCGAACGGGGCGTCGTGCCGTTCCTCCGTGAGGCCCTGACGGATCCGGGCGCGGCTCCCGCGGCCCGCGCGCCGTCGCACGGGGCCGGAGGAGCCGCGGCGGGTGGCCGCATGCCGCAACTCGGCTACAACCGGCCCGGGTTCAGCAGCCCGGACGGCGGCCGGGCGACAGGGTCGCGGCCGAGCTTTTCGAGCCCCGACTTCTCCAGCCCGGACTTCGGCGGACCCGAACACAAGCCCGAGTAGGCAAGGGTGTCCGCAGAGCCGGTCGTCGCGACACTCTGCGGGCACCCCCTACGTGCCTACGAGGTTTCGCTCAGTCGGCGATCGGCAGATAGACCCGGTTGCCGGCGGCGGCGAACTCCTTGGACTTCTGCTCCATGCCCGCCTCGATCTCGCCTTCCGCCAGGTCACCGCCGTGCTGGCGGCGGATGTCCTGGGAGATCTTCATCGAGCAGAACTTCGGCCCGCACATCGAGCAGAAGTGCGCTGTCTTCGCGGGCTCGGCCGGCAGCGTCTCGTCGTGGAACTCCCGCGCCGTGACCGGATCGAGGGCCAGGTTGAACTGGTCCTCCCAGCGGAACTCGAAGCGCGCGTCCGAGAGCGCGTCGTCCCAGTCCTGCGCGCCCGGATGCCCCTTGGCGAGGTCGGCCGCGTGCGCCGCGATCTTGTACGTGATGACGCCGGTCTTCACGTCGTCGCGGTTGGGCAGGCCGAGGTGCTCCTTCGGCGTGACGTAGCAGAGCATGGCCGTGCCCCACCAGCCGATCATCGCGGCGCCGATGCCCGAGGTGATGTGGTCGTAGGCGGGCGCGATGTCCGTGGTCAGCGGGCCGAGCGTGTAGAACGGCGCCTCCTCGCAGATCTCCTGCTGGAGGTCGATGTTCTCCTTGATCTTGTGCATCGGGACGTGACCGGGGCCCTCGATCATCGTCTGTACATTGTGCCTCTTGGCGATCGTGTTGAGTTCCCCGAGGGTCCGGAGCTCGGCGAACTGCGCCTCGTCGTTGGCGTCCGCGATCGAACCGGGCCGCAGGCCGTCGCCGAGCGAGTACGTCACGTCGTACGCCGCGAGGATCTCGCACAGCTCCTCGAAGTGCTCGTAGAGGAAGCTCTCCTTGTGGTGCGCGAGGCACCAGGCGGCCATGATCGAGCCGCCGCGCGAGACGATGCCGGTCTTACGGCGGGCGGTGAGCGGGACGTACGGCAGGCGCACACCGGCGTGCACCGTCATGTAGTCCACGCCCTGCTCGGCCTGTTCGATGACCGTGTCCTTGTAGATCTCCCAGGTCAGCTCCTCGGCCTTGCCGTCGACCTTCTCCAGGGCCTGGTAGAGGGGCACGGTGCCGATGGGCACGGGGGAGTTGCGCAGGACCCACTCGCGGGTGGTGTGGATGTTGCGGCCGGTGGAGAGGTCCATGACCGTGTCGGCGCCCCACTGGGTCGCCCAGGTCATCTTGTCCACCTCCTCCTCGATGGAGGAGGTGACCGCGGAGTTGCCGATGTTGGCGTTCACCTTCACCAGGAACTTCTTGCCGATGATCATCGGCTCGATCTCCGGGTGGTTGACGTTGGCCGGGATCACGGCGCGGCCCGCGGCGACTTCGGCCCGCACGACCTCGGGGTCCATGTTCTCGCGGATCCCGATGAACTCCATCTCGGGCGTGATCTCACCGCGCCGGGCGTACGCGAGCTGTGTCACCGCCTGGCCCGGGCGGCCGCGGCGTGGCTGGCGGGGGCGGCCGGGGAAGACCGCGTCGAGGTTCTTGAGCCCGCCGCGCGGCGAGGTGTGCTTGATGCCGTCGTCCTCGGGGCGGGGCGGACGGCCCACGTACTCCTCGGTGTCGCCGCGGGCGATGATCCAGTTCTCCCGCAGCGGCGGCAGGCCGCGGCGGACGTCGGTCTCGGCGGACGGGTCGGTGTACGGACCCGATGTGTCGTACAGGGTGACGGCCTTGCCGTTGGTGAGGTGCACCTGGCGGACCGGCACGCGCAGATCGGGGCGTGAACCCTCGATGTACGCCTTGTGCCAGCCGATGGACTTCCCGGCCTCCGCCGCGACAGCGTTCTCAACGTGCTCGTCGCTGCTGGAGGCAGGCGTGCGTGCGTCCGATGTGGTCATGAGACCTACTCCCTACGCCGGCATTACCCGGTAACAGGTTCGGCGGTCGACGCAGCGGATTCCGTACGTTCATGCACGACTCGTGCCGTTTCGTACGGAGGTCAGCGCCCTCTCAGCCCGGTGCTCCGAGCTCCCGCGATTGCAAAGGTGGCTCCACGCTAGCGTCATGTCGGGCGCGCTGAACAGAGGGCCCCTCCCGTTCTTGCGATGATCGGTCCGTGACCACCACACCCCCGCCGCCGCCTCCGCCCTCGCAACCGCCCCGCTCCGGCCCGTCCCCCGACGGCTCCGGGCACGGACACGGACACGGCCATACGCACAGCCACGGCCCCGCCGCGCCCGTCTCCCAGCACCTGCGCAAGGTCATCGCGGCGGTGCTGATCCCCTTCGCCACCGCGGTCGTCGTGGGCCTGTTGGTCCTGTGGCCGGGCGGGACGCCGAGCCATGAACGCACCGGCGTCGGCTTCGACCGGCAGACACAGTCGGCGACGGTCGCCAAGGTGCAGGAACTGCCCTGCAAGGACCTCAACCCCTCGCAGCCGCAGCCGAACGGCGACACCTCCACTCCCGAGGGCCAGAGCGCCCAGTCCCGGGCCGAGGGCACCTGCAAGAAGGCGCTGATCGAGGTGACCAGCGGTGACGACAAGGGCCGCACGTTCACCGAGATCATCCAGCCGGACTCGCCCCGGCAACTGCGCAAGGGCCAAGAGGTGGTGGTCGCCTACGAGCCCAAGGCCCCCGAGGGCCTTCAGTATTCGGTCACCGACGTGAACCGCAAGATCCCGATGGCGCTGCTCGCCGGCATCTTCGCGCTCGCCGTCGTGGTGGTGGGGAGGCTGCGCGGTGTGATGGCCCTGGTGGCACTCGCCATCAGCTTCCTGGTGCTGACCTTCTTCATCCTGCCGGCGATCCTCCAGGGGTCGAACCCCCTGGTCGTGGCGGTGATCGGGGCGAGCGCCATCATGCTGGTCGCGCTCTACCTCTGCCATGGCCTCACGGCCCGTACCTCGGTCGCGGTGCTCGGCACCCTCATCTCCCTCCTCCTGATCGGCCTGCTCGGCTCCCTGTTCATCGGCTGGGCCGCGCTGACCGGCAACACGGACGACAACACCGGCCTCATCCACGGCCTGTATCCGTCCATCGACATGAGCGGCCTGCTGCTCGCGGGCGTCATCATCGGCTCGCTCGGCGTCCTGGACGACGTGACGGTCACCCAGACCTCAGCCGTCTGGGAACTGCACCAGGCCAACCCGACCATGGGCTGGCGCGGCCTCTACCGCGCGGGCATCCGCATCGGGCGCGACCACATCGCCTCGGTCGTCAACACCCTCGTCCTCGCCTACGCGGGCGCCGCGCTGCCCCTGCTGCTGCTCTTCTCGATCGCGCAGTCCAGCGTGGGCACGGTCGCCAACAGCGAGTTGGTCGCCGAGGAGATCGTGCGCACCCTGATCGGCTCGATCGGCCTGGTCGCGTCGGTGCCGGTGACCACCGCGCTGGCCGCCCTGGTGGTCTCCGCCGACCGCTCCGCCACCACCGGGCCCGGCGGCCCGGCCGCGGCCACCGGCACCCCCGCTCCGCGATCCTCCCGTGGCGGGAAGGGCCGCCGCCGCAAGGCCTGACGCCGGAGGGGCCCGCGCGGCCCTTTGAGCCGGGAGAAGCCGCGAAATGCACCAATCTGCCATTCATATCTGCCCACCGGTCGGCGGTCAGCCCGCGTTCTGCTCCTCCGCCAGGATCCGGTCGAGCGCCTCGTCGAGGTGCGCGTCGAAGTCGGCGAGCGTCCGCTCCTGCCCGAGCGGCACCAACCTGTCCGTACGGTCCAGGAAGGCGAGCAGCGGCGGAATGCCCACCCGGAACAGCGCCTGATCCGGGCCGACCTGAAGCCTGATCAGCGCCTCGTCCATCAACTCGGGATCAGTGGGCTCGATCCGCACATCCCCGACCCCGCACGGCCGGCCCACTCCGTCGATCAACAGCTCCCGGCCGAATGCCCACGTCACCGGAGCGTCACCGGGCAGATGAAACGTCAGCCGCACGGCAAAAGGATCACCGGTCTCATAGCGCAACTCCACCGGGATACGAAACGACAGCTCCTCGGAAACAAGGAAGCTCATCATGACCTCTGCCTGAACCGTCTCGTCCATCGCGCCGCCCTACCCCGTCACTTGGCCTTCAAGTGGCCAGGAACCAACTCCCTGACACTCATGGCATCTTGCTTAAAGTACACACCAGATCACAAGGAGTGAGTTTTCAGATGCTGATAGAGAAGGCGAGTGTCCCTAGTAGCTTTCCGATCTCACGCTGCAATCTCTCCGCCGCGGGCAGCAGCCTGTCCGCCTGACCTGCGGGCACGGAAATGGCCAAGGTCGCCGCGGTGTCTCCCGCCAAGATCGGAATCGCCGCGCAGACCGTCCCCAACGCGTACTCCTGTCGCTCCACCACGGGCCTCATCCGCTCCATCGCCTCGAGCCGACGCAGAAACGTGCGGTCGTCGCGGACCGAGTAACGCGTGATCGACTGAACCGGATAGCGGTCGAGGTGGTCCTGCCTGGCCTCGTCGTCGAGTTGGGAGAGCAGGCACTGCCCGATGGCGTGGGCGTGACCCGTCTCCCGGAAGTCTGCCCATTCCTCGACCGCGGGATTGCCCGGGGTGTCGGAGACCGCCACGATCTCGATCTCGCCCTCGCGGTAGACCGCGAAGTACACCGGCACCCCGATGACGTCCCGGCAGTGCGCCAGCGCGTCACCGATCGTGCCGCGACGATTCTGCTGCGCCCCGCTGCTGCTGAGCCGCTCGGCCGCCTCGCCGAGTACGAACACTCCTTTCTCGCGGCGCAGATAGCCCTCGTGGGTCAGCGTGCGCAGCAGGTGGTAGGCGGTGGGGAGCGCGAGCCCCGCTTCGCGGGCCAGTTGCTTGGCGGGCGCGCCGTCCGGGTGCGTGGAGGCGGCTTCCAGCAGCCGCATGGCCCGCTGCACGGAGCCGATGAGGGTGGGCGTGACGGGGGCGGCGGCCGTGGCCGTGGCGTCCGCCGGTGGAAGGGCGCTGGCGTCGGCCGGTAATGGGGTGGCGTCGGCCCGTGCGGTGGAGGTGGCGGCCGGTGAAGTGGGGGTACCGACCGGTGAAGTGGAGGCGTCGACCGCGGCCAAGGTTCACTCCCGAAGCGCGTGGGGGGCCGCCCGTGCCCGGAGAAACACGGGAGGGCAATGCGCCCGTCCGCGGGGAGCAACCCCGCGTCGGTTTTCGGACTCTAACCCTTGGCCACCGCTCTGCGGCCGTCTGCGGGGAAACATCCCTCGGCCGAGGGACCCGTTTCGAAAAGTCACCACCAGGTAGTAACCAATCGGCGAGTAACCACTTCAGCGACGGTTGCAGGTGATCAGTGCCCGATGTATGCGGCGGCGATCACCAATCGGTGCGGGACGAGGACGAGCCGGATATGAACTTCCGTACGACATAAATGAGTCCACCGACCAAGGCGACGAATAGCAGCGCCTTGAAGAGCAGGCCGACGACGAACCCGACAACGGTCGCTATCACACCGCCGAACACGACCAAGGCGATGACGGGCACGGCCACCCACTTCACCCACCACGGCATTCCCGCAAAGATCTCCTTCGCCGCCATCGTCCTTACCTCTCTCCGCGCACTTCACGTCGGTGCGGGATCCTGAATGTCCGCAGGCTCCCGGCTCCTTGCATTCGATGCTAGAGCGCCAAAGCCCGCTGCGGGGGCCGCGCAGCCCTTGTCCTTCCCTGATCCGACCCTGAGAGAACCCCGAGGTCAGACCCCGCCCTCAGGCCTCGGGCGGGGAGAAGACGACCAGGACCCGCAGGTCCTCGCTGATGTGGTGGAACTTGTGGGCCACCCCGGCCGGCACGTACACGACGCTGCCGCGCGCGACCGACGTGGTCTCCATGCCGACCGTGATCGAGGCACGGCCGCTGACGACCATGTAGACCTCGTCCTGCCCGTGCGGCTGCTGCGGGTCGGACTCCCCCGCGTCGAGCGCGTAGAGACCGACCGACATGTTCCGCTCCCGCAGAAACTGCAGATACGCCCCGTCGTTCGCGGCGCGCTCCGCCTCCAGATCGTCCAGCCGGAATGCCTTCATCGCCCTCGTACGCCCCTCGCTGGTGCTCGTTCCGCGGATGTCCGCGGATGTCCCGCGGATTCCGCCGGTCTCGTGACCCGACCGCTTCCGGTCCACGTCTGCCACGATCAGACACATGAAGAATTTCGTAGTCAAGACGATCGCCAACGCCGCGGCCCTGGCCGTAGCCGTATGGCTGCTCGACAAGATCACGCTGACCGGCGGCAGCACCGGCAAGAAGGTCGGCACCCTGATCGTCGTCGCGCTGCTCTTCGGACTGGTGAACTTCCTGGTCAAGCCGGTGGTGAAGGTCCTCACCTTCCCGTTGTTCATCCTGACCCTCGGACTGATCACCCTCGTGGTCAACGCCCTGATGCTGCTGCTCACCTCGTGGCTGGCCGACAAGCTCGACGTCAGCTTCCATGTGGAGGGCTTCTGGACCGCCGTCCTGGGCGGCCTGATCATCTCGATCGTGTCCTGGGCCATGAACATGGTGCTCCCGGACGACAAGGACTGATCGGCATGACGGACTCTTCGGCGACAGGCATCGGTGACGGGACGCGAGCGGTGCGGGCCGGGCTGCCCGAGCCGGTGAAGCACGAACCCACGCTGCCCGGCCCGGTGTTCGCCGCGCACTTCCACCTCCCCGGTGACCCCACCGGCGGCTACGCCTACGCACGCGACGAGAACCCCACCTGGACGCACCTGGAACGCGCCATCGGCGAGCTGGAGGCCCCGGGCGCCGGTGCGGACGTCGAGACGCTCGCCTTCGCCTCCGGCATGGCCGCGATCTCGGCGGTGCTCTTCTCCCAGCTGCGCGCCGGGGATGCGGTGGTCCTGCCGGACGACGGCTACCAAGTGCTCCCCCTCGTCCGCGAGCAGCTCACGGCGTACGGCATCGAGGTGCGCACCGCCCCGACGGCCGGTGACGCCCAGCTCGACGTCCTGGACGGCGCCAAGATGCTGTGGATCGAGACGCCGTCCAACCCCGGCCTCGACGTGTGCGACGTGCGTCGCCTCGCCGATGCGGCACGCGCGCGTGGCGTCCTGGTGGCGGTCGACAACACCCTGGCCACACCGCTCGGCCAGCGCCCCCTGGAACTGGGCGCCCACTTCGCGGTGGCCAGCGGCACGAAGATGCTCACCGGCCACGGAGACATCCTCCTGGGGTACGTCACCTGCCGCGACGCGGAGCTGACCGCTTCCGTACGGCGCTGGCGCAAGATCGTCGGTGCCATCCCCGGCCCCATGGAGGCCTGGCTCGCGCACCGCTCGCTCGCCACACTCCACCTGCGTGCCGACCGGCAGAACGCGAACGCCCTGGCCCTCGCCGAGGCGCTGCGCGAACGGACCGAGGTGGCGGGGCTGCGCTACCCCGGGCTGCCCGACGACCCCTCGTACAAGATCGCCTCGCGGCAGATGCGGCGCTTCGGGTGCGTGGTCTCCTTCACGCTGCCCACCCGGGCGCGTGCCGAGCGGTTCCTGGAAGCACTGCGTCTCGTCGACGACGCGACGAGCTTCGGCGGTGTGCGGTCCACGGCCGAGCGGCGCGGGCGCTGGGGCGGCGATGACGTCCCGGAGGGCTTCATCCGCTTCTCCGCGGGCGCCGAGGACCCGCATGACCTGGTGGATGACGTGCTCCGCGCGTTGGACGCGTCCGCCGAGTGAGAACTGCCGACGGCCCGGCCGCTCCTGTGCGCCGACGCCGCCCTCGGCCCCGGACGACACCCGGGCTACGTACGACGAACGGTCCGAGCCTCCCCCCTCGTGGCTCGGACCGTCCCGGTTCCGCGTGCGAAGAACCGCGCTCACAAGGCTAGTTGACTGTGTGTCAGTGTCCAATCACAGTAGCGGCAGGGACCTATCGACATATTTATAGTTGTGCGCACCCTGGGGGCGAAGGGGAGGGACGTCGTCATGGATCTGGCCCTGTTACGCACCTTCGTGACGGTGCACCGGGCCGGTTCCTTCACCCGCGCCGCGGCACTGCTCGGCCTCTCACAGCCTGCCGTCACGTCCCAGATCCGCACCCTGGAGCGGCAGCTCGGCCGCCCCCTCTTCCTGCGCCAGGCCCGCGGCGTGACCCCCACGACCATCGGCGACGAACTCGCCCACAAGGCCGCCCCGCACCTGGACGCGCTCATGGAGATCGCCGAGGCCGGGCCCGACGAGGAGTCGCCCATGCGCACCCTCCACCTCGCGGGACCGCCCGAGTTCACCGCCGAGCGTGCCCTGCCCGCGCTCACCGCCCTGACCGGACAGGACGGCCACGGGTACGCCCTGCGCGCCTCGTTCGGCACCGCCGACGAGGTCCTGGAGGGGCTCGCGGCCGGACATCACGACCTGGCCATCGCCACGGCCCGGCCGCGCGGCGCGCTGCTCACCGCGACGCCGCTCTGCGACGAGGAGCACGTCCTGGTCGCGGGGGAGCGGTGGGCCGCCCGTCTCGGTCTCGGTGGGCCGGGACCCGGCGGGCCGGGCCCCCGCGGTTTCGGCCGCGGGGGACTGGGCCGCGGGGGAGCGCTGCCGCTGGAGAACCTGCCGGTGGTCGAGGTGCACGAGACGCTGCCGTTCGTCTCCCGCTACTGGGCCGCTGTCTTCGACGCCCGCCCGGCCGCCTCCGGCGCCGTCATCGTGCCGGACCTGCGGGCGGTCCTCGCCTGCGCGGCCTCGGGCGCCGGACTCGCCGTACTGCCCCGCTACCTCTGCGCCGACGCCTTGAAGCGCGGGGATGTCCTGGCCCTCCTCGAACCCCCGGTACCGCCGTTGCGTACGTACTTCCTGGTCGTGCGCACCGGCACGCCGGCCATGCCCCACATCGCTCGGGCGCATGAATGGCTGCTGCGGGCCGCCGCCGAATGGTCTTGAGGGACGGTCGGCGACTGGGCTTGATGGCGGTTCCGAGTGGGCCGCGATGTTTCACGTGGAACAGTCCGGGCCACATTCCCCCCATGACCGTCCGACCCGTGGTCAAACGCACCGCGCGCGCCGTCCTGCTGGACGGAGACGACCTGATCCTGATCAAGCGGACCAAGCCCGGCGTCGATCCGTACTGGATCACCCCGGGAGGCGGCGTGGAACCGGAGGACGCCACCGTCGTCGACGCACTCCACCGCGAGGTGCACGAGGAACTCGGCGCCAAGATCACCGATGTCGTGCCCTGCTTCGTCGACACCGTGGAGCACATCGGTGAGGACGGCGGCGCGACCGGCGTGAAGGTGCAGCACTTCTTCGTCTGCCGTCTGGAGTCCATGGACACCGGCCTGCGGCACGGCCCCGAGATCGAGGAGCCGTGCGGCGAGTACGAGATCGTGCACGTGCCCTTCACCCGGGTCGGCATCGCCTCGGTCCACCTCGTACCGCTGTCGCTGCGGCACTATCTGGACGGCAACATCGAGGGCGTACGTGCGATGCACGCCCCTGATCTGGGCTGAACCGGGCTGTGGGTCACTCCCCCGCGACCACCAGCTCCTCCACGGAGTCATGGCGGATGCGTGCCTCGGGGATGCCGACGTCTCGCAGCGCGTCCACACCGCTGCGGATCATGCCGGGCGGACCCGAGAGATAGGCGTCGTACTCGTTCCACGGGCCGTACTCGCGCACGGCGTCCGGCAGTTGGGCCCGCTCGTCCACGACCGGGCGGACGGAGAGCCAGGGGTGGCTCTGTTGCAGCCGCAGCATCGTGTCGATGTCGTACAGGTCGTGATCGGTGCGGGCGCCGTAGAACACCTCCACCGGGCGCCGCCTGCCGTGCTCGGCGACGTCCTCGACCAAGGCCTTGATCGGCGCGATGCCCGTGCCGCCGCCCAGACAGAGAAGGCCGCTGTCGGTGGTGTGGTCGACGGTCATCGAGCCTCCCGGCGGGCCCAGCCGCAGGACGTCCCCGGGACGGGCGTGGTGCACGAGTGCGTTGGAGACCCAGCCGGCCGGGACGGCCTTGACGTGGAAGGAGAGCAGCCCGTCGGAGCGGGGCGCCGACGCGAAGGAGTAGTGCCGCCAGATCCGCGGCCACCAAGGGGTCTCCAGGCTGGTGTACTGCCCGGCCAGGAACGGATACGGCTGGTCCGGGCGGACCGTGACCACGGCGATGTCCGGTGTCCGCAGGTCGTGTGAGACGACCTCCGCGAACCACCAGGCGGGGGCGCGCAGTTCGTCCTCAGCCGCCGCGTCGATCATGACCTGGGAGATCGTCGTGTATGTGCGGACCCAGGCGGCCTCGGTCTCCTCGTCCCAGATCGCGCTCGCGTACCGGCTCAGCGAACCGATCAGGCATTCACCGACGGCCGGATAGTGCTCGGGGCGGGTGCCGTACTTGCGGTGCCCCCGGCCGAGGTTCTTCAGATACGAGACGAGTACGTCGGTGTGGTCGATGTGCTCGGCCGCTGTCAGCAGCGCCTTGAGGAGGCGGTCCCGCTGGGTGTCCATCGCCGCGGGGAACATCGGGCGCAGGTCGGGGTGGCGGGTGAAGAGCAGCGCGTAGAAGTACGAGGTGACCTGGTCGGCGACAGGGCCGATCTCGGCCATCGTGCGCTGCACCAGGGCGGCGTCGGGCGACGCCGGTCGGGACGGCTTGGCCACGGAGTCCTTCACCACGGGGGGTGGCGCCGACTGTGTCGCCGGGGATGGAGTGGGCTGGGACTGAACTGCGGGGGACGGGCCGACCGAAGCGGCAGCCAGTATTCGCTCCTCCGCCGAGCTGCCCGCGGAGCCGGCCGCGGAGTCGGCCGCCGCCTCGTCCGACGGCCTTTCCCCCGGTTCAGCGACAGGCTCGGCGGCGGGCACGGGGCCCTCAGGCCGGCCCAGGGGACGTATGGAAGCGGGCCGCCGACCCTCGGAGGCCTGGTGCGCATCGGCGCCGGGCTGCTGCGGGTGGCCGTCCTCCGGCCGCTTCGGGGGCCTGCGCGGAGTGAACCAGCCACCCCCGCCGCCGGAAGTGCCGTCGTCCGACGACGTGGTGGTCGGAGCGTCCATGCTGTGCCTCGCCTCGAACATCTCTCGGTCGGTCTGTGCACTTCCTGTCGGAAGCCGCCTGCTTTCCCCGCTCTGCCTCGATGGCCGATCCGGCCACATTGAACCCCGAGTTACCGGGCCCTACGGACAAGTAGGTCGAGAATGTGACATTGGCCGCAGTGACTCACGGCAGCATCCCATTCGGCGTCACCGCATCGGCTGCATAACGAGAAGTACCGGCTCTGGATCTCTCTGCCCCGTTAGGCTTCGTTGACCTGCGCGCGTGCCCCCCAGGATGCGAAGAAGCGCACCCGGCACGAACCGGAGTCGACCATACCGGCAGCCGCGCGACATACAAGTCCCCTGCCCTTCCTCGGTAATTCAATGCATCCGCCTGCCAATTCCCTCAATTAACGGGCGTGCCGGACCAATTCGTACGCCTTACGCAGGTCGCGCCCCACATAAGAGTGGGTGGCCAGGCTGACCAGCCGTGGGTCCGCATTGACCGCGACAGAGACCGGTACGACGCCGAAGAGCTCCAGGTCGGACAGCGAGTCGCCGTACGCGACGCAATCGCTTCGGTGTATCCCGAACTCTTCACAGAGCCGGTCCGCGATCCTCACCTTGGCCGCGGCGTCGAGAATGCCCGCCGGTTCGACGGGCTCGGTGAACGGCACGGCCGGAAAAAGTGACCCATGCGCGGCATGCGCGCCCCACTCGACGAGCCGCTCCACGAAGAAGGACGGCGAGAGCGACACCACCGCGCAGTAGTCACCGGCCTCGCGGATCCGGGCCCAGGTCTCTCGGACACCGGAGAGCCAGGGCGCCCCCTCAAAGGCGGCGGTCACCTGCGCGTCCGTGAGCTCCGCCCACAGGGAGCACACGCGCACCGCGTACTCCGGCGAGTCGATGCGCCCGGCGACGAAGTCCCGCTCCAGCGCCGTGATCTCCGCGTCCAGTCCGAGCTGCCGCGATATCTCTACGGGCGCCGCCGTGCCGTGCAGCAGCGTCCCATCCAGATCGAAGAGGTGCAGTCGTGCCATGTACGCCGAGGCTAGTACCCGCGGTTACTCCCGCTGTCAGACGCCCTGGCCCCGCCTCGGTCGGCACTGTGTTTCACGTGAAACTTAGCCGCCCCGCTCGCCGGGCCACCCTGGTCGTCCATGTCATCGGCGCAGCCTGCTGGCTCGGGCTCACGCTCGGGCTCGCCGCCCTCGCCCTCACCGCGATCACGACGGACGCCCCCGCGGCCGTGGAAGCCTCCGTCCGCTCGATGAAGGTCTTCGCGGACTGGCTGGTTCTCCCGCTCGCCCTGATGACCCTGGTGAGTGGACTGGTGCTGTCCTTGGGCACCCAGTGGGGCCTCGCCAGGCACCGCTGGGTCTACACAAAGTTCTGGCTCACCCTGGCCACCACCCTCGCGTCGGCCTTCGCGCTGCGTCCCGGTGTCGACGAGTCGGCCGCGACCGTGTCCGTGGGCAATCCGGTACCCGACACGGCCGGCCTGATCGCCGGCCCACTCATCTCGCTCAGCGCCTACCTGTTCATGACGGTCCTGTCGGTGCTCAAGCCCTGGGGGCTCACCCGACGTGGCCAAAAGCAACGTGCTTCTGCCCACAAACGGGTGGACGCCGGGGACATACGTCAGACAGCCTGACCCGAGTGTCGACACCTTCCCTCTCCGCACTGCCCATCCGCCGACTCACCCCCCGCGATCTGGCGTCCTGCGCCGACCTGTCCGAGGACAGGGGCTGGCCCCGTGAGGAACACAAGTGGGGTCTCCTGCTGTCGGCCGGAACGGGCTACGGCATCGACGACCCCGACGGCAACGGCCTCATCGGCGCCTACGTAGTGACCCGGTACGGCCCGCAGGAGCGGCCCGGCCTCGCGGCGATCGGCATGGTCCTCGTCGCCGAGCGGTACGCCCGCCATGGCATCGGCCGCCGCCTGATGCGGTACGCCATCGAGGAGACCGCCACCATCCCGGTGACGCTCCACGCGACACCGAACGGCCGCCCCCTCTATGAACAGCTCGGCTTCAAGGTGATCGGCCGGGCCGAGATGGTCCGCGGCCATCTGGTCCCCGCCGGGCCGCTTCCCGGCATCGCGACCCGCCCGGCCACCGCGGAGGACCTGACCGCCATCCTCCGGCTCGACACCGAGGTGTTCGGGCATGACCGGACCCACGTGATCACCCGGCTGCCCGCCTTCACCGACCAGCTCCGGGTCGCGGAGGCCGACGGGGAGATCATCGGCTACGCGGGCGCCTGGCCGAACATGGAGACCCACGTCGTCGGCCCGCTCATCGCACGGGACACGGAGACCGCGAAGGCGCTCATCGCCTCGCTCGGCGCGCACACCGACCGGCCGCTGCGCACCGACATCGACGTACGGCACGAAGAGCTGCTCGACTGGCTGAAGGAGAGCGGTCTCGCCCCCGTCGCCTTCAACGCCGTGATGGCCCACGGCACGCCGGAGCTGCCCGGCGACTGGACCCGCCGCTTCGCACCGCTGACGGTAGCGGCGGGCTGAGAGCACCCGCGGGCCTCTCCGTCGCGTACGGGGGTTACGCGAGGGCCTCCACGGCCTCCGTCGCGAAGCCGTGGTCCTGCTCGGGGGCGCCGCCGCCGACTCCGATCGCGCCGATCAGGCGACCGTCACGGTGGACCGGCACGCCGCCCGCGATGAAGAGCAGCGGCCGGTCGAGGGCGGTGGGCAGGGTGTGGAAAAGGCCACCGGGCTGGACCGCGTCGACCAGGTCGGCGGTCGGGGCGTTCAGCTGGAGGGCCGTGTACGCCTTGCGGGTGCTGGTCTCACCGGAGATCAGCACGGCCCGGTCGTCGCGCCGGAAGGCCAGGAGGTGGCCGCCCGCGTCGAGGACGGTGACGCTGACGGTGACGTCGGCCGCCTCGGCGGCGCGGCGGGCCGCGGTGACGAGCGCTTCGGCGTCCTCGATGGTCAGCGGGGCTACGGCGGTGGCGGTGGCGGGGCTCATACGGTGTTTCTCCTTGCGGTGCGGTACTGAGAGGGGCGGAAGAAGGGTCAGTGGTGTACGGGCGCGGCCTGTTCGGCGGGGGCCTTGCCGGTCACGACGAGGCTGGGGGCCGCCGCGGCGGAGCGGCGCTCCAGGGCGGCCGAGAGAATGGCCAGGACGAGAGCCGATCCGGCGAGGACGGCGCCCACCCAGTTCGGGGCGGTGTAGCCGAGGCCCGCGGCGATGACGATCCCGCCGAGCCAGGCCGAGAGGGCGTTACCGAGGTTGAAGGCGCCGATGTTGACGGCCGAGGCGAGGGTGGGGGCGCCGGAGGCCTGGTCGAGGACGCGCTTCTGGAGCGGCGGTACGGTCGCGAATCCCAGCGCGCCGATCAACGTGATGGTCACGGCGGCGGCGATCTTGTTGTGCGCGGTGAGCGTGAAGAGGGCGAGTACGACGGCCAGGGCGCCCAGCGAGATGTACAGCAGCGGCATCAGCGCGCGGTCCGCGAACTTCCCGCCGATCAGGTTGCCTGCGACCATGCCGAGGCCGAAGAGGACGAGCAGCCAGGTGACGGAGGAGTCCGCGTAGCCGGCGACGTCCGTCATCATCGGCGCCAGGTAGGTGACGGCGGCGAAGACGCCGCCGAAGCCGAGGACCGTCATCGCCATGGCCAGCAGCACCTGTACGTTGCGGAAGGCGGCCAGTTCGTGGCGCAGCCGGACACCTTCGGGCTTGGGCAGGTCGGGGACGAGCCTGGCGATGCCCGCGAGGCCGACGACACCGAGCGCCGCGACGAGTCCGAAGGTCATGCGCCAGCCGAGCGTCTGCCCGACGAAGGTACCGAGGGGCACACCGACCACATTGGCCACGGTCAGGCCCGTGAACATCATGGCGATGGCGCCGGCCTTCTTCTCGGGGGCGACCAGCTCGGCCGCGACGACCGAACCGATGCCGAAGAAGGCGCCGTGGGCGAGGGACGCGACGACACGGCCCGCCAGCATCACGCCGAAGACCGGGGCGACGGCGGAGAGCAGGTTGCCCGCGATGAACAGGCCCATCAGCAGCATCAGCATCCGCTTGCGCGAGATCTTGGTGCCGAGGACGGTCATCAGCGGGGCGCCGAGGACGACACCGAGGGCGTAGCCGGTCACGAGGAAGCCGGCCGTGGGGATGGAGACGCCGAAGTCACCCGCGACCTCGGGGAGCAGCCCCATGATCACGAACTCGGTGGTGCCGATTCCAAAGGCGCCGATCGCGAGGGCCAGTAGCGCGAGAGGCATGGGACTACCTTCCAGACGGTTGCAGGTGCGCTTAACGTGCGTCCACAATAGTTGCAGACGCGGGTTAATTGCAAGCGCTGGATATTGCACGGGTGGACTATCCTGGGTCGTAGTCACTCCGGGACGGAGGAAACAAGAGCCATGACAGCGACGGATCCCGCACTCACCGCCCTTGCTCAGGGGTGGTGCGCGCTCTCCCTGCTCCACGGGCAGATCGAGAGCCACATCGAGCGCGCCCTTCAGGCCGAGCACGGGCTGAGCGTGCGCGAGTACTCCCTGCTCGACGTGCTCAGCCGCCAGCACGACGGCGAGGGCGGCCATCTGCAGATGAAGCAGGTCGCGGACGCCGTGGTCCTGAGCCAGAGCGCCACCACGCGCCTGGTCAGCCGCCTGGAGGACCGCGGGCTGCTCTCGCGCTACCTGTGCCCCACCGACCGGCGCGGCATCTACACGGACGTGAGCGAGGCCGGCACCGCGTTGCTCAATGAGGCGCGCCCCACCAATGACGCGGCCCTGCGCGAGGCCCTCGACGAGGCCGCCCGGAATCCTGAGCTCGCTCCGCTGGTCAAGGCCGTCGAGACACTGCGCGTGCCTGCCTAGGGCTGCCCGCTCCTCGTCCGGAGAGAGGCCTGCTCCTGAAGCGGTGGCCCGCATAGGCTGCGGCCATGGGAGATCTTGAGATACGCCCGGCCGTAGCCGACGACCTGCCCGCCATCGTCGCCATGCTCGCCGACGACCCCCTGGGAGCCACGCGTGAGTCGCCGGACGACCTCACCCCGTACGTCGCCGCGTTCCAGCGCCTGGCCGACGATCCCAACCAGCGTCTGGTCGTCGCCGTACGGGAGGGCCGCGTAGTCGGCACGCTTCAGCTCACGATCGTTCCGGGGCTCTCCCGGAAGGGCGCCACGCGGTCGATCATCGAGGGCGTACGCGTGCACGCCGACGAGCGCGGCAGCGGGCTCGGCACCCGGTTCATCGAGTGGGCGATCCAGGAATCCCGCCGCCAAGGCTGCCAGTTGGTCCAGTTGACCTCCGACGCCACCCGCACCGATGCCCACCGCTTCTATGAGCGGCTCGGGTTCAGCGCTTCGCATCTGGGCTTCAAGCTTCAGCTCTGAGGCGGCGCGGAAGGGGCCATGTTTCACGTGAAACATGGCCCCTCGCCTCTGGCCCGTCGCCTCTGACCCGCCGCCTCTGGCCCCTCGTCACCGTCCGTCAGAAACCCCGCCATCCCTCCGGGGCCACGCCACCGGGCACCGGCGCCCCTTCGTCGTACGGCTTGCGCGTGAAGACGAACGACCCCAGGTCGAGATGGCTCACCGAGCCGTCCGTCCGCCGTACCGGCCGCAGCAGCTCTCCCGCGTAATAGCCGTCGAGCCCCGTCCAGGTGCCGTCGCCGTTGGACCGGAACCGCGCCTGGCGTCCCGCGCCGGACAGCGGGCCGAGCTCGACGCCTCCGTCGGCCGACAGACGGAGCGCGAGCACCTGCGTCCCCCAGCACCAAGGACCTGCCAGCTCCAGCACCTTCTCGTCGACTTCGGGGAGCGGCCGCCACGGCTCGGGGATGCGCGGCTCCGCCTCGGCCACGATCTTCACGAGGTCCGCTGCCAGCGTCGCCACCAGCGGCCCGGAGGTGCAGTTGGCCAGCGCGACCGCGGCCACCCCCTCCTGCTCGCTCACCCACAAACCGGCGAGGAAGCCCGGCAGCGAACCCGTGTGCCCGGCCAGGCTGAGTCCCTCCCACCGCAGCAGGTCCAGGCCCAGGCCGTACGACCTGTCCCAGCTCTCCGGCTGCGACGGTGCCGACGGGGTCCGCATCTCCCGGACGGACTCAGCGCCCAGGACCCGCTCGTCACCCTTCGCCAGGAAACAGGCGAAGCGCGCCAGGTCAGCCGTCGTGGACCACAGCTGGCCGGCAGGTGCCATCAGCCCCAGATCCTCGGCGGGCTCCGGCATCATCACGTCCGCCCACGGATGCACCGCCCAACCGCCCGCGTGCGGAGCCTGCGGCTGTGCGCTCGTGCGGTTCAGCCCCAGCGGTTCGAGCACCTCGCGGCGCAGCACGTCCTCCCACGAGGCGCCCCGCACCGTCTCCACCAGCGAACCGAGCAACGTATAACCGGGGTTGGAGTAATGGAAGCGGCGGCCGACGGGGTGCCGGAAGGGCTGCTCACCGAGGACGTCGGTGAGCTCCGGGCGCGTCGACCCGGGCGTGCGCTCCCACCATTCCCCCGGCGTCTCGGCCGCCAATCCGCCGGTGTGCGCGAGGAGTTCGGCGATGGTGGCCTCCCCCGCGCCCGTCCCCGGCAGGTGCTTCTCCAGCGGGTCCCGCAGGTCCAGCAGTCCCTCGTCCCGCAGTCGCATCACCAGGACGGCGGTGAAGGTCTTGGTGATCGACCCGATGCGGTACTGGACGTTCTCATCCGGCGCGTGCCCGTCCACCATGCTGCGGGCGCCGCTCCACACCACCTCGCCGTCCCTGGCCACGGCGGCCACCAGGGAAGGGGTCCGGCCTTCCGCCTGTGCGGTGGCGATGCGGTGCAGGAGGGCGCGGCGGGTGGTGGGGAGCAGTTCTTCGTGGGGCGTTGTCATGGGGACAGTTCACCTGGGTGGAGCCGGTGCGTCGAGCCAATTCGCCTTCTGTCCCCGCACACCGGGACCCGAACCCTCCCCGGGCACCATGCCCCGTTCGGCCCGGGAACACCGCCCACCGTCACCGCCGTCACCACCGACGCCGCACGGGCTCCACCCGCTCCAGCTTCGTCCAGCCCGCCCAGCCCCGTTCCTTCAGCAGCTCGAACAGTCGACGGGCCGGCGGCGCGGTGTCAAAGGCCAGCGCGTCCATCAGCTTGGTGAACGGCGGCTCGATGTCGGCGTCGTCGACGTAATCCTCGCCCTGCTCCTCGGCCACCCGCGTGATGTAGGCGGCCAGCCTGTCGGCCAGCTCGACCAGGCGCGGGTCGTCGTCGGCCCCGTCCAGCGCCTGGCCCAGGGTGACGTAGAAGTCGACGAGCCGCGGATCATCGAGCTGCTCGCCTTTGCGCGCCGCCCACTCCGGGACCCGCTCGGGCGAGTGGGCGGCCAGCGGGATCCAGCCGTCGCGTTCGACCCGGATGATCCGTTCGTCGACGCCGAGCGCCCGCAGCCGGTCGAGGAACCCGACGACTTCCGGGGGCAGCGCCAGGCTGTCCCCGGCGGTGAGGCGGGCGATCCGCTCACGGTGCAGCTGCCGCTCCCGGATCTCCGCCCGCAGCCGCTCGTCGATCTCGGCGACCGCCGCGGCGAACTCCTCCCCGCCCGCCTGGAGCAGCTCACGGATGCGTGCGAGAGGAACCCCGGCCTTGGCCAGGGTCCGGATCCGGATCAGTTCGACCACGGCCCCGGCGTCGTACCGCCGATACCCGGAGTGGTCGCGCTCCGGCTCCGGCAGCAGCCCCTTCGCGTGGTAGTGCCTCACCGCGCGCACTGTCACTCCGGCGTACGACGCCAGTTCACCGATGGTCAGCACGAGGCAAGTCTCCTAGCGCCCGGCGCGGGTCCGGTAGAGGCGCCGCGCCCAGAGGTATCCGCCCGAGCCGATCAACACGCACCAACCGATGGCCCAGAACATGTCGGAACCGTCCGGTGTTCCGGCAAGGAGCCCTCGGAAGCCGTCCATGATCGGCGTGAATGGCTGACGCTCCGCGAACCACCGCAGCCCGGTCGGCATCGAATCGACCGGCACGAACCCGCTGCCGACGAACGGCAACAACACGAAAATCATCGGCCAGTTGCTCGCGGTCTCCGGATTAGGAGAGGCCAGGCCCAGCGCCACCGTGAACCAGGTCATCGCGAAGGAGACGAGGCCGAGCAGTCCGGCCAGTCCGCACCACTGCGTCACCGAGGCGGCACTCCGCAGCCCGAGCGGGAACGCCACGGCGAAGACCAGAGCCAGCGCGAGCGCGGTCTGGATCATCGCGCCGAGCACGTGCCCGGTGAGCACCGAGACCTTGGCTATGGCCATCGTCCGGAACCGGTCGATGACACCGTTGGTCATGTCGGTGGAGACCGACACCGCGGTGGAGATGGAGACGCTCGCCACCGCCATCATCAGGATCCCTGGAGTGATGAATGTCAGGTAGTCGCCGCGGCCCCCCGTCGGTGCCCCCGGCAGTCCGGCGCCCATGGTGCCGCCGAAGACGTGGACGAACAGCAGCAGGAACACCAGCGGCTGGCCGATCAGGACCAGTGTCATCGACGGGTACCGGACCATGTGCCTGAGATTGCGCCGAAGCATGGTCATCGAGTCCCGAACGGCATACGTACCGACGGCCCCGCTCATACCGGAACCTCCTCGGAAACCCGTTCGTCCGTGGTGGGGCGGCCGGTGAGGGCCATGAACACGTCGTCCAGGTCCGGGGTGTGCACGGCGAGCCCGGTGACCACGCGGTCGTCGATCCCGTCGAGCAGCCGCCGCAGCGCGGTGAGACTGCCGTCGTGCGGCAGGGTCACGGTGAGCGCCCCGGGGTTCGGACTCGCCCGTGGCAACCGTCGCGCCAGCTCGGCCACCGCCTCACTGTCGGCGGCCTGAAGCTCGATATGGCCACCGGGGACCAGCCGCTTCAGCTCGGCGGCGGTGCCCTCGGCGACCAGCCGGCCGCCGTCGAGCACACCCATCCGGTCGGCCAGTTGGTCGGCCTCCTCCAGATACTGGGTGGTGAGGAAGACGGTGACGCCGTCAGCCACCAACTCCCGCACGATCTCCCACAGATCGCGGCGGCTGCGCGGATCGAGTCCGGTGGTCGGTTCGTCGAGGAAGATCAGCCGGGGCCCGGGCACCAGGGTCATCGCCAGATCGAGTCGCCGTTTCATGCCACCCGAGTACGTCGCCGCACGCCGGTCGGCGGCCTCGACCAGCCCGAACCGCTCAAGCAACTGGCCGACCATGTCCCGCGCGCCACGGCGGCCGAGGTGACCGAGGTCGGCCATCAACCGCAGATTCTCCCGCCCGGTCAACAACTCGTCGACGGCGGAGAACTGCCCGGTCACCCCGATCGACGCACGCACCTGATCGGCTTCCCGGCGCACGTCGTACCCGGCGACGCGCACCTCCCCGGCATCCGCGGGCAGGAGCGTGGACAGGATCCGGACGGTCGTGGTCTTGCCGACGCCGTTCGGCCCGAGCAGGGCATAGACGGTGCCCGCGGGGACGGTCAGGTCGACACCGGCGACCACTTCACGGCCGCCGAACGCCTTGCGCAGCCCGACGACCTCGATCGCACTGGTTCTCGTAGTCATGCCGACCATGCTGAAAGGTTGCCTCTGGGGAAGGGTCAACCGTCACGCCGGGAGCCGCGGGTCCGGGCCCGCGTCCACGCCGTTCTGCCCACGGCTAAGGCCGGCCCGCGGCCGCCTGACGATCACTACCGTCGGGCCTCATGACGACGGTCACCACGCGAACAGTCACGTATCCCGCCGACGGCCTCACGATGATCGGACACCTCGCGCTCCCCGCCGGCGCCGGCCGCCGGCCCGCGGTCCTGATCGGCCCGAGGGACCTGGCCTGAACGATTTCCAGCGCCGCCGGGCCGACGCCCTCGCCGAACTGGGCTACGTGGCGCTGGCCTTCGACATCAACGGCGGACGCTGGTTCACCGACCCGCAGGAGATGCTTGCGCACACGACGCCCCTGCTCGCCTCGCCCGACCGGATGCGGGACATCGGCCAC
Source organism: Streptomyces sp. NPDC015345 (assembly GCF_043078805.1). Classification (NCBI taxonomy): domain Bacteria; kingdom Bacillati; phylum Actinomycetota; class Actinomycetes; order Kitasatosporales; family Streptomycetaceae; genus Streptomyces; species Streptomyces sp. NPDC015345. The sequence goes on along the minus strand of NZ_JBIBTX010000005.1, from coordinate 533,843 downwards.
GCGGCACTCGACGTACTGCCCGCCGAACCACGGACCGACCCCGACCGGATCGCCGCCATCGGCTACGGCACCGGGGGCGCCATCGCGCTCGAACTCGGGCGCGACGGCGTCGACCTGCGCGCGATCGGGACGGTCAACGCCACGATCACGGGCCGGCCGGGCGAGGCGGCGCGCATCCGCTGCCCGGTATGGGCCGGGGTCGGGTCAAAGGACCCGATCATGTCGCCCGAGCAGCGAGAAGCCTTCGCCGCCGAGATGCAGGACGCCGGCGTCGACTGGCGCCTGGTGGTCTACGGCGGCGCCCTGCACGCCTTCCACCACCCGCCGGTCGACCAGACCGTGCTCCCCGGCGTCGGCTACCACGCACGTCACGCGCAGCGAGCCTGGAGCGACATCGTCGGCCTCCTCGCCGAGTGCCTTCCCGTGACGGAGTGAGGCCGCCGGCGGACGAGACCGGGTGCCCGCGAACCCCAAGGGGTGGCGAGGCCGACCTGTGACCCCCGCCTGACGGCACGTACGTACGACTTCGGAACATGGGCTGCGCGCACGGAATAATCCCCTTGCTCAATGGTCAAGGAACGTTGACCATTGGCCGCATGACTACCGACGACCTGCCCGAGACGTTTCACGTCACCACTGACGACCAGCTGCGCGCCGTCTCCAATCTCACGCGTCACCGGATCATGGCCGTGCTCCGCTTCGAGCCGGCGACGATCACACAGATCGCCGAGCGGGTCGGCCTCGCGAAGGGGAGTTCCAGCTACCACGTGCGGCTGCTCGAACGGGCCGGCCTGGTGAAGGTGGTACGTACGCGGAAGGTCCGGGGGGTCACCGAGCGGTACTACGCCATGGCCGCACGGTCGATCACCCTGCCGGACCCGGGGGCGGGGCACCCGGACGTGCTGATGCGGCACGCGGTCGCCGACCTGGAGGCGGCGCCGGCGGATGGCGAGCGGCACGTACGGATGGCGCATCTGCGGCTCACCGATGAGCAGTTCGCGGAGCTGGGGGCGCGGTTGGAGGCGCTGGCGGACGAGTACCGGGAGCGGTCCGACCCGTCGCTGCCGGACGCCTCGCTCGCCTTCGCGTTGTTCAGACCGACGCCGCGCGAGCAGGCCGAGGCGGACTCCGAGTGACGCCGCCTGTCGAGAAGTTGCCGGCCGGCTTCGGACGGCTGTGGACCGCGCAGACGGTGTCCTCGTTCGGTGACGGGGTGACGCACGCCGCGCTGCCGCTGCTCGCGTTGACGTTGACGCGGGACCCGATGGCACTGGCCGTCATCACGGCCGCCGGCACGCTGCCGTGGCTGCTCTTCGGGGTGCTCGGCGGTGCGCTGGTGGACCGCTGGGACCGCCGGCGCACGATGTGGGTCACGGACGCGGCACGTGCGGTGCTGCTCGCGATACCGGCGGCAGCGGCCGTGCTCGACGTGCTGAGCGTTCCCCTGCTCGCGGCCGTCGCCTTCCTTCTCGGCCTCGGCGGACTCTTCTTCGACACGGCCGCCACGGCCTATCTGCCGGATCTGCTCGGCCGCGACCCCGCACTCCTTCAGCGCGCCAACTCCCGCCTGCGCGGCACGCAGACCGCCGCGTCCGGCTTCGCGGGGCCGCCCGCGGGCAGTGCGCTCCTCGCACTCGGGCGGGCGGTTCCGCTGCTCGCCGACGCGGTGTCGTTCGCGCTCTCCGCCGCTCTCGTACGGTCGCTGCCCGCCGCGCCGCGGCCCGTACCGCAGGCCCGCGAGTCGCTGCTGCGGCAGGCGCGGGCCGGGGCCTCGTACGTCTTGCGGGATCGGTTGCTGCTCGGGCTCGCACTGCGTCCGGCGGTCGGGAACGTCGCCTTCCTCGCCGTGGAGACCGTCCTCGCCCTCTTCGCGCACGATCGTCTCGGCATCGGCACCTTCGGCTTCGGCCTGCTCCTCACGGCGGAGGCCACCGGCGGTCTGCTCGGCGCGGGCATCGCCTCCTTCCTCGGCCGACGACTCGGCACCGGCACCGCGCTGACCTGCACGGCCGCAGTCGAGGGACTCGCCATCCTGGGCCTTGCCGCTGCCCCGAACCCATACGTCGCCGGATTCGCGCTCGCCGTCTGCGGAGCGGGTATGGGCGCCACGATGGTGCTCGGGCCCTCCCTCCGGCAGACCATCGTCCCCGCCCACCTCATGGGCCGGGTCGCCTCCACCTCCCGCATGCTCGCCATGTGCGCCGCCCCGTTCGGCGCCTTCCTCGGCGGCTGGCTGGCCACCGCCTACGACGTACGCACCCCGCTCTACGCCGCCGCAGGCCTCCTCCTCACCATGACCGCCGTCACGGCGACCATGACCAGCAACCGCCGAGTCGAAGCGGCGCTGCGTGGCGCTGCCTCGCCCGGCGGCCCACGTCACCCGGAACCCGAGATCCGATGAACCGAACCGGCCGATACCCGTTGTAGGGAGCCGACTCTTCTGACTAACCTCAGCCCTGTGAGCTGGAGTTCCAGCTCTCGTCCAAGTTGATGTCACCGGCCGAACGTCCGAGTAGCTTGACCAATCAGTGGCCGCATCGGGGTTCCCCGGCGTCGAGGGGGCAGTCTCCGCTCAGGGAGCCCAATCAGGAAGCTCTGGCATGATCCCGCTCATGGGTGATTGGTTCGTGCAGGCAAACCATGGCGTGCGGTTCGAGTGGGGACCAGTCGGCGCGGAGCTTCTCGCGCAGGACACCGCCTGTCTTGTCGTTGTCGACGTGTTGTCGTTCACGACGTCGGTGACGGTTGCGGTCGAGGCGGGGACTCAGGTTTTCCCATATCGCTGGCGTGACGAGACCGCTGAAACTTTCGCTGCCGAGGTGGGGGCCCAACTGGCCGTGGGGCGGAGCATGGCCAGCGAGACGTCACCGTGGTCGTTGTCGCCAGCTGCGCTGCGACGTGCTCCATTCGCTCCGCGGCTGGTGCTCCCTTCGCCTAATGGATCGACCATCGCCGTTGCGGCCGGGGAGGCGACGGTGGTTGCTGGGGCACTGAGGAACGCATCTGCTGTCGGCCAATGGCTGGCAGATCGAGGCTATGGAACACCCGAGCAACCAGTACTGGTGATTGCCTCGGGTGAGCGCTGGCCCGACGGCAGTCTCAGGCCCGCGCTCGAAGACCTCGTCGGCGCCGGATCCGTGATCGCCGCACTGCGCCAATTCGGTCGGAGCAACCTCTCGCCGGAGGCGGCAATCGCGGCCGCGGCTTTCGACGGCGTGTCAGACGTGGGCGCCACTGTCGCGGCCTGTGCATCGGGCCAAGAGCTCATCAACAGCGGTTATGCAGACGATGTCGCCATCGCGACAGAGCAAGACGCTTGCGATGTCGTCCCCATCCTCGTCGACGGAGCGTTCGTTGGCACTGACTAGGCGGGGAATCGTCATCTAGCCTTCCGCGCTCTGCAGTTCAGGCAGGACGTCGGCGAGAGCCTCAATTGCTTCAAGGACCTGTTCGCCGAACTCGGTCAGCCTCATGGCGTGGTTCCTCTGCGCTCGGTGGAGGAGCTGTGCCCCGAGGTCGCGTTCAAGCCGGTTGATCTGTTCGACGAGGTTGTGCGAGTGCAGGCCGACGCCGTGTGCTGCTGATCTGATCGAGGGGTAGCGGGTGGCGGCGGCAAAGCGGGCGAGCCGAAGGCCGGCGCCTGGAGTGCCGGTGGCCGGCCTGAGGATGGGTGGGACGGCTTGATCGTCCAGGATGCTCTTGAGCGCCCTGTCGTGGCTCACTCCTCCGCGGCTGCGAAGAGGGATGCCGTACTCTCTCGCCCACCGGGTGATGGTGGTCTTGCTCGCGCCGGTTTCGACGGCGATGTCTTTGATCGTTCGACGGCGGTCGACGTACTGCTCGGTCAACCACTCGCGGGAGACCCGATCCGGGAGATTCCGCCACCAGGAAGCGCTCTTGACCGGGATGCCGTATTCCTCGCGGAGGGCGTTGACGACGCCTTGGCTGACGCCGTGGCGTCTCGCGATCTCCTCGAGCGGGATCGTGTCGTAGAGGGCTTCGAACTCGGGTGCTGGAAGGGCTTGGCGAAGTCGATAGCGCACTCCGCCGGTTGCCCTGAGCTCGTGTCTTGTGTGTTCTCGCTCTGGAGCCGGGTGGTGCTTGAGGACGTAGCGGATGACCTCGATGGTGGTGCAGAGTTCGTGGGCGATGGTTCCGACTGGTGGGCTGTCGCGCTGCCGGGCCAGTGCGTGGACCCTGCCGATGTCCACGGTCCTCACGTCGGGTCCCGGCAGGGGAAGACCATCGATCAGGTCCAGTGGCGGCTCCCAGGTCAGCGGTTCGTTCGTGACTCCGCGGTCGCGCAGGAAGCAGTGTGCGACCTCGTCGAGGGCCATGGCCAGGTGTGGAGTGGTTCTGACGACGAAGTCGGCCATCGCGGTCCGGAACCCCGAATCTGAGCAGGCGAAGGCAGCGGGCGCGTGATCGGCGGAGAGGCTGCTGATGCGTTCGAAGAGCAGACCGCGGACGATCCGCCTTCGCCACTCCCCGCCCGGACGGGTATGAGTCTCGCGGCAGATTCTGCGCCATTCGGCCTCCGGTAGAAGCTCGGTGTAATCGAGTGCGCGACGCCGGTCGTAGTCGATCGGGGCGGGACGAGTATCGAGGTGGTCGGCGAGCCGCAACAGTGCGCTCTGGATGGCCTGCCACCCGGGTTCGTCTCTCAGGATGGTTGGGAGGCGGGCAATGAAGTCGCTCTCTTCGAGAGAGCTGCCAAGGTGTCCTGCGGCTGTTCCGATTTCCATTCGGCTGCCGATGATCATGAGCAGGCAGGACAGCGCGGGCCATGTCATGCGTGGGTATCGGGTTTGCGGAGGAGACAGTCGCAGGGCCCAGGACGGCCAGAGAGTTGAGGGGATCGAGCAGGCCCGGCGTCTGCTGATCGATTCGGTGGGGTCTGGGTCCCTGGGGAAGTCTGAGGCCGCCCGGTAACGCAGTTCACGGACCGGCAGCATCCTCGGCGCGAGTGCCTTGAGTTGGATGGCGCGGAGGACTGGGCTGATTCCTTTGCCCCAGTGCAGGGCAGCGGTGGGCGTGATCTCGCTTCCATTCAGCAGCTTCTCCAGCTCTGCTGCGGCCCGCCGAGTGTCGGGCTGTCGCAGGATGTGCAGGGCCGCAGTGACAGCGAGAGCTGTGGTTTCCGCCCTGGTGGGTGCCATGAATCCGGGGCGGGTGGGGGTGTTGTTGCGACCACGGCGCCTGGACTCTTCTTCATCCGCGTGCCGCCATGCTCTGGTGAGATCGGTGGGCATCTCGGCGGCGAGCGGTGCCGGCAGTGCGTGGAACAGCGCCCTGTGGGCCAGGACTCGGACGTCCGCGAGCGCCGCCTCGATCGGCTGCGGGGCACTGCGGTAAGCACCGAATTCGGCAACGCCGTTCTCGATCGCCTCCAGTATGACTCGCTGTCCGGTCACCGCGGGGTGTCCGTCGGGCAGGGGCAGAGGGTGGGCAGTGATCAGGTCGTGCCCGCAGCGGGGCTTGCTGCCGGCGACCGCATCGTCACGGGGGCTGGTGCACCGGCCTGGGGCTGGGATGCCGTACTTCGGGTGGGGTGTGCGTCGTTGGAGGCGTCCGCAGGAGGGGCAGAGGTCGGCGAGGAGCCGACGGTGGGTGAGGCAGACGTAGGACCAGCCCAGTCGCCAAGTCAGCATCCAGCGGCCTCCGTTGTTAGCGAGGCATTCCGGGCAGTAGCGGGAGCCGCTTCCTCGGCCCCAGAGGCGCCGTCGCTCCACTCGTCCGGTGGCGGGGTCGAACAGCACCGCCCGCTGGTCATAGTGGGCCAGCACCATGGCCAGGATGGTGTCGGGATCTGTGCGGGTGACAGTCGCGACGGCGGCTGCTTGCTGAGGGTGGATTCGGATAGTCAAGTCACGCGGATGCCACCGCTGGTCGTCCTGCTCCGTGCCGAGACCGAGCGCTTGGATCAGATCCCTGAACGGAGTGTGAAGAAGGTGAGCCTGTGTCTCCAGCCAGGAGTCAAGGGCCTCGCCAGGAAGCGGCGGAATGCGGATCGGCAGGGTCCTGAGCGTGGTCACGCGGCGTTCCGCTTCCGTGTGGGACGCGGGCGGGCGGTCATCCGCCGGCTCTTGAACTTGGCTTCCAGGACCTTGCGTACCTTTTCTGAGGCCGCGTCCAGCTTCACCCCGTCCAACAGGTCTTCGTCGAGACGTTCGGTGCCGCTGCGGACCGCCCGGTGACAGCCCCGGTTGATGAGCGTCATCAGCGAGCCGATGTGTCCGGCAGTACGGATGTAGAGGTAGTCGGCGAGATCGTCGGCCAGCATGCCCGGGTGCTTCTCGCTGAGCACGAGCCGCTTCTCAGCCGCCAGGAGGAAGCTGCGGAAGTCGTGGCGGCGCTGGTCGTTGTTGACGGTGAAGGGGTCCATGCCGAGCGGGGTGGTGCGGCGTGCGGTCTGCGCGAGGGTGACGTCCCCGCTGTCGTCGGCCTCGGAGTAGAGGCCGCGTCGCTCGAGCTCGACGCCGACGAAGACCAGGGTGACGGGGAACTCGTTAGCGATGTGCTTGAAGTGGTTGCTGACCTCTTTGCCGTTCTTGAACTTCCACTTCAGGAAGTGCAGGTCATCAATGACCAGGAGCTTCGTCTCGCACTGCAAAACGCAGTCCAGGGCCCGCTGGACGAACTGGGTGGCCGTGCCGGTGGTGCGGCCGGGATGTGCGTAGAACTCCAGCAGGGCGCGGTTGAAGTCCTTCATGCCGATGTTGCTGGTCAGCCCGACCCGGGCGACAGGCCACCGTTCGTGCCCGGCCTCGGTGAACGCCCCCTCTTCCTCGATCTCACGCAGGTAGAACTTCTTCGCGAAGTTCAGCACCGCAGTGGTCTTGCCGAGCCCAGGGAAGGCATCGACGGCGATCGCGCCCTTCGGCTTGTCACCGTCCTGCAGATTGCTGTCGACGATGTCCCACAAGTCTTCCTGCAGCGCCTTGAGTTGAGGCGTCTTGATGGGGCCGAGGTTCGCGTGCCAGATCCGCCGCAGCTTGTCGTACGACTTTCTGGCCGCAGGGCTCAGGGCCCGCAACTGCGCCCGTGTCAGCAAGTCCGGCTGCTGGCGGGGCGGCGCCTCGGCCACTCGCCGGAACCCCTCCTTGCGGGAGAGCGTGAGGTTGTCCAGCTTGGGATAGAGGTCTTCCGGCCTGTCGGCGGGGGTGTGGGTCACGCGTCCTCCAAGGCGTCGGCGTAGAAGTCGTCGGCGTCCTGGGGTTCCAGTTCGTCCTCCTCGTCGTCGTCACCGGCGAGCACGTCCTCGGGCTCCTCCGGATCAACCGCCTCCGGGCCCCTGTCCTCGGCCTCTGGCGCTCTGCTGTCGGGCAGAGCCAGGACCCGTGCGACGGAGGGCAGGGTGGTGACGTCATCGTCATCGGTGTCCGGGACCTCGATCGTTCTCTGTTCCCGGACCAGCCGCAGTGCCATGCGCCGCTCGGTCCGGGTGAGGCCCAAGCCCAGGTTCCAGCGCTCCAGCAGCTCGGCCACCGCGACCTCGTCGTCGGGGTAGCTGTACTTCGCCGCGGCCATCTTCCGGCCGAGCTCGAGGGCCTCCTCGCTGACCGGGAACTTCAGGGCCGGAGCGTGTTCCCACTCCAAGGTGTGCCAGCGACGGGTCCTCGGGTGACGGAAGTAGACGTAGCGAATGTCGTCGGGATCGGCCTGGACCGGCCAGCCGCCCTTCGCCTTCGGCCCGGTGTAGGGGCTGGTCACGTTCCTGACGTCATTGAGGCCGTCGCCGTTGTAGCGGCATCCACGGATCTCAATTCCGTAGTGGTGGACCGGTTTCCACTCGGTCTTCAGGAACTCGAAAGCCAACTCCGCATCGCGGGGGACCTCGATGTAGCCGGCGCGGGCGATCCCGTGGTCGAACATCGCCGCTGGTGACAGATCCAGCCCCGGCATCCTCGGGTCGACCAGGCCGCGATGGGGCCGGTGGTGATAAACCACCGCGACCCATTCCCGGATGATCGCTTCCAGTTCGTCGAGGAAGAAGAACGCCTCTCCCTCCGGGTTCAGACCGCGGGCATAGAGGTCCGGTCCCTTGTAGCCCGGCAAGGACTGAAGCAGTCCGTCCCGCAGCGTCCGGAAGAATCTCTCGATCGGCCCCTTGTCCCGGCCCGTCCGCAGCCGGGCCGGCTGGATGGAGATGCCCATTCGCTGACAGACGCTGGTGATGTGCTCGGAGACGTAGGGCTTGCCGTGATCGACCACGATTGTCTCCGGCACCATCGCCGGCCCGGCGACGCCCTCGGGCGTCGCCGCGTCCACCATCGGTCCCTCCATGGCATCGCGGTCCAGGACGATCCCGTGCGGAATCCCGTGATCGGGCCAGACCGCGTGAGCCGGCCAGTCCTTGCCCGCCGGGCGCGGGCGATATGCCTGGAAGAGGGTTCCGCTGACGTCCACGGACTTGGTGGACACCGGCGTCAGCCGCAGACCGGTGATGCAACGCGAGTACCAGTCCATCGCGACGGTCAGTTCAGCCTGCACCCATCGCATCGTGAGCGGGTCCAGGGCGAACACATCCAGCCGCGTGGTGTCCAGCAACATGTACTCGCCCGGACGGGTGGGCCGCAGCTTTCCGTAGGCCCTGCCCGGACGGGCCGCGATGTCCCGGTTCCGCTTGGCACTCAGCCGGAAGGTCGGCAGACGGTTCTCCAACTCCGTGAGCCAGGAGTAGGCCGTGGACCGCTTCGGCAGTTTCACCTCCCCCTCGCCGTAGCGGGCGATCAGCCTCGGACCGATCGACCGGATGACCTGGGCTTTGCCTGGAGTGGACTCCTCCTCGTACTCGGCCATGACCTCCAGGGCCATCTCCACCCAGCGCGGATCCGCTCGCCCCAGCCCACCCGACTCCGGTGCGGCCGGCCGGTCGCGGACCAGGCCGGCCTCCCGCTCGGTGTGAAAGGCCCTGACCCAGCGCTGAATCGTGCTCAGGCTCACCTCCAGTTCATCGGCTTTCGCCTGGTAGCGGGCCATCTTGGGGAGTCCAGGAGCGTACTCGGGGCGCGGTTCACCGGGTGCGGCGATCTCACTCGATCCCGAGCGGTAGCCGTAGAGGAGTTCGTTGAGATGAGCGGCCCGTTCCCTGATCACCTTCAGCTCGTCGTCGTCCAGCTGGGCCAGAACCACCGAGGCGGCTTCTCCCGGATCGTCCGCGGACGGGCCCGGGTCATCCGCGATCACCCTGGCGCGGCCCGAGGCGAGGACTTCCCTCAGCGACAGCCGGAATCTGCGGTCCCGCCCGTCGCGTACCAATACCTCGTTGCCAGTGGCGGCTCCGAACATCTCCTCCACTACGACGACTTCGCCGTCGTAGTGGAATCGCGTGCCCACCCCGACGCGGACAGCGGCCCCGCGCATCCTGCCCCCTCCCGAGACCCTCACGACCGGTCGCCGCCCCGCGTCCCGGCCGGACTCCGGGTCTGATCGTTGCTCCGATACCGGGGGCAGGCTGCGGGTGCCGGTCCCCTTCACCTGCGCAGGCCCGGTGCGCAACACGTGCCGCGCCGACAGTGGCGTCGTCAGGTCCGTCACTAGATGCTGGCGCCAGAGCAGATGCAGCACTGCGGCACGAGCCAGCTCCACCGGCCTGCCGGGCAACGAGCGAAATGCCTCCCCGAGCGTCTTGCCCTCCAGGTCGGCCGCGCGGATCTCCCGCAAGAGCGAAGACGAGAACAACCAGTCGCGGCGGTATCCGGCGAGAAACCGTAGATTCGCGACCTCGTCCGCGGGCGGTTCCGTCCAGACCTCGAACTCCCAGCCCCGGGACTCCACCACGTCCCGGGCCCATCCCAGCGAGAACCTCACCTTCGGTCTCGGCAGGAGCTTCCTGGGCTTGACGTCCACCACCAGCGGCACGTTCCCCTCGCGCAGGAGCAGGAAGTCGGGGACGTGCCGCCTCATCCTTCCGTCGATCTTCGTCTTCATCAGGAACGGCTGGGCGTAGACGGCCCGCACCTGGTGATCGAAGTCGGCATAGAGGAGCCGGGTCAGCTCGAGTCGGGACTCGTAGATCACGTGATCGCTCATGGTCGAGGACCAGTACGTGCCCGAGTAGTGCTTTTGCCCGTAGAACCAGCGGAACGTCCGCCAGGGCGCCGCAGGCTGAAACGCCTCCGCCTGCCCAGCCGGCCAGGACAGCTCCTCATCGAGGACCCCGTCCGTACGCCGCACCTGCACCAGCACGGTGCCAACCCCACGATCCACGCTGTACCCCCGCGATCCAGGCGGGTCAGCTGTGCCCGCCAGACCAGACCTCCGTCTGACGCGGGAACGCTCTCCGGCAGACGGCACAAGATGCAGGAAGCGGCCCCAAACCACCGCTTGGGATGGCTCGGCGGGCATGAAGTGTCCAAGTCCAACGACCAATCCGTCAGACGGTGGTCACAGCGATCTGGAATATGGCGTCAGAAATTGGACGCTACACCCGTCCTGGATCAGGTCTGTGCCATGTCCACGAAACGCGAGTAGTGGCCCTGGAAGGCGACCGTGATCGTCGCCGTCGGGCCGTTACGGTGCTTGCCGACGATGATGTCCGCCTCGCCCGCGCGGGGCGACTCCTTCTCGTACGCGTCCTCGCGGTGCAGCAGGATCACCATGTCCGCGTCCTGCTCGATCGACCCGGATTCACGCAGGTCGGAGACCATGGGCTTCTTGTCCGTACGCTGCTCTGGGCCACGGTTCAGCTGGGAGAGCGCGATCACCGGCAGCTCCAGCTCCTTGGCCAGCAGCTTCAGGTTTCGCGACATGTCCGAGACTTCCTGCTGTCGGCTCTCGGCCCGCTTGGAGCCGCCGGACTGCATCAGCTGGAGGTAGTCGATGACGACGAGCTTCAGGTCGTTGCGCTGCTTGAGGCGGCGGCACTTGGCGCGGATCTCCATCATCGACAGGTTCGGGGAGTCGTCGATGTAGAGGGGGGCGGCCGAGACGTCCGGCATGCGGCGGGCGAGCCGGGTCCAGTCCTCGTCCGTCATCGTGCCGGAACGCATGTGGTGCAACGCCACGCGTGCCTCGGCGGACAGCAGACGCATCGCGATCTCGTTGCGCCCCATTTCGAGGGAGAAGATCACGCTCGGCATGTTGTGCTTGATCGAACAGGCCCGTGCGAAGTCCAGCGCCAGCGTCGACTTACCCATGGCGGGACGGGCCGCGATGATGATCATCTGGCCGGGGTGCAGGCCGTTGGTGAGCTGGTCGAGGTCGGTGAAACCGGTCGGCACACCCGTCATCTCGCCCGACCGCGAGCCGATCGCCTCGATCTCGTCGAGGGCGCCTTCCATGATGTCGCCGAGCGGGAGGTAGTCCTCGGTGGTGCGCTGCTCGGTGACCGCGTAGATCTCGGCCTGGGCGCTGTTGACGATCTCGTCGACGTCGCCGTCGGCCGCGTACCCCATCTGGGTGATGCGGGTGCCGGCCTCGACGAGGCGGCGCAGCACCGCGCGCTCGTGGACGATCTCCGCGTAGTACTCGGCGTTCGCCGCGGTCGGGACCGTCTGGACGAGCGTGTGAAGATACGAGGCGCCGCCGACCTTGGTGATCTCGCCGCGCTTGGTGAGCTCGGCGGCGACCGTGATCGGGTCGGCCGGCTCGCCCTTGGCGTACAGGTCGAGGATCGAGGCGTAGATCGTCTCGTGCGCGGGCCGGTAGAAGTCGTGGCCCTTGAGGACCTCGACGACATCGGCGATGGCGTCCTTGGAGAGCAGCATGCCGCCGAGCACCGACTGCTCGGCGTCGAGGTCCTGCGGGGGGACGCGTTCGAAGGAGGAGCCCCCGCCGTCCCAGCCGCCCTCGCGTCCGCGCTCGTGCTGCTCGTCGCGGCTTCGCCCTCCGTCGCGGCGCTGGCGGGAGACGGGCAGACGGTCACTGGGACCGCTGTCGGCCCAGGGGTCGTCCAAAGGCTCGGAGATACTCACCGGGCCACCTCCTCCCGTCCGCCGCGCGGACCTCGCCGTGCCCCATTTCCTACGGCACGACACTGACAAATCAGGGGGCCCAACTCCGGTTCTGACGCGTCGGTTTTCCTGGGTTTCCGAGGTCGTACGACGAGGCGGGCGCCGGACCACGGTAGGCCTGCGGGCACCGTCAGCCAATCTGGTTATCCACAGGCGGTGTGGATGACGGGCCCGATGCTGTGGAGAAACCCGTCAAACCTGTGCACGGCCCGGTGGACAGCCTTGTGAACAAGCCCTCAGCTGCCGCCGCACACCCGCCCTGACCTGCACCTTTCCCGTCCACCGGCTGTGCAGAAGAAAAACTTTCCCCAGCGGACCAAGATCACGACAAACGGCGCGTCAAGCAGCGTCCAGCGGCCGTCCAGGTAAGGGTCTCAGGCGTCTTGCATCTCTTACCTGTGGAAGATTAGATTGGTGCCCATGACACAGGCTTCCGCCGCGCCCAAGGACAACCGCCAACGGTACGGCCGGCACGACCGAGAGATCATCGCGCTCGCCGTCCCCGCCTTCGGCGCGCTGGTCGCCGAGCCCCTCTTCGTGATGGCCGACAGCGCCATCGTGGGCCACCTCGGCACCGCGCAACTGGCCGGCCTCGGAGTCGCCTCGGGCCTCCTCACCACCGCGGTGAGCGTGTTCGTCTTCCTCGCCTACGCCACCACCGCCGCCGTCGCCCGCCGCGTCGGCGCCGACGACCTGTCGGCAGCCATCCGCCAAGGCATGGACGGCATCTGGCTCGCACTGCTGCTCGGCGCTGCGGTCATCGCCGTCGTCCTGCCCGCAGCACCCTCGCTCGTGGAGATGTTCGGCGCCTCGGACGCGGCGGCCGGATACGCGGTCACGTATCTGCGGATCTCCTCACTCGGCATCCCCGCCATGCTCGTCGTGCTCGCCGCCACCGGTGTACTGCGCGGCCTGCAGAACACCAGGACCCCGCTCTACGTAGCCATCGGCGGCTTCGTCGCCAACGGCGTCCTCAACGTCGGCCTCGTCTACGGCGCCGACCTGGGCATCGCCGGCTCCGCCTGGGGCACCGTCATCGCCCAATGCGGCATGGCAGCGGTCTACCTCTTCGTCGTCGTACGCGGTGCCAGACGCCACGGCGCCTCACTGCGCCCCGACGCCGCCGGGATCCGGGCCTGCGCACAAGCGGGGGTTCCGCTCCTGGTCCGCACGCTCTCCCTGCGAGCCATCCTGATGATCGCCACCGCGGTGGCGGCACGCATCGGTGACGCCGAGGTGGCCGCTCACCAGATCATTCTCGCCCTGTGGAGTTTTCTGGCCTTCGCGCTGGACGCCATCGCCATCGCCGGGCAGGCGATCATCGCCCGCTACCTCGGCGCCAACGACGCGGAAGGCGCCCGCGCCGTCTGCCGACGCATGGTGCAGTGGGGCATCGCCTCGGGCGTCACGCTCGGCCTGCTCGTCGTCCTGGCCCGACCGCTCTTCATCCCGCTCTTCACCAGCGACGCCGCCGTCCAGGACACGGCACTGCCCGCTCTCATCGTCGTGGCGCTCGCCCAGCCGATCTGCGGCATCGTCTTCGTGCTCGACGGCGTCCTGATGGGCGCCGGTGACGGGCGGTACCTCGCCTGGGCGATGCTGCTCACGCTCGCGGCGTTCACACCGGCCGCCCTGCTGGTGCCGACTCTAGGCGGCGGCCTGACCACCCTGTGGGCAGCGATGACCCTCATGATGACGGTGCGCATGCTGACCCTCTGGCTGCGCTCCCGCTCCGGCCGCTGGATCGTCACGGGCGCCACGCGCTGAACGCTTCACGCTGTTTCACGTGAAACCACGGCACCGGCGGTACGGACGTAGCGCATACAACGGGCCACCCCCACGAGTAGAACGGGCCACCCCACGAGAAAGGGGCCGCACCCAGCGGGTGCGGCCCCTTCACTCAGTCCAGCCAAGCGCAGTGCTTAGGCGGAGACGACCTCGACGTTGACCTTCGCGGCAACCTCGGGGTGCAGACGCACGGACGTCGCGTGGGCGCCCAGCGTCTTGATCGGCGAGCCCAGCTCGACGCGACGCTTGTCGATCTTCGGGCCACCGGCAGCCTCGATCGCCGAAGCGACGTCAGCCGGGGTGACGGAACCGAAGAGGCGACCGGCCTCGCCGGAGCGGACGGCCAGACGGACCTTGACGCCCTCGAGCTGCGCCTTGATCTCGTTGGCCTGCTCGATCGTCGCGATCTCGTGGATCTTGCGCGCACGACGGATCTGCGCGACGTCCTTCTCGCCACCCTTGGTCCAGCGGATCGCGAAGTTCCGCGGGATCAGGTAGTTGCGGGCGTAGCCGTCCTTGACGTCTACGACCTCGCCGGCGGCACCGAGGCCGGAGACCTCGTGGGTGAGGATGATCTTCATTAGTCGGTCACCCTTCCCTTATCGCGCGGTGGACGTGTAGGGCAGCAGCGCCATCTCACGGCTGTTCTTCACGGCCGTGGCGACGTCACGCTGGTGCTGCGTGCAGTTGCCGGTCACGCGGCGGGCACGGATCTTGCCGCGGTCGGAAATGAACTTCCGCAGCATGTTCGTGTCCTTGTAGTCCACGTACGTGACCTTGTCCTTGCAGAAAGCGCAGACCTTCTTCTTAGGCTTGCGCACAGGCGGCTTCGCCATGGTGTATCTCCTGTGTGATCAAGAAGTGGGGGTACGACCCACCCTCGGCCCGAAGGCCAGAAGCCCTGAGGCTTAGAAGGGGGGCTCGTCCGAGTAGCCGCCACCGGAGCCGCCGGAGCTTCCGCCCCAGCCGCCACCGCCGCCGCCCTGCTGCTGGCCGCCGCCGGCCGGAGCACCGGTCGCCCAGGGGTCGTCGGCGGGAGCACCGCCGCCGCCCTGCTGCTGACCGCCGCCGGAGCCACCGCCCCAGCCGCCGCCCTGCTGGCCGCCGCCGCCACCGCCGCCGTAACCACCCTGGCCGCCCTGGCCACCGCGACCGGTGGTCTTGGTGACCTTGGCCGTGGCGTTCTTCAGGCTGGCGCCGACTTCCTCGACGTCCAACTCGTAGACCGTGCGCTTGACGCCCTCACGGTCCTCGTAGGACCGCTGCTTCAGTCGGCCCTGCACGATGACGCGCATGCCTCGCTGGAGCGACTCCGCGACGTTCTCCGCCGCCTGACGCCAGACCGAGCAGGTCAGGAACAGGCTTTCGCCGTCCTTCCACTCATTCGTCTGACGGTCGAAGGTGCGGGGGGTGGACGCGACACGGAACTTCGCGACCGCCGCACCGGAGGGGGTGAAGCGCAGCTCGGGGTCGTCGACAAGATTGCCGACGACCGTGATGACGGTCTCGCCTGCCATGGGGGAACCTCTCGGCGGGTTTGCTGCTGGCTGCTTGTTGCTGCTACTCGATTCCCGGGTGCCGCTGAGCTAGAAAGCTCAGTGCATCTCGGGACGGAGGACCTTGGTCCGGAGGACCGACTCGTTCAGGTTCATCTGTCGGTCGAGCTCCTTGACGACCGCAGGCTCGGCCTGGAGGTCGATGACCGAGTAGATGCCCTCGGGCTTCTTCTTGATCTCGTAGGACAGACGACGACGGCCCCAGGTGTCGACCTTCTCGACCTTTCCGTTGCCCTCACGGACGACGGAGAGGAAGTTCTCGATCAGCGGGGAGACAGCGCGCTCCTCGAGATCGGGGTCGAGGATGACCATCACTTCGTAGTGACGCATGTGGAACCCACCTCCTTTGGACTCAGCGGCCACGGTCGTTCCGTGGCAGGAGGGTCGTGATGCGTACGCAACCGTATCGGCCGCCACTGACAATCGGCTTCCGCGAGCGGGAGCTCCTGCCGTGGCCCGGGCAGACACGGGTGCAGACGGTACAGACTACCCGCACCGAGGCTTCCGGTTGAAATCCGGCGGGGGACGGGCAGAATCTGTACACATCGGGTGTGTATGGCGCTACGATGCGCCGCTCTCCGCAGGAGGTGCCTCACATGGCACAGACGGTGCGACACAACACCACTACCTCGCTCTTCGCCTCGGACGGCAAGTCCCATCCGCTCCAGGACACGCTGGTCGGCGTGACGCTGGTGCTGGGTGCGATCGCGTTCGTGACGGCGATGTTCCACAACCTCCATCTGCTCAGCTCGTGGACGGGCCTGGTCGGGATCCTCACCGGCGCGTACGGCCAGTTCATCTCGGCGACGACCCGCGAACGCTTCGGCCTGATCCTGGGCATGGGCGCCGCGGCGATCGGGTTCTTCCTGGGCATGGCACACGGCGGACTCTTCGGCGGAATCGTCGGCTGACCGCCCCTCGGCACCCCGGTCCCGGGCGGGGCCGGGGGTCGAGGTTGCGTACGGCCAGTCGGGGCGCTCGCGGGGCGCAGTAGGCTTCGGCGCGAGAGCCGGAGCCCCTGAACCCATGGGGACACACCAGCCCGAGGAGCGCCCCGAATGAGTCTGACCCTGAGGACCATCAGCCGCGAGCAGCATCTGGCGTATATCCAGACACTGCCGTCGGCGAGTCATTGCCAGGTCCCGGCATGGGCTGACGTGAAGAGCGAATGGCGCTCGGAGAACCTGGGCTGGTTCGACGACAGGACCGGCGAGCTGGTCGGTGCGGGCCTGGTGCTCTACCGGCAGCTGCCCAAGCTGAAGCGGTATCTCGCGTACCTCCCCGAGGGGCCGGTCATCAACTGGTACGCCCCGAACCTGGACGAGTGGCTCCAGCCGATGCTGGCGCACCTCAAGCAGCAGGGCGCTTTCTCCGTGAAGATGGGCCCGCCGGTCGTGATCCGCCGCTGGGACGCTCCGGCGATCAAGGCCGGCATCCAGAACCCGGACGTGAAGCGGCTGCGGGACGTCGAGGCGACGTTCATCGAGCCGCGCGCCTTCGAGGTCTCCGACCGGCTGCGCCGGATGGGCTGGCAGCAGGGCGAGGACGGCGGCGCCGGCTTCGGTGACGTACAGCCCCGGTTCGTCTTCCAGGTGCCGCTGGCCAACCGCTCTCTGGACGAGGTCCAGAAGGGCTTCAACCAGCTGTGGCGGCGCAACATCAAGAAGGCCGAGAAGGCCGGCGTCGAGGTCGTCCAGGGCGGCTACCAGGATCTCGCCGAGTGGCAGCGCCTCTACGAGATCACGGCAATCCGCGACAAGTTCCGCCCGCGGCCGCTCGGTTACTTCCAGCAGATGTGGCAGGCCCTCAACTCCGAGGACCCCAACCGCATGCGGCTGTACTTCGCGCGGCACAACGGCGTGAACCTGTCGGCCGCCACGATGCTCGTCGTCGGCGGGCACGTCTGGTACTCCTACGGCGCGTCGGACAACATCGGGCGCGAGGTCAGGCCCTCGAACGCGATGCAGTGGCGGATGCTCCGCGACGCGTACGCCATGGGCGCCACGGTCTATGACCTGCGCGGCATCTCCGACTCCCTGGACGAGACGGACCACCTCTTCGGTCTGATCCAGTTCAAGGTGGGCACCGGTGGTGAGGCCGCCGAGTACATCGGCGAGTGGGACTTCCCGCTCAACAAGCTGCTGCACAAGGCGCTCGACATCTACATGTCGCGCCGCTGATCCCGCACAATTTCGCTTCATAACTCTGATACACCGCAGACACGAGAAAGGTTCCGGGATCCAGCCATGGCGCTCACGCTCTATGTCGACACCGCGCGCTGGCGGGCACATCACAAGCACGTGCTGGAGCAGTTCCCGGGCATCGTCCCGGTCTGCAAGGGCAACGGCTACGGCTTCGGTCATGAGCGCCTGGCCGAGGAAGCCACGCGCTTCGGCTCCGACATCCTCGCCGTGGGTACCACCTACGAGGCGGCCCGGATCAAGGACTGGTTCAGCGGTGACCTGCTGGTCCTGACCCCGTTCCGGCGGGGCGAGGAGCCCGTGCCGCTGCCCGACCGCGTGGTCCGCTCCGTGTCGTCGCTGGACGGCGTGCACGGCCTGGTGGGCGCCCGCGTCGTCATCGAGGTCATGTCCTCGATGAAGCGCCACGGCATCAGCGAGCAGGAGCTCCCGCAACTGCACGCCGCCATCGAGGACGTACGGCTCGAAGGCTTCGCGCTCCACCTGCCGCTGGACCGCACCGACGGCTCCGACGCCGTCGAGGAGGTCATCGGCTGGATGGACCGCCTGCGCGCCGCCCGTCTGCCGCTGCACACGATGTTCGTCAGCCACCTCAAGGCCAACGAACTGGCCCGCCTCCAGCAGCAGTTCCCGCAGACCCGCTTCCGGGCGCGCATCGGCACGAATCTCTGGCTGGGCGACCACGAGGCCACCGAGTACCGCGGCGCCGTCCTGGACGTCACCGCCGTCGCCAAGGGCGACCGCTTCGGCTACCGCCAGCAGAAGGTCGCGTCCGACGGCTGGCTGGTCGTGGTCGCGGGCGGCACCTCACACGGCGTCGGCCTGGAGGCCCCGAAGGCGCTGCACGGCATGATGCCGCGCGCCAAGGGCGTGGCCCGGGCGGGCCTCGCGACCGTCAACCGCAACCTCTCGCCGTTCGTCTGGGCGGGCAAGCAGCGCTGGTTCGCGGAGCCCCCGCACATGCAGGTCTCCATCCTCTTCGTGCCCTCCGACGCGCAGGAGCCCAGGGTCGGCGAGGAACTGGTGGCCCATCTGCGGCACACCACGACCCAGTTCGACCGCATGGTGGACCGCTGAGGCACTGCCGGAGCACCCCGCACCACACCGAGGGGGCCCGGACACGACATGCGTCGTGTCCGGGCCCCCTCGGCCGTATGACGGCCCTGTCCGCCGCCGCTCTCCTCATGTTCGCTCAGGGCGAACACCCGCCGCGCGCCTGACGGCGGGACAGCTCAGCGCGGCAGATCGGTCGCCGTCCCCCACTTCACGAACGGCCCCTCGGCCGAGTGCGCCACAGGCCGCGCCGGCTGCGCCACGGGCCCGAGCACGAAGACGTCCTCCGCGCCGTCCAGGGCGCCGCCCGACGGGTCGTCGTCGCCTCCCCGGCGCACCACGTCCCGCTCCGGCATCAGGATGTCGCGTACGACCACCGCGCACAGGTACAGCGTCCCCAGCAAGTGGACGGCGATGGCGACCTGATAGCCCTCGGTGGGCAGGCCTTTGTGCGCGTCTCCGCTGGTCGTGTACGCCAGGTACATCCAGATCCCGAGGAAGTACGCGACCTCGCACGCCTGCCAGATCAAGAAGTCGCGCCAGCGGGGCCTCGCGAGCGCGGCGAGCGGGATCAGCCACAGGACGTACTGCGGTGAGTAGACCTTGTTGGTGAGGATGAAGGCGGCCACGACCAGGAAGGCGAGTTGCGCGAAGCGCGGCCGACGCGGCGCGGTCAGCCCGAGCGCTCCTATGGCCAGGCAGGCCAGGAGCATCAGCGCCACCGCCAAGGTGTTGACGGTATCGACGGGCAGCGGTGACTGCATGCGCTGGTTGAGGATCAGCCAGAACGACCCGAAGTCGACGTCCCGCTCCTGGCTGAAGGTGTAGAACTTCGACCAGCCCTCACCGGCGAGCAGTATCACCGGGAGGTTGACCGCCAGCCAGGTGCCCACGGCGCCGAGCAGGCCGGCCCCGAACTCCCGCCAGCGGCCCGCGCGCCAGCACAGGATCAGCAGCGGCCCCAGCAGCAGCACGGGATAGAGCTTGGCGGCCGTGGCGAGCCCCAGGAGGATGCCGAAGGCGAGGGCACGCGCGCGTGCCCACATCATCATCGCGGCGGCCGTGAGGGCGACGGCGAGCAGATCCCAGTTGATGGTGGCCGTCAGCGCGAAGGCCGGTGCGAGGGCGACGAGCAGGGCGTCCCAAGGGCGACGCCGATGCGTTCGTGCCACACAGACGGCGACGACGGCCGTGCAGACCATCAGTATCCCCGCGTTGACCATCCAGTAGATCTTCTCCTGGTGCTGGATGGATCCGCTGCCAGGCGTCACCCAGGAGGCCATCTCCATGAAGATGCCGGTCAGGACCGGGTACTCGAGGTACTCCATGTCGCCGGGCAGCTTGTCGAAGTACGGCACCAGGCCGTCGGCGAAGCCTCGCCCTTCGTACAGATGCGGGATGTCGGAGTAGCACGCGCGCGTGTACTGCGAGCTCGCCCCGGAGAACCACGCGCCGTTGTAGCACGGCAGCTTCTGGACCATGCCCAGCGCGAACATCCCGATCGCGATGAGCGCGATGACGCGGACGGGAGACCACCACTGCGCCACGGACAGCGCTCTTCGGCCGAGGGGACCGCCGAGCAGCTCACTGCCGGCCCGGGCGACCTCGTCCTCCTTCGTCGGCCGCACCGGCTCCGGTTCCTGCGGGCTCACGGGCTCGTACGCGCTCGTGCTCGGCGTCTCTGCGCCGGGACCGGCGCTGGGGTCTGCACTGGGCATGCCCGACATCCTGCCGTACGCGGCTGGGGACGCGCCGAGGGCCGCCACACCGGTCGGTGTGGCGGCCCTCGTTTCACGTGAAACATCCGCGGGGGAGGCCCCGGCTCAGCCTCTCGGGCCGCCGAAGATCCCTCCGCCGTTCTGGTTCCCCCGGTCGTCGCCCGGCGGATCGTCCGTGGGCGGCGGTGATTCCCCACCCGGGTCTCCGTTGGCGCCACCGTCCTCGGCACCGCCGTCCGCGCCGCCGTCGTTGTTGCACTCCCAGTCCCACTGGCTGCAGGACTCCTCGGGGTCGGGTGACTGCGTCGTGGGGGGCTTGGTCGTCTCCGTCTCCGTGGGCGTCGGGGACGAGGGCTCGTCCTCCGGCTCCTTGGTGGCCGTGGGGCTCGGCGGCGGAGGCGGTGTCTCACCGACGAGCTGACCGATCGGCCCCGGCGTCGGGAAGGACCGCACGGGCTCGCCCTTGAGCGCCTTCGACATGTAGTCCTGCCAGATCTTCGCCGGGAACGAGGCGCCGTGGATCTTCTCCTCGCCACCCGTGCCGAACATCTCCAGGAACTCGCGCTTCTTGTTGGTCTCGTCGTCGTCGAGCCGGTACATGCTGATCGCCGTCGAGAGCTGCGGGGTGTAACCGACGAACCAGGCGGACTTGTTGCCGTCCGTCGTACCGGTCTTGCCCGCGACCGGGCGGCCGCTCAGCTGGGCCGAGGTGCCGGTGCCCTTCTCCACGACGGTCCTCAGCACGTCGGTGACGTTGTCGGCGACCTGCGAGGTGAAGGCCTGCTTGGTCTTCATCTCGTGCTCGTAGACAGAGTCGCCCTTGTACTCGACCTCCTTGACCGAGTACGGCTCGTTCTGCTTGCCGCTGGCCGCGAACGTGGAGTAGGCCCCGGCCATCCGGATCGCACTCGGCGACGAGGTGCCGAGCGAGAAGGAGGGGTAGTTGGCGCTGGCCATGGAGCTGTCGTCCTTGAGGCCGGCGTCAATGGCCGCTTCCTTCACCTTGTCCAGACCGACATCCATACCGAGCTGCACATAGGCCGAGTTGACCGACTCCCGCATCGCCTCACGAAGGTCGATCTGGTAGCTCGGAGGGTTGTAGGACGCGTCTCCGTCGTTCTTCTGGAGCCACTCCTTGCCCTCGCGGTCGGTCCAGACACTGCGGTTGTAGTTCTTGATCTTCAGCTCGTTCTTGCCGCTGTACAGGCTCTTGGGGTTGACCACAGTGCGCTCGGCATTGCTCTGCACCTCCGGGCCATCAGGGTTGCGTACGCCGTACTTGAAGGCGGCGGCCAGCACGAACGGCTTGTACGTCGAACCCACCTGGGCGCCGGTCTGGTCGGCGTTGTTGGTGAAGTGCTTCGTCGCGTCCTCACCGCCGTAGATGGCCTTGATGGCGCCGCTCTTGGGATCCACGGAGGCACCGCCGAACTGGACGTGCGTGTCCTTCTCGGGACGCAGCTTCGGCTTGATCTTCTCCTTGCGGACCTTGTTCACCGCGTTCTCGAGTTCCTTGACCTTCTTCCTCTCGAAGGTCGTGTGGATCTCGTAGCCGCCCTGCTGGAGCTGCTCGGCGGTGATGTCCGTGTTGCGGATGACATAAGCCTTGGCCAGGTCCACGAGGTAACCGGTCTGGCCGCCCAGCTGGGTGTTCGACCGCGGGTTCTGGAGCTTCGGGAACACCTTGTACTTGTTCCGCTGCGCGGCGGTCAGGTGGCCGTCCTTGACCTCCTCGTCGAGGATCCACTTCCACCGCTTCTTGGCGCGCGCGGTGTTGTCCTTCTGGTTGGCCGCGGGGTCGATCTCGGGGTAGCCGGCCGGGTCGTAGTACGTGGCACCCTTCAGCACCGTCGCGAGGAGCGCGCACTGGCTCGGGTCCAGGTCCGTCGCTTCCTTGTCGAAGTAGGCCCGGGCGGCCGCCTGGATGCCGTAGGCCCCACGACCGTAGTAAGCGGTGTTGAGGTAGCCGGCCATGATGTCTTCCTTGGATTCGGTCCGGCCGACCTTTATGGAGATGAAGAGCTCTTTGAACTTGCGGCTGAACGTCTGCGACTGATCACCGAGGCGTGCGTTCTTGACGTACTGCTGGGTGATCGTGGAGCCACCCTGGGTCTGCCCGCCCTTGGCCATGTTGACCACGGCACGCGCGATGCCCATGGGGTCGACGCCCTTGTCGTCCTCGAACGTCTTGTTCTCCGCCGACATGACGGCGAAGCGCATCTCCTTGGGGATGTCGTCGTAGTCGATGATCTGGCGGTTGCGCTCACCACCGGTCGCGACCATCTGCTTGCCGTCGGCCCAGTAGTAGACGTTGTTCTGGGCCGTGGCCGCCTTGTCGACCTCGGGGACCTCCACCAGGGCGTACGAGATGCCCGCGACGGCCATCAGACCGCCGACGAAGCTCAGAAACAGGCCCGTGACCAGGCGCCACGACGGCACCCAGCGTCGCGCGCCCCGCTTGCCCGCGCGCGGGTAGTCGATGAACCTCTTCTTGCCGGGCTGCTGGGGTCCACGGCCCCTGCCGCGCCCGGGGCCGGATCCGCCGGAACCGCCGGGTCCACCCCCGCCACGGCGTCCTCCACCACCGGCACGTCCGCCGCCGGAGGCCTCGGCCGCCCTGCGGCGACCGCCTCCCGCCCCGACCGAACCACTGCGTTGCGCGGCTCGCCGGGCCTGGGCCCGGCCTCCGTAGGCCTGGTCCCCCTCGTCCGGGGCCCCGGCTCCAGGTGCCCCATAGGAGGAAGAGGACGGTCCAGTGGCATCTCTCGGCGCCGCACGGCGGCCCGACGGCGCTCCTGGGGCGCCACGCCTGGCCGCGGCGCGTCCGCCGCCCTGCGGCTGCGGCGGTTTGCGACGGTGCTCGCTCATCGAACGATTACTCCTCGGGCAGGCGCAGCTGTCCGCGCCTGGAAACGGCGGCTGGTTTCCGGTCCCCCCGACGTACGGATGCGCCCGTTCCGGCGCTCACCCGCACCACACCGGGGACGACGACGCTCCCTGGCGTCACTTGGTTCCCGGCGGCATACATGGCGCACAGACTACGCACCGTCAAAACCCTCGTAGAGCCGAAGTTCACCCCAAATCAGGCAAGTTACTTCCTACGAATCGGTGATGTGACGCCGTTCACCGTGCCCCCTCTTGTCTCATGCGGGTCACCGTTCTATCGTCTCGATGTATCGAGTCGATACATCAGCTCGGCATAAAGGCCGTACTGAGGGACTGCGGCAGACGGGAGGCGAAGATGAGCAGGCGCTCCGGCATCCTGGAATTCGCCGTCCTCGGCCTCCTCCGTGAGTCCCCGATGCACGGCTATGAGCTGCGGAAACGTCTCAATACGTCGCTGGGAGTCTTCCGCGCCTTCAGCTACGGGACCCTCTACCCCTGCCTCAAGACGCTGGTCGCCAACGGCTGGCTGATCGAGGAGGCGGGCAGCGCCTCCGAAGACGCGCTCGCGGCTCCACTCACCGGGCGCCGCGCCAAGATCGTCTATCGGTTGACGGCGGAAGGTAAGGAGCACTTCGAGGATCTGCTCTCGCAGACCGGCCCCGACGCGTACGAGGACGAGCACTTCGCCGCCCGCTTCGCCTTCTTCGGGCAGACCTCGCGGGACGTACGCATGCGGGTGCTCGAGGGCCGCCGCAGCCGACTCGAAGAGCGCCTGGAGAAGATGCGCGCCTCCCTGGCCCGTACCCGGGAGCGCCTGGACGACTACACGCTTGAGCTGCAGCGGCACGGCATGGAGTCCGTGGAGCGCGAAGTGCGCTGGCTGAACGAGCTCATCGAGAGCGAGCGAGCGGGACGGAACCAGCAACGGCCCTCCCGCGAAAGCTCCGCTCAGCAGGACAGCACATCTGGGGAGTCGGCGGGCCTGCCCCGGCGGCGGGAGAACGACCCGCCGCCGGATCCGTCCGATGACCCCGCCAAGTGAGACCCAGCGTTCCGCCGGGTCTCATCCGGAATACCGAGATCACACAGGGAGCAACCGGAATGGGTTCGGTTCGCGTAGCCATCGTCGGCGTGGGCAACTGCGCCGCCTCGCTGGTCCAGGGCGTCGAGTATTACAAGGACGCCGACCCGGACGCCAAGGTCCCGGGCCTGATGCACGTCCAGTTCGGCGAGTACCACGTCGGTGACGTCGAGTTCGTCGCCGCCTTCGACGTCGACGCGAAGAAGGTCGGCCTCGACCTCGCGGACGCCATCGGTGCCAGCGAGAACAACACCATCAAGATCTGCGACGTGCCGAACACCGGCGTGCAGGTCCAGCGTGGCCACACCCTCGACGGCCTGGGCCTGTACTACCGGCAGACCATCGAGGAGTCCGCCGAGGCGCCCGTCGACGTCGTCCAGGTCCTCAAGGACCGTGAGGTCGACGTCCTCGTCTGCTACCTGCCCGTCGGTTCCGAGGACGCCGCGAAGTTCTACGCGCAGTGCGCCATCGACGCCAAGGTCGCGTTCGTCAACGCGCTGCCGGTCTTCATCGCCGGTACCAAGGAGTGGGCGGACAAGTTCACCGAGGCCGGCGTGCCGATCGTCGGTGACGACATCAAGTCGCAGGTCGGCGCCACCATCACGCACCGCGTGATGGCGAAGCTGTTCGAGGACCGTGGTGTCCGCCTTGAGCGCACGATGCAGCTCAACGTCGGCGGCAACATGGACTTCAAGAACATGCTGGAGCGCGACCGCCTGGAGTCGAAGAAGATCTCGAAGACGCAGGCCGTCACCTCGCAGATCCCCGACCGCGAGCTGGGCGAGAAGAACGTCCACATCGGCCCGTCGGACTACGTCGCGTGGCTCGACGACCGCAAGTGGGCGTACGTCCGCCTCGAGGGCCGTGCCTTCGGTGACGTCCCGCTGAACCTGGAGTACAAGCTCGAGGTCTGGGACTCCCCGAACTCCGCGGGTGTCATCATCGACGCCCTGCGCGCGGCGAAGATCGCCAAGGACCGCGGCATCGGCGGCCCGATCCTCTCCGCGTCCTCGTACTTCATGAAGTCCCCGCCGGTCCAGTACTTCGACGACGAGGCCTACGAGAACGTCGAGAAGTTCATCAAGGGCGAGGTCGAGCGCTAAACAGCTCGCTCCTTGTCACTCGTCGAGGGTCCCCGGGCATTCCACCCGGGGACCCTCCTCGTATGTGAGGGTGTGCCCCATGGCTGTCGTCGGTGACCTGCGTGTCCTGCTGCGTCTGCGGGACTTCCGGCGCCTGCTCGCCGTACGGCTGATCTCGCAGAGCGCGGACGGCGTCTACCAGGTCGCCCTCGCGACCTACGTGGTCTTCTCACCGGAGAAGCAGGCCTCGGCCGGAGCGATCGCCTCCGCGATGGCCGTGCTGCTCCTCCCGTATTCGCTGGTCGGCCCCTTCGCGGGCGTCCTCCTGGACCGCTGGCAGCGTCGGCAGGTCTTCCTCCACGGCAACCTCCTGCGGGCGGCACTGGCGGCCCTTACCGCTCTGCTGATGCTCAGCGGCGTCCCCGACTGGCTCTTCTACGCCTCCGCGCTGTGTGTCACCGCCGTCAACCGCTTCGTGCTCGCGGGGCTCTCCGCCGCGCTGCCGCGGGTGGTCGACGCCGATCGCCTGGTCATCGCCAACTCGCTCTCGCCGACCGCGGGCACACTCGCCGCGACCGTGGGCGGCGGCCTCGCCTTCGCCGTCCGGCTGTCGGGCTCGGATTCGGACGCGGTGGTGGTCCTGCTCGGGGCGGCCCTGTACCTCTGCGCGGCGCTCGCCTCGCTCCGCATGGCGCGTGACCTGCTCGGCCCCGACCCCGACCTGGTGCGGCCCCGCCTCGGGGAGGCGCTGGTCGGCACGGCCCGCGGCCTGGCGGCGGGGCTACGACACCTGGCCCAGCGCCCGGCGGCCGCCCGCGCGCTGGGCGCGATGACGGTGCTGCGGTTCTGCTACGGCGCGCTCACGGTCATGGTCCTGATGCTGTGCCGGTACGCGTGGACATCCACGGAGTCCGAGGGGCTGGCGCTGCTCGGCCTCGCGGTCGGCGTCTCCGGGGCGGGCTTCTTCGTGGCGGCGCTGGTGACCCCCTCCGCGGCGGGCCGACTGGGACCGGGCGGCTGGATCGCCGCGTGCGCGGCCACGGCGACGGTCCTGGAACCGGCCCTCGGCCTCACCTTCGCCCCCGTGCCTCTGCTCATCGCCGCCTTCGTCCTCGGCCTGACGACGCAGGGCGCGAAGATCGCCACGGACACGGTGGTGCAGTCCTCGGTGGACGACGGTTTCCGCGGCCGGATCTTCTCCCTCTACGACGTCCTCTTCAACGTCGCGTTCGTGGGCGCGGCGGCAGTGGCGGCGCTGCTCCTGCCGGCTGACGGCCGGTCGGTTCCGCTTGTCGTCATGGTGGCTCTGTTGTACGCAGCGATTGCGGCGACTATGACCCGCTTTGACGTGCAGTAAGTGTCACATCAGTGCCACAGAGCCTCTCTGGGCTTCAGAGATACGGCTGCGCCCCGATAACTTACGGGCGTCTTATTCGCGCCATCGCGCTCTCGTTCGAGGGGACCCCCAAAAGTGACCACTCCGCCGCCCCAGGGCCAAGCTCCGTACCCGCCTCAGGGCCAGAACCCGTACGGACAGCAGGCCCCGGGCGCGCCGTATCAGCAGCAGGGGGCTCCCTACCCTCCGCAGCAGGGCGCGCCGTACCCGCCCCACCAGGGTGGGCCCGTGCCCCCGCCGGCTGCTCCTCGCCGGGGCGGCAAGAAGCTCCTTCTGCGCATCGGCGGGTTCGCCCTCGTCGCCATCCTCATAGCCATCGGCAAGTGGTACTTCGGCTCCAGTGACGCCGAGACCACCTCCGTGGGCAGCTGCATGCAGAACAAGGGCACATTGAGCACGCCTGACCTGCGTGACGTCGACTGCTCGTCGAGCGACGCCGAGTTCAAGGTCGTCGAGAAGTTCGACAACACCAGCGACGGCGACAAGTGCGAGGCCGTCAAGACGTCGGAAATCGCCTACTACCAGGAGGGCGAGGGCCACAACGTGGTGCTCTGCCTCAAGAAGGTTAAGTAGGCGACGAAGAGGGGCGCTGTTTCACGGTTTCACGTGAAACAGCGCCCCTCGGCACGTTTGGGGCGGGTGAGTGTTTCACGTGAAACATCCACCCACCTTCAGCCTCAGTCCTGCGCCGCCCACCACTCCTTGAGCACCGCCACCGCCGCGTCCCGCTCCATCGGCCCGTTCTCCAGCCGCAGCTCCAGCAGGAACTTGTAGGCCTTGCCGATCACCGGTCCAGGGCCCACGTCCAGGACCTGCATGATGTCGTTGCCGTCCAGGTCGGGGCGGATCGAGTCCAGCTCCTCCTGTTCCTGGAGGCGGGCGATGCGTTCCTCCAGGCCGTCGTACGCACGCGACAGCGCGTTCGCCTTGCGCTTGTTGCGCGTCGTGCAGTCGGAGCGGGTCAGCTTGTGCAGGCGCTCCAGGAGCGGCCCGGCGTCGCGTACATAGCGGCGTACGGCCGAGTCCGTCCACTCACCCGTGCCGTAGCCGTGGAAGCGCAGGTGGAGCTCGACGAGGCGCGAGACGTCCTTCACCAGCTCGTTGGAGTACTTGAGCGCCGTCATGCGCTTCTTGACCATCTTGGCCCCGACCACCTCGTGGTGGTGGAAGGAGACCCGCCCGTCGCTCTCGAAGCGACGGGTCTTCGGCTTGCCGATGTCGTGCAGCAGCGCGGCCAGCCGCAGCGTGAGGTCCGGTCCGTCCGTCTCCAGCGCCATCGCCTGCTCCAGGACGATCAGCGAGTGGTCGTAGACGTCCTTGTGACGGTGGTGCTCGTCCCGCTCCAGGCGCAGCGCGGGCAGCTCCGGCAGGACCCGCGCGGCGAGCCCCGTGTCGACGAGGAGGGCGAGGCCCTTGCGCGGGTACGCGGAGAGGAGCAGCTTGTTCAGCTCGTCCCGTACCCGCTCCGCGGACACGATGTCGATGCGCTCGGCCATGGCCTTCATCGCGGCGATGACCTCGGGCGCCACCTCGAAGTCCAGCTGCGCGGCGAACCGCGCGGCCCGCATCATCCGCAGTGGATCGTCCGAGAAGGACTCCTCGGGGGTCCCCGGCGTGCGCAGGACACGCTCGGACAGGTCCTCAAGGCCTCCGTGCGGGTCGACGAACTCCTTCTCGGGGAGCGCCACGGCCATCGCGTTCACGGTGAAGTCACGGCGGACGAGATCTTCCTCGATGGAGTCGCCGTAGGACACCTCGGGCTTGCGCGACGTCCTGTCGTACGCCTCGGACCGGTACGTCGTGACCTCGATCTGGTAGCCCTCTTTCTGGCAGCCGACCGTGCCGAAGGCGATTCCGACCTCCCACACCGCGTCCGCCCACGGTCGGACGATCTTCAGTACGTCCTCGGGGCGGGCGTCGGTCGTGAAGTCCAGGTCGTTGCCGAGCCGGCCCAGGAGCGCGTCCCTGACCGAGCCACCGACCAGGGCGAGAGAGAACCCGGCCTCCTGGAAACGGCGGGCGAGATCGTCCGCGACAGGGGATACACGCAGCAATTCGCTGACCGCGCGGCGCTGCACCTGGCTCAGTGCGCTGGGATTGTCTTCGTTGGCGTTCGGCACAACAGAAAAGGGTACGTGCCCCGGGCGCCCGGGGCCGACCCGATTACCGCCGGGCCGTCCGCGCCGTCCAGGGCTCGCGCCGCGTCCCGGCCAGGTCTTGCGATCATGTGGAGCAGACCGCGGCACTTCGTCACAGCGCGCATCGTTACCATGCGTGGACGCACAACCGACGACCACTGACGACGAGGGACGGGCGAACGCGTGGCCGAGGCGGCAGACTTCCCGGGGACGAGCCCCTCACCTGCCCGCCGGTGGCTGCGGCGCACCGCAGCACTGCTGGTGGGTACCCCTTTGCTGGCCGGCCTCCTACAGGCCCCGGTCGGCCCCGTGGCGCACGCCGCCGTGCCGAGCGCGCCGGCCGACGCCACCGGTTCCGGCACCGTCGACGTATCGCTGGACGCCCTGACCCCGACCGCTCCCGACGAAGACGACAAGATCACCGTCTCCGGCACGGTCACCAACCAGGGCAAGCAGACGGTGACCGGGGCCCAGGTCGGGCTGCGGGTGGGATCGGCGCCCCTCGGCGGCCGGAGTGAGATCGACGGCGCCGCGAAGCGCACCGGCTTCCAGCCGGGGCTCGACGGCACGGAGGTCGGCGGCAAGTACGTCGACAAGTTCGCCAAGCTCGTGCCCGGCGTCCGGCAGGACTTCAGCGTCTCCGTACCCGTCAAGGCCCTGCACCTCGGCGCCGACGGCGTCTACCAGCTGAGCGTCGCCCTCACCGGCCAGAGCGCCGCACAGCCTTACCCGCAGGTGCTCGGCATCGAGCGCACCTTCCTGCCGTGGCAGACCGAGGCCGTCGACACGAAGACGAAGACGACCTACCTGTGGCCGCTCATCGCCGACACGCACCTCACGGCGAAGACCGAGTCCGACGAGCAGCAGACGCCTGTTTTCAGGAACGACGAACTGGCCGACGACCTCGCGCCGGGCGGCCGTCTCCAGCAGCTCCTGGCCCTCGGCAGCGACCTCGACGTCACCTGGGTCATCGATCCGGACCTGCTCGCCTCCGTCGAGGCGATGACGAAGGGCTACCGGATCCAGAACCCTGACGGACGGACGACCAGGGCGGGCAAGCACCAGGCGGTGGCCACCGCCTGGCTCAATGACCTGGAAGCCGCGGTCAAGGGCAAGAAGGTCGTCGCGCTGCCGTTCGCCGACCCCGACCTCGCATCCCTCGCGCACAACGGCAGGGCCGTGACCGGGTCTCTCAGCCACCTCAAGGAGGCCACCGACGCGGGGGCCAGCGCGGTGGACACGATCCTCCACGTGAAGCCGAGCACGGACTTCGCGTGGCCCGCCGACGGGGCGATCGACCCGTCCATCGTCGACGTCTCGACCTCCGCGGGCGCCCATACGGTGATCGCTCGCAGCGACAGCCTCCGCGAGACCGACGGCCTGACGTACTCGCCGACCGCGGCCCGGCCCATCGGCGGCGGTACGACCGCGGTGGTGGCCGACGCACGCCTCTCCACGGCCTTCCAGGGCGACATGACGGAAGCCGAGAACTCCACGCTGGCCGTCCAGGAGTTCGTCGCCCAGAGCCTGATGATCAACCTCCAGGACCCCGGCAGGCAGCGCAGCATCGTCGTCGCGCCGCAGCGCATGCCCACGGCCAGCCAGGCCCAGACGATGGCGAAGGCGCTGACCACGCTCCAGGACGGGCAGTGGTCGGAGTTCGACGACCTGACCACGGCGGCGAAGGCGAAGCCGGACCCGAGGGCCACGACGCGGGTTCCGTCGACCGGGTCCTACCCGGCCGCGCTGCGCAAGCAGGAGCTGCCCCGGTCGGCGTTCGAGTCGATCCACGAGACCCAGGGCATGCTCGAGCGCTTCCAGGTGATCCTCACCGAGAAGGACCGCGTGGTCACGCCCTTCGGAAGGGCCATAGACCGCGAGATGTCGACGTCCTGGCGCGGCCGCCCGTCGGAGGCGACCACCTACCAGGCCGGCGTCAAGAACTACCTGCGGGAGCTCACCGAGCAGGTGGCTCTGATCGAGAGGTCCGACGCGAAGCTCTCCGGGCGCAGCGCGACCATCCCGGTGTCGGTGCAGAACAACCTGGTGCAGGGCGTCGGCCACCTGAACCTGCGGCTGTTCTCGGAGAACCCCACCCGCCTGAAGATCGGCGACGGTCAGTACGAAGAGATCCCCATCGAGGTCGCGGGCGGTCACTCCCAGTCGGTGAAGTTCACCACCACGGCCAACGCCAACGGCCCGGTCCCGGTCTACGCCCAGCTCTACACGGAGGACGGCGAGCCCTACGGGGAGGCAGTGGCCTTCGAGGTCAATGTCACCGAGGTCACTCCCGCGGTGATGCTCGTCATCGCCGGCGGCCTCCTCCTGCTCGTACTCGCCGGTTTCCGGATGTACACGCAGCGCAAGCGCGCGGCGCGGAAGCCTGCCGTGCAGGAAGGCCCCGACGAGGGTCCCGGCGGGGAATCCGGCCCCACGTCCGGGGAAGGCGACCCCGAGCAGCCGAGTGACCCGACACCGGACACCGCCCCGGAAAGCACCGACCCGTCGGACACGGGTGAGAGAGTGGACCGTTGAGCGATGTCGTGGCCGGTGGGCCCGGGGACGATGAGGTGGGGTAAACCATGAACGCGCCGTACGACGGTGACCGTGGCCAGGGCTCGGGCGGCCCTGCCTCGCCCGGGGGCCCGCCGCAGGACTCAGCCGACTACGGGCAGCAGGTTCCACCGCAGCCTGCGCCCGACGCGTACCTCCAGGACGCCTACGAGGAGGATCCCTACCGGGCGCAGGACCTCTCCGCCCAGGATCCGGTGGCCGAGGCGCTCTACGACCGCGCGGCGCACCCCCCGCCGCCGCCCGGCACCTACCCGCAGCAGCCGCTCTACGGCCGGCCTGCCGCCCCCGAGCACGCCCCTGACCCCCGCGTGTGGGCCCAGACGCCGGCCCCCGAGCCGGAGGGCCCGACCCGGCACCTCCCCTACGGCGACGACGCCCGTACGACGCAGTTCGTGGGCGTCGACGACCTGGTCACCCAGGCGGGCGAGGAGCGCCACGAGCCGGACGCCTTCGCCCACCTCTACCGCGACCAGCAGCCCGGCGGCTACCGCGACCAGCAGGTCGGCTACCAGCAGGGCGGTTATCCGCAGGACAACGGCTATCCCCAGGACAACGGCTATCCCCAGGACAACGGCTATCCCCAGGGCAACGGCGGCTACCTCCAGGAGAACGGCTACCCCCAGACCGGTGGCCATCCCCAAAACGGTGGCTATCCCCAGAGCTCCGGATACCCCCAGAGCGGCGGCTACCAGCAGCCGGTCAACGGCGGCTACACGCCCGTCGACCAGCCGATCGTCCCCGCCCCCGCGCCGGCCCCGGCACCCACGCCCGCACAGGCACCAGCACCGGCCCCGGCCCCGGCCCCCAAGTCGGGGGGCCGCGCGGCGAGCCTGCTGAAGTCCAGCGCCGTCATGGCGGCAGGCACGCTCGTCTCGCGCCTCACCGGCTTCATCCGCTCCGCACTGATCGTCTCCGCGCTCGGCGTCGGTCTGCTCGGCGACACCTTCCAGGTCGTCTACCAGATCCCGACGATGATCTACATCCTCACCGTCGGCGGCGGGCTCAACTCCGTCTTCGTGCCCCAGCTGGTGCGCTCCATGAAGGAGGACGAGGACGGCGGCGAAGCGTACGCCAACCGCCTGCTGACCCTCGTCATGGTGGCGCTCGGTCTGTTCACCGCCCTGGGCATCGTCCTCGCCCCCCAGCTGGTGCGCGTGATGTCCGTCCCGGTCGCCAACGACCCGGCGGCGACCGATGTCGGGACCACGCTGCTGCGCTACTTCCTGCCCTCGATCTTCTTCATGGGCGTCCACGTGGTGATGGGCCAGATCCTCAACGCGCGCGGAAAGTTCGGCGCGATGATGTGGACCCCGGTCCTCAACAACATCGTCATCATCGCCACGCTCGGCATGTTCATCGGGGTGTACGGGACCTCGGCGTCGTCCGGCATGAACGTCCAAAGCATCCCGCCGGAGGCCGAGCGCCTCCTCGGTTTCGGTGTCCTGCTCGGTCTCGTCGTGCAGGCCCTGGCGATGATCCCGTACCTGCGCGAGACCGGGTTCAAGCTGCGTCCGCGCTTCGACTGGAAGGGCCACGGCCTGGGCAAGGCCGCCAAGCTCGCCAAGTGGACGATCCTGTTCGTGCTGGCCAACCACGCGGGCGCCCTCGTCGTCACCCAGCTGGCCACCGCAGCCACCACCGACCTGCCCTCCACGAGCGGCATCGGCTTCTCCGCCTACGCCAACGCCCAGCTCATCTGGGGCCTCCCGCAGGCGATCATCACGGTGTCCCTGATGGCGGCCCTGCTGCCCCGGCTCTCCCGCTCGGCCCAGGACGGCGACTCCGGATCCGTCCGTGACGACATCTCCCAGGGCCTGCGCACGACAGCGGTCGCGATCGTGCCCATCGCCTTCGGGTTCGTCGCGCTCGGCATCCCGATGTGCACGCTGATCTTCGGTTCCTCGGGCAGCGCCCAAGCCACGAACATGGGCTACATGCTGATGGCCTTCGGCCTCGGCCTGATCCCCTACTCCGTGCAGTACGTCGTGCTGCGGGCCTTCTACGCCTACGAGGACACGCGCACCCCCTTCTACAACACGGTCATCGTGGCCGCGATGAATGCCGCCGCCTCGGCGGCCTGCTACTTCGCGCTGCCCACCCGCTGGGCGGTCACCGGCATGGCCGCCGCGTACGGTCTCTCGTACGCCATCGGCGTGGGCGTCGCGTGGCAGCGGCTGCGCAAGCGGCTCGGCGGCGACCTGGACGGTTCCCGCGTACTGCGTACGTATGCCAGGCTCGGTATCGCCGCGCTACCCGCGGCGATCCTCGCGGGCGGCGCCGCGTACGCGATCACCAAGAGCCTTGGACAGGGTGTCCTCGGATCGCTGGCGGCCCTGGTCGCGGGCGGTGCCGTACTACTGGGAGTCTTCTTCGTCGCCGCGAAACGCATGCGCATCGAGGAGCTCAACTCCATGGTCGGCATGGTCCGAGGCCGTCTCGGACGCTGAGACGAGGAGTACCGCACAACCATCGCCGGCCACCGCGTGTCGTGCATAGCACCGGACTGTGGGCACAATTGGCTTTGGCGTCTGACGTAGCGCAACGGATGGGGAGGCAGGAGCGACGGTGGCGGAACGGAGCACGGCTGCCGTCGACGTGGCAGACAACAGCGGTGACGAGCCGCTGACCGCCAAGGCGGAGCAGCCCACGGCCGACGGGGTGGCCCGGACCCGGGAGCGGGACACGGCAGCAGACGATGACGCGGCGGATACAGAGAAGCCCATGAGCCGTGGGGCCTCCTCACCTCCCGAACTGCACAGTGGCCACAAGCTCGCCAGGCGCTATCGGCTCGAAGAGTGCGTCACCCGTCTGGACGGATTCAGCAGCTGGCGCGCGGTGGACGAGAAGCTCCGCCGTGCCGTCGGCGTCCACCTGCTGCCCGCGGACCACCCGCGGGCACGCTCGGTCCTCGCGGCGGCCCGTTCCTCGGCCCTCCTCGGCGACCCGCGGTTCGTACAGGTCCTGGACGCTGTCGAGGAGAACGACCTCGTCTACGTCGTCCACGAGTGGCTCCCTGACGCCACGGAGCTCACCGCGGTCCTCGCGGCGGGCCCGCTGGAGGCACACGACGCGTACCAGCTCGTCAGCCAGATCTCCCAGGCCATGGCGGCCGCCCACCGCGAGGGGCTGGCCCATCTGCGCCTGACCCCGAGCGCCGTGCTGCGCACCTCCTCCGGCCAGTACCGCATCCGCGGCCTCGCCGTGAACGCGGCCCTGCGCGGCATCAGCTCCGACACCCCGCAGCGCACGGACACGGAGGCGATCGGCGCTCTCCTGTACGCCTCGCTGACCCAGCGCTGGCCCTACGAAGACGACGCCTACGGCCTCTCCGGGCTGCCCAAGGACATCGGCCTCATCGCCCCCGACCAGGTGCGCGCGGGCGTCCACCGCGGCCTCTCCGAGCTGGCCATGCGGGCGCTCGTCAATGACGGCGCGACCGCCTCCCGCCAGGACCCGCCGTGCACGACGCCGGAGGAGCTGGTCAAGGCCATCGGTGAGATGCCCCGCATCCGCCCGCCGGAGCCGGCCTTCACCGCGCCCCCCGAGTACCAGCGCACCACGTACCAGCAGGGCAGCTACGGCCGCCCCGTGCCCCACCTCGGCGCCACCCAGCCCGTGCTCACCCCGCCGCCCCCGTTGCAGAGCCGCACCGGAAGGGCCCTCAAGTGGGCCGTGTCCGCGCTGCTCATCGCCGCGCTCGGCCTGGGCAGCTGGCAGCTCGCGGACGCGCTCATGGACCGCGAGAACTCCGGGGACGCCAACGACACGCAGACGACCCAGGGCGACGACAAGGACCAGCCGAAGCCCAAGAAGCCGATCAGCATCGAGGGCGCGCAGGAGTACGTCCTGAAGGGATCCCCCCAGGACCCGGAGAGCGTCGGCAACACCTACGACAAGGACCGGGCCTCGCTCTGGCGCACCAAGACGTTCAATGACGGTCCCGCGCTGGCCCCGTACAAGCCCGGTGTCGGTATCGTCTATGACCTCGGCTCGGAGCAGGACGTCTCGGCGGCGTCGATAGCCCTTCAGTACGGCGGACCCCACACCACGGTCACGCTGTACGCCGTGGATTCGCTCTCGCCGTCGACACCGATCAGCTCCATGAAGAAGATCGGTGGCACCACCACTTCGGGCAACACCGCGAAGATCGAGGCCAAGAAGCCCGTGAAGTCGCAGTACGTGCTCCTGTGGGTGACCGCGGTGCCGAAGTCCGGCCCCGACGGGTACTACAGGGCAGGGTTCAAGCAAGCCATCACGGACGTGAAGTTCAAGGGCTGAGGACCGGCTCGGCGCAGCGCACTGGGGGGAGGGGGCCGACGGTGGACGGCACCGCACTTGCTGACATGAGCGACCAGGACCTCCTCGCCAGCCATGTCGCGGGGGACAAGGACGCCTTCGGTGAACTCGTCTGCCGCCACCGGGACCGGCTGTGGGCCGTGGCGCTGCGCACCCTCGGGGACCGCGAGGAAGCGGCCGACGCGGTGCAGGACGCCCTCGTCTCCGCCTACCGCGCGGCGCACACCTTCCGCGGGCAGTCCGCCGTGACGACCTGGCTGCACCGGATCACCGTGAACGCCTGCCTCGACCGGGCCCGCAAGGCGGCTTCCCGCAAGACCTCCCCCATCGACGACACCGAGCGCCTCGAGCAGCTCCTGGAGCCTGAGGAGTCGGCTGCCGCCCCCGTCGAGCGGAACGATCTGCACCGTGAGCTCCTGGAGGCGCTGGGCACGCTCCCGCAGGACCAGCGGGCCGCCCTCGTCCTCGTCGACATGCAGGGCTATCCCGTCGCTGAGGCCGCCCGCGTCCTCGACGTCCCCGCCGGCACGGTCAAGAGCCGCTGCTCCCGAGGGAGAGCCAGACTGCTGCCGCTGCTCACTCATCTCCGTACGGAGTCACCCGCGCGGGACGGGGACGGCGGCGAGGACGGCGGAGGCAAGAGCCCCGGCCCGGGAAGGAACCGGACGCAGGGGACATCCGTCCCACCGGCAGCAGGACCACGGGATGCAGAACCACGGGATGCAGGACCAAGCGATTCAGCTGCTGTGAAGGGCGGAGGTGGGCGAGCGTGAGCGCCACGACCGACTCGGCCGGGCATCCGGAGGTCGCCGAGATCTCCGACCTGACCGAGGGTCTGCTCTCCCCGTCGCGCACGAGCGACGTGCGACGGCATCTGGACGGCTGTGCGCTCTGCGCCGACGTCTATGCCTCGCTGGAGGAGATCCGCGGCATGCTCGGCACGCTGCCCGGCCCGCCGAGGATGCCCGTCGACGTCGCTGGACGCATCGACGCGGCGCTGGCCGCCGAAGCGCTGCTGGACGCCACCGCCCCCGACGGCCCCTCGACGGACGCGGTGCCCGAGCCCGCCTCCGCGGCGCCAGCACGCACCCCGGCGCCGCATGTTTCACGTGAAACATCGCCTCCTTCCGCCCCTGCCGCCGTCTCGGGCGCGGCCGGTGATCGTCCCGCCGGGCGACCGCGCGCGGCCACCGGGCCGGGGCGCGGTGGCCGCGCGCGGCGCACACGGCGCCGTGCCGCCGTGCTCGGCGCCGTCTTCACCGCTGCCGCCATTGGCCTCGGCACTCTGCTGATGCAGACCCTGGGCGGGGACCCGGAGAACCCTCCCGCGGGTCACCGGGATAGCGCGGACTCCTTCTCCGAGGAGAAGCTCAAGGGACAGGTGGCCGACCTCCTTGCCAAGAATCCCGTCAAGGAGTCGCGCGGCGGTAAGCAGGAAGGGGCCAAGCCGACCTTCGACACACGCTCCACCCCCGAGTCCCCGACGGCGGAAGCCCCGCTACGCGAGGCATCGGTCCAGATACCGGAGTGCATCCAGCGCGGCATCGGTCCTCGGGTGCCCCTCGCGGCCGAGGAGGGGTCGTACGAGGGAAAGCGCGCGTACCTCGTCGTGGTGCCCCATGACTCCGACGCTGGCCAGGTGTCCGCCTACATCGTCGACGCCGCCTGTGTGGGCAAGTCCTCACCGCGCTCGGGCAAGGTGCTGCTGACGCATTCCTACCCTCAGGGCTGACACGCTTCCGTACACGCGGGCACGGCGGGGAATGCATGCCCCGTAGGATCCGTTGGGTGGGATGAGTACCTGAGACAGGGCACCCCACCAGCAGTACGCAGCAGTCCCCAGAGACGAGGAATCAAGCCGTGACCGACGTCCGTAACGTGATCATCATCGGCTCCGGGCCCGCCGGCTACACGGCGGCGCTCTACACCGCGCGCGCGTCGCTGAAGCCGCTGGTGTTCGAGGGCGCCGTCACCGCCGGCGGTGCGCTGATGAACACCACCGAGGTGGAGAACTTCCCCGGCTTCCAGGACGGCGTCATGGGCCCCGAGCTCATGGACAACATGCGCGCCCAGGCCGAGCGCTTCGGCGCCGAGCTCGTGCCCGACGATGTTGTCGCCGTCGACCTCAGCGGTGAGATCAAGACCGTTACGGACACGGCGGGCACCGTGCACCGCGCGAAGGCCGTCATCGTCACGACCGGCTCGCAGCACCGCAAGCTCGGCCTGCCGAACGAGGACGCGCTCTCCGGACGCGGTGTCTCCTGGTGCGCCACCTGCGACGGCTTCTTCTTCAAGGACCAGGACATCGCCGTGATCGGCGGCGGCGACACCGCGATGGAGGAGGCCACCTTCCTCTCGCGCTTCGCCAAGTCCGTGACGATCGTGCACCGCCGCGACAGCCTGCGCGCCTCCAAGGCGATGCAGGAGCGCGCCTTCGCCGACCCGAAGATCAAGTTCGTCTGGGACAGCGAGGTCGCCGAGATCAACGGCGACCAGAAGCTCTCCGGTCTGACGCTGCGCAACCTCAAGACGGGCGAGACGTCCGAGCTGCCGGTCACCGGCCTGTTCATCGCGATCGGCCACGACCCCCGCACGGAGCTCTTCAAGGGGCAGCTGGAGCTGGACGACGAGGGCTACCTGAAGGTTGAGGCGCCCTCGACCCGGACGAACCTGACCGGTGTCTTCGGCGCCGGCGACGTCGTCGACCACACGTACCGCCAGGCGATCACAGCGGCCGGCACCGGCTGCTCCGCCGCCCTCGACGCCGAGCGTTTCCTCGCCGCCCTCGCCGACAGCGAGAACGCTGCGACTGCCACCGTCTGACCCCCCGACTTCCCTCACCGCACCAAGCTAAGGAGACTGCCGTGGCCGGCACCCTCAAGAACGTGACCGACGCCTCCTTCGAAGAGGACGTCCTCAAGAGCGACAAGCCCGTGCTGGTGGACTTCTGGGCCGCCTGGTGCGGCCCGTGCCGCCAGATCGCCCCGTCCCTCGAGGCGATCGCGGCCGAGCACGGCGACAAGATCGAGGTCGTCAAGCTGAACATCGACGAGAACCCCGGCACGGCCGCCAAGTACGGCGTCATGTCCATCCCGACCCTGAACGTGTACCGGGGCGGTGAGGTGGCCAAGACCATCGTCGGCGCCAAGCCGAAGGCCGCGATCGAGCGGGACCTCGCGGACTTCATCGCCGAGTAGTCAGCGACGTTGTTTCACGTGAAACACCAATGGCCCGGTCCCGCGAGGGACCGGGCCATTGTGCTGTCCGTCAGAGCGGTCGAAGCGCCGGTTCCTTCTGCACCGCTCCCAGCAGCCGGTCGAGCGCCATCTCCACGTCTTCCTTCCAGGAGAGCGTCGTCCGCAGCTCCAGCCTCAGCCGCGGGTAAGCGGGGTGCGGGCGGACGGTCTTGAAGCCCACCGCCAGAAGGTGATCCGCGGGCAGCAGACACGCCGGCTTCTCCCAGCGCGCGTCCCCGAAGGCCTCGATCGCCTTGAAGCCTCGGCGCAGCAGGTCCTTGGCGACCGTCTGGACGATCACTCTGCCGAGCCCCTGCCCCTGATAGCCGGGCATGATCCACGCCGTCATCAGCTGGACGGCGTCGGGGGACACGGGGCTCGTGGGGAACGCGGTGGAGCGCGGAACGTAGGCGGGGGGTGCGTAGAGCACGAAGCCGACCGGTACGTCGTCGACGTACACGACCCGGCCGCAGGATCCCCATTCCAGCAGGACCGCGGAGATCCACGCCTCCTTCTCCAGCTCCGGCGTCCCGGCCTTTACCGCGGCCTGGCCGCTGACCGGGTCCAGCTCCCAGAAGACGCAGGACCGGCAGCGCTTGGGAAGGTCCGGGAGGTTGTCCAGCGTGAGCGGTACGAGCCGACGCCCCATGAAGGCGATCCCTCCCTTTCCTCGCCCGCCGCGCTGCGGGCGGCTGTCAGAGCGCTGCGTTCCCGGAGCAGGCTGCCGACGAAGCCGCCGACCGCTCCCAGCCCCAGACCCGCGGTCATCAGTCCGGTGCGGCTCATCGTCCGCATGGCCCTCGCCTCCCCAATGAGGTGCCGTCAGGTGGATGCGCCTACCTGATCGCATCGTATCCACGAAGTGATTCCCTCGATAGCGCAAGAAAGCAAAAAGCGGGCCGTATCCGGCATAGACCGAACACGGCCCGCTCTGGCGGGTCAGCCGTTATGGCTCAGCCCTTCTCGTCCTCGGAGGCGTCTTCGTCAGCGTCCGTGGTCTGG
Organism: Streptomyces sp. NPDC015345; assembly: GCF_043078805.1. Classification (NCBI taxonomy): domain Bacteria; kingdom Bacillati; phylum Actinomycetota; class Actinomycetes; order Kitasatosporales; family Streptomycetaceae; genus Streptomyces; species Streptomyces sp. NPDC015345. The sequence continues at coordinate 493,879 of NZ_JBIBTX010000005.1, read as the reverse complement.
CCGTTCTGGAGGACAGGGCCCTCGCCCGGAGCCAGCGTGCTGAGGATGCGCTCCAGGTCCTCCAGGGAGGCGAAGTCGACGACGATCTTGCCCTTCTTCTGGCCCAGATCCACACGCACCCGGGTTTCGAACCGGTCGGAGAGCCGAGTGGCGAGGCTGGTCAGAGCCGGCGAGAGCCGGGCACCGGCACGCGGTCCCTTGGGCTTGGGAGTGCTCTGGGGCCGGGACCCCATGAGGGTCACGATCTCCTCGACGGCCCGCACCGAGAGGCCCTCGGCCACGATCCGGTGCGCGAGCCGGTCCTGCTCCTCCGAGTCGTCCACGGAGAGCAGCGCCCGGGCGTGCCCCGCGGAGAGCACTCCTGCGGCCACCCGCCGCTGCACGGCCGGCGAGAGCTTCAGCAGGCGCAGCGTGTTGGAGACCTGCGGACGGGACCGGCCGATGCGGTCCGCCAGCTGGTCGTGCGTGCAGTTGAAGTCCTTGAGCAGCTGGTCGTAGGCGGCGGCCTCTTCCAGCGGGTTCAGCTGCGCACGGTGCAGGTTCTCCAGCAGCGCGTCCAGGAGGAGCTTCTCGTCCTCCGTGGCACGCACGATCGCCGGGATGCGCTCCAGGCCGGCCTCACGGCAGGCCCGCCAGCGCCGCTCGCCCATGATCAGCTCGTAGCGCGCGGCGCCCAACTGACGTACGACGACCGGCTGGAGAAGCCCGACCTCCTTGATGGAGGTCACCAGCTCCGCGAGGGCGTCCTCGTCGAAGACCTCGCGCGGCTGCCGTGGGTTGGGCGAGATGAAGTCCAGCGGCAGCTCGGCGAAGTACGCACCGGCCACGGGGGCGTTCTCCGGCGTCGCCGTGGCCTGCTGGGGCGGCTCCACCGTTTCATGTGAAACAGGGCTCTGCGGAAGCGCGGTGACCTTCGCGGCAGCCACTCCTCGCTCGGCGGTGAGCACCTGCCCGGCCGCGGAGGCCGAGGCACCCGCGCTCTGTGGCACCTGCTTCTCTGTGGGGGCCGCGGGGATCAAGGCGCCGAGGCCTCGACCCAGTCCTCTCCGTCGCTCGCTCACTGCGTCCCCTCCGTCATGCTGTGCTGGTTGTTCTGAGCGCCCGTGTGGGCATGTTGGACGTCGTACCGCACTCCGACTCCACGCAGCGCGATCTCGCGTGCCGCTTCGAAGTAGGAGAGTGCGCCACTCGATCCCGGATCGTAGGTCAACACCGTCTGGCCGTAGCTCGGCGCCTCCGAGATGCGGACCGACCGCGGGATGCTCGTCCGTAGGACCTCGTTGCCGAAGTGGCTGCGCACCTCGTCGGCCACCTGGGAGGCGAGCCGGGTCCTGCCGTCGTACATGGTGAGCAGGATCGTCGAGACGTGCAGGTTCGGGTTGAGGTGGCCCCGCACGAGGTCCACGTTGCGCAGGAGTTGGCCGAGTCCTTCCAGCGCGTAGTACTCGCACTGGATGGGGATCAGCACTTCCGCGCCGGCCACCATGGCGTTGACCGTCAGTAGGCCGAGCGACGGCGGGCAGTCGATGAGGATGTAGTCCAGCGGCTGCTCGTACGCCTGGATGGCCCGCTGCAGCCGGCTCTCCCGCGCCACCAGCGAGACCAGCTCGATCTCCGCACCGGCGAGATCGATGGTGGCCGGGGCACAGAAGAGACCTTCGACGTCCGGCACCGGCTGGACGACATCGGAGAGCGGCTTGCTCTCGACCAGCACGTCGTAGATGGACGGCACTTCGGCGTGGTGGTCGATGCCGAGGGCGGTGGAGGCGTTGCCCTGCGGGTCGAGGTCGATCACCAGGACTCGGGCGCCGTGCAGAGCGAGTGAGGCGGCGAGGTTGACGGTCGTCGTCGTCTTGCCCACCCCACCCTTCTGGTTGGCGACCACCATGACGCGGGTCCGCTCGGGGCGCGGCAGGCCTTCGCCGGCGCGACCGAGTGCTTCCACCGCCAGTTGGGCAGCACGACCGATGGGTGTGTCGTCCATCGGGGTCGGTGTTTCACGTGAAACATCCTCCCCCGCCGACTCGGTACGGGGACCGGGGACCGGATCGGTCATCGGTCCCGCGATGTTGGCGTCGGACCGCAAGGATTCACTCTCCTCGACATCAGGCTCGCAATGAACAGAGCCTCCCATGCTTTGAGGGTCATGAACCAGCGAGGCCCGGTCTTCTGTGGACGAATCCACCTCTGTGGACAACTCCGTGCCCTTATCGAGGGAACCGAGGGGCCGACGGTCGCGAGGTTCCGCAGCGCGGCCGCGATTGATGATGCCATGCAGCAGTGAGCGACGTTTCACGTGAAACACGATGCACGGCAACCGGGGTGCCGCTGGTGCGACACCCCGGTATGCGTACGTTTGGCAGCTTTTGTGGAGTACAGCCTGCCGTCAATCAGCCACGACGGCGCCGTGCCCGTCCGGTGCGCGCGGCCTTGGCCCGCTTCGCCGCGAAGCGCACGCCACCCGGGCTCTCCCCGACCTCGACCCGGACGACCGTGGACTGCGGATCCACCACGCCCTCGCCGACGTGCAGGACCGAGGTGCCGACCGCGCCGAGCTTGCTCAGAGCGGATCCCGCGGCCTTGACCTCCTCCTCGGCGGTGTCCCCCTTGAGGAGGAGCATCTCGCCGTAGGGACGCAGCAGAGGGACCCCCCAGGCCGCCAGGCGGTCCAGGGGCGCCACGGCTCGCGCGGTCACCACATGGACCGGCGGCAACTTGCCGAGGACCTCCTCGGCGCGCCCCCGCACGACCGTCACATGGTCGAGGCCGAGCAGCTCGACGACTTCGGTGAGGAAGTTCGTGCGCCGCAGCAGAGGCTCAAGGAGGGTGATCTTCAGGTCCGGGCGGACGAGGGCCAGCGGGATGCCGGGCAGCCCGGCGCCGGAGCCGACATCGCACACGGTGACGCCCTCGGGCACGACCTCGGACAGCACCGCGCAGTTCAGCAGGTGCCGCTCCCAGAGCCTCGGCACCTCCCGGGGACCGATCAGGCCTCGCTGCACTCCCGCATCGGCGAGCAGCTCCGCGTACCGGACCGCGTCCGCGAAGCGATCGCCGAATACCGTCCGGGCCTCTTCAGGCGCCGGGGGAAGCTCCGCTGCCTCCGTCACGGGGACCGTCCTTCCGTACCGCACTGGGGTGGCTGACTATCAGGCTGACAAAGACCGGCCCCGCCTGTGAACAGACGGGGCCGGGCACACGCGGTACCGCTCAGGCGGGCAGTACGACGACGAAGCGCTGCGGCTCCTCGCCCTCCGACTCACTGCGCAGACCGGCGGCCTTGACCGCATCATGCACGACCTTGCGCTCGAACGGCGTCATCGGCTGGAGCTTGGTCGGCTCACCGGAGCTCTTGACATCGGCCGCGGCCTTGGCGCCCAGCTCCGAGAGCTCCTCGCGCTTCTTGGCGCGGTAGCCCGCGATGTCCAGCATCAGGCGGCTGCGGTCGCCGGTCTCGCGGTGCACGGCGAGACGCGTGAGTTCCTGGAGCGCCTCCAGGACCTCGCCGTCGCGGCCGACCAGCTTCTGGAGGTCACGGCTTGCGGTGTCGCTGATGATCGAGACAGCGGCGCGGTCGGCCTCGACGTCCATGTCGATGTCGCCGTCGAGATCGGCGATGTCCAGCAGACCCTCGAGGTAGTCCGCCGCGATCTCACCCTCCTGCTCGAGGCGGGTGAGGGTGTCGCCGGCCTCAGCTGCGGCGGAGGTGGTGGTGCCTTCCGTCACGGGATGGACTCCTTCTACTTCTTGGAGGACGGGTGCTTGGGCCGCTGCTGGCCCTTGCGCTGCTGTCCCGACTTGGCTTTGCTGCGGGCACCGGAGCCGGGCTTGTTGCCCGTCGTGCTGCCGCCCGCCGGCTTGGCGGGGGCGGCGTCCTCAGGCTGGTCCTGAGCCTTCTCCAGCGACGTCTTGGTGACCTCTTCGCCGTCCGGCTTGACGGCGCCCTGCGCGGTGGCGGCCTGGCGCTTGGCCTTGCTCTGGCGCTTGGGCTGCTGGCGCCTGGGGGCCCCGGCGGCCGTGGCCCCGTCCTCGGTCTCCGTGGCGACGGCGGACTCGCTCTCCACCACGGTGCCGTCGGCCTGGGCCGCGAGGCCCGCCTTGGTCAGGCCGTTGATGAACTTGCGCTCGAACTCGTTGCGGTCGCGGCCCTTGGCGACGATCGCCTTGATGACGTTCACGTTGCCACGGCCCCGCACCTTCTTGTGGTGCGTGACCTGCTTCTGCAGACGCTCCAGGAAGGCGGCCTGGGCCTTGGAGCCCGGCGTCGGGTTCCTGCGGATCACGAACATCTGCTGGCCCATGGTCCACACGTTGGTGGTCAGCCAGTAGACGAGGACACCGACGGGGAAGTTGATGCCGAAGACGGCGAACATGATCGGGAAGACGTACATCAGCATCTTCTGCTGCTGCATGAACGGCGTCTTGACCGTCGTGTCCACGTTCTTCGTCATCAGCTGGCGCTGCGTGAAGAACTGCGAGGCCGACATCAGAATGATCATGACGGCGGTGATGACACGCACGTCGGTCAGCGTGGCGCTGAGCGAGGCGACCTTGTCGGCGCTGTCGGTGAACTTCGCCGCCAGCGGGGCACCGAAGATGTGCGCCTTACGCGCGCTCTCCAGGAGCCCCTCGTCGATGACGCCGATCGTCTTGCCCGTGGCGATGCTGTTGAGCACGTGGTACAGGGCGAAGAAGAACGGCGACTGCGCCAGGATGGGAAGGCACGAGGAGAGCGGGTTGGTACCCGACTCCTTGTACAGCTTCATCATCTCTTCGGACTGGCGCTGCTTGTCGCTCTTGTAGCGCTCCTGGATCTTCTTCATCTCGGGCTGCAGCGTCTGCATGGCCCGAGTGGCCTTGATCTGCTTCACGAAGAGCGGGATCAGACAGATACGGATCAGGATCACCAGGGACACGATGGACAGGCCCCAGGCCCAGCCCGTGTCGGGGCCGAAGAGCTTCCCGTACACCGAGTGGAACTGGACGATGACCCACGAAACTGGTGTCGTGATAAAGCTGAAGAGACTGGCAATCGTGTCCACTAATCAGGCTCCTTGAGCATGGGACGGGGTCTCGGTCTCGGCGGCCGTGCTCAGGGGGAGAGCCCCGGTCGGCCCGCCTGCGGCGGAGGGCCCGCCCTTGCGTTCGCGCCAGGCGGCGCGCAGCATCTCGTGCCACCGCGGACGCTTGCGCGGCGGAACATGGTCGACACCACCGAGCGACCACGGATTGCACCGCAGGATGCGCCAGGCAGTGAGCGCCGTCCCCTTGATCGCACCGTGTCGGTCGATGGCCAGGTAGCCGTAGCGGGAACACGACGGGTAGTACTTGCACACAGGGCCCAGAAGTGGACTGATCGTCCACTGATACAGCTTGATCAGGGCCAACAGCGGGTACTTCATCGCGCGCCCCCTCCCAGCAACCGCTGCAAGGCGGCATCCAGGTCTCGGGCCAGCTGTGCATGGTCGGCGTCGCCCGCTCCGGGCAGCGCTCGTACGACTACCAGGCTACCGGGGGGCACGGAGGCCAGCCGGTCGCGCATGAGGTGGCGAAGCCTGCGCTTCACCGTGTTGCGTACGACGGCTCCGCCCACGGCCTTGCTGACGACGAAACCCGCACGTGTCGGGGGAAGGGTCTCCCCGGGCACGTGCGGGTCCGTTGCACCGCTACGAAGATGGACGACGAGGAGCGGGCGTCCGGCCCGGCGTCCTCGGCGTACCGCGGTCGCGAAGTCTTCGCGCCGCCTCAGCCGATGCTCGGTAGGCAGCACGACGTCATGACCTGACTGAGATCAGGCGGACAGGCTGGCGCGACCCTTGCCACGACGGTTCGCGAGAATCGCGCGGCCGGCGCGGGTGCGCATCCGCAGGCGGAAGCCGTGGGTCTTGGCACGACGGCGGTTGTTCGGCTGGAAGGTGCGCTTGCTCACTCGGGGGCTCCAGAAATGATCGTGTGGTGGCGGGACATCGCCTGGCTGTCACCGTGCGCCCACGAGAAGCTCGCGAATACGCACCGAGTGCACCGCTTCACAATCACAGATCGTGATCTTTGCCCATCGGAGGCAGGCGGCAGCAGCCATCGACAACTCGACCTGGTCACGGTACGCGGGGCTACGCCATCCGGTCAAACCGACCGTCGGAAGGGGACACTGTGCACAGCCTGTGGACAACAACTTGAACCGCAGCCGTCGCCCTGACTACCTTGGCTGAACTCCGATTCGTTCCCTTCCCCCTCCCCATCCCGATTTCCGTCCCAAGAACCACACCTTCGTGGGACCCCGTGAGAGAGCGTGCCCTGTGGCTGACGTACCTGCCGATCTTGCCGCAGTGTGGCCACATGTTCTGGAGCATCTGCTGGGTGAGGGGCGGGGCCAGGGCGTCGAGGCGAAGGACGAGCGGTGGCTCCGGAGCTGCCAGCCCTTGGCGCTCGTCGCCGACACCGCGCTGCTCGCCGTTCCGAACGAATTCGCCAAGGGCGTACTCGAAGGCCGCCTGGCGCCCGTGGTCAGCGAGACCCTGAGCCGCGAGTGCGGCCGTCCCATCCGCATCGCGATCACGGTCGACGATTCCGTCGGTGAGCCCGCGGGCCCGCCGGCACCGCCGATCCAGCACCAGCAGCAGTCTCACCAGCAGCGCTACGAAGAGCAGGAGCTGCCGTCGGCCTCCGGTCAGGGCCGCGAGGCGTACGAGAACTACGGGCGCCGCCCCTCGGACGAGCACCAGTCGGGCTCCCGGTCCGACCAGATGCCGTCCGCACGCCCCGCCTACCCGGACTACCAGCGCCCGGCCCCCGGCGCCTGGCCGCAGCACCAGGACGACTACGGCTGGCAGCAGCCGCGGCTCGGCTTCCCCGAGCGTGATCCGTACACCGGCCCTGTGCAGCAGCCGCAGCACGACTACCGCTCGCAGCCGCCGCAGGACCGCTCGCCGTACGACCAGCAGCGCTCCGATCCGCAGGACCGGCGCGAGCGCCATGACATGCAGGACTCGTCCGGTGACCATCGCGACCACCGCGATCCTCGTGATCACCGTGACCCCCGCGACACCCGTGATCACCGCGGCAATGCCGGTCACGGCGGACACGGCGTGCACCGGGGCGGGCCCGTCGGCCCCACCTCGTCGAGCGGCGCTCCCGGCCCGCTGGCCGCGCAGCCGGCCCCCGCGACGGGTCCCGGCGAACCCACCGCGCGGCTGAACCCCAAGTACCTCTTCGACACTTTCGTCATCGGCGCGTCCAACCGCTTCGCGCACGCGGCCGCGGTCGCTGTCGCCGAGGCGCCGGCGAAGGCGTACAACCCCCTCTTCATCTATGGGGAGTCGGGTCTCGGCAAAACGCATCTGCTGCACGCGATCGGGCACTACGCCCGCAGTCTGTACCCCGGCACGCGCGTGCGGTACGTGAGCTCCGAGGAGTTCACCAACGAGTTCATCAACTCCATCCGCGACGGCAAGGGCGACAGCTTCCGCAAGCGCTACCGCGAGATGGACATCCTGCTGGTCGACGACATCCAGTTCCTCGCGGACAAGGAGTCGACGCAGGAGGAGTTCTTCCACACCTTCAATACGCTCCACAACGCGAACAAGCAGATCGTGCTCTCCAGTGACCGGCCGCCCAAGCAGCTGGTCACCCTGGAGGACCGGCTGCGCAACCGCTTCGAGTGGGGGCTGATCACCGACGTCCAGCCGCCCGAGCTGGAGACGCGTATCGCGATCCTCCGTAAGAAGGCGGTGCAGGAGCAGCTCAACGCCCCGCCGGAAGTGCTCGAGTTCATCGCGTCGCGGATCTCGCGGAACATCCGTGAGCTGGAGGGCGCGCTGATCCGCGTCACGGCCTTCGCGTCCCTGAACCGGCAGCCCGTGGACCTGGGGCTGACGGAGATCGTCCTCAAGGACCTGATCCCGGGCGGTGAGGACGCGGCCCCGGAGATCACGGCGCCGGCCATCATGGCCGCGACCGCCGACTACTTCGGGCTCACGGTGGACGACCTGTGCGGATCCTCGCGCAGCCGGGTCCTGGTGACCGCCCGCCAGATCGCCATGTACCTCTGCCGCGAGCTGACCGACCTGTCCCTGCCCAAGATCGGGGCGCAGTTCGGCGGCCGCGACCATACGACCGTCATGCACGCGGACCGCAAGATCCGCGCACTGATGGCCGAGCGGCGCTCCATCTACAACCAGGTCACGGAGCTCACCAACCGCATCAAGAACGGCTGACAGCCGCCCAGACACATCGCTGAGGGCGCCCCGGGACACGAACTCCCGGGGCGCCCTTTTCGTCGCCCACGCGCGCGTGGAGCCGGTTTTCCCGCCGTGAGGGCGGTCTCGGGCAGGCTCGGGAGCCCGGTTTTCGGCCCTGGGGGCGCGCGTGGAGGCCCTCGCAACCGCACGGGATCCTCGTACGACAGGCCCCCGGTGTTCGATTTCCCCTGTTCAGGCGGGGGTTCTCCACAGATGTTCGAACTTTTTCGCTTCCACACCCTGGGGACTGGAAAGTTGTCCAGACGCTGTCCACAGGGGACGCTGCTGAGGGATCATCAGGCCAGGTCAGCTGGTTGTGGATTCGTGGACGAAGACTCTCCACAGGCTGTGGATGAATCTTTCGTCCACAGGGTGTGCATGACGTTGTCCACCGTCGGCCCACAGGCTCAGGGTTGTTGTCCCCAGCTTTCCGTGGCTTCTCCACACGGCCGTCCACCGTTCGGCAACGTGACGCGCCCCCTCACCGGGTCGAGTGAAAGGCGTCACACCAAGGTGCGTGGTTGGCCTGTGGGGAAGGTGGGTAAAGCTGGGGACAGCGCTGGGGAGAAGTGACCCTTGCCTGTGCATCGGGTGTGCAGAACTTTCCCCCGTCCACAGAAACCCCCGGTTGTCCACGGGTGCCGCCCACAGGCGCAGTGGATAAAAAACCGGTGCTGACCAGCGCTTTCACGGTTATCCACGGTTTCCACAGCCCCTACTACTACTCCCAACTAGAGAGTCCGGGGAATTCGTTTGGAAGTGGGGCCTGTGCACAACTCGCTCTCCGGAGCTCCGACGCCGCTCGCCGCGACTTGACCCCGACGGGCACCGACTGTCAGTGCGGTGCGTCAGACTGGACCCCGGTGTCCTTCCCACGGCATGGCTGAGAGACACCGAGTCAGACGACGAGGGCCACAGGCCCAGCGGGCGAGAGCAGCCAGCAACAGCAGGAGGGCGGCTTACGGTGAAGATCCGGGTTGAACGCGACGTACTCGCGGAGGCGGTGGCCTGGGCGGCGCGCAGCCTCCCGGCCCGGCCGCCTGCGCCCGTCCTCGCAGGCCTGCTGCTGAAGGCCGAGGAAGGCGCACTGAGCCTGTCGAGCTTCGACTACGAGGTCTCGGCGCGCGTCTCGGTGGACGCGGAGGTGGACGAAGAGGGCACGGTCCTCGTGTCCGGCCGACTGCTCGCGGACATCTGCCGCGCGCTCCCCAACCGCCCGGTGGAGATCTCCACAGACGGTGTACGGGCGACGGTGGTCTGCGGCTCCTCGCGCTTCACACTCCACACGCTTCCTGTGGAGGAGTACCCCGCGCTGCCGCAGATGCCGACCGCGACGGGCACCGTCCCCGGCGAGGTCTTCGCTTCGGCCGCCGCTCAGGTGGCCATCGCCGCGGGCCGCGACGACACGCTGCCCGTGCTGACCGGCGTACGCATCGAGATCGAGGGCGACACGGTCACCCTGGCCTCCACCGACCGCTACCGCTTCGCGGTCCGCGAGTTCCTGTGGAAGCCGGAGAACCCGGACGCGTCCGCGGTCGCCCTGGTGCCCGCCAAGACGCTCCTGGACACCGCCAAGGCGCTCACGAGCGGCGACACGGTCACCCTGGCCCTGTCCGGCTCGGGCGCTGGCGAGGGCCTCATCGGTTTCGAGGGCGCCGGTCGGCGGACGACCACGCGTCTCCTTGAGGGCGACCTGCCGAAGTACCGCACGCTGTTCCCGACCGAGTTCAACTCCGTCGCCGTGATCGAGACCGCCCCCTTCGTGGAGGCCGTCAAGCGTGTCGCCCTGGTCGCCGAGCGGAACACCCCGGTGCGGCTCAGCTTCGAGCAGGGCGTGCTCATCCTGGAGGCGGGCTCCAGTGACGACGCACAGGCTGTGGAAAGGGTCGACGCCCAGCTCGACGGCGACGACATCTCCATCGCCTTCAACCCGACGTTCCTGCTGGACGGCCTCAGCGCGATCGACTCGCCGGTCGCCCAGCTGTCGTTCACGACCTCCACGAAGCCCGCGCTGCTGAGCGGCAGGCCGGCGGTGGACGCCGAGGCGGACGAGGCCTACAAGTACCTGATCATGCCGGTACGTCTGAGCGGCTGAGCCCACAGGTGTGTGCGTGCGTCCGGGCGTAGGCTCGGACGCAGGTACGAAAGTGCCGTAACGCCACCTCGCTAGTGAAGGAACCTCTGATGGAGCTCGGTCTCGTCGGCCTCGGCAAGATGGGCGGCAACATGCGCGAGCGCATCCGCCGCGCAGGTCACACCGTCATCGGATACGACCGCAACCCGGACCTCGCGGATGTCCCCAGCCTCGAAGAGCTTGTGGGCAAACTGAAGGGCCCGCGCGTGGTGTGGGTGATGGTCCCGGCCGGGGCCGCGACCCAGTCCACCATCGACGAGCTGTCCGAACTGTTGCAGCCCGGCGACGTCGTCGTGGACGGCGGCAACTCTCGCTGGACGGACGACGAGAAGCACGCCGAGGAGCTGAAGGCCAAGGGCATCGGCTTCGTCGACTGCGGCGTCTCCGGCGGAGTCTGGGGCCTGAAGAACGGCTACGCCCTGATGTACGGCGGCGACAAGGACGACGTCGCCAAGGTGCAGCCGATCTTCGACGCCCTCAAGCCCGAGGGCGACTTCGGCTCCGTGCACGCGGGCAAGGTCGGCGCCGGCCACTTCGCGAAGATGGTCCACAACGGCATCGAGTACGCGATGATGCAGGCCTACGCCGAGGGCTGGGAGCTCCTGGAGAAGGTCGACTCGGTCACGGACGTCCGTGAGGTCTTCCGCTCCTGGCAGGAGGGCACGGTCATCCGTTCCTGGCTGCTCGACCTCGCGGTCAACGCCCTGGACGACGACGAGCACCTGGAGAAGCTGCGCGGCTTCGCGCAGGACTCCGGAGAGGGCCGCTGGACCGTCGAGGCGGCCATCGACAACGCCGTGCCGCTGCCCGCGATCACGGCCTCGCTCTTCGCGCGGTTCGCCTCGCGCCAGGACGACTCCCCGCAGATGAAGATGATCGCCGCGCTGCGCAACCAGTTCGGCGGCCACGCGGTCGAGTCCAAGAGCGAGCACTGATCCACAGCCTGTGCACGACCCCGGCGGTTGTGCACAGGCCTCAAGCAAGTGAAGTAGGCCGGGGGAGGTCGGCGCACACCATGCACGTCACGCATCTGTCGCTGGCCGACTTCCGCTCGTACGCCCGGGTCGAGGTCCCGCTCGACCCGGGCGTCACCGCTTTCGTGGGACCCAACGGCCAGGGCAAGACCAACCTCGTCGAGGCCGTCGGCTATCTCGCCACACTCGGCAGCCACCGGGTCTCCTCCGACGCCCCCCTGGTGCGCATGGGCGCGGAGCGGGCCGTCATCCGGGCCAATGTCCGCCAGGGCGAGCGCCAGCAGCTGATCGAGCTCGAACTCAATCCGGGCAAGGCGAACCGCGCCCGCATCAACCGTTCCTCGCAGGTCAGGCCGCGGGACGTGCTCGGGATCGTCCGTACGGTGCTGTTCGCGCCCGAGGATCTCGCGCTGATCAAGGGCGATCCCGGAGAGCGGCGGCGCTTCCTGGACGAGCTGATCACCGCGCGCTCCCCGCGCATGGCCGGCGTCCGGTCCGACTACGACCGCGTCCTCAAACAGCGCAACACCCTCCTGAAATCGGCCGCCCTCGCCCGGCGCCACGGCGGGCGCTCCATGGACCTGTCCACGCTCGACGTCTGGGACCAGCACCTCGCGCGCGCGGGCGCCGAGCTGCTGGCGCAGCGGCTCGACCTGATCTCGGCGCTCCAGCCGCTGGCCGACAAGGCGTACGAACAGCTGGCCCCCGGCGGCGGCCCGGTCTCCCTGGAGTACAAGCCGTCCGCGCCCGGCGAAGGCCACACGCGCGAGGCGCTGTACGAGCAGCTGAGAGCCGCTCTCGAAGAGGCGCGCAAGCAGGAGATCGAGCGGGGCGTGACCCTGGTCGGCCCGCACCGTGACGACCTGCTGCTCAAGCTCGGCCAGCTCCCCGCGAAGGGGTACGCGAGCCACGGCGAGTCCTGGTCGTACGCCCTGGCGCTGCGCCTGGCCTCGTACGACCTGCTCAGAGCCGAGGGCAACGAACCGGTGCTGGTGCTGGACGACGTCTTCGCGGAGCTCGACGCGCGCCGCCGGGAGCGGCTCGCGGAGCTGGTGGCGCCCGGCGAGCAGGTGCTGGTCACGGCCGCGGTCGACGACGACGTCCCGGGCGTGCTCTCCGGCGCGCGGTACGCGGTGGCGGACGGCGCCGTGGAGCGCGTATGAGCGCCGAGGAGCCCGCCAAGGGCGATGCCAAGGGGCCGCAGAAGACGCCCGAGCCCTCCGGCGTCGACCTGGCCCGGGTCGCCCTGCGCGCCGCCAAGGAACAGGCACGCGCGCGTGGGGACGCCGCTCAGCAGAAGAAGCAGGCCCGCCGTGGCGGCCTGCGGTCCGGCGCGCGCGCCGACGGCCGTGATCCCCTGCCGCTCGGCTCCGCCATCAACCGGCTGATCACCGAGCGGGGCTGGGAGACGCCCGCCGCGGTCGGCGGGGTCATGGGCCGCTGGCCGCAGATCGTCGGCGACGACCTGGCCAAGCACTGCGTCCCGCAGAAGTACGACGAGGACGAGCGCATCCTGACCGTGCAGTGCGACTCGACGGCCTGGGCGACGCAGCTGCGCCTGATGGCCCCGCAGCTGGTCGCACGCCTGAACGAAGACCTGGGCCACGGCACCGTGCGCCTCATCAAGGTGCTCGGCCCCGGAGGCCCCCCGCGCCGCTTCGGACCCTTGCGCGCGCCGGGCAGCACGGGCCCCGGCGACACCTACGGATGAGACCGTCGGCGACGGTTGCTGGGGGTTGACGGCTCGAAGCGCTGAGTGCCGCTGTGAGCCCTCTGGAGCCCCGTTCCGTATATGGGGAGTCGGCCGAGTCCGGTTCAGGGCGGCACATGAGGACTCAGGTACCGGCAAGCCCCCATCAATGTCAGTGCTACCGGTAGACTGGAAGCTAATCCCGCCCCACCTGTGGGACGCACCGAGCAACGCTGACTATCGCTGAACGACGCAGCCGCTCCGGCCACCGCCGGGAGCTTGGCTTGTGCTGTGCCAGAAAGGGCGCTTCGTGGCCGATTCCGGCAACCCCAACGAGAACATCCAGTCCACCGCCGCCGGCGAGAACGTCGAGGCACCGCCCTCGTACGACGCCAGCGCGATCACCGTCCTCGAGGGTCTGGACGCGGTCCGCAAGCGACCCGGCATGTACATCGGCTCGACCGGTGAGCGTGGCCTGCACCACTTGGTGCAGGAAGTCGTGGACAACTCCGTGGACGAGGCCCTCGCCGGCCACGCGGACACGATCGACGTCACGATCCTCGCCGACGGCGGCGTGCGCGTGATCGACAACGGCCGTGGCATCCCGGTGGGCATCCACCCCGTCGAGAAGAAGCCGGCCGTGGAGGTCGTGCTCACCGTGCTGCACGCGGGCGGCAAGTTCGGCGGCGGCGGTTACGCCGTCTCCGGTGGTCTGCACGGCGTCGGTGTCTCCGTGGTGAACGCGCTGTCCACCAAGCTCGCCGTCGAGATCAAGACGGACGGCTACCGCTGGACGCAGGACTACAAGAGCGGCGCCCCCACCGCACCGCTCGAGCGGCACGAGGCCACCAGCGAGACCGGCACCACGGTGACGTTCTGGGCCGACCCCGAGATCTTCGAGACCACCGTGTACTCCTTCGAGACGCTCGCGCGGCGTTTCCAGGAGATGGCGTTCCTCAACAAGGGTTTGACCATCAAACTCACTGATGAGCGCGAGTCGGCGAAGGCCACGGTGGGTGCGGACTCCCCCGAGGCGACCGATGACGAGGCCCCCGAGGCCCGTACGGTCACGTACCACTACGAAGGCGGCATCGTCGACTTCGTGAAGTACCTCAACTCCCGCAAGGGTGAGGTGATCCACCCGACCGTCATCGACGTCGAGGCCGAGGACAAGGAGCGCCTGCTCTCGGTCGAGATCGCGATGCAGTGGAACTCGCAGTACACGGAGGGTGTGTACTCCTTCGCGAACACGATCCACACGCACGAGGGCGGCACGCACGAAGAGGGCTTCAGGGCCGCGCTGACGGGTCTGGTGAACCGTTACGCGCGCGAGAAGAAGCTGCTGCGCGAGAAGGACGACAACCTCACGGGTGAGGACGTCCGCGAGGGTCTGACCGCGATCATCTCGGTGAAGCTGGGCGAGCCCCAGTTCGAGGGCCAGACGAAGACCAAGCTGGGCAACACCGAGGCGAAGACCTTCGTCCAGAAGGTCGTCCACGAGCACCTCACGGACTGGTTCGACCGCAATCCGAACGAGGCCGCGGACATCATCCGCAAGGGCATCCAGGCCGCCACGGCCCGCGTCGCCGCCCGCAAGGCGCGCGACCTGACCCGCCGCAAGGGCCTCCTGGAGACGGCGTCCCTGCCGGGCAAGCTGAGCGACTGCCAGTCGAACGACCCGACGAAGTGCGAGATCTTCATCGTCGAGGGTGACTCCGCCGGTGGTTCGGCGAAGTCCGGGCGCGACCCGATGTACCAGGCCATCCTGCCCATCCGAGGCAAGATCCTGAACGTCGAGAAGGCGCGCGTCGACAAGATCCTGCACAACCAGGAGGTCCAGGCCCTCATCTCGGCCTTCGGCACCGGTGTGCACGAGGACTTCGACATCGAGAAGCTCCGCTATCACAAGATCATCCTGATGGCGGACGCCGACGTCGACGGCCAGCACATCAACACGCTGCTCCTGACGTTCCTCTTCCGCTTCATGCGGCCGCTGGTCGAGCACGGGCACATCTACCTGTCGCGCCCGCCGCTGTTCAAGATCAAGTGGTCGCGGGACGACTTCCAGTACGCGTACTCCGACCGCGAGCGCGACGCCCTGATCGAGCTCGGCCGGCAGGCCGGCAAGCGCATCAGGGACGACTCGGTCCAGCGCTTCAAGGGCCTCGGCGAGATGAACGCCGAGGAGCTGCGCATCACGACGATGGACCAGGAACACCGCGTGCTCGGCCAGGTCACCCTGGACGACGCGGCACAGGCCGACGACCTCTTCTCGGTGCTGATGGGAGAGGACGTCGAGGCACGGCGCTCGTTCATTCAGCGCAATGCCAAGGACGTTCGCTTCCTCGACATCTGAGTCGGCCCGTACAAGCCGCACCTCGAAAGGACTTTGACCAGCAATGGCCGACGAGAACACCCCTGTGATGCCCGAAGAGGAACCCGCCGTTCCTGGTGTGGGCATGCGTGTCGAGCCCGTCGGGCTCGAGACGGAGATGCAGCGCTCCTACCTCGACTACGCGATGTCCGTCATCGTCTCGCGCGCGCTGCCCGACGTACGCGATGGCCTGAAGCCCGTCCACCGTCGCGTCCTGTACGCGATGTACGACGGCGGCTACCGCCCCGAGAAGGGCTTCTACAAGTGCGCCCGCGTCGTCGGCGACGTCATGGGTACGTACCACCCGCACGGCGACTCCTCCATCTACGACGCCCTGGTGCGCCTCGCCCAGCACTGGTCGATGCGCATGCCGCTGGTGGACTCCAACGGCAACTTCGGCTCCCCGGGCAACGACCCGGCGGCCGCCATGCGGTACACCGAGTGCAAGATGGCGCCGCTGGCCATGGAGATGGTCCGTGACATCGACGAGGAGACCGTCGACTTCACGGACAACTACGACGGCCGCAACCAGGAGCCGACGGTCCTGCCGGCCCGCTTCCCGAACCTGCTGATCAACGGCTCGGCGGGCATCGCGGTCGGCATGGCCACCAACATCCCGCCGCACAACCTCCGCGAGGTCGCGGCGGGCGCGCAGTGGGCCCTGGAGCACCCCGAGGCCACGCACGAGGAGCTGCTCGACGCCCTCATCGAGCGCATCAAGGGCCCCGACTTCCCGACCGGCGCCCTGGTGGTGGGCCGCAAGGGCATCGAGGAGGCCTACCGCACGGGCCGCGGCTCCATCACGATGCGCGCGGTCGTCGCGGTCGAGGAGATCCAGAACCGCCAGTGCCTGGTGGTCACCGAGCTTCCCTACCAGACCAACCCGGACAACCTCGCGCAGAAGATCGCCGACCTGGTCAAGGACGGCAAGGTCGGCGGCATCGCCGACGTCCGCGACGAGTCCTCGTCGCGGACCGGCCAGCGCCTGGTCATCGTCCTGAAGCGGGACGCGGTCGCCAAGGTCGTCCTGAACAACCTCTACAAGCACACCGACCTCCAGTCGAACTTCAGCGCCAACATGCTGGCCCTGGTCGACGGCGTGCCGCGCACCCTCTCGCTGGACGCGTTCATCCGCCACTGGGTGACACACCAGATCGAGGTCATCGTCCGCCGTACGAAGTTCCGGCTGCGCAAGGCCGAGGAGCGGGCGCACATCCTGCGCGGCCTCCTCAAGGCCCTGGACGCCATCGACGAGGTCATCGCGCTCATCCGGGGCAGCCAGACCGTCGACATCGCGCGCGAGGGCCTCATGGGCCTCCTCTCGATCGACGAGATCCAGGCCAACGCCATCCTCGAGATGCAGCTGCGCCGGCTCGCCGCCCTGGAGCGCCAGAAGATCGTCGCCGAGCACGACGAGCTCCAGGCGAAGATCAACGAGTACAACGCGATCCTGGCCTCCCCCGAGAGGCAGCGCCAGATCATCAGCCAGGAACTGGCGGCGATCGTCGACAAGTTCGGCGAGGACCGTCGCTCGGCCCTGGTGCCCTTCGACGGCGACATGTCCATGGAGGACCTGATCGCCGAAGAGGACATCGTCGTCACGATCACCCGCGGCGGCTACGTCAAGCGCACCAAGACGGACGACTACCGCTCGCAGAAGCGCGGCGGCAAGGGCGTACGCGGCACGAAGCTCAAGGAAGACGACATCGTCGACCACTTCTTCGTGTCGACGACGCACCACTGGCTGCTGTTCTTCACCAACAAGGGCCGTGTCTACCGCGCCAAGGCGTACGAGCTCCCCGACGCCGGACGCGACGCCCGCGGCCAGCACGTGGCGAACCTCCTCGCCTTCCAGCCGGACGAGCAGATCGCCGAGATCCTGGCCATCCGCGACTACGACGCGGCGCCCTACCTCGTGCTCGCCACCAAGGGCGGTCTGGTCAAGAAGACCTCCCTGAAGGACTACGACTCGCCCCGCTCGGGTGGCGTCATCGCCATCAACCTCCGTGAGACGGAGGACGGTTCGGACGACGAGCTGATCGGCGCCGAGCTGGTCTCGGCCGAGGACGACCTGCTGCTCATCAGCAAGAAGGCCCAGTCGATCCGGTTCACCGCAACGGACGACGCGTTGCGCCCGATGGGCCGCGCCACGTCGGGTGTGAAGGGCATGAGTTTCCGCGACGGCGACGAGCTGCTCTCGATGAATGTCGTGCGGCCGGGTACGTTCGTGTTCACCGCCACCGACGGTGGGTACGCGAAGCGGACCAACGTCGACGAATACCGCGTCCAGGGTCGCGGTGGCCTCGGTATCAAGGCCGCCAAGATCGTGGAGGACCGCGGCGAACTCGTGGGCGCCCTGGTGGTCGAGGAAACCGACGAGATCCTCGCCATCACGCTGGGCGGCGGTGTGATTCGTACGCGAGTCAACGAGGTCAGGGAGACGGGCCGTGACACCATGGGCGTCCAACTGATCAACCTGGGCAAGCGCGATGCCGTGGTCGGCATCGCTCGTAACGCCGAGGCCGGGCGCGAGGCCGAGGAAGTCGACGGGGACATCGTCGTCGACGACTCGGACGGTGCTGAGCCGGCCGCCGGTACGGACGAGGGCACGGACTCCTCGGCCGAGTAGCGCGAGGAGTGAGTCGTGAGTAAAGCCACGGGCGCCGGGACGAAGAGAACCGGCACTACCGGTACGGACGGTGCCCGTGGCTCCGCCACCGATGCACACGACTCCGATGAGTCTCATGGATCCCAGGGGGGGACTGTGACGGACACCCGAGACGCCGGCACGGCGGGCGGGGCGCTGCCCGGGGAGCGGAAGCCCGAGGCCAAGGCGTCGCAGCCGTACCACCCGCCCCAGGCGTACGAGCAGGGCACCAAGGCGGGGGCGGCCGCGGCGCGCAAGCCCCGGACGGGGGCCCGCACGATCCCGCGTACGCGCAAGGCGCGGCTGCGGGTCGCCAAGGTCGACCCGTGGTCGGTGATGAAGGTCAGCTTCCTGCTCTCCATCGCGCTCGGCATCTGCACGATCGTCGCGGCCGCCGTCCTGTGGATGGTCATGGACGCGATGGGTGTCTTCTCGACGGTGGGCGGCACGATCTCCGAGGCGACGGGCTCGAACGAGTCCAACGGCTTCGACCTCCAGTCCTTCCTCTCGCTGCCGCGTGTCCTGACGTTCACGTCGATCATCGCGGTCATCGACGTCGTCCTGGCGACCGCGCTGGCGACGCTCGGCGCGTTCATCTACAACCTCTCCGCGGGCTTCGTGGGCGGCGTCGAGGTGACCCTCGCGGAGGATGAGTAGCGGCGGCTGAGGGCGTATAGCGGCGGGTCCCGCCGCGGAGTCCTCCGCCCTCACGTCCTCACCGGTCTTCGGCCGTCGGCTGTGTCTCGGTTCTTCCGGGGCTCGGCCGGCGGTTTTTTTGGGTGGTGGTGACTGTGGCCGGGGTCGCGGCGGGAGCTGATCCGCCGACCGCGCGGGTATCGATTTTGGGACTGGCCAGCAGGTGCGCTAATCTTCAGGGGTCAGCGCGCGGGACACACCGAAGCGCGGCGGGGCTATAGCTCAGTTGGTTAGAGCGCATCCCTGATAAGGATGAGGCCACAGGTTCAAATCCTGTTAGCCCCACAGCAGCAGTAAACGAAGAGGGCGCTTCCCGCAGGGGAGGCGCCCTCTTCGTGTTGCACTGTCCGGGTCGGCGGTCGCTGGCCGCACGAAGGCCCCCAGCCGGGTGGCTGGGGGCCTTCGGAGGTTTCTGGGGGCTGGGCCCGGATGCGGGCCGGATTACGGTTCCGCGGCGAGCCGTGGCTCATGGGTGGGGGCCTCGGCCTCGGCTTCCGTGTCCGTGGGGGGCAGGTGCCGGCAGCTGGGTGAGGATCCGTGGGCCTCGGCGCGGATGCGCTGCTTCATCGTCGGGGGCAGGGACCGTTCGTACGCGGCCGTCCACAGGGCCATGAACGGCGCCGTCGGCGACGCGCACTCCGTGGCGTTGCGAGCGTTCGTGGTCTCCTGTACCGCCGTGGCCGCGGTGGCCGTCGTGGTGAATCCAAGCGCGGCGAAGAGCGCGAGGAAGGCGGTGACGATCGTGGTCCACAGCTTCATGGGCTTGTTGCCGGTCATGACCCCTCAATTCGGGTTGGGCGATTTGCGTACTTTCCTCATGATGTGTATGTGGGGCCAAGAACGAAGCACCGACGCTCGCGCGGCGCCTATGTTCAGATCAACACCACCCGGATGGCCCCAAGAGGTCCGAGAAGGGGGCAAGGGCGGCGAAAATCACAGCGGGACGGCGGTGGGCGGACCGCCGTGGTCCGTTTCGATCACTGTCCGCGGGGCGGGAGTTGGAGGCGGATCCAGGTCACCGATCGATATCGATCGGTGTGTATAGTCGGGCGCCAGAAGTCCCCTACGTCAAGGAAAGACGAGGTCGCGCGGTGAAGAAGCTTCTCCTGGTCGCACTGGCCGCCATCGGCGGGCTCCTCGTGTACCGCCAGATCCAGGCGGATCGCGCCGAGCAGGATCTGTGGACGGAGGCGACTGACTCCGTGCCCACGGGTTCGTGAGTCATCGACACCAGTCACTTCACAAGCCCCGGTCGCTTCTGCGACCGGGGCTTTGTGCTGTCCGCCCCAGTATCGAATCGGTTCGCTTACGTGAATTGTTTGATTGCTTAAGCGAATTTTGGTGTGGTCGGGGGCGGGGGTCGGGGAGGGCGGGAGACGGGTGGCGCGGTTGCGTTCATGGCGGTCCCGTGGTGGTGTCCGCTTGGCGTCGGGCGGGCAGGACGGTCGGGGCGGGCAGGACCGTTGGGACGGCTGAGTTCGCGACGAGGGGTGGCGCGGGATGAGGCGGCGGTTTGGCAGGAGCTGGAGCTCGGCAGGGCGGGGCTCAGGCGGGCTCCGGCCGGTGGGGTTCATGGCCGTGGCGCTCTGCGCGACGCTGGGTGCGGGGACGTGTGCGGTGGTGGTGTCGCCGGGGCGGGCCGACGCCGTGGGGACGCAGGCGAGTGCCGCCGCCGGGATGCAGGCCGGGGCCATGGGGACGCCGGCTCCATACGGTTTCGCCGAGGGCGCCGAGACGGTCGACGGCGCGGCGAGCAACATCGAAGGGCCCCGGCTCCGCTCCGGCAAGACGTATAAAAGTGCCCTCCCGCGCGCGGGACAGCGTTTCTACCGCTTGGACCTCAAGGCCGAGGAGAGCGCGTACGTCGCGGTCACGGCGGTGCCGGAGTTCGGCAGCAGGGTCTCCTACGCCGATGGTGTCGAGGTGTCCGTACAGGACGCCGACGGCAACAACTGCAGTCCCGTAGAGGCGCAGGAGGCGCGGTTCGGGGCTTCGGAGAGCCCGCGCCCCATCACGGCCACGGCGGCGCGCAGGGCCGGCCCCGACGAGAAGACCTGTGAGGGTGCCGGTACCTACTACGTGCTCGTCGAGCGGAGCAGCGCTCCGGAGTCCTCCCGGGGGGATTGGGATCTGGAGCTGCGGGTCGCTTCCGAGCCCTCGCTGCGGTCGGCGGGGGCGACGGCGACGGAGCCCCCGCGGTCCTGGAACTCCGCGACACCCGCGCCGCCGACCGGCGAGCGGAAGCGGCGTGAGGGCGGCACGAGTTTCAACGACGCCCGTGCGCTGGGGAAAGGCGTCTGGGGCGCCGACGTCGAGCCCGGGGAGACGCTCTTCTACCGGGTGCCCGTCGACTGGGGCCGGCAGCTCTCCGTCAGCGCTGAGCTGGGCAGCACGGGTGAGAGGGGTGGGTCGGACGGCGGGGCAGGGCGCGGGTCGGCGACGCGTGACACTGGTTTCGTCTCCTCCGCGCTGGTCATGGCTCTGGCAAATCCGGCGCGTGTAGAGGTCGACGACGCGGACACGGCGTACGACGGCAAGCAGAAGACGACGGCGCTGGACCCGCTGCCACCGGTCGCGTACGAGAACCGTTACGCCCCGGCGGACGAGGTGGCCGCGATGCGGTTCGCCGGCTGGTACTACCTGGCGGTCCACCTCAGCGCGGATGTCGCGGAGAAGTTCGGCGGCGGCCCTCTGGCCCTGACTCTCCGCGTGGACATCGGCGGGGCGGCGCGGCCGGGTCCGGAGTATGTGGGTCCGCACGTGCCCGCCGAGGAGTTCGGTGTCACGGAGCGGGACGCGGAGGCCGCGCGGCGGGGGGAGACGGCGGCGACTGCCGGAAGCGGTGCGGGTAGCGGGGACGACCGGGTGATGGTGGTCCTCGCGGTCGGGGGTATCGGCGTGGGCGTGATGCTGCTGGGGGTCCTTGGTGGGTGGACGCTGATCGCTCGGCGGAGGGCGGCTGCGGTGGCGGCTTCCGCTGAGCCTGGGAGTGGTGCTTCGCCTGGGTCCGCTGCCGCACCCACTCCTGCTCAGCACGGATTCGGGCCGCCTCGGCATTGGTGAGCGGAGTGGCGCTGCGGGCGCTTCGGCCAGTGGTTGCTTTGCCCGTGGTTGTCAGAGTCGCGTCAGCGCCCAGAGGCCGATCGTGAGGCAGGCAAGCGCGACGAACAGGATCGGGACCGCCACCTTCGCGGGCGGCCCAGGCCGCCGCCGCGGGGCGGGAGAGGCCTGGCCGCGGGGCTGAGGAACTGCCGGGTTCTGAGGTGGAACCTGAGCGGCGTGAGCGGTGTATGGATAAGTAGGAGCGTGGGGGCGCTGGGCCCCGGACGTCACGGCCTGGGCGGGTTCGTGGACTGCGGGGGTGGGGGCCGTGATGGGTCGGGGGGAGGTCACGTGCGTGGGTTCGGGCGCGGGGGCGCGCAGGGGCATGGGTGTAGGGGGAGTGGACGGATGGGGTGGTCGCTCGGGTGGTGGCGGGGGCAGGTGGAAGCCGTCGGTCTCCGCGCCGGGGCTGGTGGCCGGGGGCTGCCATGGGGGAGGCGTGGGGGGCTGTGGCTGCGGTTGGGGTTGGGGCTGTGCCTGTGGCTGGCCGGCAGGTGCGGAGACGGAGCCGGAAGCCGGGCCGCCCGGATGTGGATAAGGGGGTACGTGGGCGGGTGCGGTGCCCGGCCGTGGCGGCGGGGTCAGGGGGCCGTCGGGGCCGAAGCCCGCGGGCAGCGGGGCCAGTTGGTCGAAGACTTCGACGAGCTCGTCGTCGGGGCCCGGCCCGGGCAGCATCTCCGCGGCGGAGGACAGCGCCTTGCGCGCGCCGGTGGCGGTGCGGAAGCGCGCCTGGGGGTCGGGCTGGAGCAGCGTGGCGATGACCTGCCAGAGCGGCTCCGGTATGCCCTGGGGCGGGCCCGGGGTGCCGTGCTCGGCGAAGCGTTCGATCAGCGCCTTGGCGTCCGGCTTCGCGCCCTCCAGGAGGTACAGGGCGACCAGGCCGACGGCGAAGAGATCGGCGGTGAAATCCGGCTCGGCGCCCAGCATCTGCTCCGGAGCGAAGTAACCCGGTGTGCCCACCACATGGTCGGTCTCGGTCAGCCGGGGCTCGCCCTTGCGCATCGAGATGCCGAAGTCGGACAGCCGCAGGTGCGGGCGCGTGGCGCCGGTGGCTTCGAGCAGGATGTTGGCCGGTTTGATGTCGCGGTGCACGACGCCTTCGGCGTGGACGGCCGCGAGGCCCGAGAGGAGCTGGTCGAGGAGCGTGCAGACGAAGCGGGGCGGAAGCGGGCCGTAGTCCCCGATGACATGGGCCAGCGAGCCACCGGCGACCAGGTCCATGGTGAACAGGACCTTGTCGTCGTCGGCGGCCCAGCTGGCGGGCGCGAGCACATGGGGGTGGTCGATCCGCAGAGCCTGCTCCCGCACGAACCGCAACAGGGCGTGCGCGTCGCTCTGTTGCAGGACCTTGGCGGCCACATACCGGCGCCGCCGGTGGTCCCAGGCGCGCCAGACCGCTCCGACTCCCCCGCGTCCGATCGGGTCGACCAGTTCGTACCGACCGGCGAAGACCTCACCCATGGTCGCGTTCCGCTCCCCTTCCGGGCCGCGCGGCGGCCCGGTCGACGGCTCAGCTCTGGTGCGCCTCATAGTGGGCGACCGCGTCCGCGGTGCGCCCGGCGCCGTACACCCGGAGGAACTCTGCCAGCTCCGGGTGGGTCGGGGCGAGGGAGTCGGCGGCGTCGATGATGTCGCCGGCCGCCGCGACGGAGCGCAGCAGTGACTGGATCTCGCGCACCACGCGCTTGACCGTGGGAGCGCCCGAACCGGTCGTGGACTGCGCGGTGTTGGTCAGCACCGAGCCGCCCTGGGACTTCTTGATCTCGTCCATGCGGTCGGTCGCCTCGGCGGCGCTCACGCTGCCGTCCGCGACCTGGCCCGCGAGTTCCTGGAGCAGCTGGACGCGCTGGACGACCGCGGGGTTGCCGATCTTGGCGCGCTGGCCGCTCATCAGCTGGGACAGCATGGGTGCCGACAGCCCGAGGACCCCGGCCAGACGGGCCTGATTCAGGCCCAGATCATCGATGAGGCGACGGAAGAGCGCCCCCAGCGGCTCCCCGTACCAGTTCCGCTGGAGCTCTCGTGCTCTCGCGGTGGTGTCCTGCTGTGCGGCGTCCATTGCGTCTCCCCATCGCTTCCCCTAAGACCGCGGTTCGCTGCCGCGAACCACGTCGTGCATCTTACGGAGCGTGGTCGTCGACCGGGAGCCCCGATCCTTTTGCGAGATCGGGGGGAAGACCCGGTAGTCTGGTGTGCGATGCACGCCGGGAGGTGATTCTTCCGGTCCGGCGCATCGCTTCCGGGGCCTTAGCTCAGTTGGTAGAGCGCTGTCTTTGCATGGCAGATGTCAGGGGTTCGACTCCCCTAGGCTCCACATCCAGGAGCCCCTTGACCTGCGGAAACGCGGGTCAGGGGGCTCTTTGTGCGTCATCCAGGCGAAGGCATGGGGGGCAACGCCGCCGGGGTCACTGCTCCAGGTACGCGAGGACGGCCAGTACGCGGCGGTTGTCGCCGTCGGCCGGGAGCAGGCCCAGCTTGGTGAAGATGCTGCTGATGTGCTTGGCGACGGCCTTCTCCGAGATGAAGAGGCCCTGAGCGATGCCGGCGTTGGACCGCCCCTGGGCCAGCCACTCCAGGACCTCGCGCTCGCGTCCGGTGAGGCTGGCGACGTTCTCGTCGCGCTCCTTGCGCATCAGGAGCTGGGTGATCACCTCGGGGTCCATCGCGGTGCCTCCCTCGGCCACGCGACGGATGGCGTCGAGGAACTGGGACCCGTTGGTCACCCGGTCCTTCAGCATGTAACCGACCCCGCGGCCGCCGCTGCCCAGCAACTCGCGGGCGTAGAGCGGCTCGACGTACTGCGAGAGGAGCAGGACGGGGAGGTCGGGCATCTCACGGCGGGCCGCCAGGACGGCCCGCAGACCCTCGTCGGTGAAGTTCGGCGGCAGCCTCACGTCCACGACGGCGACGTCGGGCTGCTCCTTGGTGAGCGATCTCAGGAGGTCCGCGCCGTTGTCCACCGCGGCCACGATCTCGTGGCCGTAGGCCTCCAGGAGGCGGACCAGGCCGTCCCTCAGAAGGAAGTGGTCTTCGGCGAGGACAATACGCACGGAAGCTCCATCGTCACCATCGTCGGGCCGTTGACGGGGCTGTTCACGGCCAGCACACCGTCGAATGTGGCGAGCCGTCGCTCGATGCCGCGCAGGCCGGTACCACGGCTGGCATCCGCGCCACCTTGCCCGTCGTCGGTGACGGTGAGGCGCAGCATGCCGTGATCGTAACGGATGTCGATCCAGGCCCGGCCGGCCTGCGCGTGCTTGGCGACGTTGGTGAGGATCTCCGAGACCGCGAAGTACGCGGCGGACTCGACCGGCATCTCGGGGCGGCCCGGGAGATCGACCGTCACCTCGGTGGTGACCGGGCAGACCATGGCCAAGGCCCGTACGGCGTCGGCGAGACCGCGGTCGGCGAGCACCGGCGGGTGGATGCCGCGCACCAGGTTGCGCAGCTCCTCCAGCGCCTTGGAGGAGGACTGGCGGGCCTCGATCAGCAGGGCGCGCACGGCCTCGGGGTTGGCGTCCAGGAGGTGCTCGGCGGCGTCCAGGGTCATGCCCATCGCCACCAGACGGGCCTGGGCACCGTCGTGCAGATCGCGCTCGATGCGGCGGATCTCGGTCATCTGGGTGTCCACCGCGTCCGACCGGGTCGTGGCGAGGTGCTCGATACGGCTGGCCATCAGTTCGTTCTCGCTCGGGGCGAGCATCGAGCGGGTGTAGAGGGCGTGCTTACGGACGGCTCGCGGCGCCGCCCACAGGGCCAGCGGCAGTTGCAGCGCGCCGAGCACCCCCGCGAGCACCGCGGTGACCGGGCCCTCGATCGGGATGAACTGGTACCAGAGGCCGTCCCACTCCATGGAGAGGGGGACACCGAAGAACGCGAGGCCGATGCCCCAGACGCCGCTGAGGACCAGCGCGATGGGGAAGAAGGCGAGGAAGGCGCCGGCGATGGGGTCGGCGAGGACCCAGACGAACTCCCGCCGGGTCTGGGGGTCGCTCATGATCCAGCGGTAGCGGGCGACGGCACCGGAGGCTCCCGCGGGCACGGGCGGCAACGGCCCCGGCGGGGGCGGGATGTGCACGCCGGACCAGCGCGCGGCCAGTTCACGACGGCGTGCGCCCAGGCTGCGTACGCCTTCCATGGCGCGCGGCACCATGCCGAGGCCCGGACCGACGAGGCTGATCGCCGAGGAGACGGCGAGGGAACGGCCGAGGGCCGCGAACGCCGTCCAGCACAGGGCGAGCGCATGCCGCAGGCCCACTATCCCGGCCGAGACGGAGAATCCCTTGATCTCTTCCGGCGGGCGGGTCTCCGCCAGCTGCATAGTGCTGTGCTCCATCGGACTCGTTCCTCTCTCCAGTGCCACGCGCATCGCTGGGCCGAAGTGGCCGTGCCCTCATTGTGGCGGCGGGCGGGCACGGAAAGCGGTGGTACTAACTCCCCTATCGCGCGGCCGGGATGGGGAGGTTCTTCCCCCCGACGAAGAGCGACAGGGTGTCCGCCACACAGGCCGCCCGCGCCTCGCCCTCGATCTCCACCGTCATCCGCACGGCCGTCAGGTGGCCCGAAGGCCCCTCGCGCACACTGGTCAGCTCGGCACCGCCGCGGACCCGGGAGCCCACCGGGACGGGACGGGGAAAACGCACCTTGCCGAGGCCGAAATTGACGCCCAATTCGACGTTGTCTATCTCGAATATCTGCCGCATCATCGCGGGCAGCAGCGCGAGCGTCATATAGCCGTGGACGATGGTCCCGCCGAACGGGCCGGTCGCCGCCCGTTCCGGGTCCACATGGATCCACTGGAGGTCACCGGTGGCTCCGGCGAACTGGTCCACCTTCTCCTGGGTGACTTCGAGCCA
Organism: Streptomyces sp. NPDC015345; assembly: GCF_043078805.1. Classification (NCBI taxonomy): domain Bacteria; kingdom Bacillati; phylum Actinomycetota; class Actinomycetes; order Kitasatosporales; family Streptomycetaceae; genus Streptomyces; species Streptomyces sp. NPDC015345. The sequence continues at coordinate 467,169 of NZ_JBIBTX010000005.1, read as the reverse complement.
CTCGCTGTAACCGAGGTGCTCACCCGTGGCGTCGACGAATTCGGCCAGGTCGGCGAAAGATCTCATGGCCCCGATTGTGTGCGGCCCCGAAGGCCGGGGACAAGGCGTCCCCGGCCTTCGGGGCCGTTCGGTCAGCGCGACGTCAGTTGCCCGTCAGCCGTACCGCTTGAGCTCGTGGAAGAAGCCGGGGACGGTGTGCAGCTGGTCCGCCTCCGCGACGCGGTCGTAGACGTACTTCGCCACGGCCATGTCGAGGACGCCGAGGCCGAACGGTGAGAAGACCACCGGCCGGTCGGACGGCGGAGTGATCCGGCCGGTGAGGACGTCGTGGAGGGTGCCGGCGACGAAGTCGCGGTGGCCGACCCGCTGCTCCGCCAGGTGGGGCGAGGTGTTGGCCTTCATGCAGTGGTCGATGTCGTCGACGGCGTTCCACGACTGGAGGATGATCTCGGGCGACAGATCGCGCAGGGAGACGTGGAGCACCAGCGGGTTGTGCGTGAACCACTGCGGGTCGCTCACGTGCGGCTCGCCCGCGACGGTGGCGAAGACCACCAGGTCGCTGGAGCGGATCAGGTCCTCGGCCTTGTCGTGGACGGTGATCTCGCAGTCCTCGCCCTCGGCGCGCCGCAGATAGCCCTTGAAGCCGTCGGCGTGCTCGGCGGACAGGTCGTGCACGCCGATCGAGTCGAAGTCGAAGCCGGTGGCCGCGAGGTACATGTGGAGGTAGCGGGCGATCAGGCCGACGCCGAAGAAGCCCACCCGGGTGGGACGGCCGCCGCGCGCCTCGCTGAGCCTGGCGGCGGCGAGGGCCGCGGAGGCCGCGGTGCGCGCCGCGCTGATGATGGAGCTCTCCAGGCACGCGAACGGATAGCCGGTCTCGGCGTCGTTGAGGATGAGGACGGCCGAGGCCCGCGGCACTCCGGCGGCCACGTTCTCGGGGAAGCTGGAGATCCACTTGATGCCGTGCACCCCCACGTCGCCCTTGACCGACGCGGGCAGCGCGATGATCCGGGACGACGGGCGGTCGGGAAAGCGCAGGAAGTACGAGTCGGGGTTGACCGTCTGTCCTTCGCCGTGCAGCCGGTAGGCGGCCTCGACCGCCGCGACGACCTCGTTCTCACGTCCGTCGAGGGCTTGGTGCACCTGGGCGCCGGAGACCACGGCGAAGGGAGGTACCTGATTCATGGAAAGACTGCTCCTGGTCGGGAAGAAGAGAGGGAAAGGTGCACGGCCGGGCCCGTCGGCCGATGCGTCAGGCGTCCGTCAGCCGATGCGGGCCAGGCCCTTCGCGCGCTGCCGCGCCTGCCCGCGCGACACCGCCAACGGGTCCCAGTCCGGGGCCCGTTCGGGCAGCCGGGACGCGTCGCCCAGCACCGTGCCCGCGTATACCTCGGCGAGCAGGGGGCGGCCGAGGATCTGCGACGCGGCGGCGACCCCGCCCGTCGCGACGCCGCCCACGCCGCTGCCGTAGCGGACGTTCTGCCCGACCACGTACAGCCCTTCGATTCCGGTGCGCACGTCGGGCCGCTGGCCGGCGCCGCCCCACGTGGCCATGCCGTACGGGGTGCCGCCACTGGCGCGGATGTACCGCTCGTTGGTGAGCGGGGTGGCCGTCTCCACATGCGTGATGCGGTCCCGGAACGGGCCGAGGACCTTCTCGGCGGTGTCCAGGATCGTCTCGGTCAGCTGCCGCTTGCGCGCCAGGTAGGCGGGGTTGCGGCGGTAGGGCTCGCCGTCGACCGGACCGCCCTCGAGGCCCCAGAACGCGTAGCCGGGCGGGCAGCCCGTCATGATCTGGAAGTTGCTGTGGCCGGGCGGGCAGACGGCGGGGGCGCCCGCGTCCTTGATGGAGGCGAAGGAGAACGCCAGCTGCGGCACCGACTCCATGGTGCCGTCACGCTCGTAGCGCTCCTGCACCGCCGCGTGCGCGCCCTCCATGTCGTCGCTGTCGTGCCACCAGATGTTGGCGTTGGGCAGGCCGGGCAGTTCGGTGTCGAGTGCGACGTACACCGCGACGACGGCGCTGCGCATGACCGCGTCACGGGTCCGCGCGACCAGGTCGGCGGGGAAGGCGGCCTCACCGCCGCACAGGTCGAGGACGGTGCGGCGGTAGTCGGCGTTGGAGATGACCAGGGGCGCCGATATCCGCTGCCCGTCGGCGAGTTCCACTCCGGTGGCACGACCGCCGTCGATGAGGATGCGGCGTACCGCGCACCGGGTGCGCAGTTCGCCGCCGTAGGCTTCCAGTGCCTCGACCAGGGCGGCCACCAAGGCCTGGCCGCCGCCCTCGGGGTAGTACGCGCCGCGCAGGTAGTGGTCCATGATGTTGACGTGCTCGGCGAAACCGATGCCGTCCGGCATGGCGCCGTAGTTGCCAGCCTGCGCCGCCACCAGGGTGCGGCCCTTGGCGGACAGGCCGCAGTGGTCGAGGGCCTGTCCCAGGGTGCGGCGGCTCCAGCGCATCGTCTGCGGGGACTTGCGGAACAGCTCCACCATGGGCTCGCCCAGCAGACCGGCCCGGCTCGCGGTGGCCACGGCCACGGCGAGGTCGATGAACCGGTCGATCCGGTCGGCCTCTTCGGGCACGGCCTGCTTGAGGCGGTGACGGTAGGGTTCCCAGCCCGCGGGGACGTCCACGGTGGCCGTGGGCGTCATGATCCGGTCGAAGCCGCCCTCGTTGTCCATGGGCCTGAAGCGCACCCGGTCACGGACGCCGAGGCCGGACAGGATGGCGGGGATGAGCCCGTCGGGCCCGCAGTCACCGAGGTAGTGCGTACCGACGTCGAACTCGTACTTGCGGCGCCTGCGGAAGACGTGCGCGTTGCCGCCCGCCACGTCGTGCTGTTCGAGTACGAGGACGCGGCGGCCGTCGGCGGCCAGGTAGCCCCCGCCGACCAGGCCCCCGATGCCGCTGCCGACGACGATGGCGTCGTACCGGCTCTGGTCCCCCTGCATTGCCGCTCCCATCAGAAGGTGCCGCCGCCGTGGATCTCGAAGACCGACCCCGTGATGTACGTGGCGCGGTCGGAGACCAGGAAGGACACCAGGTCGGCCACCTCCTCGGGGCGGCCGAAGCGGCCGAGGGCCACGTTCTTCAGCTGCCGGGCCACCGCCGCCTCCGTCATGTCGCGGACCATGTCGGTGTCGATGAGGCCCGGCGCGACCACGTTGGCGCGCACACCGCGCGGCCCGCACTCCTTGGCGAGGGACTTGGTGAAGCCGATGATCCCCGCCTTGGACGCGGCGTAGTTGGCCTGGCCCGTGTTGCCGTGGATACCGGACACGGACGACAGGTTGACGATGGTGCCCGCCTTGCGCTTGCTCATCGAGAACGCGGCGGCGCGGCACACGTGGTAGACGCCGTCCAGGTTGGTGCGCAGGACCTGGTTCCAGTCGTCCTCGGGCATGAGGAGGACGGGCCGGTCCTTGGTGATGCCCGCCGAGGTGACGACGGCGTCGACGGGGCCGAGCTCGCGCTCGGTCCGCGTGTACCAGTCGCGTACGTCGGCGGCGTCCGAGACATCGCAGCGCGTCGCCGTGACGCGGGTGCCGTACTCGGCCGCCTCCTTGGTGAGCTGCTCGGCGGCGTCCTCGTTGGAGCGGTAGCAGAAGGCGACGTCGTACCCGTCCTGGGCCAGGCGCAGCACGATCGCCTTGCCGATGCCCCGGGACCCGCCGCTGACCAGCGCGATCACGCGTTCTCCCCCATCAGTCGCAGTACGGCACAGGCCACGGCACCGTCCTGGTCGACCGCGGACACCAGGGCGATGCGCCCCTGGGCGTCGTGGTCGGACCCGGCGGCGGCGAGCACCGCCCCGATCTGGAGGGACGCCGACGCGGCGCCGGTGTCACCGAGCAGCTCCATGGACGGCACGCGGGACAACGCGGCGGCCGGCAGCAGCGCGGTCAGCGCCTCGTGCTCGGCCCGTCCGGCGGCGGAGGGCGCCGCGCACGGAACGGCGGCCCACACCTCGTCGGCGCCGACTCCGGCGCGCTCCAGGGCTCGGCGGGCGCACGCGGTGACGGCCGCGTACGGGTCGTCGTCGATGTCGACGCGGGTCTCGACGCTCAGCACCGCGGCCAGCGGCGGGCGCTCGGCGGTGCCCGCGTGCTCGACGAGGAGGAGGCCGCAGCCCTCGCCGAGCAGCGGCGCGGGCTCGCCCGGCGCGGCGGTGTGCTCGTACCAGGCGTGGGCGGCGGAGAACTCCTCGGCGGAGCCCACCAGGTACTTCGTCGCGCGGCCCTGGCTCATCAGGCGCCGCGCGTAGTTGAGGGCGAGCAGTCCACTGGCGCGGCCGCCCGCGACCGTGGTGTTGGGGCCCTTGAGGCCGTGCCGGATCGCGGTGGCGCCGGCGGCGTGGTTGAGGCTGCCGAAGGGGATGCGGCCCGCGTCCACGTGGAAGGGGCGTGCCTGGGTGTAGGACTGGCGCAGGAAGTTCGTGACGTTCTCCAGGCTGCCCATGGTGATGCCGAGGACGACTCCGGTGCTGTCGTCGGTCCGCACCGTCCTGTTGCCCTCGTCGTCCAGGAGCAGCCCGTCGGAGGCGACCAGGGCCAGGGCGGTGAGCCGGTCCATCTTGGCCGTGCCCTTCTTGCCGAGCAGGCCCTGGATGTCGAAGCCCGGCACCATGCACGCGTCGGGCGACGGGAGCGGGCCCAGCTCCGGGTCCGCCCGCACGGCGGTCTTCGCGCCGCCGCGCAGACCCGCGGCGAACTCCTCGCGGCCGAGGCCGTACGGCGAGACGGCCGACCATCCGGTGATGACGGGTGTCTGGGGCGGCAACGGTGCCGCCGGGGTGGCTGCTGCGGTACTCATGGGCGGACTCGCTCCCCGTACGTGCCGAGAATCAGGATGGCGTTGTTGCCGGCGAAGGCGCTGGAGTTGTTCTGCACGATCCGTACGTCCGCCTCGACGGCCGCGTTGGGTACGACGTCGAGCGGGCACTCCGGGTCGGTTTCCCGGTGGTTGATGGTGGGCGGGATGAACCCGTGCTCGATGGCGAGGCCGCAGGCGATCGCGCCGAGTGCGCTGGCCGCCCCCATGGAGTGCCCGAGCATCGACTTCACGGCGACGGTGCGCGGCGGTGCGTCGCCGTACACGTCGAGGATGGCGGCCGACTCCGTGCGGTCGTTGGCCTTGGTGCCGGTACCGTGCGCGGAGATGAAGTCGATCTCCTCCTGCTTGACCCCGGCGTCGTCGAGGGCGAGGCGGATGCCGCGCGCGATGCCGTCGCGGTCCGGCGCGGTGGGGTGATTGGCGTCGCAGCTGAGGCCGTACCCGAGGACCTCGGCGTAGATGTGCGCGCCCCGTGCGAGCGCCGACTCCAGGCTCTCCAGGACGAGGATGCCCGCGCCCTCACCGGTGAGGATGCCCTGCCGGTCCTTGTCGAAGGGCCGCACCACGTCCGGGGTGAGCGCGCCGAACCTCTTGAAGAGGGCGAACGCCTTGCGGCACACGGCGTCGGCGCCGCCGCACAGCGCGATGTCGACCTCGCCGGAGCGGATGGAGTCCAGTCCGTAGCCGATGGAGTAGTTGCCCGCCGCGCAGGCCGTGGTGATCGTCGTGGGCTCCACGTTCGGCATGCGCAGCTCGCGGGCGATCACGGTGGTCAGGCGGCCCGCGTTGATGCGGCGGGACAGGACCGGGTCCATCGCCTCGGGGTCGCCGGCGGCGAGCTCCTGCTCCAGGAGTACGGCGATGTCGTGCGACTCGCCGTCGGTCGTGCCGACGCTGATGACCGCCTGCCGTTCGCCCAGGTCGGCCTCGGTGAGCCCGGCGTCCTCCACGGCCATCCGCGCGGCGGCGACCGCGAACTGCCCGGCGCGGCCCATGTCGTCGAGCGGTACGTTGCGGATCCAGCGCTCCGGTGCGAAGTCGGGGACCTCGCAGGCGACGTTCTGGCCGAATCCCTCGGTGTCGAAGCGGGTGATCGGCCGTGCGCCGGAGCGGCCGGTCCGCAGCCCCTCCGCGTACTCATCAAGGCCCGTGCCGATGCTGGAGATCGCCCCCATGCCGGTGAGGACGACCCTTCGGCGGTCCGTCGGCGCGGGGGCCTTGGACGCAGCCGGTGACTGTGCGGTGGACATGGAACTCCTTAAGCAGTGGGATGCCTGTGGGACGGGGCCAAGGCCCCGTCCCGCTCACCAGCCGGCGGCCTCGGCGGTCACCTGGTACGTGGCCTCCACGTTCACCATCTTGGGAAGCTCGTTCATGTCGATGTCGATGGAGTACTCCATCTCCAGGGCACTGAGCACGTCGATGAGCTTCAGCGAGTCGGCGCCGAGCTCATCGACGAAAAGGGCCGTGTCCGAGATGCGGTCGACATCCACTTCGATGTTCTCGGCGATGATTTCCCGGATTCGCGAAAGTCTCTCCGGCGCAACTGTCGTCACGTTCGTTCCTCCGTTTTTGAGTTTCAGAGTGTTTCTTAATCGCTTCGCGATGAAAATTAGACAGCGTCGATGACGTCCAAGTGACCGTTCACTGACGGTCTTTGCGGGTCAGTTGCCGACGGCCTTGCGGAAGCCCCGGACGCTGCCGGTGACCGCGATGAGCAGCAGGACGGACAGGGTGATGGCGGTGACGAGGCCGGGGTGGTCGGCCGGGAATCCGTTGCCGGTCGCGCCCGCCGGATCATTGCCCCACAGCCTGCGGCACGTGGTGATGACCGAGGTGACGGGGTTCCATTCGGCGACCGGGCGCAGCCATCCCGGCAGGCCGCTCACACCGACGTACGCATTGGAAAGGAAGCTGAAGACGACAAGGACGAGCGCGCCTGTCCCGTCAATGGCCTCGACGTTCTTCTGCGTGGTTCCGAGCAGAATTCCGACCCACAACATCGTGTAGATGAAGGCGAGCAGGACGCCGAATCCGGCGGCGGTGCGCAAGAAGCCCTCGTGCGGCCGCCAGCCGACGGCCAGGCCGACCAGCGAGACCACCGTCAGGCTGAACGCGCCGACCACCAGGTCCGACAGGGTGCGGCCGATGAGCACCGAGCTCGGCGCGATCGGCAGCGAGCGGAACCGGTCCACCAGGCCGTGCCGGAGGTCGAGCGCGACGCCGATGGCCGTGGGGCCCACGCTGGTCAGACCGACCTGGATGGCGATGCCCGCCATGATGAAGTCCTCGTACGCGATGCCGCCGGGGACGTTCATGGAGTTGCGGAAGATGTAGCCGACGGCGATCAGCATCACCAGCGGGTTCATCGTGACGAGCACGAGCCGGCCGGGGGACCGGCGCAGGTGCGTCAGGTGCCGTCCGGCCAAGGCGAACGAGTCACCGAGATAGCCGAGCAGCGCGCCCCGGGACTCCGCGGGCCGCACGGGCGCACCGCCGGGCGTCCGCCCGGCGGCGGACCGGGCCGTGTCGGCGGGTCCGGTGTCCGGGTCCGCGGTGCCGTCGGTGGAGGTCGTGGTGGTCGTGGTGGTCGTGGTCGGCGTCATCGCCGGGCCTCCTTGCGCTCTCCCGCGCCGGTGAGGTCGAAGAACACGTCGTCGAGGGTGGGTCTGCGCAGTTCGAAGTCGACGGTGTGCACGCCCTTGTCGCGCAGTGCCGTGGCGGCGCGGGCCACGTCGTCGAGGACGCCCTCGCCGAGCTGCACCGACACCCGCGATGTGGCCGCGTCGGCGACCGGGGGGTGAGCGCCGCCGAGGCCGGCGAGCGCGGCGACCGCGTCGTCAAGGCTCTCCGGGCGGGCCACGGTCACCTCCAGGCGGTCGCTGCCGACCTGGCGCTTGAGGGATTCGGGGGTCCCTTCGGCGATGACCCGGCCGGCGTCGATCACGGCGATCCGGTCGGCGAGCTCGTCCGCCTCCTCCAGGTACTGGGTGGTGAGCAGGATGGTCACCCCGCCGGCCACCAGGTCGCGCACCACGTCCCACAGGACGGTCCTGCTGGTGGGGTCGAGGCCGGTGGTGGGCTCGTCGAGGAAGAGGACCTCCGGCTCGCCGATGACGCAGGTGGCCAGGTCGAGACGGCGGCGCATGCCACCGGAGTAGGTGCTCACGGGACGGTCGGCGGCCTCCGTGAGCTCGAACCGGTCGAGCAGTTCGACGGCCCGCCGTGCCGCGCCCCGCCGGCCGAACCGGAGCAGCTTGCCCAGCAGCACCATGTTCTCGCGTCCGGTGAGGAGTTCGTCGACGGCCGCGTACTGCCCGGCGAGGCCGATGCGCCGCCGTACTTCCTTGCTCTGGCCGACCACGTCGTGTCCGGCCACGGTGGCCCGGCCCCCGGACGGTTCGACGAGGGTGGCCAGGATCCGGACCGTGGTGGTCTTGCCCGCGCCGTTGGGGCCGAGCACGCCGAGTACGCTGCCGGCCGGCACCGAGAGGTCGATGCCGTGCAGCGCGGTGTGCGTGCGGTACTGCTTGCGCAGCCCCTCGGCGTGGATGGCGATGTCGGTGGAGGCCACCTCAGCCCGCCTGACGCTGGAGGCTGAGCGGACGCATGTCCGTCCAGTTGCTTTCCACGTGGGCGACGGCCGTGGCGCGGTCGCTCGCCGGCAGCTCCACCCGCCAGCCGTCGGGCACCGCGGCGAAGGAAGGCCACAGTGAGTACTGACCCTCCTCGTTGACGAGGACGAGGAACGTGCCGTCTTCGCTGTCAAAGGGGTTGGCCATGACTTTCTCCAGATCTCTTGATGCCGTGATGCCGTGATGCCGTGAAGGCTTGGTGTCTTGGTGGTGCTGAAGCGTCAGGTGGGCGGGGCCGCGGACCGCGCTGCCGCCAGGGCGGCCAGATGGCGCTCGACCGTGCGTCCGATGGCCGCCGCCGGGGCGGGCCGCAGCATCTGCTGGTGGCCGCAGTCCACGTCGTACGCGTCGATGCCCCGGCCGAGGTGCGGACCCCAGCTCTTGACCTTGAGGGCTCGCTCCTCGGCGGTCGGCCCGCGGTGGTCGCCGCTGTCCCCGCCGGCCGCCACGAAGAGCGTCATCGGGCAGCCGTCGAACCGGCCGGGGGTGAACCGCTGGAACAGCTCCAGGTTGTTGCGCATGACTCTCAGCAGGCGCTCCAGGGTGTCCTGGCCGAGCCCGGCGAGCGGGCCGCCGCCGCGCGCGAGGTGTGCGGCGACGCCCCGCGGGGTGAGCCGGCCGGGCCCCGCCGCTTCGGCGCCGGCCTCCGCAAGGAAGTCGGCGAGGAACTCCTCGTCGGTCGGGCGGACGCCCCGCGCGTCGTCGGGGTACGCGTCCAGGTTCGCCAGGTACGCCACTTCCTCGCCCCGCTCGCGCAGCCGAACGGCCATCTCATGGGCGACGACGCCGCCGTAGGACCAGCCGAGCAGGTGGTACGGGCCCGTCGGCTGGATGCTCGTGATCCGGTCCAGGTAGTCGTCGGCGACGTCCCGGAGGTCCTTGGGCAGGGGTTCGGACTCGGCGATGCCGCGCGCCTGGAGGGCGTGGACGGGCTGCTCCGGGTCCAGGTGCCCGGCGAGCGCCGTGAACGGGATGCCGAAGCCGAGGCCGCCGTGCACGCAGAAGAGCGGAGGCCTGCTGCCGGTTGCGCGGATCGGCAGGACCGGCCCGAGCAGGTCGAGTTCACCGCCGGTGGTGTCCGCGCTCGCGGCCAGGGCGGCGACGGTGCGGTGCTCGAAGACGGCGGCGAGGCTGATCCGCAGCCCCGCGCGGGCAGCGCTGTTGACCAGCCTGATCGCCTTGAGGCTGTCGCCGCCGAGGGCGAAGAAGGCGTCGTCGGGGCCGATCGGGCCGATGTCCAGCACGTCCTGGACGGCCAGGCACAGCAGCCGTTCCCGCTCGGTGCGGGGCCCGCGCGGAGGGTGCTCGCCGGTTGCCGTGGCGGGACGGGCCGGCGCGGCCGGCAGGGACCTGACGTCGAGCTTGCCGTTGCTGGTCAGCGGCAGTTCGGACAGCGCGACCCAGCTGCCGGGCACCATGTAGCCGGGCAGCCGCAGCGCCAGGTACTGCTGCAGCTCCGCGGGTTCGGGGTGCCCGTGGTCAGGGGCGGGTACGACATAGGCGACCAGGTGCCGCCGGCCGTCGCGCCCGGCGGGGGCCAGGACGGCGGCCCGCGCCACCGCCGGGTGGGCGGCCAGCAGCTGCTCGATCTCGCCGAGTTCGATGCGGAAGCCCCGGATCTTCACCTGCTGGTCCGCGCGGGCCACGTAGTCGATGCGCCCCTGGCCGTCCCAGCGGACCAGGTCGCCCGTGCGGTACATCCGGGCGCCCGGCGCCCCGTAAGGGCAGGCCACGAAGCGCTCGGCGGTCAGGCCTGGCCGGTCGAGGTATCCGCGGGCGAGCCCATCGCCCGCCAGGTACAGCTCACCGACCACCCCGCGCGGCACCGTGCGCAGCGCCTCGTCCAGGACGTACGCGCAGGTGGCCCCGATGGGCAGTCCGATCGGGACGCTGGCGCCGCCGGTGGCCAGGGCCGTGTCCTGGATGGTGGCGAAGGTGGTGGTCTCCGTCGGCCCGTACACGTTGTGGACGTCCGTGTCCGGCAGTGCGGCCCGCAGCCGTTCGATGTGCTCCTTGGAGAGCGCCTCGCCGCCGGTGAGCAGCGCCCGCAGGGGGGCGAGGGCGCGCGGCCGCGTGTCGGCGAGGGTGTTGACGAACTGGGTGGTGAGGAAGGCGATCGTCACCCCGGCCCGGCCGAGGAACGCCTGAAGGGTCTCGGGGTCCGCGGGCCCCGGCGGGCAGACCGCGAGGCGCGCGCCGTGGGTGAGCGGTCCCCAGAGCTCGAAGGTGGACGCGTCGAAGGCGACCGGCGCGAAGTACAGGAAGGTGTCCTCGCGGGTGACGCGCAGCTGGGGCAGCCCGCACACCAGCCGTGCGGCGGCCCGGTGGGAGACGGCGACGCCCTTGGGCCTGCCGGTGGAGCCCGAGGTGTAGATGACGTAGAGCAGGTCGTCGGGGTCGAGGCGTACGGCGGGCGCGGGAGTGCCGGGCAGCCCGGCGAGGACATCGCGGGTGGCGGGCGCGTCGAGGACCACGGTCTCCGGGGGGAGACCGCCGGCTTCCGGCACCCCGGCTCCGGCGGCGGCCGCGTCCGCGAGGCGGTCCGCCAGTGACTCCTGGGTCAGCAGGAGGCGGGCCCCGCTGTCCGTGATCAGGCCGCGCACCCGCTCGTCCGGGTGGGACGGGTCGATGGGCAGGTAGGCCGCGCCCGCCTTGGCGATGGCCAGGACGGCTGTCACCACGGCGGGGCCGCGTTCCAGGCACAGGGCCACGAGGTCGCCGCGCCGGGCGCCCCGGTCGATCAGGAGGTGCGCCAGGCGGTTGGCCTCGGCGTCCAGTTCGGCGTACGTGGTCCGTACGAGCCGGCCGGGGTCGCCGGGCTCCGCGTGGATCAGCGCGACCGCGTCCGGTGCGGCGGCGACCTGCCGGGCCACCAGGTCGGTGACCGTGGTGCGGGGGGTGCCGAGGTGGTGGGTGCCGAGGGCCAGGAGTTCCGTGTGCTCCTCGGGGTCGAGGATGTCCAGGCGGGACAGCGGCCGGTCGGGCTCGGCGAGCGCGGCGGCCAGCAGCCGCAGGTAGGCGTCGGTGATACGGCGGGCCGTGGTGGGCTCGAAGAGGTCGGAGCTGTACTCGACGGTGAGCGTGAGGCCCCGGCCGTGCTCGCGGCCCGGCTCACTCTCCTCGGTGAACTGGAGGAAGAGGTCCCATTTGGCCGTGCCGCCGGGCATCGGCTCCTGCCGTACCAGGAGCGCGGCGTCCGCGTCCGTGCGGGCTGTGTGGGCGGTGTCCGCCGTGGCCGCCGCGTTCGGTGCGTCCGGCGCCTCCTGATGGCCGAGCATCACCTGGAACAGGGGGTGCCGGGACATGGACCGCTCGGGATTGACCGCCTCCACGAGCTTCTCGAAGGGCACGTCCTGGTGCCGGTAGGCCGCCAGGTCGTACTCCTTGACCCGTTCCACCAGTGCCCGCAGGCCCGGGTCGCCAGAGGTGTCGGTGCGCAGCACCAGCGTGTTCACGAACATGCCGACGACGTCGTCGAGGCGCTCGTCCGTGCGACCCGCCACGGGGCTGCCGAGCGGGATGTCGGTGCCCGCGCCGAGCCGGGTGAGCAGCGCCGCGAGCGAGGCCTGGAGCACCATGAACACGCTCACACCCCACCGCGCCGCCAGCTCGCGCAGGTCACGGGCGAGCGCGTCGGGGACGGCCGCCCGCACGGTACCGCCGCGGTGGCTGGTCCGTGCTCCGCGCGGGAAGTCGAAGGGCAGCGCCAGCTCCTCCGGCAGGCCCTCCAGCGCCTTGGTCCAGTAGGCGAGTTGGTGGGCCAGCTCGCTGTCCGGGTCGCTCTCGTCGCCGAGCACCCGCCGTTGCCACAGGGCGTAGTCGGCGTACTGCACGGGCAGCGGCGGCAGTGCGGGCGCGCGGCCGGCGCGGCGCGCCTCGTAGGACTCGGTCAGGTCGCGGGTGAGCGGCGCGAGGGACCACCGGTCGCCCGCGATGTGGTGCAGGACGAGGAGCAGGACGTGCTCGTCGGGACCGAGCGCGAAGAGGCGGGCCCGCACCGGGATCTCCGTCGCCAGGTCGAAGCCGCGGGCGGCCTCGGCGGCGAGCCGGGAGGGCAGGACCGGCTCGGTCGTGACGCTCACCGGCAGGGGTATGGGGGCGTCGTCCGGCTCGAGCACGCGCTGCTCGGCCGGGCCGACGCCGCCCGGGGAATCGGCGCCGGGACCGGGGGAGGACCCGGCGCCGATGGTCTTGGGGCCGTGCGGGGCGGCGGTCCCGGGCAGCGGCGGGAAGACGGTGCGCAGCGCCTCGTGGCGCGCGACGACATCGTGCAGTGCCGCCTCCAGGGCCACCACGTCCAGGTCTCCGGAGAGCCGCACCGCCAGGGGGATGTTGTAGAGCCCGCCGGGCGCGCCGAGGTGTTCGATGAACCAGAGGCGCTGCTGCGCGTACGACAGCGGCAGCCGTTCCGGACGCGGTCCCGCGACGAGCGGGGCCCTGCCCCGCTCCGCGCCGGGCAGCCGGGTGGCGAGCCGTGCCACGGACGGGGCCTCGAACAGGTCCCGCACCTGGAGTTCGACGGCCAGCTCGGCGCGGACCCGGTTGACGATGCGCGTCGCGAGCAGCGAGTGGCCGCCGAGGGCGAAGAAGTCGTCGTCCACGCCCACACGTTCGAGCCCGAGGACCTCGGCGAAGACGCCACAGAGCACCTCTTCCTCGCGGGTGCGCGGTGCGTGCGCCGACGTGGCGTACTCGGGTGCGGGCAGGGCGCGGCGGTCGAGCTTGCCGTTGGCGGTCAGGGGCAGGGCGGCCAGCGGGACGAACGCCGCCGGGACCATGTAGTCGGGCAGCCGCTCACCGGCGAACCGCCTCAGCTCCGCGGCGAGGGCAGCGCCGTCCGTGCCGTCGTCGCCCACCACCACGTACGCGACGAGGCGCTGGTCGCCCGGCCGGTCCTCACGGGCCAGCACGGCGGCCTCGGCGACCCGCGGGTGCCTGGCGACGACCGTCGCGATCTCACCCAACTCGATCCGGAAACCGCGCAGTTGCACCTGCTCGTCGGCGCGTCCGAGGTAGTCGAGGGTGCCGTCCGGCCGCCACTGCCCCAGGTCGCCGGTGCGGTACATGCGGGCGCCCGCGGGGCCGAACGGGCAGGCCACGAAGCGGACGGCCGTCAGGTCGGGGCGCCCCAGGTAGCCGCGTGCCAGGCCGGGGCCCGCGACGTACAGCTCACCGGGCACGCCCGCGGGTACGGGTTGCAGCGCGCTGTCGAGGACGTACACCCGCAGGTCGGGGATGCCGCGCCCGATCACACTGGCGCCGCCGCCGGCCGCCGTCGCCGCGTCGAGGGCGTGGTGGGAGACGTGCACGGTGGTCTCGGTGATCCCGTACATGTTGACCAGGAGCGGCGCGCCGGTGCCGTGGTCGCCGTGGCGCGCGTACCAGTCGCCGAGCCTGCCCACGTCGAGCGCCTCGCCGCCGAACACAACGTGGCGCAGGGCCAGTTCCCGTGGCGGGCGGGCTTCGGCGTCGGCGCGCATCAGCTGGTGGAAGGCGGAGGGCGTCTGGTTGAGGACGGTGACCCGTTCTTCGGCGAGCAGGTCGAGGAAGGCGTCCGGCGCGCGCGACACGTCGTACGGCACGACGACCAGGCGCCCGCCGCGCAGGAGCGCGCCCCACAGCTCCCACACCGTGAAGTCGAAGGCGATGGAGTGGAAGAGCGTCCAGACGTCGTCGGAGCCGAAGCCGAAGAGCGGGTCGGTGGAGTCGAGGAGCCGCACCACGTTCTGGTGTGGCACCACCACGCCCTTGGGGCGGCCCGTGGACCCGGAGGTGTAGATGACGTACGCGGGGTGCTCGGGACCGACGGCGGAGCCCGGGTCGGTGTCCGGGCCCGCGGCGAGCTCGGCCCGCGTCCGTTCGTCGCCGAGGTCGACGCGCTCCACGGCGAGCCCGTCCGGCGGCTCGGGGAACTGTCCGTCACCGGTCAGCAGGAGCGCGGGGCGCGCGTCGCGCAGCGTGTAGGCGATGCGGTCGGCGGGGTGGCCGGGTTCGAGAGGCAGGTAGGCGGCGCCCGCCTTGAGGACGGCGAGCACCGCGACGATCAGGTCGGCGCCGCGCGGCAGCGCGAGCGCCACGAACGTCTCGGGCCCCGCGCCCCGCCGGATGAGGAGGTGGGCGAGCCGGTTCGCGCGCGCGTCGAGGTCGCGGTAGGTGAGGGAGGTGCCGGGCCCCTCGGACGCGGGCACCGTCACCGCGACGGCCTCGGGTGTCCGCGCGGCCTGCGCGGCGAAGAGCGCGGGGATGGTCGTACGGCGAGGGGGCGTCCCGGAGGTGTCCGGGCCGCCACCGCTCCACTCGGTGAGGATGCGGTGCCGTTCGGCGGGTTCCAGGGTGCCGAGGTGTGCGAGGAGGGTGTCCGGGTCGTCGGCGACCTCACCCAGAACGCGGGCGAGGCGGTCGAGGAGCCGCCGGGCGTCCTGCGGCTCCGTCTGCGAGGCCTTGTGGGCGAGGTGCAGTTCCAGGCGTTCGCCGGGGAACACGGTGAGGCTCAGCGGGTAGTGCGTGGCCGAGCGCACCTGCGCCGCGCTCACCGCGCCCGCCGACTCCCGGCGCAGGCTCTCCTCGTCCAGCGGGTAGTTCTGGAAGGCCAGCACGGTGTCGAAGAGTTCGCCCTGGACGGCGGATGCGGCCTGTACCTCGGCGAGCGGCAGGTGCTCGTGCGGCATCATCGCGATCTGCTGCCGGGCCAGTTCCCGGAACAGGTCACTCGCCCGCAGGCCGGGGCGGAGGCGGGCGCGCACGGGCAGTGTGTTGGCGAAGAGCCCGATCATCGACTCGACGCCCGGTACCTCGGCGGGGCGGCCTGAGGTGACGGCGCCGAAGACGACGTCCTGGCGTCCGGTGAGCCGCCCGAGCAGCAGTGCCCAGCAGCCCTGGACGACGGAGTTGAGGGTGAGCCCCTGGCCGCGGGCCCAGCCGGCGAGCGCCGCCGTCCGCTCGCGGGACAGGGCGTGCCGCACGGTGACGGGCAGCTCCGGCGAGGGTTCCGCGTGGGGCAGGGCGCGCACGGGGCCGTCGAGACCGTCGAGCAGCTCGGCCCACGCCGCCCGCGCCGCGTCCCGGTCCCGGCTCTGCAGCCAGGCCAGGTAGGAGCGGTAGGGCAGGGGCGCGGGCAGCTCCGCGCTGCCGCGGCCCTGGCCGAGCAGCATCAGTTCGCGTACGGCGAGCGGGAAGGACCAGCCGTCCATGAGGATGTGGTGCACGGACCACAGCAGCCGGTGGTGCCGCTCGCCGAGCCGGATCAGCGTGAACCTCATCAGGGGCGGCCGTGCCGGGTCGAACGGGTGCAGCCGGTCCTCGTGCGCGATCCGCCGCGCCTGCGCCGCGCGCTCGGCTTCGGGGAGCCGGGTCAGGTCCCGGACCTCCCAGTCCGGTTCCATCCCTTCTTCCTTGAGGACGACCTGGACGGGTTCACCGTTCTTGCGGTTGCGGAAGCAGGCCCGCAGGTTCGGGTGGCGGCGCAGCAGGGCGGCCGCGGCGGCGCGCAGGCGATCACCGGTCTCCTCGGCCTCCGCTTCGATGTCCGCTTCGATGTCCGCGACGAACTGGAGCGTGTAGAGGGCGGCTTCCGCCCGGTCGTACGCGGACAGGAAGAGCAGCCCCTGCTGGAGCGGCGAGAGCGGCAGCACTTCACTGATCTTCGACCCGGTCTTGGGCGCGGTCACGACAAATCCTCACTCAGCTCGAGTTCGAGGTCGGCGAGTTCCTCGTCGGAGAGGGCGATCAGGCTGCTCTCCGGGTCCACGGCGGGCACGGGCGGCTCGTCCCGCTCCCGCTCGGCGGCGGTGCGGGCGAGGGCGGCGACGGTCTTGTGGGTGAAGATGTCGCGGGTGGTGAGGGAGAGTCCGGCCTTGCGGGCGCGGCTGACGACCTGGATGGAGCGGATGCTGTCGCCGCCGAGGGCGAAGAAGTCCTCGTCGATGCCGACGGTGGGCTGGCCGAGGACCTCGCCGAAGATGCCGCACAGGACCCTCTCGGGCTCATCGCGCGGCCCGCGCCGCTCCGCCTCGTCCATGTGTTCGGGCTTGGGCAGTGCCTTGCGGTCGAGCTTGCCGTTGGGGGTGAGCGGCATGGCGTCCAGGACCAGCCAGGAGGCGGGGATCATGTACGCGGGCA
Source organism: Streptomyces sp. NPDC015345 (assembly GCF_043078805.1). Taxonomy (NCBI): domain Bacteria; kingdom Bacillati; phylum Actinomycetota; class Actinomycetes; order Kitasatosporales; family Streptomycetaceae; genus Streptomyces; species Streptomyces sp. NPDC015345. Next base: position 450,579 of record NZ_JBIBTX010000005.1, on the reverse strand, counting down.
GCAGCCCGGACAGGTGCTGCTGGACGCGTTCGGGGTCAAGGGCCGCTCCCGCGCCGGAGAGGTAGCCGACGAGTCGCGGGTTGCCGGAGGCGTCGGGCACTACGGCGACGGCGGCGTCCGTGACGCCGTCGAGCCCTCGGACGACGGCCTCGATCTCGCCCAGTTCCACGCGGCGTCCGCGGATTTTGACTTGGTGGTCGCGGCGTTCGATGAATTCGAGTTGGCCGTCGGGGCGTTGGATGACGCGGTCGCCGGTGCGGTACATGCGGGTGCCGGGTCCGGCGAAGGGGTCGGCCATGAAGGTGGTGGCGGTGCGGGCGGGGTCGTGGAGGTAGCCGCGGCCGACGCCGGCGCCTCCGACGTAGAGCTCGCCGGGGGTGCCGGTGGGGACGGGCTGGAGTTCGTCGCTGAGGACGTACAGGCGGGTGTTGCGGACGGGGGCGCCGATGGGGACGCGTCCGTTGAGGGTGTCGGTTGCTGTGATGACGGCGTGGGTGACGTCGTCGGAGCATTCGGTGGGGCCGTAGGCGTTCATGAGGGGGATGTGCGGGTAGCGGGTGTGCCACCGTGTGCACAGGTCGGCGGGGAGTGCCTCGCCGGTGACCATGAGCCAGCGCAGGTCGGGGAGTTGGGGGGCGTCGTCTTGTATGTCCCAGGCGTCCAGGGCGGCTCGCAGCAGTGAGGGCACTACTTCGAGGACCGTGACCTGTTCGGTGTGGGCCATGGTGAACAGGGCGGTGGGGTCGGCGGCCATGTCGGTGCCGGAGACTCGTACCTGGCCGCCCACGAGGAGGGGTGCCAGCATCTGCCATACGGACACGTCGAAGGTCAGGGGCGCGTTCTGCACCACGGTTTCGCCTGCTGCCAGGTCCAGGTCGCCGACCTTGGCCCACAGGTGGTTGACCATGCCCGAGCGCTGCACCATTGCACCCTTGGGGCGGCCCGTCGAACCGGATGTGAACATCACATACGCCAGATCCAAACCACCACCCACAGCCGGGGGCACCGCCCGCGCGGTCAGACCGTCCTCCAGAGCGATGACGGTGACGGGAGCGGCCGTGTCCTGTGCGGCCGTCAGCTCGCGGGCGCTCACCTCGTACCCGGCGCCGAAGAGCAGGAAGCGGGCGCCGCTGTCCCCCAGCAGAGCGGCGTTGCGGGCCACCGGAGCGGCCGGGTCCAACGGCAGGTAGGCACCGCCCGCACCCAGGACACCCAGCACACCCGCCACGAACGGCACACCCGGATCGGCCAGCATCGCCACCACCGAACCCGCGGCAACACCGCGCCCGGTGAGTGACCGGGACAGGCCGCCGGCCGACTCCACCAGCTCCCGGTAGGTGACGGATCCGGCGTTGTCCGTGACGGCGGTCCCGTCGGGGATCCGGTCGGCGACGGAGCGTACGCGCTCGACGACGCCGAGGCTCTCCTCGGTGATCGACGGATCCCACGTGCCCAGCAGGCCGCCGAGCTCACCGGGGGCACCGGCTCTGCCGAGGATCGCGGGAGCGGTCACGTCGATCCGGGCGATGGGCAGCTCGGGGTGTTCGGCCACCGTGCGCAGCAGGTGCTCGAACATCACGGCGATCCGCTCGACGTCCGCGCGGGTGAACTGGTCCGGTGCGTAGTCCAGGCGCAGGTTCAGGGTGTCGCCGGGGAAGACGGCCATGCTCAGCGGGTGGTGACGTGCGTCCCTGGCCTCGGCGCTCACCACGCGCGGGCCCCCGTCGGAGGTACCGGTGTCCGGACCACCCGCGTCCAGCGGGAAGTTCTCGAAGAGCACCACCGTGTCGAAGACCTCGCCGGAGAGCCCGGCGGCCTTGTGGATCTCGACGAGGCCGAGGTGCTCGTGCGGGAGCAGCGCCGTCTGCTGGTCCTGGAGGGCGCGCAGCAGCTCCGTCAGGGTGGACCCGGGATGCAGGCGGGTGCGGACCGGGACCGTGGTGAGGAACATGCCGATCATCGACTCGACGCCCGGTACCTCGGCGGGGCGGCCTGAGGTGACGGCGCCGAAGACGACGTCCTGGCGTCCGGTGAGCCGCCCGAGCAGCAGTGCCCAGCAGCCCTGGACGACGGAGTTGAGGGTGAGCCCCTGGCCGCGGGCCCAGTCGGCGAGCGCCGCCGTCAGCTCCGGGGACACCTCGGCCCGTACGGAGTCGGGCAGCACCGGCGCGCGGTCGGGGTCGGCCGGGACGAGCAGCGTGGGCTCGGTCACGTCGCCGAGCACCGCGCTCCAGGCCCGCCGGGCCTCGTCGCGGTCCTGCGCCGTGAGCCAGGCCAGGTAGGAGCGGTACGGGGCGGGCTCCGGCAGTGCGGTGACGTCCGCGCCGGGCGCGCAGAGCGCGAACAGCTCCTTCACGAGGAGCGGCATCGACCAGCCGTCGACCAGGATGTGGTGGCTGGTCCAGATGAAGCGGTGCCGTCCCTCGCCGTGGGTGACGAGCGTGAAGCGCAGCAGCGGCGGGGCCGCCAGGTCGAAGCGCCGGGTGCGCTCGGATTCGGTGATCCGGTCGAGCTCGGCGGCGCGCTCGGCCTCGGGGAGGTGGCGCAGGTCGGCCTCCCGCCAGGGCAGCTCGGCGCTCCGCGGGACGATCTGCACCGGGGTGCCGTCGGGGCGGGCCCGGAAGCCTGCGCGCAGGTTCGGGTGCCGGTCGAGGAGGGCCTGCCCGGCGGCGCGCAGCACGGCGGGGTCGAGGTCGCCCGCCACCTCGGCGACGATTTGCAGGGTGTATACGTCCACGGCCTCCTGGCCGTCCTGCCCGGCCCGGCCGACCTGGCCGTCCTGGCCGTAACTGCCGCCCTCGGTGCCGGCGGCGTCGTACTCCGCGTGGAACAGCATGCCCTGTTGCAGGGGCGTGAGCGGCAGGATGTCGGCCAGCGCCGTGCCGGAGCGCGCGAGGTCGGCCTCGTACTCCTCGATCTCCTCCTGGGCCACTTCCACCAGCGGCAGGTCGGAGGGGGTGCGGCCACCCGCGTCCGGGTGGGCGGCGTGCCGGGACAGCAGCTCCAGGGCGCGGAACCAGGTCTGCGCGATGTCGTGCGCGTCCTCGTCCGCCACGGCCTGTCCGGCCCAGGCCCAGTTCGCGATCAGGTGCGGGCCGTCGTGGCGGTCCTCGGTCGCGGGCGTGACGTCGATGAGGTGCGGCAGCGGCATGCCGGGGTGCGCCCCGGTGCCGACGACGCCGTCACCGCCGGCGGGCTCCCACAGCCCGGCCTCGCGGGCGTCGAAGCGGCCCATGTAGTTGAAGCCGATCTGCGGCCGGTGGTAGCCGGACAGGGTGCGGGCGGCGTGGGGGTTGAGATAGCGCAGCAGGCCGTGGCCGACGCCTCGGTCGGGCAGGGCGCGCAGTTGTTCCTTGATCCGCTTCAGGGCACCGGACAGCGCCGGGCCGCCCGCCCACACCTCGTCCCAGTCCAGGGGGCCGGGGTCGAGACGTACCGGGAAGGCGCTGGTGAACCAGCCGACGGTGCGCGACAGGTCCAGGCCGTCGACGAGCTGTTCGCGGCCGTGGCCCTCCAGTTCGATCAGGGTCTGTGCGTAGTGGGCGTGGCCGTGCCGCCTGCGCCAGTCCGCGACGGCGAGGGCGAGTCCGGTCAGGAGGACGTCGTTGACCTCCGCGTGGAAGGCCGCGGGGACGTCGGTGAGCAGCGGGCCGGTGAGGTCGGGGCCCAGTTCGAGGCGCAGGCCGCGCCGGGTGCCGTAGATGTCCTGGGCGGGATCGAGCCTGCGGGTGCCGACCAGCGGGTCGGGGCCCTCCAGGATGTCCTGCCACAGGGCGAGTTCGCCGCCGCGCACCTGGGTGCGGGCCTGCTCGATGAGCAGCCGGGACCAGCTGCGGTACGAGGTGCCCACGGGGTCGAGGGCCGGGGTGCGGCCCTCGGCGAGCGCCTGGCAGGCGGCCTCCAGGTCGGGCAGCAGGATGCGCCAGGACACGCCGTCGACGACGAGGTGGTGGGCGCAGAGCACGAGCCAGCCGGTGCCGGCGCCGGGTCCTGCGTCGAGCAGTACGGCCTGGATCATGACGGCGGCGGCGGGGTCGAGGCGTGCGCGGGCCGCCGCGGCCTGCCGCTCGGCGAGGCCGAGGATGTCCTTGGCGTCCTCCGTGCCCGCGCCGGTCGTGCTGTCCGTGCTGTCTGTGCTGTCCGTACTGGCTGTGGTGCCCGTGCTGTCTGTGGTGTCTGTGGTGTCTGCGGGCTTGTTGATGCCGTACGCGCCGCCCGCGTCCACGGCCGCGACCAGGCGTACGCCGTTCAGCGCGCCGGGCGCAAGGACCTCCGTCTGCCAGAGCCCGGGGGACGGTTCGGTGGCCCGGGTGCGCAGCGCGTCGTGGTGGTCGACGACGGCGTGCAGGGCGGCGTCGAGGTGGTCGGCGTCGAGGCCGGCCGGGACGCGTACGACGACGTGCTGGCTGTACTTGACGACGGGACCGGTCAGGCTCCGGGTGTCCTCGTGCAACTGCCCCATGATCGGCGTGAGTTCGTACACGCCGACACCTGTGTCGTCGTCACCCGTGCCGATTCCGCTCACGGAGTCCGTGTCGACCCCGCCCGCGGTGCGGGCGAGGGCGGCGACGGTCTTGTGGGTGAAGATGTCGCGGGTGGTGAGGGAGAGTCCGGCCTTGCGGGCGCGGCTGACGACCTGGATGGAGCGGATGCTGTCGCCGCCGAGGGCGAAGAAGTCCTCGTCGATGCCGACGGTGGGCTGGCCGAGCACCTCGCCGAAGATGCCGCACAGGACGCTCTCGCGCTCGTCGCGCGGACCGCGTGTCGTGTCCTGCTCGACGGCCGCGGGCTTGGGCAGTGCCTTGCGGTCGAGCTTGCCGTTGGGGGTGAGCGGCATGGCGTCCAGGACCAGCCAGGAGGCGGGGATCATGTACGCGGGCAGCAACTGGGCGAGCTCGGCGCGGACCCGGGCGGCGTCCACGTCGGGCCCGGTCAGGTAGCCGATGAGTCGCGGGTTGCCGGAGGCGTCGGGCAGGACGGCGACGGCGGCGTCGACCACGGTGTCCAGTCCCCTGATGACGGCTTCGATCTCACCGGTCTCCACGCGGCGTCCGCGGATTTTGACTTGGTGGTCGCGGCGTTCGATGAATTCGAGTTGGCCGTCGGGGCGTTGGATGACGCGGTCGCCGGTGCGGTACATGCGGGTGCCGGGTCCGGCGAAGGGGTCGGCCATGAAGGTGGTGGCGGTGCGGGCGGGGTCGTGGAGGTAGCCGCGGCCGACGCCGGCGCCTCCGACGTAGAGCTCGCCGGGGGTGCCGGTGGGGACGGGCTGGAGTTCGTCGCTGAGGACGTACAGGCGGGTGTTGCGGACGGGGGCGCCGATGGGGACGCGTCCGTTGAGGGTGTCGGTTGCTGTGATGACGGCGTGGGTGACGTCGTCGGAGCATTCGGTGGGGCCGTATGCGTTCATGAGGGGGATGTGCGGGTAGCGGGTGTGCCACCGTGTGCACAGGTCGGCGGGGAGTGCCTCGCCGGTGACCATGAGCCAGCGCAGGTCGGGGAGTTGGGGGGCGTCGTCTTGTATGTCCCAGGCGTCCAGGGCGGCTCGCAGTAGTGAGGGCACTACTTCGAGGACCGTGACGTGTTCGGTGTGGGCCATGGTGAACAGGGCGGTGGGGTCGGCGGCCATGTCGGTGCCGGAGACTCGTACCTGGCCGCCCACGAGGAGGGGTGCCAGCATCTGCCATACGGACACGTCGAAGGTCAGGGGCGCGTTCTGCACCACGGTTTCGCCTGCTGCCAGGTCCAGGTCGCCGACCTTGGCCCACAGGTGGTTGACCATGCCCGAGCGCTGCACCATCGCGCCCTTGGGACGGCCCGTCGAACCGGATGTGAACATCACATACGCCAGATCCAAACCACCACCCACGGCCGGGAGTTCCGTGACGCAGTCGGCGTCGGTGGGCTCGGCGAGCGCGAGCGCGGTCAGTTCCGTCCGGTCTCCGTCAGCAGCTGTGAGCGCGGACGTGAGCTCGGCCGCCGCCTCCCGGTAGGCGCTGCCCGTGAGCAGGAAGCGGGCGCCGCTGTCCCCCAGCAGAGCGGCGTTGCGGGCCACCGGAGCGGCCGGGTCCAGCGGCAGGTAGGCACCGCCCGCACCCAGGACACCCAGCACACCCGCCACGAACGGCACACCCGGATCGGCCAGCATCGCCACCACCGAACCCGCGGTGATCCGTGCGGTGCCCAGCCGGGAGGCGACGCCCGCGGCCCGCGTCAGCAGCTCGCGATAGGTGACGCTCCGCGTGCCGTCGGCCACGGCCACGGCGTCGGGGGTGCGCGCCGCCACGGCCCGCACCCGTTCGACGAGTCCCTCGTACGCCTCCCGCTCGGCGGCCGGGTCCCAGGCGCCGAGCACACCGAGGGGCTCACCGGGCGCACCGAGACCGGTCTGCCCGAGGGGCCGGTCGGCGGGCATCGCGGCGAGGTCGGCCAAGAAGGCCACGAAGCGGGCGAGATGGGCGGCCAGCTCCGCCGAGTCGTACAGCTCGGGGTTGCCGTCGAGGTGGATCTCCATCGTGCCGTCGGCCGTGTTGAGGACGGTCATGATCAGGTCGTTGACGATGCCGGTGGAGAGGTTGACGACCGTGCCCCCGCAGGTGTCGCCGAAGCCGAGCTGCGGGTCTTGGTTGAGGACGTTGATGAACGGCCCGAAAGCACGCCGGTCGTCGATGTGCAGGCCGATGTCCCGGCGGATGCGGTCGCCCCGGTAACGCTGGTGCTTGAGGGCGCCCGACACCTCCACCCAGGCCTGGCGCAGGAGCTGTGAGCGGGTCATCTCCGGCCGCACGCGCACGGCGAGCGGGAGGTAGTTGGCGAGCATGCCGGGGATCTCACGGCTGACGGCGCCGACGCGTCCGGTCACCGGCAGGGTGAGCAGCGGCTCGGCGACGCCGGTCACGCGCTGCGCGTAGGCGGCCATCGCGGCGACCATCAGGACGGGCATGGTGACCTTGCCGTCCGCGGCCATGGCACGCAGCGCGTCGGTGGCCCCGGTGTCGAGGCGGCAGGTGTGCCGCAGGGCGCCGCGCCCCCGGGCGGGCTCCTGCGCGGAGAAGGAGACGAGCTCGGGCGCCCGTCCGTCCCGGCCGCCGGCGGTGAGGAGGCGCCCGGTCCAGTAGGCACGGTCCCGGTCGACCTTCGGCGAGTCCAGGTAGTCGCGCTCGGCGTCCAGGAGGCGGTGGAAGGGCGGGATGGCATCGCCGTCGAGTTCCGCCTCGGTACCGCCGGCGGCGAGCCGGGTGTAGAGGGCGGCGAGCTTCGGGTACAGCAGCGCGCGGCTGAAGCCGTCGGCGAGGATGTGGTGCATGCAGAGGTAGAGCAGGTGGTGCTCGGGGCCCAGGGCGATGAGCGCGCCGCGGAACAGCGGGAAGTCGGTGACCCTCATGGGCTCGGCGTGATCGGCGCGCATCCACCGTTCGGCGGCGGCGAGCGGATCGTCCTCGCCGCTGAAGTCCATGGACTTCAGGGGGAGCTGCGCGAGCGGCCGGACGATCTGGCCCGGGGCCCCCGCCTCCTCGACGAACTGCACGCGCAGTCCCTCGGCCTCGTGACCGAGGCGCTGGAGCGCCCGTCCGAGCAGCTCGGTGTCGAGCGGGCCGCGCAGGTCGATGTAGTCGGCCATGTTGTAGGCGAGCGGTCCGGTGGTGAACTGCTCGTCGAACCAGATCTCGGCCTGCGCCGCGGTGAGCGGGAGGACGGCGCCTCGCTTGGTCGTCATTTCTTTCTTCCCCGTCATTCTCAGCCTCAGCTCTGCCCCGACTTCGGACCCACCCGTCACTGCCACTCAGCCGGAAACCGTCTCGAATCCGGCACCGAATTCCGTGGCGAGGTCGCCTTCCGCGAGGGCGCCTTCCATGAGGCCGCCCCCCGCGATCCCGCCCTCCGTGATTCCGCCGCTCGTGAGGATTTCGGAACCGAGCGAATTCCGTACCCAGTCGTCGTGGTAGACGGTGTCCATATAGCGCTCGCCCAGGTCCGGCGAAATGGTCACGGCGGTCACCTCTTCGCGAACGCCTCCGGCTCCGTCCCCGTACTGCTCGGAGAGCCAGCGCAGCGACCCGGCCACGACGGTGCCCGTGGAGCCGCCGAAGAGGAATCCGTGCCGCATCAGCTCCCGGCAGGCGCGCACGGTGTCCGCCTCCGCGACATGGACCGTGTCGTCGACCAGGGACTCGTCGAGGAGGGCGGGTCGCACGCTGGTGCCGAGGCCCGGGATGTGCCGGGTGGCCGCGGGGCCGCCGAAGGTGACGGAGCCGACGCTGTCGACGGCGACGACCCGCACCGAGGGCCGCCGCTCACGGAAGTAGCGGGCGCAGCCCATCAGGGTGCCCGTGGTGCCCGCGCCGATGAACAGCACGTTCAGGTCGGGGAACTGCCGGGCGATGGCCGGCGCGGTGGTCCGGTAGTGGGCCAGCGCGTTCCCGGGGCTCAGGTACTGGTTGAGCCAGACCTTCTTCTCGTCGGCGGCCAGCAGCGCCTTGACGTGGCGGATCCGCGCGCCGAGGAAGCCCTCGGTCTCGTGCGGCTCGGTGATGACGTGGACCTCGGCGCCGTAGGACTCCATGGTGCGCCGGGTCACGGCGTTGCAGCGGGAGTCGGTCACGCACAGGAACTTGAAGCCCTTGGCGGCGGCGAGCACGCTCAGGGCGACTCCCATGTTCCCCGACGAGGACTCCACCAGGGTCGAGCCGGCGCCGAGCACACCGGCGGCCTCCGCCTGCGCGACCATCTCGCGAGCGGCCTTCAGCTTGATGGATCCGGCGAAGTTGAATCCCTCGACCTTCAGAAAGAGACGGCGTCCGAAGAACGGCTGCAGATTCACGAAGAGGTCGCTGACATCGAATTCATGCGACGCGGATATAACCGGCACTGACGACTCCTGGCCTTCGGTAACGAATTAGCCTCGCCGTGCACACTCCCTCCGCGCGCTGACGATGGGCTGACGGACTGATGACGGTCCCGGCATCGCAGGCCGGAGGCGGTGCCGGGCGCGTTTCGTCAGCGGGACGTCAGCCCCTCGTCAGTTGCCGGTCAGTGCCATCGGAAATTGTCGAATTCCGATATCTGGCTCTTCCGTGAGGAGCACGGCTTGAATCGCCCGTCCGCCATCAGTGAAGTACTTCCGCTCTCGCCTTTGCAACAGGGTCTGCTCTTTCTTTCCGAGTACCACCGCGAGGAAACGGACGTCTACACCATTCAGCTGGTGGTGGATTTCGAGGAGATGACCGGCTCCGACGTCACGGCTCTGCGCGGTGCGGCCGGCGCGCTTTTGGAACGGCACCCCAATCTGAAGGCCTGCTTCCGGCACCGGAAGAGCGGTGAGGCGATCCAGGTGATCCCCGCCTCGGTGGAACTTCCGTGGCGCGAGGTGGACCTGGGCGCCGGGGACCGGACGCCCACGGCGGCGGAGCTCGACCTCGTGGCGGAGGAGGACCGGCTGCGCCGCTTCGACCTGTCCCGCCCGCCCCTGCACCGCTTCACCCTGATCAGGGCGGGTGGCGGGCGCTGCCGCCTGGTGTGGACGGTCCACCACATCCTGGTCGACGGGTGGTCGATGGCGGAGCTGATCCGCGAACTCGCGGAACTGGCCAAGGAATTCGCGTCGGAGCCGCCCACCGTCTCCACCGCCGCCGCCCCCGTGCCCGCCCCCGTCGGCCACGGCCTGCCCGCCACCGCCCCCTACCGCGCCCACCTGTCCTGGCTCGACGCGCAGGACAAGGAGGCCGCCAGACAGGCCTGGTCGGACGCGCTCGCGGGTGTGTCGGAACCGACGCGGCTCGTCCCCGCGGAGGCCGGGAGCGGTGCCCGTGCGGAGGACCGCAGGGCACTGCCCGAGCAGGTCCCCGTCGACCTCACACCCGAGGCCTCCGCCGCGCTCGTGCGGTTCGCCCGCTCCCGCGGCCTGACCGTCAACGCCGTGGTGCAGGGCTGCTGGGCCCTGCTCCTGTCCAGGCTGACCGGCCAGGACACCGTGGTGTTCGGCGCCGTGACATCGGGCAGACCGGCGCAGATCCCGGACGTCGAGCGCATGGTGGGCCTGTTCGCCAACACGCTTCCCGTCACCGTCCACGTGGACCCGTCCCGCACACCGGCCGACCTCTTCGCCGCCGTGCAGCGGGCCCAGACGGACCTCCTCCCGCACGAGCACCTGACGCTGGCGGAGGTGCAGCAGCTCACCCCCGTACGCGGCGAACTCTTCGACACGGCCCTGATGTTCCAGAACTACCCGATAGGACAGCTGCCGCTCACCACGGACGCGAGCCCTCGGGTGACGGGCGTCGACATCCGCTCCGCCACGCACTACCCCGTGACCCTCACCGTCTTTCCCGGCACGCCCCTCGGGCTGACGGTCAACCACATCCCCTCCCGCCTCCCGCACGCCGCCGCCCACCGCATCGGGCGCCGCTTCGCGCGCCTCCTGGAGGACACCGTCACGCGGCCCGACGTGCCGTGCGGACGCCTCGACGTCCTGGACCGGGCCGAGCGGGCGGACGTCATCGACGTACGCAACGACACCGCCGCGGACCTCCCCGGGCACTGGCTGGCACCGCTCCTGGAGGAGTGGGCCGTCCGGAGCCCCGACGCCCCGGCGGTCACCTGCGGCGACGAGCGGCTCAGCCACCGGGAGCTGCACGCGCGGGCCGACCGGCTGGCCCACGCCCTGTGCGCGGCGGGCGCGGGACCGGAGCGGGTGGTGGCCATCGCGCTCGACCGGTCCTGCGACCTGGTCGTCGCCGCCCTGGCCGTACTCAAGTCCGGCGCGGCCTACCTCCCGCTCGACCCCGACTACCCCGTCGACCGCCTCCACTACATGCTGGCGGACGCCGCGCCCGTGGTGACGCTCACCCACCGCCGCGTCCGGGCCCTCCTCGCCGAGGAGGACGGGGCGAGCACGGGCGAGCTGTGGGTCCTCGACGGGCCGGACGCCTCCGCCGGTCCGCCGGCCGCCGGGGACCTCGGCCTGCCGGGGCCCTTCCCGCCTCCGCGCGCCGACCATCCGGCCTACGTCATCTACACCTCGGGCTCGACCGGCCGCCCCAAGGGCGTCGTCGTGCCGCACGGCGCCCTCACCAACCTGGTCCACGACATGTGCGGGCGCTCCGGCGTGACCTCGGCCGACCGGTTCCTCGCGGTCACGACGTTCGGCTTCGACATCGCCAACCTGGAGCTGTTCGTGCCGCTCGCGGCGGGCGCCGAGCTGCTCGTCGCCGACCGGGAGACCGTGCGCGACCCGGCCGCCCTGGCCACCGCCGTCACGTCGCTCGGTGCCACCCTGATGCAGGCCACACCCAGCCTCTGGCAGACCCTCGCCACCGACCACGGGTCCCGGCTGGCCGGGGTCCGTGCCCTGGTGGGCGGCGAGGCGCTGTCCGGGCCGCTCGCCCGGGCACTCACCGCGCATTGCGCGTCCGTGACCAATGTGTACGGCCCGACGGAGACGACGATCTGGTCGACGGCCGCGGCCCTGACAGCCCCCGTGGCCACCGCGCCGCCCACCCCGCGTACGACGGACGAGGCGCCGGCCGAGCCGGGCCCGCCCCCCATCGGCGGCCCTCTCGCCAACACCCGCGTGTACGTCCTCGACCGCGCCCTGCGCCCCGTTCCCGACGGAGCCTTCGGCGAGCTGTACATCGCCGGGTCCGGGCTCGCCCGCGGATACCTGGGCCGTCCGGGCCTGACGGCGGAGCGTTTCATCGCCGACCCGTTCGGGCCGCCCGGGGCGCGCATGTACCGCACCGGGGACATCGTGCGCTGGGACCCCGCCGGTACGGCCCTCGAGTACGCGGGCCGCAGCGACCACCAGGTCAAGATCCGCGGCTACCGGATCGAGCTCGGCGAGATCGAGTCCGTGCTCGGCGCGCAGCCCGGGGTCCAGCAGGCCGTCGTCACGGCCCGCACCGACCACGGCGGGGAGACCCGCCTGGTCGCCTATGTCGTACCGGCAGGGACCGACCACGACCGGCTGCGGGAGCGCGCGTCCGTGGTGCTGCCCAAGCACATGGTCCCTGCCGTGTACGTTCCCCTGGACGCCCTGCCCCTGACCCCGAACGGCAAGGTCGACCGGAAGGCGCTGCCCGCGCCCCCCGGCGAGCGCGCCGGGGCGGGCAGGGCGCCGGTGGGGGCACAGGAGGAACTGCTGTGCGCGGTCTTCGCGGAGGTGCTCGGCCTGGAGCGGATCGGCGCCGACGACGACTTCTTCGCCCTCGGCGGTCACTCGCTGTCCGCGATCCGGGTCGCCAACCGGCTGCGCTCGGCCCTCGGCGTGGACGTCCCGGTGCGCGCCCTGTTCGACGCCCGTACCGCGCAGGCCCTGGCCCGCACGCTGCCCGAGGCCTCCGGCGCCCCCTCGGGGCCGCCCGCCGGGTCCGGCACCCGCCGCCCGCCCCTGCGCGCCCTCCCGCACCGGCCGACCGCCGTCCCCCTCTCGTACGCACAGGAACGCCTGTGGTTCCTGAACCGGATGGACGGCGCGTCCGGCACGTACAACATCCCCCTGGTCGTCCGCCTCCGCGGCCCGCTCGACCCCGCGGCGATGACGGAGGCGGTACGTGATGTGGTCGCCCGCCACGAGAGCCTGCGCACCGTCTTCGCGGAGGCCGACGGACTCCCCGCCCAGCTTCTCCTCTCCCGCGAGGAGGCCGACGAGGCGGGCGCCCGCCTGGAGCACGTGCACCTGCCCGGCGAATCAGCTCTCGCCGCGGCCCTCGCCGCCGAGGCAGCCCACCCCTTCGACCTGTCGTCCCAGGCACCCGTGCGCGCCCGGCTCCTCACCCTGGGCGCCGACTCCCACGTCCTCGCCCTGACGGTGCACCACATCGCCGCCGACGGCTGGTCCCTCGGGCCGCTCGCCCGCGATCTGACGTCCGCCTACCGGGCCCGGCTCACGGGCGCGGCACCGCGGTGGGAGCCGTTGCCCGTGCAGTACGCGGACCACGCCCTGTGGCAGCGGGAGCTGCTCGGCGCCAAGAGCGACCCGGACAGCCTGCTCGCGAAGGAACTCGCGCACTGGCGCGAGGCGCTGGCCGGCCTCCCCGAGGAGCTCGACCTGCCCACCGACTTCCCGCGCCCCGCGCGGGCCGGACACCGGGGCAGAAGCGTCGCGTGCACGGTCCCCGCCCAAGCCCACGCCCGCCTGGCGGATCTCGCGCGGCGCAACACGGCAAGTCTCTTCATGACCGTCCACGCCGGGCTCGCCGCCCTGCTGACCAGGCTGGGCGCGGGCACCGACATCCCGCTGGGCAGCCCCGTGGCGGGGCGTACCGACGAGGCGGTCCGCGATCTGGTCGGCTTCTTCGTCAACACGCTCGTCCTGCGCGCCGACACCAGCGGCGACCCCACGTTCACCCAGCTGCTCTCCCGGGTGCGGGAGAGCGACCTGACGGCGTACGCCCACGCCGAGCTGCCCTTCGAGCACCTCGTCGAGGAGCTCAACCCGGCCCGCTCACTGGCCAGGCACCCCCTCTTCCAGGTCATGCTGGCCTTCCAGAACAGCGCGGACCCGCTGCCCGAACTGCCGGGCCTCACGGCCGAGGTCGAGCCGGTCGGCACGGTCACGGCGAAGTTCGACCTCTCCTTCCAGGTGACGGAGCGGACGGCCGCGGACGGCACCCCCGACGGCCTGGACATCCTCCTCGAGTACAGCGAGGACCTGTTCACCGAGGCGACGGCGGCCCGTATCGCGCAGGCCCTCGCCACCCTGCTCGACGCCGCGGCGCACACCCCCGACGCCCCGCTCAGCTCGCTGGGCCTGCTCACTCCCGAGGAGCGCCACACGCTCCTCACGGTGTGGAACGGTCACCCCCACCCGCAGCCGCCGGCCACCCTCGTCTCCCTCTTCGAGGCGAACGCGGCCCGCACCCCGGACCAGCCGGCACTGATCGCACCTGACCCGGGCCACGCCGGGCCCGCCCACCTCACCTACGCCGAACTCGACACCCGGGCCAACCAGCTCGCCCACCTCCTCCTGCGGCGCGGTGTCGGACCCGGTGACCTCGTCGCCCTGGCCCTGCCGCGCTCCGCCCGGCTGGTGGTCGCGCTGCTCGCCGTCCTCAAGACCGGCGCGGCCTATCTGCCGGTCGACCCGGACTACCCGGCCGAGCGCATCGCGTACATGCTCGGGGACGCGGCGCCCGCCGAGGTCCTGACCGACGCGGTGGCCGCCGAAGGCCTTCCCGCGCTGCCCGCCGGAGCCGCCCGCCTCGTCCTCGACGACCCGGACACCCTTGCCCGGCTCGCCGACCGGCCCGGCACCGCCCCCACCGACGCCGACCGCACCCGCCCGCTGGCGCCGCGGGATTCCGCGTACGTGATCTACACCTCGGGCTCGACGGGTCGCCCCAAGGGCGTCGTCGTGCCCCACGCGGGCGCGGCCAACCTGGCCGCCAACCAGCGGGCACGCCTGGGCACCGGGCCCGGCACGCGCGTCCTTCAGTTCGCCTCGTTCAGCTTCGACGCCAGCGTGTGGGAGCTGTGCGCCTCGCTCTTCTCCGGCGGCACACTCGTCCTCGCCACCGCCGACAGCAGACTCTCCCCGGAGATCCTGGTCGACCTGCTCATGGAGCACGGCATCAACCACGTGGTCCTGCCGCCCACCGTGGTCGCCTCGTTCCCGGAGGCCGCCGAGCTCCCCGATGATCTGTGCCTGCTCGTCGGCGGCGAGGCATGTCCCCCCGCCGTGGCCGAGCGTCTCGCCCGGCTCGGCACCCCGCTGCGCAACGCCTACGGGCCGACCGAGACCTCGGTCTGCGCCACCTGGAGCGAGCCGCTGGCCACGGGCGGCAAGCCGCCGATCGGGCGCCCCCTGGACAACGTCCGGGTGTACGTCCTCGACCCGGCCCTCTCACCGACACCCGTCGGTGTCACCGGTGAGCTCTACGTCGCCGGGGACGGCCTCGCCCACGGATATCTGGGCCGCCCCGCCACCACGGCCGACCGCTTCGTCGCGGACCCGTTCGGACCGCCCGGAGCGCGCATGTACCGCACCGGCGACCTCGTGCGCTGGCGGCCCGACGGCACCCTCGACTTCCTCGGCCGCGCCGACCACCAGGTCAAGCTCCGCGGCTTCCGCATCGAGCCGGGCGAGATCGAGGCCACCCTCACCCGCCACCCGGTGGTCGACCAGGCCGCCGTCACCCTCACGCCGTCACGGACCGGCACCCCGCAGCTGACCGGGTACGTCGTGCCCGTCTCCGGCGTCGCCGCCGTCGACGTGCCCGTCCTGCGCGCGTACGTCGCCGAGTCCCTGCCCGCGCACATGGTGCCCGCGGCCCTGGTGACCCTGCCCGCGCTGCCCCTGACGGCGAACGGCAAGCTCGACACCCGTGCCCTGCCCGACCCCACGGCGGCCGGCGCCACCGAGGCGGTCGCCCCCGGGCGCCCACCGCGGACGGCCGCCGAGGAGATCCTGGCCGGCGTCTTCTGCGAGCTGCTCGGCCTGGAAGAGGTGGACGCCGACGGCGACTTCTTCGCCCTGGGCGGCGACAGCCTGCGGTCGGTACAGATCGTCAGCCGCGCCGCGAAGGCGGGACTCACGCTCTCGCTGGCCGATGTCTTCGCCCACAAGACGGTGGCGGCCCTCGCCGCTGCCGCCCGCACCACCGCCCCCTCGGCGCCCACCGAGGCCGTCCCGCTCGCACCCCTCCTGCCCATCCGGCCCACCGGCACCGCGGCCCCCCTCTTCTGTGTCCACGGCGGGGTCGGTTTCGGGTTGCCGTACGCGGAACTCGCCCCGCACATCGACGCGGACCGGCCGCTGTACGCCCTCCAGTCCGACGGCATCGCGGCGGACGCGGACGGCTGGGACCGGCCGAAGGACATCCCGGCCCTCGCGGCGACGTACGTCGAACGCGTCAGGCAGGTGCAGCCGCACGGGCCTTACCACCTGCTGGGCTGGTCGTTCGGTGGCCTGGTCGCGCACGAGATGGCCGTCCGGCTCCAGGCGGCGGGCGAGGAGGTCGCCTTTCTGGCGGCGCTGGACGTCTATCCCGTGGCGCCCGACGACCCGAACCCCTCCGATGAGGGGATCCGCGCCGCGTTCCTCGAACACCACGCCAAGGGCGCCGACATCGGCGCGGAGGACCTGCGCCGTCTCATGGCCGTCATGCGCCACCACACCGACATCGCCCGCGAGTTCAGCCCCGGGCGGTTCGCCGGACCGCTGACACTCTTCGTCGCCGCCGACGAACAGCGGGGCGCGGACGCCGCGCTCCCGCAGCGCTGGCTCCCGCACCTGGAGGGGCCGCTCACCGTGCGCGAAGTGCCCTGTGGCCACGAGGAGATGCTCACCCCGCGAGCTGCCCGGCACATCGGCGCCCTGGTCGACGCGGCTCTGGGACATCGCTGAACGCGGCGGCGCCGGCAGCTCGTTGTGGAGCTGCCGGCGCCGCGACAGGGTGAATGGCTGTCACCTGGATCTCAGAGCGAGGGGTCCTGCATCAGGATCGCCTGGTACAGGTGGTGCAGCCGCCGGCTCGGCTTGAGCCCCAGCTCGTCGTCGAGCCACTTGCGTGTGCGGTGGAAGATGTCGACGGCCTCGGACTGCCGCCCACAGCGGTACAGGGCGATCATCAGCTGCTCGCTGAACCGCTCGCGCTCCGGATACTGCGCGAGCAGCTGCTTCAACTCGGCGACGACGACCCCCGCTTCGCCGGCCTGAAGTTGCGCCGCGATGAGATTCTCCCTCGCGGTCTTGCGCTGTTCGTCGAGACGGAGCGCCACGGCTCTGCACCGCGGGCCGTCGCTGGCGTCGAGCAGGGCAGGGCCCCGCCACATGGAAAGGGATTCGCGCAGAAGGTCCATGGCCTCGTGCGGCCGCTCGTCGACCAGGCTCGCGCCCTTCTCCGCCGTACGCAGGAAGCGGTACGCGTCCAGGGAGCCCTCAGGGGCCTCAAGGACGTAGCCGTTGTCCACCGTACGGATGTGGACCCGGTCGGGGCCGTCGAGGCCCAGTTCCCCCAATGACTGGCGCATGCGCTTCACGTTCGCATGCAGTGCGTTCCGCGCGTTCTTGAGTGTGGTCTCCCCCCACAACTCGTCGATGAGTTCATCAAATGCGACCACCAGCCCGGAGTTCAGGGCCAGCATCGCGAGCATGACTCGATTCTTCTTCGCCCGCATGCCGACGGTTCTATGACCGTCCCCGATCAGCAGCGGGCCCAATATGGAGATGTGTACCAATTCCCGTCCCCTAGCTAAGAATTGAAGCCATAGAATCCCACCTTGCACCTTGCGGTGTCGGGCCCGGGGCGCAAAACAGCGGTCGACTGTCCGGCCCGGTCTGACAGAGGGAAAGCCTGGGGTAAACCCTAACCGGTCAATTATCAGTCACAGTCGGCTGATCCGGCACTGTACCTTCGTACATGAGCTGATGTGCCTGGGCCACCAGGCCGACTTGAAGTCGGGATTCCACTTCCAGCTTGGCGAGAATGGCCGCCACGTGGGCCTTGACCGTGCGTTCCGTGACGTGAAGCCGGGCCGCGATACCGCGGTTGGAATAACCGGCCCCCAGTAATCCGAATACCTGGGTCTCCCGTTCGGAGAGGGACCCCACCCGAGCGAGCTCGATCTGCCAACGCACCGCGGGCACCTCGGCGTCATTGCCCATGACTCGCTCCCCCTGGTCTGCTCCCCCTGTGCGTACGCCGTATGGCCGCCAGCGAACGCACACGCGAGTCTACAACTCCCACCACTTTCAGCCACAGCCATCACAAGTTGAACACAGGACATCCAGGCGGTCCGCCAGGCGAAGAGCACGCAAAGACGGCTGCTGGGGGAGGGCTCTTGCCCTCCCCCAGCAGCCGGGGACGTTTCTTTGCGGAGTTGAATACCGGTCAGTGGACGGTCGTTCGCTCCTCGACCGCGGCCGGCAGGCGCGCCGGCTTCGACTCGTCCTGGTGCGCGAGCCGCGAGGGCCACCACGTCTTCCAGCCGAGCAGCGTGACCACGGCCGGCAGGACGACGATCCGGATGAGCGTGGCGTCCAGGAACACCGCGCACGCCATGCCGACGCCCATCTGCTTCATCTCGATGAAGTTCAACGAGGCGAGCAGGGCGAACACGCAGACCATCACCACCGCGGCGCTCGTCACCACCCCCGCCGTCCGCGTGATTCCCTGCTCGACGGCGTCCCGGATGGACAGCCCGCCGCGCGCCGCCTCCCTGATCCGGCTGACGACGAAGACGTGATAGTCCATCGACAGGCCCAGCAGGATGACGAAGAGCATCAGTGGCAGCCAGGCCACCACCCGGCCCGTGGACTCGAAGTCGAGGATGCCCTCCGCCCAGGTCCGCTGGAAGATCAGTGCGAGCAGGCCGAACGACGCCACCGCGGACAGGACGTTGAGGACCACCGTGATCAGGGCGAGCATGAGCGACCGGAAGGCGATGGCCATGACCAGGAAGGTCAGCAGCAGCGCGACACCGAGCACCCAGGGCATCTTCTCGACGACGTTCGCGCGGTAGTCCACGTCGTAGGCCACGTCGCTGCCGCCGACCGCGAACTCGGCGCCCTCGACCGTGCCGACGGTGTTCGGCGCGATGTCCTCGCGCAGCACGGACAGGGACTCCCTGGCTTTCTCGGAGCTGCTGTTGAAGCGGGTGCCGACGGCGATCGTGGCGACCGTGCCGTCCTTCGACGTATGGACCTCGGGCGGCGGGGTGTGCGTGAAGAGCTTGTTCCGCTCGGCGCTTTCGACCAGCGCCGCGACCGCGGTGCGCAGCTCGCCGCGCTGCGCCTCGGGCACCTTCA
The DNA here is from genome assembly GCF_043078805.1 of Streptomyces sp. NPDC015345. Taxonomy (NCBI): domain Bacteria; kingdom Bacillati; phylum Actinomycetota; class Actinomycetes; order Kitasatosporales; family Streptomycetaceae; genus Streptomyces; species Streptomyces sp. NPDC015345. The sequence goes on along the minus strand of NZ_JBIBTX010000005.1, from coordinate 431,834 downwards.
CGGCGACGGTGTGGGTGTCCGCCTGGCTCGGGAAGGACTGGGTCAGACGCGCGTTGGCCTGCATCGCCGGTATCGACTTGGGCAGGTCGTCGATGCCGGTGGCCTTCAGCTTCAGGTCGAGGGCCGGCAGCGCGAGGGCCAGCAGTACGCCGACGGAGAGCACCAGGGCGATGACCGGGTGGCGCAGGGACGGCTTGAGCATCGTCGACCACAGACGGGGCTTGAGGCCGCCCTTCTGCGTGAGTCGCCACACCAGGGGCACCCGCGGCTTGTCCAGGTAGGGGCCGAACTTGGACAGCATGGCCGGCAGCACGGTCAGCGAGGCGAGCATCGCGATGGCGACGACCAGCACCGCTCCGGTCGCCATCGACTCGAAGGCGATGTGCCCGGCCAGGTAGAGCGCGCCCATGGAGACCATGACGACCAGGCCCGACACCATCACGGAGTGGCCTGAGGTGGCCGCGGCGATCTCGATGGCGTCGATGTTGCGGGCGCCGAGAGCGCGTTCCTCGCGCTGCCGTTTGAGGTAGAAGAGCGAGTAGTCGACGCCGATGGCCATCCCCATCAGGACGATGATGTGGGTCACCGGGCCCGGGTCCGGCACGAGTTGGGAGGCGACCCCCCACAGGCCGAGGCCGGTGAGGACCGACGAGATGCCGAGGACGACGGGCACGCTCGCGGCGACGATCGCGCCGAAGACGAAGACCATGACGATCAGGGTCACCGGCAGGCTCAGCCCGGTCGCCTTCGTGAGGTCCTTCGCCAGCATGTCGTCGAGGCCGGCCTTGATGGTCCCGGCGCCGACCAGCTCGACGCGTACGTCTGTGTGGGACCGGCGGGTCTCGTCCAGCCTGTCGAGCAGCGGCTGCACCCGGTCGGCGGCCGTCTCCGGATCGCCCTTGAGCGTCACCGGCACCAGCAGCGCCGAGCCGTCCGGCGCCCGGACGGGCCTGCCGATCGAGTCGACGCCCTTGGCGCCCTTCAACGCGGCTGCCGCGTCGTCGGCCGCCGCCCGCGCCACGCCCGGGTCGAGTCTGTCCCCGTACGGAGTGACCAGGATGTTCTCCACCGCATGGTCTTCCAGGCCGCCGCTCTTGGCGATGGCGGCCGACCGGCCGGACTGGCCTATGGCCAGGTCCGAGTCGGTGGCCGACCGGGTACCGGTCATGCCGCCGACCACCAGCGCGCCCAGGACGAACACCACCCAGAGCGTCATCGCCCACCACGGATGGACGGCGCTCCACCGGGCGGACCTGGTGATCAGGTTCCTGCCTCCCACGATTACTTTCCCCTCCTCGAACGAAAACACGGGATCGCGGGACGCAGGCCTGGCTTCACGTTCCGGCCGGTCTTTACCGCGCGCTCTTACGCTTTCAATCTAGTGACGCCCCGATGCCGGACCACGGGTACAAGTACGTTGATTCGAGGGGGAGTTTCTTCCACTTGACACGGTGGGACACCACATCCTCAGCGACACATGAAAAGGCCTTTCGCCCACCAATGCAACGGCTCCGGCATGCCCTTCGGGGAGTGACAGGTCGGCGACTCTCCAGGGCCCGGTGAGCGGCCCGGTGGAGGGCCGCACAATAACGTGCCCGTCGGCGTGGGCGACAGGGAGTCCCATACCTTGAGTGAGCCGGGCGCCCGCGGCCTTCACACATGCCTCTTTCCTGACCCACAGGCGCGTGAAGGCCTCGCGGCCGCCGGATGCCACCAACTGCCGTTCCGTTTCCGGGAAGAAGCGCTGGGCGAGACGCATGCCGTCCAAGTCCGCGCGGGCCTCTTCCACGTCCACGCCGACCGGCCGGGGAGCCAGGGCGAGCAAAGCCAGGTCACCCGAGTGCGACAGGTTGAAGTGCACTCGCCCCGCCCCCGCGAGGCGCGGCTTGCCCCAGCGGCCCCGCTCGAAGCGCAGGGTGTCCGGCGCCCGGCCCACGTGCTCGCCGATGATGATCCGTGCGGCGGCGTGCGCGATCACGAAACGGCGCCGCATGCCGGGACGCAGTCCGAGGCGTGCGCGCGCCGTCTCCTCCTCGTCGAGGAGGTCTTCTAGAGCGGGCGGATACCCGTCCGGGCCGCTCCCCGCACCGAGCGGTATGTGCCACACCACCACCTGGTCCGTCTCTCGGCGAAGGGGTGCCCGGTTCAGCGTCTCCCCACCTTCCCCGTGTGGAGCCCCTGGAAGAGGTTGAGCTTCTGGATGGTGCGCGTCCCCTCCATGAACTCCACGCCCCGCGCGTCCCTGGCGAGCTTGTCCAGGAGCGGGTGGTCGAGGCGGGCGCCGGGCCCGAAGAAGCCGAGGGCCTGGATCGTCACGTCCTCCGCGAGCTCGCACGCGCGGGCCTTCGCCGCCGACGCGAGATGCCCCGCGGACGGCCGGGCGTCCACGGCGAGAGCGGCGCGGTAGGTCAGCTGCCGGGCGGCGTCGATGCGCCGGCCCAGCTCGTCGAAGAGCTCGCGCTCCGCGCCCCGCAGCAGCTGCCGGTGCTCGGCCACGTACTCGTGGGCCGCGCGGGCGATGCCGAGGGCGATCGCCGCGACGCTGGGGCGCAGCTGGTTGAAGACGTTGACGATGCTCCACATGCCGCGGCGCGTCGGCGGGAGGTGCGTGCCGAGCACCCGCCCGGCCGGGACCCGTACCGAGTCGAGCGTGATGTGGGTGAGCTGGACGCCGCGCAGCCCGACCGTGGGCAGCGGCTCCGCACGGAAGCCGGGGTCGGAGGTGTCCACGAGGACGGCCGTCACGCCGAGCCGCTCGGTACCGGCGACGCGCGCGAAGACGGCGGCGATGTCGGCGCGCGCGGCGTTGCCGACGTACCGCTTCTGGCCGTCGAGGACGTAGGAGCCGTCGCCCGTCGGGGTCAGCGTGACGGTCATCTCCCCGATGGCGGAGCCCCGTTCGGGCTCGGTCAGGGCGAAGCAGGTCCAGGTGGGGCGCTCGGCGAGCCTGCCGTACACCCAGTCCCGCTGCTCCTGGCTGCCGAGGACGCCCAGCAGCACCCCGCACATCGAGGGGCCGGGCGAGGCCAGCATCATCCCGGCGTCACCGCGCGCCAGTTCCTCGCTCACCAGGACCCGTTCGAGCGTGGCCAGTCCGTGCGCGGGACCGCTGCCCGCGTCCCGGCTCGACCGCTCCCAGCCGGGCGGGACCTCGTGCCCGGCGAGGAAGCGCACCGCGGGCAGGTCCAGGTACCGGTGGATGGCGTCCGGGTCCCGGTCGAGTTCCAGGGCGCCCGCGCGCAGGCCGTCGGCCCAGTCCCGTACGTACCGGTGCGTGGTGAGGAGCGAGCCGGGCAGGCTGATCACACGGCCCCCTTGGCGGCCTGGCCGGTATGGCCGGTATGTTCGGTATCGCCAGTCTCGTACGAAGTGGCGGGCCGTGGCCCGCAGTACACGTCGGCGAGGAGTTCGGAGGCGTGGGCGGCCGTGCCGGGCCCCGCCGAGGTGAAGCCGTGCGCGCCGAGCAGCCGCAGCAGCGCCCGGTCGGTCCGGGTGATCTGCGCCTGGATCCGGGTGAGCGTGTGCTCGTCCACCGGCAGGCGGGGGCCGAGGGGCGTGTCGTCGGCCGCGGTGCCGTCGGCGAGGTCATCGAGGACGCCCTCGATCTCCAGGTGCTCGATCAGCACGTCGGCGAGCGCGCCCTTGACCATCTGCTGCATCAGCAGCGAGACCCCTTCGACCTGCCGTGCCGCCAGATAGGCGATGCAGTCGTCCCGCAGCCGTTCGGACATGCCGAGCCGCAGCCAGGCGAGACTGGCGTTCCAGTCGAGGGGCGCGGGCCCGGCCCCGGGCCGCGGTTCCTGACCGTCCGCATCGGGCCGCAGGACGGCGAGGCCCGGCAGCGGTTCCTCGTCCTCGCTCGCGCTCCGGCCTCCGTCCCGCCCGCTCCGGGCGTCCCGCGAGTCCTCCATGGCGGCGAACTCGTCGAGCAGCTCCTTCGGCAGGACGGCATGGCCACGCGGCCCGCGTGGCGGCACCCCGGGGGACAGGGCCCGGGCCAGCAGCGTCAGCGCGGGCACCAATCCGTCCGCGCGCGCGTTCACCCGTGCCTCGTGTCCGTGCTCACGCACCTCGGCCGAGACCATCAGCAGTCCCCCATTCCCCCGTGTCGAGCGTGCAGTAGGCCAAGAAGTCCCGCTCGCGGTCGTAGTCGGCCACGACCATGTGCCGGGCCGGGGCCGCGGCCTCCAGGAGCGCGGTCCACACGCCCGTGCACGGCTGCCCGAGCGCACCCCTCGCCACCACTTCGCCGCGCGGCGGGAGCGTGGGCCCCGCCGCGCCTTCCTCATCGGCTCCGCGAGCGGGGAGACCCGCCCCGGCCACGACCGCCGCCCGCTCGTCCCACTGCGTGAAGACCTCGGCCGACGGTTTGCCCTGCGCCATGCCCCGCACGGCGCCCTCGCCCCCCGGCCACTCCACGAGCAGCGCCACCGCCGCGTCGGCACGGACGGCTGCCTGGCCCGAGTCCGGCACGGCGTACGGCTGCGTGCCCTGATCGACGATCATCAGAAGGAGTCGGCGGAAGCCACAGCGTCGGGCGTACTCCACCGCCACCCGCAGCGCGCTGAACGGCGCGAGGACACCCTGGTCGGAGAGGGCGAACGACAGGGGCTCGCCCGGCAGCCGCCGCTTCAGGCAGGACGCGACCAGCTCGGCGTGCTCGAAATCCGGGGTGGCGTAGGCGACCACCACCACCTCGGGGCACTCCTGCGCGGACAGCGGCCCCAACGCGTCGAGTGCGCCGTACGCCAGCTCCACGGAGGTGCGCCGGCCCGAGGCGGCGTACCGCTCACGGTCGAAGGACGCCCCGTAGGGGGCGCCCATCTCGCGGAAGAAGCCCTCCCGCACGGGATCGGGCTCGTAGACCCCGCCCGGCTCCGGCGCGGTATGCCGCGCCGCCCGGATGATCCGGGGCACGGCCGCCGGGGTGTCGGCCCCGGCGGGGGGACGCCGCACGGGCGCAGTCGTGCGGAACATGCTCAGCCGCTCGTTTCCGCCGCGACGAAGCCGGCGAGGGAGCCCACCGTCTCGAAGTGCGTCATCTCCAGCTCATCGGCGTCGAACTGGACGCCGAGGATCTCCTCGATGGTGATGAGCAGTTCGAGCGCGCTGCTGGAGTCCAGGCCCAGCTCGTCGAAGAGCCGCACACTCTCCTCGGCCCCGGTCACGTCCTTGTTCAGGACCTCCGAAAGGCCTTCACGGACAGCGTTCACATACCGCTCGCGGTCCGCGGTGCTCAGGGCGACTGCGGTGTTCTCGGTCATGTCGATCTCCTTGTTCAGGGGTGGGTTGTTCGGCGGTTCAGCGGGTGCGTGGTTCGGCGAGGGCACGGTGCGGCGGGCGGGCTCAGTTCTTGTCGGTGCCCGTGGCGTCGTACAGCCGCTGCCGCCCGAGCATCACCTCGACGTCGTCCCGCTCGCGGATCAGCCGCGCCCGGCCGTCCAGGACCAGGACCTCCGCCGGGTATCCGTGGCTCAGGAAGTGCACCGGCGAGGCCGTCGGGCCGTAGGCGCCGGAGCGCTGCACTCCCACCAGCTCGCCGGCCCGCAGCGCCGGCATCGGCACCTTCTTGCCGATGACGTCGTTCGGGGTGCACAGCGGTCCCGTGATGTGCCACGGCTCGGTGGCCGGCTCGTCCATGCGCTCCAGGGCGGCCATCGGGAAGTTCCGCTTCACGTACGAGCCGATGCCGACCGCCGCCATGTGGTGGTTCGTGCCGCCGTCGGTGACGGCGAAGTTCTCCCCCATCGACGTCTTGGTGTAGCGCACGCGCGTCACATAGGTGCCGGACGCGGCGACGAGGAAGCGGCCCAACTCCATGATCATGCGGGTGTCGGGGTGCCGGGCCGTGAACCCCTCGATGAGGGGGTTGAGGTGCGCGGAGAGCTCCGCGAGGTCCAGGTCCTTCTCGTTGTCGAAGTAGGCGATGCCGAGGCCGCCCCCGATGTCGACCATCTCCAGGGGGAAGTCCAGGTGGGCCGAGACGCGTTCGGCCAGGTCCAGGATGCGGCGGGTGTTCTCGACGACCGTCTCCTCGCCGAGGATGCGCGTGCCCAGGTAGACCTGTACGCCCATGAGCCGCACGGCGGGGTAGCGGGCGGCAAGCTCCGGGGTCTCGGCGAGGAGCTGCTCCTCGTCCATGCCGAACTGGCGCGGCTTGCCGCCCATCGTCAGGCCCGAGCCCTTCACGGAGAAGCTCGGGTTGACGCGCAGCGCGACGCGCGCCGTGACGCCGCGCTCACGCGCCACCTCGTCGATGAGGGCCAGTTCGCCGAGGGACTCGCAGACGAGCGCGTAGATGCCTTCGTCCAGGCAGGCCGCCAGCTCGGCGCGGCTCTTGCCGGGGCCGAGGAAGATGATGTCGCGCGGTGCGACACCCGCGCGGCGCGCCGTCACCAGCTCGGTCAGCGAGGAGACCTCGGCCCGGGCACCGCAGCGGTACAGCAGGGAGCAGATGGAGATGTTGGGGTTGGCCTTGAGGGAGTAGAAGACCTCCAGGGAGGGGTGCAGGTGTTCGCGCAGCCCCTGGAAGCGGGTGGTGATCTCCTCGCCGTCGTACAGGTAGAGGGGGGTGCCGAACTCCTCGGCGAGTTCGGTGATGCCGACGCCCTGCACCTCAAATGCGACGCTCACGTTCAGCTCCGTTCCGTGTGGGCCGCGAGGCGGCGGGTGATGTCGGCGTCGAGTGCGCCGACCAGGTCGTCGGAGGCCGCCACGAGCACGCCGTACAGCCGGCCCTCGAAGCCGTCCGCACCGTCGGTGGCGGCGGCGTTCACCGTGGCGTAGTTGTTCACGAAGAGGCCGTGGGGACGCGGGCCCCGCTCCTCCAGCAGCAGCCCGGACAGGACCTCGCGCAGCTCCGCGAAGGGGAGCGGCCGGTCCAGGCGGACCGTGAAGTGCCGGGCGACGGCGACCTCGTCGGGGCCGGCGAGCCCTTCGTGCACGACGTTCTGGTACGTGGACATGTTGTTGCGGGCGTTGATCTCGATGACGGGGTAGAGGCCCTCGTCCGGGTCGACCATCGCGTCGACGCCCACCACTCCGAAGTAGCCGTCGGCGTGGAGCCGCTCCCCGAGCCGGTGCGCGGTGCGGGTGATCTCCTCGACCTGCTCCTCGTTCAGCCGGGCCGGCATGCGGTGGCCCTTGTGGACGCCGTTCTCGGTGAGCAGTTCCTTGACGAAGTCGAAGTGGGTGGAGCCGTCGCGGCCGACCGTGAACTGGTAGTTGAGGTCGGCCCGCTTGGCGACCCACTCCTCGATCACGAGGGCGGTACGCGGACTCGTGCCGTCGGCGGCCGCCGCGCGCTCGGCCTGCGCGACCGCCATCCGGTGCAGCCGGGCGAGACGCTTGGCGCTGTCGAGGACGACGATGCCCTTGCCGGACACGCCGAAGGCGTCCTTGACGACGACCTTGCGCCCCGCGTCGAGCAGTTCCCCGGCCGCGGTGACGGCATCGGCCAGTTCGTCGAGCGTCTCGCAGGCCCAGCCCCGCGCCTGCCGGATGCCGAGCTCATCGGCGAGCCTGCGGCTGTACACCTTGCTGTTGACCCGCTTGCAGACGCCGGCCGGGGGAGCGCCCAGGCGCAGCCCGGTCCGCTCGGCCAGCTCTTCCTCCACGGTGGAGATACCGTGCGCCGTCAGCCGGGCCCCGTCGTCGGCGAGCGCTGACAGGGTGCGCAGCAGCTCCGGGTCGGCGAGGGCGTCCTCGCTGACCGTGCGCTGCGGGTCCTGGTCCGCGACCACGTGCACGGTGGGCAGGGTGAGGCCGAGCCCCTCCAAGTAGGCGCGGTAGCCGTCGTCCAGTGGCGTCTTGAGGACGACGTGGTCGTCCTTGCCGCCGAGCAGCAACGCGAACTCGTCCATGCGGTTCACGACGGCGCTCCCCGCGTGGGAGGCGACCCGGGGCAGCGCCGGTTCGCCGAGCGCCCACTGGTTCTCCACCTCGAAGTTGCCCAGGAACACCAGGGGCGTGTCGTCGGCCCCGGTGACGGCGTGCTTGAGGCGCCCGCTGAAGCCGGCGGACGGAAGATGCATGTCGACCTCGTTCATTTCTCTGTGCGCGCCCGCTCGGGTGCGCGGTGTACGGCTGACGGGTACTCAGTGCTCGAAGACCATGGCGGCGAAGGTCGCCCCGAGCCCCACGCTGGTCATGAGGTAGCGGTCGCCGGGCCGTAGCCGTCCCAGCTCCCCGGCCCGCTGCAGATTGATGAAGGGATCGGCGCAGAAGCAGTGGCCGGTTTCCGGCACGAGGTCGAGGAAGACCCGGTCGAGGGGCAGCCCGAGCGTCTTGCAGACGCCGATCCACGACAGCCGGTTGACGTTGTGCGGCAGCACGAGTGCCAGGTCGTCGAGGCCGCACCCCGCTTCCTCCAGGGCCGCGCCGATCACCTCGCACAGGCCGGGCCCGTACAGGTCCTGGAACTCCTTGGCCGCCTCGGCGCCCATGATGAACTCGTCGCCGAACCGCGTGTGGGTGCGCGCCGCGTACCCGAGCATCCGGTCGCCCCCGGCAGGGTTCGCGCTCACCAGAACGCCGACCGTGCCCTCGCCCATCACCGTGACGTCAGGGATGGACTGCGTCTGGACCGTGCACACCTTCTCCCCGGCGAGGACGAGGGCGAGCGCGTCCGGGTCCGGGTCGGCGGCGAGCAGCGTCCCCGCGATGTCCACGGCGAGCAGCCCCGAGGCGCAGGCGTGGTGGGAGACGACGAACCCGGCGGCGTGCTCCAGGCCGAGTTCGGCCTGCACCGGGCGGAGCGAGGTGAGTGGGTACGGCAGCGGTGAGGGCATGGTCCGCGCCTGGAGGACGTACTTGACGCGCTGTTCCTGTCCCCGCAACTCCACGAGCTTCGTAGCGGCCCGCAGGAGCAGCTCGGGCTCGGTCGCCTGCGGGTCCCGGCAGACCTCGGACAGCCCGTAGAAGCGCTCGTAACGCCTTAGCTGGACATCTGTGAGCTGGAGTTCCTTCTGGAAGCGGGAGATCGGGATGGTGTCGGGAAGGCAGCTGGAGACCGCCACGATCGACGTCATGGCGGTAACAGTCGCCGGAGACACTGACGACCCGGTGACGGTGGACTGACTGTTCCGCGAGGTGGGCGCGGCACTGTTTCACGTGAAACGCCGAAACGCCGAGGGACGGCGGACCGTGTGGTCCGCCGTCCCTCGGCGTCGCGTCTTCGCCGGGTGGCGCGGGTGAGCCGCTGGGTCAGCTCCGCTTGTCCCGGTCCGCCTCCTCGGCCTCCGCCTCGGCCTGCTTGGCCTGGACCTCGGGGTCGAGGGACGTCTGGTCGCTGCCGTCGACGGAGGTCAGCGGCGTGGTGTCCGGGACCTCGGTGGCCGCGGGCGGCTCGACCAGCCAGTCGGGGTTGGCCTGCTTGTCCCACCACTTCCAGGCGGCGATGGCGCCACCCGCGAGGATGCCGAAGACGGCGATCCTCTTGGCGATGCGACCGTTCCTGGCCCGGCGCTCGTGCTTGCGGACCAGGCGCTGGATCTCCTTGGCCGAGACCTGACCACGCAGTGCGGCGAGGGCCGCCGTGCTGCGGGAGGCGGCTTCCTCGCGGACGGGCTGCGCGGCGGCCACCGCGTGCTCGATGCGGGGCTTGGAGTAGTCGGCCGCCTGTCGGGCGGCCTTGCGGGTGCGTGCGGCGGCCTCCTGCGCGGCATGGTCGACCTTCGGCGGCACGTGCGCACGCGCCTGCTCGACACGGGGGGCGACGTGGGCGCCGTACTGGACACGGGCCTGTTCGGCCGCCTGCGACACCTTGGGCGCCAGCCGCGCACGCGCCTCCTGGGCGTACTGTGCGGCCCGGTCCTTGGCCGTGTCGGCGTATGGCGCCACCGCGTCCGCGGCGTGCCGCACGCTGTCCTTGGCCGAGCCGGTCGCGGCGCGCACGCTGTCGATGCGGGTCACGTGATCCTCCTCCTCGGTGGCGTATACGTATGTCACCTTTCCACCCTTTCAAGGATCATGCCTTCCGGATCGCCCCCAGGTATGAGAGGACGGGCATCCGGCTCAGTCACGTGTACCCGGCCGGCCCTTGATCAGGCGGAAAATCGGTGCGAGAAGACCTCTTCGCCGACAATGCCACGGATCGCTCCGGCACGCGCCCACTCGGTGGCTACTCGTCCCGATCCGGTCCGTGCGAGGATCGGGGTGTCACAGAAGACAACGGAAGGCAGATCGTGGCTGAGCAGCTTTACGCCACCCTGAAGACCAACCAAGGCGACATCGAGGTGCGGCTGCTGCCGAATCACGCGCCGAAGACGGTCAAGAACTTTGTGGAGCTCGCCCAGGGCGAGCGCGAGTGGGTCCACCCGGAGACCGGCAAGAAGACGACGGACCGCCTGTACGACGGCACGGTCTTCCACCGGGTGATCAGCGGTTTCATGATCCAGGGCGGTGACCCGCTGGGCAACGGCACGGGCGGCCCGGGTTACGAGTTCGAGGACGAGTTCCACCCGGACCTCTCCTTCGACAAGCCGTACCTGCTGGCGATGGCCAACGCCGGTCCGGGCACGAACGGCTCGCAGTTCTTCGTGACTGTGTCGCCGACCGCGTGGCTGACCCGCAAGCACACGATCTTCGGTGAGGTCACCGACCCGGCCAGCCAGAAGGTCGTGGACGCCATCGCGGCCACCAAGACCAACCCGCGCACCGACCGTCCGGTCAACGACGTGGTCATCCAGTCCGTGGTCATCGAGACCCGCGACGCCTGATCAGCGCGTACCCGAGCCCATCGGCGAGGGAACCGAACCGCCCCGCCCATCCGTAAGGAAGGGCGGGGCGGCGTGCTGCCATGTGCGCCGCGCCGGCGCAGGCAGCGCCGCACAGTGTTCTTCGTACGGAGATTGAGGGGACCCCATGGACCAGGTGCCAGGCAGCCCGCAGGACCCGCAAGGAGCGTCGGGCCTGCCCGGCTGCTACCGGCATCCGGACCGTGAGACCGGCATCAGCTGCACGCGCTGCGAGCGGCCCATCTGCCCCGAGTGCATGATCAGCGCCTCGGTCGGTTTCCAGTGCCCGGAGTGCGTCCGCGAGGGCTCGGGCACCGGCCACGCGCCGGCGGCCAACCAGCCGCGCACGGTCGCGGGCGGCGCGGTCACCGCGGACCCGCGCCTGGTCACCAAGATCCTGGTCGGGGTGAACCTCGCCCTGTTCCTGGTGCAGCAGGTGGTGGGGGATCGCTTCACCGCTCAGTACTTCATGCTCGGTCAGGCGCTCGTGCCGGAGCTCGGGTCGTTCGAGGGTGTCGCCGAGGGGCAGTGGTACCGCCTGGTCACCGCGATGTTCCTGCACGGCAGCATCATGCACATCGCCTTCAACATGCTGAGCCTGTGGTGGATCGGCGGTCCGCTCGAAGCGGCGCTCGGACGGGTCCGCTACATCGCCCTGTATCTGGCGTCCGGCATCGCGGGAAGCGCGCTGACCTACCTCCTCGACGAGCAGAACCAGCCCTCGCTCGGCGCGTCCGGCGCGATCTTCGGTCTCTTCGGCGCGACCGCCATCCTGATGCGGCGGCTGAACTACGACATGCGGCCGGTCATCGCCCTGCTGGCGATCAACCTGCTCATCACGGCGTTCTGGCCCAACATCGCGTGGCAGGCCCATGTCGGAGGGCTCGTCGGAGGTGTCATCGTCGGCTACGCGATGGTGCACGCGCCCCGCGAGCGGCGGAGCCTCATCCAGTTCGGCAGCTGCGCGCTGGTGCTGCTCGCGGCCGTGGTGATGGTCGTCGTCAGGACCGGGCAGCTCACATGAGGTGACGCACGTTGTCCACAGCGTGTACTCGACCCTGTGCACGCTGTGGGGAACAGCTGTGCCCCTCGTCGCTGACCTGGGTTTCCCCAGGAAGGACAAGGGGCGAGCCGGGGAGGCAGCGCCAGGAGCCAGTCACACCGGTGTCAACCGGCGGAGAGTTATCCACAGATCTTCAGACCTTTTCCACTCGTGTGGATAGCGCTGTGGATAACTCAGGGCAGGGCTTGCGCGGAGGGCCCGGAAGGGGCTACTTCCACTGCGTCGAGACGCCGAACCCGGCCGCGATGAAGCCGAAGCCGACCACGATGTTCCAGTTGCCGAGCGTGTCGATCGGCAGCTTGCCGTCCGTGACGTAGAAGACGACGATCCAGGCGAGTCCGATGAGGAAGAGCGCCAGCATCACCGGGGCCACCCAGCTGCGGTTGGTCAGCTTGATGGCCGTCGCCTTCTTGGACGGCGGCGGCGTGTAGTCGTCTGCCTTCTTGCGGATACGTGACTTCGGCACGAGGGTCTCTCCTGTCGATGCGCTGCGTGGCCGCGCAGGTAACTGTGGTCTGGCCGGGCGGGCTTCACCGGGAGCTGAGCCTCCCCCGGGCGTCCGTTAGCGTAGTGCTTCCGCGGCGCTGAAGGAGATAAGGGTACGTTGAGCAATTCTGCCGACTCCCCCGAAGGTGCCGGGCGCCGCCCCCGATGGCGTCCGGTTCGCGTGCTTACGGGCGCCGTTTTCGCGCTCGCGGGCCTGATTTTCTTCACCAGTTTCAACACGGCCAAGGGCACCAACATTCGCACCGATGCCTCGCTGCTGAAACTTTCGGACCTGATTCAGGAGCGCAGCCACAAGAACGGCACGCTGGACGAGTCCAACGGCTCCCTGCGGGACGACGTGGAAGCCCTCGCCCAGCGCGACAACGGCAACACCAAGGCCGACGACGCCCGGCTCAAGGCACTGGAAGCCAACGCGGGCACCAAGGAGCTGAGCGGCAAGGCGGTCACGGTCACCCTCGCCGACGCCCCGCCCGACGCCACCGCCAAGCTCCCCGGCTACCCCGAGCCCCAGCCGAACGACCTGGTCATCCACCAGCAGGACCTCCAGGCCGTGGTCAACGCGCTGTGGCAGGGCGGCGCCAAGGGCATCAGGGTCATGGACCAGCGGCTGATCTCCACGAGCGCCGTGCGCTGCGTCGGCAACACCCTGATCCTCCAGGGCCGGGTCTACTCGCCGCCCTACAAGGTGACCGCCGTGGGCGACCCCGACAAGCTCAAGGACGCCCTCGCCGCGTCCCCCGAGATCCAGAACTACATGCTGTACGTCAACGCGTACGGTCTCGGCTGGAAAGTGGACGACGACGGGGCGGTGACTCTTCCCGGCTACTCGGGCACAGTGGATCTCCACTACGCGAAGCCTGTGGAGTGAGACGGAGAGCGAGCCCCGGGGAGGGACCGTCCTGTGTCCGTGCGTATGTCCGTGCGTGTGCTCGTCAGGACGTTCAGCGAACTCTGCATCACCGTCGGCGCGCTGATCGTGCTCTTTGTCGTGTACATCCTGTTCTGGACCGGTGTGAAGGCCGACAACGCCATGGACGGCCAGATCGACGCGTTGCACGACCAGTGGGCGCGGGGCGCGGTCTCCTCGGGGGCGGGCGCCGAGCCGGCCGGGACATCACCCGCGAAGCCCGCCCCCTACAAGGACGGCAAGCCCTTCGCCGTCATGTACATCCCCCGGTTCGGTTTCACGTGGAACAAGCCCGTGCTCCAGGGCACGGGCACCGACGTACTGAAGAAGGGCCTCGGTCACTACGCCTCCACCGCCCAGCTGGGACAGAAGGGCAACTTCTCCGTGGCCGGCCACCGCCGCACCTACGGCGACCCCTTCAAGGACTTCCCGAAGCTGCGCCCCGGCGACCCCGTCGTCCTGACTGACGGCGCGACCTGGTTCACGTACCGCATCGACAAGAAGCCCTACCGGACCCTCCCCGGCGACATCGGCGTCATCGACCCCGTCCCGCGCAAGTCCGGCTTCGACGGGCCGGGCCGTTACCTCACCCTTACGACCTGTGAACCGGAGTGGGGGCACAGCCACCGGCTGATCGTCTGGGCCCATCTGGACGCCACTCAGCCCGTGGAGGCCGGGAAACCGGAGGCACTGCGCCGTTAGTCTGTTGCCGTACGGCGAGGGAGGCCCGTTGCCGTACGCGACGGAAGGGACGGCATGTACGGCTGGATCTGGCGGCATCTGCCGGGAAACGCATGGGTAAGGGCGCTGATTTCTCTGGTGCTCGTCTTCGCGGTGGTCTATGTGCTGTTCCAATACGTCTTCCCGTGGGCCGAGCCGCTGCTGCCCTTCAACGACGTCACCGTGGACGGCCAGTGAGTGCCGCCGGCGGCCGCCGCAGCCGCGTCCTGGTCGTGGACAACTACGACAGCTTCGTCTTCAACCTCGTCCAGTACCTGTACCAACTGGGTGCCGAGTGCGAGGTGCTGCGCAACGACGAGGTGGAGCTCCGGCACGCGCAGGACGGCTTCGACGGCGTTCTGCTCTCGCCGGGCCCCGGCACCCCTGAGCAGGCGGGCGTCTGCGTCGAGATGGTGCGGCACTGCGCCACGACCGGCGTGCCCGTCTTCGGCGTCTGCCTCGGCATGCAGTCGATGGCGGTGGCGTACGGCGGCGTGGTGGACCGCGCCCCTGAGCTCCTGCACGGAAAGACCTCGCTCGTGAGCCACGAGGGCAAGGGAGTCTTCGCGGGCCTGCCCTCGCCCTTCACCGCGACCCGCTACCACTCGCTCGCCGCCGAGCCCGCCACGGTCCCCGCCGAGCTTGAGGTCACCGCGCGCACGGAGGACGGCATCATCATGGGCCTGCGCCATCGGGAACTGCCGGTCGAGGGCGTGCAGTTCCATCCGGAGTCCGTACTGACCGAGCACGGTCACCTGATGCTCGCCAACTGGCTGGCGGAGTGCGGCGACACCGGCGCCGTCGAGCGATCGAGTGGGCTGGCCCCGGTGGTGGGCAGGGCCACGGCGTGACGGCCTTGCGCCCCGAGCACGACTCCTCCGGAGCCCCGTACGGCGCGAGCGGCGCGCACGGGGACGGTGGCGGTTACGCGCACGGAGGCGCCGGGGGCCTGGACGAGACCGCGGCTCTGGAGGAAGCGGTCGATCACCTGGCCGACCCGCTGACCGATCCGCTGCCGGGCCGACACCCCTCGCCGTGGTTCCGCAGCACATCGGCGGGGCCGCAGCTGCCGCAACAGCCGCAGAGCCCCCCACAGGAGCGACAGCAGGCGCCGCAGCCCCAGGGCCTCCCGCAGCAGCGGCAGCAGGCGCCGCAGCCCCAGGGCCTCCCGCAGGAGCGGCAGCAGGCGCCGCAGCCCCAGGGCCTCCCGCAGCAGCGACAGCAGCAGCCGCGGCAGCAAGCGAGGCCGCAGGGGGCGCCTGAACCCACGTACGAGCAGCTGTACGGTGCCTATGCCCCCGGGCCGATAACCGACGACGAGACGGTGGGTCTGCGGACCGCCGACACCCGCCGTGCGGCGGAACCCCGTCCCACCGGGGGCAGGGCCGCCCGCCGCAAGGCAGCAAAGAAGGGCGGCACGCGCCCCGCGCAGACCCGGCAGCCCGCACAGACCCAGACCCCACGGACCCGGCCGGACGGCACTCCGCTCTCCCGGCTGGAGGCCCGCCGTGCCGAGCGCGCCCGCAGGCCCTCGCCCGGTGCGGTGATCAGCAGAGGGCTCGGCGAACTCTTCATCACCGTGGGCGTCTTGATGCTGCTGTTCGTCACCTACCAGCTGTGGTGGACGAACATCCGGGCCCAGCAGCAGGCGGACGGCGCCGCCCACGACCTCCAGGAGGAGTGGGCGAAGGGCAAGGGCAAGCCCGGGACCTTCGAACCCGGCCAGGGCTTCGCGCTCCTGCACATCCCGAAGCTGGACGTCGTCGTGCCGGTCGCCGAGGGCATCGACAAGCAGAAGGTCCTCGACCGCGGCATGGTCGGCCACTACAACGAGGGCGCGACCAAGACCGCCATGCCGGACGCCAGGACCGGCAACTTCGCGGTGGCCGGCCACCGCAACACCCACGGTGAGCCGTTCCGCTACATCAACCGCCTGGAGCCGGGCGACCCCATCGTCGTGGAGACGCGGGACAAGTACTACGTCTACAAGATGGCGAGCATCCTGCCGCAGACGGACCCCGGCAACACGAGCGTCATCGGCCCGGTCCCGCCGGGCTCCGGCTTCACGAAACCCGGCCGCTACATCACACTGACCACCTGTACCCCGGAGTTCACGAGCAAGTACCGAATGATCGTCTGGGGCAAGATGGCCGAGGAACGGCCGCGCAGCAAGGGCAAGCCGAGCGCGCTGGTCAACTAGAAGTGTGAGAACGGGGCAGAACACAGTGGCAGCGACGACCGAGGACGACGAGAAGCAGGAGCAGGCCGAGGCGCCCGCCCCGCCTGCGCCCGCACCACGACGCCGGGCCCGCGGCCCCATCGCCACGGCGGTCAGCGTCTTCGGCGAACTCCTGATCACAGCCGGCCTCGTCCTCGGGCTGTTCGTCGTCTACTCCCTGTGGTGGACGAACGTCGTCGCCGACCGCGAGGCGCACAAGCAGGGCGAGAAGGTGCGCGACCGCTGGGCGGGCGGTCCGGGCAGCGTCGACACCAAGGGCGGCATCGGCTTCCTCCACGTACCCGCGATGGGCAACGGCGAGATCCTGGTCAAGCCCGGCACCGACAGCAAGCTCCTCAACGACGGCGTCGCCGGCTACTACAAGAAGCCCGTCAAGTCCGCCCTGCCCCAGGACAAGAAGGGCAATTTCACGCTGGCCGCCCACCGCGACGGACACGGCGCGAAGTTCCACAAGATCGACAAGATCAAGAAGGGCGACGCGATCGTCTACGAGTCGCGGGACAAGTGGTACGTCTACAAGGTGTACGCGACGCTGCCGTCGACCTCGAAGTACAACGTGAAGGTTCTGGACCCGATCCCCAAGGAGTCCGGCGTGAAGAAGCCGGGCCGCTACATCACGCTGACGACCTGCACGCCCGTCTTCACCTCGAACTACCGCTACGTGGTGTGGGGCAAGCTGGAGCGGATCGAGAAGGTCGACAACGAGCGGACGCCGCCGGCGGAGCTGAAGTGATCCGCTGACGATCCGCCGGCGCCCTGCGGGTCGACATGACAGAGCCCCGGTACCGCTCAGCGGTACCGGGGCTCTGCTTCATGCGGTGTGCCGAGCCGGATCAGTCGTCGCCGCGGTTCGAGCCCCAGTGCGAGTCGCGGTGGGAGTCACGCTGCGACAGGCCGCCGATGAAGCCACCGCCGTCGTCTCCGCCGCCGTTACCGCCGTTGCCGTTGCCGCCGCCGTTCCCGCCGTTGCCGTTGCCGCCCGCGGTGGTGAGGTTGACCGCCGTACCGGGGACGGCCTTCGTGCCCGCGGTGGGATCGGAGAAGACCACGAGCGCGTCGTCGTCCTGCGGCCCCGTGATGGACCCGACGGACAGCCCCGCGTCCTCGATGGCCTTGCGGGCGTCCTTCAGCTTCTGCCCGGTCAGCGGCGGGACGGTGGATTCCTCGGGCGCCTTGGCGACCTGGACGGTGACCGTGGAGCCCGGGTCGGCCGGCGTGCCGGCGGCGGGCGTGGTCTTGATGACCTTGCCCTCGTCGACCTCATCGGAGGCGACGTCCGACCGCGTGGCGGTGAAGCCGCTCTCCTTGAGCCGCTTCTCCGCGGCCGAGTAGTCGAGGCCGGTCACGTCGGGGACGCTGACCTGCTTCTTCTCCTGGGCGACGGTGAGCGTGATGGTCTCGCTCTTCTCCGCCTCCGTGTCGCCCTTGGGGTCCTGGGCGATGACGATGCCCGGGGTCTGGTCGGACTCCTGTGTCGTCTTCTCGACGTTCTTGAAGCCCTTGTCGGTGAGTTGTTCCTTGGCCTTCGCGTAGGTCAGACCCTGCACATCCGGCACAGCGATCTTCGGGGTGCCCGACGAGACGGTCACCGTGACCGTGTCGCCCTTCTCGATGTCCGTGTCCGCGGCCGGGGTCTGCGCGCAGATCTCGCCCTTGGGGTACTTCTCGCACGGCTCGCGCTTGCCCACCTTGAGCTCGACGCCGGCGTTGGTGGCCGACTCCTTGCCCTCGGCGAGCGTGTCGCCGACGAAGTTCGGCGCCTTGATCGTGCCGTCGCCGCCACCGTCCCCGCTGAACGCGAACTTGCCGATGAGGATCGCCCCCACCAGGACCAGGACGCCCGCGAGGATGAGCAGCCACGTCGACGTGTTGTTCTTCTTCTGGCGGCGGCCGTGGCCGCCCTCGTCGTAGCCGTACCCGTCGTCAGGGTTGACCGGCGGCATCATGGACGTCTGGCCGCCGCCGTTCTGCGGGTGCAGCATCGCGGTCTGCTGGTCGGCGCCGTAGCCGTCGGTCCCGCCGTAGCCGACCGCGCCCATGGCGGCGGTGGCCGCGACCGGCTGGCCGTCCAGGCACGCCTCGATGTCGGCGCGCATCTCGTCGGCCGACTGGTAGCGGTAGTCGGGGTCCTTGGTGAGGGCCTTCAGGACGATGGCGTCCATCTCCGGAGTGATCTCTCCGTCGAAGACGCTCGGGGCCTGCGGCTCCTCACGTACGTGCTGATAGGCCACCGCGACCGGTGAGTCGCCCACGAAGGGCGGCCGGACCGTCAGGAGCTCATAGAGCAGACAGCCGGTCGAGTACAGGTCGGAGCGCGCGTCGACCTGCTCGCCCTTGGCCTGCTCGGGCGAGAGGTACTGGGCGGTGCCGATGACCGCGGCCGTCTGCGTCATCGTCATGCCGGACTCGCCCATGGCGCGGGCGATGCCGAAGTCCATCACCTTGACCTGGCCGTTGCGCGTCAGCATGACGTTCGCGGGCTTGATGTCGCGGTGGACGATGCCGTTCCGGTGGGAGTACTCCAGGGCCTGGAGGATGCCGATCGTCATCTCCATGGCGCGCTCCGGCAGCAGCTTGCGGCCGGAGTGCAGGAGCTCACGCAGCGTGGAGCCGTCGACGTACTCCATCACGATGTACGGGATGGAGACCCCGTCGACGTAATCCTCACCGGTGTCGTAGACCGCGACGATCGCCGGGTGGTTGAGCGAGGCGGCCGACTGGGCCTCACGGCGGAACCGGGCCTGGAACGACGGGTCGCGGGCGAGATCCACCCGCAGCGTCTTCACCGCCACGGTCCGGCCGAGGCGGGTGTCGTGCGCGAGGTAGACCTCTGCCATCCCACCACGGCCGAGCACCTGGCCCAACTCGTACCGGCCGCCGAGGCGACGCGGCTCTTCCATAGCTAATCCAGCCCTCTCCGTCGGTCCCGACCGCACCTTGTGTGGTCCGGCGGTGTGCTGTCCGGGCATACCGTACCCGGCTCGACTTGCGTGACCCGGCCTCGACCGTCACCCGATACCGGACCGGTACCGCAACGTGCACCGATGTGGAGGGGCCGTGACAGGGGTCACTTCTTGCTGGCGATGACTGCCTTCATGACGTCCTTGGCGATGGGCGCCGCGAGCCCGCCACCGGAGATGTCGCCCCGGTCGGCGGCGCTGTCCTCGACGACCACGGCGACGGCTACCGGCGACCCGGAGTCCGTCTTGGCATACGAGATGAACCAGGCGTACGGGTTCTTGCTGTTCGCGACGCCGTGCTGCGCCGTACCCGTCTTGCCGCCGACAGTGACGCCGGGGATCTGCGCCCGGGTGCCCGTACCCGTCTTGACGACCGTCTCCATCATTTCCTGGAGCTTCTGGGCGTTCTCCTTCGAGAGCGGCTCGCTCATCTCCTTGGGCGAGTGCTTCTCGACGACGTCGAGGTTGCGCGCCTGGAGCTCGCTGACCATGTACGGCTCCATGAGCGTGCCGTCATTGGCGATCGCGGAGGCGACCATGGCCATCTGAAGCGGCGTCGCGGCGGTCTCGAACTGGCCGATGGAGGACAGCGCCGTCTGCGGCTTGTCCATCTCCTCGGGGAAGTTGGAGGCGTTGGAGCGCACCGGGACGAACTGCTCGGAGTTGAACCCGAACTTCTTCGCCGTCTCCAGCATCTTGTCCTTGCCGAGATCGGAGCCGATCTTGCCGAAGACGGTGTTGCAGGAGACCCGCAGCGCCTCACGCAGCGAGGCGTTCTTGCAGGGGAGGTCGCCCTCGTTCTTCAGCGGGGTGGTGGTGTTCGGCATGACCCACGGCAGCGGCGAGCGCGTCTTGCCGTCGATGTCGTCGTACAGGCCGTGCTCGAGGGCGGCCGCCGCCGTGACCACCTTGAAGGTGGAGCCGGGCGGGTAGGTCTCGCGCAGCGCGCGGTTGACCAGCGGCTTGTCCTTGTCCTTGTCGAGTTCGATGAACTTCTCGGCCTCTTCGTTCGTGTTGCCCGCGAAGTCACCGGGGTCGTACGAAGGGGTGGAGGCGAGGGCCAGGATCGCGCCCGTGGACGGGTCGATCGCGGCGACGGCACCCTTGCCGCGGCCCTTCAGACCCTCGTACGCGGCCTTCTGCGCGGCGCCGTTGAGAGTGGTGACGACATTGCCGCCCTCCTTCTTCTCGCCGGTCAGCATGTCGAGCGTGCGGCGGAAGAAGAGCCGGTCGTCGTTGCCGGTGAGAATGCCGTCGTCGATGTACTCCAGCTGGTTGGCACCGATGCGCTGCGAGGAGTAGCCGGTGACGGGGGCCCACATGGGCCCGTCCTTCCAGGTCCGCTTGTACTTCAGGTCGCTGCCCGGGGTGGCCTTGGAGCCGGTGATGGGCTTGCCGTCCACGATGATGTCGCCGCGCGGCTGGGAGTAGCGCTCGATGGTGACGCGGCGGTTCTTCTCGTGCTTGGCCAGGGTGTCGGCCTGGACGTACTGGAGCCAGTTGTCCCGGGCGAGCAGGGCGAGGACGAGCAGCCCGCAGAAGATCGCGATCCGGCGCAGGGGCTTGTTCACGGTCGGACCACCTGGGTCATTTCGGCGTCGGGGTTCGGGGCGGGGGACGGGGCGGGACGGCGCGCGGTGTCGCTGATCCGGATGAGGATGCCCACCAGGGCCCAGTTGGCGATGACGGAGGAACCGCCGTACGCCAGGAAGGGCATGGTCATACCCGTCAGCGGGATCAGGCCCATGACGCCGCCGGCGACGACGAAGACCTGGATGGCGAAGGCCCCGGAGAGGCCGATCGCGAGGAGCTTGCCGAACGGGTCGCGGGCGGCGAGCGCCGTACGGACGCCGCGCTCCACGATCAGGCCGTAGATGAGCAGGATCGCCATGACGCCGGCCAGACCCATCTCCTCGCCGAAGGTGGCGAGGATGAAGTCGGAGTTGGCGGCGAAGCCGATGAGGTCGGAGTTGCCCTGGCCGAGCCCGGTGCCGAGGACACCGCCGGAGCCGAAGGCCATCAGGGACTGGGCGATCTGCTCGGTCTGCTGGAGGGTCTCGGGGGCGAACGGATTCAGCCAGGCGTCCACACGCTGCTGCACGTGGGGCTCGAAAGAGGCCACGCCGACCGCGCCCGCCCCGGACATCAGCAGACCGAACACGATCCAGCTGGTGCGCTCGGTGGCGACGTACAGCATCACGACGAACATGCCGAAGAACAGCAGCGACGTACCGAGGTCGGTCTCGAAGACCAGGATGAGGATCGACATGGCCCAGACGACGAGGATCGGACCGAGGTCGCGGCCGCGCGGCAGGTACAGCCCCATGAAGCGGCGGCTGGCGAGCGCGAGCGCGTCGCGCTTCACCATCAGATAGCCGGCGAAGAAGATCGCGATGACGATCTTCGCGAACTCACCGGGCTGGATGGAGAAACCGCCGACGCTGATCCAGATCTTGGCGCCGAAGACGTTCCTGCCGAGGCCGGGCACCAGCGGCAGGAGCAGCAGGATCAGCGCGCCGACCATCGAGATGTACGTATAGCGCTGCAGGACGCGGTGGTCCTTGAGCAGGAGCAGTACGGCGACGAAGAGTGCGACGCCGATCGCCGAGTACATCAGCTGGTTGGGCGCGGCTTCGACGAAGGTCTTGCTCTGCTGGAGCTTCTCCGACTGGTCGAGCCGCCAGATCACCACCAGCCCCAGGCCGTTGAGCAACGTCGCCAACGGCAGCAACAGCGGGTCCGCGTACGCGGCGAACTTGCGTACGACGATGTGCCCGACGCCTGCGAGCAGGCCGAGTCCCATCCCGTACCCGAGCATGCCGGTGGGCACCTCGCCCGTCAGTGCGAGTCCCACATTCATGTAGGCGAACAACGGGATGACGACCGCGAAAGCGAGCAGCGCGAGTTCGGTGTTGCGCCGGCTCGGCGCTCCGATCGCGCCGATCGTCGACGTTTGTGTAGTACTGCTCATGGCGTGCAGAGGCCCCCAACGGCTGCTTACTGCTTACCGCACAGCGGGACCAGCTTCTGCTCATCCTCGGAGAGGCTGGGGCCGGGTGTGGGAGTCGGTGCGGTCTTGGACTTGTTCTTGTCGGTCGTGCTGTTCTTGTCGTTCTTGTCGGCCGGGTCCGACGGGTTCGTGGTGGGGTCGTCGCCCGGAGCCTTGGTCAAGCCGGTCGTGCCGCCCGCCTCGCCCTCACCGGGCTTGGCGTTCTCCTTGCGGTTCTCGCGCTCCACCTCGCGGCGCTCGGCGTCCTTCTTGCACGCGGAGGCCTGGAGACCCAACTCCTGGATCTTGCTCCTGGCCTCGTCGAGGTTGCCCTCGGCGATGGTGGCCTCGACCTGCTTGCGCTGGTACGGCGGCAGGTACTTGAGTTCGATCTCGGGGTGGTCCTTCTCCACCTTCGACAGGCTGACCCAGGCGAGATCCTGGTCGATGCCGCGGTAGAGGGCGATGTGTTCGTCCTTCGTGCCCACGTAGTACTGGGTCTGCGTCCAGCGGTAACCGCCGTAGAGACCGCCGCCGATGACGGCGAGCGCGAGCACCGCGTAGAGGGATCTCTTGACCCACTTGCGGCCGCCGCCGGGCTTCACGAAGTCATCGTCGTCGTACGCCCCGAAGCTGCCCTCGGGGGCGTACCCCCTGGTGTCGCCGCTTCCGGGGGGCCCGAAGCCGCCGCCCTGCCCATGGGGGCTCTGCGGCGGCACCGGACGGCCGAGGCCCGACGCGCGGCCCGCGGGCGTCTGCATGGCGCCGTCGTCCTGCGACTGGAGCTGGTTCTCGGCGACCGCGCCGACCACCACGGGGGTGTCGGACAGCTGACCGGCGAGGGTGTCGCCGCTGTCGATGTCCAGGACGTCGGCGACGATCACCGTGATGTTGTCGGGGCCGCCGCCGCGCAGGGCGAGCTGGATCAGCTCCTGCACGGTCTCCTGCGGGCCCTGGTAGGACGCGAGGGCGTCCTCCATGGTCTGGTGCGACACGACTCCGGAGAGGCCGTCCGAGCAGATCAGATACCGGTCGCCGGCGCGGACCTCGCGGATGGAGAGGTCCGGCTCCACATGGTCACCGCTGCCCAGCGCGCGCATCAGCAGGGAGCGCTGCGGGTGGGTGGTGGCCTCTTCCTCGGTGATGCGGCCCTCGTCGACGAGGCGCTGCACCCAGGTGTGGTCCTGAGTGATCTGCGTGAGCACGCCGTCCCGCAGGAGGTACGCGCGCGAGTCACCGACGTGTACGAGACCGAGGCGCTGCCCCGTCCACAGGAGGGCGGTCAGGGTCGTCCCCATGCCCTCCAGCTGGGGGTCCTCCTCGACCATCAGCCGCAGCTGGTCGTTGGCCCGCTGCACGGCCGTGCCGAGTGACGTCAGGATGTCCGAGCCCGGAACGTCGTCGTCGAGCGTGACGAGCGTCGAGATGACCTCGGAACTCGCCACCTCGCCCGCCGCCTGGCCCCCCATGCCGTCGGCGATGGCGAGGAGACGGGGGCCGGCGTAACCGGAGTCCTCGTTCCCCTCCCGGATCATGCCCTTGTGCGATCCGGCGGCGAAACGCAGAGAGAGACTCATGCGCACCTCGCCCGTCGGCTCCGGGTACATCCGCACGGTGCCCACCCTCCGGTCGGGAGCGCGCCGGCGTCCAGTGCCTGGACAGCCGCTTCGGCTCGCTCGCTCCGCTCGCGCTCATTCATGATGTAGCACTACTTCCGCAGCTCAATGACGGTCTTGCCGATGCGGATCGGCGCGCCCAGCGGAACGGGCGTCGGGGTGGTGAGTCGGGTCCGGTCGAGATACGTGCCGTTGGTGGACCCGAGATCCTCGACGATCCACTGGCCGTCACGGTCCGGGTAGATCCTGGCATGCCTGCTGGAGGCGTAGTCGTCGTCCAGCACGATCGTCGAATCGTGCGCACGGCCCAGCGTGATGGTCTGGCCCTGCAACGCGACCGTCGTGCCCGCGAGGATGCCCTCGGAGACGACCAGCTTGGTGGGGGCGCCGCGGCGCTGGCGGCCACCGCCGCCCTGCTGCTGGCGCTGCTGGGGAGGCGCGGCCTGCTGCTGTCGGGCGGCCTGTTGCGGCCGCTCGCGGCGCGAACCGCGCTGTGTGACGCGCGTTCCGAACAGGTCGCTGCGGATGACCTGGACGGCCACGATCACGAACAGCCACAGAACAGCTAGGAAACCTAGCCGCATGACCGTCAGGGTCAGCTCTGACATTGCCCCCGCTTCACCCTTCGGCTTGCCGGTAAACGATGGTGGTTTGGCCCACGACGATCCGCGAGCCGTCGCGGAGCGTAGCGCGGGTGGTGTGCTGCCCGTCTACCACGATGCCGTTGGTAGACCCGAGATCCTGGATCGTCGAGGGCGTTCCGGTCCGGATCTCACAGTGCCGGCGGGAGACGCCGGGGTCGTCGATCCGCACATCGGCGTCGGTGCTGCGTCCCAGCACCAGCGTCGGGCGGGAGATCTGATGGCGGTTGCCGTTGATCTCGATCCAGCGCCGCACCTGGGCGCCCGGAAGCGGACCGGCGCCGGGGCCCGAAGGCCTCGCCGCCGCCGGGGACTGGCCGCCGGGGCGGCCGGCGCCGGGCGGTGGTGCCGCCGGCATGGGAGGTGCGCCACCGGGAGCCCCGGAGGAACCGGAGGAAGGCGGCTGCGGATAGCCATAGCCGCCGCCCGCTCCGCGGCCGGGAGCCGCGGGGCCGCTGGGGCCGGGGCCCGTCGCGGCCCGCTCGGGAGCCTGGGAACTGCTGGAGGCGAGCGTGCGGCTGCGGACGCGGTACAGGCCGGTGTCGAGGTCCTCGGCCTTCTCCAGGTGGACCTTGATGGGGCCCATGAAGCTGTAGCGCTGCTGCTTGGCGTAGTCGCGCACCATGCCGGAGAGCTCGTCGCCGAGCTGCCCGGAGTAGGGGCTCAGACGCTCGAAGTCGGGCGCGCTGAGCTCCACGATGAAATCGTTGGGGACGACGGTCCGCTCGCGGTTCCAGATCGTCGCGTTGTTGTCGCACTCACGCTGGAGGGCGCCGGCGATCTCGACAGGCTGAACCTCGGACTTGAACACCTTGGCGAAGGTGCCGTTGACCAGACCTTCGAGTCGCTGCTCGAACTTCTTCAGGACTCCCATGGGGCACCTCCTCCGTCGTAGTCATCCTGGTACTGCTTACTGATCGTATCCACGCGCCGGGAAATCGGCTGGTTCCCCCTGTCCGCCCAGTCGACGAGTGTCGCCTCTCACAAGGCATGCCCGCACCAGGCCCCAGGGATCCTCCCAGGACCCCTGACGAGCCCCTGACTTCCGGTTCCGGAAACCCTTCCGGGTGGATGCTCGGAATGCCTGCTCAAGACTCCTCTTACCAGGGATCGTAGAGGGGGTCCCAATCCAGTGTCCCGCACCTGGCTGCCGACCTCGGCGGCTCGGTGGGGAGCGGGGCGGCGCGGGTGGGTCGCGGGTGGGGCGTGGACGGGTGTTCGGGGTGTTCGGGAGCGGGCGGGAGTCGAGTGCGGGTCGGGCGTGGTGTGGAGCCTGGGGGTGTGAGCGGGGGCGGGAGCGCGGGGTTCGGACGCGGGGGGGGGGTGGGAGCGGGGACGGTGGCGCGTGCCGATGAGGGGCGGATCCCTTGGCAGGTGCCCGCCGAATACGGATGTGAATCCACCCTCCGCAGCGTGCTAATCTTCTGGATGTCGGCAGGCGCTCGCACCACACAGTGAGAGACCCAAAGACAACACCCATGCGCGGGTGGCGGAATAGGCAGACGCGCTGGATTCAGGTTCCAGTGCCCGAAAGGGCGTGGGGGTTCAACTCCCCCCTCGCGCACCATGAGGAAGCGGTCCTCCTCCGGACGAAAGTCCGAAGGGGGGCCGCTTCTCTTTGTGTCCGTCGCCGGTCCGAGATCGACTCGTCCGCTGCCCGGGGCGGGGCAGTGATGTATGTCACCGAAGTTATCCACAGGCTCTGACGGGTGTCGACGAGCGGCGGTACCTTCGAGGCCAGGGCCGTTGGTCGGGCGGGTTTCGGCGGGGGGCGATGGGCATGGCGGAGCTGAGCAGGAGCGAGGGGTTCGGGGGCGCGGTTCCCGGGCAGCGAGGCGGCCGGGGGCGGAATGCGGCGCCGGACGGGCGGCTGCCGAGGGTGCCGGGGTTCGCGTCCTGGCCCGCGCAGGGATCTCCCAAGGACGAGGGCAAGGCGCTGCGTAAGCGGGTCGCCCGCTCCGCGCACGCACAGTTCGAAGAGGGCGTCGGACGCCCTGACCCCCTGGCCGCCGTCGAGCAGTCGAACCGCAGCAGGCTTCCAGAGCTCGCGCCGATCCGGGTGGGCAGGATGGCCGCCTCTCCCTTCGCGTTCCTGCGGGGTTCCGCGGGACTCATGGCGTACGACCTCGCGCGCGCCCCGCTGACCGGTATCGGCGCGCAGATCTGCGGGGACGCGCACGCGGCGAACTTCGGGCTCTACGGGGACGCGCGCGGCGGCCTCGTCATCGACCTCAACGACTTCGACGAGACGGTGCACGGCCCCTGGGAGTGGGACCTCAAGCGGCTGGCCACCTCCCTGGTCCTCGCGGGGCGCGAGGCGGGGGCCGGCGAGGACGTCTGCGCGGCCGCCGCGCTGGACGCCGCCGGGGCCTATCGCCGCACCATGCGGCTGCTCGCGAAGCTCCCGGCGCTGGACGCGTGGAACGCCATCGCGGACGAGGAACTGGTCTCGCACACGGACGCGCGTGACCTCCTCGGCACGCTGGAGCGCGTCTCCGAGAAGGCCCGGCATAACACGAGCGCCCGGTTCGCCGCGAAGTCGACGGAGCGGGTCGAGGGCGGTGACGGTTCCGAGGGGCGGCGCTTCGTCGACACTCCGCCCGTGCTGCGCCGCGTACCGGACGCGGAAGCGGCCGCCGTGGCCGCTTCCCTCGGGGAGTACCGGCAGACGCTCACCGAGGACCGGCTGCCGCTCCTCGGGCGGTACGCGATCCAGGACGTGGCATTCCGCGTGGTGGGCACGGGCAGCGTCGGCCTGCGGTCCTATGTGGTGCTGCTGCTCGACCACCGGGGCGAGCCGCTGGTGCTCCAGGTCAAGGAGGTGCGGCCCTCCGCCCTGCTGCCGCATCTGCCCGGGGCGGGCTTCAAGGTGCCCGACACCGAGCACGAGGGGCGGCGGGTGGTGTCCGGTCAGAAGCGGATGCAGGTCGTCAGCGACTTCCTCCTCGGGTGGACGACGGTGGACGGACGGCCCTTCCAGGTACGCCAGTTCAGGAACCGCAAGGGCAGCGTGGATCCGGCGGCGCTGAGCCCCGACCAGCTCGACGACTACGGCCGCATGACCGGCGCCCTGCTGGCCCGCGCCCACGCGCACAGCGCCGACCCACGCCTCATAGCGGGGTACTGCGGCAAGAGCGACCAGCTGGACGAGGCGATGGCACGGTTCGCGACGGCGTACGCGGACCGTACGGAGGCGGATCACGCGCTGCTGGTGCGGGCGGTCAAGGAGGGGCGGATAGCCGCCGAGGCGGGGGTGTGACGGACGTGCTCGCGGTGTGCTTCCGGGGCGGGGCGCCGGGTGCCCTACGCTGGACGAGTGACGATCCCGGAAGCCGAGCCGACGCAGCCCGAGTCCCCTGAGACCCCCGTGTCTTCTGAGGCCTCCGCGTCTCCTGAGACCCCCGGCGAGGGGGCGCGGCGGCCGGGCTCCGAGGGGCGGCTCAAGGACCAGCTGAAGGAGCGGCTCAGGGCGCGGTCACAAGGCGCGGGCGAGGGCGAAGCGCCTCGTGAGGAGCCGGTCGCGCGGCCCGAGGAGCGACTCGAGAGGGCCGTGCGCGCCGCCGAGCAGGCACTGATCGAGTACGAGATCGCGTTGGAGACCTTCCGGGTGGAGGTCGAGAACTTCTCCCGGCTGCACCACCAGAAGCTCGGCCCGATGTACGCGCGCCTCGACGAACTGGACGCGCGGATCGCCGAGGCCACCGCGGCCCGCACCGGCGACCCCGAGGACGTGCGCAAGGCGGAAGAGGCGCGGGCGCGGGTGATGCCGATGCCGGGCGTCGAGGAACTGTTCCACGGCTGGATGGACGACGAGGGGCTCTACCCGGAGGCCGCCGCGATGCTGACCGATCAGTCGGTGCGGCCCCCGCAGCGGGTGCGGCCCGGCGAGGAGGCCCGCAAGCTCTACCGCGAGCTGGCCCGCAAGGCCCACCCGGACCTGGCGCAGGAAGAGGGTGAGCGGCAGCGGCGCGAGGAGTTCATCACGCGTGTCAACGCCGCGTACGCCCGCGGGGACGAGGCGCTGCTGCGAGAGCTCTCCGAGGAGTGGGCCGCGGGGCCGGCGCCCGAGGAGCAGCGGCTCACCCGCAGCGAGGAGCTGTACGCGAGGCTCGAATGGCTCGCCCAGCGCAAGGAACTCCTCACGGTCCTCGCCAAGGAGCTGGAGGAGAGCGCGATCGGCGGCATGCTGCGCCTCGCGCCCGACGACCCGGACACGCTCCTCGACGAGATCGCCGAGCAGCTGCTCGCGCAGGTCGCCGAGCGCGAGGCCGAGCTGGAGCGGCTGACCGCCTAGTCGCGCCGGTCGCGTCCGCGGGCGGGCGCGGGTCGGGTAGCGTCGGGGACATGGCTTTCGGAACTCATGTGCCCACGGTCGGCGTCGAAGACCTCACGAGCGGCGACTTTCTGCTGGACGTCCGGGAGGACGACGAGTGGCAGGCGGGCCACGCGGCGGGCGCGCTGCACATTCCGATGAGTGAATTCGTCTCCCGGTACGGCGAGTTGACCGAGGCCGCGCCGCAGGACGGCAAGGTCAACGTCATCTGCCGGTCCGGCGGTCGCTCCGCCCAGGTCGCGATGTACCTCGGGCAGCAGGGCATCGACGCGGTGAACGTCGCCGGTGGCATGGAGGCCTGGGCCGCCGCGGGTCGCCCCGTCGTCGACGACAAGGGCGAGCCGGGCTCCGTCATCTGAGGCCGCGCCCGCGGCGTATGGGCTCACCCGCCCGCGCCGAGCTGCCTGAGCCGCTTCAGCCGAGCGCGTGGGTGGCCAGCAGATCGCCCAGGGTCTCCTCGTGTGCCGCCGCCGGGCCGAGGGAGAGCTCCAGCTGCTTGGCCCAGGCGTGGTAGCGGTGCAGGGGGTAGTCGGTGTCGGCGCCGAAGCCGCCGTGCAGGTGCTGGGCCGTCTGCACGACCCTTCGTACGCCGTCGGACGCCCAGATCTTGGCGACGGACACGTCCGCGGTGGTGGGCAGGGCGCCGTCCGCGCCGGTGCTGACGCGCCAGGCGGCCTGCCAGAGGGTGACCTCCATGGCGCGCAGGTCGATATAGCGGTCGGCGGCCTGCACGGCCACGGCCTGGAACGTGGCCACGGGGTGCCCGAACTGCTCGCGCTTGCCGGTGTATTCAGCGGTCATACGCAGGACACCCTCGCCGAGGCCCAGGGCGAGCGCGCAGGCGCCGGTGGTGAGCAGGTCGCGGAGCCGTTCCCAGGCGTCGTCGGCCTCCAGGACGTCGGACGCGGCGACGCGGACGCCCTCCAGGCGCAGCTCGGCGAGACGCTCTCCGCTGGTGGAGTACTGCTCGGCGAGGGTGAGGCCGTCGTGGTCGCGCGGGACGAGGGCGAGGATGGTGCGCCCGTCGGGTGTGTGGGCGGGGATGACGACCAGGTCGGCGTTCTGCGCCCAGGGGACGGCCGTGTGCAGTCCGTCGAAGAGCCAGGCGCCGCCGTCGCGCCGCGCGGTGACGGCCAGTTCGGCCGGGTCGTGGCCGGTGCGGCCGGTGGCGGCGACGGTCAGGACGAGTTCTCCGCGCACGGCTCGGGGGAGAACCCGCCGCTTCACATCATCGCCGCCGTACGTCTGTACGGCCCACACGGCGGCGCTGTTCTCCAGCAGCGGGACCCGTGCGAGGACCTTCGCGGACTCGCGGAGCACCAGGCACAGGGCGATGGCGTCGAGGCCCACGCCGTCGTGCTCGGCGCCGACGAGCAGGCCGAGAAGGTCGGCGTCGGCCAGCCTGGACCACAGGGCGCGGTCGAAGTCCTCGGCGACGGCCCCGGGCGTGAGGGCCGGGCTCGGCACCCCGTCCGGCGCGACGTCGGCGAAGAGCGCCTTGGCCGTCTCGACCACGGCCTGCTGTTCCTCGGTGAAGGTGAAGTCCACTGCCTGTCCTCCCGCGCACCGGTCCCGCATACCTGACGGGGCGTCAAGATAGAACAGGTTCTAGAGGAAGGGAACAGGGAGGGGCAGGGAGAGGCGCGGGTGAGGCGGGGGCCTGGCGTCCGGCGGTTGGGGACGTGCGGTCAGCGGTCGAAGTCCAGCTCCACCGTGGCCGTGACCGGACGTGACTGGCACGCCAGTACATAGCCGGCTTCCGTCTCCTCCGGTTCCAGCGCGAAGTTCCGGTCCATCCGGACCTCGCCCGAGACCCGGAAGGCGCGGCAGGTCCCGCACACCCCGCCCTTGCAGGCGTAGGGCGCGTCCGCGCGGTTGCGCAGGACCGTCTCCAGCAGCGTCTCACCGTCCAGGACGGGCCAGGTGCCCGAGCGGCCGTCGAGGGTGGCCGTCACCGTGCTGTCCGAGACCGTGGCCGTCGGGGCCGGAGCCTGGGCCGCGGTGGCCACACCGCCGTCCACGTGGAAGATCTCCTCATGGATGCGCCCACGGGGCACCCCCAGGGCGCGCAGGGTCCGCTCCGCGCCCTGCACAAGCCCGAACGGGCCGCACAGGAACCAGCCGTCGACCTCCGCCACGGGCAGCAACGCCGGCAGGAGCCGCGTGAGCCGCTCCTCGTCGAGACGTCCGGAGTCGAGGCCCGCCTGCTGCTCCTCGCGGGAGAGGACCGTCACCAGCTGGAACCGGTCCGGCCAGCGGTCCTTGAGGTCGGCTACCTCCTCCAGGAACATCGTCGAGGCGGCGGTGCGGTCGCTGCGGATGAGGCAGAAGTCCGCCAGCGGCTCGCGCTCCAGGAGCGTCGTGACGATGGAGAGCACCGGGGTGATCCCGCTGCCGCCGACCACCGCCGCGTAGCGTCCGGGAGCGGGTTCCAGGGTGAAACGGCCGGCCGGAGTCATCACCTCCAGCTCGTCGCCTGTGGCGAGCTCCTTGAAGGCGTACGTCGAGAAGGCGCCGTCCTCGACGAGGCGCACCCCGACCCGCAGCGTCCGCGGCTCGTCCGGGGCGTCGGGGCGCGGGGCGGGGGAGCAGATCGAGTACGTACGCCGGATCTCGGTGCCGTCGACGAAGCGGCGTATGGCCAGGTGCTGGCCCGGGGCGAAGCGGTACTCCTCGCGCAGGGCGGGCGGCACGTCGAAGGTCAGCGTCACGGAGTCGTCGGTGAGCCGGTCGACCGCCGCTACCCGGAGCGGGTGGAAGCGGGCCATCACAACTCCTTGAAGTGATCGAAGGGTTCACGGCAGGAGGCGCAGCGGCGCAACGCCTTGCAGGCCGTGGAGGAGAAGCGGCTCAGCAGCTCCGTGTCGGTCGAGCCGCAGTGCGGACAGCGGATCGACAGACTCAGGGGGACCGGGCCGTCCGCCGGGTGGGAGCGCGGCGGCGCGATGCCGAACTCGGCGAGCTTGCGGCGGCCTTCGGCGCTGATGTCGTCCGTCGACCAGGCGGGGGAGAGCACCGTGCGCACGGAGACCTCGCCCATGCCGTGCTCGTGCAGCACCTGCTCTATGTCTGAGGTCATGGCCTCGATCGCCGGGCAGCCGGTGTACGTGGGGGTCAGCTCGACGTCGACCTTGCCGGGGGCGAGGAGCCGCACGCCGCGCACCACACCGAGGTCGGCCAGGGTGAGCACCGGCAGCTCCGGGTCGGGGACCGAGCCCGCGAGGGCAAGGAGCTCCGCCTCCAGGGCGCTGGGCGTGGTCGTCACCATGACGCCCCCGGATGGCTGCGGTGCAGATGCTGCATCTCGGCGAGCATGCGTCCGAACGGTTCGGTGTGCAGGCCCTGGCGCCCTGCGCCCGCCGTCCACGCACCGACCTGCGGCCCGTCCGGCACGGTCAGGGTGGCCCGCTCGATGACGGCGGTCACCGAGGCCGTCCAACCGTCCCGCAATGCCCGGCAGTCGACGTCCAGGCCGTCCACCGGCTGGAACATCTCGCCGGTGAAGCGCCACAGCGCGTCGAGTCCGCGCTGCATGCGCTCGTGGCTCTCTGCCGTCCCGTCGCCGAGCCGCAGCGTCCACTGCTCGGCGTGGTCCTGGTGGTAGGCGACCTCCTTGACGGCCTTCCCCGCCAGGGGCGCGAACTCGCCGTCTCCGGCGGCCAACTGGCCGTACAGCAAGGTCTGGTAGGTGGAGAAGTAGAGCTGGCGGGCGATGGTGTGCGCGAAGTCGCCGTTCGGCTGCTCGACCAGTTGGAGGTTGCGGAAGGCGCGCTCCTCGCGGAGGTATGCCAGCTCGTCCTCGTCGCCGGCCAGGGAGAGCAGGACGCGGGCCTGGCCGAGCAGGTCGAGGGCGATGTTCGCGAGGGCGACCTCCTCTTCGAGGACAGGGGCGTGTCCCGCCCACTCCCCCAGGCGGTGCGAGAGCACCAGGGCGTCGTCCCCCAGGGCGAGGGCGGGCTGGGCCCGCGTCGACGTGGCGGCAGGGGTGGGTGTGGCGGTCACAGGTGCTTCACCCCCTCCGGGATCTCGTAGAACGTCGGGTGGCGGTAGGGCTTGTCGCCGGCCGGTTCGAAGAAGGAGTCCTTCTCGTCCGGCGAGGAGGCGGTGATCGCGGCGGAGGGCACGACCCAGAGGGAGACGCCTTCGCTCCTGCGGGTGTACAGGTCGCGGGCGTTGCGCAGGGCCATCTCCGCGTCGGGCGCGTGCAGGCTGCCGGCGTGGGTGTGGGAGAGCCCGCGGCGGGAGCGGACGAAGACCTCCCACAGCGGCCAGTCGGTCGAGCTGCTCATGCTGTCGCCTCTCCGTGCTGTGCGGCGGTGCCCTGTCGTGCGGTGTCGCCGGCGTGCGGGCTGTCCGTGCGGGGGGCGGCCGCTTGCTTCTCGGCGTAGGCCGCCGCGGCCTGTCGGACCCAGGCGCCCTCCTCATGGGCGCGCCTGCGCTGGGTGATGCGCTGGTCGTTGCAGGGGCCGTTCCCCTTGAGGACGTCCCAGAACTCCGTCCAGTCGATGGGGCCGAAGTCGTAGTGGCCCCGCGCCTCGTTCCACACCAGGTCCGGGTCGGGGAGTGTCAGGCCGAGCGACTCGGCCTGGGGGACGCAGATGTCCACGAAGCGCTGGCGCAGCTCGTCGTTCGAGTGGCGCTTGATCTTCCACGTCATCGACTGCTCGGAGTGCGAGGACTCGTCGTCGGGCGGCCCGAACATCATCAGCGAGGGCCACCACCAGCGGTTCACCGCGTCCTGCGCCATCTCGTGCTGTGCCTGGGTGCCGCGGCTGAGGGCGAGCAAGGACTCGTACCCCTGGCGCTGGTGGAAGGACTCCTCCTTGCAGACGCGGACCATCGCGCGGGCGTAGGGGCCGTATGAACAGCGGCAGAGGGGGACCTGGTTGGTGATCGCGGCGCCGTCCACGAGCCAGCCGATCGCACCGACGTCCGCCCAGGTCAGCGTGGGGTAATTGAAGATCGACGAGTACTTCTGGCGGCCCGAGTGCAGCTTGTCGAGCAGCTCGTCGCGGCTGGTGCCGAGCGTCTCGGCGGCGCTGTAGAGATACAGGCCGTGGCCCGCCTCGTCCTGCACCTTGGCCATGAGGATCGCCTTGCGCCGCAGGGAGGGGGCGCGCGTGATCCAGTTCGCCTCCGGCTGCATGCCGATGATCTCGGAGTGGGCGTGCTGCGCGATCTGCCGGACCAAGGACGCGCGATAGGCATCCGGCATCCAGTCGCGCGGCTCGATGCGCTCATCGGCGGCGACCGCCTTGTCGAAGGCGGCCTGCTGCTCGGCCGAGGACGTCGCGTCGACCGGCTCCGTCCTCGCCGCTCCGTGTGCGGCTGCTGTCGCCATCTCGGTCCCCCTCGACCTGAGCGAACTCGTTCCGAACGAACCGACCGACCGATCGTTCGGTTCATTGGATTCAATGGTGCGGCGCGGCGCCATAAGGTGTCAACCCTGTGGATAACTTCGCGAACGCTGTGCGCGGCGGGCGGGCCTGAGTACCGTTCCGGCGGCAGGGTTCGAGCGGGATCGGGGAACGGGGCGGAATGGACGGGAACGACAAGGGCACGAGCGGGGAGCCCGGGAAGCCTGCCGGGCCCCGCCCGCAGGCCCCAGGGCCCGGGCCCGCCCTGCCGCCGCCCGACCCGGCAGCCGCGCCCGACACCCCGACTGCCGCGCCGCCCGCCCCGGCAGTCGCGCCCACCGCCCCGCCCCCCGGCATCGCCGGACTGAAGCTCGGCCACCAGATCGCCGCGGCCTGTGCCCTCGTGCTCGTCGCAGTGGCCGCATGCGTCCACGTGGGGATGCTCTTCCTCCATGTGGCTCCCTCGAACACCCTGACCAAGCAGCACGGCGACGCGGTCGACGCGTGGATCTACCCCGAGTTCGAGCAGAACTGGAAGCTCTTCGCGCCCAACCCCCTCCAGCAGAACATCGCGGTGCAGGCCCGGGCGGAGCTCCGCACGGCCGACGGAGGGGTGCGGACCACCGACTGGTACGACCTCTCCGCGCGGGACGGCGCCGACATCGACGGCAACCTGCTGCCCAGCCACACGCAGCAGAACGAGCTGCGGCGCGCCTGGGACTTCTACGCCGGCTCGCACGACGCGCAGAATCGTCCCGTCGGCCTGCGGGGCCAGCTGTCCGAGCGCTACATCCGCCGCATCGCGTACATGCGGCTCGACCGGGAGCGGCCCGGCGGCAAGGGCGACGAGATCGTGCGCGTACAGCTGCGCTCCAGGACCACGAATGTGCGGCCGCCCAAGTGGAGCGAGGAGAAGGTCTCCCCCAAGCCGGTCCACCGGCTGCTCCCCTGGTGGCCCGTGACGCCCGACGACCTGCCGCTCGCCTCAGGAGGCACCTCGCAAGACGGCTCGGAGAACGGTTCGGGAAGCACCTCGTCAGACGGTTCGGGAAGCGGTCCGCGTCCGAACGCCGAGGGGACTGCCCGGTGACCCGTATCGAACGCCCGCTGGTGCGGGGGGTCAACAAGGTCACGGGAGCCGCCCTCGGCCCGTACCAGACCGCGGTGGTCCGCATAGGTTCCGCCGCCACCTGGCTCTTCTTCCTGCTGCGGGAATTCCCCCACCGCCACGAGATGTACGGGCCGGACGGCCCTTGGGGCTGGGACATGGCCCGGCAGCTCATCTCGGGCAACCACGCCTTCACGGTCCTGATGTGGTCGGACGGGCGGCTCTGGTTCGAGGTCGTCTACGCGCTGGCGATGCTGAGCAGCGCCCTGCTGATGCTCGGCTGGCGCACGCGCACGATGTCCGTGCTGTTCATGATCGGTGTGCTGTCGCTCCAGAACCGCAGCATCTTCATCGGCGACGGCGGCGACAACGTCATCCATCTCATGGCGACCTATCTGGTGCTGACCCGGTGCGGCCAGGTCTGGTCGCTGGACGCGCGGCGTGCGGCACGCGCGCGTGCGGAAGCGGGCAGGGCGGTCGGCCAGGAGGTCGACCAAGCGGTCGGCCAGGCCGCCGACCGGGGCGTCGACCGGGTCGGGCCCGTGCTGTGGTGGGTGCTCGGGCTCGCCCTGTCCGTCGTGACCTTCATGGGGGAACTCAGCGGCGGATGGCTGCTGATCTTCTGGGGGCTGTGGCTCGCGCACGGCCTGTGGGGGGCGGTGGGCCGGCGCGCCCCGCACGGCGAGCTGCGCAAGCTGCTCGACGTCATCGCCAATGTCGTCCACAACGCAGGCCTTCTCCTGATCATGGTCGAGGCCTGCCTGATCTACGCCACCGCGGGCTGGTACAAGATCCAGGGCAGTCGCTGGCAGGACGGCACGGCCGTGTACTACCCGCTGAACCTCGACTACTTCTCCCCGTGGCCCGCCCTCTCGGACCTGCTGTCGTCCAACGGCGTAATGCTGATGCTGGTGACGTACGGGACGGTCGCCGTGCAGGTGGCCTTCCCCTTCACCCTCATCAACCGCCGGGTGAAGAACGTCCTGCTGGCGGCGATGATCTTCGAGCACGCCGTGATCGCCGTCGTCCTCGGGCTGCCGTTCTTCTCGTTGGCGATGATCGCGGCCGACGCGGTCTTCCTGCCGACGTCGTTCCTGTTGCGCCTGGGCGGGTGGGCGGCACGCGCGCGTGGAGCGGTGGTTTCCCGTGTGCCGCGCTCCCGTCCGACGCTCGCCCGTCTGACGCGCGTGGGCCCTCTGCCGCGGACCCCACGGACGCGCAGCGGGGCGGGAAAGCCGCCGAGCACGCGCGCGTAGGCTTCACTCCATGAACAGGACGGATGCGGCGGGCCCCGCATGACCAGGACGGACGCTGCGGGCCCTGACGGCGCCGTGCGCGCCTGGCGCGGGCTCGCCGACACCTCCGTGCTGCTCGACGGCTTCCATGCGATCAAGCACGCGCTGCGGTTCGACGCCCGGGTGCCGGTCGCGCTGACCGGCGACCGGGCCGGTGCGCTCGCCCTCGCGGACGAACTGGCGCCCGATGTGAGAGCCGCGCTGGACGCGCTCCTGGTGGAGGTCCCCGAGGAGCGGCTGCGCGCGCTGGTGCCCCGTCTGCACCCCACGGCGATGGCCGCCTTGGCGCTACGTCCCTCGCGGGCGGCCAACCTCGAAGCGCTGGCGCGCATGCCGAGGCCCGCGCCGGTCGTGGTGCTCGACGACCCCCGCAATCTCGGCAACGCCGGGGCGGTGATCCGGCTCGCCGCCGGGTTCGGCGCGACCGGTGTGGTCACGACCGGGACGCTCGACCCCTGGCACCCCACGGTCGTACGCGGCGGGGCCGGCCTGCACTTCGCGACGGCCGTGGAGCGGATGGAGGCCGCCGAGCTGCCGCCGGGGCCGGTGTTCGCGCTCGACGCGGAGGGCGTGGACATCCGGGGGCTGAACCTCCCGGACGATGCCGTGCTCGCCTTCGGGTCCGAGCGCAGCGGTCTGTCGGCCGCCCTGCGCGAACGGGCCGATCATCTGGTGTCCCTGCCGATGCGGCCGCAGGTCTCCAGCTACAACCTGGCGACGAGCGTCGGCATGGCGCTCTTCCACTGGTCGGCGGGCAGGCCTCCGGGCCTGGAGGCCTGAACCCGCCGAGCCTGTCCCGCGCGCGGGTCACGCGTCCTTGCGGATCTCCACCACACGGAAGCGGTTGGCGACGAACGCGCCGTCGCACAGCGCGGCGTTCGCCGCGGGGTTGCCGCCCGAGCCGTGGAAGTCCGAGAACGCCGCCGTCTGGTTCACATAGACGCCGCCCGTGAGGTTCAGGGACAGCTGGGCGCACTCCTCCAGGCAGGTCTCCTCGACGGCCGCGGAGACCTCTTGCGAGGTGGTGTACGCCCCGACGGTCATCGCTCCCTTCTCACGCACCGTGCGGCGCAGCAGCTCCACCGCGTCCGCCGCCGAGTCGACCGCGACCGCGAAGGAGACCGGGCCGAAGCACTCGCTGAGGTACGCCGCCTCGGCGTCCGGCTTCGCGCCGTCCAGCTTGACGATCACCGGAGTACGCACCACGGCGTCGGGAAATTCCGGATTCGTGATCTGCCGTGACGGCAGAGCCACCTCGCCGAGCCCGGCGGCGGCGTCCAGGCGGCTTTGCACGTCGGGGTTGACCAGCGCGCCCAGGATGCCGTTCGCCCGGGCGTCGTCGCCGAGCAGGCCGTTCACCGAAGCGGCGAGGTCGGCCACCACCTCGTCGTACGACTTGGCTCCGGCGTCCGTACGGATGCCGTCACGCGGAATGAGGAGGTTCTGCGGGGTGGTGCACATCTGGCCGCTGTAGAGGGACAGGGAGAAGGCGAGGTTGGCCAGCATCCCCTTGTAGTCGTCCGTCGAGTCGACGAGGACGGTGTTGACCCCGGCCTTTTCCGTGTAGACCTGCGCCTGGCGGGCGTTGGTCTCCAGCCAGTCGCCGAAGGACGACGAGCCCGTGTAGTCGATGATCTTGATCTCGGGGCGCACGGCGAGCGTCTTGGCGATGCCCTCGCCGGGCCGCTCGGCGGCCAGACAGACCAGGTTCGGGTCGAAGCCGGCCTCCGCGAGGACCTCGCGGGCGATCCGCACCGTGAGCGCGAGGGGCAGCACCGCGCGCGGGTGGGGCTTGACCAGGACCGGGTTGCCGGTCGCGAGCGAGGCGAAGAGGCCCGGGTAGCCGTTCCACGTCGGGAAGGTGTTGCAGCCGATCAGGAGCGAGAGGCCACGCGCCACCGGCGTGAACCGCTTGGTCATGGCGAGGGGGTCACGCTTGCCCTGGGGCTTGTGCCACTCGGCCGTGTCGGGGGTGCGGGCCTGCTCGACGTAGGCATACGCGATCGCTTCCAGGCCGCGGTCCTGGGCGTGCGGGCCACCCGCCTGGAAGGCCATCATGAAGGCCTGGCCGCTGGTGTGCATGACCGCGTGCGCGAACTCGTGCGTACGGGCGCTGATCCGGGCCAGGATCTCCAGGCCGACCATCGCGCGCGCTTCCGCGCCCGCGTCGCGCCAGGCGCGCATCCCGGCGCGCATGGCGGGCAGCAGGGTGTCGATGTCGGGGTGGGGATACGTGATCCCCAACTCCGGGCCGTACGGCGACACTTCCCCGCCCACCCAGTCGTCCGTGCCGGGCTGGTCCAGGTCGAAGCGGGTGCCCTGGAGGGCGTCGAAGGCGGCTTTGCCCTCGGGCAGGCTCAGGCTGCCGTCCTCCCCGTACGCCTTCGGGTGCTCGGGGTGCGGGGACCAGTACGCACGCGTCCGGATCGTCTCCAGCGCCTGGTCGAGGGTGGGCCGGTGCTTGGCGATCAGCTGGTGCGCGGTGAGTTCGGCGGCCATGACAGGACCAACTCCTCGTCGGTCAGCTCTCCATCGAGCTGGCGAGTGGGCGGGAACAGTGGGCAGGGACTGGCTGACAGAGCTAGAGTAACCGAACGATCGGTCGGGACAACAGGGTCCGCCAAACCTGTGGACAACTTCTCCGCGGCCACCCCGAACCCTCGGGGGCCACCACCCCGAACCCTCCGGGACCACCACCCCGGACCCGTCGGCCGACGGACCGTGCGGGAGGATCGCGAACATGACAGC
Source organism: Streptomyces sp. NPDC015345 (assembly GCF_043078805.1). Lineage (NCBI taxonomy): Bacteria > Bacillati > Actinomycetota > Actinomycetes > Kitasatosporales > Streptomycetaceae > Streptomyces > Streptomyces sp. NPDC015345. The sequence goes on along the minus strand of NZ_JBIBTX010000005.1, from coordinate 392,615 downwards.
ACTCGAGCTCAGCAGCGCCGTTGCCGTGGTCGGCACCGGAACCATGGGGCAGGGCATCGCACAGGTCGCGCTGGTGGCCGGCCACCCCGTGCGGCTGTACGACGCGGCCCCCGGCAGGGCCAAGGACGCGGCCGACGCGATCGGTGCCCGCCTGGACCGGCTCGTCGAGAAGGGCAGGCTCACGGCCGAGGGCCGGGCGGCCGCGGCCGCCCGGCTCAGGCCCGCCGAGAGCCTCGCCGAGCTGGCCGGCTGCGGCCTCGTCGTCGAGGCGGTGCTGGAGCAACTGGACGTCAAGCAGCGGCTGTTCCAGGACCTGGAAGGCGTCGTCGCCGAGGACTGTCTGCTGGCCACCAACACCTCCTCCCTCTCCGTGACCGCCATCGCGGGCGCCCTGCGCGCGCCGGGCCGCTTCGTGGGCCTGCACTTCTTCAACCCGGCGCCGCTGCTCCCCCTCGTGGAGGTGGTCAGCGGCTTCGCGACCGACGAGCGGGCGGCCACGCGCGCGTACGAGACCGCGAAGGCCTGGGGCAAGACACCCGTGCGCTGCGCGGACACCCCGGGCTTCATCGTCAACCGTGTGGCCAGGCCCTTCTACGCCGAGGCCCTGCGCCTGTACGAGGAGCGGGTCGCCGACCCGGCCACCATCGACGCGGTGCTGCGCGAGTGCGGCGGCTTCAAGATGGGCCCCTTCGAACTCACCGACCTCATCGGCCAGGACGTCAACGAAGCGGTCACGCGCTCGGTGTGGGAGTCGTTCTTCCAGGACCCCAAGTTCACGCCCTCGCTCGCGCAGCGCCGGCTCGTCGAGTCACGCCGTCTCGGCCGCAAATCGGGCCAGGGCTGGTACGCGTACGGGGACGACGCCCCGCGCGTGGAGCCGCACACCGCCGGGCCCGAGCGGGCCCCGGAGTCCGTCACCGTCCACGGGGACCTCTTCGCGGCGGACGGCCTGCTCGGCCTCATGCGGGAAGCCGGCATCCGGGTCGGCCACGGCAAGGACACCCCGAGCTACCCCGGCTCCATCGAACTGCCCGCAGGCGCACGGCTCGAACTGGCCGACGGGATGTCCCCCGACGCCGCGGCGGAGCCCACGGTCCACTTCGATCTCGCACTGGACTACCGGGCCGCGACGCGCATCGCCCTGGCCCCGTCGAGCCGGGTGGGCGAACCGGCCCTCAAGGAGGCGATCGGTCTCTTCCAGGCGCTCGGCAAGAAGGTCAGCGTCATCGGCCCCGCTCCGGGGATGATCGTCGCCCGCACGGTGTGGATGCTCGTGGACTTCGCCCTGGACGCCGTGGGGCGCGAGGTGGCGGGCGCCGAGGACGTCGACACCGCCATGCGCCTTGGCGTCAACTACCCGCTCGGACCGGTCGAATGGGGCCGCCGCCTCACCGCGTACCGCGTGGCCGAGGCGCTGGACCTCCTGCACGGCGAGTACCCCACAGGGCGTTACGCGCCCTCCCAGGCACTGCGGCGCCAAGCCGTGCGAGAGGAGTACTCATGACCACCGCCCGGCGGGACACGTACACCCCCGAGACGCTGCTGGGCGTCGCCGTGCGGGTCTTCAACGAGCGCGGCTATGACGGCACGTCCATGGAGCACCTCTCCAAGGCGGCCGGCATCTCCAAGTCGTCGATCTACCACCATGTGACGGGCAAGGAGGAGCTGCTGCGCCGCGCGGTGAGCCGGGCGATCGACGGCCTCTTCGGGATCCTCGCCGAGGAGCACGCGCGCGTGGGCAGCGCCGTGGCACGCCTGGAGTACGTCACGCGCCGCACGGTGGAGGTCCTGGTCGCCGAGCTGCCCTACGTGACGCTGCTGCTGCGGGTGCGCGGCAACACGGACACCGAGCGGTGGGCCCTGGAGCGGCGCAGGGAGTTCGACCAGCAGGTGGCCGAGCTGCTCAAGGAGGCCGTCGCGGACGGCGACCTGCGCTCCGACGTCGAGCTGCGCCTCGCCACCCGGCTGCTCTTCGGGATGATCAACTCCATCGTGGAGTGGTACCGCCCGGAGATCCGCGGCGCGGCCAACGGCTCGCAGATCGCCGACGCCGTCGTGCAGCTGGCCTTCGCGGGGCTGCGCACCGACCGCTGAGCGGTCATTGACGGGGCGCTGAACCGCCGGGTTCGGCGCTGACGGTGCTCTCCAGGTCGTCCTCCTCGAAGACCAGCAACGTACGCGTGCTGAGGACTTCGGGGATGGACTGGAGCCGGGTGAGCACCAGCTCCCGCAGGGCGCGGTTGTCCGGCGTGTGGACCAGGAGCAGGACATCGAAGTCGCCGCTGACCAGCGCGATGTGGGAGGCCCCGGGCAGCGCGCGCAGATGCTCGCGCACCGTGCGCCAGGTGTTCTGGACGATCTTGAGCGTGATGTACGCGGACGCGCCCTGCCCGGCGCGTTCGTGGTTGATCCGCGCCCCGAAGCCCCGGATGACGCCGTCGTCGATCAGACGGTTGATGCGCGCGTACGCGTTGGCCCGTGACACATGGACCCGTTCGGCCACGGCCCGTATCGAGGCGCGACCGTCCGTGTGCAGGATCTGGAGGATGTCGCGGTCGATGGCGTCCAAGGGCCGGGGCTCGGGGAGCCGGGGCTCCGGAGGCCTTGCTTCCGGTATTCGAGGCTCCGGTGGATCGGGCGCGCGGGGCTCCGGCCGGTCGTCGGCATGCTGGTCGGCCATTCGTTCAGATGCCATGTCCCCCCGCCTCCCTACCATGGACGTACTGCATCCATCCCAGGCTGTGGAGAACCGTTTGTCCACAGCCTGGAGGTGCCTGTAGCCAAAATGTGCCGACGACCGAACAATCGGTAGGTGAGGCGCCTCACATCGCTGCGCCTCTTTTGCCGCTCCCACGAGGAGTCCGCTTCCACCAGGAGGTGCCGTGATGACGGTCATGGAGCAGCGGGGCGCCTACCGGCCCACCCCGCCCCCCGCTTGGCAGCCCAGGACCGATCCGGCGCCGCTGCTGCCGGACGCGGAGCCGTACCGCGTCCTTGGCGCCGAGGCCGCCGCGAAGGCCGATCCGGGGCTCCTGCGCCGCCTCTACGCCGAGCTGGTGCGAGGCCGCCGCTACAACACCCAGGCGACCGCGCTGACCAAGCAGGGCAGGCTCGCGGTCTACCCCTCCAGCACCGGACAGGAGGCCTGTGAGGTCGCCGCCGCGCTGGCCCTGAAGGAGCGGGACTGGCTCTTCCCGAGCTACCGCGACACCCTTGCCGTGGTGGCCCGCGGCCTCGACCCCGTGAGCGCCCTGACGCTGCTGCGCGGCGACTGGCACACCGGGTACGACCCGCGCGAGCACCGCGTCGCGCCCCTGTGCACTCCGCTGGCCACGCAGCTGCCGCACGCCGTGGGCCTCGCGCACGCCGCCCGGCTCAAGGGCGACGACGTGGTGGCGCTCGCCATGGTCGGAGACGGCGGCACCAGCGAGGGCGACTTCCACGAGGCGCTGAACTTCGCCGCCGTGTGGCAGGCCCCGGTGGTCTTCCTCGTGCAGAACAACGGCTTCGCGATCTCCGTGCCGCTCGCCAAGCAGACCGCGGCCCCGTCCCTCGCCCACAAGGCCGTCGGCTACGGCATGCCGGGCCGCCTGGTGGACGGCAACGACGCGGCGGCGATGCACGAGGTCCTGAGCGAAGCGGTCGCCCGCGCGCGGGAGGGCGGCGGCCCGACGCTCGTGGAGGCGGTCACCTACCGCATGGAAGCCCACACGAACGCCGACGACGCCACGCGCTACCGCCGCGACGTCGAGGTCGACGCCTGGCGTGACCACGACCCGATCCTGCTCCTGGAGCGAGAGCTGACGGAGCGCGGACTGCTGGACGACGACATCAGGCGGCAGGTGGCGGAGGACGCCGAGACCATGGCAGCCGACCTGCGCGAGCGCATGAACCAGGATCCCTTGCTCGACCCCATGGACCTCTTCGCGCACGTGTACGCCGAGCAGACCTCGCACCTGCGGGAGCAGGCGGCGCAGTTGCGCGCGGAGCTGGCAGCGGCCTCGGAAGAGGCGCACGCATCGGAGGGTGAGACGCGATGACCACGGTCGCGGCGAAGCCGGCCACCAAACCGGCCACCATGGCGCAGGCGCTCGGAAGGGCGCTGCGCGACTCCATGGCCGAGGACCCCTCGGTGCACGTCCTCGGGGAGGACGTCGGCGCGCTCGGCGGTGTCTTCCGGGTCACCGACGGGCTCGCCGAGGAGTTCGGCGAGGACCGCTGTACGGACACGCCGCTGGCCGAGGCCGGCATCCTCGGCACGGCGGTCGGCATGGCCATGTACGGCCTGCGGCCGGTCGTCGAGATGCAGTTCGACGCCTTCGCCTACCCCGCCTTCGAGCAGCTGATCTCGCATGTGGCGCGGATGCGCAACCGCACCAAGGGCGCGATGCCGATGCCCATCACCGTGCGCGTGCCCTACGGCGGCGGGATCGGCGGCGTCGAGCACCACAGCGACTCCTCGGAGGCGTACTACATGGCGACTCCGGGGCTCCATGTCGTCACGCCCGCCACGGTCGCCGACGCCTACGGCCTGCTGCGGGCCTCCATCGCCTCCGACGACCCGGTCGTCTTCCTGGAGCCGAAGCGGCTGTACTGGTCCAAGGCCGACTGGAATCCGGCCGCCCCGCAGGCGGTCGAACAGATCGGGCGCGCGGTGGTGCGGCGCCCCGGGCGCAGCGCCACGCTCATCACGTACGGCCCGTCCGTGCCCGTCTGCCTGGAGGCGGCCGAGGCCGCGCGCGCCGAGGGCTGGGACGTCGAAGTGGTCGACCTGCGCTCGCTGGTGCCCTTCGACGACGAGACGGTCGCCGCGTCCGTACGGCGCACGGGGCGCGCGGTCGTCGTGCACGAGTCGGGCGGCTTCGGCGGACCCGGTGGGGAGATCGCCGCGCGGGTCACCGAGCGGTGCTTCCATCACCTGGAGGCGCCTGTGCTGCGGGTCGCGGGGTTCGACATCCCGTATCCGCCACCGATGCTGGAGAAGTACCACCTGCCGGGCGTGGACCGGATCCTGGACGCGGTCGCGCGGCTGCAGTGGGAGGCGGAGAACTGATGGCGCCCGCTTTTGACGTGAACAGTTTGGAATTCAAACTGCCCGACCTCGGCGAAGGGCTGACCGAGGCAGAGATCGTCCGCTGGCTCGTCCAGGTCGGGGACGTCGTCGCCGTGGACCAGCCGGTCGTCGAGGTCGAGACGGCCAAGGCGATGGTCGAGGTGCCCTGCCCCTACGGAGGCGTGGTCACTGCCCGTTTCGGCGAGGAGGGCACGGAACTGCCCGTCGGGTCGCCGCTGTTGACGGTCGCCGTGGGCACCCCGGCCGACACGCGCGCCCCTGAGGAGCCCGCCGAGCGCGCTCTGCGGACGGCGGCGGAGGAGGAGTCTTCCGGGAACGTCCTGGTCGGTTACGGCACCGGGGCGGCGCCCGCCCGCCGCAGGAGGGTGCGGCCCACGCGGGCCGCCTCGCCTGTGCCCGCCGCGGCCCCCGCGGACCGCGGCCCGCAGAGGCTCCCCGCGTACGGGGACGGCCCTGTCCCGGTGATCTCGCCTCTCGTGCGCAAGCTGGCGCGGGAGCACGGTGTGGAGCTGCGTGAGCTCGTGGGTTCGGGCCCCGACGGGCTGATCACGCGGGCCGACGTCGAGGCGGCCATCGGAGCGGCCGCCACCGCGGCCACCAGGGCAGTCACCGGCCAGGCCACCGGAGCGGCCGCCGGGGCGGGCCGCGCGGTGGCGTCCGTGGTCGGCCTTGCCTCCGGCGAGGCGTGGGAGGACACCATGGCCCGCGAGGTCGCGGCGTTGAAGACAGCGGCCCGTGAGGACGACGAGCTGATCCGCGCGGGAAGGGCCGAGGCGCGCCGCCAGGTCGAGGCGGGGCAGGAGCCCACGCGCGCGGGCATCGAGTCCCGGCACCCGCTGACCGGCATCCGTGGCCTCGTCGCCGACAAGATGGCCCGCAGCAGGCGCGAAATCCCGGAGGCAACCTGCTGGGTCGACGCCGACGCGACCGAACTGCTCGCGGCCCGCGCCGCGATGAACGGCGCGGTGAGCGCCCAGGCGAACGCCGCGACGGCGGCAGGGGACGGCCAGAAGGTGTCGCTGCTCGCGCTGTTCGCCCGCATCGCGGTGGCCGCGCTCGGCCGGTTCCCGATGCTCAACTCCACGGTGGACATGGAGGCGCGCGAGGTGCGCCGGTTCGCGGACATCCACCTCGGGTTCGCCGCGCAGACCGACCGAGGGCTGGTCGTGCCCGTCGTACGGCACGCGCAGTCGAGGACGACCGCGTCGATCAACGCCGAGCTGATCCGCCTCACGGAGGCGGGGCGGTCCGGGAAGCTGACTCCCGGCGAGCTGACCGGGGGGACGTTCACGCTGAACAACTACGGCGTGTTCGGAGTCGACGGCTCCACGCCGATCATCAACCACCCCGAGGCGGCCATGCTCGGCGTGGGCCGCATCGTGCCCAAACCCTGGGTGCACCAGGGCGAGTTGGCGGTACGGCACGTGGTGCAGCTGTCGCTCACCTTCGACCACCGGGTGTGCGACGGCGGCACAGCGGGCGGCTTCCTGCGGTACGTGGCGGACTGCGTCGAACAGCCGGCGGTGCTGCTGCGGTCGGTGTGACGGTGTGACGGTGACGTAAGTCGCTTGCCCGAAGGGCCCTTCGCGGGGGTGGCAATGATCCTCCGTATGCCCATACTCGGGGGGTGACCGCGAATGAGGGTGCCCCCTACGACGCCGTGGTGCTCGCCGGTGGCGGCGCCGCGCGGCTCGGCGGCGCCGACAAACCCGGCGTGCGCGTGGGCGGCCGGGCGCTGATCGACCGGGTCCTCGCCGCCTGTTCCGGCGCCGGGACCACCGTCGTCGTGGCCGCGCCGAGGCCGACCGCGCGGCCCGTCGTGTGGGCGCGCGAGGAGCCGCCGGGCGGCGGGCCGCTGGCCGCGCTCGACGCGGGGCTGGGGCACACGACCGCGGAGTTGGTGGTGGTGCTCTCCGCCGACCTGCCGTTCCTGGATGAGCGGACGGTACGCCGCCTGCTCGCCGCCCTGCGGGACAGCGGCGCCGACGGGGCGGTCCTCACCGACCCCGGCGGCCGTGACCAGCCGCTCGTCGCCGCCTACCGGAGCGCGTCGCTGCGGCGCGAGATCCGCGCGGTCCGTGACCTTCCGGAGGCCGCCGGGTCCCGAGAGGCCTCCGAGTCCCGCGAGGTCACCGAAGCCGGCTCGGGACTCGCCGGGCGCCCCCTGCGGCTGCTCACCGGGCGGCTCGCCCTGACCAGGGTCGACGACCCCGTAGCGGCCTTCGACTGCGACACCTGGGACGACATCGCCGCCGCACGGGCGCGCATCAGGGAGCATGGGCACGTGTTGGATGAATGGATTTCCGCAGTCAAGGACGAGCTGGGCATCGAACTCGACGTCGATACCGGCACCCTCCTGGACCTCGCTCGCGACGCCGCGCACGGTGTGGCCAGGCCCGCGGCACCGCTGACCACCTTCCTCGTCGGCTACGCGGCGGCGCAGGCCGCCGCGCGGGGCGGGACGGCGGGCGGACCCGAAGCGGTGGCCGAGGCGGCGCGCAAGGCCGCGGCGCTCGCGGCACGCTGGGCGGACGAGGACCGACAGGACGCGATGCCGGGCACGGCACAAGCCGAGGCCGCCACCGGCGCACACCCTCAGCCCGCTTCCGGCGCCGCTCCCGAGGCGCTGCCCCACGCGATGCCCCACGCCACCCCCAGCACCGACCCGGACGCCGGATGAGCGGGCATCCCGCGCCGGACGCCGAGCTCGACGAGGCCCTGGCTCTGGTGAACGACTGCCGGGACAGCCACGGCGCCGTCCCCCGCTCGGCGCCCCCGGCCGCGTCGACCCCCACACCCTCCCCGCAGCCCGGACGGCCCGGCCGGCACCCGCAAGCGGCACGGCCCGGTCGATCCGCGCGGGCCGCCCACCCCACCGGCGACGGCGGGCACCACGACGTCACCTCCTGGCCCGCCGCCCGTGCCCGCGCCGCGCGGGCCGTGCCCCGGACCGGCGGCGAGACCGTCGCGGTCCCGCTGGACCAGGCCCTCGGTCTGACCCTGGCCGCCCCGCTCACCGCCCTCACGGACCTGCCGCCGTTCGACACCTCAGCCATGGACGGCTGGGCCGTCGCGGGCCCGGGCCCCTGGGCCGTACGGGCCGAAGGGGTCCTCGCCGGACACGGCCTCCCGGAGCCGCTCGGAGACGGCGAGGCGGTCGGTATCGCGACGGGCGCCCGCATCCCGCGGGACGCCACGGCGGTGCTGCGCAGCGAGCACGGCCACATCGACGACAAGGGCAGGCTGCTCGCGCTGCGCGAGGTGGTGCCGGGCCAGGACATCCGGCCGCGCGGCCAGGAGTGCCGTTCGGGCGACCAGCTCCTGCCGGCCGGGTCCCTGGTCACGCCCGCCGTGCTGGGGCTCGCCGCGGCCGCCGGGTACGACACGGTCAGCGCCGTACGCCGGCCCCGGGCCGAAGTCCTCGTGCTGGGCGATGAGTTGCTGACCGAGGGCCTGCCCCGCGAAGGTCTCATCCGGGACGCGCTCGGCCCCATGCTGCCGCCCTGGCTGCGCGCGCTCGGTGCCGAGGTCACCTCGGTCCGGCGGCTGGGCGACGACGCGAAGGCGCTCCACGAGGCGCTGACGACCTCCACCGCCGACCTGATCGTCACGACGGGCGGCACGGCGTCGGGCCCGGTCGACCACGTCCACCCCACGTTGCACCGCCTCGGCGCGGAACTGCTGGTGGACGGCGTCGCCGTGCGCCCCGGACACCCGATGCTGCTGGCCCGCCTCAGCCCCGGCCGGTACCTCGTCGGGCTGCCGGGCAACCCGCTCGCCGCGGTCTCCGGACTGCTCACGCTGGCCGAGCCCCTGCTGCGTACGCTCATCGGGCGTACGGCGGGAGTCGGCGGCGGCGCGACGGAGCCGGCGTACACCGCGCCGGTACGCGATGACGTGCAGGGCCACCCGTACGACACCCGCCTCGTGCCCGTCACCCTGCGGGCGGAGCTCGCCGTGCCGCTGCGGTTCAACGGCCCGGCGATGCTGCGCGGCATCGCGGCGGCCGACGGGCTCGCGGTCGTGCCGCCCGGCGGTGCGCGCAAGGGCCAGGAGCTGGAGATCATCGACCTGCCATGGGCCCAGGGCGTGAGCGGGGAGTGTTTCACGTGAAACTTCCCGGCAACGACGCGATCGCCCGCGACCCCGCCGAGCACCACACGACCCACCGGATCAAGCTGCCGCAGCGCGTGGTGGAACGGCCGTTGCGCCAGGTCACCCGGCGCCTTGCGATGGCTCTGCTGGTGCTCGCCCTGACGACGTTCATAGTCTGGGTCGACCGTGGCGGCTACCACGACAACTCCGACGAGGGAGTCGACTTCCTCGACGCGGCGTACTACGCCACGGTGACGCTCTCCACCACCGGCTACGGCGACATCGTGCCGTACAGCGACAGCGCCCGGCTCACCAACATCCTCCTGATCACGCCGCTGCGCGTGCTCTTCCTGATCATCCTGGTCGGCACGACCCTCGAAGTGCTCACGGAACGGACGCGCGAGGAATGGCGTCTGTCCCGCTGGAGGTCCAACTTGCGTGAACACACTGTCGTCGTCGGCTTCGGGACGAAGGGCCGCTCGGCGATCCAGACCGTCTGCGCGACCGGCCTGAAGCCGGAGCAGATCGTGGTGGTCGACCCCAGCGCGAAGGTCATCGACGCGGCCACGGCGGAGGGGTACGCGGGTGTCGTCGGCGACGCCACGCGCAGCGATGTGCTGCTCCGCGCGGAGGTGCAGCGGGCCCGCCAGATCATCATCGCGACGCAGCGCGACGACACGGCGGTACTGGTCGCCCTCACCGCGCGGCAGTTGAACCGCGGGGCGAAGATCGTGGCCGCGGTGCGCGAGGAGGAGAACGCGCCGCTGCTGCGGCAGTCCGGGGCCGACGCGGTGATCACCAGTGCCAGTGCGGCCGGGCGGCTGCTCGGGCTGTCCGTGCTGAGCCCGAGTGCGGGCATGGTCATGGAGGACCTGATCCAGCAGGGCACGGGGCTCGACCTCGTGGAGCGGCCGGTCATAAAGGCCGAGGTGGGGCGGGGCGTTCGGGAGACGGAGGACCTGGTCGTGAGTGTCGTACGTGGGCATCGGGTGCTGGGGTACGACGATCCGGCCGTGGGCAAGCTGCAGTTGACGGACCGGCTGATCACGATTGTGCGGGCGACGCCGGAGACGGTGGTCGCGCCGGATGCGAGGCCGTTGCCGACGGATTGAGGTTCCGCGGGGGGCTGTGCGGGTGCCGGTGCCGGTGCGTGGGTGAGTGCGGGTGCGTCGTGGCTGGTCGCGCAGTTCCCCGCGCCCCTGAAGGGGCGTGCAGATCCCCGCGGCCTTGAAGGGGCGAGCAGTTTCCTGCGCCCCTGAAGGGGCGTGCAGATCCCCGTGGCCTTGAAGGGGCGGGAGTAGCCTCGGCCGCATGTATGCGATCACGATTCCCGAACCCGGTGGCCCCGAAGCGCTCGTATGGGCCGAGGTGCCCGATCCCGTGCCCGGCGAGGGCGAGGTGCTGGTCGAGGTGGTGGCCGGCGCCGTGAACCGTGCCGATCTGCTGCAGCGGCAGGGCGCCTACAACCCGCCGCCCGGCGCGTCCCCGTACCCCGGTCTTGAGTGCGCGGGCCGGATCACCGCGCTCGGCCCCGGCGTCTCGGGATGGGCGGTCGGTGACGAGGTGTGCGCCCTGCTCTCCGGCGGCGGTTACGCCGAGCAGGTCGCCGTCCCGGCCGGTCAGCTGTTCCCCGTACCCGAGGGCGTCGACCTCGTGACGGCGGCGGCGCTGCCCGAGGTGACCTCGACCGTCTGGTCCAACGTCTTCATGATTTCCCACCTGCGGCCCGGCGAGACGCTGCTCGCGCACGGCGGTTCGAGCGGCATCGGCACCATGGCGATCCAGCTCGCCAAGGCCGTCGGCGCGAAGGTCGCCGTCACGGCGGGCAGCAAGGAGAAGCTGGCGTTCTGCCAGGAGCTCGGCGCCGACATCCTCATCAACTACCGCGAGCAGGACTTCGTGGAGGAGATCGAGCGGGCCACGGACGGGGCCGGCGCGGACGTCATCCTCGACAACATGGGCGCGAAGTACCTGGAGCGCAACGTACGGGCGCTCGCCGTCAACGGCCGCCTCTCGATCATCGGCATGCAGGGCGGCGTCAAGGGCGAGCTGAACATCGCCACGCTCCTCAACAAGCGTGCCGCCGTCACCGCCACCTCGCTGCGCGGCCGTCCCGCCGCCGAGAAGGCGTCGATCGTCGCGGCGGTGCGGGAGCATGTCTGGCCGCTGATCGCCGGAGGCCATGTACGGCCAATCGTCGACCGCACGGTGCCGATGAGTGACGCTGCGGCCGCGCACCGGGTCCTGGAGGAGAGCAGCCACATCGGCAAGGTGCTGCTCACGCGCTAGCGCGTCGCCCGCCCCGCGCGCGCCGCCCCTTCGGGTGCGACCAAGGTGCCGGAACTGTTCCGCCATGTGAGTCTGGCCAGTGGCGTGATGTTCCTCTTGACCTTGGGTGTCCCGACAGCGGGAGGCGACCGGCGCGGTGGCTGTTTCGTGGGTGGCTCTTCGTGGGGTCCTCGTGGCGACGCTGTTCACGGTCATCGCGGCGGTCGCGCCCGGCCTGGTGTCGTACGCGGCCGAACCCGCGCCCCGAGGACCCCTCACCACCGTCGACGAGACGCCCCGGGCCGGGAGCCGCGCGGGCGAGGGCCGGGCGCGGCCGGGACGCGCCGACGTGCCGCTTCCCGATCCGCCACCGCCGTCCACACCGCCGCCCTCAGTGCCGTCGCGGCAACCGGAACAGGCGCACATGACGCAGCGCGACACCGTGGCCGACGCCGGGCAGCCGGCGCCCGCGAACCCCGCGCTCTCCGGCCTGCGCGTCCTGCCGCTCGGCGCCGGCCTGGTTCTGATCGGCCTCGGCCTCGGCTTCCTCGGCCTGCGGCTGAGGCGAGGTTGAGGCGCGGACGCCGCGCGCACGAGGGTGGATCACCTCGGTACGGGGGCACCACCGATGTGTGGTGCACGGGTGCGACAGAATGGCGGCATGGAGATGCCGAGGAGCGAACGGTCACCGGAGAGCCCCCAAGTCCTGGTCGTGGGCCAGGACGGAATGGCTCTCGGTGGTGGCGGAGACGACGAATCCCGCGAGGTTCCGGTGACGGAGATGGTCGAACAACCGGCCAAGGTCATGCGCATCGGCAGCATGATCAAGCAGCTGCTCGAGGAGGTGCGGGCGGCTCCTCTCGACGAGGCGAGCCGGGTGCGCCTCAAGGAGATCCACGCCAGCTCGGTCAAGGAGCTGGAGGACGGCCTCGCCCCCGAGCTCGTCGAGGAACTGGAGCGGCTCTCCTTGCCCTTCACGGAGGAGGCGACCCCCAGCGACGCGGAACTGCGCATCGCGCAGGCCCAGTTGGTCGGCTGGCTGGAAGGCCTCTTCCACGGGATCCAGACGACGCTGTTCGCGCAGCAGATGGCGGCGCGGGCCCAGCTGGAGCAGATGCGGCGGGCGCTGCCGCCCGGCGTGGGCGGCGGCGAGGACGACGACGAGGGCGGCCTCGCGGGCCGTACGGGGGGCCCTTACCTGTAGGACCGGTATGCGGCGAGGGCCCGGTGCGCGGAACGACGCGTACCGGGCCCTCGCCGTGGAGATGCCGCAGGAACCGAAGGACTAGGCCGGGTTGCCCGTCGAGATGTCGAACTCGATGTCCACGTTCTTCGGGTCGACCTCCGTGCCTTCCTTCGGCATCTGCCGCATCACGGTGTCCTTGCCGTAGGCGTTCTCGTCGATGTCACGCTTGTCGTACTCCCACCCGGCGGCCTGGAGGCAGGTCAGAACCGACTTCCAGTCCCTGAAGGTGAAGTCAGGGACCTTGATCTTGTTCTCGTCGTTGTAGCCGGTATCCGGCTCCGTGCACTCCTCTTTCTCGATCGTCATGTTCCGGTTGGGCCCCTTGTAACCCGCCACCGGCTGCTTCGACTTGTCGCCCCCGGCTTCCTTGCCGCCCTCGTCACCCCCGCTGAGGGTGAGCGCCGTGATCAGGCCGCCGATGGCGATGAGCGCTACGACGATCGAGCCGACGATCACCGGCATGTTCCGCCGCTTGCCGCCGCCCGAGCCCGAGGAGGACGTCGTCGTGGCCGGCTGGGGGGAGAGGTTGTACGGGGGCGGGGTGTGCGCCCCCTGCTGCGGCGCGTACGCGTTGGTGGGCGCCGGGGTCTGGTAGCCCTGCTGCGGCGGATAGCCGTACCCCGGCGTCGGGGCCGGGGTCGACGGGGCGTACGGGCCCGGCTGGTAGGGCGTCTGGACGGCGCCGGACTGCGGCGGGAGCGAAGAGTCGACCGGCGGGAAGACCGCCGAGCCGACGCCCGCGCCGCTCGCCGTCTGCGCGCCCGGCACGATGCTGGGGGCCTGAGAAGGAGCGGCCTGCAAGGACTGGGCGACCCGCAGGCACTCGTCGCGCATGGCCTCGGCCGTGGGGAAGCGCTCGTTCGGGTTCTTCTTCAGTGCGCGGGCGACGATCGCGTCGACCGCCGGCGGCAGGGAACGGTTGATCGAGGACGGAGCGACCGGCTCCTCCTGGACGTGCGCATACGCTATGGCCAGCGGCGAGTCCGCCTCGAACGGCAGCCGCCCGGTGACCAGTTGGAAGAGCATGATGCCGACGGAGTAGAGGTCGGAGCGCGCGTCGACGCCGCGGCCGAGCGCCTGCTCCGGCGAGAGGTACTGCGGGGTGCCGACGACCATGCCGGTCTGCGTCATCGACGTGACGCCGGACTGCATGGCGCGGGCGATGCCGAAGTCCATGACCTTGACGACGTTGCGCTTGGTCATCATGACGTTGCCGGGCTTGATGTCGCGGTGGACCAGGCCCATCTCGTGGCTGATCTCCAGGGCCGCCAGCACATCGGCGGTGATCTTCAGCGCCTGGTCGGTCGGCATCGCGCCGAACTGCGCGACGGACGCGTCGAGCACGGAGCCGAGCGGCTTGCCCTCGACGTACTCCATGACGATGTACGGCATCGTCGTGCCGTCAAGATCGTCCTCGCCGGTGTCGAAGACCGACACGATGTTCGTGTGCGTGAGCTTCGCCACCGACTGGGCCTCGCGGCGGAAGCGCTCGCGGAAGGACTGCTCACGCCCCAGTTCGGTGTGGAGCGTCTTGATCGCGACTTGGCGATCGAGAACGGCGTCGTACGCGAGGTGGACCGAGGCCATGCCGCCTTCGCCGAGCAGATCGCGCAGTTGGTAGCGGCCGCCGGCCAGCGAACGCCCCGCGTACCGCCCCTGTGCGCCGTCCTGGCTGCTCATCTCGTGCGTCCCCCATCGGCGCGCGGCAACCGGACGGCTCCGCGGCTGGTGATCGATTACCCGCTATTCCTGGCCAAGTCTGCCCCAGGACGAGGACGCGTCAAGCTCGGTGCCCGTTCCGTGACCGTACGCGCAAGAAGCGTCTCGGAAGCGTTACAAGTTTGCGCGTGAGGGCCCGGGAACACTTTTATGTCCGGTCCACCTCGAACCGGCAGGTGGTGTGAAGGCTGTAGCGTGGCCCGTCGGAGTACCCGTACAGCGACGTACTCAGCACCAAGTACCACGACCAGAAACGACGGCGAGGACTGATGGCACAGACGCAGCGCGCTCAGGGCCCGTCCGACCCCGAGGCGTCTGGCGGCGGAATGTCTGACGCGCCCGAGTTGTGGGGCAACGGCGGGCTCGTCGGAGACGGCCGGTACCGGCTGACCCACAGACTCGGCCGAGGCGGCATGGCGGAGGTGTTCGCCGCCGAGGACGTACGTCTCGGCCGTACCGTCGCGGTCAAGCTGCTCCGCTCCGACCTCGCCGAGGACCCGGTGTCCAAGGCCCGCTTCACGCGTGAGGCCCAGTCGGTCGCGGGTCTCAACCACCACGCGGTGGTCGCGGTGTACGACTCCGGTGAAGACGTCGTCGGGCCGAGCGTCGTCCCGTACATCGTCATGGAGATCGTCGAGGGCCGCACGATCCGCGATCTGCTGCTCAACGCGGAGGCGCCGGGGCCTGAGCAGGCGCTCATCATCGTCTCCGGGGTGCTCGAGGCGCTCGCCTACTCGCACCAGCACGGCATCGTGCACCGTGACATCAAGCCCGCGAACGTGATCATCACCAACACCGGCGCGGTGAAGGTGATGGACTTCGGCATCGCGCGCGCCCTGCACGGCGCGCAGTCGACGATGACCCAGACCGGCATGGTCATGGGCACGCCGCAGTACCTCTCGCCCGAGCAGGCGCTCGGCAAGGCCGTCGACCACCGCTCCGACCTGTACGCGACCGGCTGTCTGCTCTACGAACTGCTCGCCCTGCGGCCGCCGTTCACCGGCGAGACGCCGCTCTCCGTGGTCTACCAGCACGTCCAGGACCAGGCCGTACCGCCTTCGCAGGTCTCGGACCAGGCGCCGCCGGAGCTGGACGGGCTCGTCATGCGCTCCCTGGCCAAGGACCCGGACGACCGGTTCCAGACCGCCGAGGAGATGCGCGGCCTCGTCCAGTACGGGCTCCAGATGCTGCACGAGCAGGGCAGTCACACCGGGACCTGGAACACCGGCCCCGTGGAGATGCACGAGGGCGGCAGCACCCCGGCGATGGGTGTCGCGGGGGCCGGCGCGATGGCGCACCCCGACTCCGGCACCGCGCAGATCCCGGGCCCGATGCTGCGCCCGCCGGGTGACGACGGCGGCTTCGAGGGCGGGCACCAGGGCGGCAAGGGCGGCCGCGGCAAGATGTGGATCTTCGCCGTGCTCGCGGTCATCGCGATCGCCGTGGGCGTCGCCTTCGCGCTGAACGCGAACGACGGCACCAAGGAGAAGAAGCCGCCCGTGACTCCTTCGACGAAGCAGTCGCAGGAGAAGGAGCCCAGCAAGAGCCCCGACAAGGACGAGACGGGCCAGGCGACGGATCCGGGCGAGGAGACCGGGGGAGAGACCGGCTACCCCCCGCAGACGAACCAGCCGACCGGGCCGACGCAGCCCACGGGGCGCCCGACGCAGCCGACGACGGACCCGACGCAGCCGACCACCGATCCGACGGAGCCGACCACGGACCCGACGGAGCCGACCACGGACCCGACGCAGCCCACGAACGACCCGACGGATCCGGGCGACGGCGGGGACCCGGAGGATCCGGGGGAGGGCGACGGGTCCTGACCCGCGGCCCGGCCCCAGAGCCGAAACCCAGAGCCCCTGTTCCGCCACGGCGGAACAGGGGCTCTGGCGTACGCGGGTCAGCGGACGCGCTGAAGCCGGTGGTCCTGGCCGGCGCGGAGCGTGTGGACCTTGGTCACCTGCGGCTCTACGCGCAGATACACCGGGTCGAAGGGCTCGCCGTCCGCGAAGCGCGGCGCCGGTCCGAAGAGTCCCAGCTCGGTGTCGGTCGGCTCGACCGCCTCGCACAGGCCGATGCACTGCACGGTCCACCGGACGTCACGGGGCGACGCCACGTCGGCGTTGTCGGCGCCGTACGCGACGACGCTGCCGACGCAGGCCTGGTGGTAGCCGAAGCCCTTGTGCAGGCGCAGGAGGATCTTGCCGCCGACGACCACGTGGCGGGCCACCGCGAGAAAGGGCAGCGCGCGCATGCTGGTCGCCACCCGCCCGTAGTCGGTACGGCGCAGCAGTTCGAGGGCGAGCTGTTCATCGGGGTCGACGGAGTCCGTGGAGGCGCTGGGGTCGCTGGACATGACCCCCACCCTCGTCCATGGACGGGATGTCGGAAAAGAGGCCCCCGCCCCCATCAAACGGGACGTAAGTCCCGGGCCCCACGCGCGGCGTCCGGTCGCGTCCCCGCTGCCGCGTCCCGTCAGTGCTGCTTCTCCGCCTGCATGCGCGCCACGTACGCCGCGGCCTGCGAGCGGCGCTCCATGCCGAGCTTGGAGAGCAGGCTGGAGACGTAGTTCTTGATCGTCTTCTCGGCGAGGTGCAGCCGCTCACCGATCACACGGTTCGTGAGGCCCTCGCCGATCAGGTCGAGGATCTTGCGCTCCTGCTCGGTGAGGCCCGCCAGGCGGTCGTCGCCCTTGGCGTTGTTGCCGTCGCGCAGCCGCTCCAGGACCCGGGCCGTGGCCACGGGGTCCAGCAGGGACTTGCCGGCCGCGACATCGCGCACGGCGGTGAGCAGTTCATTGCCGCGGATCGCCTTGAGGACATAACCGGAGGCGCCGGCCATGATGGCGTCGAAAAGGGCTTCGTCGTCGGCGAACGAGGTGAGCATCAGGCATTTGATGTCCTCGTTCTGCGAACGGATCTCGCGGCATACCTCCACCCCGCTGCCGTCCGGCAGGCGCACGTCGAGCACGGCCACGTCCGGCCGCGTCGCGGGGATCCTGACCAGGGCGTCCGCCGCCGTTCCGGCCTCGCCGACGACCTCGATGTCGGACTCCACGGAGAGCAGCTCATGGACTCCACGCCGGACCACTTCGTGGTCGTCGAGTAGAAATACCGTAATTTTTCCGTCTTCGCGCACGGAGTCAGTCTCACACACGATCTCTCTCCATGCCCGGGCGGAACCCTTCCCGAGCCCGGGGTGGCCGGGATAACGTGCCGGTGTTCCGGCCCCCTGCCAGGCTGTGATCAGTGCTGTGACCAGGAAGTGTTCCCCCTTTTCTCGATCCGCTCGGAAATCCGGGCGGCCCGTGATCCGTCGTTTACTTGGAAATCCAAGCAAATTCGCAGGTCAGATGGGGTTTCACAGAAATGGGACGCACTGGGTAACGTGCTTTGTGCAGGGCGTTCGCCGGGGCACCTGTCACGCCTGTTCCCGGCCGAGACGCACCCACCCCGTGCGCGGGCACGGACCAGGCGAGCCGTACTGGTCATCCCGGTAATCCCGGGGGCCGGACCGACGGAGGAGCACACGTGACCGTGGAGAGCACCGCCGCGCGCAAACCGCGCCGCAGCAGTACCGGCGGCGGCAAGCGCGCAAGCGCGAAGAAGGCCGCGCCGCAGAAGAGCACGGAGCCCGAACTCGTACAGCTGCTGACCCCGGAGGGCAAGCGGGTCGAGAACGCCCGGTACGAGTCGTACGTCGCCGACATCACCGCGCAGGAGCTGCGCGGCCTGTACCGCGACATGGTCCTCACCCGCCGCTTCGACGCCGAGGCCACCTCTCTCCAGCGCCAGGGCGAGCTGGGCCTGTGGGCCTCGCTGCTCGGGCAGGAGGCCGCCCAGATCGGCTCCGGCCGGGCCACCCGCGACGACGACTACGTGTTCCCCACGTACCGCGAGCACGGCGTCGCCTGGTGCCGCGGGGTCGACCCCACCAACCTGCTCGGCATGTTCCGCGGCGTGAACAACGGCGGCTGGGACCCGAACAGCAACAACTTCCACCTGTACACGATCGTCATCGGCTCGCAGACGCTGCACGCCACCGGCTACGCGATGGGCGTGGCCAAGGACGGCGCCGACTCCGCCGTGATCGCGTACTTCGGCGACGGCGCCTCCAGCCAGGGCGACGTGGCCGAATCGTTCACCTTCTC
The DNA here is from genome assembly GCF_043078805.1 of Streptomyces sp. NPDC015345. Taxonomy (NCBI): domain Bacteria; kingdom Bacillati; phylum Actinomycetota; class Actinomycetes; order Kitasatosporales; family Streptomycetaceae; genus Streptomyces; species Streptomyces sp. NPDC015345. The sequence goes on along the minus strand of NZ_JBIBTX010000005.1, from coordinate 374,060 downwards.
CGCGGTCTACAACGCCCCCGTGGTGTTCTTCTGCCAGAACAACCAGTGGGCGATCTCCGAGCCGACCGAGCGCCAGACCCGGGTGCCGCTCTACCAGCGCGCGCAGGGCTACGGCTTCCCCGGTGTGCGGGTCGACGGCAACGACGTGCTCGCCGTGCTCGCCGTCACCAAGTGGGCCCTGGAGCGGGCCCGCGCGGGCGAGGGCCCGGCGCTGATCGAGGCGTTCACGTACCGCATGGGCGCGCACACCACGTCCGACGACCCGAGCAAGTACCGCAACGACGACGAGCGGGTGGCCTGGGAGGCCAAGGACCCGATTCTGCGGCTGCGGGCCTACCTGGAGTCGGAAGGTCACGCGGATGAGGGATTCTTCGCGGAACTCGACGACGAGAGCGAAGCGTTGGGCAAGCGGGTGCGAGAGGTGGTGCGGGCGATGCCGGATCCGGATCTGATGGCGATCTTCGAGAACGTCTACGCGGACGGGCACGCGCTCGTGGACGAGGAGCGCGCCCAGTTCGCCGCCTACCAGGCGTCGTTCGCCGACGCCCCCGCGGGCGGGGAGGTCAAGTAACCATGACTGTCCGGAAACTGCCCATCGCCAAGGCGATCAACGAATCGCTGCGCACGGCGCTGGAGAACGACCCCAAGGTCCTCATCATGGGCGAGGACGTCGGCAAGCTCGGCGGCGTCTTCCGCGTCACGGACGGGCTGCAGAAGGACTTCGGCGAGGAGCGGGTCATCGACACCCCGCTCGCCGAGTCCGGCATCGTCGGCACGGCCATCGGCCTCGCACTGCGCGGGTACCGCCCCGTGGTGGAGATCCAGTTCGACGGCTTCGTCTTCCCCGCGTACGACCAGATCGTCACGCAGCTCGCGAAGATGCACGCCCGCGCGCTCGGCAAGATCAAGATGCCGGTCGTCATCCGCATTCCGTACGGCGGCGGCATCGGCGCCGTCGAGCACCACAGCGAGTCGCCCGAGACGCTCTTCGCGCACGTGGCGGGCCTGAAGGTGGTCTCCCCGTCGAACTCCGCGGATGCGTACTGGATGATGCAGCAGGCCATCCAGAGCGACGACCCGGTGATCTTCTTCGAGCCCAAGCGGCGGTACTGGGACAAGGGCGAGGTGGACACGGACGCCTTCCCCGGCCCCCTGCACAAGGCCGTCGTCGCCCGCGAGGGCAGCGACCTCACCCTCGCCGCGTACGGCCCGATGGTGAAGGTCTGCCTGGAGGCGGCCGCGGCCGCCGAGGAGGAGGGCAAGTCCCTGGAGGTCCTGGACCTGCGCTCCATGTCGCCGATCGACTTCGACGCCGTGCAGGCCTCGGTCGTAAGGACGCGGCGGCTCGTCGTCGTGCATGAGGCCCCGGTCTTCCTGGGCACGGGCGCGGAGATCGCGGCGCGCATCACCGAGCGGTGCTTCTACCACCTGGAGGCGCCGGTGCTGCGGGTCGGCGGCTATCACGCCCCCTACCCGCCGGCGCGCCTCGAAGAGGAGTACCTGCCGGGTCTCGACCGGGTGCTCGACGCCGTCGACCGCTCGCTGGCGTACTGAGGGAGAGGGTCGTGACGACGATGACAGACGCTGCTCTGAGCGAGTTCAAGATGCCCGACGTGGGCGAGGGGCTCACCGAGGCGGAGATCCTCAAGTGGTACGTGGCGCCCGGTGACACGGTCACCGACGGCCAGGTCGTGTGCGAGGTCGAGACGGCCAAGGCCGCGGTCGAGCTGCCCATTCCCTTCAACGGTGTCGTACGGGAGCTGCGCTTCCCCGAGGGCACCACGGTTGACGTCGGCCAGGTGATCATCTCGGTGGACGTCTCGGGCGGCGCCGCCCCGGCCGCCCCCGCCGAGGAGGCCGCCCCGCAGGCCGCCGTGCCCGCCCCCGCCAAGGAGGCTCCCGCCCCGAAGGCCCCCGCGGAGGAGGCCGCCCCGGCGGGACGCCAGCCCGTGCTCGTGGGGTACGGCGTCGCCGAGGCCTCGACGAAGCGCCGCGCCCGCAAGGCGGGCGTAGAGGCGGGTGCGCAGGACGCGCGGGACGTCCCCGTGGCGGAGCCGGAGCCGGTCGCGCCGCGCGACGTGAACGGCCACGGCCCCCGGCCGCTCGCCAAGCCGCCGGTGCGCAAGCTCGCCAAGGACCTCGGCGTGGACCTCGCGACGGTCACGCCGTCCGGGCCCGACGGGATCATCACGCGCGAGGACGTGCACGCGGCGGCGGCCCCGGCCCCGCGGGCACAGGACCATCCGGAGCCGGCCGAGGCCCCCGCGCCGCAGACCGCTCCCGCGCCCGCCCCCGTGACCGGTGCGGACGCCCGCGAGACCCGCATCCCCATCAAGGGGGTCCGCAAGGCCACCGCGCAGGCGATGGTCCGCTCGGCGTTCACGGCGCCGCACGTCACGGAGTTCGTGACGGTCGACGTGACGCGGACGATGAAGCTGGTCGAGGAGATCAAGCGGGACCCCGGCACGTACGGCTTCGAGGGGCTGCGGGTCAATCCGCTGCTGCTCATCGCCAAGGCCCTGCTGGTGGCGATCAGGCGGCACCCCGAGGTCAACGCCACGTGGGACGAGGCCAACCAGGAGATCGTCCAGAAGCACTACGTGAACCTCGGCATCGCCGCGGCCACCCCGCGCGGCCTGGTCGTGCCGAACATCAAGGACGCGCACGCCAAGACGCTGCCCGAACTGGCCGAGTCGCTCGGCGAGTTGGTCTCCACGGCGCGGGCGGGCAAGACCTCGCCCGCGGCCATGCAGGGCGGCACGGTCACGATCACGAACGTCGGCGTCTTCGGCGTCGACACGGGCACGCCGATCATCAACCCCGGCGAGTCCGCGATCCTCGCGGTCGGTTCGATCAAGCTCCAGCCGTGGGTCCACAAGGGCAAGGTCAAGCCGCGCCAGGTGACCACGCTCGCGCTCTCCTTCGACCACCGCCTGGTCGACGGGGAGCTGGGCTCCAAGGTGCTCGCCGACGTGGCGGCCGTCCTGGAGCGGCCGAAGCGGCTGCTGACCTGGACGTAGCACCGGTCGGGCAGTACGGCATGTGCAAGGGGGCCCGCCGCGATCACCGCGGTGGGCCCCCTTGTCGTACACGCGCCGGGTGTCAGGCGACCTTGAAGCCGTAGTCCATCAGCTTCTTGGCGTCCGAGGTGCGGTTGGCCACCGAGGACGAGGTCAGGACCGTGCCGACGACCGTCTTGCCGTTACGGGTCGCGGCGAAGACGAGGCAGTACTTCGCCTCGGGGCCCGAGCCCGTCTTCACGCCGATGGCGCCGCGGTAGGAGCCGAGGAGGTTGTTGGTGTTCTCCCACGGCATGTAGCGGTAGCCACCGGACTTGGTGGTGACCTTCTGCTTCGTCGACTTCGTCTTCACGACCGTGCGGAACGTGGAGTACTTCATCGCGTTGCTCGCGAGCTTCGTCAGGTCGCGCGGCGTCGAGTAGTTCGCGCCGTGCCCGATGCCGTCGAACGAGTCGAAGTGGGTGTTGGTCAGGCCGAGCGTCCTCGCCGTGGAGTTCATCTGGCCGATGAAGTTCTTCACGCGGGCCTTGCGGGTCGAGCCCTTGCCGAACTTGTCCGCGAGCGCGTACGCGGCGTCGCAGCCGGAGGGCAGCATCAAGCCGTACAGCAGCTGGCGCACGGTGACCTTGTCGCCGACGATCAGGCGGGCCGAGGAGGCGTAGTTGTTGTCGACGATGTAGTCGCTGTACGCCTTCTGGATCGTGACCTTGGAATCCAGGTTGAGGTTCCGCTGGCCGAGCACCACGCGCGCCGTCATGATCTTCGTCGTGGAGCCGGTGGACCGGCGGGTGTCGGCGGACTTGGTGAAGAGGGTCTTACCCGTGCCGTTGTTCATCACATAGCCGCCCTTGGCGACGATGGACGGCTTCGGCGGTGCGGCCGCGTGGGCCGGAGTGGTGAGGACGCCGCCGGCCAGTATCGCGCTCGCGGTGATGGTAACGGCTGATACGCGACGTACGCCCTTGATGCCGGTTTTCAAGATCTCTGCTCCAAATGCCCCTGGATTGCGGCCACATGAGGGGGCCGCTCTCCCGTTAGACGCATGAGAGGGGGCGATGGATGTGCTCGGCGGCCCGGAAAGCGCTCGGAGGATGCGGTATTCCGCCATGTGGACCGGGATTCCCGCGTATACCTGTTGTATCTATGCTGTGCGCATGCCAGCCTCCGCCGTCACCGCCCCTGCCACCACCCTGAAGCGGCCCCCCGCCGCCGAGCGCGTCTACGCACACGTCAAGCAAGCCGTCCTGGAGCGCCGCTACGAGGGCGGCACGATCCTCACCGAGGGCGAGCTCGCCGAGGCCGTGGGCGTATCCCGTACGCCGGTGCGCGAGGCGCTGCTGAAGCTGGAGGTGGAGGGGTTGCTGCGGCTCTACCCGAAGAAGGGGGCCCTCGTGCTGCCCGTCTCCGCGCAGGAGATCGCGGACGTCGTCGAGACACGGCTCCTCGTCGAGACCCACGCGGTGCGCAAGGCGGTGCCGGCGTCGGCGGGGCTTCTCGCCCGGCTCGGCGAACTCCTCGACCAGCAGCGCGTCCAGGCCGCCGCCGGGGACTTCGCGGCCGCGGCCGTCACCGACCGGTGCTTCCACGCGGAGATCGTGCGCAGCGGCGGGAACGACATCCTCTCCCGCCTCTACGACCAGCTGCGCGACCGGCAGCTGCGGATGGGCGTCGCCGTGATGCACTCGCACCCGGACCGGATCGCCAAGACGCTCGCGGAGCACGAGGAGATCCTCGCCGCGCTGGTCGCCGGTGACGCCGAGGCGGCGGTGGCCGTCGTCACGCGCCACGTGGGGTGGTTCCAGAACCTGGCGCGGGGTGATGTGCGGTGAGCTCCGCCTCCGGCTCCGTCCGCCTGCCCGGAGATCCGCCCGGCGGCAGGAAGGCCGTGCTGGTCTGGTCGATCGGCGTCGCCGTCTACTTCGTCGCCGTCATCTTCCGGACCTCGCTCGGCGTCGCCGGGCTCGACGCCGCCGACCGGTTCCACGTCAACGCCTCCGCGCTCTCCACCTTCTCCATACTCCAGCTGCTCGTGTACGCGGGCATGCAGATACCCGTCGGCCTGATGGTCGACCGGCTCGGCACCAAGAAGGTGCTGACCATCGGGGTCGTGCTGTTCACGGTCGGACAGCTCGGCTTCGCGTTCTCCCCCTCGTACGCGATGGCGCTCGCGTCCCGCGCCCTGCTCGGCTGCGGTGACGCGCTGACCTTCATCAGTGTCCTGCGGCTCGGCACCCGCTGGTTCCCGGCCCGGCGCGGCCCGCTCGTCGCCCAGCTCGCGGGCCTCGTCGGCATGGCGGGCAACCTCGTCTCCACCCTCGTCCTGGCCCGGCTGCTGCACTCCGTCGGCTGGACCGCGGCCTTCGCGGGCAGCGCGCTCTGCGGTGTCGTCGTCCTCGTCCTGATGACGCTGTTCCTCAAAGACCACCCCGAGGGGCACGAGCCGGAACCGGTCGGGCGCACGGGCGCGGCCTTCGTGCGCGAGCAGATCGCCCTGTCCTGGCGCGAGCCCGGCACCCGGCTCGGGATGTGGGTGCACTTCACCACGCAGTTCCCCGCGATGGTGTTCCTGTTGCTGTGGGGCCTGCCGTTCCTCGTCGAGGCGCAGGGCCTGTCCCGGGCGGCCGCGGGCGAGCTGCTCACCCTCGTCGTGCTGTCCAACATGGTCATCGGCCTGGTCTACGGCCAGATCGTCGCCCGGCACCACGCGGCGCGGCTCCCGCTGGCGCTCGGCACGATCGGGGCCACGGCGACGGCGTGGGCGGCCACGCTCGCCCACCCCGGGGACCACGCCCCGATGTGGCTGCTGATCGTCCTGTGCGTGGTGCTCGGCGCCTGCGGGCCGGCCTCCATGATCGGCTTCGACTTCGCACGGCCCGCCAACCCGCCCGAGCGGCAGGGCACGGCTTCGGGCATCACCAACATGGGCGGCTTCGTCGCCTCCATGACGACGCTGCTCGCGATCGGCCTGCTGCTCGACGCGACCGGGGACGACTACCGGATCGCCTTCTCCGCGGTCTTCGTCCTGGAGGCGGTCGGCCTCGGCCAGATCCTGCGGCTGCGCGGGCGGGCGGCGCGCCGGGAGCGGGAGCGGCTCGTCGCCTCACGGGTGGAGGCGGTCCACGTGCCCGCGTGACGCTACGGCGTCACGGCGAAGTTGCGCAGGATCGCCTCGGCCAGGTCGTGGTCGCCCTCGGACTTGACCCGGTCGGCGACGGCGGCGTACGTCACGCGGCCGCAGGCGAGCCGGAAGTACGTCTCCCAGTCGAGGGCGATGGTGGCGAGCGGACCGAGCGAGGGGGCGTTGTCCACGGTGCCCTTGCCGTCGGCGTCCACGCGCACCGTGCGCAGGAACTCCACGGGGCCGCTCACGTCGAAGACGACGGCGGAGCTCGCGGGCGCGCCGGCCTTCTTGGCGACGACCTTCGGCAGGCCGTGCAGGAGGAGGTCGCGGGCCACATACGCGCCGGGGGAGTCGAGGTTGCCCGGCTTCTTCAGCGCCGTCCGCAGGTCCTGCTCGTGCACCCACACGTCGAACGCCCGCATGCGCATGGCCAGTTCGAGGGTCTGCTCGGTGCCGAGGGGGCCGCGGATCTTGGTGCCCGGGTCCCGCGATTCGTTGCGCAGCTGCCGGGTGCGGCGGATGATCGTGTACTCCAGCTCGGAGGTCATCTCCGGCGCGGTGTGGTGGCGCCGCACGTCGACCTGCATCTCCATGTACCGCTGGCCTTCGGTCTTCACGTGGTACAGATCGCGGGGCAGCGAGTGGATCGGCCGCGGGTCGCCCAGCATCTCGCAGTCGAGGCCGATGACGTGGGAGACGATGTCGCGCACGGACCAGCCGGGGCAGGGAGTGGCCCAGTTCCACTCTCCTTCGGCGAGCGGTGTGACCAACTCGGATATCGCTTCCACGGAGTGGGTCCAGGCGTCGGCGTAGGTTTGCAGGCTGGGATGGAGACTCACGGGACCCCTCGGCGGTCGTACGCGGGCGGTGGGTGGCTGGGCGGCGGCGTGGGGCTCGGGGAGGTCCCCCGCCCCGGAAAATCACAGTACGCTGCCCGCAGTCACCCCGGCAGTGGTTTCGTGTGACGATCGTAGGCTGTGTTTGACGGTGACGACGGATCGAATGCCAGGACGGTGGTAGTGTGCGCGCCTCTCTCATCCAGATCGCCGTGGACGAGGGCGAATCCGTCAATTCCCGCAGGAAGCGCGTCTCTTCGCTGGTGCGCGAGGTGGCGGCGCGGGAGCGGTCCGGCCTCGTGGTGCTGCCGGAGCTGTGGACGACGGGGGCCTTCGCGTACGACTCCTTCGCGAGCGAGGCGGAGCCGCTGGAAGGGCCCACGTACGAGGCCATGCGCGAGGCGGCGCGGGACGCGGGCGTCTGGCTGCACGCCGGGTCCGTCCCCGAGCGGGACCCTGAAGGCCCCCTCTACAACACCTCTCTCGTCTTCTCCCCGGACGGTGAACTCGCCGCCGCCTACCGGAAGATCCACCGCTTCGGCTTCGACAAGGGCGAGGCGGTCCTGATGGGCGCGGGCTCGCGGCTCGTGACGGTACGGACGCCGTCCACCACGCTCGGCCTCGCCACCTGCTACGACCTGCGCTTCCCCGAGCTGTTCCGGGGCCTGGTGGACGCGGGGGCGGAGATGTTCGTGGTGCCGGCGGGGTGGCCCGCGCGGCGGCGCGAGCACTGGCTGCTGCTGGCGCGGGCGCGGGCGGTCGAGGACCAGGTGTACGTCCTCGCCTGTGGTACCGGTGGTACGCATGCGGGGGTGCCGCAGGCGGGGCACAGTGTCGTCGTCGATCCGTGGGGTGAGGTGCTCGCCGAGGCGGGGGACGGTGAGGAGGTCCTCACCGTCGAGGTGGACCCGGCGAAGGTCCTGGCCACGCGGGAGCAGTTTCCGGCGTTGAAGGATCGGCTTCTGGGGATGGATCCGCCGCGGAGGTGAGGTGGCGGGGGGTGGCTGTCCGTCCCGGGTGTGGGTGCGGGTGAGTGGGGGTTGCTCGCGCAGTTCCCCGCGCCCCTTTCGGGGCACGTCCCCCCCCGGTGACGTGTCAGTAACCCCTGCGCTCCTGCTCCGGGTCGACGACCGTCGTCTGTGCCGCCGGGGGCACCACTGCCCGCCTGCGCCGCGCGATGCTGGTGAACGCGGCGACGCCGATGAGGCCCACCGCCATCATGACGAGGCCGGCGACGGTGACGTTGAAGCCCTCCATCTTCCAGTCCGTCGCGAACGTGAGAATGGCGCCCACGGCGATGAGAATGATGCATCCGCCCAGGCCCATATGGACCGCCTCCCTGTGGTCGTGGCTGCGTTGCACCGTGTACCCGGCTGGGCCACCACCACACGGGAAAGCGGACTTCTCCGCCGCTCTCAGCCCTCCAGGAACGCCACGAGCGCGTTGGCCAGCATGTGCGGGTCGTCCGCGCCGCACAGCTCGCGCACGCTGTGCATCGACAGGATCGCGACGCCGATGTCGACGGTCCTGATGCCGTGCCGGGCCGCGGTGATGGGACCGATCGTCGTGCCGCAGGGCATCGCGTTGTTGGAGACGAACGACTGGAACGGCACGCCCGCCTTCTCGCACGCGGCGGCGAACACCGAGCGTCCGGCGCCGTCCGTGGCGTAGCGGTTGTTGACGTTCACCTTGAGGATGGGGCCGCCGTTGGCGCGTGGGTGGTGCGTCGGGTCGTGCCGCTCCGCGTAGTTGGGGTGCACGGCGTGACCGGTGTCGGAGGAGAGGCAGACCGTCCCGGCGAAGGCGCGGGCCCGGTCCTCGTACGTACCGCCCCGCGCGAACACCGAGCGCTCCAGGACCGAGCCGAGCAGCGGGCCGTCGGCGCCGGTGTCGGACTGCGAGCCGTTCTCCTCGTGGTCGAAGGCGGCGAGGACGGGGATGAAGGGGAGGTCATCGCGGCCGGACACGGCGGCCAGGGCGGCCGTCCCCGCGTGCACGGACAGGAGGTTGTCCATGCGCGGCCCCGCGACCAGCTCACGGTCGCGGCCGAGGAAGGCGGGGGGCTCCACGGAGTACGTCATGAGGTCCCAGCCGGTGACCTCGCCCTCGGGCAGGCCGGTCTCCTCCTCCAGGAAGCGGATGAGGTCGCCCTCGTGGATGTCGTCGCCCAGGCCCCAGACGGGCTGCATGTGCTTCTGCTTGTCCAGCTTCAGCCCGTCGGTGTGGACGGACCGGTCCATGTGGATGGCCAGCTGGGGCACGCGCAGCAGCGGCCGGTCGACGTTCACGAGCCGTGAGGTGCCGTCGCGCAGCGAGAGGCGTCCCGCGAGGCCGAGGTCCCGGTCCAGCCAGGAGTTGAGCAGCGGGCCGCCGTAGATCTCGACGGCGACCTGGCGCCATCCGTGGCCGCCCGCGTCGGGCCGCGGCTTCACCCGGAGGTTCGGGGAGTCGGTGTGGGCGCCGACGATGCGGAACGGGGTGTGGGGGTCGGCGCTCTCCGGTACGTACCAGGCGACGATGGCGCCACCGCGCAGCACGTACTTGCCGCCGGTCGTGCCGTCCCACGCGTCGGTCTCCTCGACCTGCCGGAAACCGGCCTTCTCCAGGCGCTCGGCGGCGCTCGCCACGGCGTGGTACGGCGTGGGGCCGGCCGCCAGGAAGGACATGAGGTCTTCGGTGTGACCGCGGTCGAAGCGGGGCGCTGTACTCATGGAGTCAGCCTAACGAGGGACGGCCGCGACCCGGCCCCGTGTTCAAACGGGGCGGGCCACGGCCGTATCAGGCGAAACGGACAGCCGACGGGCGGCTGGGACGTCTTAGAACGCGGACTCGTCCAGCTCCATGAGGCCCAGCTCGACGCCCTCGGCGAGCTTGCGCTCGGTGGCGACGCCCGGCAGGACGTTCGCCGCGAAGAACTTCGCCGCCGCGATCTTGCCCTCGTAGAAGGCCTTGTCCTTGGCGGAGGCGGTCTCCAGCTTCTCCGCCGCGACCGCGGCACCGCGCAGCAGCAGGTAGCCGACGACGACGTCACCGGAGGCCATCAGCAGCCGCGTGGTGTTCAGGCCCACCTTGTAGATGGACTTCACGTCCTGCTCGGTGGCCGCGAGGTCGGTCAGCATGACGCCGACCATGGCCTCCAGCTCGACCGCGGCCTTGGCCAGCTCCTCGCGGGCGGCGGCCAGCGTCTCGCCGCCCGTGCCGACCGCCAGGAACTTCTTGATCTCCTCGGCGAGGCCGTTCAGCGCGGCGCCCTGGTTGCGGACGATCTTCCGGAAGAAGTAGTCCTGGCCCTGGATCGCGGTCGTGCCCTCGTAGAGGGTGTCGATCTTGGCGTCGCGGATGTACTGCTCGATGGGGTACTCCTGGAGGTACCCCGAGCCGCCGAACGTCTGGAGCGACTGCGCCAGCTGCTCGTAGGACTTCTCCGAGCCGTAGCCCTTCACGATGGGCAGGAGCAGGTCGTTCAGGGCGTTCAGCGCCGTCGCGTCCTCGCCCGCCGCCTCCTTGACCTGGATCTCGTCCTGGACGGCCGCGGTGTGCAGGACCAGCGCGCGCATGCCCTCCGCGTACGCCTTCTGCGTCATCAGCGAGCGGCGCACGTCCGGGTGGTGGGTGATGGTCACCTTGGGCGCGGTCTTGTCCATGAACTGGGCGAGGTCCGGGCCCTGCACGCGCTCCTTGGCGTACTCCAGGGCGTTGAGGTAGCCCGTCGACAGCGTCGCGATGGCCTTCGTGCCGACCATCATGCGGGCGAACTCGATGATGCGGAACATCTGGCGGATGCCGTCGTGCTTGTCGCCGATCAGCCAGCCCTTGGCGGGGTGGCGGTCGCCGAACGTCATCTCGCAGGTGTTGGAGGCCTTCAGGCCCATCTTGTGCTCGACGTTCGTGGCGTAGACGCCGTTGCGCTCGCCCAGCTCGCCGGTCTCCCAGTCGAACTCGTACTTCGGGACCAGGAAGAGGGAGAGGCCCTTGGTGCCGGGGCCGTGGCCCTCGGGGCGGGCGAGGACGTAGTGGAGGATGTTCTCCGACATGTCGTGCTCACCGGACGTGATGAAGCGCTTCACGCCCTCGATGTGCCAGGAGCCGTCCTCCTGCTGCACGGCCTTGGTGCGGCCTGCGCCCACGTCCGAACCGGCGTCCGGCTCGGTGAGGACCATCGTGGAGCCCCACTGCTTCTCGACGGCGATCGAGGCGATCTTCTTCTGCGCCTCGTTGCCCTCCTCGAAGAGGATGCCCGCGAACGCCGGGCCCGAGGAGTACATCCACACGGCCGGGTTCGAGCCGAGCAGCAGCTCCGCGTAGCCCCAGATCAGGGAGCGCGGCGCGGTGGTGCCGCCGATCTCCTCGGGCAGGCCGAGGCGCCAGTACTCGGAGTCCATGAAGGCCTGGTAGCTCTTCTTGAAGGACGCCGGGACGGGCGCGGTGTTGGTCTCCGGGTCGAAGACCGGGGGGTTGCGGTCGGCGTCGGTGAAGGACTCCGCCAGCTCGTTCTCGGCGAGGCGGCGCAGCTCCTCCAGGATGCTCTTGGCGGTGTCGACGTCCATCTCCGCGAACGGGCCGGTGCCGTACAGCTTGTCGCGGCCGAGCACCTCGAAGAGGTTGAACTCGATGTCGCGGAGATTCGACTTGTAGTGGCCCATGGCGAAGGCTCCGTAAGCAGGAAAGGGATGGAATACCAGCAAGTAGCTACGATGATGCTACCCGTCGGTAATAAGAAGCAACCCCTAACCGGCCATCTGTGACTCAGTACGCTTACGCGCATGTATGGCTACGACCAGAATCCCGGCGCCCAGCAGCAGTACGCCCCGCCGGGCGCGCAGCCGCCTCCGCAGCAGACGCAGGGCATGCCCGGCGGTGGGTACGGCCAGCAGCCTCCGCTCTATCCCGAGCCCTCGCCCCCGTCGCTCGCGGACGCGGTGCGCGCCTTCACCACGGGCTCGATGTCCGCGGAGGACTTCCAGCAGATCTTCGCGACCTCGAAGGTCTACTGCCCGCGGGGCGACAACCCCGGCTTCCTCGCGCTGCACAACACCCAGCAGCCCGTCATCCCGATGTTCACCTCCCTCAAGGAGCTGCGCCGGTACGCGGGCAAGGACTCCAAGTACTTCGTGATCACCGGCGCGGAGGTCATCGACCTGCTCCCGACCGGGTACGGCTTCGTCCTCGACATGGAGGGCGAGCACCGCATGGTCTTCGACGCGAAGGCCGTGGAGCAGATGGTCGACTTCGCGATGCGGCGGATGTACGGCTGACGTCCCGCGTCCGGGTGGGGTACGGCAGCTGCCGCCCCGTCAGGTGAACGGCCCGCGGGCCTGGTTCGGCCCGCAGGTGGACGCGGGAAGCTCTCGGCTATGCCCGCGTCCACGATCTCGCGCCGTGCCGCCGCCGTCCTGGGCGGCCGTCCCGTCACCGCCGCGGTGACCGCCGTCCTGTGCGCGGCACTGCTGTGCACCGCGCCGCCGGCCACGGGGGCGCCGGGAGGGTCCGCCTCTCAGGGGGCGCCCGCCGAGACCCCGGCCGACCGCGCCCACCGCGACTTCCTCGACCACGGGCCAAGGGCGGGCGTCATGACCGTCGCCCACCGGGGGCAGTGGCGCAAGGCGCCCGAGAACAGCCTGGCCGCGATCCGGGCGGGCTTCGCGGACGGCGCCGAGATCGTCGAGGTCGACGTCCGGCTGACCAAGGACAGGGTCCCCGTCCTGATGCACGACGAGACCGTGGACCGCACCACGAACGGCACCGGCCGCGTCGCCGACCTCACCCATGCCCAGCTGAGCGGCCTGCGGCTGCGCGCGGGGCTCGGCGGCCGCCAGGCGGCGGTCACCGACGAGCGCGTCCCGACCCTCGCCGAGGCCATACAGGCCGCCCGCACGCTCGGCCTCGTCAACCTCGACCGGGCCTGGCAGGACCGCGAGGCCGTCTGGCGGGTCCTTGAGGAGACCGGCACCGTGCGCAACGGCCTCTTCAAGTCCAGGGCGCCGTTGCCCGAGGTGCGGGCGTTCCTCGGCAGTCATCGGGGCGCGCTGTACATGCACGTGGTGGACGACGCCAACGCGGCGTCCGTGGCGGAGTTCGGGGCGGCACGGCCGCCCGCGTTCGAGGTCGTCTTCGACGACGTCCGCGACCAGGTGGCCGCCCCCGCCTTCCTCCAGGAGCTGCGGGCGACCGGCCGCGTGTGGTTCAACACCATGCGCAACGGCTTCGCGGCCCGGTTCACCGACGAGGCCTCGCTGATCGACCCCGCGCGCGGCTGGGGCGCGCTGATCGCCCACCACCGGGCGACGGTCCTCCAGACCGACAACGTAGAGGCGCTCAGGCTCTACCTGACCCAGGGCGTCGCGGACCCCGTCCCGCCGGGCGCGGTGCGCGTCCAGGCGGAGGACCACGCCCCCGGCGGCAGGGGCAGGGCCTACCACGACATCGACCCCGGGAACCGGGGCGACGGGCCGGGGCGGCCCGGCGAGGACGTCGACATCTGCGACCACGACGGCGCGGTGGTGGTGTGCTGGATGCGCGGCTCGGAGTGGCTCACCTACGGAGTCGACGTACCGAAGGACGGGCGCTACACCCTCAAGGCCCGGGCCTCGTCCCCGTACGCACCCGCCGGGACCTATCGGATCGCCTACGACGGCGCCCCGCCGGGCAGGGCCGTGCCGGTCGCCAACACGACGGCTCACCATGCCTTCGTGCTCCAGGACAGCCGTGACCCGCGGCGGCTGACCCGAGGCCACCACCACGTGCGGCTGTCCCTGGACGCGGGCGCGTTCCAGAACTGGAACCTGGACTATCTGCAACTGGAGCCGGTCGGGCCGTAGACGCAGCTCCTGAACGGAACAGATCAAGCCACCTGCCGGACCCGGAGGGAATGCCCTCCGGGTCTCGTTCGTTCAAGTGGCAGAAAGTTCTATGTTCAACTAAAGTGAGCTCACGAGGAGGTACCGACCATGCCTGCAGTGACCGTCGAGAACCCGCTGACCCTGCCCCGAGTGGTGGCACCGGCCGACGCCGTGGCACGTCCCGTGCTCGCCGTGACGACCGCGCCCAGCGGCTACGAGGGCGAGGGGTTCCCGGTGCGCCGGGCCTTCGCGGGAATCAACTACAAGTACCTCGACCCGTTCATCATGATGGACCAGATGGGCGAGGTGGAGTACGAGGCGGGAGAGCCGAAGGGCACCCCCTGGCACCCGCACCGCGGCTTCGAGACGGTCACGTACCTGATCGACGGCACCTTCGTCCACCAGGACTCCAACGGCGGTGGCGGCACCATCCGCAACGGCGACACCCAGTGGATGACGGCCGGCTCCGGCCTGCTGCACATCGAGGCGCCGCCGGAGGAGCTCGTCATGTCCGGCGGCCTCTTCCACGGCCTCCAGCTGTGGGTGAACCTCCCCGCCAGGGACAAGATGATGGACCCGCGCTACCAGGACATCCGCGGCGGCCAGGTCCAGCTGCTCGCCTCCCCCGACGGCGGCGCGCTGCTGCGTGTCATCGCCGGTGAGCTCGACGGGCACCAGGGCCCCGGCATCACGCACACGCCGATCACGATGATCCACGCGACCGTGCGGCCCGGCGCCGAGGTCACGCTGCCCTGGCGCGCGGACTTCAACGGGCTCGCCTACGTCCTCGCCGGACGCGGCACGGCCGGTGCCGAGCGCCGCCCCCTGCACAGCGGGCAGACGGCGGTCTTCGGCGCGGGCTCGTCGCTGACCGTGCGGGCGGACGAGCGGCAGGACGGGAACACTCCCGACCTGGAGGTCGTGCTCCTCGGCGGGCAGCCGATCCGCGAGCCGATGGCGCACTACGGGCCGTTCGTGATGAACACGCAGGCCGAGCTCCAGCAGGCCTTCGAGGACTTCCAGAAGGGGCTCCTCGGGACGGTCCCCGCCGTGCACGGCATGTAGTTCGCACGTTCCGGGGACGCGCACGGCAGACAGCCGTACATGGCGTGCGCGGCCCCGGGCGGCGTGCTCGGGTGGGAGGGTGCAGACCCTTCTTCCCGAGCCCGTCCGGCGTCTGGCCGCCTGGTGCGTGGTCGTCCTGCTCGTCGTCGGCGTGGGTGCCGTCGGCGTCTGGCTGTGCGTCACCTTCAAGACGGCCGTGACACCGGTCCTGCTCGCCCTGCTCGGCACCGCGCTCCTCGGGCCGCTGTACCGGCGACTGCTCCTGATGAAGGTGCAGCGCTCCCTGGCCGCCGGGCTGACCTGCGCGGCCGTCGTCGCGGTCGTCGGCGGCGTCACGTACATCGTGGTGAAGGCCCTGATCGACACCGGCGACCAGATCATCGCCTCCCTGAAGCAGGCCGCGACCGACGTCGCCAAGTACTTCGGGGCGGCGGGCACCTCGCTGGACGACATGGCGTCCAACGCCAAGGAGCTGCTCGGCAAGTTCGGCGGGACCGCCGCCTCCGGGGTGCTCAGCGGGCTCAGCGTCGTCGGCGAGGTCATCGCCATGGCCGTCCTCGCGCTGCTGCTGGTCTTCTTCTTCCTGCGGGACTCCGGACGGGCGATGGCCGCACTGCGCTCGCTCTCGCCCGGCGACTCCGCCGACGTCGTGGAGGCCATGGCGCACCGGGCCTTCGGCGCCATCGAGGGCTTCATGCGGGGCACGACGATCATCGCGTTCATCGACGCGCTCTGCATCACCGTGGGGCTGCTGGTCCTGCGGGTGCCCGGAGCCGTGGGACTCGGCGCGCTCGTCTTCGTCGGCGCCTACATCCCCTACCTCGGCGCCTTTCTGTCCGGCGCGGTCGCCGTCCTGGTCGCCCTCGCCGACCGGGGCTTCGCCATCGCCCTCTGGGCGCTCGGCGTCGTCCTCGCCGTCCAGGTCCTGGAGGGCCACATCCTCCAGCCGGTCATCCAGAGCCGGACGGTGCAGATGCACCCGGCGGTGGTGATGCTGGCGATCACCGCCGGGGCGTCCGTCGCCGGGATCATCGGCATGCTCCTAGCGGTCCCGCTGACGGCGGCAGCGTTCGGCATCCTGGCAGAACTGCGCTCCCGCTACACGACCACGCCGCAGCCGTAGCCCCCCAAGGGGCGCGGAGACCGACGCACCCCCGGCCCTCTAACGCGGGCCCACTCATCAACCGCGCCGCAGCCGTACCCCCCAAGGGGCGCGGGGAACTGCGCGACCAGCCACAACGCACCCGCGGAGACCGACGCACACCCGGCCGGCCCTCCAGCGCGGGCCGACTCATCAACCGCGCCGCAGCCGTAGCCCCCCAAGGGGCGCGGGGAACTGCGCGACCAGCCACAACGCACCCGCGGAGGCCGACGCACACCCGCCCCTCCAGCGCAGGCCGACTCATCAACCACGCCGCAGCCGTAGCCCCCCAAGGGGCGCGGGGAACTGCGCGACCAGCCACAACGCACCCGCACCCGCGGACACCCGCACCCCACCCCGCACCAGCCCCCTACTCCGGGCTCGGCCGCCCACCCTCACCGCCGGAGGCCACTTCGTAGAGCTCGAACCAAATGCTCTTGCCATCCCCCCGCGGATCCACCCCCCACGCGTCCGCCAGCAACTCCATCAGCACCAGCCCCCGCCCGGACGAAGCCAGCTCCCCAGGATGCCGCTTGTGCGGCAGATCATCGCTGCCGTCCGCGACCTCCGCCCGCAGGCGCCGCGCCCCCGGCTCCCCGCTGACCTCGGCGACCAGCAGGGCGTCGCCGTCGGTGTGCACCAGGACGTTCGTGAGCATCTCCGAGACCATCAGGACCGCCGAGTCGACCTGGTCGTCGTCCGCCCAGTCGTGCAGCAGCTCCCGCAGGTGCCGGCGGGCCCCCGCGATGCGCTCCGGCTCGGCCTGCGCGATCGTCAGGACCGTGCGGCGGGCGGTGCGCTGCTCGGGGCGGCTTGTCCGGCTCAGCAGCAGGACCGCTATGTCGTCCTCGCGGCGGTCGGCCAGCGGGCCCGTCGTGTAGTGCGAGGAGGGCCCGTGCACGGCCTGCACGAGCGAGTCCGCGAGCTGTTCGAGGCCGTTCCCGTGTTCGTCGCCGTCGCCCTCGCCCTCGTACTCCTCCAGGATCGTCCTGATCCGCGACCAGCCGCTGTCCAGGTCGTGGCCGCCGGTCTCGATCAGGCCGTCGGTGCAGATCAGCATGGTCTCGCCGGGCTCCAGGACGAGACGGGTCGTGGGATAGTCCGCGTCCGGGTCGACGCCGAGCGGCAGCCCGCCCGCGGTGGCCCGTTGCAGAACCGTTCCGTCACTCATGCGTATCGCCGGTTCGGGATGGCCGGCGCGGCCGATCTCCAGGACGCCGGTCGCCGGGTCCGCCTCGACGTACAGGCAGGTCGCGAAGCGCGGGTCGTACACCGTGGTCTCGTCGGCACCGCTGCCGCTGGACCCGTAGGTGATGGACTCCGTGATGCCCGACAGGAAGCGCGTGGCCCGGGAGAGCACCGCGTCCGGGCGGTGCCCCTCGGACGCGTACGCGCGCAGGGCGATCCGCAGCTGGCCCATCAGGCCCGCCGCGCGCACGTCGTGTCCCTGGACGTCGCCGATGACGAAGGCGATGCGGCCGCTCGGCAGCGGGATCATGTCGTACCAGTCGCCGCCGACCTGGAGGCCGCCGCCGGTCGGCACATAGCGGGCCGCCACGCTCATCCCCGGGATCTGCGGCCCGAGCATCGGCAGCATCGACCGCTGGAGGCCCTCGGTCAGCTCCCGCTCGGACTCCGCGACCCCGGCCCGCGAGAGGGCCTGCGCCAGCATCCGGGCGACCGTCGTCAGGACGGAACGCTCGTCGGGGGTGAAGGACACCGGGTAGGCGAAGGCGGCCATCCACGCGCCCATCGTGCGGCCCGCCACCGTCAGCGGCAGGAACGCCCACGACTGCCGCTCGAAGCGCCGGGCCAGCGGCCAGGCCGCCGGATAGCGGCGGCGGTAGTCCTCCGGCGAGGAGAGGTAGACCGCGCGGCCGGTGCGCACCACCTCGGCCGCCGGGTAGTCGGTGTCCAGCGGCATCGCGGAGAAGGGCCCGTCGTCGCCCGGCTGGTGGCCGTGGTGCCCGATGATCGTCAGCCGGTCGCCCGCCGCCCCGAAGACCGCGAGCCCGTCCGGCGAGAACCCCGGCATGGAGAGCCCCGCGGCGACCCGCAGCACCTCCTCCGTCGACCGGGCCTCGGCGAGCGCGCGGCCCGCGTCCAGCAGGAACGCCTCGCGGGAGCGGCGCCAGTCACCCGTCACGGGTGTGCGGGCCGCGGTGCCCGGCGCGGGCTCGGTCACCTCCTGGAGGGTGCCGATCAGCTCGTACGCCTCGGTCGCGTCGTGCAGCACCGGCTTGGAGCGGCTGCGTACGGTGCGCAGCACGCGCCGCCCCGTGTCGTCCATGATCCGCAGCCGGGCCTCGGCGAGGGTGCCTTCGGCGACGGCCAGCTGGACGGTTCCGTAGATCTCGTTCCAGTCGACCGGGTGGAAGCGCGAGCGCACGGCCGCCTCCGTCAGCGTCTGGGCGCGTGCGGGCAGGCCGAGGAGCCGGGCCGCCTCCGCGTCCAGCGTGACGGTCCCGGAGGCGTTGTCCCAGCGCCACAGGCCGGTCGCGATGGCGGCCAGGACGTCCCGCACGGGAGGCAGGGGATCGTCCGCCACCTGCGAGAGGGGATCGTCGGTGCGCATTGACCCACTTTAGGAAGATGTACGGCGAAGTCGCCACCGAGCCCGGCCGCACCGGCCCCGCTCGGGCGGTCCCCGGCGGATATCCGGAAACCGATCTTCGCCCGGACGGTAGCCTGGGGAGGGTCTGCTCTCTCCCCTATTCGCGAAGACTGGATGAACGACGATGCATCGGTACAGGTCCCACACCTGCGGCGAGCTCCGCGCCTCTGACGTCGGCACCGACGTCCGGCTGAGCGGCTGGCTGCACAATCGCCGAGACCTGGGCGGCATTCTCTTCATCGATCTCCGCGATCACTACGGCATCACGCAGCTGGTGGCCCGCCCGGGCACCAAGGCCGCCGAGGTCCTGGACAAGCTGTCCAAGGAGACGGTCGTCCGTGTCGACGGCAAGGTCGTCTCGCGCGGCGCGGAGAACGTGAACCCCGAGCTGCCCACCGGCGAGATCGAGATCGAGGCCTCCGACGTCGAGGTGCTCGGCGCGGCGGGCCCGCTGCCCTTCACGATCAACGCCGAGGACGGGGTGAACGAGGAGCGCCGCCTGGAGTACCGCTTCCTCGACCTGCGCCGCGAGCGCATGCACCGCAACATCATGCTGCGCAGCGCCGTGATCGCCTCGATCCGCTCGAAGATGGTGGCCCTCGGCTTCAACGAGATGGCGACGCCGATCCTCACCGCGACCTCCCCCGAGGGCGCCCGTGACTTCGTCGTCCCCTCCCGCCTGAACCCCGGCAAGTTCTACGCCCTGCCGCAGGCCCCGCAGCAGTTCAAGCAGCTGCTGATGATCTCCGGCTTCGACCGCTACTTCCAGATCGCGCCGTGCTTCCGCGACGAGGACGCCCGCGCGGACCGCTCGCCCGGCGAGTTCTACCAGCTCGACGTCGAGATGAGCTTCGTGGAGCAGGAAGACGTCTTCCAGCCCATCGAGAAGCTCATGATCGAGCTGTTCACGGAGTTCGGCGGCGGCCGCGAGGTCACCTCGCCCTTCCCGCGCATCCCGTTCCGCGAGTCGATGCTGAAGTACGGCAACGACAAGCCCGACCTGCGCGCGAAGCTCGAACTGCACGACATCACGGACATCTTCGAGGGCTCCGACTTCAAGGCCTTCGCGGGCAAGCACGTGCGCGCGCTGCCGGTGCCGGACACGGCCTCGCAGTCCCGCAAGTTCTTCGACGGCCTCGGTGACTACGCCGTGGAGCACGGCGCCAAGGGCCTGGCCTGGGTGCGCGTCGCCGAGGACGGCTCGCTGACCGGCCCGATCGCCAAGTTCCTGACCGAGGCGAACGTCGCGGAGCTGACCAAGCGGCTCGGCCTGGAGGCCGGCCACGCCGTCTTCTTCGGCGCGGGCGAGTTCGACGAGGTCTCGAAGATCATGAGTGCGGTCCGCGTCGAGGCGGCCAAGCGCGCGGGTCACTTCGAGGAGGGCGTCTTCCGCTTCTGCTGGATCGTCGACTTCCCGATGTACGAGAAGGACGAGGAGACCGGAAAGATCGACTTCTCCCACAACCCCTTCTCGATGCCGCAGGGCGGCATGAAGGACCTGGAGGAGAAGGACCCGCTCGACATCCTGGCGTGGCAGTACGACATCGTCTGCAACGGCATCGAGCTCTCCTCCGGCGCCATCCGGAACCACGAGCCCGAGGTCATGCTCAAGGCCTTCGAGATCGCGGGCTACGACGCGGAGACCGTGGAGCACGAGTTCGCGGGCATGCTGCGCGCGTTCCGCCTCGGCGCCCCGCCGCACGGCGGCATCGCCCCGGGCGTCGACCGCATCGTGATGCTCCTGGCCGACGAGCCGAACATCCGCGAGACGATCGCCTTCCCGCTCAACGGCAACGCCCAGGACCTGATGATGGGCGCGCCGACCGAGCTGGACGAGTCGCGGCTGCGTGAGCTGAACATCGCGCTGCGGAAGCCCGCGGCGCAGTAGCAGGAAGGGAAGGGGCCCGGAACCGAACGGTTCCGGGCCCCTTCTTCGTTTCCCGGGCAACCCGAGCGGCGGCTCACCGCGTTCCACGGTTGTGGGAGACCGAGGAGAACGGTGGATACATGGGCGGCGGGGGCGACTTCGAGACGTTCGTCGCCGCCGCGGGACCCCGGCTGCTGCGCGTCGCCTGGCTGCTGACCGGCGACGCCCACCTCGCCGAGGACCTGCTCCAGATGGCGCTCGCCGAGGTGTGGCCCAAGCGGCGGCGGATCGCGGGCGGGCATCCGGAGGCGTACGTCAGGAAGGTGCTCGTCACCACGCACACCTCCTGGTGGCGGCGGCACTGGCGGGGCGAGGTCCCGCACGGCGAACTGCCGGAGCGGCCGGGCCCGTTCGACACGTACGAGAACGTCGACCTGGAGCAGTCTCTCGCGGTCGCGGTGCGGGACCTCCCGGCGCGCAAGCCGGGCACCGGGTCGCGGTGGAACTGTGCCTCCCGGCCGGAAGCGACGAGAGGCGTCTCGACGAGGCGCGGCGGGTCCTCGCGTCGGCGGGCTGCTCCCGGATCCCGGGACCGACTTCCCGTACGACAGGGGCCCGACAGGGGCCCGGCGTTCAGCGCATGAAGGAACTGCTCCGCACGCTGGAGCCGGACGGGAAACCGGTGGTCGTGATGGGAGACGCGGCGGCGCTGGGCAGGTGACGCCCGCCCGGAGGAGTGGACCCTCAGGCGGCGTGCGTGGGCGAGGAATCAGCCTCGGCCTCGGCCCATTCGGTGACGAGCCGCTCATACACGCGCCGCTCGTCGGGCCGCAGCCGTCCGCCGGCGCCCAGCCACAGCGCACGGATCTCCTCGTTGACCTCGTCGGCGGTGCGCCGCCGGTCGGGGGAGGGAGTCGTGGCCATGCAGTGAAGCTTACGTAGGGGAGTGTGAAGACGGCGTCAAATTAAGCCGTCTCTCCACATGACTTAGCTCACCGTGAAGTAATCCGTGAGTCACGCCACGTTGACCAACGGCCTCCCGGACGTGGGGGAATGGCTCAGCCGCCGACCGGACCGAGCCGCACGGCGAGCCCGTCGAGCACGCGCTGGAGGCCGTAGTCGAAGGTCTCCTCACGGGCCTGCTGCGGATCCCCGACCCGTACGTCACCCGCATCGGCGGTCCCCGCGCTCCCGGCGGTCCCCGCGGGGAGGCTCTCGGCGAACTCCCGCTCGGTCTTGCCGCTACGGGCGATCAGCGACAGATACGCGGCCTCGCTCGTGGCCATGCCGATGACGTACGAGATGACGGTGCTCAGCGCCTGCTCGGTCTCGTCGGCGGGGAAGCCGGCCGCGTCATAGACGGCGGCCATCCGCTGGGACATCTTCGTCACGTTCGGACCGAGGTGGATGAGGCCGACCTGACCGAGCACGGAGGCGACCCAGGGGTGCCGGAGGATCATGGCGCGCAGGCTGTGGGCGCTGCGGGCCGCCGCCTCGCGCCAGTCGGCGGCGCCGGTCGCGGCGGGCACCGCGAGCTCGCCGTAGACCTCGTCGACGACCAGCTCGATCAGTTCGTCCTTGTTGGCGACGTGGCGGTAGAGGGAGGTGGCGCCCGCGTCG
The DNA here is from genome assembly GCF_043078805.1 of Streptomyces sp. NPDC015345. Lineage (NCBI taxonomy): Bacteria > Bacillati > Actinomycetota > Actinomycetes > Kitasatosporales > Streptomycetaceae > Streptomyces > Streptomyces sp. NPDC015345. The sequence goes on along the minus strand of NZ_JBIBTX010000005.1, from coordinate 351,937 downwards.
AGGCGGGTGCCGAGCTTGCGCATGCTGAGCGCCTCGATCCCGTCCGCGTCGAGCAGCCGCACGGCCTCGGCCACGATCTGCTCCCGGCTCAGCTGCTCACGCTGCCGACGCGGACGGGTCCAGACCGAGGCGATCTCGGACTTCTTCTCACCGGGCACGGCGGCCTCCTCATGCGTCCTCGACTGCGGAACACCGCCATCCTAGCGCACACCGTACGCAGGGCGCGTACGGTGTGCGAAAGTGTTCAAGCCTCCGAAGGCGCGTCCTCGTCGAAGATCTCCTCGGCGCTGTAGACGATGAAGGCCCGGTCCAGCCGGCGGGCGAGGGTGTCAGCCCTTTCTCATCAGTTCCACCGCCCGGCTGAAGCTGTCCGCGCCGTGGCCCGCTTCCACCACGCGGCGGAAGACGTCGCGTACCGCCTCCGGGAACGCCGCGTTCACGCCCGCGTCCGTCGCCGTGTGGACCACGTGGTCCATGCTGGCCAGGCCCATCACGGTGCGGTCCACGTCGCCCGCGTGGTTGCCCGCGTCGATGCGGGGGGCGTAGAAGTCGATGAAGTGGCCCATGCCCGCGAAGTTCTCAGTGGCGTACGGGGCGATCTCCGCGGCGGTGATGCCGTGGGCGCCGGCCACGGCCACGGCCTGCCAGTAGGCGATCATCGACGGCCAGAAGATGGCCATGTTCAGCTGGTACATCAGCGCGGCCAGGCCCGGGTCCTCGCCCCGGTAGTCCGTCTTGCCGGTGATCACTTCGAGGGCCGCGCGATGGGTGTCGTACGCGGCGCGCGGGCCGCTGTAGAACGTCGACGCGTCCGGTGTGCCGATCAGGGGCGGCGGGCAGAGGACACCGCCCGTGAGGTGGGTTCCGCCCAGCTCCGTCACCCAGCGGGCGCCCGCCCGCGCCTTCTCGGGGGTGTCCGAACTGAGGTTCACCAGGGTGCGTCCGGCGATGGCCGCCTTGGCGGGTTCGAGGATCCCGTACATCGCGTCGAAGTCGGTGAGGCTGAGGACCGTCAAGTCGGAGGCCCGCAGGGCCTGTTCGGGCGTGGCCGCCAGGGTGGCACCGCGCTCCACGAGGGCGTCGGCGCGGGACGCCGTGCGGTTCCAGAGGGTGACGCGGTAGCCCCGGTCGAGATAGGCGGCGGCCATGGCCTGACCCATCGGGCCGAGGCCGATGACGGTGACAGTGGCGGTGGAGGGGGAGGGGGAGGTGTGCATGGGGGCTCCTGGTGTCAGGGGAGGTGGCTAGAACGAGCGCTCTATTTAGCGGCTCGGGCCGAACGTACCACAGCGCTAGAACGAACGCTCTACTTAATGCTCGGGTAAGGTGCCCCCATGGCCGACAGCAGCGCAGCGAAGAGCGCGACCCCCAGTACCCGCGACCGCATCGTCGTCGTCGCCGCACGGCTCATCCAGCGGCAGGGCTATGTGGGTACAGGCATCAAGCAGATCGCCAAGGAGGCCGAGGCCACGCTCGGCTCCGTCTACCACTTCTTCCCCGGCGGCAAGGAAGCCGTGGCGGTGGCCGCCCTCACGCACAGCAGTGAGGAGTTCGCGGAGCTGCTGCGCGAGGGGCTGGCCGGTGAGGGCGCGCCGGGCCCGGCTCTTGAGCGCTGCGCCGTCGTCCTCGCCGTCGGGCTGCGGGAGTCGGGCTGGATCGACGGCTGTCCTGTCACGGCGGCGGCCCTGGAGACGCTCGGCACGGATTCCGAGATCCAGCGGGTCTGTGCGGAGGCGCTGCGCGGCTGGGAGCGGATCGTCGAGGAGCGGCTCGCCGCGTCGGGAATCGGCCCGGAGGACGCCCGGGAGCTGGCGACGACCGTGATCAGCGCCCTGGAGGGCGCCGAGGTGACGGCTCAGGTCAGCCGGAGCGAGGAGCCGCTGCGGGCGGTGGGCCGGCAACTGGCCAGGCTGGTCGGGGCGTACGGCGCGTAGCCGGGGGAACGGCCGCGGTCGGTCCCCCGTCGCGGCTCCGCACCGGACAGGGGTAGGGGTGGGCACGGAAAAGTCCCGGCGCCGCCCCGTGAATCACGGGGCGGCGCCGGGACCTCGGTGTCGGTGCCGGGTGCCGGGTGCCGGGTGTCGTCCGCGATGCGTTACGCGGTTGGCTTCTCCTCCAGGCGGGGGAAGAGCACCGCGCCCTTCGTCACCGTCGAACCGGCCGGCAGCCGGCCCCACGTGCCCGCGTCCTGGACCCGCTGGTCGGCCAGCGCGCCGAGCGGGGCCTCGGCGCCGAGGGAGTCCCAGAGCTTCTGGGAGGTCTCCGGCATGACGGGGTTCAGCAGGACCGCCACCGCGCGCAGCGACTCGGCCGCCGTGTAGAGGATGGTCGCGAGGCGGGCGCGGCCCTCCTCCGAGTCGTCCTTGGCCACCTTCCACGGCTCCTGCTCCGTGATGTAGCCGTTGACCTGCTTGACGAAGGCGAAGATCGAGAGGATGCCGGACTGGAAGTCCAGCTCCTCGCCGATCGCGCGGTCGGCGTCCGCGACGGCCTTCGCCAGGCCGTCCTGGACCGCCTTCTCGGCGTCACCGGAGGCCGTGGCCGCCGGCAGTTCGCCGCCGAAGTACTTGCCGACCATGGCCGCGACGCGCGAGGCGAGGTTGCCGTAGTCGTTCGCCAGCTCGCTGGTGTAGCGGGCGGAGAAGTCCTCCCACGAGAACGAGCCGTCACTGCCGAAGGCGATGGCGCGCAGGAAGTACCAGCGGTACGCGTCCACGCCGAAGTGGAGGGTGAGGTCCTGCGGCTTGATGCCCGTCAGGTTCGACTTCGACATCTTCTCGCCGCCGACCATCAGCCAGCCGTTCGCGGCGACCTTGCCCGGCACGGGCAGGCCCTGCGCGAGCAGCATCGCGGGCCAGATCACCGCGTGGAAGCGGAGGATGTCCTTGCCGACGAGGTGCACGTTCGCGGGGAAGGTGGCGTCGAACTTCCGCTGGTCCGCGCCGTAGCCGACCGCCGTGGCGTAGTTCAGGAGCGCGTCGACCCAGACGTAGATGACGTGCTTGTCGTCCCAGGGGACCTTCACGCCCCAGTCGAACGTCGAGCGCGAGATGGAGAGGTCCTGAAGGCCCTGCTTGACGAAGTTCACGACCTCGTTGCGCGCCGACTCCGGCTGGATGAAGCCGGGGTTGGCCTCGTAGAGGGCGAGGAGCTTGTCGCCGTACTCACTCAGCTTGAAGAAGTAGTTCTCCTCCTTGAGGAGCTCCACCGGCTTCTTGTGGATCGGGCAGAGCTTCGTGCCGTCCTCGGCCTCGACGAGGTCGCCGGGGAGCTTGTACTCCTCGCAGCCCACGCAGTACGGGCCCTCGTACCCGCCCTTGTAGATCTCGCCCTTGTCGTAGAGATCCTGGACGAACTCCTGCACGCGGTCCGTGTGACGCTTCTCCGTGGTGCGGATGAAGTCGTCGTTCGCGATGTTCAGGTGCTCCCAGAGGGGCTTCCAGGCCTCGGTGACGAGCTTGTCGCACCACTCCTGCGGGGTGACGTCGTTCGCCTCGGCCGTGCGCATGATCTTCTGACCGTGCTCGTCCGTGCCGGTGAGGTACCACACCTTCTCGCCGCGCTGACGGTGCCAGCGCGTGAGCACGTCCCCTGCAACGGTCGTGTAGGCGTGGCCCAGGTGAGGAGCGTCGTTTACGTAGTAGATGGGGGTCGATACGTAGAACGCCTTCGCGTTCTCGTCCGCTCCCTGCTTCTCGGATCCAGTGGCCGCCATGGTCGAAATCCTAACGGCCTCGCGAAGATCCACTCACCTCGATATCAAGGGGCGGACCCGGCAGCTCCGGCTGCCGGGTCCGCCGTCGCCCACCGTCGGGCTACGGGCGCCAGGACGCCAGCAGGCCCTCGTACAGCTCCTTGTCCGTGAGCTCGCGGGGGGTGGGGCCCGCGTGGAAGAACGCGGCGTTGTCCGCCTTGAGCTTGCGGAGGTAGTCGAAGCCCTTCGCGTCGTGGTCGCCGAAGGCGATGAACTGGAAGAAGAGCGGGTGCGTGGCGGCGGTCGCCAGGGCCTGGGTCGCGGGGCCCTTCGCGTCGGGCGCGCCGTCCGTCTGGAAGATCACCAGGGCGGGCGTGCCGTTCTCCTTCTCCTTGTGCTCCGACTTCGCGTAGTGCGATTCGTAGTGCGATACGACCTCTTCGATCGCGCGGTGGTAGCTGGTGCGGCCCATGTGGCCCGCGGCGGCGTGCAGCTCGTCGATGCGGCCCTCGTGTTCGGGGAGGGAGAGGGCGGCGGTGCCGTCGATGTCGGTGGAGAAGAAGACGACGTGGACCGTGGCCTCGGGGGCCGGCGTCAGGTGTGCGGCCAGGGCGAGGGTCTGGTCGGCGAGGCTCTGGGCGGAGCCGTCCTTGTAGTACGGGCGCATGGAGCCGGAGCGGTCCAGGACGAGGTAGACGGGGGCGCGGGTTCCGGTGAGGCCGTTCTTCTTCAGGGCGGCGCCGGCGGCCTTGTAGGCGGTGGCCAGGGCGGGGGCCTTGGCTTTGACCTTGGCGGCGGAGAGGGCGGGGGGCTCCGCCGGGGGGGCGGGTTCGGGCTTGGCCTTGGGCTCGGCGGGGGTTTGGGGTTCGGCCTTGGCTTCGGCTTCCGTCGGGGTGGTGGGCTCCGCCCGGGTTTCCGGCTGCGCCTTGGCTTCGGGCTCCGTCGCGGGCGGTGTACCTGCCGGTGCTTCATCGGCACCGGCGGCTTCGGACGCCGCCGCGGGCTCGGCTTCGGCCTCGGTTGCGGTGGGGGCGTCGGGCTTGGGCTTCGGCTCGGGTTCCGCTTCAGCCGCAGGCGCCGCGGTGGCTTCCGGTTCGGCCGCCGCGGGCTCCGGTTCGGGCTCGGCTTCAGCCACGGCCGCGGTGGGGGCGTCCGGCTCGGCCGCCGCGGGCTCGGGTTCCGCTTCAGCCGCAGGCGCTGCGGGCTCGGCTTCAGCCGCAGGCGCCGCAGGCTCGGACTCGGGTTCCGCTTCAGCCGCCGCAGGCTCCGGGCCGGGTTCCGCTTCAGCCGCAGGCGCCGCAGGCTCGGGCTCGGGGTCCGCTTCAGCCGCAGGCGCCGCGGTGGCGGCATCCGGCTCAGGCGCCGCAGGCTTCGGTGTCGAGTGGTCCACCCCCTGCGCCGGGACCGTCACGTTGTCGAACGCCGCGGCTACCAGGTCGTCGACCGTGGAGGGCGTCGGCTCGGGGCTGGGGGACGGGAGCGTGGCCTTGTGGGCCGGCTCCGGGGTGGGCTCCGGGGACGGGGACGGCAGCGTCACGTCCTCCGCGGGGTGCGGTTCCCCGGCCGCGGTCACACGCTCGGGCTCCCGTGCCTCAGGAACGCTCTCCTTGCGTGACCGACCGAACGCGTTCCGCAGGCGACTCAGAATGCCCATGTGCGCAACCCTTCGCGTGAGTTGATTCCCGAAAACCCCTGGAATCCCTGGCCAGGGCGGACACGTAAGGTTAGCCGCCGCCGTCCGCGATCTTCGGCAGGGTCACCGCCCGGCCACCCCTCGCGTCAACCCGCTGTCAACTTCTGCCCATGTGCCACGGATTCACCCTCCGTTCACCCGCAGGCCGCCGCCGTGCCGGAACCCACACCTAGCCTCACGGCGGAATCAAGCCACGCCATGACGACGGAGGATCCGTGCCCAAGCTGCTGCCGATCATCACCTCGCATCAGGGGAGCGGCGGCCGTTCCGCCCTGACCTGCCGCTTCCGCTGCGGCGACGCCTGCTTCGGCGAGGTGCCCAACACCAGCGAGAACGAGTACGTCGGCGATGTCATCGCCGGTGCGCTCAGCCGCCGTTCGATGATGCGCGCCGCCGCCGTCGTGACGGTCGCCGCCACCGCGGGCAGCACCCTCATAGCGGGCCCCGGAGTCAGTGAGGCCGCCGCGGCCGCGCCTGAAGGACGTACGGCCGGAAAGGGCAGGGGCGCACGCGGCCTGCGGTTCGCGCCCGTCGCACCGAACACCAAGGACGCCGTCACCGTCCCCGCCGGCTACGGACAGAACGTCGTCATCCGCTGGGGCGAGCCCATCCTGCGCGGCGCGCCCGCCTTCGACCCGGACCGGCAGACCGCCAAGGCGCAGGCCGGGCAGTTCGGTTACAACAACGACTTCCTGTCCCTCCTGCCGCTGCGCGGCGAGCACGGCCGTCAGGTCCTCGTCGCGAACCACGAGTACACGGACGAGATCCTGATGTTCAAGGGGTACGACCCCGAGAACCCGACCCGCGAGCAGGTCGAGATCGCCTGGGCGGCGCACGGTCTCTCCGTCGTCGTGGTCGAGGGCGAGCGCAAGAGCGGCGCCCTGCGCGCCGTCACCCGCCATCACCTCAACCGCCGGCTCACCGCCACCAGCCGCTTCCGCCTGACCGGGCCCGTCGCGGGCAGCGACCTGGTCCGTACGAAGGCCGACCCGCGCGGCACCACGGTGCTCGGCACGCTCAACAACTGCTCCGGCGGCACCACGCCCTGGGGCACCACGCTGCACGGCGAGGAGAACTTCAACCAGTACTTCGCCAACGCGGTGAAGGTGACCGACCCGAAGGACGCCGCGCGCCTCAAGCGCTACGGCGTATCCGGTGCCGCCTCCGAGCGGAAGTGGGAGCGGTTCGACGACCGCTTCGACCTCGCAAAGGAGCCCAACGAGGCCAACCGCTTCGGCTGGGTCGTCGAGCTCGATCCGTTCGACCCGGACTCGACGCCGCGCAAGCGCACCGCGCTCGGCCGCTTCAAGCACGAGGCCGCGCAGCCGCGCCTGACGGACGACGGGCGCCCGGTGGTCTACATGGGCGACGACGAGAAGTTCGACTACTTCTACAAGTTCGTCAGCAGCAAGCGCATGGCCAAGGGCAAGTCCCGCGCCGCGCACGAGCACAACCTCACGCTGCTCGACGAGGGCACCCTCTACGTCGCCAAGCTGACCGGTGACTCCCCGGCGGCCGAGATCGACGGGAAGGGCACGCTGCCGGAGGACGGCGAGTTCGACGGCAGCGGCCGGTGGGTCCCGCTGGCGACGGCCGGTCCCGGCGGCAAGGCCGTCAGCCACGTCGAGGGCATGACCGCCGAGGAGGTGTTCGTCTTCACGCGCCTCGCCGGTGACAAGGTCGGCGCCACGAAGATGGACCGGCCCGAGGACATCGAGCCGTCGCCGCACACCGGCAAGGTGTACGTCGCGCTCACCAACAACTCCGACCGCGGCAAGCCGGGCAAGGCGGGCGCCGACGAGGCCAACCCGCGCAACCTCAACAAGCACGGGCAGGTCCTTGAGCTGACCGAGCGCCGGAACCGCGCCGACGCCACCACCTTCGCCTGGTCGCTGTTCCTGGTGGCCGGTGACCCGGACGACCCCTCGACGTACTTCGCGGGCTTCCCCAAGGACCGGGTCTCCCCGATCTCCTGCCCGGACAACGTCGCCTTCGACCCGCACGGCAACCTGTGGCTGTCCACCGACGGCAACCAGCTCGGCTCCCACGACGGCCTGTTCGGTGTGGCCACGCGCGGCGAGCGGCGCGGTGAGCTCAAGCAGTTCCTGACCATGCCGACCGGCGCCGAGACCTGCGGTCCGCTCATCCAGGACCGGCGCGTGCTCGTCGCCGTACAGCACCCCGGCGAGGTGGACGGCGCCTCCGTCGAGAAGCCCGCGAGCGCCTGGCCCGACGGTCCGGGCAAGCTGGTGCGTCCGTCGGTCGTCTCCGTGTGGCGCGAGGACGGCCGCGACATCGGCGTCTGACCCGGAAGCAGGCAGGAGTACGTAGGCGGAAGGGGCATCCGGCGGTCGCCGGGTGCCCCTTCCGCGTAGGCGTCACCCGCCGGAGGTCACCGGCCGGCCGGGACCAGCGTTCCGCCGGCGGCACCGCGGGCGTCGCCGGACCGCAGCAGCCACTCCGTATAGGCGGCGGACTGCCGGGCCGCCTCCCAGTAGGCGGCCTCCAGCTCACCGTAGACCGCGTTGAGCTCGTCCTCCGTGCGGGCCGCGACCATCAGGCGTACGCCGATGGGGTCGCCGTGGAGGGGGCGTACGGCCATGTCGGCGCGGGCCCGTGAGGTCGGCTGGCAGAGCGTGACGACCTCGCCGGTGGCGACGAGGGACGCGGCGGTGAGGTAGTCGCCGTGCAGGACAGGGGGGTTGAGGCCGGCCGTGGTCAGGACACGGCGCAGGCCGTCCCACTCGCCGTCGACGGTCGGGTCGACCATCCAGCGGTCGTCCGCGAGGTCGCTGAGCCGTACGACGGGCCGCTCCGCCGCCGGGTGATCGGCGGCCAGGGAGACGAACTGCGGCTCGCGGTCGAGGAGGACGCGTCTTCGCAGGGCTTCCGGCAGCCGCAATGGGCTGCCCTCGACCTCGTGGACGAAGGCCACGTCGAGCTGTGCCGCGGCCACCATGCGCAGCAGCGCGTTGGCGGACACGTCCATCTGGAGCGAGATCTCCGTGCCCGGCAGGCGCACGCGCAGCCGGCGCAGCCAGCCCGGTATGGCACGGCTCGCCGTGGAGCCGATGCGCAGCCGCGGGCCCTCGGTGGCGCGGGCGGCGGCTGCCCTGGTCTCGGCGACCAGGGACCGCATCTCCGTGACCAGGGGGCGGGCCCGGCTCAGGACGACCCGGCCGAGCGGGGTCGGCCGGCAGCCGGTGCGCTCGCGGGCGAAGAGCTGGCCGCCGAGCGCGTGCTCGATGCGGCGCAGCTGGGTCGTCAGCGACGGCTGGCTCATGCCGAGCTGACGCGCCGCCTTGTGCAGGCTGCCGGTGTCGGCGATGGCGCACAACGCGCGGAGGTGCCTGACCTCGAGCTCCATGGTCGATGAGCGTAGAGGCGGTACGGCCGCCGCACCAGACACCCAAACCCCATGAGAACCAGCCGTTCTGGACCGGCCGAGCCCGGTGATAGCTCCGGGCTATCGCGTCTTGCCATCATCCCCACGCGCCCCCTGCTCCCCGAGACTCACAGCCACCGAAAAGTTCACCTTTCATCGACCCCCCACGGTCGGTCGAACGAGTAGGGAGCCCCCCACACATGAGCAAGCGATACCTGTCCGTCGTGGCCGTCCTCGGACTCACCGTCACCGGACTCGGCGGCGCCGCCACGTCGGCGTCGGCGTCGACCCCCGCCCTGAACTCGTCCTCCGCCTCGTACGCCCAGTACGAGGGGTCGGCGTACGAGGGCTCGGCGCGGGAGGCCAAGGCCAACAAGGCGTTCTTCGAGGCCGTCGTGAAGGCGGTCGCCGAGAAGCGCGCGGCCAACCCCGGGGCGAAGTCCGTGACCGTCGTCTACGACGCCTCCGGAGCGCCCACCTTCGCCCGGCAGATAGCGAGTTCCACGTCCATATGGAACTCGGCGGTCTCCAACGTCAAGCTCCAGCAGGGCAGTTCCGGCGCGAGCTTCTCGTACCGCGAGGGGAATGACCCGCGCGGCTCGTACGCGAGCACCGACGGGCACGGCAAGGGGTACATCTTCCTGGACTACGCCCAGAACAAGGAGTACGACTCGACCCGCGTCACCACCCACGAGACCGGGCACGTACTCGGGCTGCCGGACACCTACGACGGGCCGTGCAGTCAGCTGATGTCGGGCGGCGGCCCCGGCCCGTCCTGCACGAACGCGCAGCCGGACGCGGCGGAGCGGTCGAAGGTGGAGCAGCTGTGGGCCAACGGGCTCGCGAAGGCGCTGCACAAGGTGCGCTAGGGAACGGTCGCCGGGGAGCCGCGGGCCGGTCGTGGCCGGTCGCGCGGTTCCCCGCGCCCCTTCAGGGAGCCAGGGCTTCAGGGCTCAGGGCTTCGGGGAGGCGATGGCCCGTGCCGCGCCGACCTCTTGGCGCAACGGTTCCAGGACGCTGTCCTTCGGGCCGACCGTGAATTCCGTACGCACCTCTTCGAGCACCGCCGACGCACGCAGGCCGCCCGCCAACTCTCGTAGTTCTCGTGCCACTTCGGCCACCTCGCCGGCTGCCGGCGGCCGCGCTCCGTGCCGGATGCGAACCCTGGCGGCGGTCGTCGCGTCCAGGATGCGTTCGACGGCGACGACCAGCGGCCACCAGGCGGCGGCGCGCGTGCCGGTCGGCGGCGGCTCGGTCAGGGCCCGCTGGAACTCGGAGCGGATGACGGACAGGTCGCGGTAGAGACGGCGGCGCATGCGGGCGCGGGCGGCCGGTTCGACGGTGGCCCCGAACGCGGACTCCACATATCCGGCGGTGTCGGCGACCGCGTCCGCGAGCCGGTCGCCGATCCGCGTCCCCCAGCTCTCGGGCCACAGCAGATATCCGGCGACGAGCGCGATGGCGCAGCCGATCAGGCTGTCGACCAGACGCGGCACGACCAGGCCGAGGCCCTGGTGGTTGAGGATGTCGGAGAGCAGCAGGATCACCGGGGTGATCGCCGCCGTCTGGTAGCCGTAGCCGCGCGTGGTGAGGGCCGGGATGAGCGGGGCGAGCAGCATCATCACGGGTACGTCCCACCAGCCGTGCGGCACCTGGACGAGGACGGCGGCGGCGACCACCAGGCCGGCGGCCGTGCCGAGCGCGCGCAGGACGGCGCGGGAGAAGACCGAGCCGAAGTCGGGCTTGAGGACGAACGTGACGGTGAGCGCGACCCAGTACGACCGGGGGACGTCGATCAGCGAGACCAGGGCCTGCGCGATGCCGATGCAGAGCGCGAGCCGCAGGCCGTAGCGCCAGGAGGCGCCGGACAGGACGACGTTGCGGGCGGCGCGGCGGATCCGGACGCTCAGCGCCGCGGGGTGGCCGAGCCGGTCGTCGGCCTTGATGACGCCGAGCGGGTCGGCGTCACCCAGCGTCTCCACGGCGTGCAGCACGGCGTGGTCGAGGGCGCGGGCGGTGTGGTCGCGGGGTTCGGGGAGGCGTTCGGGGTCCGGGGTCCAGGCGGTCGGGGCGCCGCCGCCGTGCTCGATCGCCCGCGCCATGTCGCGGATGACGGCCGGGATCTCGGGCGGCAGGCGTACGCAGGCGTGGCGGGCACTCAGATGGGTGGCGGGTGCGGCTTCGACGATCGGGGTGAGGGCGTTCAAGCGGGCCACGAGCCGCACCAGTTCGGGGTTGCGGCCGTGGTCACGGGCGCGGCGGGCGAGGACGAGGTCGTAGCTCTGGTTGAGGGAGGCGGTGACGGCGGCGCGCGCGTCGTCGTACGCGTCCGTGCCCGCGGCGTCGAGGAGCGCGGCCACCGAGCGGTAGGAGGCGGCGACGGCGGCGCGTTCGGGGACGCCGGAGCGCAGCGGCCAGGCGAGCAGGCCGAGCGCGAGGACGAGGAGGCCGCCGCCGGTCATCAGGGCCGGGGCGAGCCACCACTGACCCGGCATCGGAAGGCCCGCGCCGACCACGCAGTTGAGCAGCAGGAGCAGCCCGCCGACGGAGGCGACCGCGCCGATCGTCGACATCATCCCGGAGACGAGCGCCACGAACGTGACGGCGCCGACCGCCACCCAGCCGTGCCCGAAGACGAGCGAGCCGAGGGTGACGCCCAGGGCGCCGAAGAGCTGCGGCACGGCGATGTTGAGGACGCGCATGCGGTAGGCGTCGGCGGTGTCACCGATGACACCGGAGAGGGCGCCCATGGAGGCGAGCGCGCCGTATGTGGGCTGTCCGGCGAGGATGCCGACGGCGAGCGGCAGGGCCATGGCGACCGAGGCGCGGGCGACGGCCGCCCAGGGGATGGGCGCGGACTGCGGCTTGAGGGACCGGACGAGCCAGTCGGGCGGGGTGAGCGGGCGCAGTGGGCCGCGTGATTCCGGTGGGGCGGCGGGGGTCTCACGGGGCATGTGCCCATTATCGCCGCATTACGTTGCTTGCCCTGGCCGGTGGATCAGCGGTCTGTTCCGTCCGGCCGGTGAAGGGTGAGCGTGACGACGAGTGCCCGGTGGTCGGTGTCGCCGATCTCCAGGAAACGGGCGTCGCGGGCCGCGAAGTCCGGGGTCGCGAGGATGTGGTCGATCTGCGTGCCGAGCGGCGAGGGCACGGCCGTGGGCCAGCTGGGGGTGCGCGAGGAGCCGGTGAGGCGGGCGGCGTCGCGCAGCCCCTGGTCGAGGACCGAGCGGAACGCGGCGTGGTCCTGGGTGGCGTTGAAGTCCCCGGCGATGATGGTGGACCTGCCGTCACCGTCGGCGGCGTACTCCTGGAGCTTGCGCATCTCCGAGCGCCACAGGTCGACCTGGCGGGGCATCGGCGGCATGGGGTGCGCGAGGAGAATCCGCACCGGATGTCCCTTCACGTCGGCGATGGCACCCGGCATTCCGAGGGTGGCCCGCACGCGGTGCGGGTCCTTCAGCGGCACCTTGGAGAGGATGACGGAGCCCTCGGGGCCGTACGCGGCGACGGCCTCGCGGTGGGGGTAGTCGGCGCGGGGGAGTTCCTCGCGGAGCAGGGCGGCGCAGGCGTGGTCGCACTCGGGGACGAAGAGCAGATCGGGCCGCTCCTCGCGCACGGCCTTGATCAGGCCCTTCGTGCCGCGCCCGTACTCCACGTTGGACGTCATGACGCGCAGTTCGGCGACGGCGTCGCCGCGCGGTGCGTCGGTGTTCCCGTAGGGCTCGACGTACCAGGCGACGAGGCCGAGCACGACGACGCCCCACACCATGCCGAGGCGCCAGCGGGCGAGCAGGGCCAGGGCCAGGCCGACGACAGTGGGCACGAGCAGCCAGGGCAGGAAGGCGAGCAGCTGCGGTACGGGTGTGAAGCCGTCGGAGTCGGCGACGCGGAAGCCGATGACGGCGCTGACGCCGGCCAGCGGTATGGCCGCGGTCCATGCGGTGGCTCGGCGTCGGTGGCGGCGGGGTGCGGTGTGGGCCGCCTCTGGCTCGGTGCCCGGGGCGACGGTCACGCTGTCCAAGGCGGGGCCTCTGCTTTCGGTTGGGGGCGGGGCGGGGGTGTTCGGCTGTGCGGAATCCTGCCGTATGCGGGGTACGGGGTGTGTCGGGTGCGGGTGGTCGGTGGCTGGTCGCGCAGTTCCCCGCGCCCCTGAGGGGGGTTGGTGTGGGTGGTCGGGTGTGGGTGGTGGGTGGCTGGTCGCGCAGTTCCCCGCGCCCCTGAGGGGGGTTGGTGTGGGTGGTCGGGTGTGGGTGGTGGGTGGCTGGTCGCGCAGTTCCCCGCGCCCCTGACGGGGGCGGGTGTGGGTGGTCGGGTGCGCCTTACCGTGGCGTGTGGCGGATCGGGCGCCCCCGATAGGGGCGCGGGGAACGGCGCGAGCAACCCCATTCGGCCTGCGGATGAGGTGCGAGCGGATGGGCCCCGATAGGGGCGCGGGGAACTGCGCGAGCAAGCGCATTCGGCCTGCGGATGAGGTGCGAGCGGATGGGCCCCGATAGGGGCGCGGGGAACTGCGCGAGCAAGCCCGTTCGGCCTGCGGATGAGGTGCGACCGGCGGAGCCTCGCTCAGGGGCGCGGGGAGCGGCGCGATCGGGGCGACAGCCATGCCCCCAGTGCCACCACCAGCCCCACCCCCACCAACACCCACGCCGCAGCCCACAGCGACGCGGTCAACGCGTCGTACACCGCCCCCGCAGCCCCACGGGAAACCTCCGCGGGCAAGTCGTCGAGCATCACCCCGCGCCCCACCGCGACCCCCACCAGAAGCACCCCCGCCGCCAGCCCCCCACCCAGCGCCGTCGCGACGACCGCCCGCCGCCGGGAAGCGGCGAGGAGGACACCCGCCACCGCGAGGACCACCGCCGCGACCGGCAGCCACAGCCCCGCCGACCTGAGCACGCCGAAGACCCGCCGCAGCCACCCGAGGTCGTCGGAGGACCGCAGCACCGTGACCTCCGTGTGCTTCACGGGGATCTTCGAGGCGAACGGCACCCCGTCGTCCGCGAGTTGCCGCTTGATCTGCTCGGTGATGGGCGCGAGGTCGATGGTGACCGCACCGTCGGAGTCATCCCCCCAGGCCCGCCGCACGGCGTCGTACGCCGCGCGGTTCGCCGCGTCCCAGGCCGTCCGGTAGGCCGCCGTCTCCGTGAACGACCGCACCGCGTCCCCTACGAACGCCTCGACCGCGCCCTGGAGCGGCCCCACGTCGATCTCCTTCATCACCGCGCCGGTCACCTCCTCCGCCACCGCCGTGCGTACCGCGTCGTCGGAGGCGAGCGGCGCCATCGTGGCGACGTAGCTGTCCCGGTCCCCGATCTCGTACTTCGCCCAGGTGGAGAGCGCGCCGAGCGGGACCAGGAGGCAGGCCAGGACGAGCAGGACGGCGGACAGGACGGTTTTCGGCACCTCTACAGGCAAAGCCCCGGCCGCGTGGCACGCGACCGGGGCGACTGCATATGGGGCAATCCGGAGATGGGGCAAACCGCGCTACTTACGGTTGTACAGCCGCATCGTCACCGGCCCGAACACCGCCACCAGCAGCAGCGCCCAGCCGAACGTCCACGCCAGCTCCGTGGTCGGCGACGTGCCGTCCATCAGGGCGCGGACCGCGGAGGAGACGTGGGTGATGGGGTTGTTGTTGACGAAGGCCTGGAGCCAGCCCGGCATCGTCTCCGGCTTCACGAAGATGTCGCTGAGGAAGGTCAGCGGGAAGATCACCATCATGCTGACGCCCATCACGGACTTCTCGGTGCGCAGGAGCAGTCCGAACATCGTCCAGATCCAGGAGAACGCGAAGGAGAAGACGAGCAGGACCGCGATCCCCGCCACGACGCCCACGAACCCGCCGTCCGGCCGGAAGCCCATGATGAGGCCGACGGTGAGGATCACCACGGAGGCGATGGCGTAGCGCAGGGCGTCGCCGAGGAGGTAGCCGACCATCGTCGAGGGCCGCCAGATCGGCAGCGTACGGAAGCGGTCGAAGACGCCCTTCTCGATGTCGGTGTTGACCGAGACGCCCGTGTACATCGTGATCATGACGACGGACATCACGAGGATGCCCGGCAGCAGGTACTGGATGTACTCGCTCGGCGACCCGGCGAGCGCGCCCCCGAAGAGGTACGTGTACATCAGCACCATCATGATCGGAAAGGCCGTGACGTCGAAGAGCTGCTCCGGCACGTGCTTGATCTTGAGCATGGCGCGCCAGCCGAACGTCAGGCAGGCGGAGAGCGCGCTCGGCCGCGGCGGCCGGTCGGTGGAGATGAGGAGCTCGGCGAGCGACTCGGTACGGACGGGCGCGAGGTCCTGCGTCTCGGCGGGGGCGGCGGTGCTCATGCCGTGGCCTCCTTCGTGAGGTCCTTCGTGAGGTTCTGCGGATCGGTCGTGGGGGTGTGGTGGCCGGTGTCCGAACCGGTCAGGGCCAGGAAGACCTCGTCCAGGCTGGGCTGGCCGAGCGCGAAGTCGTCGACGGTGATGCCGGCGTGGGCCAGCTCGGCGAGCGCGCGCGAGGCCTGCTCGGCGGCGCCGCGGCCGTTGCGCGCGCCGTCCGTGCCGACGCGGGCGGTAAGGGCCACGGGGTCGGGCTCCAGCTGGACCTGCGCGCCGAGCACCGCGCCGAGGACCCGCGCGGCCTCCTCGCGCCGTGCGGCGTCCCGCAGCCGTACGTGTACGGAGCCCGCGCCGACGGACGCCTTCAGTTCCCCCTTGGTGCCCTCGGCGATGACCTTGCCCCGGTCGATGACGGCGATGCGCGCCGCCAACTGGTCGGCCTCGTCCAGGTACTGGGTGGTGAGCAGGACCGTCGTGCCGTGGCCGACGACCGCGCGCACGATGTCCCAGACCTGGTTGCGGCTGCGGGGGTCAAGGCCCGTCGTCGGCTCGTCCAGGAAGAGCAGGTCGGGGGTGTTCAGGATGGACGCGGCGATGTCGATGCGGCGCCGCATGCCCCCGGAGTAGTTCTTCACCTGGCGGGCCGCCGCCTCGGTCAGGCCGAAGGCCTCGAGGAGCTGCCCGGCCCGTTCGCGCGCCGCCTTCTTGGCGTGCCCGGTGAGGCGGGCCAGCAGGATCAGGTTCTCCGTGCCGGTCAGGTCCTCGTCGACCGACGCGTACTGCCCCGTGAGGCTGACCCGGCTGCGTACGGCGTCGGCCTCGCGCACGACGTCGTGGCCAAAGACGTGCGCCTCGCCGCCGTCGGGCCGCAGCAGGGTGGCGAGCATCTTGACGGCGGTGGTCTTGCCCGCGCCGTTCGGCCCGAGGACGCCGTAGACCGTGCCGGCCGGGACGGCGAGGTCGATGCCGTCGACCGCGCGGTTGTCGCCGAAGGTCTTCACCAGACCCGCGGTCTCGATGGCCATGCTGCTCATGTCCGCCCGCTTTCTCGCCGAATGTCTCCGCGATGTCTTCGCGTCTTCGTGTTCTCGCGAAGGAGTGTCGTCGGGAGGGCAGACCGGGTCCGCCCCGGAAACTCATCGGTCTCCAGTGTGGAACAGGCTCGGGTGGAACGCTGGGCCGAACGGGTGTTTCCTGGAGAAACGGGCGTTTCCCGGATGCGGGAACGAGGAGGCCGATCATGCGAATCGCTCTGACCCTCGGGGCCGCGTGCGCGGCGGCGGTGTTGACCGCCGGTACCGCCGCAAGCACGGCCGCGGCCACCGCCGCGACCCCCGCCGACAACGACCGCGGAGTCATCTGGGGCACCGTCGTCTCCGGCCCCGACCTCAAGGTGAGGGACCGGCCGGGCACCGACGGCGCGATCGTCGCGAAGCTCCCGCACGGCAGCCAGGACCGCGTCGAGTGCGCCGTCAAGGGCACGACCGTGGTGCACGGCAACGCGGACTGGTACTGGCTGACCGGCGTCCGCGGCTGGGTGAGCGCGGCGTACGTGGACACCCACGGCCGCCACGTCCCGAGCTGCTCCGCCGACCCCTGCCCCCAGTGGCGGGACCGTGACTGCCACCACGACCCGTGCGCGAACCGGGACCGCTGACGCGGCGCCGACACGGGCAAGGCCCCGGGGCCCGGCACCGCCAAGCTCCGGACGCCGGCACCGCCAAGCTCCCGGACGCCGGCACCGCCAAGCTCCGGACGCCGGCACCGCCAAGCTCCCGGACGCCGGCACCGCCAAGCTCCGGACGCCGGCACCGCCAAGCCCCGGGGCCCGGCACCGCCAAGGCCCCGGACACCGGCACCGGACAACGCCCCAGAGAAGGGAACCGTCATGGCACACGCCGCACCCGCCTTCCGCTTCCGCCGCTCCCGTCGCTCGCGGGCCGCGTCCAGCGCCGTCCGCTGGGCCGGCCTCGCTCTGCTCATGGGCGTCGTCTACGGCCTGTGGGCCGGCCTGATCCGGCGCGACGGCGGTCCGCTCACCGCAGGGAGCGCCCTGTTCGGCGTCCTCGCCGGTCTCGTCTTCGCCGTCCTCATGTACGCCTTGCACCGGGCGGCGCCCTCGCTCCCCCGCGAACCGCGCGCCATGGCATGGGCGGCGTTCGCGGGGATCAGCTTCGGCTTCCTGGTCAGCGCGGGCGGGGCGAGCGTGGTGCGGTCCACGATCTTCGGGCTGGTGGCCGCCGCGAGCGTCTTCGCGGTGACGTTCTACCGCTACTACACGACGGAGTGAGCCCGGCGGCGCGACGGCGTCACCCCGGTGTCACAGCGACTTCAGGTCCACCGCGCGGGCCATCGCCCGGTACCCGGCGTCGTTCGGGTGCAGGTGGTCGCCGCTGTCGTACGCGCGGGCGATCCGCTCCGGGTGGTCCGGGTCGGCGAGGGCCTTGTCGAAGTCGACGTACGCGTCGTACTCACCCGACGTACGCACCCACGTGTTGAACGCGTCGCTCACGGCCGCCGCGTGCTTGCCGTAGTGGTCGGAGCCGCCGAACGGCAGCAGCGTCGCGCCGACGATCCGCACGCCCTCGGCGCGGGCCTCGCGGATCAGCTTGCGGTGGCCGTTGATGAGCTGCCGGGCGGTGATCCGCGGAGCGGGCTTGTACGTGGGGTGCTCGCCTTCGTAGAACCCGATGTCGTTGACGCCTTCGAGGACGACGACCGTGCCGACACCGGGCAGGTCGAGGGCGTCCCGCGCGAAACGGTTGGCGCTGCGCTCGCCGTACCAGGCCGAGTCGTTGAGGACCATGTTGCCGCCGATGCCCGCGTTGAGCACGGGCCGCCGGTCGCCCGCCTTGGCGAGGCGTTCGGCGAGGGCGTCGGACCAGCGGCGGTTGCGGTCGGTGGAGGAGGCGAAGCCGTCCGTGATGGAGTCGCCGAAGAGCACGACACCGTCCCGCCCGGCCGCACGCCCGGAGCCGCCGCTCACGTCCACGCCCGCGAGGTAGTACCAGGACTCCGACGTCTCGCCGAAGGCCTTGGCGCCGGTGTCGGCGGTGTGGTCGCCGTCCGCCCGGTAGCTGGTGGCGAAGGACTGGGCGTGGAAGGTGGCCGGGCCCGTGGTCTTCGCGAGGTGCAGCGTGACGGTCACGGACTCCAGGGGTGCCACCCGCAGGCCGGCGGCGTCGCTGGCCAGGTCGGTGCCCGCCGGGATCGTGACCGAGCCCTTCCCGTCGAAGGTGAGCCGCCGCACCGAGTCCTTCTCCACCGCGGCCCCCTTCTTCGTCCGCGCGACGGTGGCGCTCTCGATCCGCAGCGGTGAGGCGCCGTACCGGTTGGTGAGCCGGATGCGGGCCCGGTCGCCGCCCTCGGTGACGCGCACGACCTGGCGCAGCGTCTGCCCGTCGAAACCGGCCTCCGACCAGTTGGCCTTGAAGCCGGTGCTCGGCCGTTGCGGGGCGGCGGCCCAGGCGGCCGACCACCCCGCCTCCGGCTTCTTGGCGGGGGAATCAGCGGGCGGCATGGCATGGGCGCCGGTCAGGACGGACCCCGCGGTCAGCGCGAGGGCGGCGGCGGTGGCGACGGCGGTCATACGGGCACGCGAAATCATCATGGTCTCCAGGGAGTTGAGAAAAGGGCCGGTTCTCGGTTCTCCAAAGATCCACCGGCCACACGGCCCGATCAATGGCGATCCGTGGAACGATCACCGCGGTCACGCTTATCGATGCAGGTCAGAGATGCGGGCCGCAGAGGCAGGTCACAGGAGCACAGGGATACAGGGGGAACGTGATGGAACGGCAGGAGCTGGAGACCTTCCTGACGCTGGCCGAGGAGCTGCACTTCGGCCGCACCGCCGAGCGCCTCCTCCTCTCCCAGGCCCGCGTCAGCCAGACGGTGAAGAAGCTGGAGCGCAAGATCGGCGCCCCCCTCTTCGAACGCACCAGCCGGGTCGTACGGATGTCACCGCTGGGACGGCAGCTGTACGAGGAAGTGGCGCCGCTGCACGCGCGCCTTGAGGCGGCCGTGGCGCGGGCCAAGGACACCGCGCGGGGCGTGGCGGGCGAGCTGAGCGTCGGCTTCCTCGGCTCGGGCGCGGGCTCGCTGACCGCCCCGATCCTCGCGACGTTCCGCGAACGCTGCCCCGGCTGCGAGGTCGCCATGCGCGAGACGCAGTACCAGGACCCGCTGGGCGCCCTGCGCGGCGGCGAGATCGACGTGCTCTTCACCTGCCTGCCCGTGGCCGAGCCGGACCTGACGGTCGGCCCCGTCGTCATCAACGAACCGCGCGTCCTCGCCGTGCCGCTCGGCCACCCGCTCGCCACGAGGGCGTCGGTCTCCCTGGAGGAGCTGGCGGGGGAGACCTTCTTCGGCGTCGTCAACGGCGCGCCCGCCTACTGGTGGGACTTCCACGTGCCGCGCCGCACGCCGAGCGGCCGCGAGATCCGCCGCGGCCGGGCCGTCGCCGGCTTCCAGGAGCTGATGACGCTGGTCGCCACCGGCCAGGGGATCTCCCCGATGGCCGCCTCCGTCGAGCGGTACTACTCCCGCCCGGATGTCATCTTCGTACCGCTGCGTGACGTGCCCTGCGCCGAGGTCGCGCTGGTCTGGCGCACGGGGGCCACCGAAGCCCGCTCCGAGGCGTTCATCCGCGCGGTCCGCGACACCGTCGCGGCGAACGGCGGCCCCGCCGCGTACTGACCAAACCCTCCGTGGCTTCAGGGCCCGGCCACGTCCGAACGGTCCGTGCACAGCGCCCAGATGACGAAGACGCCGAGCGCGATGGAGATGAACGCCCACACCGGCGTGTACGGCAGCCACAGGAACTGCGCCACGACACCGAGCGCCGCCAGCGCCACACCGGTCGCCTTCGCCCAGGCCGCGCCCTTGAGGATGCCCCAGCCGGTGACCGCGATGACGAGCCCGAGCACGAGGTGGATCCAGCCCCACGTGGTGAGGTTGAACTTGTACACGTAGTCGCCGACACGTTCGTACACGTCGTCCTTGGCGATGCCCGCGATGCCGACGAACACGCCGAGGACGCCGTTCACCAGCATCAGGACACCGGCGAACATGGCGCCGCCGGTGGCCCACGGGTTCTCCTCCACCGGGTGGTGGTGGCCCGGCGTCTCCTGGCCCGGCGTGTGGTGCCCAGGCGTGTGGTGGCCCGGCGTATGGGGCGTCGCGCTGCTCATGGCCCGCCTCTTTCCTCTGTCACGGACTCACAGCCTGTGACGGCGGGCCGTGCGCGGCGACCGGGCGTACTCCGAACGTGTTACCGCAGATCCGCCGCGACAGCCCCGGCGATGGCGGAGGCCATACGGCGGATGCCCGGCGAACGGGCAGGGCACGGACGGGACTTGGCCGTGGTCGGCGCCAGGCAGAAGTGCAGGTAGTCGTCGCCACGGTGGAGCGCGGTGAGGTTCCGCCCGGCCTCCGTGCAGTACGCGGGGTGCCGCGTCTCGTACGACGTGCACGGCAGCTTCTCGGCCCAGGTGTACCGCGCGGACGCCGGGGCCACGGCCTTGCCCGCGTCGGCCACGAGACCTCCGGACGCGCGGGCCCGCGCCTCGTAGAGGGCGTTGACGCGGCGGACCCGGTCGGGCGTGATCGGATCGGGGCCCTGAAGCACCCACACGATGCGCGTCCGGCCCGTTCCCGCGGCGGCGTCGATCTGCCTGACCAGGGCCTTCGCGTCAGCGGCGTACCGGTCGAAGTACTTCTCACGTGCCTTGTCGTACGTGATGCCGTCCATGCACGGCGTGTAGCCCCACGCGTTGCCCCAGAACTGGAGCACCACGTACTCCGGCCGCTCGGCGCGCACCAGCGCGGCGGCCTTGTGGGCGGCCGGGACGAGGGAGTCCTTGCCGGTGCCTTCGAGGTAGTCGCAGAGGGTGGTGCCGGAGTACGGCGCGCTGCGGTAGCGGGCGCCCAGGCGGTCCTTGAGGTGGGCGCCCAGGACGTCCTGGTTCTCCATGGCCAGGGAGTCCCCGAGATAGAGCACCTTCGTACCGGGTCTGCCGGCGATCCGCTGCCGGGTGGTGGAGGTCGCCGAGGGCGGCGGCGCGGAGGGCACGCGTTCGGTCCGCGCGACGCGCGGGGCGTCCGGCACGTCCTGCGGCGCCGCCTCGCCCCCGGATCCCGGGTCCCCGCACCCGGCGAGGAGCAACGCCCCGGCCAGCACCGCCGCAGCCCACACTTTCCTCACCGGCAACTCCCGCCCCAGACAGCTGAAATGACCCCCAGGCAAGCACACGCGCGGCATCGGGCGGAAGGCATCGGCGTGCCAAGTACGGTCAGGGCCGCGTGGCCTGTTCGAAGTGGCGGGCCAGCGCGCGGAAGGACTCCTTGGGCTCCCAGTGCCAGCGGGACTCGGGGTCGTCGTAGTGGTCCCTGACGGTCTTGGTGAGGCCGTAACTCGCCATGTCGAGGTCGTGGCGCGGCTCGTCGGGGTGGTGCGGGAGCTCGGGGGAGACGAAGGTGTAGGCGAGGGCGGCGTGCAGGTTCATGGACTCGAAGACGTCGAAGACGTCCAGGAGATAGGCGGCCTGGGTGTGCTCGCCGCGACGCAGGCCGGCGCTGATCTCCGCGGGCTCCTTGGTCTGGTCGAGGGCCTTGTACCAGCCCATCCCGCCGTCCTCGGGCGCTCCTTCGTACGTACACGATCCGCACTCGGTGATCGCCACGGGCTTGCCCCAGCGCTGGTACGGGGCCAGGTCCTTCACGTAAGCGGCCTTGGTGGGGTGGTAGCCGTAGTAGTTGACGCCGACGATGTCGAAGAGGGACCAGTCGACCTCGTCGTCATAGGCCGCGCTGTACGTGAGCGGGCCGTGGAAGACGGAGCGGCCGGTCCTGGCGGCGCGGGCGATGAAGTCGCGGAGCCCGCGCGCCATGGCCTGCGGGTCGAAGTCGCCCTTGAGCATGTTCTCGACGCGTTCCATGGTGGTGGCGCCGGGCACGATGCCGGGGACGAACAGCACGAACTCGCACCCGACGCTGAGGTGGACCCGCGCTCCCTGTCGGCGCATCCGCTCGGCGTGGCGGCCGACCTCCGCGAGGTGGTCGAGGATGTCGCCCTGCGGTACGTCGGCGAGGCGCGGCTGGAGCCAGACGTGCAGGCCGCGCTCGGCGGCCTCGGAGGCGGTCGCGGCGAGGCGCTCGACGCCGTCGCCGAAGACGGAGACGGAGTTCGCGTGGAGGTCCCGCCGGATCGCCCGCACGTCGTGGCGCATGCGGGCCGGGGTCCAGCGGGTGGCGTGGGACTCGCCGTCGCCGACCTGGTAACAGACGCCGCGGTAGGTGAGGCCCCGAGGTTGGGCCTGCTCCCGAGCCTGGGCCTGGGCCTGGTCCCGGGCAGGCGCGGCCTCGGCCCGCCCGGCCGTCAGGCCCGGCACTCCACCGGCCGCCACCGCCACTGCCCCGGCCCCCGCCGCCGCGAGGAATCGGGCCCTGCTGATCGCTGTGTCACGCACTGCGCCTCCCGTGGTGTGGTGTAGGACCACCAGCCTGGCGGGCGGGCGCCCGACGCCCATCGGCCGAAGGTCTATGCGACCCCGGCCGAAGGGATGGCCACGGGAGGGCCGGAGCCTAGGGCCTGTCTGACAATTCCCGCCTGCCTCGCGACGCCATGCACGCACTCTCGCCGCACCGGGCGCAGAGCCAAGTACATCCAGTACGAGGCCCTACGCCCGGCACGCCGAGAGCACGCACCTGACGCCGCGAGGCCGCCCTCCGGGCGACGACGCGAATTGTCAGACAGGCCCTAGCGCGCCACGAACTGCGTGAGGATCGCCTGCACCTCGTAGATGTCGACGCCCTTGGTGAACGTCTTCTGGAGCGGCACCTGGTTGCCGGAGATCCAGATCTTCAGCTCGGCGTCGAGGTCGAAGTGCCCGGCCGTCTCCACCGCGAAGTGCGTGATGCTGCGGTACGGCACCGAGTGGTACTCGACCTTCTTGCCGGTGATCCCCTGCTTGTCGACCATGATCAGCCGACGGTCGGTGAACAGCATGGTGTCGCGTATCAGCAGGTACGCGGCGTGCACCTGCTCACCGTGGCCGAGCAGCCGGGCGTACTCGTTCTGCGCCTTGCCCGGATCGATGGTGTGCGCGTTGCCGAAAAGTGCCATGTCAGGCCCCCCAGTGTGTGGATCCGCTCGGCGGATCGTTCCCCATGCCCCCGTGACCCGGACGAGCCGCGCCCACGGGATCTGGCCCAGCCTAACCGGGGTAGTCGGGGTGGCCGGGGTGGCTGGGGCGATCGGGATGATCGGTGTCCGGTGGAAGCTTCGTGCCCAGCGCGAACGCCTCGGCGAAGGCGGCATCGGCGAAGGCGGCATCGGCGACGGCGGCATCGCGGAGTGAGGCCTTCACCGCCGCCGTGATCCGGTCGACGTCACCTCGCTCGGCGGGCGGCAGTGGGGCGCCGACGCTACGGCGGGCCGCGTCGGCGGTGCCCAGCAGCTGGGCCGCGCGCACGGCGTCACCGCCCAGGGCCGCCGCTCCTGCCAGGCCCTCCAGGGAGAGGGCGAGGGCACGCGGCTCGGCGAGACGCCGGGCGATCTCCAGGCCACGCAGGTGCTCGGCCTCGGCGCGGTTGGCGTCGCCGCGGAGTTCGGCGATGAAGCCCAGCTCCGCGTGGAGCAGGTGGTCGCCGGCGGGGGAGGACACGTCGGCGTGGCGGTCGCGGATGCGGAGCAGATACGACTCGGCGGCGGCGAGATCCCCGGAGCGGCGGGCCCCCAGGGCGAGGCCCATCTCGGCGTGGATCTCGCCGTAGCGGTAGCCCTGGGAGGCGGCGAGGCGCCGTGCCTCCTCGTGCAGCGCGCGGGCGCGTTCCCACTCCCGGGTGAGCAGCGCGAGCCGCCCGAGCCCGGACAGCCGCGCGGCGACCTCGGCGTCCAGCCCGAGCTCACGGGCGATGCGCAGCCCTTCGTTCTGGCGGCGGGCGGCTTCGTCGTAGTCCCCCTTGATCTCGGCGAGCACGGCAAGCGGAGCGACGCCCTGCAACTCCCCCCACCGGTCCCCGAGCCCCCGAAACACCTCGACGGCCCGAAGCGCGTCACGCCCCACGGTGTCCAGATCCCCCCGAAGCAAGGCATGCATGGCCCGAAGCGCAAGCCCAGCGGCAAGACCCCACAGATCGCCTCGCTCCTCCGCCCCCCGAAGAACCCGAGAGTTGACGTCCTGACTCGCCCTCAACTCCCCCACACTGAACAGCCCATACCCATAAAACCAAAGGGCCCACGACCCCCCGCCCACAACCGCGCCCCCGTCAGGGGCGCGGGGAACGGCGCGAGCAACCCCTTCACACCCGCACGAACCCACAACCTCAGCCCCGCCCCCGTCAGGGGCGCGGGGAACGGCGCGAGCAACCCCTTCGCACCCGCACGAACCCACAACCTCGGCCCCGTCCCCGTCAGGGGCGCGGGGAACGGCGCGAGCAACCCCTTCGCACCCGCACGAACCCACAACCTCGGCCCCGTCCCCGTCAGGGGCGCGGGGAACGGCGCGAGCAACCCCTTCGCACCCGCACGAACCCACAACGTCAGCCCCGTCCCCGTCAGGGGCGCGGGGAACGGCGCGAGCAACCCCCTCAGACCCGCAGCCACCCACCCCCACCCGCTCCCCGGTCAACAGAGCAAACCCCCTGCCGAGCAACCAAAGCTCCCCCCACAACACCCCCGGCCCACCCCCACCCCCAACCCCCCACACCGCACCAAACGCCCGCCGCCCCTCCACCAACCGCCCCCGAAGCAACCACCACCAAGCCAACGCCACCACCAACCGCCCCGCCTCCCGAGGCCAAGGCCGCCCCACCGCCTCCTCCAACGCCGCCCGGAAATTCCCCACCTCCGCGTCCAGCCGCCCGAGCCGGCCTCCCTGCCCCTCCCCACCCCGAAGCCCCGCCCCCGCCCGCTCGGCCAACGCCAGATAGTGCCGCAGATGCCGCTCCCGCACACGGCCCAGTTCCCCCGCTTCCCGCAACCGCTCCACCGCATACGCGGCCACGGACTCCAGCAGCCGATACCGGACGCCCGCTCCCCCACGCCCCGGCACCACCACCACCAGCGACCGGTCCACAAGCCGCATCACCAGGTGGAGAACCTCCTCACGGCCCACACCACCGCCCGTACCACCCCCCGCACACACCGCCTCCGCAGCCTCCAACGTGCACCCGTCCCGATGCACGGCAAGCCGCCGCAACACAACGCGCTCGGGCTCGCCGAGCAACTCCCAACTCCAGTCGATCACCGCACGCAACGTCTGCTGCCGGGCCGGCGCCCCTCGCTGCCCCGACGTGAGCAACCGGAAGCGATCACCGAGGCGGTCGGCCAACTCCCGTACGCCCAAGCCACGTACGCGCGTAGCGGCAAGCTCCAGAGCGAGCGGAATACCGTCCAGCCGCCGACAGATCTCGGCGACGGCCTCCGCGTCCTGCGGACCGGAGAGCGCGAACCCCGGCGCCGACGCAGCGGCACGGGCAACGAACAGCTCGACCGCGTCGTCGCCCCGCAGCGGCTCCACCAAGAACACCGCCTCGCCTGTGAGCCCCAACGGCTCCTGACTGGTGGCAAAAACCCGCAGCCCGGGCGCGGCCCGCAGCAGCGCCTCCGCGAGCGCGGCGGCCTGCTCGACGACCTGCTCGCAGTTGTCGAGGACGAGAAGTACGTTCCGGTCCCGCAGCGCGGCGGCGAGGCGTTCGAGGGGCCCGGCGGCGGGCCCGGACGCCGGCGCCCCGGCGGGCACGTCATCACGGATCCCGAGCACACCGGCGACGACCTGCGCGAGACCGGCGACGCCGTCCCCCGCACCCTGCCCGGCGAACTCCACGATCCACGCACCATCAGAAAACCGCTCACCCCTCACCGCACGCGAGGCGGCCTCGACGGCGAGCCGCGTCTTCCCCACTCCGCCGGGCCCGGTCAGCGTGACGAGCCGCGAGGCGTCCAGCAGCCGCTGAAGCTCTTCGACGCAAGGTTCGCGTCCCACGAGGGCGGTGAGGGGGGCGGGAAGGTTGGTGCGGGGGAGGTCATGGTGCCTGCGCCGCGAAGGCGGCCGCGGGGCCGCGGGCGGCTGGGCGGGCAAGGAGGAACCCGGCTCAAGCAAGAGCTCCTGCCGAAGGATCACATCCCGCAACGAGGTCAACTCGGGCCCCGGATCAACCCCCAACTCCCGTGCGAGCCGCTCTCGTAGCTCCCCATAGGACGCCAGCGCCTCACTCTGCCGTCCCGCCAGATACAGGGCCCGCATCTGCACCCCCCGCAGCCGCTCCCGCAACGGATGCCGCCCCACCAGCTCCGCCAACTCACCGATGACGGCCGCGTGTTCTCCGAAGGCGAGCCGCGCCTCGGCCCGCTCCTCCAGCACGGCCAGGCGCTGCTCGGCCAACCGCTGCGCCGACACACGTACGAACTCCGCGTCCCCGAAGTCGGCATACGCGGGCCCACGCCACATCTCAAGCGCCTCGGTGAGGAGTCCGGCCCGTATCCGAGGATCGGCCTCGCCACGCGCCCCGCCCACCAACTCACCGAAACGGGCCGCGTCCACCTCGTCCCCCGCCGCCGGGTCCACCCGCAGCAGATAGCCCGGCGCCTGACGCACCACACGGTCCCGCCCGACCGCACGGCGCAACTGGGAGACCTTGGCCTGAAGGGCGTTGGCGGGATTGCCCGGCGGTCGGCCGCCCCACAGGTCATCGATGAGCCGGTCGGCGGAGACGGCCCGCCCCTCGTGCACCAAAAGATCGGCAAGCAGCGCCCGGACCTTCACCTCGGGCACCCTTACCGGCTCCCCCTCGCCGTCCCACACCGCCAGTGGACCGAGCACCCCGAACCGCATACGGATCACCGTACACACCGCCCACCAGCGGACCCCGGGCCGACCATCAGCGAACCATCAGCACTCCCGAAGCCCTCACAAGCAGAGTCACCACCATGACCACCACAGACCACACACCCACAGCAGCGCCCGCAACCACGCATCCCGCAACCACGCACCCGGCAACCACGCATCCCGCAGCCACGCACCCCACAGCCGTCCGCCCCGCACCCACCCACACCCCCACAACCACCCCACCCCCCACAACCACCACCCCACCCCCCGAGCCGCACGCCCAGAAACTGCCCCTGGCCGGCCTCCTCGCCCTGGCCACCGCCGTCTTCATCACCAGCCTCACCGAGACACTGCCCGCGGGCCTGCTGCCCGCGATGAGCGCCGACCTCGGCGTCAGCGAGTCCGCGACCGGCCAGACCGTCACGATCTACGCCGCCGGTACCGCCCTCACCGCGATACCGCTCACCGCGGCCACCGCGGGCTGGCGGCGCAAGCGGCTCCTCCTGATGGCGATGGCCGGCTTCGCCGCCGCGAACACCGTCACGGCGGTCTCGGGCAACTACACCCTCACGATGGCCGCCCGCTTCATCGCGGGCGTGGCCGCGGGCCTGGCCTGGGCGCTGCTCGCCGGGTACGCCCGCCGCATGGCGCCCGTCCACCTCCAGGGCAAGGCGATCGCCATCGCCATGGCGGGCATCCCGGTTGCGCTGTCGCTCGGCGTCCCGGCGGGCACCTACCTCGGCAAACTGCTCAGCTGGCAGGTGGCGTTCCTCGTGATGACCGGCCTCACGGTGGGCCTCCTGGCCTGGATCGCGGCCCTCGTGCCCGACTACCCCGGCCGACCGCGCGGGGCGACCCCGCCGATGCTGCGCACGCTGCGCGTACCCGGCGTGACACCGGTCCTCTTCGTCACCCTGGTCTTCGTCCTCGCGCACACGGTTCTCTACACGTACATCGCGACGTACCTCGACGGCCTCGGCATGGGCGGCTCCACCGACCTGGTCCTCCTGGTCTTCGGCGCCGCGTCCCTGCTCAGCATCTGGATCGTCGGCACCCTGATCCACCGCAGGCTGCGCGCGCTCACCCTCGCCGCCGTGCTCCTGGTCGGCGTGGCGGCGGCCGTGCTGGCGACGCTCTCCGACAGCCCGGCGCTCGTATACGCCGCCGTGACCCTGTGGGGCCTCGGCTGGGGCGGCGCCCCCACCCTCCTCCAGACCGCCGCCGGTGACGCGGGCGGCGACGCGGCGGACGCGGCCCAGGCCATGCTGGTCACCCTCTGGAACGTGGCCATGGCGGCGGGCGGCGTCATCGGCGGAGTCCTCCTCGGCCTCGTCGGCACCTCGTCCTTCCCCTGGACGATCCTGCTGCTCCTGGTCCCGGTGCTGCTCGTGGTCGTCATCTCCCGCACCCACGGCTTCCCGGCCAGGCGGACCGCCACGGACCAGTGAAGCTCTGCCCATGGGTCTGAGATGATCGGGGCCCGAACGAAGGGCTCTACGGAGACCCGCGTCAGGTGGGGTGGGGATGTCGATGATGGTGTTGCTGCTCGGCATGGGGGTGCTGATCGCGGCGGCGGGCCTCGGCGCCGTCGTGTGGGCTGCGCGGGGAGGTCCGCGCTGGGTCCACGGGGTGGCCAAAGCCACCACCGTGGCCGCCGAGTTGGCCGCCGCGGCCACCAAGAACGCGGCCACGAAGAAGGGCTGCGGCGGCAGCAACAATTCCGGGGACTAACTCAGACATGGGCGGGCCCCGGGCGGCGGTGCAGCCCGAACCCGCCGACCCCCGGCTCCTCCACCCCCGGCAGCAGCCGCATGTCATGGTCGTAGTCACCGCCGACGAGCGAACGGAACGGCACCGTCTCGTCCGTGAACAGCCCGTCGAGCCGCGCCGCGTACGCCTCCCGTACCGCCGCGAACCGCTCCTCGGACAGCTCGTTGGCACCGCACACGGCGAACGGCGGGAGCGGCGCCATGCCCGTGAACCAGAACAGGCCGTGCTGGATCGGATACAGCACATCCGCCATCTCGCCGTGGATGCCCCGGTCCGAGAACGACGTCTCGCGCGCCCCCGCCGTCACCGACACCAGCGCCCGCCGCCCCGCGAGAATCCCCTCGCTGTACGGCGGCGGCACGGCGGGCCCGTAGGCGAACCCGGCCGTGAAGACCCGGTCGAACCAGCCCTTCAGGATCGCGGGCGCGGAGAACCACCACAGCGGGAACTGAAGCACCACCGCGTCCGCCCACCGCACCTTCTCCTGCTCCGCCGCGACATCGGGCGTCAGCCGCCCGCCGAGGGTGGCCTCCTGCGAAGCCGCCATCACGCGCAGCCGGGAACCGGCATCCGAGCCCTCGTCGTAGTCATCGGCGTCGACCGTGGCCTTCCACTTCATCGCGTACAGATCGGACACCCGCACCTCGTGCCCGGCGGCACGCAGCTGACCGACGGCGAAGTCGGCCAGGGCCGCGTTGAGGGACAGGGGTTCGGGATGGGCGCTGACGACGAGGACCTTCTTGGCGTTCATGACGCCACGCTCTCCCGCCCTGACACCGCCGACCAGCCCCCTGCGCGACGGCGGAACGGCAATCCTGGTACCGGCGGTCCCACCCATACTGGGGTCCATGGACAGTGGCGCGATGCAGGGCGACGGGAGAGACACGGGCCGGGAACTGGGCGGCTTCCTGCGGGCCCGCAGGGCCCGGGTCACCCCGGAACACGTCGGTCTCCCGGGCGGCACCCGCCGCAGGGTACGCGGCCTGCGGCGCGAGGAGCTGGCCCAGCTGGCCGGCATCAGCGTCGACTATTACGTACGCCTCGAACAGGGCCGCGCCACCCAGCCGTCCCCCGAAGTGCTCGACGCCCTGGCCCGAGCGCTCACCCTGGACACGGCGGAACGCACGCACCTCACCACGCTCGCCGGCGCCGAACGCGGCCCGGCGCCGGAGGCCAGGGCCAGCCCGCTGCTGCGGCGCGTCCTGGACGCCGTGGCCGACGGTTTCCCGGCCTTCGCGACCGACCACCGCCTGGACGTCGTCGCCTGGAACGCCCTCGGCGCCGAACTCCTCGGCGGCCTCGCCGACCCGGCCCGCCGCGACCGCAACAACGCGCGCTACGTCTTCCTCGACCCCGCCTCCCGCGACGTGCACCCGGACTGGACCGACCGGGCGGCGGAGGCCGTGGGCCAGCTCCGGGTGGCGGCGGGCCGCTACCCGGACGACGCGGAACTGGACGCACTGATAGCCGAACTGATGCTCCGCAGCGCTGAGTTCCGCCGCATCTGGGAAAGCGGGGAGGTGGTGATGTGCGCCTCGGGCAGCAAACGCCTGCGCCACCCGCGGACCGGCATCCTCACCCTGGACTTCGAGAGCCTCCACGTCCCGGCGGCGCCCGGCGAACCGGGCCTGGTGGTGCATGTGTTCGGCGCGGAGGAGGGCACGGAGGAGGCGGCGGCCCTGGCCGACCTGGCCACGAGCCCGAACTCTTAGTACGGCCTGCTCAGCGCCCGCCCTGAGGACGACTCTCAGAAGTCGTCGGCACCGTTGCGCAGCTCGTACGTCCAGTAGCCGGTCGCCCACTTCGCCGGGTCCACGGCGATGCCGCCCTTGCCCGGAGCCGCGACGGCGGTCATGCCGCCGCCGCCCTGCAACGTCACGGAGAAGTCGGTGACGACCTCGTTGTCCTCATGCGCCCCGCCGTCCGACAGCTTCACGAGGGCGTAGGCGGGGGCACCGGCCTTGAGGACGACGGGGGCGGCGGGCTTGCTCTTGGCGACCGGCGGCACGTTCTCGCGGTGGCTCTCCAGGAACTGGATCTCCGGGAAGCCGGTCATCGCGCAGCTGCGGCCCGAGGTGTTCTTGGCGGTGAGGACGATGTGGGTGTAAGGCGGACCACCGTGGCGGGCGGCGCTGACGGAGACGTCCTTGGTGGTGCAGACGGGGGCGGTGGCGGAGGCTCCGGCCCCACCGCTCTTCTCGCCCCGCGCGCCCGACCCGTCCGAGCTCTTGGCGGCCCCCACCACGTCCGACGACCCCGCCGACTTCGATGAGGACACCGTGACGGTGGTGTCACCCGAACCGGCCCCGGCGGACCGCACTCCGGAGCCGTCGCCGCCGCAGGCGGTGAGGGAGAGGGCGAAGACGGCGGCGCCGGCGGCGGCGAGGACGGTGGTGCGGCTGTGGAAAGTACGCATGGGAGTTCCCCCGGAAGTCGATACGGAAAGCGCCGAAACAAGCCCACCCCGACCGCTCGGCGACCGCGCTGACCTGCTGACATCCCCAACCCTCCCGCACCCCGCTCACGTCCCCCTGCCGCCCGGCTCACGTCCCGCTGCCGTCCGTCCCGGGGGCGTGTGATTGTCGGGTGGGCGCACCGTAATAGGGCTCGTCCGCCTTGGTGATCTACGTCTTCGTACGGGTGCTGTGGCTTTCCCGCGGTTCGCGGTGACCGATTGGATTGGAGTGCGGTGTCTCCGCTCCCGGAGCGGAGACACCGCCATCTCCGTTGTGCACCCATGAGGAGCGGCGCATGTTGCAGATCACCGACTCGGCACCGGTAGGCGTGTCGTCGCAGCGGGAGTGGATCGATGAACTGCTCACTCCGGCCCTGCGCGCCGCCGTGGCCGCCCTGCCGGCGGCCGAGGCGCGGGCGGCGTCGTACCACCGCGGCTGGTGCGAGGCCGACGGCGCCCCGAGCGTGGCGGTACGCGGCGGGGGCAAGTCGGTGCGGTCGAGGCTGGCCATGCTGTGCGCGGTCGCGGTCGGCGGTACGCCCGGCGACGCGGTCCCCGGCGCGGTCGCGGTGGAACTCGTCCACGACTTCACACTGCTGCACGACGACGTCATCGACGGCGACGCGTTGCGCAGGTACCGTCCGGCCGTCTGGTCGGCGTTCGGCACGCCGGCCGCCGTACTGACGGGCGACGCGCTGCTGGCGGCGGGGCTGCGGGCGGTGGCGGAGGTGCCCGTCAGGGGCGCGGCGGCGGTCAGGGAGCTCGTGGACACCCTGCTCGACCTCGTCGCGGGCCAGAGCAACGACGTGGCGTTCGAAAGCGCGTGTGGCGTATCGATGCCGGACTATCTGGCGATGGCCGAGGGCAAGACGGGTGCGCTGATGGGATGCGCGTGTGCGCTGGGCGGTGTGCTGGCCGGCGCGGACGACGAACAGGTGCGGGGTCTACGGGATTTCGGGCGGCGGCTGGGCGTCGCGTTCCAGTGCGCGGACGACGTACTGGGCATCTGGGGCCGCACCGCTCACAGCGGCAAGCCGGTGGGAGCGGATGTGGCGGCGCGCAAGAAGTCGCTGCCGGTGGTCGCCGCCCTGACGGGCGAAGGCGAGGCCTCGCGGCGGCTCCGGGCCATGTACGGCTCGCCGACGCCCTTCGAGGCGCAGGACGTCGCACTGGCCGCCCGCCTGGTGGAGGAGGCCGGCGGCCGGCGGCTCGCCGAGGAGGAGGCACACCGGCAGGTGGCCGCCGCGCTCCGGTCGCTGTCGTGCGCACGGCCGGCTCCGGACGCGTACCAGCAACTGAGCGCCATCGCACGGGGAATGGTCGGCCGCGACACCTGACCGGGGCGCCGTGACCCGCCGCGGGCCGGGGGGCGCCGTATCCAGGCCGGGTGTACCAGATGCGTGACTTCGACCGACGTGGGGCGTTTGTCTCTGCGGTGGCCGCGTATCGCGTCCGCCTTGGCCATGCCCCACCCGCACAAGGCGGGACATACGCAGGGAAACGCAGGGGAGTCGTGCAGCGGACCGAGCCAAGTACGGCACTTCCGGACGACCTGCCGGCGGTGGCCGCCTATGGACTGCGCGTGGTCCGGGGCGGCAACGGAGTCCTGCAGAACCTCACCTTCAACGTGCCGCGCGGCTGCATCGTAGGTGTGCTCGGACCGAGCGGCTGCGGCAAGACCACGCTGCTCCGCTCCGTGGTCGGCGTACAACGGCCCACGGAAGGGCACGTCCAGGTCCTCGGCCACCCGGCGGGCGCCACCCCACTGCGGGCCCGCGTCGGCTACGTCACCCAGGCCCCTTCGGTGTACGCGGATCTGACGGTGCTGGAGAACCTGCGCTACTTCGCCGCCGCCCTCGGCATGCGGGGCTGGCGGCGGGAGGACTCCGTGGTCCGCGTGGTCAAGGAGGTCGACCTCGCCTCGTACGCCGACAAACTGGTCACCCACCTGTCCGGCGGCCAGTACTCGCGGGTGTCGCTGGCGGTCGCGCTGCTGAACAAGCCGGACCTGCTGGTGATGGACGAACCGACGGTCGGCCTCGACCCGATGGTGCGCCGTGAGCTGTGGACGGTGTTCCACCGGCTGGCCGAGGACGGGACCACGCTGCTGGTCTCCAGCCACGTCATGGACGAGGCCGACCGCTGCGACCGGCTGCTGCTGATGCGCGCCGGCCGGCTGCTGGCCAGCGCGGACCGGGACTCGCTGCTGCGGCACACGGGCTGCGGGGATGTGGAGGAGGCGTTCATGCACTTGGTGGAGGCGGCAGCGGTGGCCGAGGCGCGGGCCCGGCAGCGGGCCGCGGCACACACGATGCTGCCCGGCGGCCTGCTCGACCAGCCCGGCGCACCGGCCGCAGAACAGTCCTTCTTCGCCACGGAAGCTCTGCGGTGAGCGCCGCCACCCTGGCCGAGCGGCTGCCGTTCTCGCCCACCATCACCTTCGCCACCGCGGTGCGGGTGCTCCAGCAGATCTCCCGCGACCGGGGCAGCACGGCCCTGCTGCTCGTCATCCCCTGCATGCTGATGGTGCTGCTGAAGCTGATGTTCCACGACTCCGAGCAGACCTTCGAACGGGTGGGCCCCCAGGTCTTCGGGATCTTCCCGGTCATCGTCATGTACCTGGTGGCATCGGTGTCCACCTTGCGGGAACGCACCACCGGCACCGCCGAGCGTCTGCTGACCATGCCTGTACGCCGCCTGGACATCGTCCTCGGCTACAGCCTCGCCTTCACCTTCCTGGCGCTGCTCCAGGCGGTGCTGTCCACCCTGCTGTCCGTCGGGCCGCTCGGCCTCGACATCAAGGGGCCCGCCTACCTGCTGATGGTCATCGCCATGCTGGGTGCCCTGCTGGGGCTGGCACTCGGGCTGCTGGTGAGCGCCTTCGCCCGCAACGAGTTCCAGGCGGTGCAGTTCCTGCCGGCCGGTGTGCTGCCGCAGTTCCTGGTGTGCGGCCTCTTCGTGCCTCATGAGGACATGCAGGGCGCGCTGTCCGGTATCGCCAAGATCATGCCGATGACGTACGCGGTCCAGGCCGCGGGCGAGGCCGCCGACCACACCGGGATCACCGGCCTGTTCGTGCGGGACGCGTCACTGATCCTGGTGTGCGTGATCCTGGTGCTGGTGGCGAGCGCGGCCACGCTCAAGCGCTGACCGGTGATGTGCGCGCGACGGGTGTACGTGAAAACAGAGGGGGGCCGCCACTCGGCGGCCCCCCTCTGTGCGGTGCGCGATCCCTAATGCGTGTTCCACGCGAAGCCGCCGGAGACGGAACCGTTGCTCGGCACCTGGAACGGTCCGAAGTTCAGCGGGGGGCTGTGGTGGTGGTGACCGAACTCCGGGTCCGGGTGGTCGATGGCCGGGGCGGTGGCCGGGGCCGTCGCGGGCGCGGCGCTCGCGGCACCGACGCCCGCCGCCAGGGCCAGCGCGGCCAGTGAGAGCACCGCGGCGGAGCGAAGAAGCGAGGACATGGGAAGCCTCCGGTAAAGCATCCGGGGAAAGGGGGGAAACGGATTCCAGCCTATCCATTCCGACCGCTCGCGCGAAAACTGTGCATGCCTGATTCCCCCGAACGAATCGGCGGGTACAAGAACCTAAAAACGCATAAAAGCGCGAAGGAGATGCCGCGGCCGACGCGGCTGAAAACCGGTAAGGTACGCGCCGCCTTCGCGTTCTCGGAACGGAACGGGAAGGCGGAATGGCGGAATGGCGAAATGGCGGAGAAAGCAGGCGGGTGAGGGCGGATGGCGAGAGAGTGGCGAGGACTTTTCAAGGCCTGGACGGCAGGGCGGCCGGGAACGACGGCCCCGTCGTGGCGCGGGGCTTCGGCGGCGGGATGTGCCCTGCTCGCCACGGTGCTGCTCGGGAGCGCGTCCGCAGCCCTGGCCGGCCCACCGCCCGTACCCGCGCGCCCCTCCTCGTACCGCGTCCCGCAGTGGTCGCCGTCGCCTCAGCACTGGCAGCGGCCTCCCGCCACGGCCGGCCCCGCCACGGTCCGCACCGCAGAGGCGCGCGGTCCGGCCCGGCGGGAGTCGTCACACCCGGAGCCGTCACGCCCGGAGTCGTCACACGCAGAGCCGTCACGCCCGGAGCCGTCACACCCGGAGCCATCGGACACGGCCCGTCGGGTGATCGCCGCCGTCAACCGGTCCCGCGCCGACGCAGGCTGCCCGCCGGTCCGGCTGGACGCCGCGCTCACCCGCGCCGCGCGGGCCCACAGCGCCCACATGGCCCGCCACGGCCGCCTTACCCACACCGGTGCCGGTTCCAGCACCCCCGCCGAGCGCGTACGGTCGGCCGGATACCGCGCGGGGAGGTCCGCGGAGAACATCGCCTCAGGGCCGGACACCCCGGAGGCGGCGGTACAGCTCTGGATGGACAGCCCGCCGCACCGCGCTGCCCTGCTGACCTGCGGCTACTCGCACGCCGGTGTCGGTGCGGAGCACGGCGACGGCGGTCCGTGGTGGACGCTGGCCCTGGCCGCCCGCCGCTGAGCCGCGTGACGACGGGGCCCCGGAGCGCTCAGAGGTCGGCATCCCACCACCACGCGATGCTGGGCGCCCCCTCGATCGGCCCCGGGCGCGTGTCGGACGGTTCGCAGGCGTACACCGTCTCACCGAGCTCCATGTCGTCCGGCCAGTGCCCGAGGCTCAGGTAACGGGGCACGCGCATGCCCCATTCGTTGTTGCCGCGGATTCCGTACCGCAGCCCTTGCAGGTACGACCGGAGATCGGCACCGGCGGTCGGCCGGACCTGGTCGTACAGGTCCAGGAAACGCAGCAGCACCCGGTCCCGCAGTCCGCCGGCGGCCTCCACGGCCTCCTGCAACGGCATGGACCGCTCCGCCATCAGCACCGTGTAGAGATTCTGGTCGGCCTGTCCACGGCTGAGTTCCTTCACCAGGGAGTGCCGGTCGTTGTCGAGTCCGGCGACCAGGATCGCCATCTCCGTCAGTGCCCGCACCGCCGGGCGGTGCATCTCGCGGTCGGGTACCTCGGCCCCGGTGGCCAGCTCCAGCAGCGCGAAGGTCGGCTCCCCACCGCACGAAAGCAGCCGCATGGCCAGGAAGTCGTCAAGGCCCGGCATGTGCCCGGCGGCCTGGTTGCCGATCTGCCAGGCGACGCCCGACAGCCACGCAAGGTGGCCGCGCGCGAAGCGCCGTACCTGGGTCGGCGGCGCGAAGGAGCGGAACCGTCCGACGATGTCCTGCAGCGCGCCGATGTACGGGTCCGCCCCCACCGCCGAGGGCACCTCACAGGCACGCTGGACCTGGCCGGCCAGGACGTTGAACTGACCGGGCCGCGTGCTCAGCGGCCCGGAGTCGCAGCGCGCGTCATCGAAGGCGAACCCCCAGTAGACCCACAGGGCCGCTGCCAGCAGCCGGTCGTCGTCCTCGGCCTCCGGGGCGAACCGTGCGAAGAAGTCGGCACTGTGAGTGGCGGCCACCCACGCCTTCTCGCGTTCGGTGGCACACATGCCGCTCTGGCCGATCCATTCCACGGCGCGGCGCTCAATGCGTCGTACATGCGGATGAACGGCGGATTCCAGCGGGCAGAAAAGCGGCGGCAATTCCACGTCGGATACGCGAGGAGCCATGGCGGGCACACCTTCCAGGAAAGGACGGGGAAGGCACGATCATCGACAAGCCCGACCAGCCATTCCGAGAGCCATGCCCCGGACCCCCTCGCTGTCAGCCAAAAGAGACGCCACACGAACCCCGCGGTTGACTCGGAACCGACCCCGGACGGGCATGTGCCACTTTGGTACATGGACCACCCTCGCCGACCAGGACCGAGGTCCGTGACGCGCTCGCCGATGCGGTCCGTCGCGAAACGGATCCCGGGTCCGCCGCGTGATCATCGTCATCGCGGACACGTCCGGTCTCCTGGCCGCTCTCGACTCGACGCGCCCGGACCACGGAGCGGCGAACGAGGCGATCACGGCAGTCGGCCTCCTGGTGATGTCCCCCACTCCTGCTGGCAGAACTCGATCACGTGGCAACGCGCAAGCCGTCCGAGTCCGCTACGGCGCACTCGACTTGGACCTCGCCGACGCGGTGAACGCGGCGCTCGCCGCCGACTTCGACACCGACGCGATCCTCACCCTCGACCGACGGGACTTCCGCGCCGTACGGCCACTGGGCCACCACAAGGCGTTCCGGATGCTGCCCGACGACCGCCCGCTCTGACGAGCCAACAAACAAGCCCCAGGCCATTGGCCTGGGGCTTCAATAAAGAGCGGGTGACGAGAATCGAACTCGCACTCTCAGCTTGGGAAGCTGATGTTCTACCACTAAACTACACCCGCGAAAACGCACCGCCAGAAGCGGTTGCGTACCGTCGCACACTCTACCCCATCACCGGCCCCCGGCGCCCCCGCCGCGGTGCCCGCCCGCTGTCCGGGACGCGGATGCGCCGTGCGGCGGGAGGGAGTTGGGGCGTACCGTGGGCGGACCGTCGATGGGTCGCGCCTCTGGTCGTGCCGCTTGAAACGGCGCCCCTTTCGTACCGTAATGTGGGCTTTCGTCGTCGGCTCGGAAACGGGTCTCAGGCGTACGAGTTCACACACGGCTTTGGGGAAGGGACTCGAGGACTTGATGGAGCGCACCGTCGTCCGATGTGCCGAAGGGCACGTGTTCAGCACCGCGTCGTTCCCGATGCAGCAGGCCGACCGGCTCGGGCCCGGCCGGCTCATCCGGTGTCCGCGCTGCGCCCGGCTCCGGCACGCCGTGCCGGTGGCCTTGCAGAAGCAGTAACGGCAGTCACAGCGGTGGCGAGCAGTAACGGCAGTAACAGCAGTAGCCAGTGGTAACAGCGGGGCGCGCGGGACTTGCCGTCCATGAGATTGTGGCGGGCCCGCGCGCTCTGCGTATCCTCGGTGCGTGCTTCTCTCAGACAAGGACATCCGGGCCGAGATCGACTCCGGACGGGTACGGATCGACCCGTACGACGAATCCATGGTGCAGCCCTCGAGCATCGATGTGCGGCTGGACCGCTACTTCCGGGTGTTCGAGAATCACCGCTACCCCCACATCGACCCCTCCGTGGAGCAGGCCGACCTGACGCGGCTCGTGGAGCCCGAGGGCGACGAACCGTTCATCCTCCACCCCGGGGAGTTCGTGCTGGCCTCCACGTACGAGGTCGTCGGCCTTCCCGATGATCTCGCCAGCCGGCTCGAGGGCAAGTCCAGCCTCGGGCGGCTCGGGCTCGTCACGCACTCCACCGCCGGGTTCATCGACCCCGGTTTCTCGGGGCACGTGACCCTGGAGCTGTCGAATCTGGCGACCCTGCCGATCAAGCTCTGGCCGGGCATGAAGATCGGGCAGCTCTGCCTGTTCCGGCTGACCTCGCCCGCCGAGGAGCCCTACGGATCGGAGCGGTACGGGTCGCGTTACCAGGGGCAGCGCGGGCCGACCGCCTCCCGGTCCTTCCTCAATTTCCATCGGACACAGGTGTGACATCCAGCATGAGTGACGTACGCGAGAACCTTACGTACGAGAAGTTCGGCGGCGCCGTGCGCGAGCTCGCGCAGACCATCGCCGATGACGGGTACCAGCCGGATGTCATCATCTCCATCGCGCGCGGCGGTGTCTTCGTCGCCGGCGGGCTCGCGTACGCGCTCGACTGCAAGAACATCCACCTCGTGAACGTGGAGTTCTACACGGGCGTCGGGACCACGCTCGAAATGCCCGTCATGCTCGCGCCCGTGCCCAACGTCATCGACTTCACCGACAAGAAGGTGCTGATCGCCGATGACGTCGCCGACACCGGCAAGACGCTGAAGCTCGTGCACGACTTCTGTCTCGACCATGTCGCCGAGGTGCGGTCCGCCGTCATCTATGAGAAGTCGCACTCGCTCGTGAAGTGCGAGTACGTGTGGAAGCGCACCGACGAGTGGATCAACTTCCCGTGGAGCGTCGAGCCGCCCGTCGTGAAGCGGGCCGGTCAGGTTCTCGACGCCTGACCGGGGGCGTACGTATATGTACGTATAGGGGGAAGCGAAGGGCCCGGCGGACGTGTCGTCCGCCGGGCCCTTCGCTCGTTCCGGCAGCGCTAGAACGTGCCCAGCTTGACGATCGACAGGATCGCCAGCAGCTGGATCGAGGCCGCGCCGAGCGCCTTCGGCCACGGCAGGTCGTGGGACTTGCTCACCATGGTCGTCAGCAGCGCGCCCGCCGCGATCCAGGTCGCCCAGCCGAGCAGCTGGACGAAGGGCTGGCCGCCGCCCAGGAACATCGCCACGATCACCCGCGGCGCGTCCGTCAGCGACATGATCAGCATGGAGAGGCCGACCGTCGGCTGCCAGGCGCCGTCACCGCCGAGCTGGCGGGCCAGGGTGTGCGTGACCACGCCGAGGACGAAGGCGCTGATGGTGATCGCGACGCCGGTGGTGAGGACGTACGGGACCGCCGCCGAGAGCGTGGCGTTGATCGCGTCGGAGCGGGCGTCGTCGAAGCCGAAGATCGCGAGCAGGCCGTAGAGGAACGTGACGACGACGGCCGGGGCCCACATCGCGTAGTCCCGCATCTGGAGGAAGGTCGGGCCCGGTCGCAGCACGATGCCGCGCAGCAGGTCCTTCCAGTGCAGGCGAGGTCCGATCGGCGCCGCGGGGGCCTGACCCGCGCGGTAGGTGTCGCCCTGGTTGTAGGGGTCCTCGCCGATGGAGAAGGCCTGGGTGTGCCCGGGGTTGTTGGCCGCGTACGGGTCGTAGCCGCCCTGGGGGGCGTGGCCCTGGTCGCCCGGGCCGCCGAAGTACTCGGGCTCGCCGTGGCCGCCGCCGGCCTGCGGCCACTGCTGGCCGCCTCCTCTGCCGGGCTGCGGGCCACCGCCCCCGTACTGGGGGCCGCCACCGCCGTACTGGGGTGCGCCGCCGCCGTACTGCTGCGGGTTCGGCGGCGCGGGTGGGTAGCCGTACGGCTGCTGCTGCCCCTGGGGGGCCTGCTGCCCGTACGGCTGCTGCCGCGGTTGTTGTTGCGGTCGCGGGGCGCGGTTGTCCCGGCCGCGTCCGATCCTGAATCCAGCCACGAATCGAACGTACCTGGTCTTACGGAGTGCGGTCGTCCCTCCTTGGGAGGAGAGAGGCTTTGCGGCCGACCTGTGACAACCCCTAAGGGAATCCCGGAGGGGTCGCCACAGGGCCGGCCGTGGCGACGCGGACCAGGCCGCTCAGCGGGCCAGGACCGCTCCGTACGCGTACGGGTGTGCAGAGGCGGGCAGGCCGATGGACTTCGGCGTGATGGCCGTGACGCCGGACGCCGTCACGGAGGGCAGCTCCCAGACGCCGCCCGCCGAGGCGTTCTCGCCCGGTGCCGCGACGGACAGGTCGGGGCGGCCGTCGCCGTCGTGGTCGGCGGTGATGAGGGCCGTGGCGAACGCGTCGCCCTTCTCCGCGACGCCGGGGATGCCGGGGGAGTCCTGCTGGTACGCGACCGCGCTCGCCGCCCCCGACGCGTCGAGGATGCCCTTCGCGCCGCCCTTGAGGACCGTGACGCCACCCGCGCGGGCCGCGCTGCCGATGGCCTCGCCGGGGGCGCCCGCGATCAGGTCGTCCTTGCCGTCGCCGTCGATGTCGGCGGCGGCGAGGGCGTTGCCGAAGTCGTCACCCGTCTCGGCGACGCCGGGCACGCCCGGGGTGTCCTGGTTGAGGGTCTGCCCCTCCCATATGAGACCGCGGCTGCTCCCGTAGTGGATGTGGATGCCGCCACCCTTGGTGAACCGCTCCGGGCCGCAGGGATCGTCGATGTTCTCGTCGGCTATCTCGCGGCAGTTGCCGAGCGCGAGGTCGTCGTGGCCGTCGCCGTTGAAGTCGCCGGCGGCCAGCGCGTTCGCGGCGCCGTTGTCGCTGTTCCAGTATCCGGTGAACCGGGACACGTCCGTGTTGTAGCTGTAGAGCTGGATGTGGGACTGCGTGTAGGGCTGGTTCTGCGTGTAGTACGCGACCGCAAGCTCGGGACGGCCGTCGGAGTCGAAGT
The DNA here is from genome assembly GCF_043078805.1 of Streptomyces sp. NPDC015345. Lineage (NCBI taxonomy): Bacteria > Bacillati > Actinomycetota > Actinomycetes > Kitasatosporales > Streptomycetaceae > Streptomyces > Streptomyces sp. NPDC015345. The sequence goes on along the minus strand of NZ_JBIBTX010000005.1, from coordinate 310,818 downwards.
CGCCGGTCGTCATGACAGGGGCGCGGCCGCCCATGCGGTCGGCCATGACGGGCTCGGTGCGTGCCGCGAACGGGTTGAGGTTCGCGACGACCTTGTCCTTGCCACCGATCGCCAGGTCGACGTCGGTGTCGCCGGTGAAGTCGGCGGCGGTCAGCGACATGCCGTACGCGTCGCCGGTCTTCTCGCCGCGGGCGGCGGTGCCGGCCAGGGCGAAGCCGTCACCGGTGCCGTACAGGACGGTGACGGAGCCCGCGTCCGCCTTGCCGTCGATGTCCTCGCCGGGGGCTCCGATGACGAGGTCGGCGTACTTGTCGTCGTCCACGTGCGCGGTGGTGACCGCGCCGCCGAAGAGGTCACCGGTCTCGGGGGTGCCGGGCACCTCGACGGTGGCCTGGGTGACGCGGCGTACGCCGCCGGAGCCAGGGCCGTCCGCGCCGCCGAAGACGACGCTGACGTAGCCGGCCCGCGCCTTGCCGTCGACGGTGCCGGAGGGCACGCCGACGGCGAGGTCCGCGTAGCCGTCACCGTCGAAGTCACTGGTGAGGGGCGGGCGTTCGGAGGGCGCGGCGGTGGCCGCGGTGGCCGTGAGGGGGAGGGTCAGGCCGGTGGCGGCCAGCGTGGTGGCCGCGGCGAGGGCGAGGGTGCGTGTGCGTATGCGTGTGCGCACGGGGGCTCCGGTTCTTGCGTGGTCGAGTATCAGGCCCGAGGCGGTTCCCTGAGGGCCGCCGGGGACGATGACGACCGGGCCCGCGTGGTGTGCGGGCCCGGCGGTCATGGCAGGGGAGGTCAGTCCGCGAAGTTGTAGCCGAAGTTCGGGGTGCCCTTGGCGGAGATGCCCACCGTGGAGGTGTAGACGCCCGCCCCGCCGGACAGCGTGCCGTCCGCCTTGGAGTCCAGGAGGTAGAGGGCGCCGTTGTCGGAGTTCTCGCCGGCCGCGCCCACCGCGATGTCGCCGCGGCCGTCGTCGTCGAGGTCGTCGATGTGGACGTCCGTGCCGAAGAAGTCGTTCGTCTCGTTGGAGTTCGGGACGCCCGGGGTGTTCTGGCTGAGCAGGACGGAGCCCGCCGTGGAGAGGCCGGAGCCGTCCGTGGCGCCGTAGATGACGGTGACGGAACCCGCGTCGGAGACACCGTCCAGGTCCTCGCCGGGGGTGCCCACGACGAGGTCGAGGTGGCCGTCGCCGTTGATGTCGCCGAGGTCCAGCTCGTTGCCGAACGAGTCGCCCTTCTCGCCCGCGCCGGGCACGCCCTCGGTGTCCTGGGTGATCACCTGGCTGCCGCCGTAGGGGCCGGTTGACTTGCCCTTGACGACATAGACGGTGCCGCCCTTGTGGGCGCCGTCGATGCCGTCGTCCCACGTCATGCCGATGACGATGTCGCCGTACCCGTCGCTGTTCGTGTCGCCCACGTCGGTGATGACGCCGCCGGGGAGCCGCTGCACGCCGGTCGTGGTGACGCCGTTCGCGCTGCCGGGCAGCCAGAGGTTCGCGTTGTCGCCGCCGGCGACGGAGTAGCCGTCGACGATGAGGTCGTCCTTGCCGTCGCCGTTGATGTCGCCGGAGTGCAGGTTGAACGGGCCGGCGCCCTCACCGCTGTGGATGGGCGGCGTGACGGTGTAGTGCTTGCCGGTGCCGCCGGCGCGGGTGAAGCCGCCCTCGTACACGTCGATGGTGGCCGCGCCCGAGCGGGAGCCGATGGCGAGGTCGTCCTTGCCGTCGCCGTCGAAGTCGCCCGCCTGGATGGGCCCGCCGAAGAGGTCGTGCTTGGTGGGGCGCGGGTCCTTCAGCGTGGTGCCGCCGGACAGGCCGTTCTTCGAGCCCCACAGGATCTGTACGGTGCCGCCGTCGACGTCGGAGCCGACGTCCTCGCCCATCGCGGCCACCGCGAGGTCGTCGTACCCGTCGCGGTTGAAGTCGCCGTACGCGCTGTCGATGCCGAAGCCGTCCCCCTTCTCGGCGGAGCCGGGCACTCCGGGGCTGTCCTGGCTGTACGTGGTGTGGTGCCGCTCGGCGCCGCCGTACGTCACGGTGACCTGGCCCGCCCGGTCCTTGCCTGCGACGTGGGCGCCCGAGGCGGAGGTGGCGAGGTCGGCGGCGCCGTCGCCGTTGAAGTCGGCGTCGGGCTGGGTGGCGCCGGCGGGCGCGGCCGAGGCGGTGCCCGCCGTGGCGGCGAGCAGTCCGCCGGACATCGCGGCGGCGACGGCCGTGGCCGCCGCGAGGCGTATGCGGCCGGGTCTGGCGTCGGTGGTGCGCTTGTGCTTGGCCATGCGGTTCTCCTGCGGCATGCGGGGATGCCTGGCGGGCACCCGCGGTCAAATGGGCTGCGTGACCGGCGCGTTCACCGGGCATTGGCCCTGGCGTCACGCTGTGGTCGGCGAAGGGGAGACCGTCGGAGTGGGGCAACGGTTGTATGGGGGCGGGGTGTTGGGAGGAGTTGCCGGGTTTGGTGGGGAAAGGGAAACGCCGGGCGGAGGGAGAAGCTCCGGTCCGCCCGGCGCGTGAGGTCGCGAGTTCGGCGACGCCGCCGATGGCCTACCGGCTCAGCACGGACCCGTACTGCGTGACGCCCGAGAGCCCCAGCTTGCCCGGCGTCACCGAGGTGACCGGCGGGTTCGGGCCGTCCTTGGGGGTCGGGGCGTACCAGACGCCGCCCTTGCCGTCCTCGCCCGGCGCGCCGACCGCGAGGTCCGGGTAACCGTCACCGTTGTAGTCGCCGGTGGTGACGGCCGCGCCGAGGCGGTCGTCGGCCTCGGCGGTGCCCGCCACGTCGGTGGAGTTCTGGTTGAAGGAGGAGCCCACGAACGCCTCACCGGTGCCGAGCGAGGCGAGGACCCAGTAGGCGCCCGCGCTCTTCGCGGTGCCGATCGCCTCCGTGTCGGCGCCGACGATCAGCTCGTCGATGCCGTCCTGGTCGACGTTGGCGGACGCCAGCTGAGTGCCGAAGTTGTCGTCGGCCTCCGCGTCACCGCCGACCGACGGGCTGCTCTGCGTGGTGCAGGAGTCACCGCCGTCGCCGAGCTTGCCGCCCTTCTTGCCGTACACGGTGAGGACGGCGCCGCCGAGCCGGTCCTCGCAGGCAGCGGGCCCCTCGGACTCGGGATTGGGCCGGACGTTGCCGATGGCGAGGTCGGTGGTGCCGTCGCCGTCGAAGTCACCGGCGGCCAGAGCGGTGCGGCTGGTCTCACCGGTGCCCCAGATCGGCTCCCACTCGCCGGACGCCCGGCTGAGCACCCTGGTGCCGTTGGACTCCCCGCCGCCGTATGCCAGGGCGATGTCGTCCCCGCCGTCACCGTCGAAGTCGCCGCTGGTGACGACGGTCGGGCCGGCGAAGTGCCAGCCGTCGATCCGGGACAACGCGGCGGGCGAGCCCGCGGTGAAGGGACCCGGCCGCATCGCGAGCGAACTCGTCTCGTCGCCGTGTGTATTGAGGGCGATGTCCTTGTCGCCGTCCTTGTCGAAGTCGCCGGTGGTGAGGATTCTGCCGAAGCCGCGGGACTCGTCGCTCCCGGAGGCCGCGGTGAAGCCGCCCTTGAAGCCGCTCGCGGAGCCCCACACGACCGCGACGCTGCCCGCGTTCGCGGCGGTGCCCATGTCCTCGCCGGGGGCGCCGACGACCAGGTCGGCGTAGCCGTCGCCGTTCATGTCGTTCGAGTCGACGGCCTTGCCGAACTCGTCGCCCGCCTCGGCCGTGCCGGGCACGCCCGCGGTGGACTGGCTGACCGTCGTCGAGCCGTGGCCGCCGAGGCCGTTCGCGCCGCCCCAGACCACGCTGACATAACCGGCCTTGGCCTGGCCGCCGACCGTGGCGCCCGGCACGCCGACCGCGAGGTCCGCGTAACCGTCGCCGTTGTAGTCGGCCCGCGGCTTCGCGGGGGCGGCGGCGGCGCTGCCCGCCGTCAGGCCGGTCAGGCCGAGGGCGGTGGCGGCGCAGAGCGCGCCCGCCGCGAGGAGCTTGTTGCGCGCGGACTTGCGCGCGGCCGTGCGCACGTACTGAGTCACTGAGAGGTCTCCAGCTGGATGAGAGGGAAAGGTGGCAAGGCGCCGGTGTCAGCGCAGCGTGTGGCCGAAGCCCGCGTCCACTGCGCCGACGCCGAAGTCCTTGCCGTTGAAGGAGGCGGCGTATGACGAGGTCAGGCCCGTCGCCGTGCCACGCAGGACCCAGACGGCGCCGACGTCCCGCGTCGTGCCGATGTCCTCGCCGGTCGCGCCGGTGGCCAGGTCCGCCCTGCCGTTCCTGTTGATGTCCTTGAGGCGTACGGACGTCCCGAAGTGGTCGCCCGGCTCGGCGACGCCGGGCACGCCCGCGGTCTCCTGGTGCCAGGCCTTGCCCGAGGCGAAGGAGCCGCCGGAGGAGGTCAGGAGTGTGACGCTGCCGGTGCCGGCCACCGTGCCGACGCTCTCGCCGGGCGCGCCCACCGCGAGGTCGGGTAGGCCGTCGCCGGTCACGTCGCCCGCGGAGACGGACGCGCCGAAGCGGTCGTCGGCCTCGTCGGCGCCGGGTACGCCGGGACTGTCCTGGTCGTACGTCACCGGGGCACCGAACTTCGCCGCGCCGCCGAGCCGTACGGTGACCGAACCGCCCTTGCCGCCGCCCCCGTCGCGGGAGTTGCCGGTGATGAGGTCGGCGTAGCCGTCGCCGTCGACGTCACCGGCGGTGGCCGCGTCTCGGGTGGCGGTGGGGTCGTCGCCCTCGGCGAGGACCTCGGCCCCGTGGCCGTAGTCACCCGGGCCGCCGCTCATGTGGGCGGTGTAGGCGCCGCCGTCCGCCCGCTCGCCGTACAGGACGAAGCCGATGCCGTCCTTGTGCCGGAAGTTGCCCGCGACCATGCCCGCCAGGCGGACGCCCTCGGGGAGGAAGTCGAACTCCAGGCCGAGCGGGCGGCTGAGGTCGCCGTCGTCGCCGTAGAACCACCAGTTGTCGCCGCTGATCACGGCCAGCTGCGCGGCGCCGTCACCGTCGACGTCGGCCCAGGTGGTGGCCTCGCCGAAGCGGCCCGCGGTGCCGACGGGGGAGTCCACGACCCGGCCCCCGGAGGTGAAGCCGCCCTTGCCGCCCCAGACGACCGTCACCGCGCCGGAGGGCTTGCCCTCGACCTGCTCGCCCGGGGCGCCGACGATCAGATCGGCGTAGCCGTCGCGGTTCACGTCCCCGGTGGTGACGTTCTCCCCGAACTCGTCCTCGGCCTCGGTCACGCCGGGCATCCCGGTGGAGTCCTGGGTGAGGGTGGTGGCCCGCGCGGCGTCCACGCCGGAGGCCGAACCGTAGGTGACGGTGACGGAGTTGGTGCGCGGCGAGCCGATCGCGAGGTCCCGGTAGCCGTCGCCGTTGAAGTCGTCCTTCAGGGCGGAGGCGGCGCTCGCCGGACCCGCCATCGGCAGCGTCAGCCCTGTGGCCGCGAGGGCCGCGACGGTGGCGGTGACGGCCAGGTTTCTTACGCGCACGTGTACTCCCGGAAGGGGCGAGGCGGGACGACGGACAACCGCGGGCTCAGAGTGAGCCTTTGGGCAAGGCTTCGCTTCCGGGTGTGTGACTCGCCAGGCGTACGAAGGGTTGTGCGACGGAAGCGGCACGATGACCGCCGGGTGAACAGGGCTGCTTCAACGGCGGCCGACCCGCACCCCCACGTCGTCGGAGGTGAAGTGCCGCGCCTCCTTCGGCACGAACCCTTTCGGCGTGCCCCGCAGCACCACGAAGTCCCCGTACGGACGCCCGTACTTGTGGGAGTGGACGATCACGTCCCGGCGGCCGTCCCCGTCCACGTCCAGCAGGTCCAGCGGCCCGAAGCTGAACTCCTCCAGGTCGCCGGGCAGGCCGGGGTCGTCCCCTCGTATGGTCTGCTGCCCCTCCGTGGCGGGCCCTCGCGCGCCCGCGGGGAAGAGGAGCAGCCGGTCCGTGTCGGTGAGGCTGAAGCCGGGCCGGGCCGCCACCAGGTCGGGCTTCTCGTCGCCGGTCACGTCGCCGAGCATCGGCGAGCTGCCCCACCAGGTGCCGCTCCCCGTCAGGACCCGGGAGGGCCTGGCGCGGCCGAGACCGGCCTTCGACCCGTGGATGACGGTGAGCCTGCTCCGTGCTCCCGCGCCCTCGACGTGGTGCTCGCCGTTGGCCACGAAGTCGTCGACGCCGTCGCCGTCCACATCCCCGGCCACACCCTGGCGCGGGCCCTCATAGGTGGCCATGGAGTCGAGGCCGGGCGGCACCGGATCGCTGTCCCTGAGCCCGCCGGGGCCGCCCTGGTAGTAGTCGATCTGCGGGGGACGGCCGGTGGGCGGGTCGTCGTTCTGTTCGTAGTCGTCGCCGTTGAACGGATACGTCAGGACCACGTCCGTACGGCCGTCGGCGTCGTAGTCGCCCGCGACGGCCTGCCGGGGGCCGGTGTGGCCGCCGGGGACGGTGGCCGTGCGCGCGGCAGTGCCGGCACCGCGCCGGAAGGGGCCGTACAGCGTCGTCCTGCCGTCGAAGAGATCAGCGGCGCCGTCCCCGTCGAAGTCGCCCGCGGCGGCGGGCCGGAACGCCTCCGCCTCGATGGGCCGGCGCTCGGACAGGCCACGCGGCCCGCCGTACAAGACGTACGTGCCCCGGGCGAACTTGTCGCCGTCGGCGTAGGTGGCCAGATCGGTGAAGCCGTCACCGTCCAGGTCGGCGCGCAGCAGCGGTCCGAACGCCGTGCTGCCGTCGCTCGTGCCCGCCGGCAGGCGCTGCGACCAGTCGGGGCGCAGGCCCTTCGCCGAGCCGTAGACGACGGTGAGCGTGCTGCTCAGGTGCTTGTCGCCGTCCTTGTCCTTGCGGGTGGAGACCAGGACGGTGGCGAGGTCGTCGTACCCGTCGCCGTTGAAGTCGCCCGGCGCGGGGTCCTCGGCGGCCTTGCCCGCGGGCGGCCGCCCGAACTTCCGCCCGCCCTTCTCGTCCGTGCCGCCCTGGCCGAGGACACCGCATCCGGTGAGCAGGAACGCGGCGCAGGCCCATGCCGCTCCGGCCCGCGCCCACCGGCTCGTCAGCTGTCGCTCAGGGACCTCAGGGATCTCAGGGATGGGGACTCCTCGGTCGAAAGGCGTCAGGCCGGTCCCGCCCCGAAGGGCGGAACCGGCCTGAGCACGGTACTGCGGCGGTTACTTGACCGGCTCGGGCTCCGGCGCGTCCGCCGACTCCTCGTCGCCCGCCGGGTCGACCGGCGTCTTCACCGAGTCGAGCAGCAGCTGCGCGACGTCGACGACCTGGAGGGCCTCCTTCGCCTTGCCTTCGTTCTTCTTGCCGTTGACCGAGTCGGTCAGCATGACCAGGCAGAACGGGCAGGCGGTCGACACGATGTCCGGGTTCAAGGACAGCGCCTCGTCGACGCGCTCGGTGTTGATGCGCTTGCCGATCCGCTCCTCCATCCACATCCGGGCACCACCGGCGCCGCAGCAGAAGCCACGCTCCTTGTGACGGTGCATCTCCTGCTGGCGGAGGCCAGGGACGGCGGACATGATCTCGCGCGGGGGCGTGTAGACCTTGTTGTGGCGGCCCAGGTAGCAGGGGTCGTGGTACGTGATCAGACCCTCGACCGGCGTCACCGGGATCAGCTTGCCCTCGTCGATGAGGTGCTGGAGCAGCTGCGTGTGGTGGATGACCTCGAAGTCACCGCCGAGCTGCGGGTACTCGTTGGCGATCGTGTTGAAGCAGTGCGGGCAGGTCGCGACGATCTTCTTCGCCGACTTCGGCTTCTTGGTCTCCGGATCGTCGTCGTCCTCGCCGTACGCCATGTTCAGCATCGCGACGTTCTCCTGGCCGAGCTGCTGGAACAGCGGCTCGTTGCCGAGGCGGCGGGCGGAGTCACCGGTGCACTTCTCGTCGCCGCCCATGATCGCGAACTTGACGCCCGCGATGTGCAGCAGCTCCGCGAAGGCCTTGGTGGTCTTCTTGGCCCGGTCCTCCAGGGCGCCCGCGCAGCCGACCCAGTAGAGGTAGTCGACCTCGGTGAGGTCCTCGACGTCCTTGCCGACGATCGGGACCTCGAAGTCGACCTCCTTGGTCCACTCCACGCGCTGCTTCTTGGCGAGCCCCCAGGGGTTGCCCTTCTTCTCCAGGTTCTTGAGCATCGTGCCCGCCTCGGACGGGAACGCGCTCTCGATCATCACCTGGTAGCGGCGCATGTCGACGATGTGGTCGATGTGCTCGATGTCGACCGGGCACTGCTCGACGCAGGCGCCGCAGGTGGTGCAGGACCACAGGACGTCCGGGTCGATGACGCCGTTCTCTTCGAGGGTGCCGACCAGCGGGCGTTCGGCCTCCGCGAGGGCGGCGGCCGGCACGTCCTTCAGCTGCTCCTCGGTGGCCTTCTCCTCGCCCTCCATGGACTTGCCGCCGCCCGCGAGCAGGTACGGCGCCTTGGCGTGCGCGTGGTCGCGCAGCGACATGATCAGGAGCTTCGGGGAGAGCGGCTTGCCGGTGTTCCAGGCGGGGCACTGCGACTGGCAGCGCCCGCACTCGGTGCAGGTGGAGAAGTCCAGCAGGCCCTTCCAGGAGAACTGCTCGACCTGGGAGACGCCGAAGGTGTCGTCCTCGCCCGGGTCCTCCCAGTCGATGGGCTTGCCGCCGCTGGTCATGGGCTGGAGCTCACCGAGCGCGGTGGAGCCGTCCGCGTCCCGCTTGAACCAGATGTTGGGGAAGGCGAGGAAGCGGTGCCAGGCGACGCCCATGTTGGTGTTCAGGCTCACCGTGATCATCCAGATCATGGTGGTGCTGAGCTTGATCATGGCGGCGAGGTAGACGAGCGTCTGCAGCGTCGCGACGCTGAGCCCCTTGAAGAGCAGCACCAGCGGGTACGAGGCGAAGTACGCGGCCTCGTAGTGGTCGACGTGGTGCAGGGCGCCTTCGAGGCCCCGCAGGACGTAGATCGCCAGGCCGATGGTGAGGATGACGTACTCGACGAAGTACGCCTGGCCCATCTTGGAGCCCGCGAAGCGGGACTTGCGGCCCGGGCGCGAGGGCAGGTTCAGCAGCCGGATGACCATCAGCACGGCGATGCCGAGGGTGGTCATGGCGCCGATGAACTCGATGTACATCTCGTACGGCAGGAAGCCGCCGAGGACCGGCAGCGTCCAGTCGGCCTGGAAGAGCTGGCCGTACGCGGTGACGATGGTCGGCGGCAGCGTCAGGAAGCCGACGGCCACGAACCAGTGGGCGAAGCCGACGATGCCCCACCGGTTCATCCGCGTATGACCGAGGAACTCCCTGACCAGCGTCACGCTGCGCTGGTACGGGTTGTCGGTCCGGTGGCCGGCGGGCACGGGCTGTCCGAGTTGGAAGTACCGGACGAACTGGCCGATGGCGCGAGCGAGCAGCGCTACGCCGACCACGGTCAGGACCAGCGACACGATGATCGCGGCGAGTTGCATTCGGGGGCTCCTCGGGCCTGCGAGGTGGTGATTACTAAGCGGTAACTTATGCAGTCCGTCTGAGACTACCCACTTACTCCGCCGCACTGTAGCCAGCAACCCGGTGATCTGCGTCGCTCAGGCAACCCTTCCCGCACGCGCCGCCCCCGAGGTCGCCCCGGAAGGGGCGCGGGGAACTGCGCGCCCAGCCCCATGCGGCCCGCAGTCGACCACGAACCCCGGTAGGGGCCCACCTTGCGCGTAAGCCCCGGATAAGAGTTGAGCCCCCCTGACTCACATCTGTTGACGCCAGCGCAGCGCTCATGCATCCTTGAGCCAGATCCACTCAAGAAGTACCTCTGGAGGAACCGAAATGGCACGTGCGGTCGGCATCGACCTGGGCACGACTAACTCCGTCGTCAGCGTTCTCGAAGGCGGCGAGCCCACCGTCATCACCAACGCCGAAGGCGCCAGGACCACGCCGTCCGTCGTCGCCTTCGCGAAGAACGGCGAGGTGCTCGTCGGCGAGGTCGCCAAGCGCCAGGCGGTCACGAACGTCGACAGGACCATCCGGTCGGTCAAGCGCCACATGGGCACCGACTGGAAGGTGGACATCGACGACAAGGGGTTCAACCCCCAGCAGATCTCCGCGTTCATCCTCCAGAAGCTGAAGCGCGACGCCGAGGCCTACCTGGGCGAGAAGGTCGCCGACGCGGTCATCACCGTCCCGGCGTACTTCAACGACTCGGAGCGCCAGGCGACCAAGGAGGCCGGTGAGATCGCGGGTCTGAACGTCCTGCGCATCGTCAACGAGCCCACCGCCGCCGCCCTGGCCTACGGCCTGGACAAGGACGACCAGACCATTCTGGTCTTCGACCTCGGTGGCGGCACCTTCGACGTCTCGCTCCTTGAGATCGGCGACGGCGTCGTCGAGGTGAAGGCCACGAACGGCGACAACCACCTCGGTGGTGACGACTGGGACCAGCGCGTCGTCGACTACCTGGTCAAGCAGTTCAACAACGGCCACGGCGTGGACCTCTCCAAGGACAAGATGGCGCTCCAGCGCCTGCGCGAGGCGGCCGAGAAGGCCAAGATCGAGCTGTCCTCCTCCACGGAGACCACGATCAACCTCCCCTACATCACGGCCTCCGCCGAGGGCCCGCTGCACCTGGACGAGAAGCTCACGCGCGCCCAGTTCCAGCAGCTCACGTCCGACCTCCTGGAGCGCTGCAAGACGCCGTTCCACAACGTCATCAAGGACGCGGGCATCCAGCTCTCCGAGATCGACCACGTCGTTCTCGTCGGTGGCTCCACCCGCATGCCGGCCGTCGCCGAGCTCGTCAAGGAGCTGACCGGCGGCAAGGACGCCAACAAGGGTGTGAACCCGGACGAGGTCGTCGCCATCGGCGCCTCGCTCCAGGCCGGTGTCCTCAAGGGTGAGGTCAAGGACGTCCTGCTCCTCGACGTGACCCCGCTGTCGCTTGGTATCGAGACCAAGGGCGGCATCATGACGAAGCTCATCGAGCGCAACACGACCATCCCGACCAAGCGCTCCGAGATCTTCACGACGGCCGAGGACAACCAGCCGTCGGTCCAGATCCAGGTCTACCAGGGCGAGCGCGAGATCGCGGCGTACAACAAGAAGCTCGGCATGTTCGAGCTGACGGGCCTGCCGCCGGCCCCGCGCGGTGTCCCGCAGATCGAGGTCTCCTTCGACATCGACGCCAACGGCATCATGCACGTGACCGCGAAGGACCTCGGCACGGGCAAGGAGCAGAAGATGACCGTCACCGGCGGCTCCTCGCTGCCGAAGGACGAGGTCGACCGCATGCGCCAGGAGGCCGAGCAGTACGCGGACGAGGACCACAAGCGCCGCGAGGCCGCCGAGTCCCGCAACCAGGGCGAGCAGCTCGTCTACCAGACGGAGAAGTTCCTCAAGGACAACGAGGACAAGGTCCCGGGCGAGGTCAAGACCGAGGTCGAGGAAGCCGTCAATGAGCTGAAGGAGAAGCTCAAGGGCGAGGACACGGCCGAGATCCGCACCGCCACCGAGAAGGTCGCCGCCGTCTCGCAGAAGCTGGGCCAGGCCATGTACGCCGACGCCCAGGGCGCGCAGGCGGCCGGTGCCGAGGGCGCGGCCCCCGGCGCCGACCAGGCCAAGGAGGACGACGGAGTCGTCGACGCCGAGATCGTCGACGACGAGAAGCCCGGTGACGCGAAGGGCGGCGCTGTCTGATGACCGAGGAGACCCCGGGTTTCGGCGAGAGCGCCGAGAAGCCTGACGTCCCCTCTGGCGCCACCCCTGACGACGCGGCGCCGAAGGCCGCCGAGCCCTCCTCCGAGGAGGGCCCGGCGGCCCCGGCCGGGGACGCGGAAAGCAAGACGTCCGCCCAGGACGTGGGCCTGACCGCACAGCTGGATCAGGTGCGCACCGCGCTCAGCGAGCGCACGGCGGACCTCCAGCGGCTGCAGGCCGAGTACCAGAACTACCGCCGCCGGGTGGAGCGGGACAAGGTGACGGTGAAGGAGATCGCCTCGGCGAACCTCCTCTCCGAGCTCCTCCCGACCCTCGACGACATCGGCCGCGCCCGTGAACACGGCGAACTGGTCGGCGGCTTCAAGTCGGTGGCCGAGGCGCTGGAGACCGTCGTCGCCAAGATGGGCCTCCAGCAGTTCGGCAAGGAGGGCGAGCCCTTCGACCCGACGATCCACGAGGCCCTGATGCACAGCTACGCACCGGACGTCACCGAGACGACGTGCGTCGCGATCCTGCAGCCGGGGTATCGCATCGGCGAGCGCACCATCCGCCCCGCGCGGGTGGCCGTCGCCGAACCGCAGCCCGGCGCGCAGACGGTCAAGGGCGACGAGTCCTCGGCCGAGGCCGACTCCCCCTCCGCCGATGAGGCGAAGGACAAGGAGACCGGTGGCCCGGACGAGGGCTGACGTCAGCAACGCATCTGTCGTACGTAGGAAGGAGGGACGTCGGGGATGAGCACCAAGGACTTCATCGAGAAGGACTACTACAAGGTCCTCGGCGTCCCCAAGGACGCCACCGAAGCCGAGATCAAGAAGGCGTACCGGAAGCTCGCCCGCGAGAACCACCCGGACGCCAACAAGGGCAACGCCAAGGCGGAGGAGCGCTTCAAGGAGATCTCCGAGGCGAACGACATCCTCGGTGACCCCAAGAAGCGCAAGGAGTACGACGAAGCGCGTGCTCTCTTCGGCAACGGCGGATTCCGGTCGGGTCCCGGAGCCGGCGGCAGTTCGTTCAACTTCGACCTGGGCGACCTCTTCGGAGGCGCCCAGGGCGGGGGCGGAGCGGCCGGCGGCGGCTTCGGGGGCGGTCTCGGTGACGTCTTCGGGGGCCTGTTCAACCGCGGCGGCGCGGGTGCCGGTACAGGCACGCGTACGCAGCCGAGGCGCGGCCAGGACATCGAGTCCGAGGTCACGCTGAGCTTCACGGAGGCGGTGGACGGCGCGACGGTGCCGTTGCGCATGTCCTCCCAGGCCGCCTGCAAGGCCTGTTCCGGCACCGGCGACAAGAACGGCACGCCGCGGGTGTGCCCGACCTGTGTCGGCACGGGACAGGTCTCACGGGGCGGCGGCGGCGGTTTCTCGCTGACCGATCCGTGCGTGGACTGCAAGGGCCGGGGCCTGATCGCCCAGGACCCGTGCGAGGTCTGCCACGGCTCGGGGCGCGCGAAGTCGTCCCGCACCATGCAGGTGCGGATCCCGGCGGGGGTCAGCGACGGCCAGCGGATCAGGCTCCGCGGCAAGGGCGCCCCCGGTGAGCGGGGCGGTCCGGCCGGCGACCTGTACGTGGTCGTGCACGTCGACGCCCACCCGGTCTTCGGCCGCAAGGGCGACAACCTCACGGTCACGGTGCCGGTGACGTACCCCGAGGCGGTGCTCGGCGGTGAGGTCAAGGTCCCGACGCTGGGCGGGCCTCCCGTCACCCTGAAGCTGCCGCCGGGCACGCCCAACGGCCGCACCATGCGGGCCCGCGGCAAGGGCGCCGTCCGCAAGGACGGTACGCGGGGCGACCTGCTGGTGACGGTGGAGGTGTCGGTCCCGACCTCCCTGTCGGACCCGGCGAAGGAAGCACTGGAGTCCTACCGCAAGGCGACTGCGGGCGTCGACCCGCGGGCAGAACTGTTCCAGGCCGCGAAGGGAGCGTGACCCATGGATAGGGTCGGCCGTCGTCGCAATCCGTATCAACTCACCGACGATACGCCGGTGTACGTCATCTCGGTGGCCGCCCAGCTGAGCGGCCTCCACCCGCAGACCCTGCGCCAGTACGACCGCTTGGGCCTGGTCTCCCCGGACCGCACCGCGGGCCGGGGCCGCCGCTACTCCGCGCGCGACATCGAACTGCTGCGCACCGTGCAGCAGTTGTCGCAGGAGGAGGGCATCAACCTCGCCGGCATCAAGCGCATCATCGAGCTGGAGAACCAGGTCGCGGCGCTCCAGTCGCGGGTCGCGGAGCTCTCCGCGGCCGTGGAGGGAGCGGCCGCCGCCATGCAGCAGCGGGAAGCGGCGGTGCACGCCTCGTACCGTCGCGACCTCGTCCCGTACCAGGACGTGCAGCAGGCGAGCGCGCTGGTGGTCTGGCGGCCGAAGAGAACGACGGAGCAGTAGCGACCGCCCTCATTCATGACGCACGACTCATGACGCCGACTCATGGCGTACGCGGGGCCGGGAGGGGAACCTCCCGGCCCCTTCGCGCGTTGCGGTGGGCGACTTGAGGGAAGTGGGATGCCATGGCCATGGTGGGGCTGTTCTGGATCGCCGAGGGCGATGTGTACGTGGGCGCGAAACCGTCCGGTCTGGCGGCCGGCGTGCGCCTGACCCCGGAGGGCGTACTGGCCCTCGGTGACAAGCAGTCAGGGATGTGGCCCTGGGAGGACGTACACGCCCTGGCGGTCGACGGCGCCCCCGTGAGGACGCTGAAGCGGCAGGTGGGCGCCCTGGTGGACATGGCCCTGACGGTCGGCCTCGGCGGTGGCGACACGGCGCCGACGGTGACGGTGCGGCTCGCCGACGCGCGGGGCGCCGAGCATGAACTGACCGCTTACACCGCCGCGGCGACGGGCTACTCCGCCACGGAGTACGACCTCTCGCGCGACCTCCTCGCCCGCCTCACCCAGGGCGCGGGCACCCTCCTGACGACACTGGCGGCGATGGCGGAGTGGGGGCGCGGCCGGGAAGGGGGGACGCCGAGGACGGCGGAGCGGGAGGCGTTGCTGAGGGAGTGGACCGGGGCGGGGGCCGACGGGTGAGGCGCCGGCCGGCCGTGCCTGTCACTGCTCCCGGTCGAGGATGCCCGACTGCCCGATGAGGAAGCCGAGTTGGGCCCGGCTCTCGCTGCCCAGGGTGGCGGCGAGCTTGGCGATGTGGACGCGGGCCGTGCGGATGTTCATGCCGAGGCGGTCGGCGATCTCGGCGTCCGTGAGGCCTTCGACGAGCAGGCCCGCGATGGCGCGCTGACGCGGGGTGATGCCGCCCTCGGAGACCTGCGGGGCGGCCTGCGGCCACATGGGCGTGGCCAGGCGCCACAGCCGCCAGAAGGTGGTGGCGAAGTACTCCACGAGGGCCGGGTGGCGCAGCTCAAGGGCGACGGTGCGGTCCTTGCTCGCCGGGATGAAGGCCACGGTCCGGTCGAAGACGAAGAGGCGGTCGGTGACCTCGTCCAGGGTGCGGGCCTCGGCGTCGCCGTCGAGCTGCTCGAAGTAGGCGAGCACGGGCAGGGAATGGCGCGTCGTGTGCTGGTAGAGGGTCCGCATCCGGCAGCCCCGGCTGAGGACCGCCTGGTCGCGCGGGAAGGCCTCGGCCAGGGTCTCGGGCGGGCGGGTGCCGCCGGGCTGGATGGCGAGGAACTCCTCCGTGACGTCGTCCATGGCGCGGTCGATGGCCGCGTTGATCCGGTCGAGGCCGTCGAGGACGGTGATGGCGGGGGCGGTGGGGATCCGGCCGGTGCGGAGGGCGCGCGGGTGTGCGGCTGAACCTGTCTCGCGGAGTTCCTCCACTCCCTGTGGCACGTGCTCCGTGTTCATATGTGCTCCCTCCCGCTCGGTTGAAGCGCCGCGATTCTATGCAGAGGACGCGGGGGAGGAGTGCGGGGCTCTGATTGAAGTGTCCACTTCCGTACAGAGACGCCCCGGGGTTGCCTCGAGGGCTACTGGGGGCGCTCCTTGTCGAGGATTCCCGACTGGGCGATGAGGTAGCCGAGCTGGGCGCGGCTGCCGCTGCCGAGGGCGGCGGCGATCTTGGCGATGTGGGCACGGCAGGTGCGGACGTTCATGCCGAGGCGGCGCGCGATGGCCTCGTCGACGTGGCCCTCGATGAGGAGCCTGGCGATGGAGCGCTGGACGCCGGTGATTCCGTCGGTGGAGGGTGCGTACGGCACCTCGTCGAGCAGCGGCGTCGCTCTGCTCCACTGGTGCTCGAAAACCTTGGCGAGGTACTCGACGATGCCGGGATGGCGCAGTTCCAGGGCGACTTGGCGGTCCTCCCTGGCGGGGATGAGCGCGACCGTGCGATCGAAGATCATCAGTCGGTCGATCAGCTCTTCCAGGGTCCTGATGTGCACGTTGCCCTTGGCCATGCGCGCCGCGTACGCGAGAGTGCCCTGACTGTGCCGGACGGTGTGCTGGTAGAGAGTGCGCATGGTGATGCCGCGTTCGAGTACGGTCTGGCCGCGCTGTAGCGCCACGGTGAGGGAGTCCTCGCTGCGGCCGCCGCCCGGCTGGGCGGTGAGTATCTCGAAGCGGCATTCGGACGTGGCTCGTTCGATCGCGGCGTCGATGTGCTCGACGTCCTCCAGCACGGTGATCGAGTGCGCTGTCGGCTCGGTCCGGGCCGTGATGGCCATAAATGGCTCGAAGAGGTCGGTGAGCTGCACGGCGAGTCGCCGCCGGTCCTGAATCTCCCGTTCGATGGGGTTGATCCGCTGGGCGAGCGCGGCGGACGGGGAGATCGGGCGGAACCAGGCGCCGTCGTCCGGGTCCGGGCGCAACAGGCTCGACTCCAGGAGGCAGGGCGCGTTCTCGGCCTCGGACCGTGCCAGACGGCCGTTGCTCAGTGCGCTGGCGTAAAGCCTCGCACCCTCGTCACAAAGTGGGGTCGCGGGGTGAGGATGTGTCGGTTTGGCGTCTCTTGTGAGCAAATCTCCACCCCCCAGGGTCCTGAACGTGCAGGAACATGATGCATCGACCCTGTGGCTTTGACGTGCTCGATTGAGACATCGTCTTGTTGAGCCGGGGGAGAGGAACCTACCAAGTGAGGACGAAGCCGACCATGTTTAAGCGCATGCTTCGCTCGGTGCTTGTCACCACCTTCTCCGTCGGGCTGGCCCTGGGCGCGGTGACCACTCTGGATCTCTCCTGGAACAGCGTGCCGGCCGGCGGATCGGCGACAGCCGCTCCCCAGTCGGACCTGTCATGGAATGTCCTGCCGAAGGGTGGCGAGGCATGAGCACCCCTCCTGACGACCGGACCTTCCGCCGGGAGATGGCCACCGCCTACCGCTCCGGTTGGCACTTCATCGACCTCGTGACCGCGATCCCCCACCGCGGTGACTCGTTGATGGTGACCCTGCTCGGTGAGCCGATCGTCGTCACCCGTGACGACGAGGAGGAGATCCGGGCCTACCGGTGCCTTCGGCGGCCGCGAGGCGCGCCGCAGCCCGTGCGGTGCGCCGTTCGGTACGGGATGGTCTTCGTCAATCTCGACCGGCGCGACCACCAGCTCGTCGGAGAGCATGAACAGCAGGACCCGGGCGCGATGGCGGGCGCCCCGGACAACGCCACAGCCACCCCCCGCAGTGCCTGACGCGATTCCCCCGTCGTTGTAAATCGCGCGGGCACTTCCCCCAGCAGCGGCGCCACCGTGGACCTGAACACGGTGGCGCCGCTGTGGCGTGTCCGCGCGCCCGGCATGCCCCGCACGCCCCGTGAGTCCCCTGCGCCCCTCACACCTTCCCGAGGGCCCGCGTCACCTCGATCTCGATCAGGACCCGCTCCGGGTTGGGCGACGGACGCCGCTCGTAGCGCTCCTCGTAGCGCAGCTCCGCCTCCTCGATCAGCGCCGGCTCGGTCCTGACCGTCGCGCGGCCCTCCAGCGTCGCCCAGCGCCGCCCCGCGAACTGGCACACCGCCACCCGCGCCCCCGGGCCGTCCGGGTCGCCTGCCGCCGCCAGGACGTGCGCGACCTTCCGGCTGGTCCCGCGCGCGAGGACGCGGGCGACACCCGCCTGCGGGTCGTACGTCACGCCGACCGGCACCACGTGCGGCGTCCCGTCGGGCCGCAGCGTCGTCAAGGTGCACAGGTGCCGTTCACGCCAGAAGCTGAGGTAGGGCTCGGGCGGCTTGCGTATGTCGATCCGGGCGGATGCGTTCGGGCTCATGGACCGGAACATAGCCGCCCCGTCTTCCGGGTTCTCCCTTGAGTGGAATAGACTCAACTTTGTGTAGGTTGATCAGGTCAGAGTCAAGGGTCTGAACCCACCGGAACCTGGAACCCGTGGTTCATGGGAACCCGTAAGGAGGACGAGCGCACGTGGACGCAGAGCTGACGAACAGGAGCCGCGCCGCCATCAACGCGGCCGGTGACCGGGCCGTGCAGGACGGGCACCCCGACCTGACGCCCGCGCATCTGCTTCTCGCCCTGCTGGAGGGTGAGGACAACGAGAACATCATCGATCTGCTCGCCGCGGTCGACGCCGACCAGGCGGCCGTGCGCGGGGACACCGAGCGGGTCCTCGCCGCGCTGCCCAGCGTGACCGGGTCGACCGTCGCCCCGCCGCAGCCCAACCGCGAGCTGCTGGCCGTCATCGCCGACGCCGCGCAGCGCGCGAAGGAACTGGGCGACGAGTACCTCTCCACCGAGCACCTGCTCATCGGCGTGGCCGCCAAGGGCGGGCAGGCCGGGGAGGCCCTCGCCAGGCACGGGGCCACCGACAAGAAGCTGCTGAACGCATTCGAGACGACAAGGGGAGGGCGCCGGGTGACCACACCCGACCCCGAGGGTCAGTACAAGGCGCTGGAGAAGTTCGGCACCGATTTCACCGCCGCGGCCCGCGAAGGGCGCCTGGACCCCGTCATCGGGCGGGACCAGGAGATCCGGCGGGTCGTCCAGGTGCTCTCCCGGCGTACGAAGAACAATCCCGTGCTCATCGGCGAGCCCGGCGTCGGCAAGACCGCCGTCGTCGAAGGCCTCGCGCAGCGCATCGTCAAGGGCGACGTACCGGAGTCGCTGAAGAACAAGCGGCTGGTCTCCCTCGACCTCGGCGCCATGGTCGCCGGCGCCAAGTACCGCGGCGAGTTCGAGGAGCGGCTCAAGACCGTCCTCTCCGAGATCAAGGAGAGCGACGGGCAGATCATCACGTTCATCGACGAGCTGCACACCGTCGTCGGCGCGGGCGCGGGCGGCGACTCCGCCATGGACGCGGGCAACATGCTCAAGCCGATGCTGGCCCGCGGCGAGCTGCGCATGGTCGGTGCGACGACCCTGGACGAGTACCGCGAGCGGATCGAGAAGGACCCCGCCCTGGAGCGACGCTTCCAGCAGGTCCTGGTCGCCGAGCCGTCCGTGGAGGACTCCATCGCGATCCTGCGCGGGCTCAAGGGGCGGTACGAGGCCCACCACAAGGTCCAGATCGCCGACAGCGCGCTGGTGGCGGCCGCGACGCTCTCCGACCGGTACATCACCTCCCGCTTCCTGCCCGACAAGGCCATCGACCTCGTCGACGAGGCCGCGTCCCGGCTCCGCATGGAGATCGACTCCTCGCCCGTCGAGATCGACGAGCTCCAGCGCGCCGTGGACCGGCTGCGGATGGAGGAGCTGGCGCTCAGCAAGGAGACCGACCCGGCGAGCAAGCAGCGCCTGGAGAAGCTGCGGCGCGACCTCGCCGACAAGGAGGAGGAGCTGCGCGGCCTCACCGCCCGCTGGGAGAAGGAGAAGCAGTCCCTCAACCGCGTCGGTGAGCTGAAGGAGAAGCTCGACGAGCTGCGCGGCCAGGCCGAGCGCGCCCAGCGGGACGGTGACTTCGACACCGCGTCCAAGCTGCTCTACGGCGAGATCCCGACCCTGGAGCGCGATCTCGAAGCCGCCTCCGAGGCCGAGGAGGAGGCCGTCCAGTCCAAGGACACCATGGTCAAGGAGGAGGTCGGCCCGGACGACATCGCAGACGTCGTCGGAGCCTGGACCGGCATCCCCGCCGGGCGTCTCCTCGAAGGCGAGACGCAGAAGCTGCTGCGCATGGAGGACGAGCTCGGCAAGCGGCTCATCGGCCAGGGCGAGGCCGTGCGCGCCGTCTCCGACGCGGTGCGGCGCACCCGCGCGGGGATCGCCGACCCCGACCGCCCCACCGGCTCCTTCCTCTTCCTCGGCCCCACCGGTGTCGGCAAGACCGAGCTGGCCAAGGCCCTCGCGGACTTCCTCTTCGACGACGAGCGGGCCATGGTCCGCATCGACATGAGCGAGTACGGCGAGAAGCACAGCGTCGCCCGGCTCGTCGGTGCCCCGCCCGGCTACGTCGGCTACGAGGAGGGCGGCCAGCTGACGGAGGCGGTGCGGCGGCGCCCGTACTCGGTCGTCCTCCTCGACGAGGTCGAGAAGGCGCACCCGGAGGTCTTCGACGTCCTGCTCCAGGTGCTCGACGACGGGCGCCTCACCGACGGGCAGGGGCGGACGGTGGACTTCCGCAACACCATCCTGGTCCTGACGTCCAACCTCGGCAGCCAGTACCTCGTCGAGCCGCTGACGAGTGAGGAGGAGAAGAAGCAGCAGGTCCTGGAAGTGGTGCGGGCGTCCTTCAAGCCCGAGTTCCTGAACCGGCTGGACGACCTGGTCGTCTTCTCCGCGCTCACCAAGGACGAGCTCGCGCGCATCGCCGAGCTCCAGATCGCCCGCCTCGCCAAGCGGCTCGCGGAGCGGCGCCTCACGCTGGACGTCACTCCCGAGGCGCTGGACTGGCTGGCCCTTGAGGGCAACGACCCGGCGTACGGGGCGCGGCCCCTGCGGCGGCTCATCCAGACGGCCATCGGTGACCGTCTCGCCAAGGAGATCCTGTCGGGCGAGGTCAAGGACGGTGACACGGTGCGGGTGGACCGTGCCGGGGACGGCCTGCGGGTGGGCCCTGCCACGGGGAAGTCGTTGTAGCGGCTTCTCGTCTGCCCGGTTCGCACGTACGCCGTCCGCAGGCAGTCCGTGGTTGCTCGCGCAGTTCCCCGCGCCCCTTAAGGGGCGGCTGTGCGCCCCGTCAGGGGCGCGGGGAACTGCGCGAGGACGGACCACGGCCCGCAGTCGGCAGACGACGGAAACCGGGCAGACGCTGTGCCGGGGTTGCGATCGGGGCCCCCTTCTGGGAGAGGATGGCGGAATCCGTACGAAGGGAAATACACGGTGAGCATCGACCCGTCCTCGATTCCGAATTTCGGGGGACAGCCCGAACCGCAGCAGGGCGCAGGACCGGCGGGCCCCGTCGTCCCCGACCAGGACCTGGTGAAGCAGCTCCTGGATCAGATGGAGCTCAAGCACGTCGTCGACGACGAGGGTGACCTCGCGGCGCCGTGGGAGGAG
The DNA here is from genome assembly GCF_043078805.1 of Streptomyces sp. NPDC015345. Lineage (NCBI taxonomy): Bacteria > Bacillati > Actinomycetota > Actinomycetes > Kitasatosporales > Streptomycetaceae > Streptomyces > Streptomyces sp. NPDC015345. The sequence continues at coordinate 289,887 of NZ_JBIBTX010000005.1, read as the reverse complement.
TTCCGCACGTATTTCATGTTCCGTGGCGAGGACGACCAGCAGGTCTTCTCGGTGCGGACGTTCTACGACCGGCCCCACCAGATCGAGCAGAAGCAGCAGCTTCTGGAGTCGATCGACGACTGGAACCGCCGCACGCTGTGGCCGAAGGTCTACAGCCACACGCACGACGACGGCACGGTCCGCCTCATCGGCGAGGCCCAGATGCTGATCGGCACCGGAGTCTCCCTTGAGCACTTCGTGTCGTCGACGGTCAGCTGGGTGCGCGCCGCGATCGAGTTCGACCGCTGGCTCGTCGAGCAGCTCGGCCTCGAGTCCGACGTCGACTCCGCCGAGGGCGAGAAGCCGGGCGACGACGAGGCCTGAGGGTCCCTGCGCACACGAGAGCCCGGCCGGGGCGACCACCACCCCGGCCGGGCTCTCGCCGTGCCCGGGGCTCTCAGCCCGCCAGTGACTTCAGGCGGGCCACGGCCTCTTCGAGGACGGACGCCCGCTTGCAGAAGGCGAAGCGCACGAACGGCGCGCCCGCGTCGCGGTGGTCGTAGAAGACCGCGTTCGGGATGGCGACGACCCCGGCCCGCTTTGGCAGGGCGCGGCAGAAGGCGAAGCCGTCGCTCTCGCCCAGGGGGCGGATGTCCGTCGTCACGAAGTACGTGCCGGCCGGGCGGTAGACGTCGAAGCCCGCCGCGGTCAGGCCGTCGCTGAGCAGGTCCCGCTTGGCCCGCATGTCCGCGCGGAAGTCGGCGAAGAAGGAGTCCGGCAGGGCGAGGGCCTCCGCGACCGCGTACTGGAAGGGCCCCGAGGCCACGTACGTGAGGTACTGCTTCGCCGAGCGGACCGCCGCCACCAGCTCGGGCGTGGAGGTAACCCAGCCGACCTTCCAGCCGGTGAACGAGAACGTCTTGCCCGCGGAACCGATGCTGACCGTCCGCTCGCGCATGCCGGGGAACGAGGCGAGCGGGATGTGCTCGGCGTCGTCGAAGACGAGGTGCTCGTAGACCTCGTCGGTGACGACGAGCAGGTCCCGCTCGACCGCGAGCCGCGCGATCTCCGTCAGCTCGGCGCGCGTGAGGACCGTGCCGGTCGGGTTGTGCGGGGTGTTGAGGAGGATCAGCCGCGTGCGCGGCGTGACCGCGTCGCGCAGTTCGTCGAGGTCCAGGCGGAAGCGGCCGTCCGAGGGGCGCAGGGTCACCGGGACGCGGGAGCCGCCCGCCATCGCGATCGAGGCGGCGTACGAGTCGTAATAGGGCTCCAGTGCGATGACCTCGTCGCCCGGTTCGACGAGGGCGAGCAGGGACGCCGCGATCGCCTCCGTCGCGCCCGCCGTCACGAGGACCTCGAGGCCGGGGTCGTAGGTGAGGCCGTAGCGGCCGAGCTGGTGTTCGGCGACGGCCGTGCGCAGCTCCGGGACGCCGGGGCCCGGCGGGTACTGGTTGCCGCGCCCGTCGCGCAGCGCCCGCACCGCGGCCTCGCGGACGGACTCGGGACCGTCGGTGTCCGGAAAGCCCTGGCCCAGGTTGATCGCGCCCGTGGTGACCGCGAGGGCGGACATCTCGGCGAAAATCGTCGTACCGAACTCGGCGAGGCGGCGGTTGAGCAGCGGGCGCCCGCTCCCGGAAGTGGAGGTCATGGCGGCCATCCTGCGCCGAACCTCTGGACTTCCTCAACTCTGCTTTGGGCCGCCGCGCCCGGGGGCATCCCCCTGTCACACGAGAGGCGAGGCCCACGGGGGACCACGCTTCGGGGGAACGGAAGGAGCGTGGTGGCCGTGTTCATGGCCTTCATCTTCGGTGCGGTGTTCATCTTCGCCGTGGTCGCGGCGATTCGCTTCGGGGGAAGCGGGGGAAGCAGGCGCCGCACCCGCTCGCGGTGGGCTTCGGGCACCGCGTCGAGCACGGCGGGCGGCGGCAGTTGGTGGGTGGGCGGCGGTGGTGACGGGGGCCACCACGGCGGTCACTCCTGCGGAGGCGGATCCTCGTGCGGGGGCGGCAGCTCCTCGTGCGGTGGTGGCGGGGGCGGATGCGGCGGAGGCAGCTGACACGGGGCAGCTGGTCCACCGATCCCACAGAGAGCGCCCGGCGGGGCAGGCAGCAACTCCCGCCGGGCGCTTTGATGTTGTCCAGCATGGTTGCGGCATTGAACAGTTGAACTGTGCAGCCCCCGGGGGGATGGAAACCCTATGAAGTTGGGTAAAAACGCTGTGGCACTGTCGTCGACCATGATTCCCTCTTAAACGTCAGTACCGCCCTCGGACATCCCTCAGGTTTCTGGGTTTGGCGCACCGAACTATGGAAACCCGTAGACGATGTGCTCGTGGGCACGAGCCGGTATTCCGACCTCCCGGTGTCCGATCCGGGTGCGCCGGCCTCATCTCACTGCGTGTTAGCGGAGCCGACCCATGCTCACGACCCTGAAGACTGTCTACACCGACACGCGTGCCGCGGACCTGGCCTGGGCCCTGGGGCGCGAGCCGTTGCCCGCGCTCGCCACGCTCGACGTGGAACTGGCCGGGACCAGAGTGCAGTTGAGACTTCTCGGGGCCTCGCACCAGGTACTCCTGGAGGAGGAGCAGGGCAGTTGTTCGGAGACCGTGGCCTGCATTCCCGGCAGCAGTACACCGCTCCCGCTGGGCGTGTCCAAGCGCGTGGGCGACTGGGAGTACGAGTTCGCCGCGCGCGTTGAGACGCTTACTCGGGGTCAATTCGCGGGCCGAGCCCAGGAGTTGCTGGCCCTCGTCACCGAGCACCCGCACGGTCTCGCCGGGGTGTTCCCCGGCAGCCCGCATGCCTTCACGGCCTTGCTGGCGCAGCGGCACGAGGGGTCGGTGATGTGGCGGACGTGGCACGCGTACCCCCAGGACGGCCAGTTGGTCGCCACGCGGTCGAGGGTGGGAGTACGGGCCGCACTGCCCGCGTAGCGGTGTCCGTGACGTAGCGTTCTCGGATGCTCGAGTCGTCGGCGCGGTTGCCGGTCTCCGCCCGGACGGGACGGTTCCTCGTCCTGCTGGGCGTGTTCCTCTGCGCTGCCTGCGGGCTCGTCTACGAACTCGAACTCGTCGCCCTGGCCGCCTACTTGATCGGCGACTCGGTGACCCAGGCCTCCGTCGTGCTCTCCGTGATGGTCTTCGCCATGGGCATCGGCTCGCTGCTCGCCAAGCGTCTGCGGCGCCGTGCCCCCATGTGGTTCGGCCTCGTCGAGGCGGCGCTCGCGCTGATCGGCGGGTGCAGCGCCATGGCGTTGTACGCGGCCTTCGCCTGGACGGGTGACCACGGCGGAGCGTGGGCGGGCGGCTCGCGCTACCTCCTCGCCGCGTTCTCCCTGGCCATCGGTGTCCTCATCGGCGCCGAGGTGCCGCTCCTCGTGGTGCTCATCCAGCGCATCCGGCGCCAGGACGCGGGCGGCGCCGTCGCCGACGTGTTCGCCGCCGACTACGTGGGCGCGCTGGTCGGCGGGCTCGCCTTCCCTTTCCTGCTGCTCCCGGCGTTCGGACAGCTCACGGGCGCCCTGTTCACCGGCGCGGTCAACGCGGTCGCGGGCTGCGCGCTCGTCCTCGGCCTCTTCGGGCGCGGCCTGAGCGTGCGCGGCCGCTGGGCGGTGCTCACCGCGAACGTCCTCGTCCTTGCCGTGCTCGCCTCCGCCGCCGTGCTCGTCGACGACTTCGAGCGGGCCGCGCGGCGTGCGGTGTACGGCGCGGACGCGCGGGTCGCCGTCCGGACCGACGTGCAGGAGGTCGTCCTCACCGGCGGCAGGCGACGCTCCCTCGACCTCTTCCTGGACGGACGGCTGCGCGTCAGCGGACGCGACGAGCGCCGCTACCACGAGGCGCTCGTCGAACCGGCGATGCGGGGCCCCCACGCGCGCGTGCTCATCCTCGGCGGCGGCGACGGCCTCGCGGCGCGCGAGGTGCTGCGCCACCGCGGGGTGCGCCGCGTCGACATCGTCGAGCTGGACGCGGGCGTCGTCGACCTGGCGCGCCACGACCCGGCCCTGAGCGAGCTGAACGGCCACGCCTACCGCGACCCCCGGCTGCGGGTGGTCCACGGCGAGGCGTTCCGCTGGCTGCGCTCCGCGCGCGGGACGTACGACGTGGTGCTCTCCGATCTGCCGGACCCGGGCATCACCGCCGGCACGAAGCTGTACTCCCTGGAGTTCTACGGCCTCGCCACGCGCGTCCTCGCCCCCGGCGGCCGCCTCACCGTGCACGCCGGGCCCGTCTCGACCCGGCCGAGGACCTTCTGGACGGTGGAGGCGTCGGTGCGGGCGGCGGGGCTGCGGACGGTGCCGTACCGCGTGGGCGGCCGGCGGTCCGGGTTCGCCGCCGGGCCCGACCGCACGTCGGAGCGGGCGCGGGGGGCACGCGACTGGGGGTTCGTGCTGGCCTCTCGTGGGCGGGCCGCGCTGCGAGAGGCCGCCGGGTCCCCCCTGGTGCGTGCCGGGGTGCGCTCGGCCGGCCCGACCAGGGTGGCGGGGCTCCCGGCGTCGACGCTGGTGCGTCCGCGTTACGCGAACTGATGTACACGCTCAGCCGAACCGGCGTACATGGACGCGTGTGCGTGGGTAGGCTCGACTGCCATGGAGCATGAGGTGTTCGTTCCGGTTTCGGCAGAGCGTCTCCGGCAGGTCCTTGCGGACCCCGAGCGGGTGGCCGGGGCGGTCCCCGGGCTTCAGCGCGACGCGGAGGAGGCGGCCGAGCCGCTCTCCGGGCGTCTGAAGGTGCGCGCGGGCGGGCACACCGTCACCTACCGGTGCGCGGCGCGGGCCGAGGGTCGCGCCGACGGGACGTACGTGATCGAGGGCGAGGGCGCGGAGGTGCGCGGCTCCGGTTCCGTGAAGCTCGCGCTGACCGTGCGGCTCGTGCCGGCCGCCGGGGGCACCACGGTGGTGTTCGGCGGGACGGCCGCCGCCGAGGGGCGGATCACGGAAAGTTCTCCACAGGCTGTGGAATCCGCTGTGCGCAGACTTCTAGAACGGTTCGCCGAGGGGCTCGCGGAGGCGGCGCCCGCGGACTCCGGCCCGGCCGGGGCGCCCACCGTCTTCGAGACCGAGGTGCCGCCGCCGTCGCTCGACCCGCTGAGCGCCGACCTCGCCGACCTCGCCGACATCGACGAGGCTGATGACGATGACGACGACCTCGACGGCATCGAGGTCGACGACGCCGTCAACGTCGAGGACGACGAGGAGCTGCGCGGCATCGACGGCATCGACGGCATCGACGACGTCAGCGACCTCGACGTGCCGCCCGCCGAGGCCGCCCACGCCCGCCGCACGATGATCGGCCGCAGCGCCGAGGAGGTCGACCACGCCCCGCCGCGCGGCCGGTACGCCCCCGCGCCCGCCCCCGAGACGCTGTCGACCAGCGCCACGCTCCGCTGGGCCGCGCCCGCCGCGGCCCTCGCGCTCGCCTCGGCGATCGTGGTCGGCAGGGCCCTGCGCCGCCGCCGGTGACCGCGTACGCCGTAGGGTCGGCCGGATGAGTACCGAAGACGTGATTCTGACCGCGGGCGACGCGGAAGTGACCGTGCGGCCGGGCAACGGCTGCCGTATCGGAAGTCTGCGCATCGGCGGCGTCGAGCTGCTGCGCCAAGGGGAGCGGTACGGCGCCTTCCCCATGGCCCCGTGGTGCGGCCGGATCGAGAACGGCCGGTTCCGCGACGGCGCGAGCGTCCACCAGATGCCGCTGAACTCCCCGCCGCACGCCATCCACGGCTTCGCCCGCGACGCCGCATGGCGCACGGCGCGCTCCTCGCGGACGGAGGCCGTCTTCACGTACGACCTCACCGACCCCTGGCCCTACCCGGGGCGCGTCACCCAGATCGTGGAACTCACCGAGGACGCGTTGACGCTGCGCCTCGGCATCGAGACGTACGGCGACTCCTTCCCGGCGCAGGCGGGCTGGCACCCGTGGTTCAACCGCTCCCTGGACGGCGGCGGCGACCCCGTACGGGTCGACTTCACCCCGGCCTGGCAGGAGGAGCGCGGCGAGGACCACCTGCCCACCGGCCGCCGTATCGACCCGAAGCCCGGCCCCTGGGACGACTGCTTCGGCATGCCCGAGGGCGTCGACGTCACGCTGGCCTGGCCCGGGCGGCTCGCGGTGAACGTCACGAGCCGCGAGCAGTGGGTCGTCGTCTACGACGAGCAGGAGGCGGCCGTGTGCGTGGAGCCGCAGACCGGGCCGCCCAACGGCCTCAACACCGCGCCGCGCCTGGTCACCCCCATCGAGCCGCTGGAGACGGCGACGACCTGGACCTGGACGCGGCTTTAAGCTGAGCGGCATGACTGACGACGTACGTGGCGCGCTGCTCCAGCAGATCAAGGACAAGGCCGTGGTGCACGGCAAGGTGACCCTCTCCTCGGGTCTCGAGGCCGATTACTACATCGACCTGCGCCGCATCACCCTCGACGGCGAGGCCGCCCCCCTGGTCGGCCAGGTGCTGCTCGACCTCACCGCCGACCTCGACTTCGACGCGGTGGGCGGCCTGACCATGGGCGCCGACCCCGTCGCCGGCGCGATGCTGCACGCCTCCGCCGCGCGCGGCAGGCGCCTGGACGCCTTCGTGGTCCGCAAGGCCGCCAAGGCGCACGGCATGCAGCGCCGCGTGGAGGGCCCGGACATCAAGGGGCGCCGCGTACTCGTCGTCGAGGACACCTCCACCACCGGCGGCTCGCCGCTGACCGCCGTGGAGGCCGTGCGCGAGGCCGGTGCCGAGGTCGTCGGCGTCGCCACCATCGTGGACCGGGCCACCGGGGCGGGCGAGAAGATCACCGAGGGCGCGGGCGTGCCGTACCTCTTCGCGTACTCCAAGGACGACCTCGGCCTGGACTGACGGCGGGGCCCGTACCGGCGGCCGAGTCTGGAAAGATGGGGGCGACGATGTCGTCGCCCCCAGGTCAGGGTCAAGCAGCACAGCACCCCACCCGCACATCACAAGGAGCGGACACATGCCCATCGCAACTCCCGAGGTCTACAACGAGATGCTCGACCGGGCGAAGGCAGGCAAGTTCGCCTACCCGGCCATCAACGTGACCTCCTCGCAGACCCTGCACGCCGCGCTGCGCGGTTTCGCGGAGGCCGAGAGCGACGGCATCATCCAGATCTCCACCGGTGGCGCGGAGTTCCTGGGCGGCCAGTACAGCAAGGACATGGTGACCGGCGCGGTCGCGCTCGCCGAGTTCGCGCACATCGTCGCCGAGAAGTACGACGTCACGGTCGCGCTGCACACCGACCACTGCCCCAAGGACAAGCTGGACGGCTATGTCCGCCCGTTGCTCGACGTCTCCGCCGAGCGCGTCAAGGCCGGCCGGAACCCGCTGTTCCAGTCGCACATGTGGGACGGCTCCGCCGAGACCCTCGCCGACAACCTGGCCATCGGCCAGGAGCTGCTCGCGAAGGCCGCCGCCGCCAAGATCATCCTTGAGGTCGAGATCACCCCGACCGGCGGCGAGGAGGACGGCGTCAGCCACGAGATCAACGACGAGCTGTACACCACCGTCGACGACGCGCTGCGCACCGCCGAGGCGCTCGGCCTCGGCGACAAGGGCCGCTACCTCCTGGCCGCGTCCTTCGGCAACGTCCACGGCGTCTACAAGCCGGGCAACGTCGTCCTGCGTCCCGAGCTCCTCAAGGACCTCCAGGAGGGCGTCGGCGCCAAGTACGGCAAGCAGTCCCCGTTCGACTTCGTCTTCCACGGCGGCTCCGGCTCCACCGCCGAGGAGATCGCCACCGCGCTGGAGAACGGCGTCGTGAAGATGAACCTCGACACCGACACCCAGTACGCCTTCACGCGTCCCGTCGCGGACCACATGTTCCGCAACTACGACGGTGTCCTGAAGGTCGACGGCGAGGTCGGCTCGAAGAAGACGTACGACCCGCGCACCTGGGGCAAGCTGGCCGAGGCGGGCATGGCCGCGCGTGTCACCGAGGCGTGCGCGAACCTGCGCTCCACCGGTACGAAGCTGAAGTAGTCCGGCAGGCGTCCGTACCGATACGGGCCCGGCACCCTTCCCTGGGTGCCGGGCCCGTACGCGTATGGCGCAGACTTGGCCCATGGCCATTCACAAGGATCTGCTCGGGGGACCGCCCCCGACCCACCTGCCCGACGACCCGGAGCCGCGCGAGCTGCTGGCGAACGGCACGGCGCCCGCCGACGTCGCCGCCAAGTACCCCACGTCCTCGCTCGCCTGGGCGCAGCTCGCCGACGAGGCGTTCGAGCGCGGCAGCGTCGTCGAGTCGTACGCGTACGCCCGTACCGGCTACCACCGCGGCCTGGACGCCCTGCGCCGCAGCGGCTGGAAGGGCCACGGCCCGGTGCCGTGGGAGCACGAGCCGAACCGCGGCTTCCTGCGCGCGCTGCACGCCCTCGCGCGGGCGGCGCAGGTGATCGGTGAGCAGGAGGAGTACGAGCGCTGCGCGGGCTTCCTGCGGGATTCGTCGGAGACGGCGGCGAAGACGCTCGGCTGACGTGAGCGGGGTCCGGGGTGCTGTCACGGGGGCGCTGCCCCCGGACCCCCCCTTGTCGGCCTGAACGGCCTCGTCCTCAAACGCCGGACGGGCTGGAACTTCCGGTGCCGGGTGCTTTCAGGGGCGCGGGGAACTGCGCGACCAGCCACGGCGGGCTGGAACTTCCGGTGCCGGGTGCTTTCAGGGGCGCGGGGAACTGCGCGACCAGCCACGGCGGGCCCGCACCCGTGGAATCAGCGCAAGGATCCCAGCAGCTAATGCTGGGCGGGCTGGAACTCCGGTGCCCGGTGTTTTCGGGGGCGCGGGGAACTGCGCGACCAGCCACGGCGGGCCCGCGCTCGAGGAATCAGCGCAGGGATCCCAGCAGCTTCGCGTCGAACGGCTCCGCCTCCGCCAGGCGGCCCGTCACCGCCTTGTCCGCCCACTGAGCGTCAGCGATCAGCGCCCGCCCCACCGCGATCACGTCGAACTCGTCCCGCTCCATGCGGTCGAGGAGCAGGCCGATGCCGGTGGAGGCGGTCTCCTTCGCCCAGCCCTGCGGGCCCACGAACTCCTTGTCGAGGCCGACCGAGCCGACGGACAGCGTGGCCTTGCCGGTGAGCTTCTTGGCCCAGCCCGCGAGGTTCAGGTCGCTGCCCTCGAACTCGGGGAGCCAGTAGCGGCGCGTGGAGGCGTGGAAGGCGTCGACGCCGGCCGCCGCCAGCGGCGCGAGGAGGGACTCCAGTCCGGCCGGGTCGGCCGCGAGCTTCGCGTCGAAGGCGTTCGCCTTCCACTGGGAGAGCCGGAAGATCACGGGGAAGCCCGGCGAGACCGCCGCGCGCACCGCCTCGACGATCTCGCGGGCGAAGCGGGTGCGCGAGGCCAGGTCGCCGCCGTAGCCGTCGGTGCGGCGGTTGGTGGTGCCCCAGAGGAACTGGTCGATCAAGTAGCCGTGGGCGCCGTGGAGTTCGACGCCGTCGAAGCCGATCCGCTCGGCGGCGGCCGCGCTGTCGGCGAAGGCGCCGATGACCGCGTCGATGTCGGCGCCCGTCATCGCGTGGCCCTTGGCGGCGCCGTCCAGGCCGAGGCCGGAGGGGCCCGCCGGGGGTGCGGAGGGGACCGGACCCTGGCCCTCGTCGCGGGTCGCGCCCACGTGCCACAGCTGCGGGACGATCGCGCCGCCCGCCGCGTGCACGGCCTCGGCGACGCGCTGCCAGCCCGCGAGCGCGGCCTCGCCGTAGAAGTGCGGGACGCGGTGGCTGCTGCCGGCCGAGGCGTGGTCGACGTACGTGCCCTCGGTGACGATCAGGCCGACGCCGCCCGCCGCGCGGCGGGCGTAGTACTCCGCGACGTCCGCGCCCGGCACGCCGTCGGGCGAGAACTCGCGGGTCATGGGGGCCATGGCGATGCGGTTGCGCAGGGTGAGGCCGTTGATGTCGAAGGGGCGGCCGAGGACGCGGGCGGCTCGTGCGGCGTCCGATCCGTTCGGCTGTGCGGCTTCCGGTGTCGCTTCCGTGGCTTCCATGTCGCCCTCCTGGGCTCTCGTCGGTCACTCGGTACGCAGGGCACCTCGCGATACTGACAGCACTGTAAGGCTTTTGCTGTTGTCGTCCTGAGGGCGGGTACCTTGAGAGGCATGAACTGGCCAGCGACCGAGCGCCACTGCCTGAGCCCCGCGCCCGGCGGCCTCGCCCTCGTCCAGGAGCTCCTGAACACCGCGCCCGCGGACCGCCCCGGCCCCGCCGGCCTGCCCGACCTCCTGGGCGACGGTGCGCTGCGCGCCGCCCAGGAGTGGGCCGACGGAGCCGTGCGCGGCTGGGCCCGTGAGACGGGGCGGCCCGACGTGCACCTCGTACTGGCGGACGAGGACCTGCCGAGGCTGCGCTGCCTGCGGGACCAGGTGCGGCGCGCGCTCGCCGCGGGCGACCAGGGCGGTGGAGCGGTGCGCTTCACCTCCGCCCCGGTGGTCGTCGGGCTCGCCGGTGACGGCACGCTGACCGTGGAGCCGGAGGGCGCGGGTGCCCGCTGGCTGGCGTCCGCCGTGCTCGCCGAGGCGCTGCTCGCGCAGGCCTCGGGGGTCTGGCGCCGCCTGAAGATCTGCCGGAACGCGTCCTGCCGCACCGCGTTCTACGACCGCTCCCGCAACAACAGCGGCGTCTGGCACTCGGTGCGCGGGTGCGGGAACGCCGCGCACCTGCGGGCCTGCCGGGAGCGTCGCCGCGTACAAGGGTGACAGCAGTGTCCAACCTTAGGCCTTGTTGACCGAGCGTTGGCGCCTTGCCGTTTCCCGGAAAGTTGCGGAGGATTCCGGTGGGGACCGGGGCCCCCGTGCCGGTAACGGCAGGGGCGGACCGCTACCCGGAGTACGTACGAGGAGACAGCGATGTCCCCAGAGGCACCTGAGACGCCCACCGAGGCGCAGGCCTCAGCGCAGACGCCCGAGGCCGCGAACGAGGCCGAGGCCCCGAACCTCGACTTCGCGGGCACCACCCCGTACGAGGACTACGTCCAGGCGGACGTCCTCACCCACCTCCAGCACCTTCGCTCGAACGACCCCGGCGAGATGGTCTTCCTGGTCACCACCCAGGTCATGGAGCTGTGGTTCACCGTGATCGTCCACGAGTGGGAGACCGCGGCGAAGGCCCTGCGCCGCGACGACATACCCGTCGCGGTGGCCGCGCTCAAGCGCAGCATCCGCGAGCTGGAGGCCCTGAACCACTCCTGGAAGCCGCTGGCGGGACTGACGCCCGCGCAGTTCAACTCCTACCGCGGTTCGCTCGGCGAGGGCTCCGGATTCCAGTCCGCGATGTACCGCCGCCTGGAGTTCCTGCTCGGCGACAAGTCGGCGTCCATGCTGGTGCCGCACCGGGGCGCGCCGCGCGTCCACGCGGAGCTGGAGAAGGCGCTGCACGAGCCGAGCCTGTACGACGAGGTGCTCCGGCTCCTCCACCGCCGGGGGTACGCGATCCCGGCCGCCGTCCTGGAGCGCGACCTCTCCAAGAAGTACGAGCCGTCGCCCGAGGTCGAGGCCGTCTGGACCGAGCTCTACTCCGGCGACGAGAGCGGCGACCTCGCCCGCCTCGGCGAGACGCTGACGGACGTCGCCGAGCTGGTGTGGCGATGGCGCAACGACCACCTGGTCGCCACCCGCCGCGCGATGGGCTCCAAGACGGGCACCGGCGGCTCGGCCGGCGTGGCCTGGCTGGAGAAGCGGGCGCAGAAGAACGTGTTCCCCGAGCTGTGGACGGCGAGGAGCCATGTCTGACCTGCATGTCCGGGCCAAGGCCCTGGACGCCGAGGACGAACTCGCGCTCAAGCGGCGCGAGTTCGTCCTCGATGACACCGTCTACCTCGACGGCAACTCCCTGGGCGCCCTGCCCGCCCATGTGCCGGACCGCGTCGCGGACGTCATCACCCGCCAGTGGGGCCGGCTGCGCATCCGCTCCTGGGACGAGAGCGGCTGGTGGACCGCGCCCGAGCGGATCGGCGACCGCATCGCGCCGCTGGTCGGCGCCGCCCCCGGCCAGATCGTGGTCGGCGACTCCACCAGCGTGAACGTCTTCAAGGCGCTGGTGGCGGCCGTGCGGCTCGCCCGCGGTGACGGCGGCGGGGGCGAGGCGGACGCCGGCCGTGACGAGATCATCGTCGACGCCACGACCTTCCCCACCGACGGCTACATCGCGCGGTCCGCCGCCCGGCTCACCGGCTGCAGGCTGACCCCGCTCACCCCGGCCGAGGTGCCCGCGGCGCTGAGCCCCCGCACCGCCGCCGTGCTGCTCAACCACGCCGACTACCGCACCGGCCGCCTGCACGACCTGCCCGGTCTGACGGCCGCCGTGCACGCGGCGGGCGCCCTCGCCGTCTGGGACCTGTGCCACACGGCGGGCGCCCTGCCCGTCGGCCTGGACGAGCACGGCGTCGACCTCGCGGTGGGCTGCACATACAAGTACCTGAACGGCGGCCCGGGTTCGCCCGCGTACATCTATGTGCGCGAGGAGCTCCAGGACCGCTTCGACTCGCCACTGCCCGGCTGGAACTCGCACGCCGAGCCCTTCGGGATGCGGCCCGAGTTCGAGGCGGCCGAGGGTGCGCTGCGCGGGCGCGTCGGCACGCCCGACATCCTCTCCATGCTCGCCCTCGAAGCGGCGCTCGACGTCTGGGACGGCGTGTCCGTGGACGCGGTGCGGGCCAAGTCCCTCGCCCTGACGGACTTCTTCCTGCGGTGCGTCGAGGCGTACGTACCGCAGGGGCTGGTGGAGTCGCTGACCCCGGCAGCCCACGCCGAGCGCGGCAGCCAAGTCGCGCTGCGCTGTGAGGGTGCGGGTGACGTCATGAAGCGGCTGATCGAGCGTGGCGTGGTCGGCGACTTCCGCGCGCCGGACGTGCTGCGCTTCGGATTCACCCCGCTGTACGTGTCCTTCGTCGACGCCGAGCGGGCGGCGCGGGTCCTCGCGGAGATCCTGGAGCCGTGAGGCCCGCGCGGCGGGTGATTCCCGTGCGTACGCCGGGCTGGTAGCGTCCGGCGGATCTTGGTCCCGTTCCGTGCGCCGCGCGGAGCGGGGCCTGCCCGCCAGCCGCACTGCCGTTGAGAGGTTGCCGCATGCCGGACGACGCCGCCGTGGCCCGCGATGCCGCCGAGGCCGAAGCCGCCTTCTCGCATCCCGCCGTGGAGCCGGACGCCACCGCCGCGTACGGCACGCACCCCGACCAGGTCGTCGACTTCTACGCGCCCCGGGGTGACACGGCCCGTCCCGCGCCGCTCGTCGTCGTCCTGCACGGCGGCGCCTGGCGCGCGCCGTACGACCGGCGGCACGTCACGCCGTTCGCCGACTTCCTCGCACGCCGGGGCTTCGCCGTCGCCAACGTCGAGTACCGGCGCGGCAGCTCCATCCCCGCGCAGGGCGGCAAGGGTCCCGTCGCCGGGCGCTGGCCGGAGACCTTCGACGACGTGGCCGCCGCGTTCGACGCGCTTCCCGCGCTGGTACGCAAGGCCCTGCCGGCGGCCGATGTGCGCCGCACGGTGGTCACCGGGCACTCCGCGGGCGGCCACCTCGCGCTGTGGGCGGCGGCGCGGCACCTGCTGCCCGCCGACGCGCCGTGGCGCACCGAACGCCCGGCGCCGCTGCGGGGTGTCGTCGCGCTCGCGCCGATCGCGGACCTCAAGGTCGCCGAGGCACTGGAGGTCTGCGGCGGCGCGTCCGCCCAGCTGCTCGGCGGCGAGGGCAGGTTCAAGGAGCGCCTGCCCTACGCCGACCCGGCCGCGCTGCTTCCGACGGGCATCGCCACGACCGTCGTACAGGGCCGCGAGGACATCGTGGTGCCACAGCCGGTGGCCGAGGCGTACGCGGACGCGGCGGCGAAGGCGGGCGAGGTCGTGGGCCTCACGCTCCTTGAGGCCGTGGGCCATTTCCCGCTCATCGACCCGGCGGCGGACGCGTGCGCGGTGGTGGCGGAGGAGATCGCACAGCTGGCGTTCTGAGGCGGCGCACGGGCCGGCGGCCGTAGCGGGCTGCGGGTGTTCGGCGTGTCAAGGGCCCGGGGTCTGGCCACGGCCGCCGAGGGAGGGTTCCGGGACGCCGAGTAGTACCTGCGACGGACATGCCGGAACCCCTCTCGCTGCGGACGACCCGGCCGCCGCGCCCCCGTACCGTCGTATGCGTGACCGATACGACTGAGCAGCTCAAGGCCAGAGGCCGCAAGAGCCCCGAGTTCCACCTCGTGCGGGAGGTCCTCGGCGGCCTGCGCGAAGCGCTGTTCCGCGATGCCTTCGCCTACCGGCTGCTGCCTCCCAGGACGACGGGCGGGCGGACGGCCCGCCTCCTCCCGCGGGCGATACGCGGGTACGCCGTCTGGGCCCGGCACGCCCTGGTGGTGGCCGCGGCCCTGATCACCGTGTTCATCGCCTATCAGGTGGGCATCGGGGGCAACGAGGCCGTGTACTTCCTCACGGGTCTCGTCCCGGCCGCGGCCGTGCTGATGACACTGGTCAGGCCGGTCGGCGCGTTCTGGGTGTCGCTGGCGTCGACGCCGCTCACGGCGGCGTCCGGGGGCGTCTGGGACGGCTGGCCCTGGACCCCCGCCGCCTTCTTCGGGCACATCGTGGTGATCGTCGTGGTCGCCGCCCGCACCCGCCCGCGCACCGGCCTGTGGATGTGGCTCATGACGGCGGCGTACTCCGTGGTCGCCGAGGGGTTCGTCAACGACGATCCCTACGGCTCCGGATCCGACGCCCCGGCGCTGCTGTTCTTCTCGGCGCTCGGGCTGCTCGCCACCACGATGGCGCACGTGCGCCGCGAGGCGCAGCGCGAGGTCACCGTGCAGCGCACCGTCACCGCCATCGAACGCGACAAGCGCACGCTCCTGGAGGAGCGCACCACCATCGCCCGCGAACTGCACGACGTGGTCGCCCACCACATGTCCGTGGTCGCCATCCAGGCGGAGGCCGCGCCCTACCGCGTGGAGAACCCGCCGCCCGAGCTGGAGCAGGCGTTCGTCACGATCCGTGAGAACGCGGTGTCGGCGCTCACCGAGCTGCGCCGCGTCCTCGGTGTCGTACGGGCCGAGGACTACGAGGCACCGGACGCCCCGCAGCCCACCCTCGCCGACCTCGACCGGCTCCTGGACAACGTCCGTGACGCGGGCCTGACCGTCGACAAGGCGATCACCGGCGCCGTCCGCGAGCTGCCGCAGGGCGTCGAGCTGTCGGCGTACCGCATCGTGCAGGAGGCGCTCAGCAACGCCCTGCGCCACGCGCCCGGTGCCCCGGCCCGCGTCGAGGTCGGCTACGTCCTCGGCGGCCTCGGCCTGCGCATCGTCAACGGCCCCGCCACCGGCCTCGTCAAGGCCTCCCCGGGCGCGGGCCACGGCATCACCGGCATGCGGGAGCGCGTCACCATGCTGAACGGCGAGATGACGGCGGAGCCGACCCCCGAGGGCGGCTACGAGGTCACCGTCTTCCTGCCGGTGCCGCCGGCCGACCGGACCGACCACTCGGTGCAGGCGGGGGAGGGGCGCGCATGACCATCCGCGTCCTCATCGCCGACGACCAAATGATGGTCCGCGAGGGATTCTCCGTCCTCCTCAACGCCATGCCCGACATCGAGGTCGTCGGCGAGGCGGTCAACGGCCGGCAGGCCGTCGAGCGGGTGCGCGAACTCGCCCCCGACGTGGTCCTGATGGACATCCGCATGCCCGAGATGAACGGCATCGAGGCGACCCGCGAGATCGTCGCGTCCGACGGTGTGTCGAAGGTGCTCGTCCTGACCACCTTCGACCTCGACGAGTACGTGTACCAGGCGCTGCGCGCGGGCGCCTCCGGTTTCCTCCTCAAGGACGCCTCGGCCCGCCAGCTGGCGGACGGTGTACGGGTGGTGGCCTCGGGGGAGGCGCTCCTCGCGCCGACCGTGACGCGCCGCCTGATCACCGAGTTCTCCCGGATGGCGGAGACACCGCGACTCTCGGCGGCGGTCCAGGCGCAGCAGTACGGCGAGCTGACCGAGCGCGAGACGGAGGTCCTGGTGCTCATCGCGCAGGGCCTGTCGAACGCGGAGATCGCCTCCCACCTGGTGGTCGCCGAGTCCACGATCAAGACGCACGTGAGCCGGGTCCTGGTGAAGCTCGGTCTGCGCGACCGCACGCAGGCGGCGGTCTTCGCGTACGAGGCGAGACTGGTGACGCCGGGATGAGGGCCGTGCCCCGCCACGGAGCCCCGTAAGGGGCGCGGGGAACTGCGCGACCGGCCCCCACACACCCGCAGGCTGTCCGCGACCCCCGCGGAGCCCCGTAAGGGGCGCGGGGAACTGCGCGACCGGCCCCCACACACCCGCAGGCTATCCGCGACCCCCGCGGAGCCCATAGCGTCCCGTCATGACGCCCGCACCCTTCGCCCCCTCCGCGATCTTCACCCCCGCCGCACCAGAGTTCGTGGCCAACCCCTACCCCGCGTACGCCCGACTCCGCGCAACGGGCCGCGCCCACTACAACGCGCCCACCGACCAGTGGCTGATTCCGCACCACGCGGACGTCCGCGCCCTGCTGCGCGACCGCCGCCTCGGCCGCACCTACCTCCACCGCTTCACCCACGAGGAGTTCGGCCGCCCGGCCCCGCCACCCGAGCACGAGCCGTTCCACGTACTCAACGACAACGGCATGCTCGACCTGGAGGCGCCCACGCACACCCGCATCCGCCGCCTCGTCGCCAAAGCCTTCACGCCGCGTACGGTCGAGGAACTGCGCCCTTACGTGGAGGAGTTGGCGGACGGCCTGGTGCGGGGCCTGGTGGCGGACGGAGGCGGGGACCTCGCGGCGCGCGTCGCCGAACCGCTGCCGGTGGCGGTGATCGCCCAGATGCTGGGCATCCCGGAGAGCGACCGGCCGCTGCTGCGGCCCTGGTCGGCGGCGATCTGCGGGATGTACGAGCTGAAGCCGTCCGAGGAGACGGCGGCCCGAGCGGTCACCGCCTCGCTCGAATTCTCCGCCTATCTACGGGAGTTGATCGCCGCCCGGCGGGCGAAGCCGGGGGGCGACCTCGTCTCGGGCCTGATCGCCGCCTACGAGGACGGGCAGTCGCTCAGCGAGCAGGAGATGATCTCCACCTGCGTGCTGCTCCTGAACGCGGGGCACGAGGCGACCGTGAACGCCACGGTGAACGGCTGGTACGCGCTGCTGCGCCACCCGGATCAGCTGGCCGCCCTGCGCGCTGATCCGGACCGGCTGGTTCCCACGGCCGTGGAGGAGCTGCTGCGCTACGACACGCCGCTCCAGCTCTTCGAACGGTGGGTCCTCGACGACATCGAGATCGGCGGCACGGTGATTCCGCGCGGCTCCGAACTGGCCCTGTTGTTCGGCTCCGCCAACCATGACCCGGCGGTGTTCGCCCGCCCCGGCGAGCTGGACCTCGCCCGGCGCGACAACCCTCACATCTCCTTCAGCGCGGGCATCCACTACTGCGTCGGTGCGCCGCTGGCCCGCGTCGAACTGGCCGCGTCCATGAGGGCGTTGCTGCGGTGGGCGCCGGCGCTGCGGCTCGCGGGGGAGCCGCGGCGGGCGCCGGGCTTCGTGATCCGGGGCTTCCGGGAGCTGCGTGTGGCGGTGTGAGCCGCGGGTGCGTCGTGGCTGGTCGCGCAGTTCCCCGCGCCCCTTACGGGGCGGTCTTGCCGCCCCGCGGGTACTGGCGCCCTCGCGCTGATTCGCAGGCTTGGTCTGCGGGCCTTGCGGAGCAGTGCGGGTGCGTCGTGGCTGGTCGCGCAGTTCCCCGCGCCCCTTACGGGGCGGTCTTGCCGCCGCTCAGGTGATCATGTCCCTGCGGCGCAGACCCGCCAGGCCCCCGGCAGTCAGTACCGCCGCCAGCAGCGTGAGCGTGAGCAATGGGGGCCAGGACATCGCGGTGCCCGGCAGCTTCGGGAGGTGGCCGAAGGGGGAGAGGTCCATGACCGCCTGGGGCAGGTCGAGTGCCGGGCCGATCCAGCCGATCGCGAGGCAGGTCCCGACCACGGCCCAGGAAGCCGCCGCCGCCTTCGGGTACGCCCCCACGAGCAGCACCGCGAGGCCGCCGAGGACCCAGATCGCGGGCAGCTGCGCCAGGCACGCGCCCAGCACGGCGCCCATGTCCTCGCCGTGGCCGACGGCCATGCCGAGGCCGCAGACCGCCATCAGGAGCACCGTCCCGCCGAAGGCGATCACCAGGTGACCGGCCGCCCACCGCAGCCGTCCCACCGCGCCCGCGAGGACCGGCTCGGCGCGCTGCGAGGTCTCCTCGCCGTGCAGCCGCAGCACGGACGCCACCACGTACAGCCCGGCGACCATGCCGAAGAGGCCGGTCAGTGTGGCGAGGAAGGCGTCCGTCAGGCCGGACTGACCGCCCATCCGCTCGAAGATGTCGCGGGTGTTCTCGTTGTCGCCGACGATGTCGGCCGCGCCGGACGCCATCTGCCCGAAGACCAGCCCGGCGAGCAGGAAGCCCGCCGTCCAGCCGGCCACACTGCCCCGCTGGAGCCGCAGGGCGAGCGCGCCGGCCGTGGCGAGACGGCCCCGCGCGGGACCGGGCCGCGTCGGCAAGAAACTCATCCCGACGTCGCGGCGCCCCGCCAGTTCGTACGCGGCCAGCCCCTGCGCCACGATCACGGCGCCGACGAGCGCGAGCACCCACCAGCGCTCGCCCGTGAAGGCCCGCAGGTTCTGCTGCCAGCCGAGCGGCGAGAGCCAGGTCGC
This sequence comes from Streptomyces sp. NPDC015345, assembly GCF_043078805.1. Classification (NCBI taxonomy): domain Bacteria; kingdom Bacillati; phylum Actinomycetota; class Actinomycetes; order Kitasatosporales; family Streptomycetaceae; genus Streptomyces; species Streptomyces sp. NPDC015345. Next base: position 271,241 of record NZ_JBIBTX010000005.1, on the reverse strand, counting down.
GGCGGACGAACCGGCCGTGTCCCCCGTGTCTCCCGAATCACCGGCGGCCCGCAGGACATAGGCCGTGCCGAGGACCGCCGCCGTCAGCCCCTTGGCGAGCCGCGCGCTCTCCGTGAGCTGCGCGGCGACGGCCGCCACGCCCGCGAAGACCATGCCGGTGCCCGCGACGCCGAGACCGAGCGCGAGCGCCCCGGCCGCGCCCCGCCCGGCCAGGCCGACGGCGATGAGCAGCCCGGCCCCGGCATTGGCGACGAACGCGGCGAGCAGGGCCGCGGTGAGCGGCGCCCGCCGTCCCACCATGGACGCGGAGAGCATCTCCTGGCGCCCCGTCTCCTCCTCTTCACGGGTGTGCCGTACGACGATGACGAGGCTCATGACGGCGGCGAGGATGCCCGCGAAGCAGCCGATGCGCCAGGCCGTGAGGGCGCCGAGGGAGTCGCCGTACACGGGCCCGTACATCGCCCGCATCGAGGAGTTGGCGTTCATCGACTCCATGGCGTCGGCGCGCTCGGCGGCCGTGGCGTAGACGCTCTCCAGGGAGCCCGGCATCGCCAGCACCAGCCCGGCGACGACCACGATCCAGATGGGCGTCATGACCCGGTCGCGGCGCAGCGCGAGCCGCAGCAGGGCGCCGGTGCCCGCGAGTTGCCGCGTCCCGCCGCTCCGGGGCGCGGCGGCGGCGCCGAGGACGGCGGTCATCGCGCCACCGCCTCTTCCTGCGTGCCGGCCGTGTGCGCCGCGTCCTCTTGGTAGTGCCGCAGGAACAGCTCCTCCAAGGTGGGCGGCGTGCTGGTCAGCGAGCGGATGCCGGAGGCGGTGAGCGTCTTGAGCACGGCGTCGAGCCTGTCCGTGTCGACGTGCAGCTCCACCCGGTGCCCCCGGCCGCCCTCGGTCTCCCGCTGGACGAGCTGGTGGACGCCCGGCAGGTCCGCCAGGCCGTCGGGCGGCCCCGCGAGTTCGGCGTGGACGCTGGTCCGCGTCAGATGGCGCAGTTCGGCGAGGGAACCGCTCTCGACGGTCTGTCCCTTCCTGATGATGCTGACGCGGTCGCAGAGCGTCTCGACCTCGCTGAGGATGTGCGAGGAGAGCAGGACGGTCCGCCCCCGCGCGCGTTCCTCGGCGACGCAGCGCTGGAAGACGCCCTCCATGAGCGGGTCGAGCCCGGAGGTCGGCTCGTCGAGGATCAGCAGGTCGACGTCGGAAGCGAAGGCGGCGACGAGGGCGACCTTCTGGCGGTTGCCCTTGGAGTACGTACGGCCCTTCTTCGTGGGGTCGAGTTCGAACCGCTCGACGAGGTCGTCGCGCCGGGCCCGGTCGAGCCCGCCCCGCAGCTTCCCGTACAGATCGATGACCTCGCCCCCGGAGAGGTTGCGCCACAGGGTGACGTCGCCGGGGACGTACGCGACGCGGCGGTGCAGGTCCACGGCGTCGCGCCAGGGATCGCGGCCGAGCAGCTGGGCGGCTCCGGAGTCGGCGCGGAGCAGGCCCAGCAGGACGCGGATGGTCGTGGACTTCCCGGAGCCGTTGGGCCCGAGGAAGCCGTGCACCTCGCCGGTCTCGACCGCCAGGTCGAGACCGTCCAGGGCGTGTGTCCTGCCGAACGACTTGTGGAGTCCCGAGACGGTGATTGCCTTGGTCATGATTCTGAAAGTACGGGAGTTTCACAAACTTGTGAAGTTAAGGAAACGTATAAACTCGTGGTGCTGGCGGCGGGCCGGTGTGACCAGGGGAGATGATCGGCAGATGACGAGCGAGGACGCCGCGCGCGGGCGGGAACGGACGCGGAGCGACGGGAGCGCCGACGCGGAGGCCAGGACAGAGGCTGACGCGGAGGCCGGGACGAAGGCTGACGCGGAGGCCGGGACGAAGGCTGACGCGGAGGTCGGGACGAAGGCTGACGCGGAGGTCGGGACGAAGGCTGACGCGGAGGCTGGGACGAAGGCTGACGCGGAGGTCGGGACGAAGGCTGACGCGGAGGTCGGGACGAAGGCTGACGCGGAGGCCGGGGCAAGGCCCGAAGCGGAGGCCGAGGCGAGGGCCGACGCGGAGGTCGTCTCCCGGTTCGTCGAGCGGTTCGCCTCGCAGCTCGTCGAGGCGGGCATGGCACGGATGCCGTCCCGCGTCTTCGCCGCCCTGCTCGCCTCCGACTCGGGCGCCCTCACCGCGGCCGAACTCGGCGACCGGCTGCGGGTCAGCCCCGCCGCCGTCTCCGGCGCCGTGCGCTACCTGACGCAGCAGCACATGGTCTCCCGCGAGCGGGAGCCCGGGACGCGGCGCGACCTCTTCCGGGTGCACAGCAACCAGTGGTACGAGGCGCTGGGCAGCCGTGACGCGGTCCTCAAGCGCTGGGAGAACGCGCTGCGGGAGGGCGTGGCCGGCCTCGGCGCGGACACCCCGGCGGGGCGGCGGCTCGCGGAGACGCTGGCGTTCTTCGAGTTCCTCGAAGTCGAACTGGCCGAGATGATGGACCGCTGGCGGGCCCACCGAAAGGCCCTGTTCGAACACGGCTGACGGCTGACGGCTGCCGGCTGCCGTGACTGACGCGCGGGCGGCAGGATCAGCGGGGCAGGGTCAGCCCCCACGCCCCCTGGTGGACCGTCCAGGTCCTCGTGCGGACCGGCCCCGTCACCGTCGCGTCGGCGCGGTAGCGGAAGTCCGCCCCCGAGACCGTGACGCTCCGCGCCCGCACCCGCAGCGGCGCCGCCTCCGCGCCCACCGAGGTCGGCCGCACCTCCACCTGCGCGAGGCCGCCGTGCCCCGCCGTGACGCGCACGCCCTCCACCGGCTGGTCCAGGTCGACCAGCGTGACGCCGTCCGCCTCGACCCGCAGCCGCGAAGGACCCGCCACCGGCGCCGCCGCCACCCGCGAGGGGCGCGTGGCCAGAGTGCGTACGAACGACTGGCAGGACCGCAGCCACGCGTGCCCGTCGGCGGCGGAGGCACGGGACAGGCCGGGAACCCGGGCGGACGCGGCGGAGGCGACCGCCCGGTCCCCCGGTCTCGGCGGCCCCCCGTCCACCGGCGGGATCCGGAGGTCGCCGAGCACCACCCCGTCGCTCTCGTCCACCAGCAGATCGAGCCGCCGCTCGGCCCCTTCGAGGACCGCACGGGCCGCCGCGACCGCCCCGGCGGGCACGCCGAGCGTGCGCGCGAGCGTCTGCGCGGTGCCCACGGGGACCAGGGCGAGCGCGGGCCCGGCCAGCCCCCGCTCCCGGTGCAGCGCCTGCACGGCCCGCAGCAGCGCACGGTCGTCACCGATCACCACGAGGCGGCGCGCACCCCTCCTGGCCAGGGCTTTCGTGAACTCCTCCGGCCCATCCGGCAGGCACACCCGCACCGCCGCACCCGCGCCGAGCACATCCCTCGCGATCCGCACCGACTCGCCGTCCGCGCGCCGGGCGACCGGGTCGATGACGACGAGGAGCTGGTCGCGAGCCGACACCGCGCGCCCTTTCTTTTAGCCGTTCTTTGAGACCTCGGGTAGCATCTTTGTGCAAGAGCCCCTTGCGCTATTGCGCCAGGGGCTTCGTCTATTCCGGGGCAGCATCCAAGGCACACCCATATGGCGGCTACGGCCCCTGACCTTGGACATGCCCCGCCCGGAAGGGGTGTACGCCTGTGCCCGCACTTGTGCTGCTCGGTGCTCAGTGGGGTGACGAAGGCAAGGGAAAGGCCACTGACCTGCTCGGTGGCTCCGTGGACTATGTAGTGCGTTACCAGGGCGGCAACAACGCCGGCCACACGGTCGTCGTAGGCGACCAGAAGTACGCGCTGCATCTCCTCCCTTCCGGGATCCTCTCCCCGGACTGCGTCCCGGTCATCGGCAACGGAGTCGTCATCGACCCGTCGGTCCTGCTCTCCGAGCTGAGCGGTCTGAACGAACGCGGCGTCGACACGTCCAAGCTGCTGATCAGCGGTAACGCTCACATCATCACGCCGTACAACGTCACGGTCGACAAGGTCACCGAGCGCTTCCTCGGCAAGCGCAAGATCGGTACGACCGGCCGCGGCATCGGCCCGACCTACGCCGACAAGATCAACCGCACCGGCATCCGCGTGCAGGATCTCTACGACGAGTCGATCCTTCAGCAGAAGGTCGAAGCGGCGCTGGAGATCAAGAACCAGCTCCTCACGAAGCTGTACAACCGCCGCGCGATCGAGGCGGAGCAGATCGTGGAGCAGCTCCTTGAGCACGGCGAGAACATCAAGCAGTACGTCGCCGACACCACCCTGATCCTCAACGACGCGCTCGACGAGGACAAGGTCGTCCTCTTCGAGGGCGGCCAGGGCACGCTCCTGGACGTGGACCACGGCACGTACCCCTTCGTCACCTCCTCGAACCCGACCGCGGGCGGCGCCTGCACGGGCACGGGCGTGGGCCCGACGAAGATCAGCCGGGTCATCGGCATCCTCAAGGCGTACACGACCCGCGTCGGCGCGGGACCGTTCCCGACCGAGCTGTTCGACCAGGACGGCGAGGACCTGCGCCGCATCGGCGGTGAGCGCGGCGTGACCACCGGCCGTGACCGCCGCTGCGGCTGGTTCGACGCCCCGATCGCCCGCTACGCGACCCGCGTGAACGGCCTGACGGACTTCTTCCTCACCAAGCTGGACGTCCTCACGGGCTGGGAGCAGATCCCGGTCTGCGTCGCGTACGAGATCGACGGCAAGCGCGTGGAGGAACTCCCCTACTCGCAGACCGACTTCCACCACGCGAAGCCGATCTACGAGATGCTGCCGGGCTGGTCCGAGGACATCACCAAGGCCCAGACCTTCTCCGACCTGCCGAAGAACGCGCAGGGCTACGTGAAGGCCCTGGAGGAGATGTCCGGCGCCCCGATCTCCGCGATCGGCGTGGGTCCGGGCCGCACGGAGACGATCGAGATCAACTCGTTCGTCTAGGAGCAATGCGCAAAATTTCAAAAAGCAAGCGCCTTCGACCAGTTCCCGCCGGTCGAAGGCGCTTGTCGCTTTCCGTTCCCGACGTCCCGTTCCCAACGTCTCCTCGGACGTGGATACTTACTGCCACTTTTCGGGGGAGGGGTGGCAGACATGGGTTTCCCGAACGCCGCGGGAGCGACGGACTTCCTGCGGGCCTTTCGCGCGGTGGTTTACCCGAGCGACTGGAAGTCACTGAACGAGAAGGCGTTGCCGCCGGTCCTGCTGCGCACGGGCGGTGAGGGAGAGGGGGCGGCGCAGCGGTCGGCCCGGGTCCTCGACGCACTGGAGAACTCGCTGAGACTGCCGGACTGCCGTGCGGTCCCCTACGCCAGGCCGCAGCGCCCAGCGTCCGCGACACCGGGATCGGCGCTGCTGACGCTCCGCGTCGGCGCCGAGCTGCCCCGGGACCCGCTCAAGCGCACGGGCAGGCTGAAACTGCGCGACTTCAATCTCGTCGCGGAGCTGGTGGAGGGGGCCAGGAGGCTCGCCGAGCAGGACCGCGCTGCGCTGTCGGATCAGGAGTTACAGGACCGGCTGGTCGGCCGGGCGCTGCGGGACGACCTGTACGCGCTGCGGGCGCAGGATCCCGACGGGGTGCCGCACACCCTCGCGCAGCCGCCGCCCGAGGGCATGAACGTCGTCCTCGCCCTGATCCTGCGCGTGGTGGCGCGGCCCCTCTTCTACCGGCTGCCCCGGCGCCTGTGGGCGTGGCGGTGGAAGCGGCGGCTCCTCACGTCACGCCGGTACGGCTGGTACCGCAAGTGGCTGAACCTCGCGCACACCCACGGGTCGTTCTTCGACCGGGTCTCCGAAGTCCTGACGGCCCAGTCGACGGCGTTGCGAGGCAATGAACAGGACCGGCAGAACGCGCTGCTGGAGATGGAGAAGCTGCTGCTGCGCGCCCTGATGGCGGATCTCCACCGGGCGCGTTCCGGCCGGTGGGGGCCGTGGAAGCGGCGCCGCAGGACCCGCCGGGTCGTCCTGCTCGATCTGCCGGCGGCCTCGACGCCCGGCGGCCAGGACGCCGTGCGGTTCCTCCAGGCGTACCGCAGTGTGTGCCGCGCGCCCGGCGCTTCGTCGCTGTGTCTGATCGGTGCGGGGCTGCCCGACGGCTATCCGGAGGTCGCCGGGCAGCGCTGGCACCTGGAGCAGACCGAGGGGCTCGCGGCCGTGGCGCAGTACTTGCGCGCGTCGGCGCCGGGGGACGAGCGGGACGGCGATCCGAGACTGCTGCAACCCGCTCTGGACGACGACGCCTTCAGGGGGGTCGGCCTCGCGGTCGCCCCACTGCATCCGGCGGTGCCGCCGATCGGCCCCCGCGCGGAGAGCGCGCTGGCGGTGGCTCTCGCGGTGCTGCTCGTGGCGGCGCCCATCGCGTTTGTGCCCTGGTTTTCTCCGGATTCCTCTCCGGACATGCACTGCCTGGACGGGAGCGTCGCGGACGGCACCATCGACCCGGAGCGTCTGCGCAACGTCGCACTGGAGCGGGGTGGACTGCGCAAGGAGAACGACAAGGCCGCGTACGACGCCGTGGTCCGGCAGATCGAGGGCCTGAAGAACAAGCAGTCGAACAACCAGCAGGCACGGGCCGCCGAGAAGGACGGCTTCACCGTGCGCAAGGTCGTCTACCTGGGCTCCTCGGTGAGTGCCGACCCCGGGCGGGGTGAGTTCAACGGCGCCGTCGCCGAACTGCGCGGGGTCTGGCTGGCCCAGACGCGGCTGAACGGCGAGGCCGCACAGGACCCCCAGAAGGAGAAGGTGCAGCTGGTCGTCGATGTCCGGGACACCGGCAAGGACTTCGAGAACGCGGCGGAGGAGGCGGCCAAGGTGGTCGCCGAGGCCCGCAAGAACGCCAAGCACCACGACCACAGGACCATCGTCGGCGTGGTCGGGTTCGCCGAGAGCCGCGACCGCACCCAGAGCGCCGCCCGGATCCTCAGCAAGGGCAAGGTGCCGGTGCTGAGTACGACGGCCACCGCCGACGCGATGCAGGAGGCGGGCCCGTACTACCGTCCGCTGGCGCCGAGCAACGAACGGGAGAGCCGGATCGCGGCGGAGTTCGCGCGCAGCGGCAGCGTCGTCGAGGAGACGGACGACGCCAAGAAGACGACCGGTTACTGCCAGACCGCGAAGCAGGCGGTCGTGGTGAAGGACCCCCGGGACCTCTACAGCGATGAGATCGGGTCGAAGTTCGTCAAACACTTCACCGGGACGACCCACACGATCGAGTACCCGGGTGGCGCCGCCAACGGCATGGACACCGCCAAGCGGATCTGCGCATTCCGCAAGGAGGAGCGGCGCACGGTCGTGTACTGGGCCTCACGCGTGGAGAGCTTCAACACCTTCCTGGACAACTTCAACAACACCGGCTGCGCCTACCAGACCCTGACGGTCATCGGCGGCAACGAACTCACCAACGCGGCGATGGCGGGCGAGTACAACTTCGCCCGCGACTGGCTGCGGCTCTACCACACCGCGCACATCCTGCCCGTGGGGCACGAGGAGATGAACGGGGAGGCGCAGCGCTTCGCCGCCAACTACTCCTACTACGCCGGGGACAACGACCCCTGGCTCAGCGACGGGCACGGCCCGCTGGGATTCGACGCCCTACGGGTCCTCGGCAGGGCCGCCGACGACGCGAACGCCAGCGTCAGGAACGAGGTGACGGCCTCGGCCGTCAAGTCGAAACTGGACAACGAGCTGCGTCTCGAAGGGGCCAGCGGCGCGATCCACTACCGGGAGGGAAACGTGGGCTCCAAGCCCCCGGTCGACAAGGGCTTCGTCATCGAGAGGTACACCAAGGACGGCCCGAGCCTGGTCCTGCACTGCGGCACCTTCAGCCTGAACAAACCCAGCGTCGAGACGTGGGGGCCGAACGATCTCTCCTGCCCCAAGGACAAGTAGGGGGAGGCCTACTCGGCCCAGGAGTCGGTCCTGCCGGGCTGGTCCGAGGACATCACCAAGGCCCAGACCTTCTCCGACCTGCCGAAGAACGCGCAGGGCTTAGGAGTGGGTCGCACACCACCGCGACCCACCCCTCGCGTATGTCGCGCGACACTGCCGGCATGACGGTGAGCGGCGCGTACCGGCGGCTCAGGGAGCTTGCCGAGGCATTCGAGGCGGTGGCCGCCCGCGCCTACCGCCGACGCCGGTAGTACGCGAACGTGAGAGCGAGCAGCAGCGGCCCCCACAGCGTCATCAGCCCGCTCACCGTCATCGCGAGGACGTTCCAGCCGTCGGCGTAGGGCCAGCCGCGCGGACCCTCGGTGAAGGCCAGGACGAGCCAGTCGGCGCACAGCACGCTGAAGAGCACCCCCGCGAGGGCCCCCGGGACGATCACGGCGGCGGGCGGTACGCGGCGCCCGCCGAAGCGGGGGACCCAGGCCGGGAAGACCTCGCCCCAGCGGCGCACGAACCCGAGTCCGAGAAACGCGGCCAGCTCGGTGAGCACGCTCAGCCCGAGCACGTACGGCGTGTTCCACCACACCGGGTCCGGGTCCGCCCCGCCCATCCCGTACCCGAAGGCGATGGGCAGCCGCCACACGCAGACGGGGAGCGCGAGCAGGGACAGCGCGTGGGCGGCCCGGACGGTCCAGGCGGGGGCGCGGGCAGGAGTCGGGGCGGGGGCGGCGTGTGCGGCTGCTGTGGTCATGCCGCAAGCCTCGCCGCGATCCCGGCGCGGTGGATCACCTCCGGGGCCGGTCCTCCTCCGCCGCGCGAGGGAGCGCTACTCGGCCCAGGAGACGAACGCGGTCCAGGCGTCCGCCGAGACGGAGAGGGCGGGGCCGTCGGGGTTCTTGGAGTCGCGGATGTGGGTGGTGGTGCGGGCGGCTTGAGGGCAGGGGGCGATCTCGACGCAGTTGCCGCCGCTGTCGTTGCTGTAACTGGACTTGCGCCAGTCGTAGGCGACTTCGACGCAGTTGCCGCCACCGCCGTCGCTGTAGCTCGACTTGAACCATCGCAGGGTGCTGCTCATCGCTGTTTCTCTCCTGCCAACTGCTCGATGAGGCTGAGCGAGTCGTCGGGACTCAGGGCCTGTGCGCGGATCTTCGCATAGCGGTGGGCCAGTTGGGAGACTTGCGCCGGATCGCTGACCAGGATGCTCTGGTCCTCGATCTCCAGGAAGACCACGTGCTCGTGATCCTTCGTCTCGATGAGCTTCATGGGACCACGATCGCCCGCGTACGTCCCACGCAGTCCGCGCGCCAACGGCAGCACCTGCACGGTGACATTGGGCCGTTGGGCGTCCTCGGTGAGCGAGCGCAACTGACCGCGCAGAATTTCCCAGCTCCCGAACGGCCGCCGCAGCACGGACTCCTCCAAGATCAGCTCGATCATCGGGACGGGGACCCGGTCCAGCAGTGCCCTGCGAGCCAGCCGAGCTTCGACCAGTTCCTCGCACTTCTCCTCGGACACGGGTGGATAGCTCCCGGTGATCAGCGCCCGCGCGTACTCCTCCGTCTGGAAGACGCCGTCGACGACCAGGGTCTCGTACGAGAAGAGGGTGAGCGCCGCCGCCTCCATCGCGGAGAAACCCCGGAACCGCGCCGGATACTTCTCCATCAGGACGTACTGGCGGGCCTTCTCGAACACCCCCAGCCCCGCCCCGATCGTCTCCTCCAGCTTGACCAGCATCTGGTCGCTGGCCGGCTGCGCGCACGTCTCCATCGCGCTGATCGCGGACCCCGTGTACCCCGTCATGGCGCCCACCTCGGTCTGGGAGAGCCGCTGCTGCTCCCGCAGGGCCCTGGCCAGGGCGGCGACGAGGTGCGTGACCCCGCCCGCCTCGTCCTTGTTCGCGGACCGCGCCATCGCGGTCACCTCCGAAAGTATTCCGAACTCACCGGATCTCAACCGATCTCAACCGGCCTCAACCACACACGGCCCGTATCCGACCGTGCGCGGCAGTCGACTCAGAGTCATGGAAAAGCTATCCCGCCGCCGCTTGGCTGAATCCATGAACACGTACAACGTGCAGGCCGACTGGATCCCGGCATCCGGCCTACAACTCCGCAAGGCGGGCGTTCAGTTCGACGCCGTACGGGTCGACGGCGACTCCGGCCGCGTGATCGCCGACGAGCTGGCGTGGCTCACGGGCGGCGACCCGGGGCCGATCGTGCAGGAGGAGAACGGGCGCCGCGCGGTGTACTTCCTCGTGGCGGTCGGCAGTACGTCCCACCGGTCGTGGCCGGATGGGGTCACCCGCCTGACGGCCGGGCAGGGGCACGTCTCGTACGTACCGGTGCCCGCATTGGAGGGCCATACCTGGCCGCTCAGTTGGCGCTACCGGCCCAGCGGCGCGGACCGCCGCGTGCACACACTGCTGCTGCGCGCCGCGCTTAACTCGCACGAGTGAAGATGATGAACGCGACCTGCTGAAAAGGCAGTTCAGACTTGCGGGCGTCGCTTTGCGTAGGCATAGAGTCACCGCCAGCAGCGCGGCCGATCGGCGGCGCAAAAAGTTGCCCCCACGGTGCGCGAACACCTGGGGGCTCGACACCCGGAGCAAACCCTCCAGATGCGTATCCATCGTACGACGCCCACGCGCGCGTTCTCCAGCTTCGCCAACTCTCTTCTCCGCGACACGTCCATCTCGTGGTGCGCGGCAGGCGTACTGATGTACCTCCTCAGCCTTCCGAACGGCGCCCGTGCCACGGTCCGTTCGCTGGCCGAGCAGCGCAAGGAAGGGCGGATGCGGATCGCCGCCGCCCTGCGTGAGCTGGAGGAATCCCGGTACCTGAAGCGAGTCGTCCGCAAGGATCCGGAGACGAAGCAACTCTTCACCGTCTACGAGGTGTTCGATGCCCCGTACGACGAGAAGCCCTCAGAGGGTGACGGAGAAAAAGTTCAGAACCTGGCCTCCGGCGTGTCGCCCTCCGCGGCGGCGGGCGCTCTCCCTTCGGGAGAAAAGACCAGGGAAGAAAAACCTCCCACCCCGGAGCCGCCGCCGAGCGGCGACAAGCCGCCGAGTGATGACAGGCCGCCGGGCCGGGCCGCCCAATTGCTGGCCTCTCTCGGGCGGCGCGAACCCCGGCTCGCGATCGGTGCCGCCGAGGCCGTCCGCCTCGCGCCGCTCGTCGAGGAGTGGTGGGCGGTGGGCGCGAGCGACGCGGCGGTGCGGGCCGCGCTGACGCAGGGGCTGCCGCCGCGCGTGTACTCGGCGGCCGCGCTGCTCAAGAACCGGCTGCACCGGAAGCTGCCGGCTCCGCCGCCCCCGCCCCGGGCACCCCGCGAGGGCGAGGAGAGGCGGGCGCCGGGGGAGCCGGGGTTCGTCGCGGCGGCGCTGCGCGGCGGGGCGGCGGCCAGAGCGGCGTTGCGCGGCGGGGGCGTACCGCTGCTCGCCTGACGCCGGAACGCAGACTCCCGGCCCGCATCCGCGCGGCCGGGTCCTTCGAAAGAAACGGAGTGCCATGACCATCGCACTCGAACGCCCGGAGACGGTATACCGTCGGTATACTGTCGTCATGGCCGACACCACGATCAAGGTTGACCCCGCCGTCCGTGACCGCCTCATGGAGCTGGCCCGCGAGCGCGGGATGACCATGCGCGATCTGGTCGCGCAGCTGGCCGGGGCCACGCCCACCAAGGAAGAACAGCAGCGGCGGTACGAGGAGACGAAGGCGTACGTCGAGGAGCACTTCCTCGGGGGGCCTTACACCGAAGAGGACGAGAAGGCGGGCGAACAGCTCTGGGCCGACCTCGAGGCCGGTCGCATCGGGGAGGTCCAGTGAAGAAGGACAAGTACCCGCTGCCGCGTGCCGTCATCTTCGACGACACCGCCGCGCTGGCGCTGGGCGCAGGCAACAGGATGGCGTCGCGGCTCGTGGTCGAGGCGGAGAAGGACCCCGCCCTCCGGGTCTACGTACCGGCTCTGGCCCTCGCGGCGGCCGAGCGTGACCGCGCCGGAGTCGCCGAACACGTCGGATCGCTGCCGTCCGTCGACATCACGGAGCTGGACTTCGCGGGCGCGGCTGCGGTCGGCAAGAAGCTCCGGATCGACGGCGCGGCGGACTGGGGAGGGGCACATGCGCTGCACCTCGCGCTGCCGTCGCCCGAGTGGCCGCGCGGCCGCCCGGTGCTGACCAGGGCGCCCCATCGCTATCGGGGCACGGGCATCAGGACCCTGCGGATCGAGGGCTGACGTACGGCGGGGCGGGGTCCCGAGTCAGCGGGCCCCCGCCCCTCACCCCGCGGCCTCGTCCCCGCAGATCCGCAGCCCCTCCGGCGTCGCGCACGGCAAGTGGCCATGGGTGCGGATGACGTCGAGGCCGGTGCCGCGCGCGTAGGCGAGGAAGCTGGAGGCCAGGGAGTCCGCGGGGGGCTGCCCGTAGGTGTACGCGTACTCGATCTCGCGGTAGGGGTAGCCGCTCTCCGACAGCTGCTCGACCGACGGCTCGTGGCCGTCCAGGTCGAGGCGGTGCAGGCCCTTCAGCCCCTCGGCGGCGCGCAGTTCGCTGTAGCCGATGGCGCCGGGGATGCGGCCCACCGCGTCCAGGACCTGATCCGTGGAGTCCAGCTCGCACCGCGTCACGGGCACGGACCGGTCGTCCTTGCCCAGGCAGTCGTTGGACGACGCCTTGATCTCGAAGTCGCCGTCAAGGACCCGGCGTTGGAGCGTGTCACGCGTGCCGGAGCTCGACCCGCGGCTCACCAGGACGACGGGCAGGTCGGGGCCGCCGAGTTCCTTCCAGTTGCGTACGTCGCCCCGGTAGAGGCGGCGCACCGCCGGCCGCGTCAGATTGCGTATCGGAACGCGGTCGTTGAGGACCAGCGCGAAGACGGAGACCGCCACCCGTGTCTCGGCCAGACGCGGGAAGCCGTCGGACTTGGGGCCGTCGGAGAAGGTGAGGAGAGGAGGGGAGCCCTTCCCCGTCGTACGGTCTTCGCCGGCGGCCTTCTTCCCCTCGTCGTCCAGTTCGCGCACGCCCGCCGCGCTGCCGTGCGCGCTCACCGCGATGTCGGAGCCCGGACAGTCCTTCTCGTACTTGTCCGCCAGCTCCTCGGCGACCGGTGCGAACGCCGTCGAGCCGAGCACCGTCAGCTCGCCCGTCGCGCACTCGATGGGCGGCGGGTCCGCGTCGCGCAGCACGATGATCGAGGCGAGCGTCACCACGGAGAGGGTGAGCAGGACGGTCAGGAGCCGCGCGGGCCGGGAGAGCAGCGGCGGTTTGTCGTCGGGCGTCGTCGAGCGGTTGGGCACCACCTCGCCCGCCTGGATGCCGCCGGACATGGTGACCTCGCCGCCCACGGGTCCGCCGGTGAGCAGGACGAGCAGCTTGTAGTGCTGGCCCCTGTTGAGCGGGACGCGCGGGATGTGCAGCGTGCTGCCCTCGTACCGCAGGCCCGCGCCCGCCGTGAAGTGCTCCATGAGGTGGTCGGCACCGGTCGGCGCGGTCACGGCGAGGCCGCGGATGGTGCGGCCGGTGAAGATGGCGGTGAGCCCGTGCAGGGCCCGGCCGGTGTAGTCGGAGTCGGACACGGACTGCGAGCCGTCGTTCTCGACGCGCAGCAGGACGAGCGTGGCGTCGGACATCTCGGGGGTCTCGTCGAACAGGCCGAGGCGCGCGTTCGCGCCGCCCGTGCGGACGTTGTCGCCTATGGCCGTGTCCATCTGGACCCGGTAGCCGATACGTTTCCGCCGCGGCACGCGGCGTTCGTACCAGAGCGCGCCGACGGTCGCGAGCAGGCCGAGGACGGCCGTGAGCACGGCGATGGTGTTTTCGGTGCTCAACCACTCCATGGGCGGTGACGGTAGGCGGCCCGCGCGATGCGGGGGCCGCCTTCGCCGGACCGTCGGACGTTGTTCGCCGCGGGTTCAGCCGGTTCAGCCGGACCGGTTGGTTCAGCCGGCCTTGTCGTACGTCAACTCGCCCCTGCCGTCCGTGTTCGCGCGGCGCAGCTTGCCGTTGCCGAGGATCGTCACGACGCTGGGCTCGCCGGGGGTGCAGGCCGACATGGGCTCGCCGACCGTGATCTCGGTGGGGCCGATGTGCAGCCGTTCGTCGGACGCGGATTCCAGCTTGCCCTGGAAGACGCAGCGGTAGGTGCCGCCGCCCTCCAGCGGGCCCTCCGCCGTCAGGGACAGGGTCGTGTCGCCCTTCTCACCCTGCTGGAGGGTGAGACGGCGCGTGTGGTGGCCGTGCTTGTTGTCGAGGCCGCCGGACCACGTGCCGAGGAACTTGTCCGGCACGGCGCCCTCCTCGGCGTCGTCCTCGGTGGAGGGCGACGGGTCGGGGCTCGGGTCCTGGCTGGTCCGGTCCGGTGTCGGCGAGGTGGGGGCCGGGCCCGACGGGTCGCTGCTCGCGGAGTTCCTGGCGTCGTTCTTCTCCTCGCCGCTGTCGCCGTTCATGACGGCGTAGACGGTGCCGCCCGCTCCTATGGCCACTATCAACGCGACGGCGACCAGCGCGGCGGTCGAACGGCCGCTGCGGCGCGGCGGCGGCTCGGAGGGCGGGGCGGGCACGGGGGTGTAGAGGCCGGGGCCGTAGGGCGGCGTGGGGCCGTAGCCGGGCGGGGGCTGCTGGGGGTAGCCGTAGGCGCCGCCGGGCTGGGGGTGCGGAGCGTGCGGAGGGTGCTGCTGGGCGTGCTGGGGGTAGCCGTACGAGGGGGCGCCGGACGGCGGCGCGGGTGGCGGGGCCTGGCCGGCGACCATGGTGGGCAGGTGGTCGAGGGGCGCGGCGCCGGGAGTCCCCGGCGGCGGTGGCGTGGGCGCGCCTTCCGGGGCCGCGGGGCCCGCCTTGTCCGGGCCGGGCCGCCCAGGGGCGCCGTTCTGCGAGGCGTGGCCGTCCTCGGGGCCCTGGGAGGACCCGGCCGCGGCAGCCCCAGCCCCTGCCACGGCTCCGGCACCATCGCTCTTGCCCCCGGCGGGCGACCCCGCGGCCCCCGCCTCGTCCGGGTCCTCCGTGTCCAGCAACCGCACGGCGTGGCGCCCCAGTTGGGCGACGAGCGCACCCGGCAGCCAGGGATCGAGCGTGCGGCCGCCCTCGCTGAGGGTGTCCTGCGCGCCCGTCCGCTCCAGGACGTCGTCGAGGGTGGGCCGGGACGCGGGGTCCTTGCGCAGGCAGAGCGCGATCAGCTCGGCCAGGTTCTCGGGGAGCCCCGAAAGGTCCGGATCCTCCTGCGCGATGCGGAACATCAGGGCGTGCACGCCGCTGTTGGCCGTCCCGAACGGCAGCGCGCCCGACGCCGCGTACGCAAGGACGGAGCCGAGGCAGAACACGTCGCAGGCCGGCGTGATGCGGTCGCCGCGCACCTGCTCGGGCGCCATGAAGCCGGGCGAGCCGACCAGCGCGCCCGTGCGGGTCAGGCCGCCGTCGGTGACCGTCTCCAGGGCGCGGGCGATGCCGAAGTCGATGACGCGTGGGCCGTCGATCGTCACCAGGACGTTCGACGGCTTGAGGTCGCGGTGGACGATGCCCGCCGCGTGGATGTCCTTGAGGGCGTTGGCCAGCCCGGCCGCGAGGATGCTCACGGACCGTTCCGGCAGCGGTCCGTGGTCGCGCGAGACGACGCTCTGGAGCGAGGGCCCGGCGACGTACCCCGTGGCGACCCAGGGGATCGCCGCCTCGGTGTCCGCGTCGAGGACCGGCGCCGTCCAGGCGCCACCGACCCGCCGCGCGGCCCGCACTTCCTGCCGGAAGCGGTTCCTGAACTCTTCCTGTTCGGCCAGCTCCTCGCGGACCAGCTTGACCGCGACCGTACGGCCCCGGTCGGACCGCGCGAGGTAGACCTGCCCCATGCCGCCCGCACCGAGCCGCGCCAGCAGCCGGTACGCGCCGATCCGCTGCGGATCCCCGGCCCCGAGCTTTTCCATCGCCGCACCGACCTCCCCCATTGGTGTGCAACAGAGTGAGGATAGTGCGGCACTACGACAGAGGGAGCCGCCTGGCTCTCTACGGTTCCGTAACGGGTTCCGTATCGGGTTCCGAAACCGGCTCCGTGGCAGGTTCCGCCGCCGGGTCCGAGAGCGCGTCCAGCACCTCGGACAGGCGTTCCAACGCGCGCACCGTATCGGCGAGTTCGCTCTCACCGAGCACCGCCGCCAGCCACCCCGCCAGCTCCGCGTGCGCCGGGTCGATCCTCGCCACCGCCGCCCTGCCGCTCTTGGTCGGGCGCAGCAGTTTGGCGCGGCGGTGCGCGGGGTTCGGCACGTACTCGGCGAGGCCCTTGGCCACGAGGAGGTCCGCCACGCGCTGCACGCTCTGGCGCGTGATGCCCATCGCGCGGGCGATCCCCGCCACCGGCAGCGGCTCGCGCAGCACGGCGCCGAGCACCTGCCACCAGGCGGCGGTGAGTCCCGCCGGCCGGGCCAACTCCTCGGACTGTGCGAGGAACTGGCCGTTCAGCCGGAAGACGGTGAGGGCGGCGCGGCTCAGCAGGTCCTGCTGGGCGTGGCGTCGCGTGTCGTCGTTCATCTGCCTTGCCCCGCCTACGCGTTCAGCGTCTCGTACGCCGCCGGGTCCGAGTCGTGGAAGAGGCGGTACCACGCGTCGAGCTTCTCGCCCTCGAAGACGTCGCCGAGCCGCCCGAAGATCTCCCGCGCGAACGCGACCGGCTCGGTCGGTCCCGCCGTGATCAGGTCGCCGTCGGTGACCGCGTCGGCCTCGGTGTACCGCTCGCCGCCTTTGTAGCCGGAGGCCGCCAGGTACGTGGGCGCGGCGCTGGTGTGCGCGCGGTCGTCGAGCAGCCCCTCGCGGGCGATCCCCGCCGTGGCGCCGCAGATCGCGCCGACCGGCACGCCCGCGTCGAGGAACGCGCGGGCCGTGCGGGCGAACGGCGCGAGGTCGTCGCCCGTGTCCCACAGGTCCGCGCCCGGCAGGATCAGCAGCGAGCTGTCCTCGGGGCGCAGTTCGGACAGGGACAGGTCGGGCTGGACGCGCAGGCCGCCGATGGAGACGACGGGGGCGGCCGACGGGCCGACCGTGCGGATCTCGTAGCCGACGCGGGCGAGCCACGCCGTGGTGTGGCCGGTCTCCCAGTCGGCGAAGGTGTCGTAGACGGCCAGGTGCACGGGCTTGCGGGACATGCGTGCCTCCGGGAAGCAATGTACGTGAGCGTGTACGTCAGCATGCTGTCGAAAAGGCAGCATGCTGTCAATAGCTCAGAGATCGGTCCCGACAGGTTCGTTAACGTCCGGCAGGGGCGGCCTTAACCCGGCCCTCCCTACCGTCCCGGTCATGGACAGCACACTGACCCTCAGCGCCCACCTCGGACTCGACCTGGCCGCCGTCGCGCTGCTGACCTTCGGCGTCTTCTATCCGCGGCACCGCAGGCGCGAGCTGGTCCCGGCGTATCTCGCCCTGAACGTCGCCCTGTTCGCGGTCGTCGCGGGGCTCGGGACGGTCGGCGGCGACGGCGGACTCGCCCTCGGCTTCGGGCTCTTCGGGGTGCTCTCGATCGTGCGGCTGCGCTCCGACGCGTTGCAGCACCAGGAAGTCGCGTACTACTTCATCACCCTGGTGCTCGGCCTGCTCTGCGGCCTGCCCGCGCTCAGCCTGCCGGTCGCCGCCGGGCTCTCGGCCGTGCTGCTCGTGGTCATGTACGGCGCCGACCACCCGCGCCTCTTCGCGTACGACCGACGGGCCGTGGTCACGCTGGACGCCGTGTACCGCGAGGAGACCGCCCTGCGCGCGGAGCTGGCGCGGCGCCTCGGGGAGCCGCTCGGCTGGACGGTGCGGGAGGTCGACTACGTACGCGACCTCATGGTCCTGGAAGTCCGTTTCCGACAGCCGGAACCTTCGGTACGGTCCGGGGAGTTCTTCCGGAAGACGGCCCGACGTCCCCACGAGGAACCGCAACGACGACGCACGACCCGGTCCCGCACGATCGCCCCCAGCCACCCGAAGGAGACCGTGTGAACCCCGCCGTACGCGCCATCGGCCGCGCCGCGCTCGCCGCGCACCCCATCGCGCTGGACGAGGTGAACGCCCGGGCGGAGCTGCTCGCCCGCTACGACAACAGCTATCTGGTCCCCGTCGAGATCTTCGAGGACCTCGCCTCGCTGCTGACCGACCCCCGGCGGGCCGGCGGCCCCTTCCGGGCGCTCAGCATCGGCGGGAAGCGCTGGTTCCGGTACCACTCGACGTACTACGACACCCCTGACCTCGGCACCTTCCACGACCACCGGCAGGGCAGGCGGCTGCGCTACCGCATACGGGAGCGGGTCTACCGGGACAGCGGGGAGCGGCAGTTCGAGATCAAGCTGAAGAGCGGGCGGGGCGAGACCGTCAAACACCGCCAGCGGCTCGAAGCCGAGGACCACGCCCTGGACGAGGCGCGGCAGGGCTTCCTGGCCGGGGTGCTGAGGGGCTCGTACGGAATTGAGGCCCCGGAGGGACTCACCGCCTCACTCGTCACCGACTACCAGCGGGCGACGTTCGTCGCCGACGGGCAGCGCATCACGTGCGACGCCGGTCTCGTCGTACGGGACACCCTGACGGGGCGCACCGCCGCCGCCGACAGCGGACTCGTCCTCGTGGAGACCAAGACCAAGGGGCACCTGACCGACGCCGACCGGGTGCTGCACCGCTTCGGGGTGCGGGCGGCGGAGTTCACCAAGTACTGCGGGGGATACGCGGCGGTCCGGCCCGAGCTGGGGATCAACAAGTGGGCGCGGGCGGTGCGGACGGCGTTCCCGCGCCCGGGGTTCCCGTCTCCGGTGCGGGAGGGAACGTCAGCGTGACCCGGGCGCCGTCGGCCGTGCTCGCCGCCTCGAAGCGGCCGTTCGCCTCCTGAGCGGTGCGGCGGGCGATGTCCAGGCCGAGGCCCGTGGAGCCCGCGCCGCTGGTGCCCCGGTCGGGGGAGGCCGTGTCGGGGAAGCCGGGGCCCTCGTCGGCGACGGTCAGCTCCGCCTCGCCGGAGGCGGTGCGGCGGACCGTGACCGTGAAGGGCGTGCCGTGGGGCGTGTGGTCGAGGACATTGCCGATCAACGCGTCCAGGGCGGCGGCCAGTTCGTCGGCCGGTACCGGCACCGGGACCTCGTGGGCGGGCGTCGTGGTGCCCGTCGCGCGGTCCTGGTCCTCCGCCAAGGGCGCCCAGAACGCGCCCCGTTCACGCGCCACCGCCGCCAGGTCCGCGCGCGGCGCCTCGCGCAGGGGGCGCCGCGCCTTGCGGATCACGTCGTCGACACTGTGCTCAAGGGCGGCGACGTCCGCCGCGATGCGGTCCGCCTCGTCCGGGTCCCGCAGGGTCTCCGCGTCCAGGCGCAGCGCGGCGAGCGGGGTGCGCAGACGGTGGGCGAGATCGGCGGCGTTCTCCCGCTCGGCGGTGAGCAGTCCGTCGATGCGGGCCGCGAGGCGGTTCAGCTCGCCCGCGATCAGGCGCAGCTCGGGCGGGCCCTCCGGGGTGGCCCGCGCCGTCAGGTCACCGGCGGCCAGCCGGTCCGCCGTACCGGCGAGGCGGCGGGTGGCCCCCACCAGCCGGGCGCCGAGCCGGTCGGCCAGCAGCAGCCCGAGGAGTACGAGGCCCACGCCGATGCCCGCGAGGACCAGCCAGGAGGCGAGCGTGCCCGCGTACAACTGGCTCTCTGTGAGCGTCACTTGGACCACGGCTGTGCCGTTCTTCGCGCCCTGCACGGGGACCAGGACCAGACGGCCGCCGGACTCGGGTTCGTAGGTGAAGGCGCGGCCGGTGCGGGCGAGGCGGACCGGGGCGGTGGCGGCGGCGCCCCGCTCGACGCGCGGCCCGATGACCGTGTCGTCGGCCAGGATCAGCGAAGTGCGGGGCAGGTCCTTGCCGTTGACACTCACCACCGTCTGCTCGGCGGTCTCGCGCTCTCCGGCGGTGGCCAGCGCCGGGCCCAGGGCGTGGGCCACCCACTGGGCGCGTGCGGTGGCCTCGGCCGTGGCGCGGTCGGCGGCGTGGGTGCGGGTCAGCAGGGTGAGGGGGACGAGGAGGGCGGTGAGGACGAGCGCCGTGGTCGCCGCCGTCAGGAGGAGGAGGCTGCGGCGCATCAGTCCGGGGCCCCGGGATCGTCCGGTGGTGGCTCGTCCGGAGGCGGCTCGTTGGGGGGTGTCAGCTTCACGCCCACCGTGCGGACCGTGTGCAGATAGCGCGGGCGCTGCGCCGTCTCGCCCAGCTTGCGGCGGAGCCAGGAGAGGTGGACGTCCACCGTCTTGTCGGCGCCGCCCAGCGGCTGCTGCCAGACCTCGGCGAGCAGTTCGCGGCGGGAGACGACCTGGCCGGGGCGGCGGGCGAGATGGGCGAGGAGGTCGAACTCGCGGGGCGTCAGGTCGATCGGCGCGCCGTCCAGGGTGACGTCGCGCGCCGCCGGGTCGACGCGCAGACCGCCGACGCACAGGGGCTCCTCGGTCTCGCTCACGCCGAGCCGCCGCAGGACCGCCTTGACGCGGGCGTCCAGTTGGGCGGCGCCGAAGGGCTTGACGATGTAGTCGTCGGCGCCCTGCTCCAGGACGGCGACCATCTCCGGCTCGTCGTCGCGGGCCGTCGCCACGATGACAGGCACGTCGCTGACCGCGCGCAGCATCCGCAGGACCTGCGCCCCGTCGACGTCCGGCAGGCCCAGGTCCAGGACCACCAGGTCGGGCCTGCTGGTGACGGCGGCGTCCAGGCCCGCCATGCCGCTGGGCGCGGTGGCCACCGCGTGCCCCCTGTCGCGCAGGGCCCGTACCAGCGCGCCGCGGAGCTGGGGGTCGTCCTCGACGACGAGAAGATGCGCCATACAACCACCGTAGTCAGGGCCGGGATGCGGGCTGTGCCGGGGGCTTGTCGGGGTCTTAACCGGGCGTTAGGAAACGATGCGGCACAGTGGCGGGATGAGGAAGTGGCGGAGCGCCGTCGTCACGGCGGCGTGGGTGGCCGTGGGTACGGCGGCGGGGGCGCTGGGCGCGTGGCAGCTGGCGGGGGCGGACAGCCGGGGCGACGTGGCGCACAGCCGCCCGCTGGACGAGGCGGCGGTGCGGAGGGCTCTGGCGAAGGCGTCGGAGTCACCTGCGGCACCGGAGAGGTCCCGTGGCGGCGACTCCGCCCCACCGCGGAAGCCCACCGGAAAGCCCACCGGGAAGCCCACCGGGAAGCCCACCGGGAAGCCGTCCGCTCCCGAGCGGTCCACCGTCCGGTTCACCGGCGGCGCGGCGACCGTGGAGTGCCGCGCGGACGGCACCGTCTTCCTCGTCTCCTGGAGCCCCGCCGACGGGTTCCACATCGACGACGACGTGGAGCGCGGCCCCGCGGCGGTCGCCCGCCTGGAGGCGGAGCCCGGTGACGACGACGAGCGGGACGACCTGCCGTACGAGATCCGCTGCACGCCGGAGGGTCCCCGGGCGAAGGTGACCGCGGACACGGACGAGGACTGAGCCCGGGCCCGTGGCGGCCCCGCGGGAGAGCGGTGGTCGGCCCGGGGCCATGCGACACAGTGTCGGGTTCCGCTTCGCAGGCCAGACAGGACGCCCATGTCGTGTCCGGTGGGCGGACATTTACCCTCGGGCCCATGACCCCTCAGCCGAACCCGCAGGCCGGTGCCGCCGTGAAGGCCGCGGACCGCGCACATGTCTTCCACTCCTGGTCGGCCCAGGAGCTCATCGACCCGCCGGCCATCGCCGGCGCCGAGGGCTCGTACTTCTGGGACTACGACGGGAACCGCTACCTCGACTTCACCAGTGGCCTCGTCTACACCAACATCGGGTACCAGCACCCGAAGGTCGTCGCCGCGATCCAGGAGCAGGCGGCGACGATGACGACGTTCGCGCCCGCCTACGCCGTCGAGGCCCGCTCCGAGGCCGCACGCCTCATCGCCGAGCGGACCCCCGGCGACCTGGACAAGATCTTCTTCACCAACGGCGGCGCCGACGCCGTCGAGCACGCCGTCCGCATGGCCCGTCTGCACACGGGCCGCGCGAAGGTGCTCTCCGCCTACCGCTCGTACCACGGCGGCACCCAGCAGGCCATCAACATCACCGGTGACCCGCGGCGCTGGGCCTCCGACACCGGCTCGGCGGGCGTGGTCCGCTTCTGGGCGCCGTTCCTCTACCGCTCCCGCTTCTACGCGGAGAACGAGCGGCAGGAGTGCGAGCGTGCCCTCCAGCACCTGGAGGACACCATCACCTTCGAGGGCCCGCAGACCGTCGCGGCGATCATCCTGGAGACCATCCCCGGCACCGCGGGCATCATGACGCCGCCGCCGGGCTACCTCGCGGGCGTCCGCGAGATCTGCGACCGGTACGGCATCGTCTTCATCCTCGACGAGGTCATGGCGGGCTTCGGGCGGACCGGCAAGTGGTTCGCCGTGGACCACTTCGAGGGCGTCGTACCGGACCTGATGACCTTCGCCAAGGGTGTCAACTCCGGTTACGTCCCGCTCGGCGGCGTCGCGATATCCGGCGCGGTCGCCGAGACCTTCGCCCGGCGCCCCTACCCGGGCGGGCTCACCTACTCCGGCCACCCCCTGGCCTGCGCCGCCGCCGTCGCCACGATCCACGTCATGGAGGACGAGGGCGTGCTCGACAACGCGGCCCGGCTCGGCGCGGAGCTGATCGGCCCCGGCCTCGCCGACCTCGCCGAGCGCCACCCGAGCGTCGGCGAGGTGCGCGGCCTCGGCATGTTCTGGGCCCTGGAACTGGTCAGGAACCGGGAGACCCGCGAGCCGCTGGTGCCCTACAACGCCACGGGCGAGGCGAACGCCCCCATGGCGGCGTTCGGCGCCGCCGCGAAGAAGAACGGCCTGTGGCCGTTCATCAACATGAACCGCACGCACGTGGTCCCCCCGTGCACCATCACGGAATCCGAGGCCAAGGAGGGCCTCGCGGCCTTGGACGAGGCTTTGACGGCTGCGGACGAACACGTGGCGTAGTTCTCTCGTGAGGGGGCGCGGCCCCCTCGGCCCCCGTGCCCCCGCCGCGTGCTGGGCGGGCTTTGATGCGGGGTGAGCACATGGCGTCGGCCCGCCCTCGCGGGTCGGCGCGCTCCCGTCCGCCCCCGTGCGCCCCGCGCCCCGCCCGCCTCAGGCTGGGTGGGGCCTGCCCTCTGCGGGAGAGGGCGTGGCGCAGGTCCGCCGCCGCGAGTCGGCACACGGCCCTTCACCCCGGGGCGCGCCGCGCGGCGTCACGCTGGGCGGGGCCTGCCTCCTGCGGGAGAGGGCGTGGCGCAGGTCCGCCGCCGCGAGTCGGCACAGGGCCCTCCGCCCCGGGGCGCGCCGCGCGGCCTCAGGCTGGGTGGGGCCTGCCCCCTGCGGGAGAGGGCGTGGCGCAGGTCCGCCGCCGCGAGTCGGCACAGAGCCCTCCGCCCCGGGGCGCGCCGCGCGGCCTCAGGCTGGGCGGGGCCCTGACCGCCGCGGGCGAGGGCATGGCGTAGGACCGACCCCGAGTCACCATGTCCGCCGCCCCTGCCAGGCCCCCGCGGAAGAGCCGCCGCCGGGCCGGCGGTGGTGTCACCGCGTAGTCTGACGTGCTCGTAAGCGACCACGAGCGACGACCACGTCAGACCCCGCGGGGGAGGCCCACCACCATGCCCGGACCCGACGGCCCCGCCGTCATCCGCAGCACGCTGCGCCAGCAGATCGCCGACGCCCTCCGCGACGAGGTCCTGGCCGGCCGTCTGGAGCCGGGGCAGGAGTTCACCGTCAAGGAGATCGCCGAGCAGTACGGCGTCTCCGCGACCCCGGTCCGCGAGGCCCTGGTGAACCTCACGGCGCAGGGCCTCCTCGACGCCGACCAGCACCGCGGCTTCCGCGTCCACGAGCACACGCTGGAGGACTACCGCGGCATGCTGGAGGCCCGCGGCCTGGTGGCCGACGGCATGTTCCGCGAGCTCGTGGCGGAGGTGGCGGAGGGCGGGCCCCGCGACGACCTGGCCGACGCCCTGCTCTCCGTACGCCGCCGCGGCGAGGAGGCCGCCCGCGCGGCCTGCGCCGGCGACCTGAACGTCCTGATCGGCTACGACCTCCGCTTCTGGCGCGAGCTGAGCGCCCTCTTCGGCAACCCCCACCTCTCCGACTTCCTGCACCGCCTGCGCGTGAAGTCCTGGGTCTGCGCCGTCACCCATCTGCGCCGCTGGAGCGAGGGCGGCGGCGGTGACCTGCGCGGCGCGCTCTGGTCCCGGCACACCGAGCTGGTCGACGCCCTGGTACGCCGCGACCCGGCGGACGCCCACGCCATCGTCAAGGAGTACAACGCCCACTCCCTGTCCCTCATCGAGCGGCTGGCCGCCGCATGAGCACGGACAGCCGCGTGAGCGCGGACATCGGCACCGCCATGGGCACCGACCTGACGGTCGTCGTCCCCGCGTACAACGAGGAACGGCGGCTCGGCCCCACCCTGGACGCCATCCGGGAGCACCTGGACGCCTCGGAACAGGGCGTCTGGGAGCTGATCGTGGTCGACGACGGCTCCACCGACCGCACCGCGGAGATCGCCGCCGAGGCGGCCGCCGCCGACCCGCGCGTCCATCTGCTGCGCGGCGAGCGCAACCGCGGCAAGGGACACGCCCTGCGCCGCGGCGTCCTCGCCTCCTACGGCCGCCGCGTCCTGATCACCGACGCCGACCTCGCCGCGCCGATAGAGGAACTCGGCCACCTCGACAAGGCGCTCGCCGAGGGCCCCGCCGCGGCGATCGGCTCCCGCGCCCGCCCCGGCGCGACCATCGGCGCCCACCAGCACCGCCTGCGCGAGCTGCTCGGCCGCACCGGCAACTTCCTCATACGCTCGGTCGCCGTCCCCGGAATCCGCGACACCCAGTGCGGCTTCAAGCTCTTCGACGGCGACCGTGCCCGCGAGGCCTTCGCCGCGTCCCGGCTGCGCGGCTGGGGCATAGACGTCGAGATACTCCAGTACTTCCGCCGGGCGGGCTGGCCGGTCGCCGAGGTGCCCGTGCGCTGGTCCCACCAGGAGGGTTCGAAGGTGCGCCCCCTGGACTACGTGAGGGTCCTCGCCGAACTGACCGCCCTCAAGGCCCGCGCGGTCCGCCGCGCCGACCTCCTGGTCACGCTCTGCTTCCTGGCCCTGTCGTTCGCCCTGTACTCGGGCCGCTGGACGTCACCGGACCACCGCTACCTGATCGACTCCATGCAGGACCAGAACCAGTGGGAGTGGTTCTTCGCGGTGACGGCCGAGAACGTCCGCCATCTCGACAACCCGCTGTTCACCACCCTCCAGAACTTCCCCGACGGCGTGAACCTCATGGCCAACACGGTCATGCTCGGCCTCTCCGTCCCCCTGGCCCCCGTCACCTGGCTCTTCGGCCCCGCCCTCGCCCTGAACGTGGCGATGACCGGCGGCCTCGCCGCCACCGCCGTCGCCTGGTACTGGCTGATCGTCAAGCGGCTCGTCCCGCACCGGGGCGCCGCCGCCGTCGGAGCGGGCCTCGCCGCCTTCGCGCCCCCGATGATCAGCCACGCCAACGCCCACCCGAACTTCATCGTCCTGTTCATGATCCCGCTGATCATCGACAGGGCGCTGCGGCTCTGCGAAGGCACCCGGGTCGTCCGCGACGGCGTCATCCTCGGCCTCTGCACGACGTACCAGATCTTCCTGGGCGAGGAGCCGCTGCTGCTCGCCGCGCTCGGCATGCTGCTCTTCGCCGCCGCCTACGCCGTCGTACGCCGGGACGTGGCACGCACCTCCTGGCGCCCGCTCGCCCGCGGCCTCGGCATCGCCCTCGCGGTCACCCTCCCCCTGGTCGCCTTCCCCCTGTACTGGCAGTTCTTCGGCCCGCAGAGCTACAAGAGCGTCCTGCACGGCGACCACGCGAACAACAGCCCCCTCGCCTTCCTCTCCTTCGCCGAGCGCTCGCTGGCGGGCAGCAAGGACACCGCCGACGCCCTCGCGATGAACCCCACCGAGCAGAACGCCTTCTACGGCTGGCCGCTCATCGCCCTCACCTTCGCCATCGTCGTACGGCTGTGGGAGCACGCGGTGGTCAAGGCGCTCGCCGCCACGGTGCTCGGCGCCGCCCTGCTCTCGCTCGGCCAGAAGTTCCGCGTCCCGCTCACCGACGTCGTCCTGCCGGGACCGTGGGCGCTGCTCTCCGACCGGCCGCTCTTCGAGTCCGTCATCGAGTCGCGCGTGGGCATGGTGTGCGCCCCGGCGCTCGGCATGCTCCTCGCGCTGGCCCTCGCCCGCCTGCTGGCACCCCGGCCCGCTCCCGCCTACGAGGGTCTGGGCGCCGCCCGGTACGCGGGCCTCGCGGCCGTCGCCGTCGCCCTGCTGCCGATCCTGCCGGCGCCGCTGAAGGCCGTGGACCGCGTGGAGGTGCCGCCGTACATCGCGCAGGGCACCTGGCGCGACCACCTGGGGAAGGACGAGACGCTCGTACCGATCCCCGTGCCGGACGCCGCCCACGCCGAGGCCCTGCACTGGCAGACCACCGCCGGCCTGGGCTTCCGGCTGCCCGGCGGCTACTTCAACGGCCCCTGGGGCCCGGACCGCGTCGGCATCTACGGCCCCTCGCCCCGCAACACCTCGAACCTCCTGCGCCAGGTCAGCGAGAGCGGCCGCATCCCGCAGGTCACCCCCGCCTGGCGCGCGGCGGCCCGCGAGGACCTGAAGTTCTGGAAGGCGGGCGTCCTCGTCCTGCCCCCGCAGCCGAACGACGGCCAGCTGCGCACGACCGTGGACGCACTCGTCGGCCGCCCGGGACAGTGGGTGAACGGCGTGTGGGTATGGGACCTGCACGGGGGCAGCTAGCGCGCCCTGGGCACGACTACGCTGCCTGCACGCGAGGCAACGCACGGCTGCGTACGACGCACGTACCGTCCGACCTGACCCGAGGAGTCCTTCTTGGCCTGCGACCTGTGGCTGGTCCCGCTCGTCGATGTGTTGTGCCACAGTCCCGACAACCCCTTCGCGGAAGAACTCGCCGTCTACGACAAGGCGCTGCACGAGGCGGGTTTCCCGCCGGTCCCCGTCTTCTCCTACATGCCGGGCCTGTCCGGTGACGTCGCCCCGGTCGCGGGCTTCGACTACGACGCGCTGCACTTCCTGCGCCGCGCCTACCTCCTGCGCATCTGCGGCCTCGAGGTCACGCCGGTCGACGAACTGGGCGGCGACTACGAACAGTTGCTGGAGATGTTCGACGCCACGGCCCAGCAGTCGCACCTGGTCTGGCACTACGACCACGCGGGTGCGTACGTCCCCGTGGACTTCCCCGCGCCGCTGTCCAACGAGGAACTCCTGGCGGGCGGCGGCCCGTTGGGTTCCTCCCAGGCGCTCCTGCGCGAGCTGGAGTTCGTGGCCCCGTCCATCGGCATCGACCCGGCGAACCCCCCGGTGGCCCCGACCCCCCCGGCGGCTCCCACGTCCCTGGAGGAGCCGGCGGCCCCGATCCCTCCGGACGAGAGCCCCTACGCCAGGGAGCGCCACGTCTGGCTCGGCCTGCACGCGGCCACGACCCGGAGCCTGGCGCAGGGATCGATGATCATCTATAGCTGAGCACGCTGGACGAGGAGCCCGTCCGGCGATTGAGGACGAACTCGGCGAAGCCGGTGACCGGCGGCAACTGTCACCGGCGGCGCCGCAGCCGCTACCTCGGTTCCGGCGGCCGCTGCCTCGGCATGTTCGGCCGCGCCCCCGGCGGCAGCGGAAACCGGCCGGGGGCGGCGGGCGTCTCCCGGGCCGGGACGCCGGGGGCCATCGACCGCATGACCAGCGGCACGGGCCCCGCCCGGAACTCCACCATCCAGTCCGACGTCTCCGCCCGCACCAGCTCCGTCACGTCCTCGGAGAACTTCCGCAGCACCCCGAGGCACCGCTCGGCCGCCTCCCCGGCGGTGCCCTCCGTGGGCCCGAGCACCTCCCGCACGCTCTCGGACGCCCAGTCGAACTGGAGCGCCTGGAGCCGCCGCTGCACGGCCTGCGCGGTCGCCACGTCCCGCATCCACCCGGACGTGAGCCCGAAGAAGCGGTCACACCCCACACACGCCGCCCCGGCGAGCAGCGAGACGAACCCCCACGTGGCGACGCCGCTCACGGCCCCCGCCAGATCGAGCAGCGGCAGCACCCCCGCGCCCACGGCGCCCAGCGCGGCGCCCGCCCGCAGCAGCCGCGCCCCGCGCCGCTTCCAGCCCCGGTCGGTGAGGTACCACTCGGCGGTGTCCAGCGCGCCCCGCTCCACCCACCGGTAGAGCTCGTCGAGCCGCGCGGCGGGCTCGCCCCAGTCGCCGTGCGGGAAGGCCCGCCCGGTCAGGTCCCCCAGCCGCTGCCCGCCCCCGCCCGGACCGGCCCCCGCACCCTGCCCTTCGGGGGGCACCCCCTCGGGCTGCATCTCCGGCTGGCTCACCCGGCACTCCTCTACGAGATCCCTGACTTTTCCCTGGCTGTTCACTGCGGCCTTTTCCCTGCGGCGGCGCGACATCCCGTGCCGATGGGGCTGGCTCAAGTCCTACCGCCCAATGGGTGGCCAAGGGCCCGGTTTCGCAGCTTTTCCGCCTGGAAGAGGTGCTTGATCAGGTATAGGAAGACGGCGACTCTCACTCGAAAGAGTGCTGGGGCGACGGCACCCCCGACCACGTAGGCTCGTTTCAGGCGGATACCCCGCCCGTTGTACCCGCTCATCACACCCGTGAGAAACCAGGAGCTGATCGTGATCCCCGGTGGTGGCCAGCCCAACATGCAGCAGCTGCTCCAGCAGGCCCAGAAGATGCAGCAGGATCTCGCGACCGCGCAGGAGGAGCTGGCGCGCACCGAGGTCGACGGCCAGGCGGGCGGCGGCCTCGTCAAGGCGACGGTCACCGGCTCCGGTGAGCTGCGCGCCCTGGTGATCGACCCGAAGGCCGTCGACCCCGAGGACACCGAGACGCTGGCCGACCTCGTGGTCGCGGCCGTCCAGGCGGCCAACGAGAACGCGCAGACCCTCCAGCAGCAGAAGCTGGGCCCCCTTGCCCAGGGCCTCGGCGGCGGAGGCATCCCGGGCCTTCCCTTCTAAGAAACCCCTCGGCCATCTACCGTACGTAGAGAGTCGGCACCGTCCCTTACGGACCTTGAGGAAAGGCGTTCCGTTGTACGAAGGCGTGGTTCAGGACCTCATCGACGAGTTGGGCAGGCTGCCCGGCGTCGGTCCCAAGAGCGCGCAGCGGATCGCCTTCCACATCCTCCAGACGGAGCCCACGGACGTGCGCCGCCTGGCGCACGCCCTCCTTGAGGTGAAGGACAAGGTCCGCTTCTGCGCGACCTGTGGGAACGTCGCGCAGGAAGAGCTCTGCAACATCTGCCGCGACCCGCGCCGCGACCTCTCGGTCATCTGCGTCGTGGAGGAACCGAAGGATGTCGTGGCGATCGAGCGGACCCGCGAATTCCGCGGGAAGTACCACGTCCTCGGCGGGGCGATCAGCCCCATCGAGGGCGTGGGCCCGGACGATCTGCGCATACGGGAACTCCTCGCGCGCCTGGCGGACGGCACGGTCACGGAGCTGATCCTGGCCACCGACCCGAACCTGGAGGGCGAGGCGACGGCGACGTACCTCGCCCGCATGATCAAGCCCATGGGCCTGAAGGTCACCCGCCTGGCCAGCGGGCTCCCTGTCGGGGGAGATCTGGAATACGCGGACGAGGTCACCCTGGGCCGCGCTTTCGAGGGGAGACGACTCCTAGATGTCTGACGCCACGCTGAACACCGTGACCGACAATCCGGACGACTTCGCGGTGCAGATCTCCGATCAGATCGAGAGCTTCATCGTCTCGGTCCGTGAGGTCGCGAGGGGCGCCGAGCCGGACTCGGCGATCCCCTTCCTGCTCCTGGAGGTCTCCCAGCTGCTCCTCGCCGGCGGCCGCCTCGGCGCGCACGAGGACATCGTCCCCGAGGAGCGGTACGAACCGGACCTCGGCCCCGAGCAGGACGTGGACGGCCTCCGTGAGCGCCTCGCGGAGCTGCTGGCCCCCATCGACGTCTACTCCGAGGTCTTCGACCCCTACGAGCCCCGCAAGGCCCCCGTGCCCGCGCGGATCTCGGACGACCTCGCGGACGTCGTCGCGGACCTCTCCCACGGCCTGGCCCACTACCGCGCGGGCCGCACGACCGAGGCCCTGTGGTGGTGGCAGTTCTCGTACTTCTCGAACTGGGGAGGCACGGCGTCCGCCGCGCTGCGCGCGCTCCAGTCCCTGGTGGCCCACGTCCGCCTGAACCAGCCCCTGGAGGACCTGGACGGCCTGGACACGGACGAGGACCTGATGGAGGACTCGCTCGCCGAGGAGGCGGGCAAGGTGATGGCGGAGGAGATCGCGGGGCCGCTGGGCCTGCGGACGGTCAAATAGGCGTATGTGACCCGCCCCACTTTCCGGAGTGCAGCGCTCCGCAGCGGGCATGTGCCCAGCCGAGCGGCCGGAACGTACGACCCGACAAGCGGGAACGTATGCCCGTGGTGATCACCTCGTGAGCGGGACATCTCACGATGTGATATCTGCGAGGCGAATTTCGGTCGCTCGTTAAACTGAGCCGACCGCACAACGGAATTGAGCGAGGAGCGCACGTGGGCCTTGTCGTGCAGAAGTACGGAGGCTCCTCCGTAGCCGATGCCGAGGGCATCAAGCGGGTCGCCAAGAGAATCGTCGACGCCAAGAAGAACGGCCATCAGGTCGTTGTCGTGGTGTCGGCGATGGGCGACACGACGGATGAGTTGATCGATCTTGCCGGGCAGGTATCCCCGATCCCTGCCGGGCGTGAATTCGACATGCTGCTGACCGCGGGTGAGCGGATCTCCATGGCGCTGCTCGCCATGGCGATCAAGAACCTGGGCCACGAGGCGCAGTCGTTCACGGGCAGCCAGGCAGGCGTCATCACCGACTCCGTCCACAACAAGGCGCGGATCATCGATGTCACCCCGGGGCGCA
Source organism: Streptomyces sp. NPDC015345 (assembly GCF_043078805.1). Classification (NCBI taxonomy): domain Bacteria; kingdom Bacillati; phylum Actinomycetota; class Actinomycetes; order Kitasatosporales; family Streptomycetaceae; genus Streptomyces; species Streptomyces sp. NPDC015345. The sequence continues at coordinate 240,528 of NZ_JBIBTX010000005.1, read as the reverse complement.
TCAGGACCTCGATCGACGAGGGCAACATCGCCATCGTCGCCGGGTTCCAGGGCGTCAGCCAGGAGGGCAAGAACATCACCACCCTGGGCCGAGGCGGGTCGGACACGACCGCCGTCGCCCTCGCCGCCGCCCTCGACGCCGAGGTCTGCGAGATCTACACGGACGTGGACGGTGTCTTCACCGCCGACCCGCGTGTGGTCAAGAAGGCGCGGAAGATCGACTGGATCTCGTTCGAGGACATGCTGGAGCTCGCCAGCTCCGGGTCCAAGGTGCTGCTCCACCGCTGTGTGGAGTACGCACGCCGTTACAACATCCCGATCCACGTGCGCTCGTCCTTCAGCGGGCTCCAGGGCACGTGGGTGAGCAGCAGCAACGACGCACACTCCGAGCAAGGGGACCGCAAGGTGGAGCAGGCCATCATCTCCGGTGTCGCGCACGACACCTCCGAGGCCAAGATCACGGTCGTCGGCGTGCCGGACAAGCCGGGCGAGGCCGCCGCCATCTTCCGCGCGATCGCGGACGCCGAGGTCAACATCGACATGGTCGTGCAGAACGTGTCGGCCGCCTCGACGGGCCTGACCGACATCTCCTTCACCCTGCCCAAGGCCGAGGGCCGCAAGGCCATCGACGCCCTGGAGAAGACCCGCTCGGCCATCGGCTTCGACTCCCTGCGCTACGACGACCAGATCGCCAAGATCTCGCTCGTCGGGGCCGGGATGAAGACCAACCCGGGTGTCACCGCGACCTTCTTCGAGGCGCTCAGCGACGCGGGCGTCAACATCGAGCTCATCTCGACCTCCGAGATCCGCATCTCGGTCGTCACGCGCGCCGATGACGTGAACGAGGCCGTGCGCGCCGTCCACACCGCCTTCGGCCTGGACTCCGACACGGACGAGGCCGTGGTCTATGGAGGCACCGGCCGATGAGCCGTAAGCCGACGCTCGCGGTCGTCGGAGCGACCGGGGCCGTCGGCACGGTCATGCTCCAGATCCTGTCGCAGCACGCCGACATCTGGGGCGAGATCCGACTCGTCGCCTCACCGCGCTCGGCCGGCCGCAAGCTGGCCGTGCGCGGTGAGCAGGTCGAGGTCCTGGCCCTGTCCGAGGACGTCTTCGACGGGGTCGACGTCGCCATGTTCGACGTGCCCGACGAGGTGGCCGCGCAGTGGGCGCCGCTCGCCGCGTCCAAGGGCGTCGTCGTGGTCGACAACTCCGCGGCCTTCCGGCTCGACCCGGACGTGCCGCTCGTCGTGCCCGAGGTCAATCCGCACGCCGCGCGCGTGCGGCCGCGCGGCATCGTCGCCAACCCGAACTGCACGACCCTGTCGATGATCGTGGCCGTCGGCGCGCTGCACGCCGAGTTCGGGCTGCGCGAGCTGATCGTCTCCTCGTACCAGGCCGTGAGCGGGGCCGGGCGGGACGGCGTGGAGACGCTGCGGCGCCAGCTGAAGCTCGTGACCGGCACCGAGCTCGGCACCAGCCCGGGGGACGTGCGCAGGGCCGTCGGCGACGACACGGGGCCCTTCCCGGAGCCCGTGGCGCTGAACGTGGTGCCGTGGGCCGGGTCGCTGCGCGAGGACGGCTGGTCCTCCGAGGAGATGAAGGTCCGGGACGAGTCGCGCAAGATCCTCGGGCTGCCGAACCTGCGCGTCGCCGCCACCTGCGTACGCGTCCCCGTCATCACGACGCACTCCCTGACCGTCCACGCCCGCTTCGAGGACGAGGTCACGGTCGATCGCGCGCGCGAGATCCTCGCCACCGCGCCGGGGGTCGTGCTGTTCGACAACCCGGCCGCCGGGGAGTTCCCGACGCCCGCGGACGTGGTCGGCACCGATCCGACCTGGGTGGGCCGGGTGCGGCGCGCGCTGGACGACCCGACCGCCCTCGAACTCTTCGTGTGCGGGGACAACCTGCGCAAGGGAGCCGCCCTGAACACCGCGCAGATCGCGGAACTGGTGGCCGGGGAGTTCACGGCGGGCTGAGGCCCGGCAGCGGTAGGCCGCCCCAGGGCCGGGGCCGCTGTGAGGTCTGTGTAAGTTCTGTGTCCAACTCGGGGGCCCAGGGCGCTTGAACTGGATCCTCTCCGCGTTCGATGATTTCGCGCCCGATCACTGCAACCGGCAGCGGGGCGGGGGGCGTCTTTAGCGGGCGCCCTTCGGGGTGGCCTGAGCGCCGCAATAAATGGGGCATAGGGGAAGAGCTGGTACGCATGGGGGCATTTGATGCATCGTCACAAGCGGTGCCCGCGCGACTCGCCGCAAACGCGATGCCGGACGCGTACAACCCTGACGGGGGGAAGCGTGTCCAACAGGCGTGGCAGAGGTACTCGACTTCACAGCGGTACAGGCGAGAGGCGCGACAGCGCTGCGTCCCCCTCGTCGTACCCGCGCGACCGGCGGTATGCCGGTGATCGCGCCCATGCCCGCAGCGCGGCCCGCCGCCATCCCGGCGCAGCGTGAGGGCGCTGACGACACGATGACCGCGGGCACCACAGTCGACCATCTCACCGAGACCTACCGCGCCCACTACCGGTCGCTGCTCGGCCTCGCCGCGCTGCTCCTGGACGACACGGCCTCCTGCGAGGACGTCGTGCAGGAGGCGTTCATCCGGGTCCACTCGGCGCGCAAGCGCGTGCGGGAGCCGGAGAAGACGCTCGCCTATCTGCGCCAGACCGTCGTGAACCTCTCGCGGTCCGCCCTGCGGCGGCGCATCCTCGGGCTCAAGCTGCTCTCCAAGCCGATGCCCGACATGGCGAGCGCCGAGGAGGGGGCCTACGACCTCCTTGAGCGCGACGAACTGATCAAGGCGATGCGGGGCCTTCAGCGGCGCCAGCGCGAGGTTCTCGTGCTGCGCTACTTCGCCGACATGACCGAGGCGCAGGTCGCCGAGACCCTGGGCATATCCCTGGGCTCGGTCAAGGCGTACGGCTCGCGCGGCATCGCGGCCCTCAGGGTCGCCATGGAGGCGCCGGCATGAGCGAGCGCGAGCGTGACGAGCAGGGCGGATCTGAGCAGCATGGCGGGAACGGAAACGTGAATCACGGCCCCGAAGACGGATCCGGCGGGCTTCGCCCCGCGGGCGGCACCGGGCCGGCGGACGGACCCGGACCCGACGAACCCGATCCGGGCGGACTCGGCTCGGACGAGCTCGCGCTGCGGCGGATGATGCGGGAGGCCGTGCGGGAGATCGAGCCGAGCGAGCGCTCCCTCGACCATCTGCGGCACGCGGTCCCCGCCCGCAGGGCACGCAAGCGCCAGGCCGTCGTCGGCCTCGCCGCGGCGGCGCTCTTCATCGGCACCGCGGTCCCGGCACTGGTGCACGTCACCAACTCCCGGGGCGGCTCGGACGACCGGCCCTCCATCGCGGGCAACAGCCAGGACGCGCAGGGCGGCTCCAGTCAGGGCAAGGACCCCGAGAAGGGCCGGCAGGACGCCGGCAAGAAGCCCGGCAAGTCCAAGGAGAAGGACAAGAAGGGCAAGAAGGACAAGAGGGAAGGCAAGGGCAAGGGCGGCACGGGCGGCGGCGGTACAGGATCGCCCGACCCCGACACGTCCGAGGCCGCCACCTCGCCCGTCTGCGCCGCGGCCCAGCTCGGCGCCACCGGCAGCGCGGGCCCCGCGGAGGCCGACAGCAAGGTCTACGGCAGCTTCCGCGTCACCAACATCTCCGGCAGCAGCTGCACCGTCCAGGCCGCGGGCGCCGTCAGCACGACGCCGCAGGGCGCGGCGGACCCCGCGAAGATCGCCGTCGCCACCCATGTGGCCGGTGACGGCGCGACGGCTCTGCCCGACCCCTCCCTCGAGGCGGCCACGATCGTCCTCCAGCCCGGCGCGGCGTACGAGGTGCGCTTCGCCTGGGTGCCGTCCGAGGCGTGCCCGACGACCGGCGGCGAGCCCACGCCCGATCCGACGCCCAGCGGAGGCGGCACTACGCCGGAGGGCGGCTCGGAGGGCATGGAGGCCCAGCTGGGACGGACGGACGGCGCGGTCGCCGACGGCAGCGTCGTGGTCACCCTGACCGCGGAGGCGGGCTCGCCCTCGGCGGGGGCGACGGTCCCCAACGCGTGCGCGGGCACGGTCTACCGGACCGGGATCCTGCCCGCTTCCTGAGGCCGGCCCGCTAGGGCCTGTCTGACACTTCCCGCCTGCCTCGCGACGCCATGCACGCACTCTCGCCGCACCGGGCGCAGAGCCAAGTACATCCAGTACGAGGCCCTACGCCCGGCACGCCGAGAGCACGCACCTGACGCCGCGAGGCCGCCCTCCGGGCGACGACGCGAATTGTCAGACAGGCCCTAGGGCTTCGGGGCGGCTTCCGGCGCGGCGTGAGCCGCGTCGGGCAGCAGGCCGAGGCGCGCGTCGCGGGCGACCTCCGCCTCGCGCCGGAAGAGGCGGAACCACATGAAGACGACGAAGCCGGCGAAGACGAACCACTCGCCGGTGTAGCCGAGGTTCTGGAAGGCCTTCAGGTCCAGGCCGGTGTTGCTCGGCGCGGCCGCCGGGACCGTCTTCATCCCCGGGTCGGCCTCGATGAGCGTGACCCACGCGTCGTACACGTCGTCGCGTACGACATTGACCAGCGACGCCGAGCTGATCGCGCCCAGCTGGCCCCGGGGCAGGCCGCCGGCGGCGCTGACCCCGTTGGACCCCGGGCTCTCGGAGGCCTGGAGCGCGCCCGTCACCGTGACCTCGCCCTTGGGGGCGGCCGGGGCCTTGGCGGCGCTCGCGTCACCGGGGAGCCAGCCGCGGACCACGGGGAGCGACTTGCCCTCGTCCGTGCGCAGCAGGGTCAGGACGTAGAAGCCGCGCTTGTCGTCCAACTCCCGGTCCGGCACGAGCAGTTGCCTGCCGTACCGGCCGGTGGCCGTGGCCTGCTCGCCCGAGGTGTCCTGATCGACGGGCAGCAGCGCGTCGAGGGGCCTGGCCTCGGCCCGCCGGCCGTCCGTGCTCCGCTCGTGGGCCTGGGCCTTGGCGGACTCGTGGTCCTGCACGCGGTCCTCGAAGCGGCCGAGCTGCCAGGAACCCATGAAGATGCAGACGGGGACGGCCAGCACGACGAAGACGTTGATCCCCCACCAGCGGGGCGTCAGCAGAAACCGGTACACACCCCCACGGTACGGGGCCCCCGCGGGGGGCTGAGCCGTGGGGTAGGGCCCCTGCGGGGGGTGGCCGCCTGCCGGGCCGACGGCCCCGTGGCTTCGCGCCGCGGATTCCGCCGCTCTGCGGCGACTCACCCCCCCCGCCCGCCCGATGCCCGGCGGTATGAGGCCGGCCCGCGGGCGGGTGGGGCGAAGCGGCGGTTCAGGACGTCCGCTGCTCCGGAAGGTGCCGTGCCGCGAAGTCCAGCTCCAGGGACACCTGCTTGATCCGTTCGTCCACGACCAGTGAACCGTGGCCCGCGTCGTACCGGTACACCTCGTGCACCGCGCCCCGCTCGGCCAGCCGGTTCACGTAGTTGTCGACCTGGCGGATCGGGCAGCGGGGGTCGTTGACGCCCGCCGAGATGTACACCGGGGCCTTGACCCGGTCCACGTACGTCAGGGGGGACGAGGCGGCGAAGCGCTCCGGGACCTCCTCCGGCGTGCCGCCGAGCAGCGTGCGGTCCATGGCCTTGAGGGCCTCCATCTCGTCGTGGTACGCCGTCACGTAATCCGCGACGGGCACCGCGGCCAGGCCCACCGCCCACGCCTCGGGCTGGGTGCCGAGGCCGAGGAGCGTGAGATAGCCGCCCCAGGAGCCGCCCGCGAGGACGAGACGGTCGGGGTCGGCGAGACCCGACGTCACCGCCCACTCCCGCACCGCCGCGATGTCCTCCAGCTCTATGAGGCCCACGCGGTGCTTCAGGGCGTCCGTCCACTCGCGGCCGTACCCCGTCGAGCCGCGGTAGTTGACCCGCACCACCGCGTACCCGTGGTCGACCCAGGCCGCCGGGCCCGCCGCGAAGGAGTCGCTGTCGTGCCACGTGGGCCCGCCGTGCACCTCGAAGACGGTGGGGAGGGGCCCGGAAGCCCCCGCGGGCCGCTGGACGAGGGCGTGGACGCGGCCCCCGGGCCCCTCGACCCACACGTCCTCCACCGGGACGGACCTCGGCGCCTTCATGCCGGGCGGATCGAGGACGACGCCGCCCGACGTCGACCGCACGACCGGCGGCTCGGCGGCCGACGACCACATGTACTCCACGGTGCCGTCCGGGCGGGCGGTCGCGCCCGACACCGAGCCCGCGGGCGTCTCGATGCGCTCCAGCTCCCGTGAGGCGAGGTCGTAGCGGAACAGCTCGCCCCGCGCCTCGAAGCCGTGCGCGACGAGCAGCGCGGAACCGTCCGGATACCACTCGGCGCTCACATCACCCGGCAGGCCGAGGTCGAGGTCGCTCTCCTCGCCCGACGCGACGTCCCACACCATCGGCTCCCAGCGACCGCGCCGCTGGTGCCCGACCAGCAGGCGCGTGTCCCCGGCGACCGGCGCGAAGCCGAGCACCTCGAGCCCCAGCTCGACCGAGCCGCCCTTGGTGTCGTCCAGCTCGGCGACCGTGGAACCGTCCGGCCTGATCACGCGGAGCGCGGAGTGCATCGCGTCGCCGTGCTCCGTGTGCTCCACGGCGATCAGCGTGCCGTCGTGCGAGAGGTCTCCCACGCCCGCGGACTCACGGTGGCGGTACACCTCGACGGGGTCCGCGGCGGCGGCTGGTACGACATGGATCGTCGTGCCATCCTCGTCCGTGGAACGGCCGACGACCACCGGCCCGCCGTCCCTGCCGAGTGCCAGGCCCGCGGGGTACGAGGCGTCCAGACCCGGCACGGCCGGCTCGTCCGGGCCGCCGGCGAAGGGCTGGCGCATCCACACGCCGAACTCGTCGCCGTCCTTGTCGTTGAACCACCAGATCCACTCGCCGTCGGGGGACAGGACGCCGTCCGTCGTGCCGTTCGCCCTGTCGGTCACCTGGCGCTGGGAGCCGGTCTCCCTGTCCCAGGCGTACAGCTCGTACGTCCCCGTCGCGTTCGACACGAACAGGGAACGCCCCGGCGCGTCCTCGGCCCAGTCCGGCAGCGACACCCGTGGCGCCCTGAACCGCTTCTCCCAGTCCGGCATGGACCTTGACCCCGTGGCCTTCTCGGCACCCGTCTCGCTCATGCCCCCAATAGTGCCTGGCCCCGCCCACAATTCGCTGGCGAGGTTCCCCAGCCTGTGGATAACTTTTCCGGTCATGTACTCCCCGATGCCCGCCGACTGGCGCGAGACCAACCGCAGGCGCTGGGACGAACGCGTCCCGCTGCACCTCGCGAGCGACTTCTACGACGTGGACGGCTTCCGTGCCGGCAAGAGCGCCCTGCGCGACTTCGAGCGCGCCGAGGTGGGCGACGTACACGGCAAGTCCCTGCTGCACCTCCAGTGCCACATCGGCATGGACACGCTCTCCTGGGCCCGGCACGGCGCGTCCCGCGTCGTCGGGCTCGACTTCTCCGAGCGCGCCGTCGAAGCGGCCCGTGAGCTCGCCGCCGAAGAGGGCCTCGGCCCCGAGCGGGCCACCTTCGTCGCCGCCGACGTGTACGACGCCGTGGCGGCGGTGCCCGACACCTCGTACGACATCGTCTACACCGGAGTGGGCGCGCTCTGCTGGCTCCCCGACATCCGGCGCTGGGCCGAGACCGCGGCCTCGCTCGTCGCGCCCGGCGGCTTCCTCTACCTCGCCGAGTTCCACCCGCTCACCGACATCCTCGACGACGCGACGGGCTCCCGTGTCGAGCACGACTACTTCGCGCGCGACGCCTGGATCGAGGACGACCCGGCCGGTTACACGGACCTGGACGCCGGTTACCCGGACAAGGACGCGGGGGCCGCGGGGGACGCGGCCACGGGCACGGCCCCGCCCACCGTCCACAACCGCAGCGTCGAGTGGCAGCACCCCCTCGGTGACGTCGTCTCCGCGCTCGCCGCGGCGGGGCTGCGCGTCGAGTTCCTGCGGGAGCACGACACGACGCTCTTCGCCCGCTTCAGGGCGCTCGAAGGCCGCGACGGCGTCTACCGGTTCCCGGCCGACCGTCCGCGCATTCCGCTCATGTACTCCCTCAAGGCGAGCAAGGCCGGTTAGCCGTCCCCCGGCCGGGGCTCACGGCCGGGGCTCACGGCAGCGGCGAAGGCGGCCGCAGCCAGCCCTCGCGGCCGGGGTCGAACTCGCCGAGCTTCGCCCAGTCCCAGGCCCGCAGCACCTCCCGCCCCTGGTCGTCGTCCCGCTTGATGACGGCGACGACGGCATCGGCGGTGTGCCGGGTCAGCAGCAGCGTCCGCAGGCGGGTGGCGACGCCCGCCCTGCGCCGGGCGGGCGCCACCATCAGCTCGCTCACCAGGAACACCCGCCCCGAAGCGGTCTGCTCCTCGATGCCCGCGGGCAGGATGCCGCGGAACCCCTCCCACCACTCGCCGGTGGGCGCCGCGCGGTAGCCGTAGAAGCAGCCGACCAGGCCCCCGGAGTCGGCGACGACCATGTCGAAGTCGGGCTGCTGCACGTCGTGTTCGAAGCGCCGCAGGAACCCCTGCCGGTCTCGGTACTCGGCGCCGGCCATCCCCCGATAGGCCTCGACATAGAGGTTGGCGACGGACTCGCGCTGCTGCTCCGCCTGCCAACGGCTCAGTCGCCGCAAGAACACCTCGGTCATGTACGCCTCCCGCCCCGCCCCGAAGGGGAACGACTCCCCCTGCACCCCGGACTCCGCATGGTGACAGTACGGAAGGGGCCAGCGGAACGGGGCGTCGGGGACCAACATCCCGACTCCCACGGCACGCCGGGCCCCTGCGGGGATTACCGAGGTCGGCCTATGGCGCTGTTTCATCCACGGCACCGAAAGGAACAAAGGGGGAGAAGCCCTCACGCTCAATGACGCTCCCTCTCTCAATGAGTCGAATGAGGAATTATGGCTGACCGTCCAGGCCCCTGGAAGCGGCAAGGTGTCATCCCGACGAGCAGACGGCCTCCGGAATCCCGCACCGATTACCGCTCCGATTTCCGTACTGATTACGGTACGGATCACCGATCCGATTTCCGTGCTGATCCGCTCTATCGGTCCCTGCTCCGGAGCTGGTGCGAGCAGGGCAGGACGGTGCCCGGCCGGCCCGACCCCGAGTGGAACAGCCTGATCGGGCGCGACCCCTGGCCCCGTGGCTGACGAATCCACGTGGCATTCGGGTGAACCTTCCCGGTGCGTCAACGGCTCGGTTTCCTCTCTCCCCTTCACTCGTTAAGCAGAGCTCAGGTCACGGTGCGGGAAAGGAACTCCCCGCCCGGCCGCAGCCGCCGGTTAGGCGTGACCCGTAAGAAGGGAAAAGCTGTGAAGCTGAAGAAGAGCGTGACGATCGTCGCCGGAGCCGTCGCGGCCCTCGGGATGGGTGGCACTTCGGCGGTCGCCGACGCCGGGGCACAGGGCAAGGCCATCGACTCGCCGGGCATCGTCGCCGGCAACGTCATCCAGGTCCCGGTGCACGTTCCGGTGAATGCCTGCGGCAACAGCGTCAACGTCGTCGGGCTCTTCAACCCGACCATGGGCAACAAGTGCGTCAACGACTGACGTAGGTCCCGGCTGTTCCAGTCGCGTCCTGGCCGCCCCCTGCGGCACCCGGCCGTGGGGCCGGCTCCCCATCGCACAGAGAAAGACCACGCAATTGCGACAGGCTCTCAGTAAAGGAATGCTCTCCGCCGCGGCTGCCACGAGCATCCTGTCCCTGTCCGGCACCGCCGCGTTCGCGGACGCCGAGGCGGACGGTAAGGCGCTGGGCTCGTCCGGCATTCTGTCGGGCAACAACGTGCAGGCACCCGTCCACGTCCCGGTGAACGCCTGCGGCAACACGGTGAACGGCGTCGGCGTCGCCAACCCGGCCATGGGCAACAAGTGCGCCAATGTTTCCAAGCCGCCGCCCGCGAAGCACCATTCCCACCCTTCGCACGGAGACCAGGGCGAACATCGCTCCTCCTCCTCCGGCGGCGCGTCCGCGCACGGCGTGACGGCCAAGTCGTCCGGCATTCTGTCGGGCAACAACGTCCAGGCGCCCGTCCACGTCCCGGTGAACGCCTGCGGCAACACCGCGGGTGTCGTGTCCGTCGCCAACCCGGCCATGGGCAACCGCTGCGCCAACAAGTCCTCGCGGCACGACGACGGCCCGCCGCCCGAGGCCGGTAAGCCGCACCCGAAGCCGGAGCCGCGGCCCCGGACCGAGCCCGGCCCCAAGAAGCCCTCCAAGGTGGTGCCGCCGCGGGAGTCGAAGGACGAGCCGCGGACGCCCCGGCCCGACCGTCCGGAGCAGGCGGCCGCCCCCGAGGGCGTGCTGGCCGCGACGGGCACGGACGAGGCGCTCCTGGGCGCGGCCGCCGCGAGTGCCGCGCTGCTGCTCGGCGGGGCGATCCTCTACCGGCGCCGCGGACTCGCGACGTCGGCGTCGGCCCGGCGCTAGGCCGGCCGTCGGCGGGTGGAGCCGCCGCCCGCGCCACGCACAAGAGCCCCGCTGCCTGCCAGGCAGCGGGGCTCTCCCATGCGTTGAACCCTTACGGAGTACGGGAGTACGGGAGCTGAGGGGGGCCGGGAGCTGAGGGGGCCGGGGAGGCTGCCGCCGACGGGGAAGTCTGGACGCTGTCGCTTCCCCGTCGGCGCGGGAGGTGGGGCGGTCGGCCCGTCGGGGAATGTCGCTCACCCACGGCATGGCTGCCGACGGCTGGCGGTGAAGCGACCCGGCCCGTCCCATGAAGCGCTTTCAGTGCACCACCTGACGGGCCGCGCGGTGCGCGGGCTTCACCCGTTCGCCCGCCACGTCACTCAGAAGAGCGGCCGGGCCCTGGTGGCCCGGCTTCCGTGGACCATCGCATGCACGGAAGCCGGGCCGGGTGCCGTCTCCGCGTCACCTGAGGCGACAGTAGGGGCCCCTGACCGCGCGGGGACGTGCCACGCCTGGAGGCGGCCGTGGTTCCACCCGATCAGCACGGCACGGCGCGGATCACGCGTCGGTGACGGCGCGCTCCCGGGTCGACTGGCCGGGCACGACGGCGGGGGCGTTGCCGCCCGGTCCTCTCCCGCGGGAGAGGACCGCGAGCGCCCTGCGCACGAGGCGGCCCGCGCCGTCCCGCAGGCGCCGCGTCACATGGCGCAGCCACAGGCGGCGCATGGCCGCTCCGGGGGCGGGGTCGTCGCCCGCGTACCAGGCGAGTTCGCCGGGCGGTGCCGCCACTGACCCGCCCGGCCAGGGCCGGGGCCAGGGCAAGGAGCGCAGCGCGGTGAGCGGGGCGTAGTTCTCCACCACGAAGGTGCGGCCCTCAAGGGGGTGCGGGGCGGGCAGGGGCCGGTGCGTGAGGTCCAGGTGCAGCGCGCGCACCACGTCCGTGCCCGCGCCGTCGGCGAAGAGGCGGAACTGGGCGCCGGGGCGCGGGTTGAAGTCGATGAGGTGGAACACCCCGGTCGCGGTGTCCCTGCGGAAGTCCAGGTCGAATACGCCCTGATAGCCCAGAGAGGCGATCAACTGCTGGGTGGACGAACACAGTTCGGCGTTGTGGGTCCACTCCCCGCTGACCGTCAGGCCCGCCGAGCGCGGCCATGAGCGGTGCTTGCGGCCGGTGCCGCCGCCGCGTACGACGCCGCCCCGGCCGGCGTATCCGTGGACGAACCAGTCCGCGTCCCGGGCACCGGGCACGAAGGCCTGGAGCAGCAGGCGGCTGCCGGCCTCGGCCCCGCGCTCGAACAAGGCCGCCGCCTCGTGCGGGGAGCCGATCAGGGTGGTACTGCGCAGCCCCGCGTCCTGGGGGAGCAGCCAGGGGCGGCTCCACTTCGCCACGGTGGGGATCCCGAGCCGGGCCACGGCGCCCACGGCGTCGGCGGCGGACTCCGGCGCCAGTGTCGTCGGATGCGCAACGCCGGCCCGCGCGCACACCTGCGCCAGGCTCTCCTTGTCGGCGACGCGCTCGGCGGTGTCGCCGGTCGGGCGGGGCAGCAGATAGCGGTCGCTCAGCTCGGCGTGCAGAGCGCTGATCGCGAGGGCGCCGGCGTCGTCCAGGGGGATCAGCACGGCGGGCGCCGTGAAGTGGCGTGTGACCCGGCGCAGCGTGGCGGCCACCTCGGCGAGCGGGGCGCCCGGCGCGGGCGGCCGATGCATCCGGTGCAGATGCCGGGAGTGGCGTACGGGGCTCTCGTGGTCGTCGGCCACCAGGTGCACCTGCACTCCCGCGCGCCCCAGGGAGCGTACGGCGCCCAGCGTCCCGTGATGGAAGGGATTGCGGTCCATTCTCAGGAGGACCGCGGGAATTCTTGTGTCCAGGGGAGTCACATTCGACCTCGCTGCTCGATCGTCCATACGGGCGATGTGGCGGAACGCGGGATTAGAAACTCGATTGGCGTAATAGGAATAAGTATGACGGAGTGTCAGTGCGGGGTGGCTGAGAAAGAGGAGCGGTCATGGATACAGGGCTTCGACGGCGCGGTGGACGGTTCGTCTTTCTCGCGGTCGGAATCGTTTCGGCGGTGACCCTCGCCTCCGCCCCGGCCCATACGACGGGCATCGCGCGCGAGGGCGATCCGCCGGGGGCCCTGCCGCCGCCTCCGGTGGCCTCCGTGGGCCCGGTGATCCCCGCGCTCCCGGCGGCTCCCGCCGACAAGGCGCCCGCGGAGAAGGCGCCCGCCTTCGGCGCGTATCTCGACTACGGGCCCCGCGGGGTCGCGCGCATGAGCGAGCTCAGCCAGTGGCTCGGCGGGGCCGAGCTGCGGGTCGGCCACACCTACCTCCCCGGCGACCGCTGGAGCAACATCGAGGGCGCCCCGCGCTTCCTGGAGGCCTGGGCCGCCTGGCGCAAGGAGAAGGACGACAGACTCTTCGTCCTCAACGTCCCGATGCTCGAACGCAACGAGGAGGGCGTGAGCGACCGCGAGGTCGCCGGGCTGCTGCGGCAGGGCGCCGCGGGCCGCTTCGACCACCACTTCCGGGTGCTCGCCGAACGCCTGGTCGACCTCGGCGTGCCCGACACGGTGCTCGTGCCGGGCTGGGAGATGAACGGCACGACCTACACCCATCGCTGTGGCCCGGACCCGGAGTCCTGGAAGAAGTACTGGAACAGGATCGTCACCACGATGCGCTCGGTGGCCGGACAGAGGTTTCGGTTCGACTTCACACCCAACAGAGGGCGTGACGCCGTTCCTTGGACGCAGTGCTATCCCGGTGACGACGTGGTCGACATCATCGGTATGGACTCGTACGACCAGCCGCGCGGAATGTCATTCGACGAACAGGTCGAGGAACCCTTCGGGCTCCAGGACCACGTCGACTTCGCGACGGCGCACAAGAAGCCCATCTCCTATCCGGAATGGGGACTTTTCCGCAACGGCGACAACGAAGAATATATGCGCCGGATGCTGAAATGGATGGACGAGAAGAAGCCTTTGTACAACACCGTCACCGACTACTGCCCGCACGGCGTATGGCAGTGCAAGGCGAACCCCGGGGCGTCGGCGGTCTACCGCGATCTGCTCTCCGGGCGCGACAGCACACCGACTGTGCCCTCCGTGCCGACCGTGCCGACCGAGCCGGTGGCGCCGCCCGAGTGTTCACCGCTGGCCCTCGGCGACTGGGTCGAGTACTGGCTGGGCGGGAAGCTGTGCCTGCGGTTCGACTGGTGGCAGGGGACGCGGCGTTCCTGAGGCGGCGGCAGGCGGCGCGGGCCCTCACGAGGTGTCCCCGCCGCCACGGCCCGCCTCCCGCTTGCCCCGCGCCTCCCGCTCCCGCATCCGTTCCTTCGCCCACTGCCGGGCCGACGCGTCCCAGAGCGCCGCCGCCAGCAGGGGCGCCGTCCGCCTGCGGGCCAGCAGGAAGCGCTGGTTGGTGACCGGTTCGGGCCGCCAGTGGTGCTTGTAGGGCTCGTCGCCGCGCAGCAGGCTCAGCGCGCGCCGCTGTTCGCCGCCGGTGTGGCGGGTGCACGCGTTCAGAAGCATCGTCGCCACGTCCACCTTGCGCTCCCGCAGGCGCGGATGCGCGCCGTACAGGTAGCCCCCGGCCAGCGTGCCGGAGAGCAGCGTCAGATCGGCGGCCATCACCTCGCCGTCGAGGTGGAACTCGGTCACCACCGCCTCACCGGCCGCGACCATGGGCCGCATCGAGCGCAGCAGGTGCTCGCGGAACCGCGGCTGAAGGTGCTCGGAGGTCACCTTGCGGCCCTGCCACTGCAACTCGTGCAGACGCAGCAGGGTCCTGACCGACGCCTCCACCTCCTCGGCGGGCACGGTGCGTGCCTGCACACCCAGTGCCGCCAGCTTGCGCATCTTGGCGCGGGTGCGCTGGGCCCGCGGCGTCGGCAGCCGCTGGAGCAGTTCCTCCATGGGCAGCGGGGGAAGCTCAAGGCAGGGGGAGTCGGCCAGCGCTCGCTTCGGCCCCGGCCACCGTTCATGGACCGCCTCGACGCAGGCGCCGGGGCGGACCTCCCCGAAGTCGATCAGCGCGGTCGAGGCCAGCGTGCGCAGGCCCGCCACCAGCGCCTCGGTCCCGGCCTCGCGCAGGTCGCCGTCCACCAGCACGTCCGAGAAGTCGGAGATCGCGCCGCCGAGCGGCTTCAGCGCCGGCAGCGGGCGGGTCACCCGCATCATCGGGGCGGCGGCGACGAGCCGCTCGCCCTGGTGGACCAGGAGCACCCGCAGCCGCCCGCGCCGTCCGTAGGACCGCCACCAGGAGGAGAGCCACGCGTGGCTCTGGAACGGCGTGGCCGCCTCGCAGGACCGGTGCAGCCGCGCCCACTGGCCGGCCAGCGCCTCGAACTCGCCCTCGTCGGCGCACACCCGCGTGACGAGGAGACCCCTGCCGGTGGCCGTACCGGTGGTCGTACCCGTGGCCGTGCCCGTGCTCGTCGCCGTGCTCATGTGGCGCTCCGGGCCAGGGCCCACGCCGGTCCGGGGACCGAGGCGGCGGCGGGCGCCTCCGTACGGCCCCGGGGGCGTACCAGGAGGGCGAGCCCGCCGAGCAGGCCGCCCGCGCAGCCGCCGACCAGGGTCGTCACCCCGGCGGAGAGCGAGGACGGCTCGGTGGGCTCAAGGGCCCGGGAGAACGTGAGCAGTTTGACCTGCGTGCTGTCCTTGGCGTGGTTGGCGTTCGTGGCGAGCGACCTGGCCACCGCGTTCGCGGTCACGGCGGCCGCCGACGGCTTCCCCGACCGTGCGGAGATCGAGATCATCGGCGCGTCGGGGGAGGTGGCCACCTGCACGCTGTCCCGCAGCTCCGCGGCCGTCATGCCCGCCTCCACCTGCGCGTCGCCCAGCACGGCCACCTGGGCGGCCACACGGCCGTACGCCTGGGCGAACCCCAGCGCCGTGGCCGGATCCGCCTTGGCCTGCGGTACGGCGACGACGTAACTGGTGGCGGTGTACTGCGGCGTCTGGAACACGCCGTACCCGCCGCCCACCAGGATGCCGGCCGCCGCGCAGGCCGGCAGGGGCCACCAGCGGGGCAGCCGGGCCAGGCGGGCGCGCAGGGCGTCGGCGCGCGACCGCTCGTTCACGGAGTCGCTCATCGAGGATTCACCTCCAGGGTCGGGCCGGAGACAACCGACGCGTAGACGCGCATCAGCTGGTCGGCGCTTCGGGTGATGCTGTAGTGCCCCACCGAGGCGGGTGCCGAGCGGCGCGGGGGGCGGGCGCCGCGCAGGCCGTAGAGGGCCTGCGCGAAGGAGTCCGGGTCGCTCGGGCGGTACGAGGCGTTGGTCCGCGCGTCGGCGGGCAGGTCGTCGAGGGCGGGGCACGAGGCGTAGAGCACGGGGAGCCCGCAGGCCAGGCCCTCCACGAGTGCGAGCCCGAAGGCCTCCTCGGGGGAGGGGGAGGCCAGCGCGTCCATGGCGGACAGGAGCGAGGGCAGGGCGGGGGCGCCGTTCCCGCCGGTCTCGCTCTCGTCGTGGGCGGCCTCGCCCGCGAACCGCACCCGGTCGGCGAGGCCGAGGCGGTGGGCCAGCTGCCGCAGCTCCTGCTCCTTGGGGCCCGCGCCGACGAGCAGCACGGCGACGTCCTCGGGCAGTTGGGCCGCCGCGTGCAGGAGTACGTCGAAACGCTTGCCGCCGGTGAGGCGGCCCACGCCCCCGATGACGAACGCGGAGTCGGGCAGACGCAGCCACCGCCGGGTGCGGACCCGGGCCGCCGGGTCGAACCGGAAGCGGTCCACGTCGATGCCGTTCGGCACCACCCGGATGCGCCGCCGGGGCACGCCCCAGCGGTGCAGCCGCTGTCCCACGGCGGGGGAGACGGCGACCGTCATCCGCCCCAGCCGCTCCCCCGCGAGGTACAGCGCGCGGACGCCCGCGGTGAGCGGCCGGCCTTCCATCTGCGAGTCGCCGAGGGAGTGTTCGGTGGCCACCACCGCGCGCACCCCGGCCAGGCGGGCCGCGAGTCGCCCGTACAGGCAGGCGCGGTAGAGGTGGGTGTGGACCGCGTCGTACCGGCCTGCCCTGATGACGCGGGCCAGCCGGGGCAGCGCCGCCACGTCGCGGTTGCCGGACATGCCGAGGTCGGTCACGCGCGTGCCGTCGGCCGTGATCCCGCGCGCCACGGCGCCCGCGTCGGTCAGCGTCACGACGTCGCACCGCACCGGCAGGTGGCGCAGCAGCAGGCGCAGTTGCTGTTCGGCGCCGCCGACGCCGAGGCCGGTGATGACGTGCAGGACCTTCATCCGGTGACCGCCGAGCGGTCCAGGGCGCGGTGCCGGAGCCGGTTCGTCCACAGCTTCAGCCGCAGGCGCGAGGCCGAGTCGTTCTGGCCGATGTGCACGCGGGGCAGCGCGTACGGACCGGTGAGCGGGCCGGGCGCGATGGCGCAGGCGTAGCGGTACCCGGCGTTCCGTACGGCGGTGATCACCCGCTCGTCGACGTGGCCGTACGGATAGCAGAAGCCCCCCACCTCGGTGCCGGTCAGGCCGGTCAGCGCCGCCCGGCTGCCGCTGACCTCGCGGCGCAGGGTCTCCTCGTCGGCGGTGGTGAGGTCGACGTGGGTCAGCCCGTGCGAGGCGACCTCGACGCCGCTCGCGGCGGCGTGCCGGATGCCGTCGGCGCCCAGGAGCGGCTTGCGTGGGCCCAGCGGGTCCCAGGCGTTGTCGCCGTCGAGGCGGCCCGGCAGCACGAACAGGGTGGCCGTGCAGTCGTGGTGCCGCAGCAGCGGCAGGGCGAGGTCGACGAAGTCGCGGTAGCCGTCGTCGAAGGTGAGCCCCACCAGGCCGTGTTCCTCGCCCCGCGCGCAGGCGTCCATGAGGTGGCGCATCGACACCCCGCGCAGGCCCTGGCGGCGCAGCCAGCGCAGCTGGGCGGCGAGGCGGTCGGGGGAGACGGTGACGCGGTACGGATCGTCGGTGGGGTCCCCGACGGAGTGGTACATCGCGATCCACGCGGACGGCCGGGGCGGCCCGGTCCGCGGGAGGGGCTCGGCGGAAGGGGCGGGCGGGGTGAGGTCAACGGGCATGACGCAGCTTTCCTGTGACGGAGCGGAGGGCGGACGGCCAGGGCTGGGCGCGCAGGAGCAGGCCGAGCAGCACGAAGGAGACGGTGACCACCGCGCCGGAGGCCAGGACGGCGAGGGCGGGCTGCCCCACCCGCTCCGCGCACAGTGCCCCCAGTGCCGTGGCACCCCCGGCGGCGGCCACGAGGCGCCCCAGCTGCCCGGCGAGCCTTTGCGTCCTGATGGGCACGGTGTCCGGGCCCATGCCGCGCAGCAGGAGCAGCGCGCTGACGCAGATGCCGGTGGCGTTGGCCGCGGCGATGCCGTGGACGCCCCAGGTGCCGACGGTGAGGAAGCCGATGCCCGCGGTGGTGACGATGCCGGTGAACATCGTGTAGCAGGGGATCCAGGTGGTCCTGGCGAGGGAGAAGTGGGCGCGGGCGAGCGCGCCCACCAGCGTGTGCCCGAGCAG
Organism: Streptomyces sp. NPDC015345; assembly: GCF_043078805.1. Taxonomy (NCBI): domain Bacteria; kingdom Bacillati; phylum Actinomycetota; class Actinomycetes; order Kitasatosporales; family Streptomycetaceae; genus Streptomyces; species Streptomyces sp. NPDC015345. The sequence continues at coordinate 222,638 of NZ_JBIBTX010000005.1, read as the reverse complement.
GCCGAGGGCGTAGACGCGCATGACGGACGCGGTGACGGCGGTGTCCCGCGCGGTGAACGCACCGCGCTGGAAGAGCAGTTCGATCAGGGCGGGCGCGGAGGCGATGACCGCGGCGGTGCCGAGCAGCACCACGCAGCCCGCGAGGACGACGTCGCGCTCCACGCGGTCCCTGGCCCGCTCCGTCTCCCCGGCCGCCAGCGCGCGGGCGACCACCGGGAAGGTGACGGTGCACAGCATCAGGGAGAGGACCATCGGCATCTGCGCGACCTTCTGCGCGTAGTTCAGATGCGAGATGGCCCCGGCGGGCAGCGACGAGGCCAGGAAGCGTTCGATGAGGACCTGCGACTGGCGGCAGAGCGCGAAGAGCAGGACCGTCCAGATGATCGCGGTCTGGAGCGTCGCGGCCGCCACCGGCCCCTCGGTGGCCGGGGCGGCGGCGGGGCCGCGCCTCAACTCCCGCCACAGAGAGGGCGCTTGTACGACCACCATCAGCGCGCCGCCCACCGCGACCCCCGCCGCCGCGGCCCGCACACCCCAGGGCGCCGCCAGCACGAACAGGGCGGTGATGATGGCCGCGTTGTAGGCGACGTACACGGTCGCGGGCGTGACGAACCGGTGGTGTGCCCGCAGCGCCGCGCTGCAATAACCGGTGAGCCCGAAGGTGAAGGCACAGGTGGCGGTCAGCCGCGTACAGTCCACGGCGGCCTGCCGGTCGGGCAGCCCCGGCGCCAGCAGCGCCACCACGTACGGCGCCGCCGCCATGAGCACCAGCGACGCGGCGGCGAACCACAGCGACATCCGAGGCAGCGACGCCCGCACGAGCGCCCGGACCGGGTCCCCGGCGGCGGCGTCCGCGCGGCGGGCGAGCGCCAGGCTGAACGCCGGTACGAGGAAGAAGGCCAGGCCGTCCTCGATGAGCAGCGTCGCCGCCAGTTCCGGGATCGTCCACGCGACGAGGAAGGCGTCGGTGTCGGTCCCGGCGCCGAAGAAGTGCGCCAGCGTCTGGTCCCGCACGAGGCCGAGGAGCGAACCGGCCACCGACAGCGCGGCGGTGACCAGCCAGGCCTTGGCGAGGAACGACCCGCCGCTCTTCGCGGCCGGTTTCCCCGTCCCGGGTGGGGGCGGCGCCTGCTCCGCGGCCACCGAGGGCGGCACGGTCGTCATCGCGCGCCCGCCTCCCCCGGCAGCCCGCGCGGGCCTGCCGCCGCCTGCGAGCGCTCCTGCGGCCGGGCGCGCGAGGCGACCGCCCACCACGCCGCGACGCCGAACGCGACGGCCGTCAGCACGGTCGAGGGCCCGCCGATATCGGCGTACACGAAGTCGACGAGCTGCCAGATCAGCAGTCCGCAGGCCAGCAGCGCGCAGTCCAGCTCAGGACCGCCGGGCCCGTCCGGCCGGGCGCACCGGCGCTTCCACCGCCGCAGCCCGCACACGAGCAGCGCCACCCAGCCGCCGGCCAGCGTGACGAGACCGAGCAGCCCCTGCTCGCCGAGCACGAGCAGGTACATGTTGTGCGGGGACAGCAATGGCTGGCGTACGAAGCCGCTGCCCGCCCCGGCGGTGTCGCTGCCGGAGGACAGGGCGAGCGAGGCGTGAGCGTCGCGGTGGTCGGGGAAGCCCTTGAGGCCGACGCCGGTCACCGGCCGCTCACGCCACATGTCGGCCGACGCCGCCCACATCGTGTACCGGTCGGTGACGGACTGGTCGGGCGCCCCGGTGACCTGGGTGATGCTGCTGAGCCGTTGCTGGAGCATGGCCGAGCCCACGCCGAGCCCCGCGACCAGGACCACGGCCGCCGCGCCCCCGGCCAGCAGGACCCGGCCCGCCCGGCGCGCCCCCGCGAGCAGCAGGACACCGAGGCAGGCCGCCGCCGTCGCGATCCACGCGCCGCGGCTGAAGGACAGGGCGAGCGGCACGGTCAGCAGGGCCGCGCACACCGCCGCCGCACACCGCTGGCGCGGCGCGTGCGGGCGGAAGGCCAGCGCGAGGGCGCAGACGATCCCGTAGGAGACGACGGTGGCCATCCCCATGACGTCCGTGGAGCCGAACGTCCCGACGGCGCGGATGTCCTCGCCCATGTACGAGGCCCCGGTACCGGTCAGGTTCTGGTGGACGCCGATGGTGCCCTGCCACAGCGCCAGCGCCACGAACGCCCAGGCGATCAGACGGAAGTGGCGCGCGTCGCGGATCAGGACGAGCACGGCCGCGGGTACCAGCACGAAGATCTGGAGGTAGCGCGCGGCCCCGGCGACGCCGGTCGCGGCGGAGGCGGCCCCGCAGGCGGCCACGGTGATGCCGACGACCGGAAGTCCGAGGAGTACGGCGGCCGTCCGGCTCAGCGGGCGCCGCCGGGTGCGTGCGAGATGGACGGCGCAGAGGCCGACGAGGAGGGCCGAGGCCGCGTCGGCCACCGTCCCGGTCCCGCCGCCGCCCGACGCCTCGCCACCGGATTCCGGCACGGGCAGCGCGAGCAGCGCGATCACCAGGACCACCGGCAGGACCGGGGCGCTGCGCCCGAGCTCGCGCAGGACGACGTCGCGTGGGGTCACCGCGCTCAGCTCCCCGTGCGGCGGACGAGACAGCCGAGGGTGCGCAGCAGGATGCACATGTCCTGCCAGAAGGTCCAGCTGTCGATGTAGGCGTTGTCGAAGCGGCACCGGTCCTCGATGGAGGTGTCCCCGCGCAGCCCGTGGATCTGGGCGAGCCCGGTGATACCGGTCGGCATCCGGTGCCGTCGCGCGTAGTCCGGATAGGTCTGGCTGAACCGCTCGACGAAGAAGGGGCGTTCAGGGCGCGGTCCGACGAGGCTCATGTCGCCGCGCAGGACGTTCCACAGCTGCGGCAGCTCGTCCAGCGAGGTGCTGCGCAGGAAGCGGCAGAAGGCGTTCATGTGATGCTCGTCCGCGACGCTCCACCGGGTGGCCGCCTCCTGGGAGTCGGCGGGCCGGTGGGTGCGGAACTTCAGCAGGGTGAAAAGCCGCCCGTCCTTGCCGACGCGTTCCTGCCGGAAGATCACGCCGGGCCCTTCCACGGTCCGCAGCACCAGCGCGCAGACCAGCAGCACCGGGGCGGCCGCGAGGAGCAGCACCCCCGCCACCGTGACGTCCAGCAGCCGCTTGGCGAAGCTCGTCCCGCGGTGCCCCGCGAACGCCAGCGGACGGCAGGCGAACCCGGCGACGCGCTGCCTGGCGTCCTGCCGTGGCAGGGCCTCGGCGGGGCGCGGGTCGATCTCCCACAGGTCGCAGCCGAGGCCGCCGAGCACCGGCACCATGCCCGCGAGCGCGGGGCCGCGGCCGGTGAGCAGCAGCACAGTGCGTACGTCGTTCTGGATGACGGCCCGGTGGAGTTCGTCCTCGGTGCCGAGCACGGGCAGTTCGGGGGCGGACCCGTCGGGCGGCTCCGCGGCGTCACCCGCCGCTTCGGCCTCCGCCGCCCCGGCCGTCTCGTGGTCGGTTCGCCGCTCGGCCTCGCTCACCACGCCCACCGGCCGCATCCCGCAGCGGGGACGCCGCAGCAGCGCGGCCGCCACGGCCCGCGCCTCACCGCCCGGCCCGAGCACCAGCACCGGCCGGGGTCTTCGCGCGGCGCCGGCCCGCCGCCGCCAGTGCACCAGGGCGCGCCCGGCGACGGCCAGCAGACACTGGGCCGCGCCGAGCGTGGCCAGCGTGGACAGGGGGAGCGGCGGCACCGGGGCGGGCAGGGCCGGGGCGAGGACGGCGGTGAGGGCCCAGCCGAGCGCGACCCGCCCGGCGAGCGAAGGCACCTCGTCGAGCGTGGCGGGCAGCGCGGTGTACGCGTACAGCCGCCCCTGCGCGTTCAGGGCGAGGACGACGGCGAGCAGCAGCGGCGCCAGCGCCACGTACGCCCCCGGATCGTCGAGGAGGAGCGGCGCGAGCAGCACCCCCGCGCAGTCGGCGGCCACCAGGGCGGCGACCGGGCGCCGACGGCGGGAGGGGGGTCGCGGCCGGGCGTCGGCGCGCGCGCCCACCGCTCCACGGGGGGCGACGACGAAGGAGCCGGGCGGGGCCTGGGTGTCCTGCCGGGACTGACCTGACGAGGAGGCGACGGTTCGTTCCGCACTCACGGGGTGGTGCACTCCCTGTAGTCGGGGGCGTCGGGAGCCTCGGCGGCCTCGGTGGGCTCCGCTCCCAGAAGCTCGCGGTACACCACGCCGATCGAGGCCGAGGCGTGCCGCGCGTCGTGGTGGTCCAGGACATGCCGGCGGCCTCGGCGGCCGAGCGCGTCGCGCAGCTCCCCGTCCCGCAGCAGCGCGACCAGGGCCCGGCCCAGCGCGGCGGGGTCCTCCGGCGGTACGAGCGCGTGCGCGCGGCCGTCCCGCGGCAGGCTCTCCCGGGCGCCGTCCACATCGGCGACGACGACCGGCCGGGCGCAGGCCATGGCCTCCAGCGGGGCCAGCGCCATGCCCTCCCACCGGGAGGGCAGCACCACCACGTCGGCCGCCCGGTACCAGTCGGCGGCATCCCGCGCGGCCCCGGCGAACACCACGGACGGGTCCGCCGCCGCGCGCAGCCTGGCGGCGTCGGGCCCGTCCCCCACGAGCACCAGGCGGGCGCCGGGCACCCGCTCGGTCACCGAGGCCCAGGCGCGCAGCAGGACGTCCTGCCCCTTCTGCCGGCACAGCCTGCCGACGCACACCACGAGGGGGACGCCCGCGAAGGATGCGGGCAGCAGCCGTGCGCGGGCCGCGTGCGGCGCGCCGGGCCCGAAGCGGTCGACGTCCACGCCGTTGGGGACCACCGAGAAGGAGCCGTCGACGCCCGCGCGGACGCCGGTGAGCCGTTCGGCCTCGCTGACGCAGACGATGCGCGTCGCCCAGCCGGCCGCGCGCCGCTCCCAGAGCCGGGCCAGGAGAGCGGTGGCCCCGCCGACCGCCTCGAAGGACCAGGCGTGCGGCTGGAAGACGGTCGGGATCCGCCCGCGCAGGGCGAGCCGGGCGGCGAGCCCGGCCTTGGCGCTGTGGGCGTGGACAAGTGTCGGCCGTACGGCGTCGATGACGCGGCTCAGCTCCCGGACCTCGCCGCGCAGGCGGGGCCCGGGGGAGCGCGACGCCGACCAGGGGTGGCCCCGCACGCCGCCGGGGGCGTCGCTCACCGCCCGGGGCAGGAAGCCCTCGTGCGGGCAGGCCACGTGGACGTCCATGCCCGCCGCCGCCTGAGCGCGGGCGAGATCGACGACGACCCGTGCCACACCGCCGTCCACGGGCTGGCTGACGTGCAGGATCCGTGGCGAGAGGGGTGTTGGCGGCAGGGGCATGCGCACCTCCCTGGAGTCGGTGACGAACACGCGACGCGGGCCCGGGGAGTGGCGCATGACGGCGTTGGCCTTCCGAAGTGTGAAGAGCTCTGACCACAGCGGAGATGAGAGGTTCGCATTGAATGCGATGTTCCGACACATATGACTGAAATGCCGGTTTCAGGAGGGCAACTGTAACGGCTGTGCGGTGCCACTCCGTCAACCCGCGTACGTGTGTCGGATTCGTGAAGGGCGGGGACGGCCCGGCGGCCGTGAGCGCGGCAGGCGCCCCCGTGAGCTGGTGCGACGCCCCGTCGGCGCGTCAACCAGCGCTGCCGTCACGGCAATCCGAGCCGCCGCACATCACTCGTCCGGGCGCACAACTCGCCGTGCCGATCGGCAGTTGATCCCACGTACGGGCACACGGCCCGTACGGCACACCCTCACAAGGAGCACTACTCCATGTCGCGTACCACCAAGGCCCTCGCCCTGTCCGCCGTCGCCGCCGCCGCGATGGCCGCGGGCGCGGGCGTCGCCACCGCCGACGCCGGCGCGCAGGGCACCGCCGCCCACTCCCCCGGCGTGGTCTCCGGCAACGTCATCCAGGTGCCGGTCCACGTGCCCACGAACGTCTGCGGCAACACCGTGAACGTCATCGCTCTGCTGAACCCGGCGTTCGGCAACGCCTGCGCCAACGTCTGACAGGTCGTCGCCGAACGGCCGTCCCCGCCTCGGCGGGGGCGGCCGTTCGGCGTGTTCGGGGGCGGTGACAGGCCTCCCGGTGCCCCGAATGGGGGCCGGGGCGCGAGCGGCCGACCACCCGTCACATCCCGGTGCCCACCTGCGTGGACGCGCCCCGGCCCCGGAGCCGTGCAGCACGTACCGGAGTCCTTCGGTTGCGGGTCGCGTGCACCGCTTCCACGGTGATCACAAGATCCGACACATCACCGAAAGGGACTCACCTATGCGCGCTCTGCCCGTACGGCGTATCGCGACCTCCGCCCTGTGCGCGACGCTGCTCCTCGGCACGGCCGGCACCGCCATCGCCCTCTCCGGCGACGACACACCCCGCGACGACGAGACCCTGACCGAGCACCGTGCGCCCGCCCCGGCCCCGGAGACGATGCTGGCCCAGGCCAAGCAGCTCCACGACGCCGCGGGGGTCATCACCCCGGCCACGGAACTGCTCACCGCGGTGCTCAAGGCACCGGGCAACAAGCTCTCCCCCGAGGACGTCAGGAAGCACAGGGAGGCCATGAAGCGGGCGGTGGCCGCCGCCCGTACGAAGACGCCCATGGCCCCGGCCGACCCCGCCGTCGTCCAGCTGCCCGAGCAGCCCGCCGGCAGCGTCCCCCGCGACACCAAGGCGCCGGCCGATCCCAGGGCGAGCGCCCTGGCCGCGCTCCAGAAGGCGGACGCCAAGCTGCTCAGGGCCGCCGGGGCGGGCGACGCCGCGGCCGTCCGGGCGCAGGCACCCAAGGTCATCACCGGCATCGTCAACATGACCGCCGCCACCCTGCTCGTCGGCGACATGCCCGCACCCGACCTGGCGGGTCTGCCGCCACTGCCGAAGGCACCCGAGTCCCAGGGCCTGCCGACCACAACCCTGCCGCAGACCCCGGCCGTGCCCGAGGCCGCCAAACCCTGACCCGGCCGACGTGGAGCGAGGGAAAGGGCCTTTCTCGGCGGGCAGCTGATATGAGAATGGGACGTGTTCGTCGTTTTCTTCATTCGAGTGGGGTCGGCGGAAGTTTGTGGACCCGGGGGTTTCCGTACTCGCCCGTGCTCGTTGGGCCCGGTGAAGTGAGACGCCAGGCAATCGATGCCTGAACGGTGCCCCCATAGGCGACACGCGTTGCCGAAGAAAGGAACATGATGAAGGCCCTGAAGGCTGCTGCCGTCCTTGCCGGTTCGATCGCCATCGCCGGTTCCGCCGCGCCCGCCTTCGCCGGCGACCTGACGCCCACCCGCCTGACCAGCGAAGTCGAGTCCCTCGCCACCCAGCCCCTGCTGGACCCCAAGCCGGGCGACACGAACCTGATCGACACCAAGAAGGGCGCGTCCGTCGTCAACACCGTCTCGGACGCGGCGGGCCGCATGAACACCACTGGCGGCCCCACGAAGCTCATCGGCGGACTTCCCGCCGCCTCGTAACCCGCGGCCATTCCCTTTCCCCGGTGTATCGCCCCGGCCGGAAAGGGGAGAACGATCCGCGTGCCATCGTCCGGCCCTCCGCGGCCGGGCGACGCAAGGGCCGGTCACCTCTTCCACAGGCCGGCCCTTGCGCGTGTCCCCGTCCGTACGCCAACACGGAGCGTACGAAGGCCAGTTCGACCAGCGGGCGTGTCCGGCCCGCCCGGTGTGACCCCATCGTGTGATGACGGGCCCGGGATCGGCCACATGGGTGACAACGGAGCCGGACCGGCCCCGCGGCGTCTATACCGTTCCCTCCATGACCTCAGCAGCCGGTGAACAGCACCCCTCCGATGCGACCGCGCCCGGAACGGAACCGCGCTGATGAGCACCACCGACCTGCCGCGCCGCGTTCCGCGCCAGGCAGCCGGGGCGCACCGCGCGGACGGCGCGACGCCACCGGAACGCGACCACCGGCCCGAGGGGGGCCGGTGGTTCGGTTTTCTCCTGGTCGCCACCGGCGCGGCGGGACTGCTGGCGGCGTGGGTCATCACGCTCGACAAGTTCAAGCTCCTCCAGGACCCGGACTACACGCCGGGGTGCAGCATGAACCCGGTGGTGGCGTGCGGGAACATCATGAAGAGCGCCCAGGCGTCGGCGTTCGGATTCCCCAACCCCATGCTGGGCCTCGCCGCCTACGCCGTCGTGATCGTCGCCGGGGTGAGCGTGCTGGCGGGCGCCCGCTTCCCGCGCTGGTACTGGCTGACGTTCAACACGGGCGCGCTTTTTGGCGTCGCCTTCTGCACGTGGCTGCAGTTCCAGTCCCTGTACCGCATCAATTCGCTCTGCCTGTGGTGCTGCCTTGCCTGGGCCGCCACCACTGTCCTGTTCTGGTACGTGACGTCTCACAACGTGCGACGCGGATTCCTGCCCGCCCCGCGCGGAGTGCGCGCCTTCCTGAACGAGTTCACGTGGGCGCTTCCGGTGCTGCACCTGGGCACGATCGGAATGCTCGTGCTGACGCGCTGGTGGGACTTCTGGACCAGCTGAGCGTGAGATCAGCGGTCGGCGGTCAAAGGAGGGGCGCCCCTCTTCTGGCCAGATAGCGGACCGGGTCGATGTCCGAGCCGTAGCCGCGCCGCGCCCGTATCTCCAGGTGCAGATGGGGCCCGGTGGCCCGCCCCGTCGCCCCGCTGCTCCCGATACGCGCCCCCGCGCGGATCCGGGCGCCCTGGCGGACCTTGATGCGGGACAGATGGGCGAAGACGGCGTAGTGGCCGTCGCGCATCCGTACCGTCACCGCCTTGCCGTACTGCCCCGACCGGCGCGCCAGTACGACGACGCCCGCGCTCACGGCGTACACGGGCGTCCCGGTCGGCACCGCCAGGTCGATGCCCGTGTGGTGCCCGGCGAGCCAGTCGCCGCGGATGCCGTAGCGCGCGGAGACCCGGAAACCGCGGCGCAGCGGGAGGGTGTACCGGCCGGGCGGCCGCTCGGGGGCGAAGGCCCGGTGCTCCTCGGCCTCGAACAGGGCCTCCGCCATGGCGAGGTCCGCCTCGTACTCGGCGTCGTACCCGCCCGTGCAGACGTCGATGTCACCCGGGTACGCGGCGGCCCCGTGCGCGGTCAGCGGGACCGCTCCGACGGCCAGGAGTCCGGCGGCGACGCGCAGGGCGTCGCGACGCGTGGGAGGCGCGGAAGGCGCCTTCTCTATGTCGTGGTCCATGTCCGCCACCTCACTAGTGGCGGGCCCGGCACGCATCCCGTGGCCGCTCCGACTACGCCAGGCGGCGCAATCGGATACGTATTCCGTGCGGTGCGTGTGGCGGCCGGCCGTCACATGAAGGACATGCCGCCGCCCACGACGCAGGACCTGCCGTACTTCCAGTCGCACTCGATCTGGTGGACGACGTTGCGGGGCGTGCCGCCCGGACCCGTGGGCGCGGCGGCGGCGGGGCTGAACGCCAGCAGTGGGACGAGGGCCAGGACCAGCGACAGCAGCAGTCTGAGGTGAACCGACACGTCCGTTCTCCTCGTGATCGTCGTATCCCGAGACGGGATGATCCTGCCCAGATGTCACCCATGATCGCTATTCAGTCGCGGAGGGTGACAGGAGCGGTCGCTCACCTGAGTGGGGGAGGCGGGCGTCGGCAGGGGGCGACACAGCGCCACCGTTCAGCTGTAATGCGGCGGGCGGCGCCTACGTTGGTCGACGTGAAGATCGATTGCGTCGGTGGAGGCCCCGCCTCCCTGTACCTGGCCATCCTCGTCAAGCTGCGGGAACCGGCCCACGAGGTCACCGTCCACGAGAGGCACGCGGCCGGCGCCGACTACGGCTGGGGCGTCACGTACTGGCCGGATCTCCTGGAGGAGCTCCGCGGCCACGACCCCGAGTCCGCGCGCGCCATCGCCGAGCACTCCGTGAGCTGGCGCGGCGGCTTCGCGTACGTGGGCGACAGGACCACCGCCCACGACGGCGACGTGGGCCACGCCATCGGACGCCACCGCCTGCGGACCATCCTCGCCGACCGCGCCCGGGAGCTGGGCGTCCGCCTGGAGTACGGCGTCGAGATCGGCGGCCGCGGGGAGCTGCCGGACGCGGACCTCGTCGTCGCGGGCGACGGCGCGCACAGCAGGCTCCGCACGCAGAGCGCCGCCCACTTCGGGACGCGCGTGACCACCGGCGCGAACCGCTTCGTCTGGCTCGGCACGACCCGCGTCTTCACGGCGTTCACCTTCGCCTTCGTGGAGACCGCGCACGGCTGGATCTGGTGCTACGCGTACGGCTACAGCGGCGAGCACAGCACCTGCGTGGTGGAATGCTCCGAGACCACCTGGACCGGCCTCGGCCTGCACCGGCTCGACCACGGCGACGCCCTGCGCCTGCTGGAGAGCCTCTTCGCCGAGATGCTCGACGGCCATGTGCTCCTCGGCCGCACCGACATCGAGAGCCACGCCCAGTGGCAGGCCTTCCCGACCGTCACCAACGAAGCCTGGTCCCACGGCAACCTCGCGCTGATCGGCGACGCCGCGCACACCACGCACTACTCGATCGGGGCCGGTACGAGCCTCGCCCTGCGGGACGCCGTCTGTCTGTCCCGGACGCTGGGATCCACCGGCCCGGCCGACCTCCCGGCCGCTCTCGCGCGCTACGAACGCGAACGCAAGCAGGCCCTGCTCTCGGTGCAGAGCGCGGCCCGGCACAGCGCCCAGTGGTACGAGAACTTGCCCCGGTACATCGGCCTGGAGCCCCGCCAGATGTTCGCGCTGCTCGGCCAGCGCCACTCCCCGCTGCTGCCCTATGTGCCGCCCCAGCTCTACTACCACCTGGACCAGACCGTCGGCCGGCTCCCCTCCCTGCGCCGGCTCAAGCAGAGCCTCGGGCCCCGCCTGGCCCGCGCCCTCCAGAGCCGGCGTCCTCCGGCCTGAGCGGGATCCCGGGTGGGTGTACTGGCCACGCGTTCACCCGAATGGCCCTATCGGTGCCCGGCGGATGCGGGCGGCCGGACCGCCGCCGGGCCCGGCACGGCCAAAGCCCTGCCGGGTGTTCCCCGTACGCCCCGTGATTCCGCTCCGTGATTCCTCGCCTTGCGGGCCGGGCCCCGTCGGCGCGCGATGGACATGAGGCGTGCGTCGTCCCGTGGCGGATTGGTTTCTGCCCGTCGCATGCTCCAAGGGAGTGATCACCCATGACGCAGGGCGAGGCCTTCACCAACCCCGATGCGCTCAAGGGCCTGACAGCCTACGACCGGACCGGCGAGAAGATCGGCAGCATCGAACGGGTCTACCTCGACGACCGCAGCGGCCGCCCCGAGTGGGTGACCGTGAAAACCGGCCTCTTCGGCATGAAGGAGAGCTTCGTGCCACTGGCGGGAGCGCGCCTGCGGGGAGACGACCTGCATGTCACGGCCACCAAGGAGGCCGTGAAGGAGGCCCCGCGGGTGGATGCCGACCAGCACCTCGACCCTGGGCAGGAGCATGAGCTCTACGCCCACTACGGCCTTGCCCGGCCCGGGACCACGCCCGGCATGGCGCCGACCGGCACCGGCACCGGGACGGCGGGCACCCAGGAGCACCCGCTCACCGGGGCGGCCGGAGCGGCCGGGACCGGAGTGGGCGCCGGTGCGGGCAAGCGGGAGTTCGCCACCCGCGCCGGGATGGGCAAGGACGAGAAGGCCCAGGAAGAGCTGGTGCGCTCCGAGGAGCGGCTGCGGATCGGCACGGAGGAGCAAGAGGTCGGGCACGCGCGGCTGCGGAAGACGGTCGTGAACGAGGACGTCACGACGTCCGTCCCGGTCTCCCACGAGGAGGTCCGTGTCGTACGGGAGCCGATCCGTGAGGGCGAGCGGGTGCGCGGCGACATCGGCGAGGCCGAGACCGAGGTGACCCTGCACGCCGAGCGGCCCGTGGTGAGCAAGGAGACCGTGCCCGTCGAACGCGTACACCTGGAGACGGAGAAGGTCACGGAGACCCGCGAGGTCTCGGACACCGTCCGCAAGGAGCAGATCGAGTTCGACGACGACGTCAAGGGCGTCAAGGGCGAGCGCGGCGGCATGAAGGGCGAGTCGTGGCGCGACCGGAAGCAGGGCCCGCGCCACTGACGTCAGCGGGTCGGCAGGCCGGGAGGCCGGCAGGCCACGGAGGGAAGCACTCCTCGGAGTGCTTCCCTCCGCTCGTGTGCTCGTACGTCGTCTGCTCGCGTCTGTGTGACCAACGGCATGACGGAGGGCCCCCTTCGGTGCGGTCGGACTGTCTTAGCTTTGAGGGATGTCACCGCTCGCCCGCATCACCGCGTCCTACACCCCGCGGTTCGCGGAATTCGCCTTCGAAGCGGCGTTCACCGCCGCGGTGGATCAGCATGTGGCCCATCTCAGGGACCGCCTGGAGGCGACCAGCCCCGGACTGGTCCCCGAGGCGCCCGACCCGGAAGCGCTGACCGACTACGCCCTCGGTTTCCTCGACGCGCTGGCCGAGTCGGACTGGCGCGAGCCGGTCGGGCACGACTACGCGGTGTGCCGCCTCACCGCCATTTCCTGGCTGGTGAGACGGCACGACCTGCTCTGAGGGCCCGCCCGTCGAGAGACGGATCGGCTGGAGGGACGGATCGGGGCGAGGGACGGATCAGAAGGGATCGGTGGGTTCGCGGTCCCGCACCGGCTGGTTGGCGAGCGCGTCGTCACGTCCCGCCTGGTAGGCGCTGACACTCGTACGGGCCTTGGCCGTCTCCTGCTCCGCCGTGTGCAGCCAGCGCTCCCAGCGCTCCCGCATCGGGCCGATGAGACCACCGCCCACGCCGACGATCAGGACACCGGCGACGGAGGCGAGCACCGCGTACAGGACGGGCTGGGTGACCGCGGTGGCGATACCGGCCTGGCCCAGGGCGGCGATGGCGCCGAGCGCGACGATGCAGACCCAGACCATCGTGCCGATCGTCTTGCCGTACGAGAGGGAGGCCAGGGTGTTGGTGACGATGTCCCGCACCAGGTTCGCGACGGCCATGGCGACCACGATCAGGACGACCGCGACGATGCCGCGCGGCAGCCAGGCGACGATGCCGTCGATCATGGCGCTGACCGGGTTCGGGCCGAAGACGCCGAAGCCGAGCTGAAGGGTGATCAGGAGGAGCGCGGCATAGACGATCTTGCAGATGATCCCTGTCATGTCGTACTTCGAGCCGGCGAGCATCCGGGACGCCCCGGCCCGCTCGGCGAGCTTCTCCGAGCCGAGCTTTCTCATCACCCGGTCGAGAACCCTGGTGATCAGCTTCGAGACCATCCAGCCGATGACCAGGATGACCAGGAACCCGACGAGCTTGGGGACGAACTGGGCGACCTTCGACCAGGCGTCGTTGAGCCCTTGGGTGAAATTCACGGAAAGGGTTATGCCCTGGGACATGAGTGGTCCTCCACTCGCTGGGGCCCGCGCCGGCTGTGGCGGCGGGCGGCTGAACCCCCACGAGCGGGGCTCTCGCAGCGGCACCCGCTCCTGCGTCCGTGTCTATCACCGGAGCGGATCACCGGCCTGTCGGGCCGAACCGAACGGATGATGCCCTGTAGGCACCGTCGGCGTCGCGCGTAGCCGCGAGCGCGGGTGCGTCGTTGGGCAGGGCATGAACGACGTGAGAAGAAACGTTCTTCCGGCTCGGCAGGTCCGTACGGTCGCCGCCACGCCCGAAGGCGGGTCGTCGTCCGTCTCGCCGACGCCCATCTACGACGCGCTCGTACGTCAGTGGCATGCCCAGCGCCGGGAGGTCCCGCATCCGGCGGCGGTGTGCCTGGACCGGGTGCGTGCGGACCCGCAGGACCTGTTCCGGCGAGGCTGATCGCGCCTGCCGCCTGCCTGTCCGCCCGGCGGCGTGTGGGCCGGGGCGGGGTGTCAGACCAGGGCGACGGCCAGGAAGCCCGAGAGCACCGCGGCGGTCGCGGCGGACAGCAGGACGAAGCGTCCGCGTCCGCGCCACAGGCCGACCCACACGCCCCGCATGGGGACGGAATCGTTTCTCCTCGCCGCTTCCACGTGGGCGGACAACTCGGCGAGGCCGTCCGCCTGCCGCAACTGCGCGCACCACTCGCAGTAGTCGAGACCCGCGTCGGGGCCGACCGGCCAGCGCGTCGTGCCGGGGAGTTCGTCGTCAAAAACCGCCATGTCGGACTCAACGACGTACAAATGGCTGCCGGAACGACCCGGTCAGCCTCCGGGGCGGCTTTTCACCCACTTGCTGGCAGGCCCTGTTTCTCGAATGGGGGAATCGGGACGCAAGGGGGCATCGGCTTTGGAAATCCGGGGAACAGAAACCGTTTGGGCTTTTCGCGCTGGTGATCGCGGGGTGGCGGAACGTCGAGGGGCCCGGATGCCGTACCGGCATCCGGGCCCCGAGCTTTCACACCATCTGCCGGCTGAACGCGCCGGCCTTCATGTTCCGCGGGTCCGACTGGGAGAGCGGAGCCGCGGGGATCGCGGTTGCGTGACCGGGGACCACCTTCCAATCCGGGGTCTGCGGTACCCGAGCCGTACTGCTCGCCCGGGCGATCCTGATGGCGTCTGCTCCTACCTCCTGCGATGTACTGATACTTCGGTGTACTGCTTCCTGCGTTGTACTGCTGAACTGCGGGAACTGCCCGCGGCCCCTGGGGCCGCCCCGGCCCGGCAACCAGTGGCGGGACCCACCTTGTCCGGCCCCGCCACTCCGCTGCCGTTCCGTCTTCCGTGCGCGGCAGTTCGTCTCTGCCGCGCCCTCTACGACTCGTTGAGAACAAGAAAACACTAACCCCGGGACTGAGCAATGTCTACCTTCGCTGAGGCAGATTTCCTCCAGGGGTGGCAGCGGAAGTTCTACCGCCGAGGCGCCCGGCCCGGCATCCGACCGGTCCAGCGGCACGACTGATCCATCGGCGCGGTCGGTCAGGAGAGCGACCGGCCGGTGGGTGCCAGCCGCAGCCGCTGGGGCGCCGCCGCCTGGGCCCGCTCGATGCCCGGCAGGACCTCGGCGCGGGCGGCGGGATGGGCCCGGACCCGGGCGAGGTGTCGCCGGTGCGCGGCCTCATCGGCGTACGAGGTGAAGAGCGCGGCGACGTTCTCGCCGGTGCGGACCGGCAGCCTGGGGAACGTGTTGCGCGCGGGCTCGGTCGCCAGGAGGGCGAAGGGCGCGGGGCCCGTGTCGCGGAGCACGGGCAGCAGGCCGTCCCGGATCAGCGCGACGCCGTCGTACGCCGGGGGAAAGGACCACACGGTGGCGGCCACGAAGCGGTCGGGCGCCGGAGCGCCGACGGGGGGCCGTGCGCAGGGGGAGGCGGTGAAGCCGCTGCCGACGGGTTCGGAGCGCAGTCCGGAGTGCGGCTCTGGGCGCGGTTCGGGGCGTGGTTCGGGGCGCAGAAGGAGTACGTCGTCGGAGTCGCGCATGGTGTCGTTCGCCTGGGGCCCGTGCTCGGCCCATACGGGGCCGCCGTAGAAGTCCGTGAGCGCGCGGTGGCGAGTCGCCATGTCCGGGAAACCGCGCAGCCAGACGAAACGGTCCGGGTCGTCCAGGTCCCGGAACTGGCCGAGCACGGCAGCCCCCACCGCTTCCTGGGGCTCGACGAACTCCCGGTCGAACAGCTCGATGAGCTCGTCGCGGCGGCCGGGGCGCAGCGTGTACTGGCGCAGCTCGATCACGGCGGGCGGGGCAACGGGGCCGGTGGTTCGCACGGCAGGACTCCTGTTCGACGTTCTCCGGGCTGGGCGGCCTCTTTCGCCGGGCGGGCCGGCCGCCGCGAAGCCGACGGTAGGAGAACCGCGTGACAGGGGCTGTCAGGGTTTCCGGGGAAAATGCGCGCATGCCTGCCAGTCGACTGCTCTCGGTGCTGCTGTTGCTGCAAGCGCGGGGCCGGATGTCCGCGCGAGCGATCGCCGACGAGCTGCACGTCTCCGTGCGCACCGCCTACCGGGACGTGGCGCGCCTGCAAGCCGCCGGGGTCCCGGTCTACGCGGAGCCGGGCCGCGGGGGTGGCTACCAGCTGCTCGACGGCTACCGCACCCGCCTCACCGGGATGAGCGAAGGCGAGGCGCGGGCACTGTTCTTCGCCGGACTGCCCGGCCCGGCGGCCGACTTGGGCATCGCGGCCGAGGTGATCGCGGTGCGGCTGAAGCTGCTCGCCGCGCTGCCGGCGGGGCTGCGCGAGGAGGCGGCACGTATCGCGGCGGTGCTCCATCTGGACGCCCCCGGCTGGTACCGGGACCCCGAGCGGACACCGCATCTGCCCCTGCTCGTCGAGGCGTTGCTCACCGGGCGGGCGGTGGACGTGCGCTACCGCCGCTGGCGCGCCCCGCAGGAGGTCGACCGCCGTCTGCGCCCCTACGGCCTGGTGCTCAAATCAGGTACGTGGTACCTGGTGGCGGCCGGTGAGAAGGGTCCCGCGACCTACCGCGTCGCCCACGTCCTCGACGCGGCCCTGACCGACGAACTGTCCGACAGACCGCCCGGCTTCGACCTGGGCGCGTACTGGGCGTCCTACCTCGACGACTTCCGTGAGCGCCGCTACACCGGCACGGCGACCATCCGTCTGTCCCCTCAGGGACGCCGCCGCCTGCCCGACAACGTCCCGCCCGACGTGGTCCGTGCGGTCGACGCCACCGCGACCGCCGTCGGCACCGAGGGGTGGGTCGAGGCGGTCATCCCGATCGAGAGCACCGACCACGCCCGAGGCGAACTGCTGCGCCTCGGCGCGGACGTGGAGGCCCTCGCCCCACCCGAACTCCGCCGGACCATGGCCGAGACCGTGGAGATACTGGCCCGGGCGTACGAGAGGCGTTGACGCGGGCGCCCCGAGCCGCGCCTTCGGTCAATTTTGGAGACGAAGCGAGAGAACAGGCCACATCCCTTCCTTTCCGCTTGCCGGTCCACGGCTCGGCGGCAGCATGGTCAGGCACTTGAGGGGCGCGTCGCGCCGCGAAGTGAACTCGCGGGGGTGTTGGTGAATCAGGCATGGCCGCCGTCCACCTTTCTCGGTCGGCTGCGGAACGCGACACGGGAAGAGCTCCTGGCCGAGGGCACCCCGATCGCCTATCCGTCGCATCGTGCCCTGCTGCAACAGGGCGACGAGAGCCGCCATGTCCTGCTGCTCACGAGTGGCGTCGTGAAGGTGGTGGCCAGCGCCGAGAGCGGTTACGACATGCTGCTCGCCGTGCGTATAGCGGGCGACCTGGTCGGTGAGATGGCGGCCTTCGAGGAGCGCCCCCGGTCCGGCACGGTGATCGCGTGCAGTGACGTGACCGCGCGCATCATCCAGATGCGGACGCTGGAGGCCTTCCTCACCCGCCACCCGGACGCCATGCGAGCCATCCTCCACATGCTCTGTGCCCGGTTGCGCTGGGCCAACCGGCGCCGGGTCGATTTCCAGGCCTATGACTCGCTGACCCGACTGGCCCGGGTGCTCGCGGAGTTGTGCCAGGCCTATGCCCGGCCCGAGCCGGACAGCGACGGCAAGCGGTGCGACCTCGGCGTGACGCTGACGCAGAGGGAGCTCGCGTCACTGGCCGGTCTGAAGCTCAACACGGCGGAAAAGAACCTGGCCCTGCTGACAGCCCAGGGACTGGTGGAGCGTCATTACCGAAACATAACCATCTGTGACGTACCGAAGTTGCTTGAATTCGCCAAAGTCTTCGCTGACAACCCGTACTGATACGGGATCACTCCGCGCACCGTCTCCTAGCCTCTCGGGCAGCACTTCGTGGGCAGTGTCTGCCCATCGCCTGCCCAGAGAGGAAATGATCGGGTGGCTGCGTGGCCTGACTTTTATCCCTGCACCTGCATAGCCGTGGACGCACAGGCATACGGGAGCAACAACGACCGTAGGCAGTCCGAGATCCAGCACGATCTGCCGCGGCTCCTCGACCGCGCCGCCAGGCGCGCCGGCCTGGACCGCTCGCAGTGGCAGATCCAGCCCAAGGGCGACGAGCAACTGGCGGTGCGGCCGGTCGACGGCAAGGAACCGCGTCTGGTCGACGACTACGTCCGCCATCTCGTCGCCGAGCTACGCGACCACAACGCTCAGCGAGTCCCCGAGGCCCGCATGCGGTTGCGGGCCGTCATCCACCAGGGGCTGGTGGAGCTGGCCGACAACGGCTTCGCCGGCACGGCCGTGGTGGCCACGGCACGCCTGCTGAACTCGCGCCCGCTCTATGACGCCTTGGCCGCGCACCCCGAGGCCGACCTGGCTCTGCTGCTGTCCGACGACGTCTTCCGGTCCACCGTGGCGGGCGGCCACACGACCCTGTCCACCGGCGACTTCAGTCGCGTCGCCGTCCAGGTGAAGGAGTTCGACGCCACGGCCTGGCTGTGCGTGCCCGCGCTCGGTGTGCCGGCCGCCGCCTCACACGGACCCGGGGCCGCGGAGAGGGGGAAGCCCGCGGCCCCTGCCACGGGGGAGCCCGCGGCGGACCGGACGGAACCGGCCGCCGCGGGCGGAGCCGACAGCGGGACGCGGTTCAGCAACGACTACCGGGCCGACAACGTCAACGTCACCAACATCGCCGGCCCCGTGGACGCCAGAGGCGCTGTCTTCGGTTTCGGGAGCGCCGGTGGCTGACGATGCGGAACCGGACGTCGTGGCGGTGGTCCCGCCCGAGTCCGCACCCGACGCGGACATCTTGCCGCCCCCGCCGGAGGGCGCCGACGGTGCCCAGGAGGCAGCTGAGGACGCCCGCGGTCCCGGAGCCGGGCAGGACGTTCCCCTCGGCGGACGCAAGGAGCCGGACGAGTGTGCGGAGGACGAACGGGGCTACAGCGAACTGAGCCGCGTCCACCAGCTCGTCAACAACAACTTCTACGGGGTCGTCGACGCCTCCGGAGCGGCCTTCGGCTTCGGCGCCGCTTCGCCCCTCGGTCTCGCACCCGGCACCATCGAGCCCGAGGACGCCGACCGGGCCCTGCGGTTCTATGAGCCGCCGCAGCCCTGCTTCGACGAGGCGCTCGGCAAACTGCGCAAGAACGCCCTCGTGGTGCTGACCGGCGAGGACCACTGCGGCCGGGGCGCGAGTTCCCTCGCCCTGCTCCGAGAGATCCTGGGCGAACAGGCCGCGCTGCGCAGCCTGTCGCCCGCCAACGCCCTGGCCGAGCTGGCGGCGTCGCGGGACCTCAGGCCGGGACAGGGATACGTCATCCTCGACTACGTCGGCGAGCTGCATGTCGAGGCCGTACAGGCGTACGCGATCGGACGGCTGAGCGAGGAGCTGCGCCGGAAGGGGTCGTACCTGGTGATCACGGCGGGTGGCACCACCCGCCGACGGCTGGCGCTGCGGGACCACTGCGTGCCCTGGCAGGCCCTGGACCCCGTAGAGCTGTTCGAGCGCTGCCGGGAGAAACTGCCGCACGCCGCCCTGGAGCCGGACACCGAGAAGGAGCTGCTGGAGCGGGTCGGTGAACAGCGGCGGCCGGCGGATGTCGTCGCCGCGGCCGCGATCCTTTCCCGCGAGGGTGTACAGAAGGCGCTGGACAGTCTGCGGGACTGCCACCGGGAGCTGGTGCAGGAGCTGTTCCGCAAGCGGCCGCCCGCGGACGACCTGATTCCGCTCGCGGCCCTGGCCTTCCTGGAGGGCATCCCCGAGCGGACGTTCGAGAAGGAGTGCGCCGCGCTCACCGCCCACGTGCGCAACTGGGAGCAGAGCGGCGAGACGCCGGTGGCGGAGCGGGGCGACGAGGCCGGGGCAGCCTTGCGCGGTGAGGTGGCCCAGCAGTCCCGGGCCCGGTGGAAGGAGCGGGCGGCGGGGCTCGTGACGACCGAGCGCCGCGCCGACTCGGGTCGGTGCGCCGGGCGCAGCGAGCGTCGTCTGGTGTTCACCTCGCCGCGTATCCGAGAGCTCGTCATCAAGGAGCTGCACGACCTGTACGGCTACGAGCTCTGGTACCCGCTGCGCCAGTGGCTGGGCGAGCTGGCCCTGCTGGGCGACCTGGACACCCGTACCGAGGTGGCCCGGGGAGTCGCGCTCCTGGCTCGGCACGCGCTCGTAGAGGTCGACGAGAACATGTTGAAGGTGTGGTCCGACGGACTCGCCAGTCAACGGGTGACCGCCGCGCTGACGCTGCAGTTCATGTGCGACGTCGAACATCTCGCGCCGCAGGCCCTGAACACCGTTCTGAGCTGGACGGACAACAGCGGTCAGGGCAGGGCCGTCACGGCGGCCATGGCGCTCACGGGCCGCCTGGGCTCCCTCTACCGCATGGAGGCGCTCAAGTCGCTCTGGTTCCTGACGCTGCGCGGGGAACGGATCGCTTCCGCGGCCCACCGTTCCATGGTTCTGCTGCTACAGGCCGCCGCCGAACAGGACCGGGAACGCGCGCTGGTCATCCTCCGGTACGTACGGACCGTGATCACCAGGACACCCCGAGGCTCCAGGGAGCGGTCGATCGCCCTGCGCACCGCCGTGCAGCTGCTGGAGGCCACCCGGTCGGAGAGCCCCGAACCCGTCACCGCCGAACTCCTGCGCTGCGTCCCGGACAGCGCCCGTCACCTCGGGTCCCTGTGGGCGGACGTCCTGCACAGCGGCAACCGGAGCAGGGCGGTCAGTGCGCTGTGCCGGACGCTGGTGGAGCTACGGAACGACGCCTCCGTCACCGGCGCCGTGCAGGAACTCGGCGAGGCCATGCGGAACGCCATGAGCGGACGCCAGTGGGTCGCGCTGCGCCACCACCTGTCCATCGCCCTGAAGCATCCCGACTACGCGATCCCCGGCGCCCACCAATTGGCGCAGGTGCTCCTCGGATCACTGCGCGGACGACCGCCGGCGGACCCCCGGCGCGCCACCTCGTCCCTCATACCGATCTCTCGCCCCGCTCCCGCCCAAGGAGGCCGAAGCAAGTGAACTACCCGGTCATCGCCGAGCACATCCTGGCCACCGTCCAGGGCACCTGGTGGTCTCGGCGCCGCCAACGCGACGACGTGCCGCAGCTGCCGCCCGGAGCGGTCTACGTCTTCAGGGTCGGCGGGAACTACCGCACATTCCCCGAGGGCATGGTGTTCGACCCGGCCCACCCCGACGTGCTCGACGCCTCCTCGGTCAGCCTGGTCGACACCCGCGCGCGCCTGGTCGAGGTGGAGCGCACGCTCCCGTCGGTGAGCGAGGCGGACAACTTCACGGTACGGGCGTCCTTCACCTGCCAGGTGACCGACCCGACCGTCATCGCCCGGCAGGGCATCATCGACGTCACCGTTCCGCTGCGCGCCTATCTGATGGGCGACGGCGACCTGCCGAGGGCGAGCGCCGGGCACCGCGTGGAGGAGGTCAACGCGGTGCGGACCGAGGTCAGTCATCGCATGACCGCGTACAGCGCGATCGTGCCGCCGCGAGTCGCCGGCATGAGCGTGGAATTCGTCAGCGCGGAGGTGCACGCGTCGGACGACCTGCGGGACTGGGAGCAGAAGCTGCGTGACGAGCGGCGCTCCTGGGAACTCCAGCGCGGGCAGCGGGACTTCGAGACCCAGGACGCGCTCCGGATCGCGGAACTGCTCTCCCAGGGATCCGACCACGTGGACGCCTTCGGTATCGCCAGGAAGGAGATCGACGTCACCGAGGCCGCGGCCCGCATCCATCGGAGCACGGAAGGGGAGTCGGCCCGCCGCCACGCGGCACAGACGTCGGACCGGGCCCACGCCCAGGCGCGGGAGACGGCGGAGGCGCAGATGCGCAGGGACATGCTGCTGACGTTGCTGCGGCAGATGGGCGGCAGCGAGTACGTCGACTATCACCAGGTCCTGGAACAAGTCCTGCGGGAGACGGGCAGGGGCGGCCAGGCCGTGGCCGGCATCGGAGCCACCGTCGACAGCGCCCGCATGGTCGAGCCGGGACCGGCAGGCCCCCGCCTCACCGAGGCGGCCCGGGACGGCTCGCGCGGCCCGCAGGGTGGTTACGTCAGGGACGAGGACGATCTCATTGACTGACATCTCGACGAACCCTGTGGCGGCTCCCGGTGTGGGGGAGAGCCAAGGCAGCGGTGATGCCGGCGCGCGTCCTGCGCAGGGTCGGCCCACCGTCCGCGCCGCGGAGCACGGGCCCGCTGCCCGCACCACCGGTGACGCGGCCCTGGCCCGTACGGCCCACCGCCCCTTCCACTTCGACGCCGCACGACGGCTGCGCACCCTGACCGGCGTCGACGAGGAGCTGCTGGAGAGGGTCAAATACGAGCGGAGCAAGTACACGGCCCTCGGCGGGGTGGTGCTCGGCACCTCCGTCATCGCGGCTTTCTCCATGTGGAACTTCGCCACCGAGGCGCTCGGCAGGGTCTCCCTCGTGGCCATCGTCCCGACCTGCATCTGGATGCTGTTCGTGCTCAACCTCGACCGCTGGCTGGTCACGCCCCAGCCGAACGCGCGGCGGCGGGTCGGCCCCCTCCTCATGCGCATGCTGATCGCCCTGCTGCTGGGAGCGGTGATCGCTGAGCCCCTGGTGCTGCGCATCTTCCAGACGGCCATCGAGGAACGCGTCGCCGACGAGCGTACGGATGAGATCGACCGGTTGCGCACGAACCTGGTGCGCTGCAATCCCGTACCGTCCACGACGCGGGCCGTCACCCCCAAGGGCTGCGAAACGTCGTACGTCCTCTCCTTCGGAAGGACGCCCGGCGAACGAGCCGACGAACTGGCCGCCCTGCGCTCGGACGCCGCCGCTCTACAGAAGCGGGTGGATCGGGACACCACCAGGCTGGAGGCCATCGACTCCCAGGTACGGGACGAGTGCCGTCAGCTGATCCGCATGGCCGCCACCGGCCTGTACCAGCGGACGTCCGAATGCCTGCGCCTGCGGGAGAAGGCACGGGACTACCGGAAGATCCACCGTACCGACGCGAACGAGCGGCGACTGGCCCGTATGAACAGCCGCATCTCGAAGACCGAGGCCAAGCAGACCACGTCGCGCGGTGCCTTCCTCAAGGCCCGGGCCGAGGGTGTCGAGCGGCGTCTGGAGGAGGAGCGCGCCAAGCAGAAGGAGATCGGGGTCCTGGAGCGGATGCGGGCGCTCGAACAACTCGCCACCGGTAACCCGGTGTTGTTCGTGGGCATCTGGCTGGTGCGCCTGCTGTTCATCCTCCTCGACATACTCCCCGTGCTGGTGAAGTACCTGAGCGGCGAGTCCGCGTACGACCGGATGCTCACCAGCGCGAGCAACAGCGGGGTCAAGGTCCACGACGCCGAGGTCCGGCTCGCCGAGCACCGGGCCATGGCGGACATCGAGATCGCCCAGGACGCCATCGAGCAGGAGGTCCGGCGGCACCGTGCCGAGTCGGAGGCGGCGTTCCGGGAGCACACGGCGGCGATGAACATCCGGGTCCGGCAGGCGGTGAACGCGCTGGAGGACGAGATCCGCCGCTCATCGACGGTCTGACCTGCCGCCTGCACCGGAAAACAGCACCACGGCCGCCCCGCACACCGGGGCGGCCGCCTGACATCGACGCCACGGAGGGGAAGCGTGACCACACATGGAGGCGACCCGGGCACTGTCCCGGATGCCCGCACCACGGCCGACCGCGGCGCGGAGCTCGCCAGGGTCCTGCTGTCCGAGGTCCGCGAGGAGGTCATGAAGGCCGACAACAAGGCCGGCCTCATGCTGGCGTCGCTGGGCGCGGCGCTGACCGCCATGCTCGGGGCGATCGGCAGCGGCGATATCGCCCCACGGCAATACGCCGTCGTTCCGCAGATCCTGCTCTGGGCGGGCTGCGCCTCCTGCGTACCGGCACTCGTCCTGCTGGGCCTCGCCATAACCCCCCGGCTCGGGCATCCCCACTACCGCCGCAGCCATTACTTCGGCGACGCGAGGCTCGCGAGATCGGTCGCGCACCTGGAGCGGAGGATCCGCCACACCGACCTCGTGTCCCGGGACCTGAGCCAATTGCTGACCCTGTCCCGGATCGCCTGGACCAAGTACCGCTGCATACGCCATGCGCTGGTCTGGGGCACAGCCTTCTTCGCACTCACGCTGCTGGGCATAGTGACCGGAGCGGCGGCATAGAGGCACACCGGCCTACTACTGCGTTTCCCGGCGGTCAGGCGGTCAGGCGGTCAGGCGGTCTGGCGGTCAGGGGCTCAGGCGGTCAGGGGCGTGCCCAGCATGGCGGCGGCTCGCTGGACCGGGCTGAGCCCTGCCGAGGGTGCGGCCACGGGGGCGGGAGCGGGAACCGTACGGCAGGTGAAGCCGAGCTGGGCCATGGACCTGAGGACCTCGCCCGCGCTGAAGTCACGGCGGTCCTGGCGGGTGATGACCTCGCCGACCTGCTTGACGGGGTAGTGGCGCCGCCCGATGATCACGGACTGCCCGGTGACGGGTTCGGGCTTGACGCCCTTCATCGTTTCGAGCACGCCGCTCTTGGTCAGGTCGAACGGGAAACGAGCGATGACACAGCGCATGGGACCTCGCAGGGAGAAGGGGCGACCGGGGTGAGCCGACCGCGGTGAGCTGATTCAGCGGCCGGCGCCGGCACCGGGTACGGCCCCGGCACCAGCGCTGGTCATGGCGTCGGCGGCGAGGTGACGTGTCCGCTGCCGTCGATGATGTCGCGCAGGCGGATCCGGTCCGTGTATCCGGATCCGTCACGGATGGCGGTGAGCCCGGACCGGGTCACCAGATCGGTGCGCTTGTCGTCGTCGTCGCAGACGACCAGGTGCCTGACGCGGGCGCCGGCCATGACACACAGGGCGACCTCGACGGTCATGTCGGCCCAGACCCGGGGGCCGGCCTCCTCCGCGGTGCCGGCCACCGCGGTCCGGACCGCCGTCTGGACCGGCGTCCGAGCCAGTGCCTGGACCAACGTCAAAGGTGCCTCCTGCGCAGGGGTGGGTCAGCGGTTCAGCGGTGCAGCTTGCGGTCACAACGGCTCTAGGCCGCCGCGTCGACAGCGGTCTGCCGCGGTACGGACGACGCACGCCGCGTCGCGGAAGCGGGGCGGCGACGGCCGCGTGACGTGCCGCCGCGCTTGGGGCGTTCGGTCACCGGCGCGGTGATGACGACCGGGACTCCGGAGGGCGCCTGGGCGCCGGTGATCCGGGTGAGCGCCTCCTCGCCGGAGCGGACCTGCGTGACCTGCGGGCTGATCCCGGCGTCCGCCATGAGCCGGACCATGCCGCGGCGCTGGTTGGGGGTCACCAGCGTGACGACGCTGCCGGACTCGCCGGCGCGCGCGGTACGACCGCCGCGGTGCAGGTAGTCCTTGTGGTCGGTCGGCGGGTCGACGTTGACGACGAGGTCGAGGTTGTCGACGTGGATGCCGCGGGCGGCGACGTTCGTGGCGACGAGCACGGTGACGTGGCCGGACTTGAACTGCGTCAGGGTGCGGTTGCGCTGGGGCTGCGACTTCCCGCCGTGCAGCGCGGCGGCCCGTACGCCGCTGTTGAGCAGGTCCTGCGTCAACCGGTCGACGGCGTGCTTGGTGTCCAGGAACATGATCACGCGCCCGTCGCGGGCGGCGATCTCCGTGGTGGCCGTGTGCTTGTCGGCGCCCTGGACGTGCAGGACGTGGTGCTCCATCGTCGTGACCGCGCCGGCCGAGGGGTCGACGGAGTGAACGACGGGGTCCGTCAGGTAACGGCGCACCAGCAGGTCGACGTTGCGGTCCAGGGTGGCGGAGAAGAGCATCCGCTGGCCCTCGGGACGTACCTGGTCGAGGAGCGCGGTGACCTGCGGCATGAACCCCATGTCCGCCATCTGGTCGGCCTCGTCCAGCACGGTGATGCCCACCTGGTTCAGGCGGCAGTCGCCACGGTCGATGAGGTCCTTGAGCCGGCCGGGCGTCGCGACGACGACCTCGGCCCCGCCCCGCAGCGCGTTGGCCTGCCTGCCGATCGACATCCCGCCCACGACCGTGGCCAGCCGAAGACGTACGGAACGGGCGTACGGGGTGAGCGCGTCGGTCACCTGCTGCGCGAGCTCGCGGGTGGGTACGAGGATCAGCCCCAGCGGCTGACGGGGCTCGGCACGCTGCCCGGCCGTACGGGAGAGCAGGGCGAGGCCGAAGGCGAGCGTCTTGCCGGAGCCGGTGCGCCCGCGGCCGAGGACGTCACGGCCCGCGAGGGAGTTCGGCAGCGTCGCTCCCTGGATCGGGAAGGGGACGGCCACGCCCTGCCTGCCGAGCTCGGCCAGCAGCGGTGCCGGCATGCCGAGGTCGGCGAAGGCCTCCACGGCGGGAAGGGCCGGGGTGACGGTCTTGGGGAGAGCGAACTCACCCTGCGGGGCGGCGGGCCGACGGCCGTAACCGCCGGAGCTTCCGGAGCGGCGCGGGGCCGACGAGCCGAAGCGGCTGTTGCCCTTTCCGGCGTCGGCGCCGCCGTTGCGGCTGCGGGGGAAACGGTCGTTCGTACGCGTGCGGTTCATGCGGGAACCTTCCTCGATGCGGCGCATATCAAGGAATTCCCGCAGCGTTGAGCAGCGCAGAGAATCACAAGAATGGACCGATGGTAAAAGTGAAAGCAAGTGCGAAAATGAAAGCGAAGCGGCAGCGAATCCGGCCGGTCGAATAATCGATGCGGACATCGGCGGAGCTGAGGCGCCGCGGGCGAAATCGCTGCGGGAAATGCATGCAGCTGGGGCCCGCACCCCTGAAGGATGCGGGCCCCAGCTGCAAGTGCGCGTAAGCGTCAGGCGGGAACGATGTTCTCGGCCGTCGGGCCCTTCTGGCCCTGAGCGATGTCGAAGCTCACCTTCTGGCCTTCGAGCAGCTCACGGAAGCCCTGGGCGGCGATGTTCGAGTAGTGGGCGAACACGTCGGCGCCGCCACCGTCCTGCTCGATGAAGCCGAAGCCCTTTTCCGCGTTGAACCACTTCACGGTACCAGTAGCCATGTCAAATCTCCTTTGGGGCAGTACATCGGGATCCACACTGTGCGGAAACCGTGTCGCCGCGATGATTACCCCGCCCGGAAATGACCGGTAATACAAAAGCGCTCCGGTCGCAGTATGCGTCCAGGAGCACTTGAAGTTTCGGGAACCACAACTGCAACTGAAACGACAGTAGCACGTCATGGCGGGCGGTGGGCGCGGAATAATTCCACGCTGCCCGTTACGCCAAAAACCCTTCCCGCGAGGCTCATTAAACTCTCCCTTCGCCGACGCAGACATTGACGTACCGGAGTGCGATGTTTTTGGAAGAGCGGCGGCCGCGGCCGCCCCATGCGCATCGCGACGCCCCCGCACCCGGGGGCTTCACAGATACCCCCGGGGGGTATATGTTTCCTGACGTCGCCCCGACCGGACGACCCAGAAACCGCACCACGCCCAGGGAGAGAAGCCATGCGGAACCACTCCGGCCACGCCCAGACGGACCACGGCACTCACAGCAGTCACGGCGGCCACAGCGGTCACGGCGGCCACGGCGGCCACGGCGCTGGAGCCCAACCCGGCGGCTTGTCGGTCTCCCGGAACGGCTACACCCTCGAACTCCCCTCGACGATCCTCACCGCCGGTGTGCAACCGGTCAGCTTCAAGGTGACCGGCCCCGACGGGCGGGCGGTGACCGAGTTCGTGGCCGAACACGAGAAGGAACTGCACTTCATAGCCGTCCGACGGGACACCGCCGGCTTCCAGCACGTGCACCCGGTGAGGGACGAGAAGGGCACCTGGCACACCGAACTGGCCCTGGAACCGGGGGACTGGAGACTCTTCGCCGACATCCACCCGGCCGCCCACGACGGGACCATGACGCTGGGGATCGACGTCGCGGTCGCCGGACCGTACGACCCGCGACCGCTCCCCGAGCCCACAGGCAGCGCCCGGATCGGCGAGTACACCGTCGCGCTCGACGGCGAACTCGTGCCCGGCGAGGCGAGCGAACTGACCCTCACCGTCAGCCGAAACGGCAGCCCCGTCACCGACTTGCAGCCCTACCTGGCCGCGTACGGACACCTGGTGGCGCTGCGGGTCGGCGACCTGGGCTACCTCCACGTCCACCCGGAGGGCGAACCGGGCGACGGGATCACCGCGCCGGGGCCCGAGATCGCCTTCATGGCGGTCGCGCCCACCGCGGGCACCTACCGCCTCTTCCTGGACTTCCAGCACGAAGGCGTCGTACGGACCGCCGAGTTCACGGTACGGACCGCCGCGCCCACGCCCCGCCCGCACGCCGCCCCCGACCACAGCGCCCACCACCAGCACGGCACCCACGCCCACCACCAGCACGGCACCCACGCACACCACTGACACGAACGCCCCACCGCACGACCGCGCACATCCCCGTACCGGAAGTACCGGAAGGAGCGTCATGCCCCGCCTGACCCCCCTCACCCCCGACACGGCGGTCGGCGCCTCGCGCGACCTCCTCGCCGGCGCCTTCAACCTGCTGGCCGGCCTCACCCCCGGGAGCGAGGGGAGCGACACCGGTGCGTAGCGAAGACACCCCCGCGTGCACACGCCCCGCCTGTACACACCCCGCCCGCACGCGCGGGGCACGGCCTCCACCCCGGGACCGAGCCCCGCCGCATGGACATGGATACGGAAGGAACCCGCCATGCGCCTGTTCGCCGTCCGCGACTACCGCCACCTCTTCAGCGCCCAGGTCATCGCCCTGTTCGGAACGGGTTTGACCACCGTGGCCCTCGGACTGCTCGCCTACGACCTCGCCGGACCGCGCGCCGGAACAGTCCTCGGCACCGCCCTGACGATCAAGATGGTCATGTACGTACTCATAGCCCCCCTGGCTGCGGCGTACGTCGACCGGCTTCCCCGCAGAACCTTCCTGTTCGTGCTCGACGCGGTCCGCGGCGTGGTGGTCCTCGCCCTGCCGCTGGTCACCGAAATCTGGCACATCTACATCCTGATCGGCCTGCTCCAGGCCGCCTCCGCGGCGTTCACCCCGACGTTCCAGGCCGTCATCCCCGACATCGTCACCGACGAGTCCGCCTACACGCGGGCGCTGTCCGCCTCCCAGATCGCTTCCACCATGGAGAGCCTGCTCAGCCCCGTGCTGGCAGCCGTCGCCCTGACCTTCCTGAGCTTCGACCGGCTCTTCCTCGGCACCTCCGCCGGATTCCTCGTCTCCGCCCTGCTGGTCCTTTCGACACGTATCCCGGACGCCCGCCCCAGTACCCGCACCGGCGCCTGGGACCGCGCGGCATCGGGCATCAGGACCTTCTTCAGGACCCCACGACTGCGCGGCATCATGGCGCTCAACCTCGTGGTCGCGGCGGCGGGGTCGATCGTCGTCGTCAACACCGTCAACCACGTCCGTGACGAACTCGGCGGCTCGCAGACACACGTCGCCTGGATGCTCGCCGCCTCCGGCACGGGAACCCTCCTGGCCGCTCTCGTACTGCCCCGCGTCCTCGACCGGCTGGCCGCCCGCACCGTCATGCTGACCGGCGCCGGAGTCCTCGTCGCCGCCACGACCACCGCGGCGACGCTCACCGTGGCGGGACTCGCCACATGGACCGGTACGGCGGTCATCTGGGCCGGCATCGGCATCGGCATGGCACTGATCATCACGCCGACCGGCAAGGTCCTGCGCGCCTCCGCCGGACGGAACGCGATCCCCGAGGCATTCGCGGCCCAGTTCTCCCTCTCGCACCTGGCCTGGTTGATCACCTACCCCATAGCGGGCTGGCTCGGCACGACCGCCGGCTTCACCCTCACCTGGTCCGTCCTCGCGGCCCTCGCCGGGGCGGGAACGATCGGCGCCCTCCTCCTGTGGCCACACCACGACGGACGACGACCCCCGACCAGCGCGACGACACTCACCCACCTCGCCCCGAGCAAGGACCACCCCACCCTGACCAAGGCCGCGTGAACAGCCGCGCACGGCACACCCGAATCAGTCCCGGTACTGATCTCTCAGTACCGGGACTGACCTGTTGCTACAGCCGTCGGAGCGGCGACATTCGGACCCACGACCTCTTCGCCCCGAAGCAACTCGGGTGGCCGTTGTGCTTGGGCTGCGGCGCCTGTCACCTGCGCGGATGGTCCGCTGACTGCCACGGTTGTTCGCGGTCGTGCGTTGCGGTGGTCACGCGGTCAGACACTCAGTCGGTTACCTCGCCGGCAGGTTGCCTCTACTGCCCGGGGGTGTCTTGGTCAGTGCGGTTCGAAGGCTCATCTTCATCTTGCCCTCGACGACGCTCCGCAGTCTCGCGCACCGCCTGGACAGCGCGATGCCACGAGTTGAGGACGTCAGGTAGTTGATCCAGCATGCCTTTGATGGTGATCAGCGTCGCGGTGATCACGCTGGAGATCGTCAGGATGACGAGGATCAAGCTGTCGCCCAAGGCTCCGGCCTCTCTGAGAGCGGTCGGAGCTCCCAGCGGGAGCAGTCCGACCATTTCTGGGATGGTCGAACTGGCTTCCCGCCGGCACAAGATGCAGTTCGGGGCTACGGCCCCACG
The DNA here is from genome assembly GCF_043078805.1 of Streptomyces sp. NPDC015345. Lineage (NCBI taxonomy): Bacteria > Bacillati > Actinomycetota > Actinomycetes > Kitasatosporales > Streptomycetaceae > Streptomyces > Streptomyces sp. NPDC015345. The sequence continues at coordinate 192,430 of NZ_JBIBTX010000005.1, read as the reverse complement.
TTGGGTACTGCGGTTACCGCTGAAGGGTGGCTCTCAGAGAGCCGGCAGGGCCCAACAGGGAGTGGTGCCGGCCACTGCTCCTGCAGGCGTCTGCTCTTCCTGGCACCCCAGCGCGAAGCCGGGCCGCCCAGGGAGCGGACAGGTGCCCCCGGAGGCGCACCTGAGATTGCCGCGAAGCTACCGCAGGTCGCTGATGCCTCAACGGCCTTTCGCTGTTTCGGCCCACGAGCCCGAGGTTTGTGGCATCCTCCGGCGTCGTCGAGCGCTCTTCGCCGAGCGTCGGTGGCCCTACGACGGCCCGCCGAGGCTCGGGCTGCTCGTCCTTCTGATCCGCAGCTCTATGCGGTAAGGGCCCGCCTGGGTGCGGCGTCGGCATGGTCTTCCCGCTGCTTTCGATGCGTGCGGCCCGGGGCCGCCCCTGGCCTTGGCGTGTGCTGACCAACCCAGGTTCCCGACCTATTCACGTGAGTAGGTCGGGGACCTGGTGTTTCAGCTGTCGGGGTGGCGGGATTTGAACCCACGACCTCTTCGTCCCGAATGAGGGTCGGTCGGTTCTGGCGCCTGGCCTGATGAGATTTCCGCAGGTCAGAGGGATGGCCTTGATCGGTGTGAGGCGGTCTCGCAGGGGCTGGGGGAGCTGGTTGGCTCCCCGATGGCTCCCAGCTTGCGGTCTGAGCGCGACCAAGGCCGCTTGCGGGGCGCCGGGGCAAGCGGCGACTCAGGGACCTCCGGCCAATCGCGTCATCGACCACCTGGCATGGACACGGTCTGCTTCTGTCACAAAAGCCCGTGCAAGTCACCAGCCAGCCGCAGGACGCCGCATATGGTGAGTGCTGTTCAACTGAGCGAGCGGCGACCGAGCGATGGGTGGCGGCGTGTAGAGGTGCGCCAACGCGCAACCGCCGCCCCTGAGCCGTGGATGACGATGGTCCCCGCCCACCACATGGGGACACCGGTACCTGCGCCATGCTCAGACGACCCACTCTGTGCCGTAGACCTCGGTCCCGTCCGCGTACGCGGCCACGTGGCAGGCTTCAAGATCGCGTATATGGCTTGAGTCAGGGAGCGCGATCCGCAGTGCCATTTCTTGGTGATTCGCCGCGCTCACCTGAGTGGCTGTGCAATGATCTCCCCATCAGGGATGGGGATGACGGAGTGAGAGCAGCCAACGGCCAATGAGCGAACCAATCGGGGAAATCGGGAGCGTTGAAGACCTAATGAAGGTCTTGGCGTCGGAAGGAGGTCCGGAAACCCGGTGGTATAGAGGCCATGCGGACGTCTCGTGGACATTGATCCCGTCTCTCGCGCGCAAGCGGGAATGGATCGAGTCTGAGATTCTACTGCTGAAGAAGTTCAAGCAGAATGCGATCCCTCGTATCGCCGCCCCGCTTGGCAGCGAGTGGGACTGGCTCTTCCTTGCACAGCATCACGGTCTTCCGACCCGACTTCTTGACTGGAGCGAGAACCCCCTCATCGGTCTATATTTTGCATGTGAGTATGATGCGGGCGCGGATGGCCGTTTCTGGATTCTTCGACCGAATGATCTAAACGAGAAAAGCAGTCCCGGATCACCGGGTATCCTGCTCTTCGGGCACGATAGGATTCTTGACAACTATCTTCCAGAAGAGGCGAGAAGTCCAAGCCCGATTCAGCCGCCAGTGGCAGCTGTGGCTGCGCGCTCCTTTGGTAGAATTGTAGCGCAGAGTGGCACCTTTACGATTTGCCATAGGTCGTTCGAACCGCTTGAAAATATGCACGAAGGCACCTACCTGGAAAGTCATTCAATCCCTCTGGCGCGAAAAGCGTTCATTCGCGAACAGTTGAAAGTGCTTGGAATAAACGCAATGACGGTCTATCCAGATCTAACCCACTTGGCCGAATACGTGAAGAGCGAGTTCTGATGGAAGAGTTTTCTATTGCGCCGTTGCGTAACAGCTCGGTAGCGTACATTCATCAGCAAAAGCCGCAGATCGAAATGGATCCCGTTTATCAACGTCAGGGCGGTATTTGGTCCGTTGAGAAGCAGCAACTACTGATCGACTCGCTAATTAACGGCTTTGACGTACCGAAGATCTACTTCCACGAGTTTGCTGCCCGGAAGGTGGTAGATGGGAAGCGACTTCGGTACGCCATCATCGATGGGAAGCAGCGCCTCCAAGCCATCTGGGAGTTCCTCGAAGGAAAGTATGCACTCGCGGAAGACTTCACTTACTTTGAGGATCCTGACATTAAGGCAGGAAGCCTAACCTATCAGCAACTCTCGGAAAAGCACCCAGAAATCGCCGCATACTTCAATGCGACCAGTCTAGATATCATCACCATCAGGACAGACGACCTTGAGATCATCGAGGAGATGTTTTCTCGACTGAACGAAGCTGTTCCACTCAATGCTGCGGAGAAGCGGAATGCATTGGGTGGACCCGTCCCGCCCGCTATCCGAGAGCTCTCTCTACACTCATTCTTCACCGACAATCTCACGTTCACCAACAGGCGTTATCGCCACTGGGATTTGGCTGTTAAGTTCCTCTACTGGTGGCATATGGGCAGGGTGGTCGACGTGAAGAAATTTCACCTCGATTCCTTCGTGAAAGATGTGAAGAAGAAAAATGAGGCAGGGGTCAAGCGGGTAGCGGAAGAGAAAGTGTCAGTAGCGGGCATTCTCGATGCGATGGCTAAGTGTTTCGGGAAAGGTGACAAGCTTCTCTCTCAGGTCGGCATGGTATCCGTCTACTACCTCCTCTTCCAAGAAATCTACCAGGCGGGCGATGGGAAATTCCCTTCGCGTGTCAAATTCGAGGAATTCGAGGATGCGAGGAAGCAGAACCGTGCGAGAGCTGAGTCTGATCTTTCGGAGGCTCAGTACGAGCTGATCGAGTTTGATCGCTACGCGCAGAGTCCGAACGACGGATCAGCGCTCGGTTATCGGGTAAAAGTTCTTATGAGTTTCCTCGATGGGACTCTCGGGAAGAATCCTGACCTGTTGTAAGAGTGCCACTCAACAACCTCGCCGCTAGGTGACAGTGGCGTTGATTCTTCCCGTAGACCGATTACAGAGGCCATTACATAAGTCAGATACGCGCCGTTGGCGGCGTGGTGGACGGGGGCCGCCGCGCCGGGCAGGCGTCCGTCGCGCAGCCGTGACCGACGCGCGCGGTGTCGTCGTCGAGGCGGAGGAGGACGGCGAGTACGCAGCCGTTGACGACCTCGAGTTCGAGCGCGTGGAGGCGGAGGCTGGACAGCTGGGCGCTGCTGGTGCGGCGGCGGACGATGAGGGGCGGGTGTTCACCGGCCGTCGTGAACGTGCGGCTCGTGGGAGCCTGACGGAGCCCGAGTCGCCAGGTCAGCCAGGTGTTTACGTTGATGCCGCTGCCGCGCAGGACGTCTTGGGTGACGGGGATCCGCGCCCCTAGGACGTCGCCCTCGATGGCCATTGAGTCAGGCTGGGCCGGTTCCTCCTCCTCAATGGGACGGGCGCCGCGGGAGACGAGGTCGATAAGGCCGTCGGGAGTCTCGCCCAGCTGATCGCTGATCAGGCACTGCGTCAGACGCCATGGGGTGACCGGGTACAGCTCCGTCACCCGGGCGAAGAGCTGTGCGCGGGAGAGGGGCCCCGACTCGGTGACCACTGCGACCATCGCCTCCACCGCCGTGGCGTACGGAGAAGCGCGTAGGTGTGTCCACTCGGTCAGGGCCCAGGTGCCCTCGGGGCGGATCTGCCGGAACCGGTCGTCACGGCGCAGCGCTTCCCGCACCGCCGCGGTGGTGGTCGCGGCCATGGGGGCGAGCAGCTCGTCGGGCTGGCAAGGACGCCCGGCCTCCAGCAGCCACAGGTACGCGGCGTCGCGCCCCCGCGCCTTGCGGCGGACCCAGTGCCCGTCGAGGCTCAGGGCGAGCCTCGACCCGGAGCGGCTCAGGAGCCAGTCCAGGGGGAGACTTGCGGGTAGTCCGGCCTCGGAGGCAGCCCGACTGAGGTCGTCGCCCCGGAAGGGAGCGGTGTCGACAAGACGGCGCAGGGCGCAGCCCAGCGCGCCGGGGTCGGCACTCCACCAGCCGCGCAGGGGCCCTGCCCACGTCTGCGGCGACTCCAGCCCCGCCGCAGCCAGCAGCTCCCCCAGCGCCACATGGTCGACTACCCCGAGCGCGGCGGCGAAGGTTTCTCGCGGGGCGGCCGGGCCCGCTCCTGCGGCGCGGGCCGTCTCCCGCCAGCCGTCCTGGACGACGTCCGCCATGTCCGCGAGCCGTTTCCGAACCCGGTTCTGGATTTGGCGCACACGCTCGCGGCTCAGCTCGAGCGTCATCCCGACCTCGTCCAGCGTCCGACCCTCGGCTCGGCCTGTGACGACGGCCTGTTCACGCTCGTCGAAGACCCCGGTCTCCCACGCCCTCACCAGCCACTCGCCCATCGACCACTCGTCCCCCATCGTTCCCCCTACATCTCGTTGAAATAGACGAACCGCACGCCGAGGAACTCGGCCATGCGCCGGTGCTCCTCCTTCTTCTCGGGCGACACGGGGGCGCGGAACGGATCGACGACGCAGATCATCCAGGGCCAGGTCTCCCCGGTGGACCGATCGAGGATGGCCGGCCACACGAGGTGCTTGAGGTTCGCCGCCGTGCCGGCCACGAAGTGCCGCTCCTCTTCCTCCATCCCGACCTCGCGGATCCTCGCGCGCATCGGCTTCTGCTGGGTGGTCCCCGGGATGACTTCCCAGTCGGGGCCGAGGGCCGCCGCCACCATCTGCTCGAGCGTCGCGGCCGGCCGCGTCACGTACTTGGCGTACTTGCCTTCCCCTCGCCGCGCCCGCTCGTACTCCTTCATAGGACAGTCCTTCAGCCATGGGCGGATGTTCGCCCGCTGCCCCACGAAGTCGAGAAGGCGGCCGCCGATCTCAGGGTCCTCCGTCCACTCCCGGTAGAGGCGGGTGCGGTCCGCATCCTGGAGGTGTGGCCACCGGGCCTCGTCGGCCTGGGTGTAGATCCGTGTGACCACGGCCTTCTCGACGGCGGGCGGGATCTTGTAGTCGGTCACAGGATTCCTTTCGGCAGGGGGAACTGGAGACGTACCTCGTCCGCAGCGGTTTCTAGGTCGGCGGCGTCCTGGATCCACATGTCCATCAGGGAGCCGACCGTCTCGTCCTGGAACTCGATCCGGGAGACATGCGGGAGTTCCAGGTGCTCGGTCTCCTCGGCCTCCAGAGTCCGGCGCAGGTTAAGCACCGCCGCGGCGCGACGGATGTCGGTCACGAAGTCGAGGACCTTCAGAGCCTTCTTGCCGGGGCTCAGGCGTAGCCCGCGGCCGAGCTGCTGCACGAAGATCCTTCGGCTGTGGGTGACGCGCAGGAAGGCGATCAGGTTCACGTCGGGCACATCGACGCCTTCGTTGAACACGTCAACGCAAGTGATTACCGGGACGCGGCCGAGACGGAACTCGTTGAGCAGGACGTCACGTTGCCGCTTCGGCAGACCGCTGTGCAGGTGGGAGGCGTTGGCCCATGCCGGATCCGCGACGGCGAAAAGATCCGCAATGTGCTCGGCGTGCTCAATGGTCTGGCAGAAGACGATGGCGCGGGGCTCGGCGGTCTCCCGCCAGGCCGTCCGCAGGTGCTCGACGATCTCCTCGTCCCGCTGGGGGAGGAATAGGCGCCGGTTCAGGTCCTTGATGGAGTAGCCGTGACGGCTGATGTCCTGGACAGCGTCCCAGTCGACACCATCCGCGTACAGCTTGTAGTCGACGGCTGACAGATAGCCCGCTGCCATGCCTTCGGCGATGCCCATTTTGAAGCTGGGGTGACCGAAGCGGGCGGTGATGTCGAACTTGTCGCCACGCCAAGGGGTGGCGGTGACTCCGAATCGTCCCGCACTCCCGCACAGATCGAGGAGTTCCGCAAACCTGCCGGTCTCGGCCACGTGATGAGTCTCGTCGATCATGATGAGGTCAGGTTCGTAACCCGCGCGCACGGCGGACAGTGCCGACTCGACGGTCGCGACGACGACGCCGTCGAGGGCCCGGGGCTTGCTCTCGCCGGTGAGGAGACGGGTTGGAACGCTCTTCGGGAGGTGCCGCCACAGCGCCTTCTCCAGCTGGCCGACCAGGTCGCGCATGTGCGCGACGACCATGACGCGGGCGTCTGGACGCGAGACAAGGAGATTGCCGATGACTTCGCCACCGACGACCGTCTTACCCAGCCCCGTCGCCAGCACCAGCAGCGCTGTCCCTTCGGCGTCGAGGTCCCTCTCGATCGCGGCCACGGCCTGCTCCTGGTACGGCCGCAGGGCGTAGGGGGCGGGCACGTAGTCAGACATTCTCTGGCCGATAGCGTCCAGAGTGGCTCCGTGCCACAGGGTGATGTCGACGCCGATACCCGCCAGTGCCCGGCGCCGTGCCTCGGCCGACGCGGTGATGTTCGTGTTGGTCACCAACACGGCCTTGTCGGCGCGGTAGTGGGTGCGGGCGCGTTCGAGGTCATCGACGCCCGCGTGATCAGCCGTCCCGTGCGCCTTCCACTTGCTTTGGAACACCCACTGCTCGCGGTCGCGGACCGCGAGCAAGTCGGCGCCATGGTCGTGGGCGCCGTCTATGACGCGGACGTCGTGGAAACCCAGGTGCCACAGAGTCCGTTCGAGCGCCTTGGTCAGCCCCTCCGGGCCGCCGTCGCGCAGTTCGGCGGCCGCCAGGAACGCGGCACTCACTACTCACCCGCCAGTTCGTCGCGCAGAAGGGCGATGCTCAGGCGGGCGCGCCGCAGCTGCGGCGCGGTGGCCTCACCGGCGAAGGTGCCGAGCGTCGCGACGTCCGCGAGGCAGCCCGTGACCCGGGCCAGGCTCAGGGCCTTCCCGGACGGCGAGGACACCCCGGCGTACGGGCCACGGAAGACGGCTCCGTCCATGAATGAGGCTGGCATTGCCTCGACGAGCCGGACCAAGGCCAACGCGGGGACGTGATGGACGAATCCGGAGTCCAGGCCGAGACGGCTGACGAGGCCGACACGTCCGGCGGCGATCGTCGCCTCCTCAGTCGCGATCTTTTCCTCGTCGGAGAGGTGACCGTAGGCGGTTGTGCAGTCGCCGCCGCTCCGGTCGAGGACCTCGGCCACACGTTCGCGGATCTCCGCTAGGAGGTCGCGGGCCTCCGCGCCGACGGTGGTGCCGTCGAGCGCGCTGTCCTGCAAGGACTCGGCGCGGATTGCGGCGACGAGCTGGGATGGGCTCCAGTCGGAGCGCGCCCGAACTTTCAGGACGGCGGCCAGTTCGACCAGGAGGAGATCAGCGTAGTCAGCGCCGAACCGCTGGAACGCGGCATGCTCGGGGTCGACGAGGGCGGTGAGCTCGTTGCCGGATCGCTGGTCAAGGAGGACCGGGACGCGCAGGCCGTTGTCGTCGAGGAGTCGCTCGTCCGACTTCAGCAGCAGGGTCCGCACCTTCACGTAGCCGAGCTCGGGATGGCCGAACGACCGACTCAGGTAGGCGTGCGGCGACGCCGCGCTCTCGTACCGGCCCAGGCGCTCGCTGCGGGTCTCCGTCTTTTCCTTGACCGCCACGGCGGCCTGAGCGAGCACGATGGAGGCAGCCTTGGAGCTGGTCTCGGGCTGGGCGGCGCCGGAGGCGGGGATATCGGCGGGGAGGCCGAGAGCGCCCAGGACGGCCTGTTCGTCGGGCTGGGTCGGCACACTGGCCGCCGTCTTGGCTTCCTTGCCCCGCTTCTTGATCTCCTCGTGCCGCAGGACTGCCTGCCACCAGTGCTCGTCTGTCTGGAACTCAGAGATACCTGCCCGGAACTTCCGACCCCAGTCCCGAGTATCCGCGTGGATCGGCTTGTGGCCGTCGCCCGGGACGAGGCAGCGCAGGCCCGCGTCATTGCGACGGAAGCCCTTGAACAGCAGGGCCAGCGGGCTCTCGTTCTCCGGGTAGCCGAGCTTGCCGGCGCGCTGGGGCTGGAGTGGTGCCACGCCGCGCAGCAGTTCCACGGCGGTGAGCCAGCTGCGGTCCCCGTACTCGAAGGCGTCCTTTTGGTAGATGACGGGGACGTGGTCGAGATGGATCTCGCCGATGAGGCGGCCGCCCTGGTGGGCGAGCTCGACCGGGTACTCGGGCTCTTCGTTCCCTGCGACGCCGTCGGGATTGTTCCAGGTGAAGAGCTGCTTATCCCAGCGCAAAATCTTCCGGCCGTTGCGCAGGAAGTCGATCCCGTACTCGGTCTTGTCGAGGTAGCGCTGAACGCCGAGCCAGCCGTGGATCCGGCGCTCGCGCACGGCCAGGTTGCCGCTACCGCAGACAGAGCAGACCTCACCCGAACCGATCTGCCACTCCCCACAGTCCCGGCAGGCGATCCCGTCCTCGAGTTTCTCGTCGATCGTGATGTAGGCGGGGACCCGCTCCTTGCCGTTGTAGAGCACGTAACGGTCGTCGCCCCAGCGGCAGTGGCGGACCGGCTTGACCTGGGTCCCGCCGACGTAGAGTTCGAAGGGGTGCTCAGTCAGCATCCACGAGTACACCGAGCCCAGGGTGTTGCGGAGCGAGGCGCCGTTGCGGCGCAGCCACTCGGCGCGCGCTGGCTGCAGGCGGTCGACGATGATTCTCGTGCCGTGGTGGGACGGGTTGTCCTTCGGCTCGGTGATGTCCTTCGCTTCGAAGTCGTCCTTGATCTGGTCGAGGTCGATCTCGACGCCGATCCACTCCGTGTCGCCGGCGCGGGTAGTCAGGACACGGGTGCGCCTGCCGAGGCGGGCGGTCGAGATGTTGAAGCCCATGCCGAACAGACCGAGCTTGTCGTGCATGTCGTTCCCGGACCAGCCGGCCCGCACCGCGCGCGCCAGCCGGTCGTACGACATGCCCCGCCCGGTGTCGCGGACTTCCAGGACTCCCTTCGGGGACGACGGCAGGGTCACGCTGACCGTGAAGCCGTCAGGCCACTCCACCCTCGAACGGAGGACGTCGAGGAAGTCGTCGAAGGGGTTGTCGACGAGTTCGGCCACACACTGCCACTCGTCGAAATCGATCTCGCCCAGCATGCTGAGCACGCGGGCGGAAGGGGTGATCTTCACTCCGGCGGAACCCTCCTGACGGGTGGGGACGCTGTCGCGACGGCTGCGGCGTGCGTGGGCACGGCGAAGCCGCCCGACTCTCATGAGTCGAGCGTTCGAACCCGAGGGTAGAGGCGACCGCCGACAATTCGGCCGGAGTTTGCGAACCCCGGCGAATCGTGTGGCTACCGGGGCGGGGATGAAAGTGTTGAACTCTCGTGAACAGGGATGATCCAGTCAGGGATGATGAGGGGAGCGCGTGGCCGTCGCAGCCGCGGTCTTCTCACGCGCCAGGTTTGCGACGCGTTCCGCAGCAGCTTCAGGGCCTTCGTGTTCCCTCGCCCGTGCAGCAGCGACTGGAGGGCCGACTCCGGTACCCTGTCCTTGTCTCCGTTGCCGCGTATTGAAGGACGATCACGCCCAGTTGTCTGCACCCGCGTCGGTGTTTCAGACCACACGGCAAGCCGTCTCACTTGCCGCAGTGCCCCTTTGGCCCGATCCCACCTCCACCACGCATGAAAGACTGGGGTGGTGATTCGAAGCCCAACCGAAGTCACCTTCGGCGCCGACGGCACAGTTGTCCTGCCCATGAGCATCTCGGCTGAGGCTGGCATTAACCCCGGTGAGACATCGCTGGCTCACAGCGATGGATACGGGAGGATCGTCCTGCGTCGTTTGCATGACGCTGTCAGCGACCTGATCAGTGGTCGCCAGCTGTAGCGACGAGGCGCGCCGAGCCGCGCTTTCGCCGGACGGCGTTCTCGATTCGAGTCGCCGCCTGGTCGAGATCGTCGTGCTCCCAAACGCGGATGACTGTCCAGTCGGCTCGGGCCAGCGTGTCGTTGGTCTCCGCGTCTCTTGCCCTGTTGCCGTTGATCTTCTCTCGCCAGAAGTCCGCGTTCTTCGTGGCAGGCCGGTAGTGGTCCGGGCAACCATGCCAGAAGCAGCCGTCCACGAATACCGCGATGCGGTCGCCGGGGAAGACGAGGTCGGCTCTCCGCCGGACGTCGGCGATCGGCTGGCTGTCGACCCTATAGCGCATGCCGCGACGATGGAGCAGACTGCGGAGTAGCAGCTCCGGCCTGGTGTTCTTGCCGCGGTTTCCGCGCATCGAGGCCCGCACCTCAAGCGACGACGCGGTCGACTCGGGCGGCAGTGTCTCTTCCGCCAGAAGCCCCTTCGCTCGTGCTTGTCGCCATGCCTCGGCCAAGTTCTGCTTGCGTGAGGCGAACTCGACCTCGCAGACGTACCTCTCCACGGTCTTGCCGTCCTGTGACCAGCGGAGATAGGCGCGAATGCGTCGTGTTCTCCGGTACAAGCGAAGCGTAATCGAGGCGCGGGCGAGGCGCCCGTCACCCAGGTCGACGTTGCGTCGATTGCGGCCGCCAGCGGCGCGGTCTTGCTCAACCGCCGGCGCGGCCGCGCCGGCTCGGCGCCTATACGCGCGCTCCGGGGGCAGCCTGTCCTTCCAGTGCTCCCCGACCCCTGTCTGCGGCATGACGCTAGTGTCCCGCCGCAGACAGGGCGTCGGCGACGGCCTTGGCGAAGAACTCACCGAGGACAACCGGAACAGCATTACCCAACTGCCGCATTTGCTCGCCGCGGGGGCCAGAACCGTGCCACTCGTCGGGGAATGTCATTACTCGGGCGGTCTCGCGCACGGTCATGTAACGATGCAAGTAGGCCCAGCCGTCCGGTGACGATGAGTCGCGCACCCGCTTGTCCAGGAGCATCACGGACTCACCACCCGGCACGCCGTGAACGCCGGCCTTGACGGTCTTCGCGGGACGGTCGAGTTCGTTCGGGGTGTGCCCCTTGTAGATGCGGGCTCCCGGCCAGCCGATGTGACCGACGACGTCGATCTCCTGACCGAAGTCGAACTTCTCGTGGAGCCGCTCCAGATTGACAGAGGGTAGCGCCGGGAGCTTCACGTCCGTGCCGTAGCCCTGGATGGCATCGCGCAACGTACGCCATGGCTGGCAGTCGTCTTCTTTGATCACCTTCGGGAGGTGCTTTCGCACTCGCTCGCGAACGTGGTCTTCTACATTTGAGTGGCGCTTCCAGTAAGGTCCGTCCTCATCGCGCATGGAACGGAACAAGGCATCCGCAGAGAATCTCTCCGTCTTGACGTATTTTTCGAAGGCGTCGACGTCCACGCCGAGGTCAGCCCGGAAGGCCACAATCACGACGCGGTTGCGTACCTGCGGGACTCCGTAGTTGGCGGCGTTGACCCGCACCATCACGACTTTGTAGTGATCCGGGTCGCTGTCTTCGTCGGATAGTTGGTCGAGAATGCGAGTCAGGTGCGCATTGTGCTCCTGCCACTTGACCTCATCGTCGCGCTTCTCGAACGGAAGGCGCAGCTCGTTCTGGATGTACTGGAAGTAATCAGCGAATGACGGTCGCAGCAGTCCGCGGACGTTTTCGCAGATAACTGCCTTCGGGCGCATCTCTCGCACGGCCTTGAACATGGCGGGGAACATGTTGCGCTTGTCCTCGTCGCCCTTGGCGGCCCCGCCAGCGCTGAATGGCTGGCACGGAGGGCCCCCGGCGAGGACGTCGACCTCACCCTGCAGGGCACTCAGGTCTAGATCGCGCACGTCCCCCGGGTAGAGGGGAGCTGGCTGCCCCGGTTGTGGCGGCTTGGGGTTCTTCTCCTCGGTGCGCTCCAGGCCGTCCACGCCGAGGGTCTTCCGCGCGCTCGCGATGAGTGTCTCGCAGGCCCGGTTGTTGAACTCGTTGAACAGGAGTGGGCGGAAGCCGGCTTGGTGGACTGCCATGGCAAGGCCGCCCCCGCCCGCGAACAGTTCAACGCTGGTTCGCGGATTCTTTACTTCTTCGGGCAGGTCAACCATGGGGGAACCATACCGCGGAGTTAGCGATCATGACGGGTTTTCACTCGAACGGGGCGCCTATAAGTGAGCAAGGCCATAGGATCCGTGGTGATCAACGCGGCAGAAGGGACTGCAGGGAATGACGCAGGCGGCCAGGTCGGACGATCGTGGCACCTACCACGACGACTTTCGGCTAAGCATCACCAAGGCCCTTGGTGATCAACTGGCTCAGGCGCTGACGCACCTGGGTCGAGCCCCGCTCGCCGAGCGGTACCTCGCCAGCCTCGACGAGCGGCCCGGCGTCTACCAGCTATACCTTCACGGCGAGTTCGTCTATGTGGGCAAGGCTGATAAGTCCTTGCCCAGTCGACTGGCCAACCACCTGCGGAAGCTCTCGGGTCGACGCAACATCGACCTCCGCGACGTTTCGTTCTCCTGCCTGTACGTCGACGAGGACTTCTCCGCACTGGCTCCCGAGCAGCTGCTCATAAGCCACCACAAGGAAATGGGCAACATACCTTGGAACAACAATGGTTTCGGCAATAAGGATCCAGGGCGTCAGCGTGACAGCACGATCCTAAAGAAGAACCATTTCGACGTCGTCTACCCGATCGACTTGGGTCGGCCCGTAGAGGGACTGACGTCCGGGCAGATCGCGCTGAGCACCTTTCTCAAGGCGCTTAAAAACGGACTGCCCTACAACTTCCGGTACACCGAGCCGCCGCGCTCGAAGGCGATCTTCTTGACTGTGCCTCAGGCCGGTCTGTCCGCCGACGAGGCATTCCATATGGTATCCGAGGTGGTTCCGGAAGCGTGGCAGATCGCTGCCCTCATGGGGTACGTGATCATGTACGCGGACTCCCCTAACGAGTACAAAAGCGCCTGGCGGTACTACCGGTCTGGCAGAGTGATCGAGACCGAGCCCGAGGCTTCGCCCGAGGAGGTCACTCAGGACGATCTCTTCGACACTGGCGAGTGACCAGGAAGCGCAGAAGTCGAACATTGCTCGTCCCAGCGGAACCTCCCCCCGCAGACCCTCGATCACCGGTCAGGAACCTATGCCCGCCGAGTACGTCCCCGCGTCGTTCGACCCTCTATCGACCGTGCAGATCGCGAACACCATCTGTGAGACCTTTGAGCGGCAACCCCTGGTCTCCATGACTCACGAGATTCCGAGGTTCGAGGGTTCCGGGCTCTACGCCCTCTACTACCGTGGCGCGAACGTTGACCTATACCTTCCGCTCGCCAGCCTTCAGATCCCCGTTTACGCGGGGCAGGCCCTTTCCAGCAACACCGCCACCGGGGAGAGGGTCCGGGAGCGGTATCCGCTCCATAGCAGGCTCAAGCAACACCGTGTGTCGATCATGGAAGGTGGCCTCCCGATCGCCGACTTCCGGTTCCGGGCCCTCCTCCTGCCCGACGTGCACGCCGATCTGGGAGAGAACGCGCTGCGCGTCGGATACACGCCGGTCTGGAACAGCAAGCTGAAGGGCTTCGGCAGCAAAGAGCAGGGGGCGACGACCCGCCAGAGCAAGAAGAGTAAGTGGGACACAGTGCACGATGGGCGTCGGCGCACTCACGGTGGCGTCATACATGACATCGAGAAGCTGGTCGCGGAGGCCGAGGCTCACATCGCCCGGCAAGTGCTCGACTACGACAGGCTGCCGTGGCCTCACCCCACCATCGACAGCTACCTTGACCTCGACATCCCGTGAGCTTGACCGTAGCTCCGTTCGTTGCACTGTGGTCGGCGGCACGGCGGAGGAGGGGGACCCGAGAGGTCCTCGGATAGGGCATCCCGCTGCAGCCACGATAAGGGTCTGCGATGCGGCCGCCGACGACTCAGGAAAACAGCCGTACAACCTCCCGCGCAGCCCCAGGCCGGGATGCCCGGCTTCTAATAGTGCCAGGCTCAGCCCATGCCCGTCGCGAGTACGCATCGGCGGAGCTCTGAGCATGGCTGGATGTCGTAGAGGCCGAACGCGAGGCCCGCTGCGGAGATCCGCGGGCAGCCCTGCGCTTGTTCCGCCGCGCCGAGGACCCTCTCGCCGAGAGCTCCGAACATGCCAGGCCCGACAGGGTGGACTGGTTCAGCCCTGTCCGCCTGTTCGTGTTCAAAGACAACCCGCAGTTGAAGACCGACCACTTGCTGCGGGTTCGCCAAGCGCTCGTCGCGTACTCGAGGGCCTGCCCCGAGTGGGACAAACAGCGCACCGTCGGGACTCGGCCAATGTGACCGCGACGGTCTGACGGGCTGGGTTCGCCGTCTCCGGGAGGAGGGTGCACCCCAGACGGGAATGGTCCAAGTTCGCCGGATGTAGCACGGCAGGAGCGACGGACCAATACAGGTACCGGTGCGCGCGGTTGACCGCTTCGAATCGTGGCTCCGCGGGCAGCGAGGTCGTCACGTTCGTCGTTGTTGTTCGCGCATCCCCGCCATGCCCGCAGTCGTATGCTCACGAGCGTGACGACGGTCGGGTACGCGTACGAGTTAGCGGAATCGCTGTTGGGTGAGAGCCTGCCGCGGCGTTGGGCGCATACGCAGGGGGTGGCGTCCTGCGCTAGAAGGCTGGCGCCCGTCATAGGAGACAGGGCTGAAGACCTGGAGGCGGCGGCTGTGTTGCACGACATCGGCTACGCACCGCCCCTCGTCGATACCGGCTTCCACCCGCTCGACGGTGCTCGCCACCTGCGGACGCTCGACGCCGTCGGCGATCGAGTTGTCCGCCTGGTGGCGAACCACTCCTTCGCCCTCCTGGAGGCCGAAGAACGCGGACTTCGGACGGAGCTGGCGGACGAGTTCCCCTTGCTCGACGACCCGTTGCTCGTCGACGCCCTGGTGTACTGCGACATGACGACGACGCCGGACGGCGGACGTACGACGTCCGAGGAGCGAGTCGGGGAGATCCTGGGCCGCTACGGCGCGGACAGCATCGTCGGACGGTTCATCCGCCGGGCCGCGCCTGAGATCCACGTCAGTGTCGGGCGGGTGCGGGCCTTGGCGGATGAAGCGGGCCTCGCGCCCTGAACCGTTATCCGAGGTAGGGGTAGGTGCCGGCCAGATAGTGGCCGATCTGTTCGTGCATGCTCGGGTGGATGTCGAGGGCTTCGAGCTCGTCCGGGTGCACCCAACGTACGTCGTCTGCCTCCTCGTTGATCGTCGGCTTACCGCCGACGGGACGCCCGATGTACGCGACCTCGAACTGCTGGCGGATCTCGCCGTCGGTGTACGCGACGATGTGTGACGGATTCGAGTAGACGCCGAGGAAGCCGGTGACCTCCGCGACGATGCCGGTCTCCTCCTGGCATTCGCGTACCGCGCACTGGGCAGGGCTCTCGCCGATGTCCTGGGCGCCTCCGGGCAGGGCCCACTGGCCGGTGTCACGGCGTCGCTGCAGGAGGATCTCCCCGTCGTCGTTCACGACGAGCAGGTTGCTGGCGGGGATCAGAGTGTTGGCCTTGGGGGCCTTGGGGTCGTAGTAGTACTCAGTCCTGCCCACTGCGGTGGTGCTCCTGCCTGTCGGGCGCCCAGGGGCGCGCTGTCTTCCAGACCGCTTCGAAGCTCTCGTCGTACCGGTCGAACCATTCTGCGTTGGCGGTGCGGCGGAGCTGGAAGAGCGGGTTAGCGCTGGCCGGCTGGCCCCAGATGTGGGTGTTGACCAGAAGATGGTCGTCGTAACGGAAGAGGGAGTTGTACAGCGTCGTGTCGTGCAGTCGTACCTCGCAGCCCGGGTGGCCGACGAGGGTGCGGTAGTAGGTGAGCGAAGCCCTGACCTTGGCGGCCAGGGTGTCGCCGATACCTTCCTCGTGGCCGCGGATGCGTACCGCTTCTCCTGCTGGATCGCCGAAGCACAGCCGCACACGCACGCCGGCCTGGGCGCGTTCCTGGAGCATGCGAGCGATATGAGGGTTGCTCTGTGCGAAGAAGGTGCCGGAGAAGACCAGGACGTCGATCTGCTTCATGGCCCCTAGCAGCAGGGAGATCCAGACATCGCGGGGGACGCTCGCACGGTTTGGGAACGTGTCCGCGATCTCGGACTGCGCGGCACCGAAGCGAGATGTCTTCTCGCCTGCCTCGGGCCACAGGTACGTCTCATCCACCCGCAACAGGTTGGCGACGGCCCAGCGGTGTCGACGGTGGGGGACCCGGCCGCTGACCCAGCGGCTGGCCGTCTTGGGGTCGACGGAGCAGGCTTCGGCCACCTCATCCACGGTGAGGCTGCGTTGCACGAGTGCGGAACGAAGTCGCTCATTCACTCAGGTAAGCCAACCGGACCGCACTGCCTGCGGCAAGAGCATCTTCCGACATCACTGGGGGAAAGGCGGGAGCTGCACGTCTGCCTACGCTGGTGGTGTGCCACTCATCGTGCTTTGGGACATCGACCACACGCTCATCGAAAACTCGGGCGTCAGCAAGGAAATCTACGCGGCGGCTTTCGCGACGGTCGCTGGCCGCGCGCCTGACCGTCCTGCCCGTACGGAAGGGCGGACGGACCGCTTGATCCTCGCCGACATGTTCCGGGATCACGGGTTGGAACCACCAGCCTGGGAGCGGATCGCGCTCGCCCTGGAGGCCGCGGGCGCGAGGCGCGAAGCGGAGCTCTCGGCGCGCGGCGCTGCTCTTCCCGGTGTGCGGGAGGCACTCGCGGCAGTGGCTGCGGAACCGGACATGATCTCCTCGGTGCTCACAGGAAATATTGCCGCCAACGCCCGGGTGAAGCTGCGTGCCTTTGGGCTCGATGTGCTCCTGGACATGGAGTGCGGTGCTTACGGAGAACACTCAGAGGATCGTGCCGCCCTCGTCAAGGTGGCACGAGAGCACATTCAGCAGACCCATGGCCTTCCGCACGACACGCCCGTCGTGCTGATCGGTGACACCCCTCGCGACGTCCAGGCCGCCCTCGACTCCGAGGCTCATGTCGTCGCCGTGGCGTCTGGCATCCACAGCGTCGACGAGCTGCGGGCCGCCGGGGCAGGGGTGGTTCTCTCTGATCTGCGGGGTGTCGCCGCTCTGGTGAGTCATCTGCGCTCGCTGGCCGAGGTCAGCGACTGAAAACGTCCCAGGACGTCCCCGAGAGGTCCCAGGACGGCGTTCGGCGTCCTCGTGTTCCACGACAGTCTCTGCGTGTCGTCGGCAGCTGAACCCTTACGGGCCGCCGGCGCATCACCCCCTCCGGCTGACTGGACGGAGCACGCGCATGACGGCACTACTCAGTGGACAGACCAGCACGACCTCCACGCTCAGAGCGGTGGAACGGCTCGCAGTCAAGTACCGCGTGCCCGTCGAGGACGCGCTGCTCATCGCGGTCAATCTGCACGGCATCGACTCCGATCTGCCGCGCCACCGGGCCCGCGTCCAGGTCCGACTGCTGAGCGCGCCATCGGTGCCCTGGCAGCTCATAGTCCCCCTGAACGTCATGAACTCCCCGTTCCGGCTCAGGGGCGAGCACCTCACGCTGGGCGGCGCGCCGGTCGGGATCGTCGAACGCATCGATGCGGACGAGGCGGTCGGCGGGTACTTCCGCGACGGCGGCGCGGCTCTCACCCTCAACCCGAACGCGCGAAGCCGTTGTGTGGGGTGCGCCTTCTGCCCGAACACCCTTGAAGCTGCCGCTGACCCTCGGCTCTCGGAGGAGCGGGACCTGCAGGAGCTCCTCTCCGCTCTGCGGGAGCAGCACCCGCGCCGAGACCTGATGGAACTGCATGAGGTGACCGTCTCAACGGGTTGCTTCGAACGCGAGGCGGCGGCGGTGCATCACCTTCGCACTCTGCGGGCCGTGCTCGACGAACACGGTGTCAAAGCGCGAATCGGCTTCCTGACCTCAGTGCTGGGATCCAAGTACGCCTTTGATCAACTCGCCCGCGACGTGGCACCCTTCGTTCTGCGGCTCACTGCTGAGTGCTTCACTCGCCGGGATCTGCTGCTGAAGGCCAGTAAGGCTGTACTCGTCGCATCGCAGATGCCGGGAGTGCTCCGGCGCGCGTTGGAAGCCGGTCACGGCACCTCGTTCACCTACATCGTGGGGTTGGACGGGCTTGAGGCCCTACATGCGGGCGTCGGTGCGCTGGCTCCATACGTCTCCGAGTTCCCCAACTTCCAGGTCTACCAGGCCCACAACTCAGTCATGGCCGGCCTGCGAACCCCCGGGGCCCAGGACCTGGAGCACTACTTGCAGGCCCGCGTGGTGATCGAGGACATCATGGGTCCCACTGGGCTGCGGCCCGCCGCATGGGAGTGCTACCGGCCCCTGTGGTACTTCACCTTCGCTGAAGAGCCCCTGGTCGGTGCGCGGTGACCGAGACCGCCGTTCTGGCCGATGCTCTGTGGCGGGCGACCGTCTACGTCTCGGTCTGTCAGCTGCACTTGCGGGACAACGTTCTGCTTGCGGAGCCGCTGGTCGCCGAGCATGTGAAGGAGCGTCCCTCCGGCCACTGGGGCACTGTGCCTGGCACTGCGTGGGCGTTGTCCCACGTGGTGCTCGCTGCCGGGCACCTGGACCGGCGAGTGGATGTGGTGCCGTTCCTCGGCGCGGGGCACGCTGGTGTCGTCCAGCTCGCCGCGTCCTGGGTGACGGGTGAGCTAGCGAAGGTGCGGTCGCGGTTCGGCTCGGATGCGGATGGTTTGCGGCGGCTGGCGCAGGCGTTCCCGGACGTGGAGGGCCTCGGGGCAGAGGTCTCGCCCTCTCTCCCGGCTGGTGGCTTTCTCGGCGGGCGGCTCGGCGGCTGTCTTCCGTTCGCGCAGGGAGTCGCCCTCGACGCGCCGGACAGGGTTGTCGTGCCCATCATCGGGGACGGCGAGTGTGAGACCCCTACGACCGCAGCTAGCTGGCTGGGGCAGAGAGCCCTTCCCAGCGCCTCGGTACTGCCCATCGTGCACGTCAACGGCTTCCGCATGGGGCAGCAGTCGCTGCTCGGTGCGATGAACGACGACGAGCTCCGCGCATACTTCGGCGGCCTGGGCTGGACGGGCTCGGTGGTCCATGTAGTGACGGGATCTCCGCAGGAGCACCGTGCCTTCCACGCGGCGTTACGGAAAGCACTGGAGGAGACGCTTACCGGGCGGCACACGGTACTGATCCTGCGCTGTATGAAGGGCTGGGGCGGCCCCCCATCGCTCGGAGGCCGCCCCCTGCTGGACACCTCCGCCCTGCACAAGACACCGCTGGTCAACCCGCACACCGATCAGGAACAACTCACCGAGCTGGCCCACTGGCTCGCCTCCTACCGGCCCGCAGATCTCTTCGACCCGGACGGACGCCCCCGCGAGGAACTAGCCGAGGCGGTGGCCATGGCTCGCTGGTGCTCCTTCGCTCCAGCCGAGCGCCCGGGAGCAGCAGGACGGATCTCGGTCCTCCGACAGGTGGACACGTTCGGTGAAGCGGTCACCGAGGTCATGAAGCGGCACGCCACACGTGGAGATTTCCGCGTCCTCAGCCCGGACGAGCTGTCGTCCAACCGGCTCCCGGGCCTGGTCGGCGAGCCCTGGGCACACGAACTCCTTGCGGAGGAGGTGTTGCTGGAGTGGCTCGCCGGTTGGACCGCCAGTGGGCGCCGAGGGGTGATGGTCTCGTACGAGGCGTTCGCACCGCTGCTCACCAGCGGCTTGGTGAGTCACATCAAGCAGCGGCGCTTGGCCGGCGCGATGGGCCTGCCCAGCCTCAACCTTCTGCTCACGTCTTATGGGTGGCACAACGTCTACACCCACGGTGATCCGTCTCTGGCCAGTGCACTCCTCGCCCTGGCCGATCCGCGGGTGCGCGTGCTGACACCGGCGGACCCGGTACGCACCGCGGTCGTCCTGGACGAGGTCTTCGACTCCGTCGATGGCGTCAACCTCGTGATCGCCGGAAAACACGCCTGCACCGGGCACCCCGTCGCCACGCTCGACGAGGAGCGTGAGCATGGCTTAGCGATCTGGCCGCACCTCAGCGACGACGGTGAGCCCGATCTCACGATCGTGACGGCTGGAGACATCCCGGCCGCCGTCGCCACCGAGGCCGTGGACGCCATCCGCCATCGGTATGGGTGCCGCGTTCGTGTGGTGAACCTTCTCGACCTGACCGTTCTCGGCGACTCGTCGCGGTGGCCTCGCGGCCTCGACGACGGGGAGGTCGACCACTACCTCGGCACCCACGCTCCCGTGCTCGTCCTCACCCTTGGCCACTCCGCAGCTGTCTGGGTGCTGCTGGCCGGGCGGCTCCGTCGCCCCGTTGACGTCATCGGCTGGCAGGAGCCGCCCGGCCCCATGCCCCAGCGTTCCCTCGCCCACGCCCTCCGCATGGATCGGCCGGGCGTGGAGCGATCCGCCGGCCTTCTGCTGGCCTCCCGCGAGGTGGTCCGATGAACCCGGCGACCATCGAGCGCCTGGAGATCACCGAAGTGCGGGAGAACACGGCCCCGGGCGACGACGCGATCTTCATCATGATCCACGGCGCGGGTGCTATCGGCACCTACGGTCCGGTCAGTCAGCGGATCGGCAGCTATGTGAGGGATGCGTTGGCATCCGTCGTGCCTGGCGCCGACGCCCTGGATCACGTCCGGCTCCTGGAGCGGCTGCGTACGGCGTCGCGTCGAGCCCCGTCGGAGAGCGCGTCGTGGGCGGTCGGTGCGATCGACTGTGCCGTCTGGGATCTGCACGGCCGGCTCGCCTCCTGTCCCGTCGCCGCCCTCCTGGGCACCGATGCGCCACGGTCAGACGTATCGGCCTACGCCTCCTGGCTTTCCCAGGACCTGGCCGCCGTCGACGACTTGGACGTACTTGGCAGGGTCGCGTCGGGCGGCTGGTCCTTCACCAAGTGGGGACTGCGTCGAGCGTCGGCCGACGCACCCGATCTCGCCGCCGTGCGCATGGCGAGAGCCGTGGAGCGCAGTGCCCAGGCCGTCGGTGCCCCGCTTGCCGTCGACGCGGTGGGTACCTGGACTCCAGCTGTGGCCATGGCCTTCGCCCAGAGTGTGGATGGCGGCAGCCTCCGCTGGCTGGAGGACCCGCTGCCGCGTCACGACCTGGACACCTATGCACTCCTCGCGGCCACGCACTTGCCGCTGGCCGTTGGGGAGCGCGCGTACGTCGACGAGGACCCGGCCGGGCTGATCCAGTACGTCAGCCCCAGCGCTCTGACCCTCGACGTCGTCGGTTGCGGCGGTCTTACCCGTGCACTTCAGATCCTCGAGGTGGCCCGCGCCCAGGCCGTCCCCGTCTACCCGCACGGGCGCTCGCTCGTCCCCGGCCTCCACCTCGCGGCCGCCCATCACGACGCCGTACCGGCCGTGGAGTACCGGCTCCAGTGGGAGCCGCGACGGCAACTCCTCTACGACACCCCACTTCATGTGGAGCACGGACGTATTCGTCTGCCGGCCACCCCAGGTCTCGGCACGGCCCCGAGGAGCACGGCATGCCCAGCACATCGATGACCGTCGCTGTCCACGGCACGGTCGTCCAGGGACCTGATGGGCCGTTCCTGGTGCTCTCCGAGCGGCTCGACGGCCACGACACCTTCCTCAAGGGGAGCCTGGAGACGGGAGGAAAAAGGATCTTCGTGCGCATCCTCACCCTGGACGACGTCACCGTGTTACGCCCGGCGGGGCACTCCGCCGTCCCTGCCGTGGGAACGGAGTGGGACGGAACGCTCCACCTTCCGCATGGGTTACGTCCACGCACCGTGCCGCCGGACCTTGAGCAGGCAGCCGCGAAGGAAGGGCGCGCCCTGGAGGCGCTGGACGAGGCGGAGCTGCGCTACGTCCTGACCTACCTGTCCGAGTCCACGACCACCACCATCAGACAGGCGCGCGTCGAGGCCATCGTCTCCGCCCTGCCGGCGATCACCGGGAGGCCCCAATGACCACCGATCCCTCACTCCTGGTCATGGTCGACGTCGGCGGAACCCTCGGCACCGCCGATGGCCCGGGCCTGACGATGCGGCTGACGGAAGCCTCCCCGCTACCCGCGGCTCAGGCCCGGGCGGTCATGCGGGCCAGCCTCCACACCCAACCGGAGATCACCGACGCCGTGGCAGCCGGGGTCTGCGAGGCATTGGGGGTACCACCAGAGTCATTCCCCCGTGATCTTTCCCCGGCCCCGTTCCGTCTCTTCCCTGGCACGACGGAGGCTCTGCGCCGGATCAGTGGCGTCGCGACCGTGGTCACGCTGTCCAACGTCACGTGCGTCGACGCCGACACCGAGGGACTGCGCGGCCTGCTCTCCCCCTGGGTGAGCGACTACTTCCCCTCCTGCCGCATCGGACACACCAAACCGGACTCCCGCGCCTTCCACACCGTCATCGACCAACTCGGTGCCGTCCCCGATCGCGTGATCCACGTCGGCGACGACTGGGCCTGCGACATCGTGGGGGCCGTCGAATCAGGCATCAGGGCCGTCTGGATATCCCGCAGGCGCCAAGTTCCCGATGAAAACTTGGTCGTTGACCACGGCGTACGCGTCGTCGCCGACCTGACGGCGGCCGCCACGCACATCGAACATCTCGCAGCAGGGAGCGTCACATGAGCCTCTTCGCCGGAACCACCACGTATTACCGCCAATTCCGCCCCGGCATCCCCGACGATGTGGCATCGGTACTCGACCGCGCTGCCCCGGCACGCCCCGATGGCCACCGCCGACTCCTGGACATCGGTACGGGAACCGGGCTCGTGGCCGAGGCTCTCCTCGACCGCTTCGGCGACATCATCGCCGTCGACAACGACGCCGACATGCTTGCCGCGGCCGAGTCGGCACTGCGGCCGAAGCTCCCCGAGGGCTTCAACCTGTCCCTCGTCCAAAGCACGGCCGAGGACTTCACGCCACCCGCTGGCTGGCAGGCCGAACTCGTCACCATCTGCCGCGCGTTCCACTGGCTCGACCAAGCCGCCGTCCTGACTCTCCTGGACGAGCAGGTCGCTCCGGACGGCGTGGTCGCCATCTTCGGAGACAACAGCTTCTGGGCCGCTGGGAGCCCCTGGAAGGAAGCCGTCCGGGATGTGGTGAAGAGCTTCCTCGGAGAGCAGCGGCGGGCGGGATCCGGCACTTTCCAGCACCACAACCGCCCCTACAGCGAGATCATGGAGGAGTCGCCCTTCAATGAGGTCGAGGAAGTCCGCGTACCCGTCCAGCGCACCTGGGCCGCGGAGAGCATCCTCGGTTACCTCTACTCCACGTCCTTCGCCGCTCCTCACCTCTTCGGTGACCGGCTGAAGGAGTTCGAGGGAGCGCTGAAACACCGGCTGGCCGACTTCAGCGACAACGACACCTTCCCCGAGGAGAACGAATTCCTCATCCGCCTCGGACGGCGGGGCAAGAAATGACACTTGCTGGCGAGGGGCTGTCCTACGGCAGGCTGACGGCCCCGCGCCTCACGTCCGAGCTGAGCGAGCGGTCGGTCCTCTGCCTGCCGGTCGGGTCTCTTGAGCAGCACGGCCCGCACCTGCCGCTGAACACGGACAGCCTCATCGCCGAGCGCTTCGCCTCGCGCCTGGCCGTGCACGTCGCGGACCGTCACAACCTTTGGGTCGTGCCCCCTGTCCCCTATGGGCTCTCTCCGGAGCACGCCTGGTCACCCGGCACCATCACCCTGAATGTCTCGCTCTACACCGCCTTGATCGAGACGCTGGTGGGGGAGTACATCGGGGCCACGCCCGCGCGTACGGTCCTCATCATCAACGGCCACGGAGGCAATAAGGGCGTCCTTGAGGCCCTCGTGCACCAACTCCAGCGCACGCACGATGCGGCAACCTGCGTGGTCAATCCCGGCTCTCTCGCCGCCGGCCGGCTCCAGGACGACGGCGAGTTCCCCGAGGTGCACGCCGGCATCCGGGAGACCTCCCTGATGCTCGCCCTCGCACCCGACGACGTACGGATGGACCTCCTCCCGAGTGAGCCCATTCACGATCCCGCCCGACGGGAGGAGATCCAGCGCCTCGTATTCGGCCGGGGCACCACATGGCCCTGGTCGTCGGACGACCCCGCGATCTCCGCGCACGGAGTCATCGGTGGCGACCCGCGGCAGGCCACCGCCGATCACGGCCAGGCCCTCGTCACCGCCGCCCTGGAGGCGTGTGTGGACGTGCTGGACCGGCTCGTCCCACCCACATCCCACGAACCGACCGGCGTACGGGGGCCCCATGCGTCTCACAGCTGAGGAGAAGGTGACCTTCAAACGGGACGGCGTCCTCATACGACGCGGCTTGGCCGACCCCGACCAGGTGAAGCGAGCCGTATCCCTGATCGACGTGTCGTACCGCAAGGAAATGACTCCGGACGACATATCCGCATACTCCCGGCGCACCTTCGCCCCAAAACTGGGGGACAGCGCAGAACTGCTCGCCTTATACACGGAGACAGACGCGGCCGAGCTCGTCGGCGACCTGCTCGGCGCCGCCGCACCGGTCACGACCGCGCAGATCCAGATACGCGTGCCCGAAAGCGAGTTCCCAGGCATGCAACCGGTAAAGGCCATGCATGTCGACGGGGTCTCCTGCCCTCACCTGGACCCGCGCGAGCTGCGTACGTTCTCCCTGCTGGTCGGCGTGATCCTCTCCGACGTCAGCGACCCGCGGTGCGGAGCGCTGCACTACCTGCCCGGCGGGCACCTCGCCATGGCCCGCTGGTTCGCCGAGGAGTGGTCACTCGGAATGACAGAGCAGGTTCCGCCAGAGATCGACCGCGAGCGAGGCACCCCGTTTCTCGGCCTCCCCGGAGACGTCCTGCTGATGCACCACCTCGTTCCCCACACGGTGGCCCAGAACTTCATGCCATTCCCCAGAGTGATGGCGTACTTCCGCGTCTCCCACCCGCATCACGCAGGCCGCCGCCTCCAAGCTCTCCGTGACCCCTGGCTCGACTACCCGCCCCTCGCGGATATGCCCGCGCCTACTTTCCAGGAGTAGCACCATGCGCATCGTCTACCCCGGCGAACTCGATACCGCTGCCGGCGCCATCGAGGCCGGAGGGCTCGTCATCGTCCCCACCAACCGCTGGTACATGATCTGCGCCGACGCCAGCAACGCAGACGCCGCCGGCAGCATCTTCGAGGGGAAGCGGCGCCCGACCGGCAAATCCCTCGCCTACGTCACTCCCTCGCTGACTGTCTGTGAACAGCATTTCCAACTCGGAGCCGAGGCACGGAGACTCGCCCAACAGTTCTGGCCCGGCGACCTCGCACTCCTCCTGCCGTGGCGGGACCCCGAGGACGCCGCATGCCATGCCGCTGTCGGCTCGCCGGCGCTCACCACCATGGCGCCCGGGTTCCTCGGCGAACTGGCTGCACGGGCCAAGGTCCCTGTAGCCGCGACGACGGCCAACATCTCCGGTGACGCCGGACCGGATGACCGCGGTCCCGCCGTCACCCTCGACGAGGTTCACACCTTCCTCGCAGCCTCCGGCCTCACGGTGTCCGTCGTCGTCGACGGAGGGGTCTGCCCTGCGGCCAACCACATGACGATCGTGGACTGCTTCACCCCGGAGGCCAAGCTCGTACGCACGGGCCTCGTACACCAGCGAGCTGTCAACGCAGTCCTTGGACGGGAAGTGCGGCCCTCCTGATGGAGATATCGAGTCGCGTCGCGTGGGGACGGGCGCCGGGGCCATGCAGGCTGCGGATCGCGGTCGAGGGCGGGAAGCAATGAAGCCCAGGCCACTCCTCGACACACACCCGGCAAGGGACGACGAGGCGTTGCGGCGGGTTCTCGAAGATGCCTCTATGGACCGTTGGGAGGGCCGCGCGATCTCCTAACCTCTACCGGCCAGCGGCTGCGACCGGGAGTGGCTTGCGACGCGGCGTCGACTCGGGGCGGTCCGGGTGGTGCCCATGCTCCAGATAGAAGCGCCCCGCGTCCGTGATCTCGGCCTGCCAATTGCCGCTCTGCCTCGGCATGGTGATCAGCCCGCGGCTCTTGAGCGCCCCGGCGGTGACGGCGAGCTCGGGGCTGTCCGAGGTAACGGGGGTCTGATCCCGCCTCGATGCGGGTCAGGAGGTCGACTTGGCGGTCGTTGAACGGAGACCAGGGGTGCATGAGGCTGGTCGTACTGTCTGCGACCATCGCGGCACAAGCCGTATGCGGTGATTGCCCCTCGCTGCTTGAGGAGGAGTGCAGCGGACAGAGGCGTCGACCGCGACTCCGTGCTGCTGAGTTTGGCTGGCGCCGCCCGCACGAGAGGGCATTTCCTGACTTTACGCCTTCCGCCGAATGAACCGGGCCGAGAGTGGGTGACCTGGTTCAAACAGCGGAAGGACAACTCATGCAAGCGCGAGCAATGCAATGCGTATCAGAGGACCCTCGGGACCAGAACAAGGCGCCGGGCAGGATTCGGGCGCATGACGCCTGGGCGCTGGAGCTCCCCGTGCTGTTGGACACGATGAACGCACGGGCGGTCGAGTTCGACCTGGGGGAACAGAACATGCAGGCGGCGTTGGGCGTCATCACTGGGCGGCTCTGGCTGCTCGTGCGTCCCGGGCTGAGCGATACGCGAGTCGCGATCGCTGTCCGGTCTCTCCTGGCCCACTACATCCACCGGCCTTACCCGGTCTTGGCGTTCTGGCCGGCGTCGGATGGGCAGGGCGGGCGGGTGGAGGAAGTGGATGACCTGCCGGCTTCGATGCCGGCAGCTCCACCGGAGGTGACCGCAGACGTCCTGGATCTCTACAGCGACGGCAACTGGGCGCCGAAGGACGGCTGGCGGTGCGATGAGGAGGTCCTCGCGGAGTTGAAAGAGGTCGGAGTCCTTCATCTCAAGGGCGTCGTGGAGGACATCCCCGAAGACATGTACCCGTTGCCTGAGGGCCTCGGTGCCGTCGTGGCAGCTGGCTACGACGACGAGGGGATGGCGCATCCGCTGGTCTTCCTCCGCGGGGACCTGCCCACCGGGCTACAGGCCGACCTTCTCGGTTTCTGCCTCGCGTCGTTTGCTGGATCCGAGTACGAGAGCTGGGAGCCGGACGAGAACGGCCTGATCTTCGTAGGTACCGAGGCAGGGCCGGTGCGCGGACCTGGAGCCGCGCTTCTGGGCGCACTGATGGTCCAACGTTTGGGGCGGCGCCCGGGGGACTGTGCGTTCACGCTTCTCGACCCGCCGGAGGGAACTTCCCCGGTGTCGGAGATGGCTGCTTGATTGCCGGGAGATTTGGGAGCCGGATCTGGTGACTGGCTCCCAAATGGCTCCCAAGGCGACCGGAGAAACCACTCAGGGGCTTGATCCGCTAAGCGGATCAGGCCCCTGACCTGGTGTTTCAGCTGTCGGGGTGGCGGGATTTGAACCCACGACCTCTTCGTCCCGAACGAAGCGCGCTGCCAAGCTGCGCTACACCCCGATGTCGTTGCTCCACCGCCCCGCATTGCTGCAGGCCCGTGGCGACATCGATTACTTTAGCGGACCGGCGGCCTGAGACGAAATCCGGTTTTCGGGGCCCCGGGGCTCGGGGCGGACGCGGTCCAGGGTGATGGTCAGGAGAGCCAGGGCGTAGAAGGCCGCGCCGAAGGTGAGCGCGTTGGTCAGGACGCCCGCGTAGCCGTGGGCGTCGACGTCAAGGAACGGGTATGGATAGCGGGCCGGGGAGGCCGGCGGCATGAGGGCGCCGCGGGTGAGGGCGAAGGCCAGGTAGGCGACGGGGTAGAGCAGCCAGAGGGCCGCGTGGCGGGGGCGCAGGCCGCCCGGCCTGGTGAGCAGCAGCCAGTCGAGGGCCATCCCGAGCGGCGTCACGGTGTGCAGGAGCTGGTTGGCGTACGAATGCCAGCCGGCCATGGACGTCGCGTCCCCTGTCATGGAGAAGCCGCCGGGGCCGTTCGCCAGGACCAGGTGGTAGACGAGGCCCGTCGTCGCGATGAAGAGGAGCGTGCCGCCGGTCACCCATGGCGGCAGCGGGCGGTGGCCTCGCCAGGCCCGCCGCGCGGAGAGGCCGAGGACCACCGCCACCAGCAGGTTGCTCTGGACGGTGAAGTAGCTGAGGACGCGTAGCGGGCTGCCGGTGACCAGGTCGATCGTGACTCCGGTCACCGCGGCGAGGGCGATCAGCGCGCGCAGGGCGGCCACGACGGGACGGCGTACGCGTGGCACGACCGCCTCCGCCGGGACCCCTGAGGCGCTGGATATGCCTGAGGCAGTCGGATCGATCATGTTCTCCACGGTAGGGCCACCGACGTGAGCAGTGTCGCCGTCACCAGCCCGGGCTCCGGTCTCGCCGCCCCCTGACCCCGGCCCAGCCCTACGACACCCGCCGCTCCACCAACGTAAGCAGCGTCGCCTCCGGCGGGCAGGCGAACCGCATCGGCGTGTAGCGGTTCGCCCCGCAGCCCGCCGAGACGTGCATGAACGACGTCTTGCCCTCGGCCCGGTGCCTGGAGAGGCCCTTGACGCGGTCCGTGTCCAGGTCGCAGTTGGTGACAAGGGCTCCGTAGAAGGGGATGCACACCTGCCCGCCATGCGTGTGGCCGGCCAGGATCAGCGGGTAGCCGTCCGCCGTGAACGCGTCCAGGGAGCGCAGGTACGGCGCGTGCACGATGCCCATCGAGAAGTCGGCGCCGGAGTCCGGACCGCCCGCCACGCGCGCGTACCGGTCGCGTTTGATGTGCGGGTCGTCCACTCCCGTGAGCCCGATCTCGTAGCCGTCGATCTTCAGCGAGCCCCGCGTGTTCGTGAGGTTCACCCAGCCCGCGGCGTCGAAGCCGTCACGCAGGTCCTCCCACGGGTTGTGGATGACGCCGACCGCGGGGGCGTTGCCGTTCAGGCCGTGCTTGCCCTGGACCTTCTCGACCAGGTAGCGGGCGGGGTTGCGCGGCTTCGGCCCGTAGTAGTCGTTCGAGCCGAAGACGTACGCCCCGGGGAACCCCATCAGCGGGCCGAGCGCGTCCAGCGTCTCCGGTACGCCCTCGGGGTCGGAGAGGTTGTCGCCCGTGTTGATCACGAAGTCGGGACGCAGTCCCGCGAGCGACTGCAGCCACCGCTGCTTCTTGCGCTGACCGGACACCATGTGGATGTCGGAGACCTGGAGGACCCGCAGGGGGCGCATTCCCGGCGGCAGTACGGGCACCGTGACCCGCCTCAGCCGGAAGGAACGGGCCTCGAAGCCCACCGAGTAGGCGAGGCCGGCCGCGGCCGTCGCCGTGATGCCCAGGGGTACTGCGTATCGCGCGCGCATCCTCCCATCGTCTCAGACGCCGCCCGGCCCGAAACGGGAGGGCGGCCACGGGCAACCGGCCCGCACCCGGGGGAAATCGGCGGGCGGAAAACCGTCCGCACCTGCCACAATCAACCCATGACCACGCTCAAGTCGAAGCTTCAGGAAGACCTCACGGCCGCGATCCGGGGGCGTGACGAGCTGCGCTCCTCGACGCTCCGGCTGACCCTCACCGCCATCACGAAGGAGGAGGTCGCGGGCACGCAGGCACGCGAGCTCTCCGACGAGGACGTGCAGAAGGTGATCGCCCGTGAGGCGAAGAAGCGCCGTGAGGCCGCCGAGGCCTTCGGGCAGGCCGGGCGCACCGAGCAGGCCGAGAGGGAGAAGGCGGAGGGCGAGATCCTCGCCGAGTACCTGCCGAAGCCGCTCTCCGACGACGAGCTCCAGGCGATCGTCGCCCAGGCCGTCGAGGAGGCCAGGGCCGCCGGCGCCGAGGGGCCGCGCGCCATGGGCCAGGTCATGAAGATCGTGAACCCGAAGGTCGCGGGCCTGGCCGAGGGCGGCCGCGTCGCCGCCACGGTCAAGAAACACCTCGCGGGCTGAGAGCGGGCACGCCCCACCGTCCCGCACACCGCCACACGCAACCGCCACGCGCGAATGAGGGCGCCCCCGCAGCCGGGGGCGCCCTCATCGCCGTTCTACGCGGATACGGGGGCACCGGGGCACCGGGGCACGCGGCCACGGGGGAGCCGTGCCTACGTAGAAGCCATGCCTACGCGGAAGTCACATCCCCGCGGAAGTCACACCCCCGCGGGGAAGTCACACCCCCGCCGCCGCGGGCCCGCCTACCGGCGCCAGCCCCCGCCGATCCCGCCGAACCCGCCGCCATTGCCATGCCCACCGCCGTTGCCGCCACCGTTGCCGCCCCCGTTCCCGGCACCGCCCAGCATGTCCCGCGGAATGGAGATCCCCGGCCACGGATTGCCACCGCCGCCGGCACCACCGTCGTGGTCGCCGCCACCGCCGCCGCCACCGTCCGGCTTGTTGTCACGGTGGTTGCCGCCGCCGTCCCTGCCCTTGCCCTTGTCCTTGCCCCCGCCAGGGATATGCACGGAGTTGAAACCGGGCGCCGGCTTGCCCGCGAGCGCGCCGCTCATCGCGTCGCGCCAGATCGGCCCCGGCACCTCGCCACCGTAGACCTTGCCGTACGGGACGCCGCCGATGGTGATGCCGACCATCCGCCGCTTGTGCTGCGGGTCGCCGACCCAGACCGCGCCCGACATGTTCGGGGTGTAGCCCACGAACCAGGCGGCGTAGCGGTAGTCGGTCGTACCCGTTTTGCCCGCGCTCGGCCGCGAGCCGAGGCCGGCTTGCTTGCCCGTGCCGTCCTCGACCACGCCCCGCAGCAGCGTGTTCATCGTGTCCGCGGTCTTCTCCGACATCGCGCGCGAGCACGTCGTCTTCGGCACCTGCAACGACTTGCCGCCGAGCGTCGTGATCGACTCGATGGCGATCGGCGAGCAGTACGTGCCGCGCGAGGCGAAGGTGGCGTACGCCGACGCCATCGTCAGCGGCGACATCTCCTGCGTGCCCAGCGCGATCGACGGCGCCTGCGCCAGCTCCTCGCCGTCGGCCCGCTCGACGCCCATCTTGGCGGCCAGCTTCGTCACCGGGCAGATGCCGACGTCGCCGATCAGCTGCACGTAGTAGGTGTTGACCGACTTGGCGGTCGCTTCCTTCATGCCGTACGGGCCGACCTCGGACTCGTTCTCGTTGGTGAGCGTCTCGTTGTTGACGTTCACCCAGTCCTTGCCGCCACAGGTCGAGACCCGCTGCGGGTACGGCATCTCGTACGGGGACGAGTAGCTCTGGCTCGGCGACTTGCCGCCCTCCAGGGCCGCCGCCGCGACGATCGGCTTGAACGTCGAGCCCGGCTGGTAGCCCGCCCCGCCGCCCATGTCGTCGTCCACGGAGAGGTTGATCGTGGTCTCGTTCTTCTGGAAGCCGTAGGGCCGCGACTGGCCCATCCCGAGGATCTTGCCCGTGCCCGGCTCGACGATGGTGGCGGCGGTCGCCACCTCGTCGCTCTTGTTCACGTGGTCCTTGATCGACGCCTGCACCGACTCCTGCGTCTGCGGGTCGAGCGTCGTACGGATCTTCAGGCCGCCGCGGTTCCAGATCTTGGCCCGCTGTTCCTTCGTCTTGCCGAAGACCGGGTCGTTGAGGAAGACCTCGCGTACGTAGTCGCAGAAGAACCCGGCGCCGCTGACCGCGGTGATGCAGCCGTTCTTGGGGCGGCTCACCTTCAGGCCCAGGTCCGTCTTCTTGGCCTTGTCGGCCTCCTGCTGCGAGATGTCGTGCGTGTCGGCCATGCGCTGCAACACCACGTTGCGCCGCTGGGTGGCCTCCGTCGCGTCGTTGACCGGGTCGTACCGGCTGGGCGACTGCACGATGCCGGCGAGGAGCGCGGCCTCCTGGAGCTCGAGGTCCTTGGCGGGCTTGGAGAAGTAGCGCTGGGACGCGGCCTCGACGCCGTACGCCTGCTGACCGAAGTAGGTGATGTTCAGGTAGTTCTTGAGGATGCGCTTCTTGCCGAGCTTGTCCTCGACCTGGATCGCGTACTTCAGTTCGCGGATCTTGCGGCCCAGCGTCTGCTGCGTGGCCTCGGCGACCTTCGTCGGGTCGTCGCCCGCCTCCTCGACGAAGACGTTCTTCACGTACTGCTGTGTGAGCGTCGACGCGCCCTGTGAGACGCCGCCGCTCTGCGCGTTCTGGTTGAGGGCGCGCAGGATGCCCTTGAGGTCGATCGCGCCGTGCTCGTAGAAGCGGGCGTCCTCGATCGCGACGATCGCCTTCTGCATGTACGGCGAGATGTCCTTCAGGGGCACCACCGTGCGGTCACGCGAGTAGACCGTGGCGATGTGGCCGCCCTTGCTGTCCAGGATGCTGGTGCGCTGGCTCAGCGGCGGTTGTTTGAGGTTGGAGGGGATCTCGTCGAACCCCTCGACCGAACCCTTGGCCGCCAGGCCCAGCGCGCCGGCCGCGGGCAGGGCGATCCCGGCCAGCACCGCACCCGCCAGCACGCTGACACCGAGGAACTTCGCGGCCTGTTGAGTAGGTGACAGACCACCGCCCGAGCGCTTCTTTCCCATGGGGGCACCCTAATCCGTAGTCAAGGGCGTTCCGAGGGACCGAGTGATCATCGGAATGTTCGAGTGCAGGATCGTGACATCCGGGGCCACCCGAAGCGGTCGCGTCGGCGTTCCGAATCGCCGGACAGGCCTCAATGCCTTGGCCTAAGCTGCTGCCAACTGTCACAGCAGTGCGGTGCGGCGACAAGCCCTCCGTCACTCCCGGACCGCATGGATTTATGTCCGACTTCGCCGCATGTGGCGTTGGATGTCCGTTGTGGCGCAACTGAACTGCCCCGCTTTGCCGGGTACCTCACATATGTCGCCAGCTCACTCCGTCGGGTGATCTGCCGCTTACGCATAGTCCGTTCGGGCCATTCAAGATTGGGCCCGAAGGGGGTGTTGCGCTGTGCCCACCTTCCGTAACGTCCTCAACTGGCGGCGGTGAATATGCCGCTGCCGCCGTGGGGGAGCCTCGATTCGGGAGAGGACGGCGCCGGTATGGGCTGGGTAACCGACTGGAGTGCGCAGGCGGCCTGCCGCACTACCGATCCAGATGAACTGTTCGTTCAAGGAGCAGCGCAGAACAGGGCCAAGGCGGTGTGCACCGGATGCCCGGTGCGGACTGAGTGCCTGGCCGACGCGCTCGACAACCGCGTCGAGTTCGGCGTGTGGGGTGGCATGACGGAGCGTGAGCGCCGCGCACTGCTGCGCAGGCGCCCCACCGTCACCTCATGGCGCAGGCTCCTGGAGACAGCGCGCTCCGAGTACGAGCGCGGTGCGGGCCTGCTGCCCGTGGACTTGGAGGACGAGGAGACGTACGAGAGCTACGCCGCGGTGGGGTGACGCCTCGGTCGCTCGCGTAGCGCCCCGGTACGCCCGCGTGGTTCGGCAGCCAGCCCCGCATGGCGCCACCGGTCCGCTCGCATAACGCGGCCGCTCGCATGGCGCGGTGATCAGCCTGCCAGCCGGTCCCCGATGGCCCGGAGTCCCGCGAGGTCGTGCACATCGCCCGGCAGCGCGGCCACTTCCGCCACCGCCACCTCGGGGTGGAGCGCGGTGAAGCGGTCACGTGTGCGCTGTTCGCGCGCCAGCAACTGCATGCGTTCGGCGTGCAGGCGCAGCAGTCCGGCGGTCAGTCGCTCGACAGAGGCGTCGGACGGGCCGGACGGACCGGAAGGGCCGGGTGGTTCGGACGGCTGGGGCGGCCGAGCCGGTTCGGACTGGGATGGTGCGGATGGGGACTCGTGGGGAGCCTCGGCGGGCGCCTGGTTCTCGGGAGTCGCGGGAATCTCCGAAGTCGCGGGATTATCAGAGGAGTTACGCACTCCAACCTTCCCGTCCCCCTGATCCACAATGCCGCTCTCTTCAAGATTTTCCGCGGCGGCGAGCGCCCGCTCGGCCGACAGCTGCGCGGCACCGCTGCCGTGCACACGGTTCAGCACCAGACCGGCCAGCGGCATGTCGTCGGCAGCCAGGCGCTCCACGAAGTACGCGGCCTCCCGCAGCGCGTCCCGCTCCGGCGAGGCCACCACGATGAACGCCGTGCCCGGCGCCTGCAACAGCCGGTACGTGGCGTCCGCCCGCGTGCGGAACCCGCCGAACATGGTGTCCATCGCCGCCACGAACGTCTGTACGTCACGCAGCAGCGGCCCGCCGAGCAGCTTGCCCAGCGCCCCCGTCATCATCGACATGCCGACATTCAGGAACTTCATCCCGGCCCGGCCGCCCACCTTCGCCGGCGCCATGAGCAGCCGGATCAGCTTGCCGTCCAGGAAGGACCCGAGACGCTTGGGCGCGTCCAGAAAGTCCAGGGCCGAGCGCGAGGGCGGCGTGTCGACGACGATCAGGTCCCACTCGTCCCGCGACCGCAGCTGCCCCAGCTTCTCCATCGCCATGTACTCCTGCGTGCCCGCGAAGCCCGCCGAGAGCGACTGGTAGAAGGGGTTGGCGAGGATCGCGGCGGCCCGCTCCTTGTCCGCGTGCGCCTCGACGATCTCGTCGAACGTCCGCTTCATGTCGAGCATCATGGCGTGCAGTTCGCCGTCGCCGTCGACTTCCTTGACCCGCCGCGGCACGTTGTCGAGCCGGTCGATGCCCATGGACTGCGCGAGCCTGCGCGCCGGGTCGATGGTGAGTACGACGACCTTGCGGCCCCGCTCGGCCGCGCGCAGACCGATGGCCGCCGCCGTGGTCGTCTTGCCGACGCCACCCGAGCCGCAGCACACCACGATCCGGGTCTTCGGGTCGTCGATCAGGGCGTCGACGTCCAGGGCGCGGGCGGGGTCGAGGGGCCGGGCGGGGCCCGAGGCGCCCGCCGGGTCCGAGGTCCGTGCCGGTTCCGGGGTCATGCGATCCCTTGCTTCCGCAGTGCCGTGGCGAGCTCGTACAGGCCCGCGAGGTCCATCCCGCCCGCCAGCAGCGGGAGTTCGTGCAGCGGCTGGCCGAACTCCGTCAGCACGTTCCGCTGGTCGCGCTCTAGGGCGTACCGCTCGGCGTACTCCGCGGCCTGCTCCAGGAGCGGGTCGACCAGCCGCTCGGCGTTGCCGCCCCGCCGGGCCCCGCCGAGCCCCGCGGCGGAGAGCGACCTGGCGATGGCCGTACGAGGCGCCTGCTCCAGGCCCAGCTCCAGCTCGGCCTCGTCGAGCAGGGCGGAACGCACCATGTTCACGATGACCCGGCCCACCGGCAGCCGCGCGGCCCGCAGCTCGGCGATGCCGTCCGCGGTCTCCTGGACGGGCATCTCCTCCAGCAGGGTGACCAAGTGCACGGCCGTCTCAGGTGACTTGAGGACCCGCATCACGGCCTGCGCCTGGTTGTGTATGGGCCCGATCTTCGCGAGCCCGGCGACCTCGTCGTTGACGTTCAGGAAGCGGGTGATGCGCCCGGTCGGCGGGGCGTCCATGACGACGCAGTCGTACGCGTACCGCCCGCTCTTGTCCTTCCTGCGCACCGCCTCGCAGGCCTTGCCGGTCAGCAGGACGTCCCGCAGCCCCGGCGCGATGGTGGTCGCGAAGTCGATGGCGCCCAGCTTCTTCAGGGCGCGTCCCGCACCCCCCAGTTTGTAGAACATCTGGAGGTAGTCGAGCAGCGCCAGCTCGGGGTCGATGGCGAGGGCGTACACCTCCCCGCCCCCGGGAGCGACGGCGATCTTCCGCTCCTCATAAGGCAGCGCCTCCGTCTCGAAGAGCTGCGCGATGCCCTGTCTGCCCTCGACCTCGACGAGAAGGGTGCGTTTCCCCTCCGTCGCGAGGGCGAGCGCGAGGGCCGCGGCCACCGTGGTCTTGCCGGTACCGCCCTTGCCACTGACGACCTGGAGCCTGCTCACACTCGTGAGCCTAACCAGTCGCCGCCGGGCCTACGCAGGAGCCCACCGTGAGCATCCTCTCGTACCGACTACAGTCGGCCACATGACCAAGTGGGAATACGCAACCGTGCCTCTGCTCGTCCACGCCACGAAGCAGATTCTGGACACCTGGGGCGAGGACGGCTGGGAGCTGGTCCAGGTCGTGCCCGGGCCGAACAACCCCGAGCAGCTCGTGGCCTACCTGAAGCGGGAGAAGCAGGCGTGAGCGGGGCCGTCGAGGCGCGCCTCGCCGAGCTCGGCCTGACGCTGCCCGCCGTCGTGCCGCCGCTGGCCTCGTACCAGCCGGCCGTCCAGTCCGGCGTGTACGTCTACACCGCGGGGCAGCTCCCGATGGTGGACGGCAAGCTCGCCGTGACCGGGAAGGTCGGCGCCGAGGTCACCCCGGAGGAGGCCAAGGACCTGGCCCGTACCTGCGCGCTGAACGGCCTGGCCGCGGTGAAGTCCGTCGCCGGTGACCTCGACCGCATCGCGCGCGTCGTGAAGGTCGTCGGCTTCGTGGCCTCCGCCCAGGACTTCACGGGCCAGCCCGGCGTGATCAACGGCGCGAGCGAGCTGCTCGGCGAGGTGCTCGGCGACAAGGGCGTGCACGCCCGCAGCGCCGTGGGTGTCGCCGTGCTGCCGCTGGACGCGCCGGTCGAGGTCGAGTTCCAGGTGGAACTGACCGAGGCGTGAGCCCGGCCGGGCCCTCACG
Organism: Streptomyces sp. NPDC015345; assembly: GCF_043078805.1. Taxonomy (NCBI): domain Bacteria; kingdom Bacillati; phylum Actinomycetota; class Actinomycetes; order Kitasatosporales; family Streptomycetaceae; genus Streptomyces; species Streptomyces sp. NPDC015345. Next base: position 156,288 of record NZ_JBIBTX010000005.1, on the reverse strand, counting down.
GGGCCCCGATTGCCGCCTCTCGAACATCAGCCCACCAGGGGATAGCCTCCGCCCATGGCAAATGGGCAGTGGTACCCCCCGGAGTGGCCCGACCGCATCCGCGCCCTCGCGAGCGGCGAGCTGACTCCGGCGACCCCGCGCCGCGCCGCCACCGTCATGCTGCTCAGGGACGGTGGCAGCGGCCCGGAAGTTCACATGCTGCGCAGACGCGCCTCCATGGCCTTCGCCGGAGGCGCGTACGCGTATCCGGGCGGCGGCGTCGACCCGCGCGACGACGACCACCTGGTGCGCTGGGCGGGGCCCACGCGCGCGTGGTGGGCCGCCAGGCTGGGCGTCGACGACGAGGCCGCGGCCCAGGCGATCGTCTGCGCCGCGGTCCGCGAGACGTACGAGGAGGCGGGCGTGCTGCTCGCCGGGCCCACTCCGGAGACCGTCGTCGGCGACACCACGGGCGAGGACTGGGAGGCGGACCGCGAGGCACTGGTGTCCCGTGACGTCTCCTTCGCGGACTTCCTGGGCCGCAGAGGGCTGTTCCTGCGCAGCGACCTGCTCGCGGCCTGGGCGCGCTGGATCACCCCGGAGTTCGAACCCAAGCGCTACGACACGTTCTTCTTCGTGGCGGCGCTTCCGGCGGGGCAGCGCACGCGCAACGCCTCCACGGAGGCGGACCGGACCGTGTGGATCCGCCCGGCGGAGGCCGCCGCCCGCTACGACGAGGGCGAGCTGCTGATGATGCCGCCGACCATCGCGACGCTGCGGGCGCTGAGCGCGTACGGGGCGCCTTCCGAGGCGCTCGGCGCGGCCGGGGCCCAGGACATGGCTCCGGTGCTCGCCCAGGCGCGGCTGGAGGGCGGCGAGCTGGTCCTTTCCTGGCCGGGCCACGGCGAATTCACCAAGCGGATCGCCCCGGACGGCGCGAGGTGACCCCGGACCGCGCCCGTACGCATCCCACGCACACCCCGACCCCGACGGGAGTCACCCCCGCATGACAGAAGCCGCCGCCCTCCCGGGACAGCCCCGTGGCGGAGTCCTCAGCGGTCCCGCGACCGCCCGCGCGGTCAACGTCCTGGCGCCCAACCCCTCCGCCATGACGCTGGACGGCACCAACACCTGGATCGTCTCGGAGCCGGACTCGCCCCTCGCGGTGGTCGTCGACCCGGGTCCGCTCGACGACGCCCATCTGAGCCGCGTCATCGAGACGGCCGCGAAGGCGGGCAAGCGCGTGGCCCTGACCCTGCTGACCCACGGCCACCCCGACCACGCGGAGGGCGCCGCCCGCTTCGCCGAGCTGACCCGCACTCACGTACGCGCCCTCGACCCCGCCCTGCGGCTGGGCGAGGAGGGCCTCGCGGCCGGCGACGTGATCACCACGGGCGGCCTTGAGATGCGCGTGGTGGCCACCCCCGGCCACACCGCGGACTCGCTCTGCTTCCATCTCCCGGCCGACCGGGCCGTCCTGACGGGTGACACCATCCTCGGTCGCGGTACGACGATGGTGGCGCACCCTGACGGCCGCCTGGGCGACTATCTGGACTCCCTGCGCCGCCTGCGGTCGCTGGCGGTCGACGACGGCGTCCACACGGTCCTGCCGGGCCATGGGCCGGTCCTGGAAGACGCCCAGGGGGCCGTCGAGTTCTACCTGGCCCACCGGGCCAACCGCCTGGCCCAGGTCGAGACGGCCGTGGAGAACGGTCATACGGAGGCCGCGGACGTCGTCGCGCATGTGTACGCGGACGTGGACCGCTCCTTGTGGCCGGCCGCGGAACTGTCGGTCAGGGCGCAGCTGGACTACCTGCGCGAGCACGGCCTGATCTGACCAGCCCGACCTGACCAGCCCGATCTGACCGGGGCGCGGGCAGCGGTGCCCGGTCCCGCGGCCGGGCGGGAACGCGACGGGCCCCGCCTCCGAAGAGGCGGGGCCCGTCGGCGTACGGAGACGGCGTCAGCGCGACCGCTTGGCGAGGCGCTCGACGTCCAGCAGGATCACCGCGCGCGCCTCCAGACGCAGCCAGCCGCGGCCCGCGAAGTCCGCCAGGGCCTTGTTGACCGTCTCGCGGGAGGCGCCGACCAGCTGGGCGAGCTCTTCCTGCGTGAGGTCGTGCACGACGTGGATGCCCTCCTCGGACTGCACGCCGAAGCGGCGCGACAGGTCGAGCAGCGCGCGGGCCACGCGGCCCGGCACGTCGGAGAAGACCAGGTCGGACATCTGGTCGTTGGTCTTGCGAAGGCGCCGGGCGACGGCGCGCAGCAGCGCGGCGGCCACCTCGGGCCGGGCGTTCAGCCAGGGCTGGAGGTCGCCGTGGCCGAGGCCGAGCAGCTTCACCTCGGTGAGGGCGGAGGCCGTGGCCGTCCGCGGGCCGGGGTCGAAGAGCGACAGCTCACCGATCAGCTCACCGGGGCCGAGCACCGCGAGCATGTTCTCCCGGCCGTCGGGCGAGGTGCGGTGGAGCTTCACCTTGCCCTCGGTGACCACGTACAGGCGGTCTCCGGGGTCGCCCTCATGGAAAAGCGCATCCCCGCGCGCGAGCGTCACCTCACTCATGGAGGCGCGGAGCTCCGCGGCCTGCTCGTCATCGAGCGCCGCGAAGAGCGGGGCGCGCCGCAGAACGTCGTCCACGAGTTCTCTCCTTGTCGACCTGCATCAGGGGACCGTGTTCCCCATTTTGCCGGACGGTCCAAACAGTGTGATCAGTCACAAGTCTGCCGCACCTGCGCGGCGTGCTGTGGGGGAGGGGGCCAATTGGGGGCCGATCTCCGGGGTCAGGGTCGGATGTCAGTGGGGGGCTCTAGGCTGGCCGGGTGTCCAAAAAGCCGGTGAGAACACAGGCCGAGGGGGCCGAGAAGGTGGCCGCACCCCGCGATTCCGCTGTGGGCGAACAGTGGTCCGGAGGGTCGGACAATCCGACAATTCGGGCGGGTGTGGTGCGTTCGAAGGACACATCGCCGTCGGCGGAGAGCGCACGGTCGTCGACGATGGGGGTAGGGGCGATGAGAGAACCGTCCCCACGGCCCCCCGAGAAGCGACCGGCCCCCGCGCGGCGACCGACCTCCCCGAAGAAGGCACCCCCAGTGACGAAGAAGACGCCGGCCGCGGCCGCCTCCGCCAAGAAGGCCGCCGAAGCGCCCGCGAAGAAGGCCGCCCAAGCTCCCGCCAAGAAGGCCGCGCCCGAGTCCCGCACCGCGCTCGTCCGCCGCGCCCGGCGGATCAACCGCGAACTCGCCGAGGTGTATTCGTACGCCCACCCCGAGCTGGACTTCGAGAACCCCTTCGAGCTGCTGGTCGCCACGGTGCTCTCCGCGCAGACCACCGACCTGAGGGTGAACCAGACGACGCCGCGTCTGTTCGCCAAGTACCCGACCCCGGAGGACCTGGCCGCGGCCGTCCCCGAGGAGGTCGAGGAGCTGATCAGGCCCACCGGGTTCTTCCGCGCCAAGACGAAGTCGATCATGGGCCTGGCGAAGGCCCTGCGGGACGACTTCGGGGGCGAGGTGCCGGGGCGCCTCGACGACCTGGTCAAGCTGCCCGGCGTGGGCCGCAAGACCGCGTTCGTCGTCTTGGGCAATGCGTTCGGCGTCCCCGGCCTCACTGTGGACACCCACTTCGGCCGGCTCGTACGCCGCTGGAAGTGGACCGAGGAGACGGACCCGGAGAAGGTCGAGGCCGCCGTGGCCTCGCTCTTCCCGAAGAGCGAGTGGACGATGCTCTCGCACCGCGTCATCTTCCACGGCCGCCGTATCTGCCACTCCCGCAAGCCCGCCTGCGGCGCCTGCCCGATCGCCCCGCTCTGTCCGTCGTACGGAGAGGGCGAGACCGACCCGGAGAAGGCGAAGAAGCTCCTGAAGTACGAGATGGGCGGATTCCCCGGCCAGCGGCTCAAGCCCCCGGCGGACTACCCCGGAAAGCCCGCGCCGCCGCTGACGGCGGGGTGAATGCGCGGCGGGACGGAACGAACCCAGGGGCGAAGAGCGTTGACGAGAGACGGACGGGGGTGCCGATGACGCACGCGAGCGAGACGACGAACGCCACGGACGACGACAGCGGGTTCAAGGCTGCGGGCAAGGGCAACGGCAATGGCAGCGGCAGCGGCGACGATGGCACCAGCCACCTCCTCAGCACCGACTCCCTGCCCTCCTGGCTGACCCCCGTCGCCCGCGCCGCCCGGACCATCCAGCCGCTCCAGCTGAGCCGCTTCCTGCCTCCGGAGAGCGGCGCAGGCCGCCAGTCCGCCGTCCTCGTCCTCTTCGGAGAGGGCGAGCGTGGCCCCGAGCTGCTCCTGATGGAGCGCGCCGGCTCCCTCCGCTCCCATGCCGGGCAGCCCTCCTTCCCCGGCGGCTCCCTCGACCCCGAGGACGGCGACCCGCGCACCGACGGCCCCCTCCACGCCGCCCTGCGCGAGGCCGAGGAGGAGACGGGCCTCGACCCCGGGGGCGTCCAGCTCTTCGCCGTACTGCCGCGCCTGTTCATTCCCGTGAGCGATTTCGTCGTGACGCCCGTGCTCGGCTGGTGGCGCGAACCGAGCCCGGTCGGTGTCGTCGATCCGAACGAGACCGCCCGCGTCTTCACGGTGCCCGTGGCAGATCTCACGGACCCGGCGAACCGCGTGACGGCGATCCATCCGAGCGGTCACCGCGGGCCCGCGTTCCTCGTCGAGTCCGCTCTGGTCTGGGGTTTCACCGCGGGCGTGATCGATAGGATTCTGCACTTCGCGGGCTGGGAGCGCCCCTGGGACCGCAGTAAGCAGGTCCCGCTCGACTGGCGCGCATGACAAGGTTGCAGCGAAGTGGCGACCGCGATGCGAGGCGAGGATTGAATCGGTGAACGTGCTGGACGTCCTGCTGCTGCTCGCCGCGGTGTGGTTCGCGATCGTGGGCTACCGCCAGGGCTTTGTGGTCGGCATCCTCTCGGTGATCGGGTTCCTCGGCGGCGGTCTCGTCGCCGTCTACCTGCTGCCGGTCATCTGGGACGCCCTGACGGACGACGACGCGGCACAGGTGAGTACGACCGCCGCGGTGGTCGCCGTCGTCATCGTGATCGTCTGCGCCTCGATCGGCCAGGCCTTCACCACCCACCTCGGCAACAAGCTGCGCAGACACATCACCTGGCAGCCCGCCCGCGCCCTGGACGCGACGGGCGGCGCGCTGGTGAACGTGGTGGCGATGCTCCTGGTCGCCTGGATGATCGGCTCCCTCCTCGCCAGGACGACGATGCCCACGGTCGGCAAGGAGGTGCGCAACTCCAAGGTGCTCCTCGGCGTCTCGCGCGCCCTGCCGGCCGAGGCCGACACGTGGTTCGACGACTTCTCCTCCGTCCTCGCGCAGAACGGCTTCCCGCAGGTCTTCAGCCCGTTCTCGAACGAGCCGATCACGGAGGTCCAGCCCCCCGACCCCAAGCTGGCCAAGAGCAAGGTCGCCACGACCGCCAAGCGCTCCATCGTGAAGGTCCGCGGTGAGGCCCGCAGCTGCGGCAAGGTCCTCGAAGGCACCGGCTTCGTCTTCGCCGACCGCCGTGTGATGACGAACGCGCACGTGGTCGGCGGCGTGGACGAGCCGACCGTCCAGATAGGCGATCAGAGCCAGGTGTACGACGCGAAGGTCGTCCTCTACGACTGGGAGCGGGACATCGCCGTACTGGACGTGCCCACGCTGAAGGCGCCGCCGCTCCAGTTCACGTCCAAGGACGCGGCCGGCGGCGACGGCGCCATCGTCGCGGGCTTCCCCGAGGACGGGCCCTACGACGTCCGCCCCGCGCGCGTGCGCGGCCGCATCTCGGCCAAGGGGCCCGACATCTACCACCGGGGAACCGTGCGCCGCGACGTCTACTCGCTCTACGCGACGGTCCGCCAGGGCAACTCCGGCGGCCCCCTGCTCACGCCCGACGGCAAGGTCTACGGCGTGGTCTTCGCCAAGTCCCTCGACGACCCCGACACCGGTTACGCCCTGACGGTCGACGAGGTGCGCGGGGACATCGAGCGCGGCCGCACCGCCAGCCAAGAGGTCGACAGCCAGGGCTGCGCGCTCTAGGGCCTGTCTGACAATTCGCGTCGTCGCCCGCGAGGCAGGCGGGAATTGTCAGACAGGCCCTAGGGAGCCGGCTTCCAGGGAGGCGTCTTCCGGGAAGCCGTGGGCAGTGGGCCGGGTCAGTCGCGCGTATGCCGCAGCCGCGCGGAGACCCAGCGGGCCCTGCGGCGGAGAATGCGGGGAATGCCCATGCCTTGAGGGGGGCCGTGGCGGCCCGGATTCTGTGCCCCGCCCCTCTTCTGGCTGTTCAGCGCTGCGGCCGAGCGGCGATTGCGTGCTACGTCACTGTAGTCGTGCGTCCAGCCCATACCCCGACGTGTGCCCGTGCCTCATGGTCGGTAACCGTGCGCAGGGAACCCAATTGGCCTATGCGCCGGGCAATTGGCGTTCGTAGGACATGTGTTCGTGTGTGGTCCGGCTCAGCGGTCGGGCTCGGGGTCCTTCAGCCAGTTCACCAGCTCCGTGGAGAACGCCGCCGGGTCCTCCTCGTGCGGGAAGTGTCCGAGTCCGTCGAACAGCCGCCAGCGGTACGGCGCTTCGACGTACTCACCGGACCCCGCCGCGCTCCTCGTACGCATCACCGGATCGAGCGAACCGTGCAGATGCAGTGTCGGCACCCGCACCGGCCGCTTCATGCGGCGATTGAACTGGATGCCGTCGGGCCGTGCCATCGACCGCACCATCCAGCGGTACGGCTCGATCGAGCAGTGCGCCGTCGACGGGATGCACATGGCGCGCTGATACGTCTCCACCGCCTCGTCCTCCGGCAGGCGGGGCCCCGACCAGTCCCGGACCAGACGCCCCACCAGGGCGCCGTCGTCGGCGACCAGTTGACGCTCCGGCAGCCACGGCCGCTGGAAACCCCACACATAGGACCCCGCGGCGGTCTGCTTCCTGTCGGAGAGCATCGCCGAGCGCCAGCGGCGCGGATGCGGCATCGAGGAGACCGCGAGGCGGCGCACCAGCTTGGGGCGCATCACGGCCGCCGTCCACGCGAGGTAGCCGCCGAGGTCGTGCCCGACGAGCGCGGCGTCCGGCTCACCGAGCGAGCGCACGACGCCGGTGATGTCGAGCGCGAGGTTCGCCGGATCGTAGCCGCGCGGGGTGCGGTCGCTGCCGCCCACGCCCCGCAGGTCCATCGCGACGGCCCGGAAGCCCGCGTCGGCGAGCGCCACCATCTGGTGCCGCCACGCCCACCAGAACTGGGGGAAGCCGTGCAGGAGCAGGACCAGCGGCCCGTCACCCATTTCGGCGATGTGGAACCGCGCGCCGTTGGCGGCCACGTCCCGGTGGGTCCAGGGTCCTTCGATGCGTACGGCGGATGCCGGTTGCGCCGAATGGGCGGTGGCGCCGAGCGTGGGGCCGTACTGGGTGGCGCCGGTGCGGGCGTGGTCCTGATGGGCGGGGTCCGTCATGAGGACGAGCGTGCCACAGTGGCCCCCGTCTCACCGACTCGGACGTCCAGGGCGGCGGCCGGGCTCACCGCACGGGGATGCGGTTTGACGTTTCCCAGTACGGCAGCCGTCTCTTTGGCCGAAGCGGCGACCTTCTGCGGGCCCTTGCCCTTCTTGGCCTTCTTGGCGAAGACGACGCCGATCAGCGCGAGCACCCCGGCCACCAGCACATTGGCGGCGAAGGACAGCAGGAAGCAGACCGCGAGGTTCCAGCCGCTCCAGGTGCGGATGCCGTACGCGAGGGCGAAGCTCAGCATCGGCAGCGAGAAGATGAGGACCGTGCCGGCCGCGGCGAACGCGCCACCGCCGATCGCGCCGCGCTTGACGTCCTGTCGCAGCTGGGCCTTGGCCAGCGCGATCTCGTCGTGCACCAGCGCGGACATCTCGCCGGTCGCCGTGGCGACCAGCTGGCCGAGGCTGCGCTCGGCGCCGACGTGACCGTCGGGTGAACTCATCGCGTTCTCCCCTTTTTCTCTTCTGGTCTCTTCTGAGTCATGTCTGCTCAGACTTCTGAGATATGTCTGCTCAGATCATGCCGGACCATTGCCATCCTCGCGTTCCCCGCCCGACACTTCGGCAAGCCTGCGGTGTTCCGCGGCCTTCTTCTCGTAGATGGCGGCCATTCGGCGGTGGTACTCCGGGTCCTCCAGCTCGTAGATGTCCGGTACGCCGCTGAGGTCCTCGTCGCGCTCCTCGTCCTCCCACAGCTTGCGGTACTTGGCGTTCCGTACCTTCAGCAGGATTCCGGAGAGCACGGCCGCGATGAGCGACCCGGTGAGCACGGCGGCCTTGATCTCGTCGGTGAGCAGGGGGTCCTCGGTGAACGCCAGTTCGCCGATCAGCAGCGACACCGTGAAGCCGATGCCGGCCAGTGACGCGACCGCGAACACGTCGGGCCAGGCCAGGTCGTCGTTGAGCTCCGCCTTGGTGAAGCGGGCCGCGAGCCAGGTGCCGCCGAAGATGCCGACCGCCTTGCCGACCACGAGGCCGAGGACCACGCCGAGCGTCTCCGGCTGGGTGAATACGTCGCCGAGCGCGCCGCCCGCGACGGAGACACCGGCGCTGAACAGGGCGAACAGCGGCACGGCCAGGCCCGCGGAGAGGGGGCGTACGAGATGTTCGATGTGCTCGCCGGGGGAGTGCTGCTCGCTCTCGTCCTCCTTGTGGCAGCGCAGCATCAGGCCCATGGCGACGCCCGCGATGGTGGCGTGGATGCCGCTGTTGTACATCAGGCCCCAGATGGCGAGCGCCAGCGGCACGTAGATGTACCAGCCGCGTACCCGCTTCCTGAGCAGCAGCCAGAAGACGGCCAGGCCGAGGACGGCGCCACCGAGCGCGGGGAAGTCGAGGTCGCTGGTGAAGAAGACGGCGATGATCAGGATCGCGAAGAGGTCGTCGACGACCGCGAGCGTGAGCAGGAAGGCCCTCAGCGCGGACGGCAACGACGTGCCTATGACGGCGAGCACCGCGAGCGCGAAGGCGATGTCGGTGGCGGTCGGCACGGCCCAGCCCGCCATCGAGCCGCCGCCGAAGGCGTTGGTCAGGACGTAGACGAGCGCGGGCGCCGCCATGCCGCAGAGCGCGGCGATGACGGGCAGCGCGGCGGCCTTGGGATCGCGCAGGTCACCGGCGACCAGCTCGCGCTTGAGTTCGATGCCCGCCACGAAGAAGAAGACGGCGAGCAGGCCGTCGGCCGCCCAGTGCTGGATGGAGAGGTCGAGTCCGAGCGCAGAGGGCCCGAGGTGGAAGCCGCGCACCGACTCGTAGGAGCCCCCGGCCGTGTTCGCCCAGATCAGCGCGGTGACGGCGGCGACGAGCAACAGGACTCCGCCGACCGTCTCGGTACGCAGGGCGTTGGCGACGAAATTCCGCTCGGGCAGCGAGAGGCGGCCGAGAACCTTGCGGTTGGTGCGGGGGGCGGGCGCGGTCACGTGAGTCGACCTCCGGTCGGTGGGCAGGGCTGAGCACTTGCCGACCAGACTTCCCGGCGCACCTGGGTACTTCTCTTCACGATGTCGCGGCACATCTCATCACGACTTCTTGGCGCGATGTTGACGTGATCCTTAGCTTACCTAACGCACACCTGGACGTATCCGGCGTTCTTCACTTTATGCACAAAGAAGGCACCCGGCGCGCTGCCGGGTGCCTTCTCGCGTACGTCAGCCGGGGGCGGCCTCAGTCCTCGCTCGACGCGGCCGGGAGCCTGGACTGGATCAGCTCCATCACGGAGGAGTCCGTGAGGGTGGTGACGTCACCCAGCTCGCGGTTCTCCGCCACGTCCCGCAGGAGGCGCCGCATGATCTTGCCCGAACGCGTCTTCGGCAGCTCCGCCACCGGCAGGACCCGCTTCGGCTTGGCGATCGGGCCGAGCGTGGTGCCCACGTGGTTGCGCAGGTCGGCCACCAGGCCCTCGTCCTCGGCGTTCGCCGTGCCGCGCAGGATGACGAACGCGACGATGGCCTGGCCGGTCGTCTCGTCCGCCGCGCCCACGACCGCCGCCTCGGCGACCGACGGGTGCGAGACGAGCGCGGACTCGACCTCGGTGGTGGAGATGTTGTGCCCGGACACGAGCATCACGTCGTCCACGCGGCCGAGCAGCCAGATGTCGCCGTCCTCGTCCTTCTTCGCGCCGTCACCGGCGAAGTACCGGCCCTCGAAGCGCGACCAGTACGTGTCGAGGAACCGCTGGTCGTCGCCCCAGATGGTGCGCAGCATCGACGGCCACGGCTCGGTGAGGACGAGGTAGCCACCGCCGCCGTCCGGCACTTCGTTCGCCTCGTCGTCGACGACTGTGGCGCTGATGCCCGGCAGCGCGCGCTGGGCGCTGCCCGGCTTCGTCTCGGTCACGCCCGGCAGCGGCGAGATCATCATCGCGCCGGTCTCGGTCTGCCACCAGGTGTCCACGATGGGGCACTTGTCGCCGCCGATGTTCTTCCGGTACCACATCCACGCCTCGGGGTTGATCGGCTCGCCGACCGAACCGAGGACCCGCAGGCTGCTGAGGTCGAACTTCGCGGGGATGTCGTCGCCCCACTTCATGAACGTACGGATCGCCGTGGGGGCGGTGTACAGGATCGTGACCCCGTACTTCTGGACGATCTCCCAGAAGCGGCCCTGGTGAGGGGTGTCGGGGGTGCCCTCGTACATCACCTGCGTCGCGCCGTTCGCCAGCGGGCCGTACGTGATGTACGAGTGGCCGGTGACCCAGCCGATGTCGGCCGTGCACCAGTAGACGTCGGTCGAGGGCTTGAGGTCGAAGACGGCGTGGTGGGTGTAGGCCGTCTGCGTGAGATAGCCGCCGGAGGTGTGCAGGATGCCCTTCGGCTTACCCGTGGTGCCCGAGGTGTAGAGGATGAAGAGCGGGTGCTCGGCGTCGAACGCCTCGGGGGTGTGCTCGGCGGACTGCTTCCGGGTGATCTCGTGCCACCACACGTCGCGACCCTCGGTCCAGGACACGTCCTGGCCGGTGCGGCGCACCACGAGGACGTGGCGCACGCCCTCGACGCGGCCGACGGCCTCGTCCACGGCGGGCTTGAGCGCGGAGGGCTTGCCCCTGCGGTAACCGCCGTCGGCCGTGATGACGACCTTGGCGTCGGCGTCCTCGATGCGGGCGGCGATGGCGTCCGCGGAGAAGCCGCCGAAGACCACCGAGTGCGTGGCGCCGATGCGGGCACAGGCCAGCATCGCGACGACCGCCTCGGGGATCATCGGCAGATAGACGGCGACGCGGTCGCCCTTCTGGACGCCCAGCTCGGTCAGGGCGTTGGCCGCCCGGCTGACCTCGTCCTTGAGCTCGGCGTAGGTGATGGCCCGGCCGTCGCCGGGCTCACCCTCGAAGTGGATCGCGACGCGGTCGCCGTTGCCCGCCTCGACGTGGCGGTCGACGCAGTTGTACGCGACGTTGAGCTTCCCGTCGGCGAACCACTTGGCGAACGGCGGGTTCGACCAGTCGAGCGTCTCGGTCGGTTCCGTGGCCCAGGTCAGCCGGCGGGCCTGCTCGGCCCAGAAGCCGAGCCGGTCAGCCTTGGCCTGTTCGTACGCCGCCGCGGTGACGTTGGCGGCGGCCGCCAACTCCGCGGGCGGCGCGAAGCGACGCTCCTCCTTCAAGAGGTTGGCCAGGCTTTCATTGCTCACGACATCTCCCTTGCGCTGCTTTGCCGGGGGCGACCGTTGTGTCCGAAGCCACAGCTCATCAGACGCAACCCATGGTGACAAGGGTCTGCCGAAAATTGGTTTAGACCTTTACCTGTCAGGCGGTCGCCCGTGGGGTCTTGGACCCCCGGCCCTCGACCAGCGCTGTGGGCACCACCTGGTCGAAGACCTCGTCGGGAAGGTGCTCGGTGTCGCTGCCCTCCGTCAGCAGATACGACTGCGCCTCTCCGACGTGGAAGTACATACCGTGCAGTTCGAGGTCACCCTCGGCAAGGCGACGCGCCACCGACTCGTGCGCCTTCAGGTGCTCCAACTGCTGGACGACATTGGTGAGACAGAGCTGCTCGACCGCGTCGGCGGGCGCCCGCCCCGACAGCCGCGCCCACGCCTTGTCCTGCGCGCCCATGCGCTCCAGGCTCGGCAGGCCATGCCGCAGCCACCGCCGCAGCGGCGTCTGGGCGCCCCCGGGCGGGGTATTGAGCAGCGCCTGCATCGCGCCGCACCCGGAGTGCCCGCAGACGGTGATGGACCGCACCTTGAGCACATCGACCGCGTACTCGATGGCGGCCCCCACCGAGTCGTCCCCGCTCTCCGCACCCGGCAGCGGCACCAGATTGCCCACGTTGCGTACGACGAACAGGTCGCCGGGGCCACTGGAGGTGATCATCGACGTGACGACCCGGGAGTCCGCGCACGTCAGGAAAAGCTGCGCGGGCTGCTGCCCCTCACGCGCCAGCCTGGCCAGCTCCTCCCGCACATGCGGCGCGGTGTTCCGCTGGAAGGCGCTGATGCCGCTGGCCAGTTGGTGGTTGCTGGGACGGCCGGCCTCCTGCTTCTCCTGCGGCCGGTCGCAGTGGTGGTTGCGCCAGGGCGTCCACGGCCGGCAGCAGGAGTGCGAGGCGCCGGCGGGCTCGGCGATGCGGGTCCCGGCACGGCCGGTGATCTCGACGCGTGCGCCGTGAGCGGTGTGCTCGTCCTGCCAGCACTGGAGCGTCTCGTACGCCGCGTGGTCCATGAAGGAGCCGTCAAGCTCCACGACGACGTCCTCGCCGTGGGGCACGAGATGCAGCGTCCTGCTGAGCCGCGGCACCGCGAGGAACGTCAACTGGCCCCGGGCGCGCACATGGTGGACGCCGTCCCGGACCTCGTGGGTGATCCGGGTGCGGGCGAGGCGGTGCAGGGCGACGGCGACGGCGACGGCGATGCCGATGGCGACGCCCTGGAGGACGTTGAGGAAGACGACGCCGAGGGTGGTCACCGCGTAGACGAGGATCTCGCGGTGGCGGGTGATCGTACGGATGTGGTTGAGGCTGACCATCTGGATGCCGACGGCCATGACGAGTGCGGCGAGGGCCGCGAGGGGGATCAGCTCCAGGGCGGGCACCAGGAGCAGCGCGGCCACTACTACCCAAACGCCGTGCAGCATCGTGGAGTTCCGGCTGACGGCGCCCGCGCGCACATTGGCCACGGTGCGCACCGCGACCCCGGCGACGGGCAGGCCGCCGAGGGCGCCCGAGACGATGTTGGCGCTGCCCTGGCCGAGCAGTTCGCGGTTGAGGTCGGAGCGGCGCACGCCCGCGTGCAGCTCGGGCTGCTTGGAGACGAGCTTGTCGACGGCCACGGCGCCGAGCAGCGACTGCACGCTGCACACCAGCGTGATGGTGAGCACGGCGGCGACGAGCCCGAGCGCGGGCCCTTCGGGGAGCCCCACCAGCGCGTGGCTGCGCCAGGAGGGCAGCTCGACCCGGTCGAGCCGCAGTCCGGCGGCCGAGGCCACGCCCGTCGCGAGGGCTACCGACACCAGGGCGGCGGGCACGGCACGGGCCATGCGCCCGGCGCGTCCGGGGAGCCGGGGCCAGAGCATCAGGACGGCGAGGGTGAGCAGGCTGATCGACAGCGCGGCCGGATGCAGGTCGGCCAGCTGGGCGGGCAGCGCGCGGAGGTTTTCGAGTACGGCGCTCTGCGGGGTGCCGCCGAGCACGATGTGCAGCTGGGCCATGGCGATGGTGACGCCGATGCCGGCCAGCATGCCGTGCACCACGGCGGGGCTGACGGCGAGCGCGGTGCGGGCCACGCGCAGGCAGCCGAGGCCGAGTTGGGCGAGGCCCGCGAGGACGGTGATGGCGCAGGTGGTCCGCCAGCCGTACTGCTGGATGAGGTCGGCCGTGACGACCGTGAGCCCTGCGGCGGGGCCGCTGACCTGGAGCGGTGATCCGCCGAACCGCCCGGCGACGATGCCGCCGACGGCGGCGGCGACGAGGCCCGCCTGGAGGGGTGCTCCGGTGGCGAGGGCGATGCCGAGGGACAGGGGCAGGGCGATCAGGAAGACGGCGATCGACGCGGAGACGTCGGCGCCGGCGATGCGGAACTTCTTGCGGCGCGGCGGGGCCTCGGGCTCCTGGGCGCCGGGCGTGGGGGCCGGGTCGGTGGGGCGAGTGGGGACGCAGGCAGACATTTTTCCCGTCTCCTCCGGGGCGGCGCGGTCGCGGAACAGGGGGTCCTCCGGACGCCTCCGGAGGGCGGGTCGCGGCCGTGGGTCACGGCGTTGCAGCGGCGGGATACCTCAACTCTCGGTAAACGAACAGTAATGCAGAGTAAAGGCTTTGGCTGGACTAATGGTGCAAATGGGGCAATCGACCACTCTGATGAGTGAATAAAAACTTTTGTCGGCTTGTCGTACTAATCCATTCCGGCCCCCGTGCGAAGTTGCTGACCGTTCTGTCCCGACTTGCACGGAAAGAGGTGGGCGGAAGATGGCCGCCACCCGGAGGACCACCGCGAGCCTCACCGCCCTCGTGGCCTGCGCGGCAGCACTGGCCGGCTGCGCGGGGGGCGACACCGGCACCGGCGCCGGTACGAAGGAAGGCGCCCCTGGCGCGAAGAAGGCGTCCGGGGCCCAGGCGCCCAAGAGCCCGGTCCGTCTGATCGGGGACGGCTCCACGGCCTTCACCGGCAAGCAGCCGAACCTGCCGCGACCGGCCCGCCTGAAGCCCGGCCAGAAGCCACCCCAGTTCGTCGTCTTCTCCTGGGACGGCGCGGGCGAGGACGGCCAGAGGCTGTTCTCCCACTTCCGCAAGGTGGCCAAGCGGAACAACGCCACGATGACGTACTTCCTCAGCGGCGTGTACATGCTCCCCGAGTCGAAGCGCTCGCTCTACAAGCCGCCGCAGCACCTGGTCGGCAGCTCGGACATCGGCTTCAACGACCGCAAGGGGATCAGGAACACCGTCGAGCAACTCCGGGCCGCCTGGCTCGAGGGCAATGAGATCGGCACCCACTTCAACGGCCACTTCTGCGGCGCCGGCCGCGGGGTCGGCGAGTGGTCCGTCGCGGACTGGAAGAGCGAGATCAAGCAGGCCAAGTCCTTTGTGAAGGCCTGGAAGACGAACACGGGCATGAAGAAGGCGCAGCCCCTGCCCTTCGACTACGACAAGGAGCTGATCGGGGCCAGAACGCCCTGCCTGGAGGGGCAGAAGAACTTCATGCGAGCGGCGCGGCAGCTGGGCTTCCGCTACGACACCAGCGGCGTGAACGACCAGGTCTGGCCCAAGAAGAAGGAAGGCCTCTGGGACCTGTCGATGCAGCTCGTTCCGGTCCCCGGCCGCAACTTCGAGACGCTCACCATGGACTACAACTTCATGGTCAACCAGTCCGGTTCGACCTCGCAGGGCGACCCCGCAAAGCACGAGTACTGGGGTGACCAGATGCGTGACGGGCTGCTCCAGGGCTTCAATCGCGCGTACAAGGGCAACCGCGCTCCGCTGATCATCGGCAACCACTTCGAGTCGTGGAACGGCGGCACGTACATGCGCGCCATCGAGGAGACGATCGAGACGGTATGCACCAAACCGCAGGTGCGCTGCGTCTCCTTCCGGCAGCTCGCGGACTGGCTCGACGCGCAGGACCCGAAGGTGCTGGCGAAGCTGACCAAGCTGCGGGTCGGCAAGGCACCGAAGGAGGGCTGGGCGGCGTTCCTCTCCGCCCAGCCCGCACCGGCCCCGAAGGGCGTCCCGGGCGCCGAGGCGGTCAAGCCGTAGCGCCCACCGCCCTGTTCAGGCGGGGGTGACCAGCTGCTCGCGGAGCACGAAGTCGGGGTCGACCTGGGCAGCCAGGTCGGCCCCCGTGCGTTCGTTGCCCCAGCTCTGCGCGTTCTTCAGGTGGAAGTGGACCATCTGGCGGGTGTAGCGCTCCCAGTCCCGCCGCTCGTACGAGGCGTCGACGGCGTCCTGAAGTGTCTGCAGGGAGCGGCGGTTGAGCTCCTCCAGCCGTGCGAAGTGGGGCGGGTGGCCCTTCTCCATGGCGCGCACCCAGTCGGAGTGTCCGACGGTCACCAGGAGGTCGTCGCCGACCTGCTCGCGCAGGAAGTCGATGTCGTCCTGGCCCTGCACCTTGTTGCCCACGACCTTGAGGTCGACGCCGAAGTCGCGTGCGTACTCGCTGTACTGGCGATAGACGGAGACCCCCTTCCTCGTCGGCTCGGCGACCAGGAACGTCATGTCGAAGCGGGTGAACATGCCGGAGGCGAAGGAGTCCGAGCCGGCGGTCATGTCCACGACCGCGTACTCATCGCGGCCGTCGACCAGGTGGTTCAGGCACAGCTCCACCGCTCCGGTCTTGGAGTGGTAGCAGGCGACACCGAGGTCGGCTTCGGTGAACGGCCCGGTGACCATCAAACGCACGGTGGCGCCGTCGAGTTCCAGCGGCCGGGCACACGCGTCGTACACGGGGTTGTCCTCGCGCACCCGCAGCAGCCGCGAGCCCTCGCCGGGGGGCGTCGTCTTGATCATCGTGTCGGCGGAGGCGATCCGCGGGTTGGAGCCGCGCAGATAGTCCTTGATCAGGGGCAGGTGCGCCCCCAGGGCGGGCAGCCGCGCGGCGTCCGCCTCGTCGAGGCCGAGCGCCGGGCCCAGATGCTGATTGATGTCGGCGTCCACCGCGATGACGGGGGCGCCGGTGGCGGCGAGGTGGCGGATGAAGAGCGAGGACAGCGTCGTCTTGCCGCTGCCGCCCTTGCCCACGAAAGCGATTTTCATAACCACGAAGCGTAGTGGCTACTTAACGCCGGGTACTCGGCTCGCGTGAAGAAGACCACTCCTTCGTGGGGGTGAGCCCTGTAGTACGTAGGCTCGTACTCATGAGTACGACAGCCGACCCTCCCCCGAACTCGCGAGCCGGCTCGGGCGGGGGCGATCCTCTCGCGGCCCTGGGGGCCCTGCCCGGCGTGCCTGACTCCGTGGACTCCGTGCGCAAGGCCGTGGACCGGGTCTACGGACACCGGATCATGCGGCGCCGCAGCAACGAGATCACTTCCGAGGCGGCACTGCGCGGCGCCCGCGGTTCGGCCGCGCTCTCCGGGGCCGAATGGGCTCTTGAGGAAGTGCGCCGACGCAGCGACTTCAGCGGCGACGACGAGGCGCGCACCGTCGGCGGGGCCCTGCGGCTGACCGCCGAGGCGGGCCAACTGCTGTCCATCTGGCGGCAGTCGCCGCTGCGGGTCCTGGCGCGGCTGCACCTGGTCGCCGCGGCCGACTCCGCCGAGGCCGCGGGGCGGCCGCGCCTCGCGGGGGGGCCCGTCGAGGAGCCGCTGATCGAGCTTCCCCTGCCGGACGCGGACGAGGTGGCGGGACGCCTGGAGGGGCTGTCGCGGCTGATCATCGCGGGCAGCTCGGCGCCTGCCCTGGTGGTGGCCGCCGTGGTCCACGGGGAGCTGCTCAGCCTGCGTCCCTTCGGCTCCCACAACGGTCTGGTCGCGCGGGCCGCCGAGCGCATCGTCCTGGTGGGCAGCGGCCTCGACCCGAAGTCGATCTGCCCCGCCGAGGCCGGCCACGCGGAGTTGGGCCGAGCGGCCTATGTGGCGGCGCTCGACGGCTACGCCTCTGGTACGCCGGACGGCATGGCCGCCTGGATCGCCCACTGCGGCAGGGCGGTTGAGCTCGGCGTCAGGGAGTCCACGGCGGTCTGCGAGGCCCTTCAGCGGGGAGCGGCGTAGGGCGACCGCGGGGAGCGGGCTCAAGGGGGCCCGAAAAGGGTTGCGGCGGTACGGATATCCGTACCGCCGCTGGCATGTTCACCGGGTTACCAAGCGTCCTCGAAGGTTGCCCATCAGGTCGGGAACTTCGCCCGTCACCTGGTGCGGCTGGCCCGTAATCGACGGGTCGACGTCGCGTGGGTGCCTGGTGTTCATGCTTCGGTCCGTGGGGCCGTGATTGCGTTTTAAGGTAATCCTCTCGGATGTCCTTGGTCTCGCGGGCCGTTGACTCCTTTGTACTCCAGTCCTGGGGCAAGCGGTAGTCCTGGCCGGACTTCTTTACTTTTGCCTTCAAATAGGTGCGAACCGGGCATGGGTGTTCGCCCTGATCGCCTGGGGTGTCACGGCGGATTCCGGCCGTCGTCAGATCGCCGCCGCGCGACGGCGGCTGGCGAACCACACCAGGCCCGCGGTGGCCGCCGCCGCCCCCACCGCGGCCGCCGCGACGAGCGCCGGTCGGGGCGGAGCGGGCAGGCGCTGCTTGAGCCGCACGGGGCGGTGGAAGTCGAGGATCGGCCACGCGCGCGTGAGGGCCTCGCGGCGCAGCGCCCGGTCGGGGTTGACGGCGAAGGGGTGCCCGACGGACTGGAGCATCGGCAGGTCTGTCGCCGAGTCGCTGTAGGCGTAGCAACGGTCGAGGTCGTACCCCTCCGAGCGGGCCAGCTCCTTGATCGCCTCCGCTTTGGTGGGACCGTACGCGTAGTACTCCACCTCTCCGGTGAAGCAGCCGTCATCGCCGACCACCATGCGCGTGGCCACGACCCGGTCCGCGCCGAGGAGCTCCCCGATCGGCTCGACGACCTCGGCGCCCGAGGTGGAGACGATGACGACGTCGCGGCCCGCGATGTGGTGCTCCTCGATGAGGGAGGCGGCTTCGTCGTAGATGATCGGGTCGATCAGATCGTGCAGGGTCTCGGCGACGATCTCCTGGACCTGGCGCACGTTCCAGCCGCGGCAGAGGGCGGAGAGGTACTCGCGCATCCGCTCCATCTGGTCATGGTCGGCGCCGCCCGCGAGGAAGACGAACTGCGCGTACGCGGTACGCAGGACGGCCCTGCGGTTGATCAGGCCGCCTTGGTAGAACGACTTGCTGAAGGTGAGCGTGCTCGACTTCGCAATGACCGTCTTGTCCAGGTCAAAGAAGGCGGCGGTGCGGGGCAAGGAGTGGTTTTCCACGAGCCCGAGCATAGGCGCCCACCATTCGGCGTAAGCTGAGGCGCGTGGGTTTGCCTGAGAAGGCTCTCGGGTACACCATGGAAGTCACGGATCGTTCGCGACCGTGCTAACCCGGTCTGGCTCCTCCCCCCCCGAGTCGGACCGTGGGGACGACCCCCGCTCTCCCCCCCGGCGGGGGTCGTCGCATGTCCGGATGGGTTTCTGAGCCCTCCGTCGATCATCTTCCGGCCTTCTTGATCTTGTATCCGCCCTCGCGGCGGTTTCGAGGCCTGCCCAAGGATCGTCACTGTACGTAGTTGGAAGGCTGCGCTGTGAAAGCCGCCGGGAAGCCGCCGGGAAGCCGCCGGGAAGCCGCCGGGAAGCCGCCGGGAAGCCGCCGGGAAGACGTCGCGGAGCCGGTGAGAAGTGGGCGTGAAGCAGGCCTGAAGCCGACGCCATGTCACCGGTTTGGGTGACGGAGATATTCACAGCCATCGCCTTGTCCACAGTTATTGACCAAGATCCACACGATTTCCCGGATCGCTGCACGCTGATTCCGCCCGTTCCGCTCGCGAAGTTCATGGCCGGATTGCTTTGCCGGTTCTTCGCCCATGCGGAGCGCGGCATTCACAGGAGCTTGCGTGGAGGGGGACGGAGATCATGGGTGGAGTCATTGCACGGGGCGGTTCGCGGGACGGCGCGCCGGGCGGGTCGAGGCAGTCACAGGCGCGGTGCGGCGGGCCGCTGATCGTCACGGAGGATGTGGAACTCCTCGACGACCTGCTGCGGCTGTGCGCCGCGGCCGGGGCGCGGCCCGAGGTGCACCACGGTGGGCCCGAGCGCGCAGGGGCCTGGGACGCGGCGCCGCTCGTCCTGGTCGGGGACGACGCGGCGGACCGGCTGCGCGGGGCGAAGCGACGGCGTGGGGTCGTGTTGGTTGGGCGGGATCAGGACGATTCCGGGGTCTGGCGGCGGGCGGTGGAGATCGGCGCCGATCACGTGCTGGTCCTGCCCGACGGCGAGCAGTGGCTGGTGGACCGGATCGCCGACGTGGCCGAGGGCGTGGGGCGGCCCGCGCTCACCGTCGGGGTCATCGGAGGGCGCGGCGGGGCCGGGGCCTCCACCCTCGCCTGCGCCCTCGCGGTCACGGCCGCCCGCGCCGGACGGCGCACGATGCTCGTCGACGCGGATCCGCTCGGCGGCGGCCTGGACGTCCTCCTCGGGGGCGAGACGGCCGAGGGGCTGCGCTGGCCGGCCTTCGCCGCGTCGCGGGGCAGGGTCGGCGGGGAGGCGCTTGAGGAGTCGCTGCCCGAGCTGCACGCGCTGCGGGTCCTGAGCTGGGACAGGGGCGACGCGGTGGCGGTCGCCCCGGAAGCGGTGCGGGCGGTCGTCTCCGCGGCACGCAGGCGCGGCGGCGTGGTCGTCGTGGACCTGCCGCGCCGAGTGGACGAGACGGTCGCGGAGGCGCTGGAGCAGCTGGACCTGTGCCTCCTGCTGGTGCCGCCCGAGCTGCGCGCGGTGGCGGGGTCAAGGCGGGTGGCGTCGGCGGCGGGACTGGTCCTGAGGGACCTGCGGGTGGTGGTCCCCGCGTTCCCCCGAGGCCTCGGCGGACTCGAAGCGGAGGAGGTGGCAGGGCTGCTCGGCCTGCCGCTGGCCGGCGAGGTGCCCTGGGAAGCGGAACTGGTGGCGGCGCAGACGGCGGGCGTGCCACCCGGAGGGGCCGCGCGGGGCCCGCTGGCGCGGTTCTGCACCGCCTTCTGGGACCGGATGCCGGTCGACGCCCCCGGAGGGGGCGTATGAGCGCCGTCGTCGGGGCCCGGATGCTGGACGGGGTGCGCCAGTGGCTCGCGGAGAACGGCACGGAGCCCACCCCCGCGCGGGTCGCCGAGGCGCTGCGGGCGCAGGGCCGGGTCCTCGGGGACACGGAAGTGCTGGGTGCCGCCACGCAGTTGCGGTCGGAACTGGTCGGCGCGGGACCTCTGGAGCCGCTGCTCGCGGACTCCTCCGTGACCGACGTACTGGTCTCCGCGCCCGACCGGGTGTGGGTGGATCGGGGCGGCGGCCTTGAGCTCACGGCGGTCAGGTTCCGGGACGCGGCGGCGGTGCGCCGCCTCGCCCAACGCCTCGCCGCCGTGGCGGGGCGACGCCTCGACGACGCGAGGCCCTGGGTGGACGCGCGCCTCCCGGACGGCACCCGGCTGCATGCAGTGCTGCCCCCGGTCGCCGTGGGGTGCACCTGCCTCTCACTGCGGGTGGTGCGGCCCAAGGCCTTCACCCTCACGGAACTGGTCGCGGCGGGCACGGTGCCGCCCGGCGGTGACCGCGTGCTGCGGGCGCTGCTCGACGCGCGCCTGTCCTTCCTGATCAGCGGCGGCACGGGCAGCGGCAAGACGACCTTGCTGAGCGCGCTGCTCGGTCTGGTCGGGCCCAAGGAGCGGATCGTGCTGGCCGAGGACTCCGCGGAGCTGAAGCCCGAGCATCCGCATGTGGTGCGCCTGGAATCCCGCCCGGCGAACCAGGAGGGGGCCGGTCTCGTCGGCCTGGACGACCTCGTGCGCCAGGCCTTGCGGATGCGGCCCGACCGGCTGGTCGTCGGCGAGGTGCGGGGCCCGGAGGTGGTGCACCTGCTGGCCGCGCTCAACACCGGCCACGAGGGCGGCTGCGGAACGGTGCATGCCAACGCCGCGGGGGACGTGCCGGCCCGCCTGGAGGCCCTGGGGACGGCTGCGGGGCTGGACCGGGCAGCCCTGCACAGTCAACTGGCGGCAGCGCTGTCCGTGGTCGTCCACCTCGTACGCGACCGGGCGGGCCGCCGCCGCATCGCCGAGGTGCATGTCCTGGAGCGGGCCACGTCGGGGCTGGTGACGACCGTGCCCGCGCTGCGGTGGGGCACGAAAGCCTTTGCCGAAGGCCCGGGGTGGGACCGGCTGGACTCACTCCTCACGGGCGCGGAGCGGGGTGATCCGGCGTGAGTACGTCGACGTGGGCGGCGGTGGTGTGCGCGGGGAGTGCGGCGTGGCTGATGGGTGGCCGGGGCGGTATGGCTCGGCGGGTTCGGTCGGTGCTGGGGGTCGGGGTGCCGCCGGAGGGGGCGGGCGGGTGGTCCTGGCGGCGGATTGTCGCCGCCGGGCGCGGCCGGGTGCGGCATGAGTGGTGGTGCCTGGTGGCCGGGGTGGCGGTGGCGATCCTTGGGGAGTCGCTGCTGCCGGTGGTCGCGGGGGCGGCGGGAGTGCCGGTGGCGGCGCGTGTGCGCCGGGCCCGGGGAGCACGTCGGGAGCGGGATCGGCGCGGCGACGCGGTGATCGCGCTGTGCGGGGCGCTGGCAGGTGAGGTGCGGGCGGGGCGGCAGCCGGGGGAGGCGTTGCGGGTGGTTTTGGGGGAGGGGGGTGTTGGAGGGCTCGGTCTTGGGGGTGGCGGCTCCGGTGGGCTCAACTTCGAGGAGGGCAACTCTGGCGGGTTCGACTTCGGGCGCGGCGGCGCCGGCGGGTTCGGCTTGGGGAAGGGCGGCGTTGGCGAGCGGGACGGCGCGGGGCGCGGTGCGGTGCTGGCGGCGGCGCGGTTCGGCGGGGATGTGCCGGGGGCCTTGGTGGAGGCGGCTCGGGAGCCGGGGGCGGAGGGGTTGCTGGGGCTCGCGGCCTGCTGGCGGGTGGCCGTGGACCGAGGCGCGGGGCTCGCGGCGGGACTTGAACGGCTGGAAGGCGCGCTGCGGGTGGAGCGCGACCAACGGGCCGACGTGAACGCCCAGTTGGCCGGGGCGCGGTCGACCGCCGCAATGCTCGCGGGGCTGCCGGTGCTGGGGCTGCTGATGGGCAGCGCGCTGGGGGCCGAGCCGCTGAGGGTGCTGCTGCACACGGGAGCGGGCCTCGGCTGCCTGGTGGCGGGCGGGGTGCTGGAGGGCGCCGGGGTGTGGTGGGCGCTGCGGATCGTACGAGGAGCGGAGGGGCGATGAGTGCTGTCCACAGGCTGGGGGTCGCCGTGTGGAGTTTCACGGCCGTGCTCTGGCTGGCGCAGACGGGGTGGGCCGCTCGGCGCGAGAGGGCGTTGCGGCGGCGGACCGCGGAAGCGCTGGGTGTGGCGAGACCGGCTGTCCGCCGCCGGGATCAGTGGCCGGGCCTGCACGGCAAGGTGCGCGGCTGGGCCGTCGTGGTCGGCGCGGCGAGCCTGGCCTACGCCCTGGTGGGCGGGGTCTGGGGGCTCGCGGCGGGAGCGGCTGTCGGCTACGGCGCATGGCGTCGGCAGCGGAATCAGGCGTCGCCTCGCGCAGCGGACGGGGCCGTTGATGCTGCGGAGGCGACGCGGCAACTGCCGTTGGCGGCAGATCTGTTGGCGGCTTGCGTCACCGCGGGGGCGAGCCCTGTCTCGGCTGCCCGCGCCGTCGGGGAGTCGTTGCGGGGCCCGGTCGGGGAGCGGCTCGCGCGAGGGGCGGCGGAAGTGCGTCTGGGTGGTGAACCAGCGCAGGCCTGGCGTCAGTTGGCGGCGATACCGGGCGCCGCGCCGCTGGCCCGACTGCTGGAGCGGGCCGGTGAGTCGGGTGCGCCGGCCGCGGAACCGGTGGCCCGCCTCGCCGCGGACGCCCGGGCCGCGCGGGGCCGGGCGGCAACCGCCAAGGCGCGCAGGGCCGGGGTGCTGATGACGGCGCCCGTGGGCCTGTGCTTCCTGCCGGCGTTCGTCGCGGTCGGAGTGCTGCCGGTGGTGATCGGGCTCGCGGAGGGCCTGCTGCGGACGGAATGAAGACAGAGGCGATGACTGCCGAGGCCATCAGGCCCTCGGCAACAGAGGCAACGAACGGAACTTTCACGGGGGTTGAGATGCGTGGACACAACGGTACGCGGACGCTGCTTCGGCGGACTCGCGCGGCGGCGGGCAAGGACGCGGGGATGGTCACGTCCGAGTACGCGATGGGGCTGATCGCGGCGGTGGGGTTCGCCGGACTGCTCTACAAGGTGGTGACGAGCGGGCAGGTCAGGGCTGCACTGCAGGCCGTGGTGGAGAAGGCCCTCCATGCGTCGTTCTGAGCGTGGCCCGAGGCCGCGCACCAGGGGCGGGGGCTGGGACCGGGGGTTCGTGACGGCTGAGGCGGCGGTGGTGCTGCCGACGCTGGTCCTGTTCGCCATGGCGCTGGTCTGGACGCTGCTGGCCGCGTGTGCGCAGATCCAGTGTGTGGACGCGGCCAGGGCGGGGGCCCGCGCGGCGGCCCGGCAGGAGCCGGAGGCGGCGGCCGTGGCGGCGGCGAGGCAGGCGGCGCCGCGCGGGGCGAGCGTGTCGGTGCGGCGTGACGGTGACCTGGTGCGGGTCGAGGTCGTCGCGGACGCGCCGGGTCCGGGAGCGTTGGGGCTCGGCCTGCGGCTGCGGTCGGAGGCGGTGGCTTTGGCGGAGGAGACGGTGCTTGCGGCGGGGGTGGGCTCATGACAGGCGGGGCGTGGTGGTGGGGCCCGGGGCGGGATCGAGGGGCCGCCACGGTCTGGTCGGCGGTGGTGATGGCGGTGCTCTGTGTGCTCTGCGGGGCGTTGCTCGCCATGGGGCAGGCCGTCGTGGCCCGGCATCGGGCGGGCGGCGCGGCGGACTTGGCGGCACTGGCGGCGGCGGACCACTGGGCGGCGGGGACGTCGAAGGCGTGCGCGGGGGCGGAGAGGGTGGCGGCGGCGCAGGGGGCGAGACTTGTGCGCTGCGTCGTGCGGGGCGAGGTCTCCGAAGTCACGGCATCGGCCTCCGCGGGGCCCTTCTCGGCCCGGGTCAACTCCCGCGCGGGCCCGGCACATTCGCCGCCGGGTGTGAGTGGGCTGCCGCCGCCCAGGGGATCGTAGCGGCCTGGTCGCTCTGCGCGAGAGGCTGGACCTGGCCACGCTCGCCGCCGGGTGCGAGTGGGTTGCCGTCGCCTCGGGGGTCGTAGTCCCGCCGTCGCTCGGTGGGGGGGAGAGGCTGGGCCCGGTGACGTTCGCCGCCGGGTCAGAGTCGGCTGCCGCTGCCCCGGGGGTCGTAGCGCTCTCGTTGCTCGGTGGGAGAGGCTGGGCCTGGCCACGTTCGCCGCCGGGTCGCAGTCGGCTGCCGCTGGCCCCCGGAGCCGTAGCGCCGCCGCCGCTCGGTGGGAGAGGCTGAGGCCGGCCATATTCGCAGCTGGATGCGAGTGGACTGCCGCTGCCCCGGAGCCGTAACGCCCCCCCCGCCGCTCGGCGCGAGGGGGCAGGACCCGGAGCCTCAGGCGTCCTGCGGATACCAGCGCAGCTCCACGGTGTTGCCGTCCGGGTCGCGCACGTAGAGCGAGAGGGCGGTGCCTCGGGCGCCGAAGCGCTCGCCGGGACCGTCCAGCACCGTGAAGACGCCGGAATCGATGACCTGCCGCCAGTCGAGCGGCTCGACCACGAGGCAGATGTGGTCGACGTTGGAGCCCTCGGGCGGCCCGTCGGGAGCCTTGACGAGGTCGATGATGGTGGTGGGGCTCACCCGTACGGACGGGAAGGGGGCCTTGCCGTCCCTCCACTCCTCCACCCGCACCGGCTCCAGCCCCAGCGGGCCGGTGTAGAAGGCGAGCGAACGCTCGATGTCGGTGACGTTCAGGACGAGGTGGTCGAAGGCGATCACGCGCATGAGTGTCTCCATGAAGTCGGGGCCGCACGGGCGCCGGTGGCAAGTGTGGGGACGGTTGGGGCGATGGTGGCCCCGGGGCCTCATCGGTCCCGGGGTGGGGCCGGGCGCCGAGTGGTCCGGCCCGGCGTCGACTCCAGCATCGTCGAGCGCGGATCCATCGGTCCAACGCATGTTTGTCATCCGATCGATCGTGATTCACGATGCGTCGAATGGAGCTCCAGCAGATGCGTTACGTCCTCGCGGTGGCGGAGACGGAGAACTTCACCCGGGCCGCCGAGCGGTGTCATGTCGTCCAGTCGGCGCTCAGCCACCAAGTGGCGCGTCTGGAGAAGGAGTTGGGGGCCCGACTGTTCGAGCGGACCAGTCGCAGGGTGCGGTTGACCGCTGCCGGGGAGGCGTTCCTGCCCGCCGCCCGGCAGGCACTGGAAGCGGCCGAGCGGGCCAAGGCGGAGGTGTCGGCGGCCACCGGGGAGATACGGGGCAAGCTGGCCGTCGGGTCGATCCCGACCGTGGCGGCCGTCGACCTCCCGGCGGTGCTGCGGGACTACCACCTGCGCTATCCCCAGGTCCGGATCAGCCTGCGGGTCGGCTCCAGCGAGCGGCTCGTGGAGCAGGTGCGGGACGGCACGCTGGACGCGGCGTTCCTCGGCGTGCAGCCCGCTTTCCGGCCGCAGGGCGTCAACGACCGCGAACTCGCCCACGGGCAGCATGTCGCCGTGGTCGCCCCGGGCCACCCGCTGGCCACGGAGAAGGAGGTGGACCTCGGCTGTCTGGCCGAAGAGGCGTTCGTGGATTTCGCCGAGGGCAGCGCGGCCCGTGCCCAGTCGGACGAGGCGTTCGCGGCGGCCGGACTGCGGCGCGAGGTCGCCTTCGAGGTGTCCGGCGTAGAGCTCATGGCCCGGATGGTCCGCCACGGGCTCGGCATCGCGTTGCTGCCCGCGACGTTCGCCGCCGAACTGCCCGGCCTGCGAACCGTGCCGGTCACCAACGGGCCGGTGCGGGTGGAACGCCTCGTGTGGAGCCGCTTCACTCCGTCGCCCGCGGCCTCCGCCTTCCTGGCCCTGCTGGATGCCGGCACGCGGCCTCCGGCGGGGTGACGGCACCGCCGCCCGCCGGCCGCCCGACAACCGCTGCGGGGCCGGAGGGCTCAGCGAGGACAGCCCAGGAGGGCCCTGCGAGGACGGCCTAGGCGGACGGCTCCGCGTCCCTCAACAACACGGAAAGCAGCCGCACAGCCCCCCGCTTGTGCAAAGGCTCATTGCCGTTGCCGCACTTCGGGGACTGGATGCACGAAGGGCAGCCTGCCTCGCACTCGCAGGAGGCGATCGCCTGGCGCGTGGCCGTCAGCCATTCCCGTGCCGTGTGGAAGGCCCGCTCGGCGAAGCCCGCCCCACCCGGATGGCCGTCGTACACGAACACCGTGGGAAGGAGCGTGTCCGGATGCAGCGGCACGGAGACGCCGCCGATGTCCCAGCGGTCGCACGTCGCGAACAGCGGCAGCATCCCGATGGACGCGTGCTCGGCGGCGTGCAGGGCGCCGCCGAGGATCTCGGGATGGACGCGGCCGGCGTCCAGTTGGTCCTCGGTGACCGTCCACCAGACGGCGCGCGTCCGCAGCGTACGAGGAGGCAGCTCCAGCTTGGTCTCGCCGAGGACCTCGCCCGTCATGAGCTTCCTGCGCAGGAAGGAGACGACCTGGTTGGTCACCTCGACGGAGCCGTAGCAGAGGCGGCCCTCGCCCCACGGAACCTCCACGTCCGTCTCCAGGATGGAGATCGCCGTGGTGTCACGCGCGGTCGTGGAGTACGGCGGCACGGCCTCCTCGACCAGCGCCACCGAGTCCTCCAGGTCGAGGTGGCGCACGAGATACGTACGGCCCTGGTGGAGGTGGACCGCGCCCTCGTGCACGGTCGTGTGCGCGGCGGAGGCGTCCACGGTGCCGAGGAGCCGGCCCGTGCCCTCCTCGACGATCTGGACGGGGTTGCCGCCCTCGCCGCGGATGTCCGTGAGGTCGGCGGCCCGCTCCCTGCGGGTCCAGTGCCAGGCCTTCGTGCGGCGCCGCAGCAGCTTCGCGGCCTCCAGCTGCGGCAGCAGCTCCTCGGCGGCCGGGCCGAAGAGGGCGAGGTCCTCCTCGACCAGCGGCAGCTCCGCGGCGGCCGCGCACAGGTGGGGCGCCAGGACGTACGGATTGTCCGGGTCGAGGACGGTGGACTCCACCGGCTGCCGGAAGAGGGCCTCGGGGTGGTGGACGAGATAGGTGTCCAGCGGGTCGTCACGGGCCACCAGCACGGCCAGGGCGCCCTGCCCCGCACGCCCCGCGCGGCCCGCCTGCTGCCAGAGGGAGGCCCGCGTACCGGGGTAGCCCGCGATGATGACGGCGTCCAGCCCCGAGACGTCCACGCCGAGTTCGAGGGCGGTGGTCGCGGCCAGGCCGAGGAGTTCCCCGGAGTGCAGGGCGCGCTCCAGGGCGCGGCGCTCCTCGGGGAGGTAGCCGCCGCGGTAGGCGGCGACGCGGCGGGCGAGGGAGCGGTCGACCTCGGCGAGGCGTTCCTGGGCGATCACCGAGATCAGCTCGGCACCACGCCGGGAGCGTACGAAGGCGACCGAGCGGACGCCCTGCACGGTCAGGTCGGTCAGCAGGTCCGCCGTCTCTGCGGTGGCGGTACGGCGCACGGGCGCGCCCTTCTCGCCGTGCAGCTCGGTGAGCGGCGGCTCCCAGAGGGCGAAGACGAGGTCACCCCGGGGCGAGGCGTCGTCGGCCACCTCCCGCACGGGCAGCCCCGTCAGCCGCTCCGCGGAGAGCGCGGGCTCGGCGGAGGTGGCCGAGGCCAGCAGGAAGACCGGATCGGAGCCGTAGCGGGCACACAGGCGGCGCAGCCTGCGCAGCACCTGGGCGACGTGGGAGCCGAAGACACCGCGGTAGGTGTGGCACTCGTCGATGACCACGTAGCGCAGGGCGCGCAGGAAGGAGGACCAGCGCGGGTGGGAGGGGAGGATCCCGCGGTGCAGCATGTCCGGGTTGGTCAGCACGTAATTGGCGTACTGACGCACCCATTCGCGTTCTTCCACCGGGGTGTCGCCGTCGTACACGGCGGGGCGTACGGCGTTGCCGAGCGGGGCCGCGAGCGCGCGGACGGCGCGCCGCTGATCGGCCGCCAGGGCCTTCGTGGGCGCCAGGTACAGGGCGGTGGCGCCACGGCCGTTGGGCGCCTCGGAGCCGTCGAGGAGGGCCGTGAGGACGGGCGTGAGGTAGGCGAGGGATTTTCCGGAGGCCGTGCCGGTCGCGACGACCACGGACTCGCCGTCCAGGGCGTGCTCGGCCGCCTGCGCCTGATGGGCCCAGGGGTGTTCGATGCCCGCCGCCCGGACGGCGGATATGACCTCCGGACGGATGCGGTCGGGCCAGACTGCATACCGGGCCGCACGTGGGGGCAAGTGCTCCGTATGAGTGACGCGCGATGCACGGCTCGGCCCCGCCGTGAGCCGGTCCAGGACCGCCTGCGGGGACGTCTGTGCCGGGGCGCCCGCAGAGGGTCCTCCGGGAGGAGAAATGTTGGCCATCGGCATCGAGTGTGTCACTGGCGGGATGGACAATGGTCCGAAGGCGTCGTGCACGCCTGCCGGTAAGTGATTGAATGCCATCGCGGCTGGCGATCCGTCCTGGGGGCTCTGCCGAGGTGTCCCGAGGGATGACCGCTCGATAGCAAGGTGCTGGAGGATCCGTGGACCTGTCCCTGTCGACCCGTACCGTCGGCGATCGCACGGTCGTCGAGGTCGGTGGCGAAATCGATGTGTATACCGCGCCCAAGCTGCGCGAGCAGTTGGTCGAGTTGGTGAACGACGGCAGTTTCCATCTGGTCGTCGACATGGAGGGCGTGGACTTCCTCGACTCCACCGGACTCGGCGTGCTGGTCGGCGGCCTGAAGCGCGTGCGTGCCCATGAGGGCTCGCTGCGCCTGGTCTGCAACCAGGAGCGCATTCTCAAGATCTTCCGCATCACCGGCCTGACCAAGGTGTTCCCCATTCACACCTCGGTCGAGGAAGCAGTGGCCGCCACGGACTGAGGCCCGTGACGGCAGTACAGCAGGGGGCCGGGCCGACGGCCCGGCCCCCTGACAGCACGCGCGTACGTCCGAGGGGGATGCATGGCCACCGTTGAACTCCGCTTCAGCGCGCTGCCCGAGCACGTCAGGACCGCCCGTCTCGTGGCGGCCGCGGTCGCGCGAAGGGCCGGAGTGGACGAGGCCGTTCTCGACGAGGTCAGGCTCGCGGTCGGCGAGGCCTGCACGCGCGCCGTCGGACTCCACCAGAGCAACGGCGTCTCGGCCCCCGTACGGGTCGCGCTGACCGAGGACGAGAAGCAGTTCTCCATCGAGGTCGGCGACGAGGCCCCCCGTGCGGCGCCCGGCGACCGGGCACCCGGCGCGCAGGGCGGCGAAGGCGGCGAGCCGGAGCCCGAGGGCGAGGACGAGATGGGTCTCGCCGTCATCAGCGGGCTCGTGGACGACGTCGAGGTCACCGCCGGCGAGTCCGGCGGCGTGATCCGGATGACCTGGCCGACGACCCCCGCGCCGCTTCTGCCCTGACCCGCGCACACACGCAGGCCCTGTTCACCACCACGGTGAACAGGGCATTTTTCATTCCGATCATTTATTACGTAGATCGGTAACACAGTCCGGCGATCTCTCGTCAACGGTTTTGAGGCATTACCGCTTTCGGTGCCGTTCTCTGACCGCGATCATTTGCTGAGAAGCGATCTCAGGTCAATTCCGTTAGTGGTGCTCTGTTTTGATCAGGTTCCGCTCCCTACAATCCGTCCACATCTTGAGCTCAGCC
The DNA here is from genome assembly GCF_043078805.1 of Streptomyces sp. NPDC015345. Taxonomy (NCBI): domain Bacteria; kingdom Bacillati; phylum Actinomycetota; class Actinomycetes; order Kitasatosporales; family Streptomycetaceae; genus Streptomyces; species Streptomyces sp. NPDC015345. The sequence goes on along the minus strand of NZ_JBIBTX010000005.1, from coordinate 126,060 downwards.
CAAGCGTCAAGGAGGACGAATGGCGGGGCTTTCTACCCCTCATCAGATCGACCACCCCTCAACCTTCGCAGCCGCAGTCCTGACAGATGACAATCGCCTCATCGTGATGGCCATCGCGGCCGTCGCGCTCGCGGCGCTCGTCGTCGCCGGGATCCTGGTCCGCCAGGTACTCGCGGCAGGCGAGGGCACCGACAGCATGAAGAAGATCGCCACGGCGATCCAGGAAGGTGCGAACGCCTATCTCGGCCGGCAGCTGCGAACCCTCGGCGTATTCGCCGTCGTGGTGTTCTTCCTGCTCATGCTGCTGCCCGCGGACGACTGGAATCAGCGCGCCGGTCGTTCGATCTTCTTCCTGATCGGCGCGGCGTTCTCGGCGACCACCGGCTATATCGGTATGTGGCTCGCCGTGCGCAGCAATGTGCGCGTGGCCGCCGCCGCCCGAGAAGCCACCCCGGCACCAGGCGAGCCGGAAAAGGATCTCACCGCCGTCTCGCACAAAGCCATGAAGATCGCTTTCCGTACGGGCGGCGTCGTCGGCATGTTCACGGTGGGGCTCGGTCTTCTGGGCGCCTCCTGTGTGGTGCTCGTCTACGCCGCCGACGCGCCGAAGGTGCTCGAAGGATTCGGACTCGGCGCCGCCCTGATCGCGATGTTCATGCGTGTCGGCGGCGGCATCTTCACCAAGGCCGCCGACGTCGGCGCCGACCTGGTCGGCAAGGTCGAACAGGGCATTCCGGAGGACGATCCGCGCAATGCCGCGACCATCGCCGACAACGTGGGCGACAACGTCGGCGACTGCGCCGGTATGGCCGCCGACCTCTTCGAGTCGTACGCCGTGACGCTCGTCGCCGCGCTGATCCTCGGCAAGGTGGCGTTCGGCGACTCCGGGCTCGCCTTCCCGCTGATCGTCCCGGCCATCGGTGTCGTGACGGCGATGATCGGCATCTTCGCGGTGGCGCCGCGCCGCGCCGACCGCAGTGGCATGAGCGCCATCAACCGCGGCTTCTTCATCTCCGCGGTCATCTCGCTGGTGCTCGTGGCCGGCGCCGTCTTCGCCTATCTGCCGTCCTCGTACGCGAAGCTGGACGGCGTCACGGACGCGGCGATCAAGGCACACGACGGGGATCCGAGGGTCCTCGCGCTCACCGCCGTCGCCATCGGCATCGTGCTGGCCGCCCTGATCCAGCAGCTCACCGGCTACTTCACCGAGACCACCCGGCGTCCCGTCAAGGACATCGGCAAGACCTCGCTGACGGGCCCGGCGACCGTCGTCCTGGCCGGCATCTCGATCGGCCTCGAATCGGCCGTCTACACCGCGCTGCTGATCGGGCTCGGCGTGTACGGGGCGTTCCTGCTCGGCGGCACGTCGATCATGCTCGCCCTCTTCGCGGTCGCCCTCGCCGGTACGGGGCTGCTGACCACCGTCGGCGTCATCGTCGCCATGGACACCTTCGGGCCGGTCTCCGACAACGCGCAGGGCATCGCGGAGATGTCCGGCGACGTCCAGGGCGCGGGCGCGCAGGTGCTCACCGACCTCGACGCCGTCGGCAACACCACCAAGGCCATCACCAAGGGCATCGCCATCGCGACCGCCGTCCTCGCGGCGGCGGCGCTCTTCGGGTCCTACCGCGACGCCATCGCGACTGCCGCCAAGGACGTCGGCGAGAAACTCGGCGACGGCGCTCCGATGAACTTGGTCATGGACATCTCGCAGCCCAACAACCTGGTCGGCCTGGTCCTCGGCGCCGCGGTCGTCTTCCTCTTCTCGGGGCTGGCCATCAACGCGGTGTCGCGGTCGGCCGGGGCCGTGGTCTACGAAGTGCGGCGGCAGTTCCGCGAGCGTCCCGGGATCATGGACTACACCGAGAAGCCGGAGTACGGGCGCGTCGTCGACATCTGCACCAAGGACGCGCTGCGCGAGCTGGCCACACCGGGTCTGCTCGCCGTGCTCACGCCGATCGCGGTCGGCTTCTCGCTCGGCGTCGGCGCGCTCGGCTCGTTCCTGGCGGGCGCGATCGGCACGGGCACGCTGATGGCGGTGTTCCTCGCCAACTCCGGCGGCGCCTGGGACAACGCGAAGAAGCTCGTCGAGGACGGCCATCACGGCGGCAAGGGCAGCGAGGCCCACGCCGCGGTCGTCATCGGCGACACCGTGGGAGACCCGTTCAAGGACACCGCGGGCCCGGCGATCAACCCCCTGCTGAAGGTGATGAACCTGGTGGCGCTGCTCATCGCCCCCGCCGTCATCAAGTTCAGCTACGGGGAAGACGCCAGCGTCGGCATGCGGGTGGTCATCGCTGTGCTCTCCATCGCGGTCATCATCGGCGCGGTCTACGTCTCCAAGCGGCGGGGCATCGCCGTCGGGGACGAGGGCAACGCCGAGCGGACGGCCAAGTCGGCCGACCCGGCCGTCGCTTCGTAGAGCCGGTCCGGATCACCGTCCAACACGCGGGCGGGCGGCGCGTTTTGACGCGCCGTCCGCCCGATGCCGTACAGGTGGCTCGGGGCCGTGCGGCGCACGCGGGGAGCCGTGAGCCTTCTCTCGCACTCCGTGCCCGCCCTCCCTTGGTGCAAATGGCTGCAATAGCGGTTGTAACGGACCCCCGGCATGCGATTGTCGCTCGTTTGGCGTGTAAGTTCCGGGGCCGAGAGCCATGGAAGGGACCAATCCGGTGAACAAGAAGCTTGCAGCCGCACTGTCCGGCGGTGCGGTACTGGTACTCGCTTTGTCAGGGTGCGGCAGCGACGACGGCGACAAGGAGCTGGACGACTGGGCCAAGAAGGTCTGCGACTCCGTCCAGCCGCAGTCGAAGAAGATCGCGGACGCCAACGCCGCGATCCAGAAGGAGACCTCCGACAACAGCTCGCCGGCCGACGTCCAGAAGACCGACTCCAAGGCGTTCCAGGACATGTCCGACGCCTACAAGGCGATGGGCGCCTCCGTGAAGCGCGCGGGCGCGCCGCCGGTGGACGACGGGCAGAAGAAGACGGACGACGCCGTCAAGGAACTCAACGCCATCTCCAAGTCGTACGAGAACCTGAAGAAGCAGGTCGACGGCCTGGACACCAAGAACCAGGCGGACTTCGCGGACGGCCTCAAGGACGTCGCGGGCGAGCTGGACAAGCTGAGCAAGAGCGGCAACGAAGCGCTGGAGAAGCTCCAGGAGGGCGACGTCGGCAAGGCGATGGCCAAGCAGGACAGCTGCAAGAGCGCGTCCACCACGCCGCCCTCCAAGAGCTGACGGCCTGCCACCTTCTGGCCGTACGTTCCTCCTCTCCGGTCGTACGTTCTTCCCCGCCCCCGGCGCCCATGGTGGCGCCGGGGGCGCTGTCATGGGCGCCGGGCCACAATGGGGGGCGTGAGTAATGCCAGCCTCCCCCTGCCCTCAGCCGACCGCGCCGACGTGGCGGCCTCCCTGCGCCGGGCCCTGCTCGGCGCCGACTTCACCGCCGACGGGCTCCTCGAACTGCTCGGCGCCTCCGCGTACGCCGCGCTCGCCCGCAGCGAGACCGTGCCCGCGCTGCGGGCCACCCGCGGGGACGGCGCCCTCGCGGCCCTCGTACGGCTCTTCCTGCTCCAGGAAACCGTGCCCCACGCGCGCGTGGCGGACGTTCTGCCGCTCGACGCCCTCCTGGAGAGCGGTTGGCTGGCCGAGCGGGACGGAGAGCTGCGGGCCACCGTGGACGTGCGGCCCTACGGCGGGCCGAACGGCGAGGACTGGTTCATCGTCTCCGACCTCGGCTGCGCGGTCGGCGGCGCCAGCGGCATCGGCAGCCATGACGAGGGCGTCGTCCTCGGCGTCGGCGGCGCCTCCACGACGCTCGCCGGGATCACCGTGCGCACCCCTGTCGACAGCGCGCTCGACCTCGGCACCGGCTCCGGCATCCAGGCCCTGCACGCGGCCCAGCACGCCACGCGCGTGACCGCGACCGACCTCAACCCGCGGGCCCTGGAGTTCACCCGGCTCACGCTGGGCCTGTCCGGCGCCCCGGAGGCGGACCTGCGCGAGGGCTCGCTCTTCGAGCCGGTGGGCGAGGAGACGTACGACCTGATCGTGTCGAACCCGCCCTTCGTGATCTCGCCCGGCGCGCGGCTCACCTACCGGGACGGCGGGATGGGCGGGGACGATCTGTGCCGGACGCTCGTTCAGGAGGCGGGGACGCGGCTGAACGAAGGGGGGTACGCGCACTTCCTGGCCAACTGGCAGCACGTGGACGGCGAGGAGTGGCAGGACCGGCTGCGCTCCTGGGCGCCGCGCGGCTGCGACGCCTGGATCGTGCAGCGCGAGGTGCAGGACATCACGCAGTACGCCGAGCTGTGGCTGCGCGACGCGGGGGACCACCGCGAGGACCCCACGCGGTACGCGGCGCGGTACGAGGCGTGGCTGGACGAGTTCGAGGCGCGCGGCACGCGGGCGGTCGGCTTCGGCTGGATCACGCTCAGGAAGACGGGGGCCGCCGAGCCGTCCATCACCGTCGAGGAGTGGCCGCACCCCGTCGAGCAGCCTCTCGGCGAGACGGTGCGGGAGTTCTTCGACCGGCAGGAGTACCTGCGTACGCACGATGACGCGGCGCTGCTCGCCGCTCACTTCAAGCTCGCGGACGAGGTCGTGCAGGAGCAGGTCGGGCTGCCGGGCGCCGAGGACCCGGAGCACGTGGTGCTGCGCCAGCACCGGGGGATGCGGCGGGCCACCAAGGTGGACACGGTGGGCGCCGGGTTCGCCGGCGTGTGCGACGGGTCGCTGAGCGCCGGGCGCATCCTGGACGCCATCGCGCAACTGGTGGGGGAGGACCCCGTGTTGCTGCGGGACCGGACGCCCGCGCAGATCAGGCTCCTTGTGGAGCAGGGCTTCCTGCTGCCCGTCCAGGCGTAGCGCTCGGGCCGCCGCCCCCGCGCGGGGTGGTGAAACCGGCCAAGATCCCGTAGGGGTCCGGCGATTTGGGGGGGGCGGGCCGAGCAGGGCGGCGCGGGCCGCCCGACGTTCACCCCGATTTCGTCCGCCCGATTCCCTCGCGTGCCAGCCTCCAGGCCAAGGCCGCGCGGGGAGCGCCGGGCGGAGCGCCGTACGGGGAGGCAAGGGCCATGGAGAGCGCACCAGCGATTTTCGCCGGAACGGTGTTCGCGCTGTTCGGCGCCGCACTGCTGCTGTGGACCGGAGTGCGGGTCGCGCACCGTGAGCCCGTCGCCCAGGGTGTGAGCCCCGTCGCATCGGCGACGCTCGCCGCGCTCGCCGGATCCGGGGCGCTGCTGCTCGGCGTGTGGTGCTTCACGCGGCTGTGAGGATGCCCGGCCGCGGCGGTGGGCCACCCCCTTCCGATGGGGTGGAGCGTCGTATTCCGGCAGGGGTGGAGCGTCGCGCCCCGGCGGGCGGACGGCCGTACCGCAATGGGCCACCAGGTCGTACTCGGGTGGCGCGGGATGTCGTACCGAGGTAGGGGGTCAAGCCGCGCCCGGGTATGGCGGAGCGGATGGTTCCGGGGCGGTCGGGGGCCCGCCGCGGCACGGTCGGGGAGCCCTTCGCGGTGATCGCGCCGGTGTGGCGGGGCCGCACCACGGGCAGGGCGCCGAAACGGCAGGTCGCCACTCCGGGCGGCAGGAATGGCGGTAGTCGGGTTACCGTTCGAGTGGCCGTTGCGGGCTTTTCCCGTTTGACACGGGGGCGGGATGTACCGTCACACTCCGCAGCGACAGCGCAACGCAAGCCATGCGAGCACTGCCACCGCACGGCCAAGAGCACTGCCACGAGCAATGCCATCGCGCACTGCCACCGAGCGTCGACCGGAGAGAAGAGCGAAGTTGTCCCCGACCAGCGAGACCGCACAGGGCGGCCGCCGACTCGTCATCGTCGAGTCGCCTGCCAAGGCGAAGACGATCAAGAGCTACCTCGGCCCCGGCTACGTAGTCGAGGCCAGCGTCGGGCACATCCGCGACCTCCCCAACGGCGCCGCGGAGGTGCCCGAGAAGTACACCGGCGAGGTGCGCCGCCTCGGCGTGGACGTCGAGCATGACTTCGCGCCCATCTATGTCGTCAACGCCGACAAGAAGGCGCAGGTCAAGAAGCTCAAGGACCTCCTGAAGGACTCCGACGAACTCTTCCTCGCCACCGATGAGGACCGCGAGGGCGAAGCCATCGCGTGGCACCTCCTGGAGGTCCTGAAGCCCAAGGTCCCCGTCCACCGGATGGTCTTCCACGAGATCACCAAGGAGGCGATCCGCAGCGCCGTCGCCAACCCGCGCGAGCTCAACAAGCGCATGGTCGACGCCCAGGAGACCCGCCGCATCCTCGACCGCCTCTACGGCTACGAGGTCTCGCCGGTCCTGTGGAAGAAGGTCATGCCGCGCCTGTCGGCCGGCCGCGTGCAGTCCGTGGCCACCCGCCTCGTCGTCGAGCGGGAGCGCGAGCGCATCGCCTTCCGCTCCGCCGAGTACTGGGACCTGACCGGCACCTTCGGCACCGGCCGCGCCGGTGACGCCTCCGACCCCTCGCAGCTTGTCGCCCGTCTCACCACGGTCGACGGCAAGCGCATCGCGCAGGGCCGTGACTTCAACTCCGTCGGGCAGCTGAAGGCGGGCAGCGCCGGCACCCTGCACCTGGACGAGGCCAATGCCCGGGCGCTGGCCGCGGCCCTCCAGGACACGAGCTTCTCCGTACGCTCCGTCGAGTCCAAGCCCTACCGCCGCTCGCCGTACGCCCCCTTCCGTACGACGACGATGCAGCAGGAGGCGAGCCGCAAGCTCGGCTTCGGCGCCAAGGCGACCATGCAGGTGGCCCAGAAGCTGTACGAGAACGGCTTCATCACCTACATGCGTACGGACTCCACGACCCTGTCCGACACGGCCGTCACGGCCGCCCGCGCACAGGTCACCCAGCTCTACGGCAGCGACTACCTGCCGGACAAGCCGCGCACGTACGCCGGCAAGGTCAAGAACGCGCAGGAGGCGCACGAGGCGATCCGCCCCTCGGGCGACCGTTTCCGTACGCCCGCCGAGACCGGCCTGACCGGTGACCAGTTCCGGCTCTACGAGCTGATCTGGAAGCGGACCGTCGCCTCCCAGATGAAGGACGCGACCGGGAACTCCGTCACCGTCAAGATCGGTGGCCGGGCGAGCGACGGCCGGGACGCCGAGTTCAGCGCGTCCGGCAAGACCATCACCTTCCACGGCTTCCTCAAGGCCTACGTGGAGGGCGCCGACGACCCGAACGCCGAGCTGGACGACCGCGAGCGCAGGCTCCCACAGGTCAGCGAGGGCGACGCGCTCTCCGCCGACGAGATGTCGGTGGACGGCCACGCGACGAAGCCCCCGGCCCGCTACACCGAGGCCTCGCTGGTCAAGGAGCTGGAAGAGCGCGAGATCGGCCGCCCGTCGACATACGCGTCGATCCTCGGCACGATCCTCGACCGCGGGTACGTCTTCAAGAAGGGGACGGCGCTCGTGCCCTCCTTCCTGAGCTTCGCCGTGGTCAACCTCCTGGAGAAGCACTTCGGGCGGCTCGTCGACTACGACTTCACCGCCAAGATGGAGGACGACCTCGACCGCATCGCGCGCGGCGAGGCGCAGGCCGTGCCGTGGCTGCGGCGCTTCTACTTCGGTGAGGGCGAGCCCTCCGGAGGCGCCGCCGACGCGGGCAACGGCGACGGCGACCACCTCGGCGGCCTCAAGGAACTCGTCACCGACCTCGGCGCCATCGACGCCCGCGAGGTGTCCTCCTTCCCTGTCGGCGACGGCATCATGCTGCGCGTGGGCCGCTACGGCCCCTACATCGAGCGCGGCGAGCGCGACTCCGAGGAGCACCAGCGGGCAGACGTGCCCGAGGACCTGGCGCCGGACGAGCTGACCGTCGAGTACGCGGAGGAGCTGCTCGCCAAGCCGAGCGGCGACTTCGAACTGGGCGTCGACCCGGCCTCCGGCCACCAGATCGTCGCCAAGGACGGCCGCTACGGCCCGTACGTCACCGAGATCCTCCCCGAGGGCACCCCGAAGACCGGGAAGAACGCGGTCAAGCCGCGCACGGCCTCGCTCTTCAAGTCCATGTCGCTCGACACGGTCACCCTTGAGGACGCGCTGAAGCTGATGTCGCTGCCGCGCGTCGTCGGCACCGACGCCGAGGGCGTCGAGATCACCGCGCAGAACGGCCGGTACGGCCCGTATCTGAAGAAGGGCACCGACTCGCGCTCCATCGAGAGCGAGGAGCAGCTCTTCACGATCACGCTGGAAGAGGCCCTGGAGATCTACTCCAAGCCGAAGCAGCGGGGCCGCGCCGCCGCGAAGCCGCCGCTGAAGGAGCTCGGCGAGGACCCGGTCAGCGGGAAGCCGGTCGTCGTCAAGGACGGCCGCTTCGGGGCGTACGTCACGGACGGCGAGACCAACGCGACGCTGCGGGCGGCGGACTCCGTGGAGGACATCACCCCCGAGCGCGGCTACGAGCTGCTCGCCGAGAAGCGGGCGAAGGCGCCGGCGAAGAAGACCGCCAAGAAGGCCGCGAAGAAGGCGCCCGCCAAGAAGACCGCCGCCAAGAAGACCGCGGCCAAGAAGACGACCACGGCGAAGAAGACCACGGCGGCGAAGAAGACCACGGCCAAGAAGGCGACGGCCAAGACCGCGGCTTCGGACAAGGCCGCTGCTTCGGAGGACTGACGTTTCGCCTGCCGGGTGCCTGACCGATCGGCGCCCGGCATCGGGACGCCCCGTGTGCTCACGGGAACGGCTCGCGTCCCGAAGGCTCTCGTCCCGGGTGCGGTCGTTTGTTCGGGCGGGACGATTGGGAGGTGGCGCGTCCGGATAGGCTGGACGGATGACGCGTGCCGAGCAGCCAACGGCCGGAAACCCGGCCCCCGACGAAGCCCTGGTCGCAGATTCCCGAGAGCGTGCCGTCCGCGCCTTGCTGCGCGTACCGCCGTTGAAGCGGTTGTGGAGCGCACAGCTCGTCGGCAGTGTCGGCGACGCGCTCGCCCTGCTCGTCCTGGTGATTCTCGCCCTCCAGTCCGCCATCGCCGAAGGCGCCTTCGGAGGCGGCTATCGAGGCGTGGCCTTCGCTGTCACCGCCGTCTTCGGAGCACGCGTCCTCGCGACGCTGCTCTTCGGAGCCGTGCTGCTGGGCCCGCTGACGTCCCTCACCTCACCGGGCGGCCTCCTCGACCGGCGCTGGACCATGGTCGGTGCCGACGGCGTGCGCGCCGCCCTGCTGATCGTCGCCCCGCTGTGGATCGACTGGACCCCGGACAACGCCCTCGCGGTGCTCCTGGTGACCTCCTTCGTGGTCGGCGTCGCCGAGCGGTTCTGGACGGTCTCCAGGGAGAGCGCCGCCCCCGCCCTGCTGCCCGCACCGCCCCCGGAGGGCGCGACGGTGCGGCCGCTGCCGGACCACATGGACGCACTGCGGCGCCTGTCGCTGCGTACGGGATTCGTGGCGCTGCCCCTCGCGGCCGCCGTGCTCATCGCGATCACGCTCATCGGCAACCTCCTGGGCGCCGGGCTCGACTGGTTCGCGGAGCACCAGGCGGGACTCGCCTCGTTCGTCGCGGCCGGGCTGTACGCCGGTTCGCTCACCATCGTGTACCTCCTGCGGTTTCCCGGTACGCAGACGCCACGCGCGCGTAGCCCGCTCGAAGGGCTGCGCCGGCCCCGCACCGGAGCCGGGCCCGACAAGGGCCGCACCGGTGGCATCCCGCTGTTCGTCACCGCCTGCGCCGCCGTCGCGGCCGCCGTCGCCGCGGCCGTCGCCGTCGCCGTGCTGCACGCCAAGGACCTCGGCGGCGGGCCCGTCACGTACGGCCTGATCGTCCTCGCGCTGACCGGCGGCACCGTCGTCGGCATCCGTACCGCGCCGTCCCTGCTGACCTCGCTCTCGCGCCGCCGGCTGCTCGCGCTCACGATCGCCCTCACCGGCGTCGCGCTGCTCGCCGCGGGCCTCGTGCCCGACGTGACGACCGTCCTGCTGCTCCTGGCCCTCGCCGGTGTCGCCGCGGGCGTCGCCGCCAACATCGGCCACGCGCTGCTCGACCAGGAGGTCGAGGACTACCGCAGGGCCCGCACCACGGAGCACCTCCAGGCCGTCGTACGCCTCGTCGTCGCGCTCGGCGTGCTGGTGGCCCCCGTCGTCGCCGCCCTGATCGGGCCGCACCGCATGGTCAACGGCAAGTTCGTCTTCGACCACGGAGGCGCCGCCTTCACGCTGATGCTGGTCGGCGCGCTGCTGCTGCCGGTGGCCGCGCTGGTCCTCGCCAAGGCCGACGACCGGCAGGGCGTACCGCTGCGGCACGACCTGCGGGACGCGCTGCGCGGCGGTGACGACCCGGTGCAGGCGACCTGCGCCACCGGCTTCTTCATCGCCCTGGAGGGCGGTGACGGCGCCGGGAAGTCCACCCAGGCCGAGGCGCTCGCCGAGTGGATCCGCGCCAAGGGCCACGAGGTCGTCGTCACCCGCGAGCCGGGCGCGACGCCCGTCGGCAAGCGGCTGCGCTCGATCCTGCTCGACGTCTCGTCGGCCGGGCTCTCGCACCGCGCCGAGGCGCTGCTGTACGCCGCCGACCGCGCCGAGCACGTCGACACCGTCGTACGGCCCGCCCTGGAGCGCGGCGCCATCGTCATCTCCGACCGGTACATCGACTCGTCCGTCGCCTACCAGGGCGCAGGCCGCGACCTGTCGCCGACCGAGGTCGCCCGCATCAACCGCTGGGCCACCGGGGGTCTCGTACCGAACCTGACCTGCCTGCTCGACGTGTCGCCCGAGGCCGCGCGCGAGCGGTTCACCGAGGCGCCCGACCGGCTGGAGTCGGAGCCCGCCGAGTTCCACGCGCGCGTGCGGTCCGGTTTCCTCACGCTCGCCGCCGCCGACCCGGGCCGCTACCTCGTCGTCGACGCCTCGCAGGAGCCGGAGGCCGTCACGACCGTGATCCGGCACCGGCTCGACCAGGTGCTGCCGCTCTCCGAGGCCGAGGTGAAGGCCCAGGAAGAGGCCCGCAAGGCCGCCGAGGAGGAGGCGCGGCGCAAGGCCGAGGAAGAGGCCGCGCGCAAGGCCGAGGAGGAGCGCCTGGAGCGTGAGCGCCAGGAGCAGCTCGCCAAGCTCCGTGCCGAGGAGGAGGAGCGCAAGCGGCGCGAGCTGGAGGAGGCCCAGCGCCGCGAGGCCGAGCGGCAGGCCGAGGAGGCCAGGAAGCGGGCCGAGGAGGCGCGCCGCAAGGCCGAGGAGGAGAAGGCCAGGCTGCTCGCCGAGGAGAAGGTCAGGGCGGCCGAGGAAGCGCGGCGCCGCCGGGAGGCCGAGGAAGAGGCGCGGCGGCGGGCCGAGGCGGAGGAGCGTCGCCTGGAGAAGCAGCGGAAGGCCGAGGAGGCGTTGCTGCGGGCGGAGGAGGCGCGGAGGATGGCGGCGGCCGCGGCGGAGGCGGCCGCGGCGCCGTCTGTTGCGGCGCCGTCTGTGCCGGTCGTGCCTGTCGCGCCGTCTGCGCCGTCTGCGCCTTCGAAGCCGGAGGGGGCGGCTGCGGGCTCTGGGACGTCCAAGGCTGCCGGGGCGTCGAAGGCATCCGGGTCGAAGGCCTCGGGGAAGTCCACGTCCGCGGGGTCCGCGTCGCCCGAGCCAGCCGTGCCGGACAACGAGACCACCGTGCCGACGCCGGTCGTGGCGCCGCCCTCCGGGGCGGCCGACGAGACCGCCGTGTTGCCGCCGGTGCGGCCCGAGGGTCCGGGGTCGGAGGAGACCGCGGTGCTGCCGCAGCCGCCCGTTCCGGGGGCCATGGACGAGACCGCCGTGCTGCCGGCCGTCCGTGAGGGCCGTGAAAACCGTGCGGACCTGGAGGACAAGGTGCCGCCGGGGTACTTCAGGGACGAGCGTCCGGCGACTCCCGAGGGCGCCAACGAACGCACCCGGGAGCTGCCCCAGATCGACGAGCAGGGCGTACCGGTGCGGTCCCGGCCCGACTGGGCCGAGGAGACGCCGCCGGACGACCAGCCGACGCTGGCGGACGAACTGCTGGGCTCGCACGACGACGCCGCCGACACCGACGCGGACCACGGCGGCGTCGATGGCGAGGGCGAGGGCGACGGCCGCGGGGGACGTGGGCGTCGGGGCGGCCGCCGGCGTTGACCGCCGTGTCGGGCGGTGCGTGACGGATCGCGAATGCCGGATTGTCAGAGCCGTGTTCCACAATGGGCAGTCCGGCAAGAGCAGTGCGCAGCGTAAGGCGGTGACCCCATGAGCGTGTGGGACGACCTGGTGGGTCAGGAGCGGGTGAGCGAGCAGCTGGGCGCAGCCGCTCGGGACGCCGACGCGCTGGTGACGGCGGTCGCCGCCGACACGCCCGTGCCGGACTCGTCGAAGATGACGCACGCCTGGCTGTTCACGGGCCCGCCCGGCTCGGGCCGTTCCACGGCCGCGCGGGCCTTCGCCGCCGCCTTGCAGTGCACGAGCCCGGACCGCGCGCTCGGCGGCGCGCCGGGCTGCGGATTCTGCGACGGCTGCCACACCAGCCTCATCGGTACGCACGCCGACGTGGAAGTGGTGCGTACGGACCTGCTGTCCATCGGTGTCAAGGAGACCCGTGACCTGGTCCGGCGGGCGCAGCTCTCGCCTGCGGTCGGCCGCTGGCAGGTCATCGTCCTGGAAGACGCCGACCGCCTCACGGAGGGCGCGGGGAACGTCCTGCTGAAGGCCGTGGAGGAGCCCGCACCCCGTACCGTGTGGCTGCTCTGTGCGCCCTCCCTGGAGGACGTGCTGCCGACCATCCGCTCCCGCTGCCGGCACCTGACCCTGCGTACGCCTCCGGTGGACGCCGTGGCAGACGTGCTCGTACGGAGAGACGGTATCGAGCCGGACGTCGCCGCGGCCGCGGCGCGCGCGACGCAGGGCCACATCGGCCGCGCCCGGCGGCTCGCCACCGACCCGCGCGCGCGTGAGCGCAGGGCCGCCGTCCTGAAGATGCCGCTGCGCGTGCACGAGATCGGCGGCTGCCTCAAGGCCGCGCAAGAGCTGATCGACACGGCGACCGACGACGCGAAGCAGGTGGCCGAGGATGTCGACACCAAGGAGACCGAGGATCTGAAGGCGGCGCTCGGCGGAGGGCAGGGCAGCCGGATGCCGCGCGGCACCGCCGGTGCCATGAAGGAGCTGGAGGACCGGCAGAAGCGCCGCAGGACGCGTACGCAGCGCGACAGCCTGGACCTCGCGCTCATCGACCTGACCGGGCTCTACCGCGACGTCCTCGCCCTCCAGTTGGGCTCCCGCGTGGCCATCGCCAACACCGAGGTGCAGGACATGCTGGAGCGCATGGCCCTCGGCACCTCGCCGGAGGCCACACTGCGTCGCATCGAGGCGATCGGCGCCTGCCGCACGGCTCTCGACCGCAATGTGGCGCCGCTGCTCGCGGTGGAGGCGATGACGGTGGCGCTGCGGGCGGGGTGACGGCGCCCCGAGCCGCGTACGCGCTGAACGGCCCTCCGGGGGCCGCCGGTTGACGAAGTCACCCGTACGAGTATCGACTGAGCACGGCCTGTGACCTTCTCTGTGCGGAGAGTTACCCTCGCGTGATGGACATCAGCCGTCACAGCCGTCGCCACCCCCGCCTTTCCTTCCGTACCTGCGGCACGCTGCTCGTGACCGCCGGGCTGCTCGTCTCGGGCTGCTCCTCCGGAGGTCCGACGGTGGACGTCTCCATGGCCGCACTGCCCCGCTCGACACCCGCGGAGCTCGCCCCGTACTACGACCAGAAACTCAGCTGGCGAGAGTGCGGCGTCGCAGGCTTCGAGTGCGCCTCGATGAAGGCCCCGCGTGACTACGACAAGCCCGCGGCGGGCGACATCAAACTGGCGGTGGCCCGCAAACAGGCCACCAAGCGGAAGGGGCGGCTCGGTTCGCTCCTGGTCAACCCGGGCGGGCCCGGCGGCTCGGCGGTCGGCTACCTCCAGTCGTACGCGGCGCTCGGCTACCCCGAAGCGGTCCGCGCCCGCTACGACATGGTCGCCGTCGACCCGCGCGGCGTGGCCCGCAGCGAGCCCGTCACCTGCCTCGACGGCAAGGAGATGGACGCGTACACGCAGACCGACATCACCCCCGACGACCAGCGCGAGACCGACGGGCTGCGGACCTCCTACGAGGACTTCGCGGCCGGCTGCGAGAAGCGGTCCGGGGCGATCCTGCCGCATGTCTCCACGGTCGAGGCGGCGCGGGACATGGACGTCCTGAGGGCGGCGCTGGGCGACGAGAAGCTGTCGTACGTCGGCGCTTCGTACGGGACGTTCCTCGGCGCGACGTATGCCGGGCTCTTCCCGAAGCGCGTGGGCCGCCTTGTGCTGGACGGCGCGATGGACCCCTCCCTGCCGGCGCGCCGCATGAACCGCGACCAGACCGCCGGCTTCGAGACGGCGTTCCAGGCGTTCGCGAAGGACTGCGTGGCGCTCGGCCGTGAATGTCCGCTCGGGTCCCGGAGCCCCCGCGAGGCGGGCAAGCGGCTGAAGGGCTTCTTCGACCGGCTGGACCGCGCGCCTCTGCCGGCCGGCGACTCCTCGGGCCGCGAACTCGGCGAGGCGCTCGCGACGACGGGCGTGATCGCCGCGATGTACGACGAGGGCGCCTGGCCGCAGCTGCGGGACGCGCTCACCTCGGCGATGCGGAACAAGGACGGCTCGGCCCTGCTGGCCCTCTCCGACAGCTACTACGAGCGGGACAGCGACGGCACGTACGCGAACCTGATGTTCGCCAACGCCGCCGTGAACTGCCTGGACCTGCCGCCCGCCTTCACCACGCCGGACGAGGTCAAGGAGGCCGTGCCCGACTTCGAGAAGGCCTCCCCTGTCTTCGGCGAGGGCCTCGCGTGGTCCTCGCTGAACTGCGCCTACTGGCCGGTGAAGCCCACGGGTGAGCCGCACCGCATCAAGGCGGAGGGCGCGGCCCCCATCGTGGTCGTCGGCACGACCCGCGACCCCGCGACCCCCTACCACTGGGCCGAGGCCCTGGCCGCCCAGCTCTCCTCCGGCCGCCTCCTCACGTACGAGGGCGACGGCCACACGGCGTACGGCCGGGGCAGTGAGTGCGTCGACTCGGCGATCAACAGGTACCTCCTGGAGGGCACGGCGCCGGCGGACGGAAAGCGCTGCTCGTAGCGGTTCCGCGGGGGCGGAGCCCGGCTCCGGGAGGGGTGTGCGGAGCACCCCCGGAAACTGTGTAGACTTGGCCGCGTTGCTGATCGCACGATGGTGCGGACGGCGCGCCGCCTTAGCTCAGATGGCCAGAGCAACGCACTCGTAATGCGTAGGTCTCGGGTTCGAATCCCGAAGGCGGCTCGGATCAGCCCCAGGACTCACTCGCCGTGACCTGGGGCTTTTTCATGCGCGTATGCGATGTCGGAGCCCTGAGCGAGCGGCTTGGCTGTCCGTGGTCTCAGTTCTGGTCCCGGTACGGTGCGTCCCTCGTCGTACCGGTGGAACCGCCGGGCGAGTGCCGCGATCATGTTTGGCATGGATCAGGGATTGGCTGCCGTATTGGCTGCGGGTGTGGCAGCGACGGTGACCCTGGGCGGAGCCATGATCACCACGTCAGCGGATCCGGCGACGGCGCCGCGATCGGGCCGCGCTCCGGCCGGCGGCTTCAAGCCGACGGCATTGGTCTTTCCCTGACGCCGGGTATGGCGGTGGGCTCAGCGCCAGTCGTCGATCACGTAGGCGTCCGGGTGGCTGTAGCCGGGTTCGTTGGGCTTGTGCATGGCCACGCCTTGCAACCAGGTACGGAAACCGCGGTCGACCATGCGCTGGTAGGCATCCTGGCGGGCCAGGTTCATGCCGGCGTCCAGTTGCCCCAGTCCCTTCTCGGCGGCCAGCTGCTCGCACGCGTTCAGCAGTCGTTCGAACCGGTCCGCGGCGCCCAGGCCAGGGCGTACGGCGCCGAATTTGACGAAGCACACGTCCTCACCGGCCTCCGACCCCGCTCCGCAGTGGCAGACAGCCAGACCGTCGAGGTCAGAGTCGGCGCCCTCCAGGAGGATGGTGTCACCGAGTCCCTGCGCCTGTGTGGCCGTGATCTCGCGCTCCAAGCTCAGGCCCTCGTACACGGCCCCCGTCAGTACGCGGCTGAGGCTCAGCGCGTCGGGCCGCTCAGCGGCGGTCAGCTCGCCGTACAGCACTCGCCCGGGGGCTGTGGCAGTGACGGCGACCCGTTTCTTCATGATGGCTGTAAGGAATCGGGGCCAGAAACCGTATCGGCGGTAGAGCTCGAGATGCTTGGGACTGTGCGAGAAGGTGAACAGGCCGAGGTGGCGGTTCTCCCAGGTGTCGAAGCAGGCCATGACCGGTTCCATAAGGCGCCTGCCGATGCCCTGGTCCCACAGATCCGGACGTATGGTCAGCGGGCCGAAGAACCCGACGCTGCCCCAGTCGGTGGCGAAGTTCGATCCGACGACCTCGCCCTCCACGGTCGCTGCGAAGGCCGCGTGTGGATCTGCCGCCCAGCGGGTGCGGACATAGTCGGCGGTGCCGAAGAACGTCTCCGGCTCAGGAGCCCCGAGGAAGGTCCCGAAGGCGATCCTGAAGATCTCGTCGGTCCGATCCAGGTCCGGCTCAGCCAGCGGGCGGACCGACACCGAGGCGGCGACACTCGGTCGCTCTTCTGCGGGCATGATCGCTCTCCTCTCCGCCCCCGGTTCCATCGCACCACGGGCGTGCGCCGCGGGCGAGGCGACAGGTCCGGCGGTACCCCAAGGGTCAGGATGATTTTGCAGGCGCTCGTAATGCGTGGTCTCGGGTTTGAATCCCGAAGGCGGCTCAGTTGAAACCGCAGGTCACGTACCCCGTGGCCTGGGGTTTTGTGTTGTGCGGGGGAGGGCGGCGGTGTGACGGATGCTTTGCGGGGTGTTGTTCCGGTGCGTATTGATCCGGTGCGTGTTGATCCGGTGTTGCCGGGGGGTCGGTGTCCTGAGTGGGTCTGGTACACCTCCTATGGGTCCAACACGCAGCTTGATCGGCTTGCCGCCTATATCAAGGGCGGGTGTCCGCCGGGTGCGGCGAGGCGCTATCCGGGGTGCCGTGATCCTGCCATGCCTGCTGTCTCCATTCCGGTGGAGCTGACCGGAGCCATGTACTTCGCGACCCGGTCGCCTGTGTGGGGCGGGGGCAGGGCCTTTTATGACCCCCAGGTGAGCGGGCGGGTTCTGGCCAGGGCTCATCTGGTGACTGCCGAGCAGTTCGCGGACATCGCCGCTCAGGAGATGTACCGGGAGCCGGGCTCGGATCTCGATCTGACGGAGGCGCTCACGCGGGGGCGTGCCGTGCTGGGAGAAGGCCGGTACGAAACGCTGGTGTGCGCCGGTCAGGTCGACCGGCTGCCCGTTGTGACCTTCACGGCTCCCTGGGGCATGGACGAGGTCGAGTGGGTTCCTCCGGCTCCCGCCTACGTACGGCTTCTCGCCTCGGGGCTCCTGGCGGCCGGCGGCTGGGACAGGGAGACGGTCGCCTCGTACCTCGCGGCCTGCCCCGGTTTCTGTCCGCCGCTGCCGTGAGCGTCACCTGGACCACTGCTGCGACGCCTTGCCGGACTGGCAGGTGGCGGCGGCTACTCCGCCGCCGTAGGCCAGGTCCAGGCAGCCGCCGTTCGAGGTGCTCTTCAGGGTGCCGCTCGGGCCCCAGCGCCAGAGGCGGGCGGCGCCCTGCGTGCAGTCGCCGACGAAGACCGCCTGGCCGAGCATGTTGGCGACCAGGCACCGGCCGGACTGCTTGTTGACCACCTTGAAGCTGTTGTCCTCCGCGCTCACGGTCTTCCAGTTGGCGCTGGGGTCGCCGCACGAGCCGTGGTCCGCGGCGCCGTAGACCTGGGTCAGGCAGGCGCCGTTGTCGGTGTTCTTCAGGCGGAAGGGGCCCGTGGTGGGGGTGGACGGCGCATCGCCGTCGCTGTCGTCGCCGCTGCCGCCGTTGTCGGCGGGGGAGCCGGTGTCCCGGGGTGAGTCGCCGTCGCGGTCGGGGTTCGCGTCCCCGTTGCTTCCCTTGTCGTCGTTCCTGGATGGGCTCTTCGCGTCGCCGGGGCCCGAGTTGTCGTCGTTCGCGGCGCCGTCTTCTGTCTTGCCGTGCTTGTCGTGCGACGACTTGTCCTCGTCCTTGGATTTGCCCTTCGGGTCTTTTCGGTTCTTCTCCGGCTCTTCCTTGGGGCTCTTCGAGGCCTTCTGGTCGTCCGACGGGGCCGTCGCCGAGACGGAGGGCGTCGAACCCGCCGCGCGGTCGGGAGTGCTGACGTACGGGAGGTTCTGGATGGCCAGTGTCGTGCCGGTGGCGATCACCACGGGGACCACGGCCATCAGGACGCGGGTGCGGCGGCGGCGCTCGGGGCGGGCAGGTGCGGCGGCCGCGTCCGGGGTGGTCTCCGGCGTCGGGTCGTGCTGTGGCCGTGGCTGCGGGGCGGGAGCGTGGCCGGGCGGGGACGGGAGGGGTGCCGGCGGCGCGGGCGGCGTTCTCCCCGCGAAGGCCGCGCGGCCCGCCAGGCGGTCGGTGACCGGGGCCGGCCAGCGGGGCGGGGCGGTGGGGCCGTGTTGTGCGGCCAGGTCGAGCAGTTCCGTCGCCGTCGGGCGGCCCTCGGGGTCCTTGTCCAGGCACGTGTCGACGATCTCGGCCAGCCGCGGGTCCAGCTCGCGCAGCGGGCCGAGGTCGGGGGCGTCGTGGACGATGCTGTAGAGCGGGCTGCCCTCGGCGCCGTCCTTGAACGGCCAGCGGCCGCTCGCCGCGTAGGCGACCAGCAGGCCCAGCGTGAAGATGTCGGAGGCGCTGGTCAACCGCCTCTTTCCGGAGGCCTGTTCGGGCGACATGTACGCCGGCGTGCCGACGATGAGGCCGGTCTGGGTCAGCTGGCTCTGCTCGGCGGCGCGGGCGATGCCGAAGTCGATGAGGGTGACGCCGTCGAGGGTCAGCATCACGTTCGACGGCTTGAGGTCCCGGTGCACCATGTCGCGGGCGTGGACCGAGGCCAGGCCTGCGGCCACCTCCCGCAGGAGCCGCCACAGGGAGTCGGCCGGCAACGGCCCTCCGTGCGGTTCCACGGCCTCGGCCAGGGTGATCCCGGGGACGTACGCGGTGGCGAACCACGGCGGTTCGGCGGTGCGGTCGCTCGCGAGGAGCGGGGCGGTGGCCTCGGCCGGCAGGCGCGCGAGGTTGTCCATCTCCTGCCCGAAGCGGCGCACGAACCCCTCGTCCTCGGCGACGACGGACGCCAGCATCTGCTTGACGGCGGCGTACCGCCCGTCGACGACGCCGAGATACACCCGTCCCATGCCGCCGACCCCGAGGCGTCCCACCAGCGGGATCGAACCGATCCGCCGCGGATCCCGCTCGCGCAGCGGCTCGGCGCCGCTGCCCGTGAGGTCGAACCCGTCCTGTCCGCCTGCCCCGTCCACCGTCTCCCCGTTCACCGGCCGTCGGCCGGACCCGTGCCGTTCCCGTGCGCACCCCCGTCCGCACGGACGGACACCGGCCCGGGCCGACCGGTGACCAGTGTGGACCATCGATCGTCCTGGTTGGAAGATCTTTCTAGAAATGTATTCCAGTCCCGGTGGAGCGGAGGCGTTCGGTCCGCCTTGCTGGGCGGGGGTCTACGCTGGTGGGCACCATGAGCCCCAAGCAACAACGTGGCGCGGAAACCGCCGAGCGCCTCCTGGACGCCGCCCTTCAGGTGTACGCCGACTCCGGGGAGCAGGGCGTCACCGTCAGCGCTCTCACCAAGGCGAGCGGCGTCAGCCTCGGCAGTCTCTACCACCACTTCGGTAGCGTCGACGGCCTGATGAACGCCCTGCTGCTGCGCTGGCTCGGACGTCTCCTCGGCGAGCTGGCCGCGGCCGTCGAGCGTTCCCGCACGGCGCGCGGTGGCGTCCGCGCGCTCGTACGGACCTATCTGGCGTTCATCCAGGAGCACCCGGATGCCTCGCGGCTCCTGCACTCCTCCTATGCCGACCGGGTGGGGATGGCCCACGCCAAGCAGCTGCGCGACGCCCAGGAGGCCCGGCTGTCGCCGCTGGCCGAGTGGGTGCGCCGGCACACGGAGTCGGGCGAGATCGCGTCGCTGGACGTGCCCATGGTCGAGGCGCTCGTCATGGGGCCGATCGTCGCGACCGCGCGCCGCCGGCTCTCCGGTCTGGACGACGTCGACCTCGGGCGGGCCGCGCGCGTTCTGCCGGAGCGGATCTGGCGGTCGCTCACGCCCTGAATCCGCGCGGGCCTGCGCGTAGATGCGAACCGGTGCCGGGATTCGACGAGTTGTGGCAGAGCAGCATGTCGCCCGGCTTCAACTGGCCCTTGCCGATCCGCACGCTGTATGCGGCGAGGCTGCCCGTCCACTGGTTGCTGCCGAGGCCCCACGCCATCGAGACGAAGCCCGAGCAGTCCTTGCGGTAGCCCTGGGCGCCACCACGGCCGCGGCGCGCGTCGCGGGTATCTCGTCGAAGAGGGGAATTCTTTTTCGGGGGATTCCTTCGCGACGGGCTTTGTCCGCCGCGCGGTCTGTCAGCTGCGTGGCCGCATAGGCAGTCGCGCGGGCATGAGACGTGCCGCTGCCGGGGACTTCTCGACCATGGTCGAAAAAGTCGAGCGAGCTGAGCGCGGCGAGACAGCTGACGAAGTCGCCGCGCGGCACGGGCTGCGGCCCCTGCCGGTGGAGGGCGGCCTGTTCCGGCGGACCTGGGCGGGGCCGCCCGGCGCCGACGGCCGCCCGGCCGGCTCCGCGATCCTCGTCCTCCTGACCACCGCGCCCGGAGACTTCTCCGCCCTGCACCGCCTGCCCACCGACGAGGTCTGGCACTTCTACGAGGGCGACGCCCTGGAGCTGCTGCTCCTGGCACCCGACGGCACGGACCGCCTCGCCGTGCTGGGGCGGGCCGGGTGCGTACAGCTCGTCGTCCCGGCGGGGACGTGGATGGGGGCGAGGGTGGCGCCCGGCCCGGACGACGGTCGGCGCTACGGGTGGTCGCTGTTCGGGACGACGATGGCGCCCGGTTTCCTGCCCGAGGACTACGAAGGCGGGGACCCGGACGAGCTGGCCGCGCGGTATCCGGGACGGGCGCGGCTCATCCGGGAGCTGTGCAGGCCGGGGGAGCCGGTGCGGATGGAAAGGGAAGGGGCGGAGGGGAGCTTCGATGCGTGACGCGGGGGCGGTTGGAGGGGGGCGCGAGGTGTGGTGGGACGAGAGCCTGCCGCGGTTGGACGGGCGCGTCGCTCTCGTCACCGGGGGCAGCGGAGGCATCGGTGCCGGGATCGCCCGGCGGTTCGCGCAGGCCGGGGCGGCGGTCGTGGTGCACTTCCGGCGGGGCGAGACCCGGGCCCGGGAGCTGGTCGAGCGGATCGGGACGGCGGGCGGTGACGCCGTCGCCCTGGGGGCGGACCTGACCAGGGAGGAAGAGTGCCACCGCCTCGTCGAGGCCGCGTACGCCTGGCGGGGCCACCTGGACGCGCTCGTCAACAACGCCGGGATCCAGCCCCTGCGGGACCTCGCGGACCTGACGGCCGCGGAGTGGCAGCAGCTCTCCGACGCCAACGTGACCAGCGCCTTCTGCTGCACCCAGGCCGCCGCGGACCTCATGTCCCGGCAGGACGGCGGCGGCACGGTCACGCACATCGCGTCCATCGAGGGCTCGCACCCCGCCCCCGGCCACGCGCACTACAGCGCGTCCAAGGCGGCCCTGATCATGTTCGCCCGCTCGGCGGCCCTGGAGTACGGGCCGCGCGGCATCCGCGTCAACAGCGTCTCGCCCGGCCTCATCGACCGGCCGGGCCTCGCCGAACAGTGGCCGCAGGGTGTGGAGCGGTGGGGGCGGGCCGCGCCGCTCGGGCGGCTCGGACGGCCCGAGGACATCGGCGACGCGTGCGTGTTCCTCGCCTCGGACGCCGCGTCCTGGATCACGGGTACGGACCTGGTGGTGGACGGCGGGGTGGGGGCGCGGCCCACCTGGTAGGGCACCGTCAGATGCCCTGGTCTCTGCCGTGGTCTCCGCCTTGCCCGCCGCCCTGGCCGGCGTCAGCGGTCCAGGCGGGGCGCGGTTGCCGGGAGGCGGGTCAGCCAGGTGTGGACCGCGGCGTTGAATTCGGCGGGGCGTTCCAGGTTCGGCAGGTGCGCTGCTCCCTCGACGACACACAGCGCGGAGTCGGGCAGCACGGCGTGCATGGCCTCGGCGTCGGAGACCGGCGTGTACGTGTCGTCGCGGCCGACGACCACGAGGGACGGCACGGCGACGCGGGCCAGCGTCGCGCGGTAGTCGGGGCGTTCGGCCCGGCCGCGCAGGGCGGCGGCGGCTCCCTCGGGCGGGGCGGCCAGCATCATGCGGTGGACGTACGCGGACGCCTCCGCGTTGTACGGGGCCACCATCTTGTCCCGCACCTCGTCCGCGTACCCCTTCATGCCCTCGGCGAGGAGCCGGTCCGCCTGGGCGTTGCGGGTGGCCTTGCCCTGCGGGGTCTCCGCCGCGGGGAAGGTGTCGGCCAGGAGGAGGCCCGTGAGGCGTTCCGGGAACAGGCGGTGGCACTCCATGACGAGCTGCCCGCCCATCGAGAGGCCGCCGAGCGCGAACTCCCGTACGCCCAGGTGGTCCAGGAGCGCGGCGACGTCCTCGGCGAAGGTGGCGAAGGCCGTGGTGCCGGGGACGACGGTCGACTCGCCGTAGCCGCGGAGGTCCGGGGTGACGACGCGGTGCGTCCCGGCGAACGCCTCGCGCTGCGGGGCCCACATGGAGCGGTCGAAGGGGTGGCCGTGGAGGAGGACGAGGGTGGGGCGGGGCGGGGCGACGGAGCCGGCCTCGGCGTCGCCCGTGTCGTCGTAACCGATGGTGACGCCGTTGAGCTGTGCGGTTGCCATGAGGGGAGGCTAGGTGGCGCCAACTGGTCGGTGCAATAGGGTCTTTGCTCTCGGTGCAATGTGAGCGCGGTCGGTCGTCGGCGCACGTCGGCAGGCACGTAGGTGCGCAGGCAGGCAGGCAGGTAGGTAGGTAGGTAAGTAGGCAGTCGGTCGGAGCGGGGAGCGAGGGGCGGGACAGGTGGCGGAGAGCGGGGAGCGGGGCGTGCGGAGGCGGCGGGACTTCCGGGAGGTGGCCGATGAGGTGGCCCGGGAGATCGAGGCGGGGACGCTGCGGGGCGGCGAACGGCTGCCGACGCAGCGGGCCTTCGCGCGGCGGCGGGGGATCGCCGGCTCCACGGCCATCCGCGTGTACGGCGAGCTGGCGCGGCGGGGCCTGGTCGTCGGCGAGGTGGGGCGCGGCACGTTCGTCAGGGCCGCGGCGCCGCATCCCGGCGGGGCGGCGCTGACGGAGGGGATGCCGCCGCCATCGGACGTCCGGCCGCCGGGCTCCGGTCCGGCCCCGACCGTGGTCAACCTCGAACTCAACTACCCCGATACGGAGTGCCGCTGCTCGCGCGCCTGTTGGGGGTCGACGAGCTGCGGGCGGGCGCGGCCCTCGACCGCCTGGTCGACGTCGCTCTCCTCGACGAGACGGCGTACGGCCGCTACGCCCCGCACGACCTCGTCCGCGACTTCGCGAGGGAGACGGCGGCCGTGGGCCCCGGCGCTGAGGACGTCGTCGACCAGGCGCTGCTCTGGTACGCGGAGTCCGCCCGCCGCACCCTGCTGGCGATCATGCCGGAGGGCCTCGACAAGGCGGACCGGCTGCGCGGTGTGGAGCCCCGGCTCGCCCGCCGCAGGAAGCAGTGCGAGCGGCGGCCGGTCCCGCCCCGCTCTCCGGTCCCGCCCCGTTCCCCGGTCCCGCCCCGTTCGCCGAACAGGTCGGGCTCCCCGGGCACGTCAGGTGAGTGTGACCCCGATCCGCCTCCCCTCTCCCTGGAGGAGGCCTTCGCCTGGGGCGACACCGAGCTGGCGAACATCGTCACCCTCGCGGAGCGGCACAGCGGGACCTCTGATCTGCTGCCGGTACTGGTGCGCTGCCTCTTCCCGTACCTGCAACGCCGGGGCCGCCTCCTGGAGTTGGCCAGGCTCGGCACGCTCGCCCTGGACGCCGCCCGCCGCGAGGGCGACAGCGCCGCCGAGGCGCAGGCCCTCACCGATCTCGCCGGGACGCACTTCATGTCGGGGCGCAGCGGCGAGGCGCTCGCACTGAACGACCAGGCCCTCGCGCTCTGGCGGGTCCTCGGCATCGTGTCCTGCGTACGGCGCGGCCTGAACAACCGCGGCCTGCTCCTCGAAGGGCTCGGCCGCCACGAGGAGTCCGCCGAGTCCCTCCGGCAGAGCCTCGCGCTCGCCAAGGAGCTCGCCGACCCGCTCAGCGAGGCGATCACCCTCAGCCACCTCGGGAACCTCTACGAGCACACGGACGCCCGCGCCGCCATCGACCACCACGAACGCAGCCTCGCGATCGGCGAGGCGATCGGGCACGCCGTCGTGCGCCAGTCCGCCCACTGCAACATCGGCTACGCCCACCTCACCCTCGGCGAACCGGCCGCCGCTCTCGCGCACTTCGAGGAGAGCCTGCGCATCCACGGGGAGTACGAGGACTGGCACGGCGAGTCCCAGGCCCGCCTCGGCCTGGTGCGCGCGCTGCGAGGGCTGGACCGCACCGGGGACGCGACGCGCGAGTGCACCGCCCTCCTCGACCGCGCCGAGCACCGAGGTGACGCCCACATGACGGGCCTGGTCCGTCATCAGCGCGGGCTGCTCCTGCGGACAGAGGGGCGCCCCGAGGCGGCGTACGAGCAGTGGAGGTCGGCGCTCCGGGCGCTGGACGGCACGGACAGCAAGGTGGCCGACGAGCTGCGGGACCTGCTGGGGGAGACGGAGCCCGGGGCCGGCCCCTAGGGCCTGTCTGACAATTCCCGCCTGCCTCGCGACGCCATGCACGCACTCTCGCCGCACCGGGCGCAGAGCCAAGTACATCCAGTACGAGGCCCTACGCCCGGCACGCCGAGAGCACGCACCTGACGCCGCGAGACCGCCCTCCGGGCGACGACGCGAATTGTCAGACAGGCCCTAGACCCGTACTCGGCCAGGCCCCGGGAACGGGCCGCCGGATCACTTCGCGTCGGCGTAGCACTCCACGACGGCGGTCGTGAACGGAAAGCGGACCGGGGTCTGCCCGAAGGCGATCCGGCCGGCGAGGTCGCCCGCCTCCCGCACGGCGAGCGCGACGGCCGCCGCCTCCTCGGCGGGGCAGTGCACGATGACCTCGTCGTGCTGGAAGAAGACCAGTTCGGCCCGCATGCCGGCCTCGGCGATCGTCCGCCGCAGCGCGGCCAGCATCAGCAGGGCCCAGTCGGCGGCGCTGCCCTGCACGACGAAGTTGCGCGTGAACCGGCCGCGCGCCCGGGCGTTGGTCGAGGCGTACCCGGGGGTGAACTCGCCGTCCGGGGAGGCAGCGGTGGGGTCCTCCTGAGGGAGGCCCGCCTCGTCGGCGTCCCCGGCCCCGGCCGCCGGCGGGCTCGTCCGGCCCAGCCAGGTCCGCACGAGCCGCCCCTCCTCACCGGCCCGCGCCGCGTCGTCGACGTACGCGACGGCCAGCGGGAAGCGGCGGCGCAGCGCGGCCAGGTTCTTCAGGCCGTCGCCCGACGTCTGGCCGTACACCGCGCCGAGCAGCGCGATCTTCGCGTGGTCGCGGTCGCCGGAGAACGCGCGGTCCGAGAGGCGGGTGTAGAGGTCCTCCTCGCTCCCCGCCACCTCCATGAGGCCCGGGTCCCGGGAGATCGCGGCCAGCACCCTCGGCTCCATCTGGTCGGCGTCGGCGACGACGAGCCGCCAGCCGGGGTCGGCGACCACGGCCCGCCGGATCACCTTCGGGATCTGGAGCGCACCGCCGCCGTTGGTCGTCCAGCGTCCGCTGACCGAACCGCCGGGGGTGTACTCGGGGCGGAAGCGGCCGTCGCGGACCCAGTCCTGGAGCCAGCTCCAGCCGTGGGCGGTCCAGATGCGGTACAGCTTCTTGTACTCGATGAGGGGCCGCACCGCCGGGTGGTCGATCTCCTCCAGCTCCCAGCGCCGCGTCGACTTCACCCTGATGCCGGCCTGCGCGAAGGCCTTCACCACGTCGGCGGCGAGATCCGGGCGAACCCGGCGGCCGAACGCGGCGGACACCTCGTCGGCCAGCTCGGCGAGGCGGCGGGGTTCGCCACCGCCCGCGTACCGCTCGCCGAGCAGTTCGGTCAGCAGCTCGCGGTGGACGTCGGCGCGCCAGGGCAGGCCCGCGGCGTTCATCTCGGCGGCCACGAGCATGCCCGCCGACTCGGAGGCGGTGAGCAGGCGCATGCGGCCGGGGTGGGCCGTGGCGTCGTGTCTTCGCTGCTGCTCGGCATGGACCTCGACGAGCTCGGCCGGCGTGACGGGGGCGCCGCCGGGGCGGGGCTCGAAGAGGGAGTCCTGCGAGCCGGGCTCGGCGGCGCGGGGCGGGGGGTCGGGCGGTACGGGGCGGTTGTGGAGGCGGGCGAGGGCGGCGGCCGCGGAGCGTGGCTCGCCCAGGCGGCCCTCGTGACCGAGGAGGAGGAGCTCGGCGGCCTCCACGTCGTAGCACCGCTCCACGCGGACGCCCGCGGCGAGCAGCCGGGGGTACACGGCGGCGGTCGACCGCCACACCCACCGGCCCACGCCGGGCCGCTTCCGCACGGCCTCGACGAGGTCGGGCTCCCGCACGACCGGGCCCGCGGGCAGACCGGCGGCGTCGAGGGGTACGAGCTCTGCTCCCGCTCCCTCGACCGCGGCGATGGCCCACCGATCACTCATGCCGCGAGTGTCGCACCAGGCACTGACAGCGGGCCTGAGGTGCGGTGGGTGCCGTCATCGCCTTGGCGCGTCTTGAGGGGCGCCCCGGGACGCCCCGACACGCGCCCCCGTAACCGCCACCCCTCACCCGCCGAACCGCCCCCGCACCCCCGCGGCCCCCACCGCCACCACCGCGCACACCCCCACCGCGATTCCCACGACACCCCACGGCACCACCACCCCCGCCGGCACCGACAGCCGGGCCAGACCGGCCGCGAGGCCGCCGAGGTTGACCGCCGTCACGGCGAGGCCGAGCACCGCGCCCGCCGTGACCGCCACCAGCGCCTCCCCGGCGACCACCGCACGGACCTGCCACCGCGTCGCCCCCGCCAGCCGCAGCGCCCGCAGCTCGGGCCCCCGGACCGACGCCGCCATCAGCAGCGTGCTCGCCAGGGAGATCCCCGTGTAGACGAGGGAGATGCCGAGCAGCATCAGCAGCCCGAGCCGCGTCTGGGCCTTGGTCCGGGGGTGCGTGGCGGCCAGCCACGCCTCCGCCGACCGCACCTCGCCCCCGCCTCGCTCCGCCAGCGCGGCGGCGGCCCGGCCGGGATCCGCTCCCGCCGTCAGCCGAACGTCGACCCGGTCCACGGGGACGGCGGCCCCGCCGCGCCCGAGGGAGGCGTTGGCCGAGGTCACGTACGCGCCGTTGTCGCCGCTGCCCCGTGCGAGCACCGCCACGATCCGCAGCCGTGCGGGCCGCCCGTCGCCCAGCCAGACGTCGACGTGCTCGCCGACCCGCCGCTTCTCCCACTCCTCGTTGACGACGATCGACCGGTCGTCCAGGTCGCGTACGTCACCGGCGACCACCGGCAGCCGGGACGTCACCGCCAGCGCGGCGGGGTCGCGTACGGCGCGCGCGTCGGACCGGACGAGCGCGCTGCCTTCCTCGCGGACGTAGACGGCGGTGGAGGCGGACGCGGAGACGGCGACGGCCCCAGGTATGTCCCGGCGGGCCACGACCTCCAAGTCCGCACCCGTGGCGACCAGTTGCGATACCGTCCGCTGCCGCGCCTCCGCCGCCTTCGCCTCGCTCACGGTCTGCGCGGAGCCCAGCAGACTGCCCGCGAGGGCGACGGTGACCAGGACGGGCGCGGCGACGGCGGCGGTGCGGCGCACGGACGCGGCGGAGTTCTCGCGGACGAGGAGTCCGACGGCGCCGGGCAGCCGGAAGGCGCGGACGACGGGGCGTACGAGCAGGGGCGCGAGGGCGGCGGCAGCGGTGATCAGGATCATCGGCTGGACGGTGTACGTCTTGCGCTTCATCAGCGAGGACGGGTCGGTGACGAGCGTCCAGACGAGCAGCCCGAGCCCGCAGGCAAGCAGGGCGGCGCCCACGAGTCGGCGGCTCCACGGCATGACGTCACTGTCCACGGACGCGTCGCGCAGCGCCTCGGCCGGAGTGATGCGGCCGGCCCGCCGGGACGCGACCCAGGCGCCTGAGAGGGCGACGAAGAGGCCGGTCCAGAAGGCGAGCTGGAAGGGCCAGGAGAGCGGCGCGGAGGTCGGAAAGGAGGCGCCGGGGATGGTGAACCACCCCGGCGCGATACCGGCGTCCACCAGCGCCGCCCCGAGCCGCGGCCCGCCCCACGCCCCGAGCGCGCAGCCCGCGACGGACGCGGTGACGCCCACCGCGAGCGCCTCGCCGAGGAGTTGCCCGCGCACCTGGCCGGGCGTCGCGCCCGCCATCCGCAGCAGACCGAACTCGCGCCGCCGCAGCGCGACGACGAAGGCGAACGTCGACGCCGTGACGAAGACCGACACGAAGGCGGCGACCCCGCCCGCCGTGCCGAGGAAGGAGTTGACGGCCACCATCGCCTCGGCGTCGCGAGCGGTGGCGGGATCGGCCTGGCGGCGGTCGTCGCCGGTGAGGACGCGGGCCCGTCCGTCGACCACGTCGCGTACCGCCCGGGCGGGCGCGTCGATGCCGACCGCGTCCCGCTTGGCGCCGTCCACCCGGACGGGCCCGAGCCGCCGCAGGTCACGCAGCAGCGCGGTGTCCACAGGGTGTGGATGAGCGAGCGGCTTCGATACGAGGGTGGTGCCCGGGCCCCGCTCGACCGGCACCGTCAGCCGGTCCTGCCCCATGACGACGACGGGCGACCCGGCGAACCGCTCGACCGGCCGGTCCGGCCCCGCGAGGCTCGCGTCGAGCCCGAGCCCCATGGCGGCGGTGAGCCCGACACCGAGGGCGACGGCGACGAAGGCCCCGAGGAGGCTGCTCCACCGGGCACGGAGAGAAGCGAGGAAGATGATCACAGTCCGTCCCTCTCGCCGACACGGACACGGCCCCCACACCCGGCACCCACGCCCGATGCCCCGCCACGAGAAGCCCCGCCCCCGCCACGAGAAGCCCCGCCCCCGGCACTGGAAGCCCCGGCCCCGGCAACCCCGGCCCCGCCACCCGCACCCCCGCCCTCCAGCAGCGCCATCCGCTCCGCCACAGCCCCGGCACCCGGCGCCCGCAGCTCACCCGCCACCCGGCCGTCGACCAAGAACACCACGCGGTCCGCGTGCGCCGCGGCCACCGGGTCATGCGTGACCATCACCGTCGTCTGCCCCTCCCGGTCCACGAGGTCCCGCAACAGCCCCAGCACCTGTCGGCTGGTGACCGTGTCGAGCGCGCCGGTCGGCTCGTCGCCGAAGAGCGCGGCGGGGCGGCTGACCAGCGCCCGCGCGAGGGCGACCCGTTGCTGCTGGCCGCCGGACAGCTCCCCCGGCCGGTGCCGGGCCCTGTCGGCGAGGCCCACCCGGTCGAGGGCGTCGCGGATCTCCGTACGGGAGGGGCGGCGCCCCGCGAGACGCAGCGGGAGGGCGACGTTCTGGGCGGCGCTCAGGGAGGGCAGGAGGTTGAAGGCCTGGAAGACGAAGCCGATCCGCTCCCTGCGCAACAGCGTGAGGCGGCGCTCGCTCAGCCCCGTCAGCACGGTCCCGCCCACCTCGACCGTCCCGGACGTCGGCCGGTCAAGCCCGGCGGCGCACTGGAGAAGCGTGGACTTGCCGGAGCCGGAGGGTCCCATGACCGCGACGAAGGTCCCGGCGGGCACCTCCAGGCCGACTCCGTCGAGGGCGGCGACGTCACCGTGGAGGCGGCGGAGGGCGGTGAGGCGTACGGCGGGAGAGGAGGTCTCGTTCATGCCCTCAAGCCAACCGCCGGGCGCGCCCGCGCACACGACCACTGAGGGGTGTCCCGGGGGTAGGGCCGGCCCTACCCCCACGTGCCGTCCGGGGTGTCCGCGGCGCCTCATACCCTTGCTCCATGTGCCCCAGGGATTCGGTGATCGATGACGCGTTCGCGGCGGCGCTGTACGGCGACGGCGACGAGGGCCTGGACACCGGAGCCTCCCTCCTCGCGGCGGCGCCCGGCGCGGACGCCGAGCTGCGCCGCCGGGGTGAGGAGTACCTGCGCCGCGCGTGGCGGGGCGGCTGGCAGCCCGCCGACGTCGTACGCCTCGTCCGGCGCGACCTGGCGGAGCCGCACGTACGGCTGGCCGCCGAACTGATCCTCGCCGAGACGCGGGGCTACGCGCACCTGCCGCCCCGCTGGGCGGACCAGCTCGCCGACCTCGATGCCGGCTCGGAACCGGCCCGGCCCCGCGACCGCTTCTCGTACGCCACCACCCACCTCCAGCTCTACCGCCTGCTCCTGCGCCTCCCGCCCATCGAGCCGGTGGGCCCGCCGCCCGGTGAGACCGTGCCGGGTCCCGTCGAGGGTGAGCCGCGCGCGCTCACCCGCATCCGCGCGCTGCTCGCCAAGGCCGAGGCGACCGGCTATCCGGAGGAGGCGGAGGCGCTCACCGCGAAGGCGCAGGAGCTGATGGCGCGCCACTCCCTCGACGAGGCGCTGCTCGCCGCCCGTACGCACGCGAAGGACGTCCCCGGGGCGTGCCGCGTCGGCGTGGACGCCCCGTACGAGACGGCGAAGGCGATCCTGCTCGACTCCGTGGCGGCCGCGAACCGCTGCCGGGCGGTGTGGAACGAGGCGTTCGGCTTCTCGACCGTCGTCGGCTTCGAGTCCGATCTGGAGGCCGTGGAGCTGCTCTACACCTCCCTGCTCGTGCAGGGCACGGCGGCGATGACGAAGGCGGAGGCGGGGCAGCGCGCGGCGGGCCGCAAGCGGACGAAGACGTTCCGGCAGACCTTCCTGCTGGCGTACGCGCACCGCATCGGCGCACGGCTGGCGCGGGCGGGTGAACACGCGGTCAGGGAAGCGGCCGAGGCTGCCGAAGCAGCCGAGGGCTCCGGGGGGAGCGCCGCCTCCCTGCTGCCCGTGCTCGCGGCGCGCGATGTCGCGGTGACCGACCGCGCGGAGCGGATGTTCCCCGAGACGACCACCACGCGCGTGCGGGGCGCGACGGACGGCGAGGGCTGGGCGCACGGCACGGCGGCGGCCGACCGCGCCCACGTCGCACCCCGCGACCGGGGCCCCGCCCTGCCTTGATCCCCACCCCCTCCTTGCCGGGCGCTACGTCAAGAAGTCCGAGCACACATGCGGCCCCAGCTTCCCGCCGCCCGCCACGAACACCACCGTCACCCGTACGTCGTCCGGTCGTGTCCGCCCGCTCTCGTCGAGGACGGACCGCGCCCGCGCCAGACTGCACACCAACTGCCCGGCGAGGTTGCGGTCCTGGACGGAGGCCGGGTCGAGCACCCGGTCGGGGACCCGCACCGTGAGCCGGTCGCCCGCGCCGGTGACCTCCCACGTCCCGCCCGAGACCAGCGTGGTGAGACCGGAACGCTTCTCGGAGTCGGAGGGGCTCATCAGCAGCTTGATGACGTGGGCAGGCTCCCGGATCTCCTGGCCCGGCCGGGGCGCGCCCTCCAGCCGGCCCGACTCGGAGACGAAGTACAGCCGCAGCCCCTTGGTGAGCCCGCTCGCCGGATCCCCCGCGGCCACCACCCCGGTGGGCCGCACCCCGCACCCGGCGAGTACGAGCACGGACAGCCCGGACAGCACGGACAGCACGGCCCCGACCACCCGCCTCACGCCCCGGCCTCCCCGTCCGTCGCGCCCGCCCGCCGCCACGGCATCCGCAACGTGAACACCGCCCCGCCCCCGTCCCTGTTCGCCACCTCGATGGTTCCGCCGTGCAGTCGCGCGTTCTCCAGCGCGATGGCAGTGCCCAGGCCGCTGCCCTCCGACCGGGTCCGGGCGCTGTCCGCCTTGTAGAAGCGGTCGAAGACGTGGGGGAGCACCTCGGGCGGCAGGCCGGGCCCCCGGTCGGCGACCTCGACGCTCACCTGGCCCCCGGCCGCCCGCGCGGTGAGGGAGACCGGCGGCGCGCCGTGCCGCAGCGCGTTGCCGACGAGGTTGGCGACCACCACGTCGATGCGCCGGGCGTCGACCACGGTCCGTACGCCCTCCGGCAGCCGGCACTCCACCTGCCCCGTCCAGCCGCGCAGCGCGAGAGTGCCCCGGAGGGTCTCGGCGAGGTCGACCTCGCCGAGGGTGAGGCGGGCCGCGCCCGAGTCGAAGCGGGACATCTCCATCAGGTCGTCGACGAGCCGGGCCAGACGCGCCGTCTCGGCACTGACCGTACGGGCGGCCCGGGCCGCGTCCGGCGGCAGCCGCTCGGCGTCCTCGTCGAGGACGGTTGCGACCATCGTCATCGCGGCGAGCGGCGTACGCAGTTCGTGCGAGACGTCGGCGACGAAGCGCCGTGCCCGCGCCTCCTGTTCGCGCAGTTCGGTGACGGACGCTTCGAGCGCCTGCGCCGTGGCGTTGAAGTCCCGCGCGAGTTCGGCCAGTTCGTCCCGCCCCCGAGGCGTCTCGACCCGGGAGGCGAGGTCCCCGGCGGCGTGTCTGCGGGTGGCGCGCCCCAGTTCGCGTACGGGCCGCAGCACGGTGCGCGCGGCGAGCAGCGCGAGCACGGTGGCGAGCAGCACCACGGGCAGGAGCCCGTCCCGTACGGAGTCGAGGATCGCGGCGGTGTCGTCCTGCTCGGCGCGCAGCGAGGTGACGGCGAAGACGTCGAGGCCGGACGGCGGCCCGGAGGCGAAGGTGACGGGCGTGCCGGCCACGAGGTAGGGGCTGCCGTGCCGCTCGACCCGCTGGAGGCTCATGCGGTTGTGCTCGCGTACGGCCCTCCGCAGGGCGGAGGTGATGAGCGACCGGTCGGCGGAGGCGTCGGAGGACACCGTCAGGGAGCGGTACCGGGCGACGACGACCGCGTCACCGAGGCCGTCGGCGACGCTGACGGCGAAGCGGGTGAGGGAGACCTCGTCGGGCGGCATGGAGAGGTCGGCGGCGACCTGGTCGACACGGTTCTTGAAGTCGGTGCGCACGGCGTCCTGTTTGCGCTCAAGAACGGCGGTGCGGGACTCCCGGTAGGCGAGCCCGGTGGCCGTGACCGCGCTGACCAGGGCGACGAGCACAAAGGCGACAACGAGCCGCACCCGCAGACCGCCCCGCACCCACGGCCGCGGGGACCGGCCCCCCGGGAGCCTCATACCGGCCCGAACCGGTACCCGAAGCCCCGTACCGTCTGTATGTACACCGGCTTGGCGGGTACGTCCTCGAGCTTGGCGCGCAGGCGGCCGACCGCCGCGTCGACCAGCCGCGAGTCCCCGAGGAAGTCGTGTTCCCACACGGAGCGCAGCAGCTGCTCGCGGCTGAACACCTGCCCCGGTGAGGCGGAGAGTTCGAGCAGGACCCGCAGTTCGGTGGGCGGCAGCGCGAGGACGGTGCCGCGCTTGGTGACGGTGAGCCCGGCGCGGTCGATGACGAGCCCCGCGTACGTGTCCTCGTCGGGCCGTCTCCGCACCGGCTCGGCCCGCCGCAGCGCCGCCCGGATCCGCGCCTCCAGGACGGGCGCGGTCACGGGCTTGACCACGTAGTCGTCGGCGCCCGCCTCCAGGCCCCGCACGATGTCGCCGTCGTCGCCGCGCGCGGTCAGCATGATGACGGGGACGGCCGACCCCCTCGCGCGGATCCGCCGGCAGACCTCGAAGCCGTCCATGCCGGGCAGCATCAGGTCGAGCACGGCGAGTTCGACGGTGTGGCCCGCGGGCCCGGCGAGCAGGGCGAGGGCGGCCTCACCCGTGGCGGCGGTGTCGACCCCGTACCCGTGCCGGCGCAGCACCAGTTCCATTCCGTCGCGCACGGACGCGTCGTCCTCGATCAGCAGCACATGGGGCACTCGGGGCATGGCGACGATTATGGGCGAGGATCCGCGCGGATCAGGGCGGGCGGGAGCGTCGGGCGGGCGGACCCGGCGCATTGTTACGTTCTCATCATGTGGCCATGGACCGGCCACCATATGGGCGCCGGACGGTGATGCCATGAGCATCCACACCACACCGCGCGGCACGGCCCGCCTGCGGATCGCCGCGCTCGTCGCCGCCCCGGTCCTCGCCCTCTCCGTCGCCTGCCAGGACGACGGAGGGGGCGGTGCGCGGAGCTCCGACGAGGTCGCGTCGGCTCCCGGGAACGAGGACGGGGCCGAGAAGAAGCCCGCGGCCACCGGCAAGAGCGCCTTCTTCGACGCCCAGATGAAGTACGTCCGCTGCATGCGCGGCAAGGCCGGGCTCAAGGACTACCCGGACCCGAAGCTCAGCGGCTACCTCGACTGGTCGAAGATCGACGCGCTCGTCGATCCGGACGGCGGCGGCGAGGAGTACAAGGGCGGCAAGAACGGCGTCTGCGTCCCCGAGCTGCGCGCCGCGATGAACCTGGAGCCCGAGCGCGACGCGCAGAAGGACTACGAGTCGATGCTCGCGCACGCCAAGTGCATGCGGGAGAACGGCGTATCGAAGTTCGGCAACCCCACGATGTCCGGCGGCAACGTCCTGCCCGGCGGCGAGACCGACCCCACCGATCCGACGATGGACCGCGACTCGCCCGCGTACAAGGAAGCCCGCGAGGCCTGCGAGGACAAGCTGCTCGAAGGCCTGGACGGGATGCAGTGATGAGCCGTCGTACGGGACTCCTGGCGGGCGCGGCCGTGGTGGCCGTCGCGGCGCTCGGGGCCGGCGCGTACGCCATCGGCGGCGGTGGCGAAGGCGCCGGACGCGCGGCGGACGGACTGCCGCCCGCCACCGCCACCGTCGTCCGCACCGACCTCGTGCGGTCCAAGACGGCCGACGGGAAGGTCGACTTCGCGGGGCGCCGCCCGGTGAAGGCGGCGGTCGGGGGCACGGTCACGGTCGCCGCGCGGGAGGGCGTCACCGTGCGGCGCGGCCAGGCGCTCTACGAACTGGACGACAAGCCCGTGACGCTGCTGTACGGCCCGGTCCCGGCCTTCCGCGAGATGCGGGCCGGCGACCGGGGCAGCGACGTCCTCCAGCTGGAACGCAACCTCGTCGCCCTCGGCCATGGCGCAGGCCTGTACGTGGATCCCCGCTTCGACCGGACGACCGAGGCCGCCGTCAAGCGGTGGCAGAAGTCCCTGAACCGCACGCCGACGGGCCGGGTCGGCAAGGGAGACGTCGTCTTCCAGCCCGGCCAGGTCAAGGTCGCCGCGGTGGACGCGGCGCTCGCGGACCAGGTGGGCCCGGCCGACCCGGTCCTCACGGTCGCCTCCACGAAGCCCGTCGTCCGCGCCGAACTCGACCAGGGCGACGTCTCGCTCACCGCGAAGGGCACGAAGGCCGAGGTCACCCTGGCCGGTGGCAGGACGGAGCCGGGCCGCGTCACCGGCACGGCGGCGCCGGACGCCGCCGGGGAGCGGGAGGACAGCGGCCCCGGCGACACCATCACCGTCGAAGTCACCCTGGACGCGGGCCGGACGGCGGCCGAGGGCGAGGACACCCGGGCGACGGCGAGCGTGAAGTTCGTCAGCGAGGCCCGCAAGGGCGTCCTCGCGGTCCCGGTGGAGGCGGTGGTGGCCCTGCGCGGCGAAGACGGCGGCTACGGCCTCCAGGTCGTACGCGGCGGCACCTCCCGCATGGTCCGGGTCGAGACCGGCATGACGGCCGACGGCAGGATCGAGGTCAGCGGCCCCGGAATCGCGGAGGGCACGAAGGTGGGGGTGGCCGCCCCATGACCACCGAGTCCGCCGCGCCCGCACTCGCACCACCTCCCGTCATCGAGCTGCGGGACGTCACCAAGTCGTACGCCGGCGGGGTGCACGCCCTGCGCGGGGTGACCCTCACCGTCCGCGCGGGCGAACTCCTCGCGATCGTCGGCCCGTCGGGCTCCGGCAAGTCGACGGCGCTCAACGTCATCGGCACGCTGGACAAGCCCACCTCGGGCACGGTCCGCGTCGCGGGACACGACGTCGGCGCCCTGTCGGACGCCCGGCTCTCCGCCCTGCGCGCCCGCCACATCGGCTTCGTCTTCCAGCACTTCCACCTGGCGGCGGGCCGCGACGCGCTCGACAACGTCGCGGACGGGCTGCTGTACGCGGGCGTGGGCCCGAAGGCCCGCCGTGCCCGCGCCCGCGAGGCCCTGGAGCGGGTGCGCCTCGGGCACCGCGTCGGCCACCGGCCGGGCGAACTCTCCGGCGGCGAGAAGCAGCGCGTGGCGATCGCCCGCGCGCTGGTGGGGGAGCCGTCCGTGCTCCTCGCGGACGAGCCGACGGGCGCCCTGGACACGGCGTCGGGGGAGGTCGTCATGGACCTGCTGCACGAGCTGAACAGGACGGGCACGACGATCTGCGTGATCACGCACGACCACGACACAGCCGCTTCCCTGCCGCGCCGCGTCCGCTTCCGTGACGGCGAGATCACCGCCGACAGCGGCACACACCGTCGTACGGCAGGTGAGACGAGATGAACGTAACCGACGGAACCCACGTAACCGACAGCGCCCACGGAGCCCACGGAGTCACCACCCTGAAGCCGTCCCGGCTCTCCCTCGCGGACACCCTCCGCGTCGGCGCCGTCGGCCTGCTCGCCCGCCGCGCACGTGTCGTCCTGTCCGCCCTCGGCATCGCGATCGGCATCGCCACGATGGTCGCCGTCGTCGGCCTCTCCCAGTCCAGCAAATCCGACCTGAGGGCGAAGCTCGACCGGCTCGGCACGAACCTCCTGACCGCCGAGGCCGGCAAGGACCCCCTCGGCCAGGAGGTCCGGCTCCCCAAGGAGGCGGTGGCGATGGTGGAGCGCATCGGGCCGGTCCGGCACGCCACGGCGACGGCGGACGTCGACGCCCGCATCCGCCGCAGCGACGTGGTCCCCGAGGAGCGGACGGCAGGCGTGACGACCCAGGCCGCCCGCACCGACCTGCTGGAGGCCCTGAACGCGAGCGTCGCCC
The DNA here is from genome assembly GCF_043078805.1 of Streptomyces sp. NPDC015345. Lineage (NCBI taxonomy): Bacteria > Bacillati > Actinomycetota > Actinomycetes > Kitasatosporales > Streptomycetaceae > Streptomyces > Streptomyces sp. NPDC015345. Next base: position 89,175 of record NZ_JBIBTX010000005.1, on the reverse strand, counting down.
GGGGCGGTTGGCTCACCGAGGTCAGTGAGCGGCTGCCCGTGACGGTCCTCGGCGCGGTCGCGGCGGACCGCCTCGGCGTCACGGTCCCGGGCGAGAAGATCATGATGGACGACGAGTACGTGGTCGTCGTGGGCATCCTGGACCCCGTCGAACTGGTCCCGAACCTCGACCGCGTCGCGCTCGTGGGCTTCCCGGCGGCGGAGAAGTACTTCGACTTCGACGGCCACCCCACCACGGTCTTCGAGCGCTCGTCCGACGCCGCCGTCGAGGACGTACGCGAGGTCCTGGCCCGCACGGTCAGCCCCGGCTCCGAGGGTTCCGTGAAGGTCTCCCGTCCCTCGGACGCGCTGGCCGCGAGCGCGGCGGCCGACAAGGGCCTGACGACGCTGATGCTGGGTCTCGGCGCGGTGGCGCTCCTGGTCGGCGGCGTCGGCGTCGCCAACACCATGGTGATCTCGGTACTCGAACGCCGCGCGGAGATCGGCCTGCGGCGCGCGCTGGGCGCCACGAGGAACGCGATCCGCCTCCAGTTCCTGACGGAGTCCCTGCTCCTGTCGGCGCTCGGCGGCGCGGCGGGCGCGGTGCTCGGCACGGCGGCGACCTACGGCTTCGCCCTCGCCCAGGGCTGGACACCGGTGGTCCCGCCCTGGTCCCTGACGGCGGGCTTCGGCGCGACGCTGCTCATCGGCGTGACCGCGGGCCTCTACCCGGCGGTTCGCGCCGCCCGCCTGCACCCCACGGTCGCGCTGAGCGTGCCGTGACCCGTGTGCCGATATGCCGCCCTCCTACCCCGCCGTATCGGCACAGAACGCCCCGTACCATCACACGATCCCCCGTATCATCACAGAGTGACCTGGCTCCGAGCGCTGAAAGTGACAGCGCGTTCAGGCCTGACCGTCGAACGCAAACGCCTCGAACCCCTCGTGGCCGCCCGCGGCGCCGCCGGCCTCGCCATCGTCATCGGCGTCAGCCTCACCGTCTTCGGCCCGGCGGTGGCCGCGAGCTCGGCCTTCGGCGCCTTCCAGGCGGCCATCGCCACCTTCCAGCGCAGCTGGCGGCCCCGCCCGGAGCTGGCGCTCGCCTCCGGCACGAGCCTCGCCCTCTCCACCTTCCTCGGCTACCTCACCGGCTCCCACCTGCTGCTCTTCCTGGCCCTGCTCTCCCTGTGGACGTTCCTGTCGGGCCTGAGCTGGGCCGCGGGCCCGACCGTCGGCATCATCGCCTCGTCCAACGTCGCGATCATGCTGGTGACGGTCACCATCCCGACCTCGGTCGCCGCCGCGGCGGTCCACGCGGCGATGATGGTGGCCGGCGGCTGCGTCCAGGCGGCCCTGGTGATCCTCTTCCCGGTCCGCAGATGGGGCGCCCACCGCGACGCCCTCGCCGACGCCCTGGCCGCCGAGGCGGACTACGCCCGCAGGCTCCGCCACGACCCCGTGGCCCCCTTCGACCCCGAGCCCCTGATGGCGGCCCGCGCCGCGGCGACGATCACCCCGCGCCAGGCCCGCCGCCGCCCCCGCGAACTGCACGGCGCACGGGGCATCGCCGAACGCATCCGCCCGGTCCTCGCCTCCCTCGCCGACCCGGCGGTCGGCGTCCCACCCGAGGGCACGGAACGCGACCGGGTGCGCGAGATCCTCGCGGCGGCGGGCGCGGTCCTGGACGCCGCCGCCCGCGCGATCCGCCACGGCGAGCCGGTGCGCGTGCCGCCGGCGGCCATGGCCACCCTCAAGACCCCCGACACGGGCGCCGTCCTGACGGGCCCGGCCTACCGCGCGGCGACCCGCCTCGGCGCGCTCCTGCACGACGTACTGGAGACGGCGGGCAGCACCCAGGACACCCCGGCCCACGACAAGGCGACGCCATACGTCCCGCAGAACCCCCTCCTGCGGCCCTCCCTGCCCGCACTCGTCCCCTCCGCCCTGCGCGCCATGCGGGCCGCCCTGCGCCACGAGTCACCCATCGCCCGGCACGCGATCCGGGTCACGGCGGTGGCCGCCGCCGGGTATCTGCTCGGGACCTGGCTGCCGTTCGGGCACGGCTACTGGGCGCCCATGGCGGCGGTCATGATCATGCGGCCGGACTTCTCCCAGACGTACTCCCGCGCCGTGGCCCGCTTCGGCGGCACCCTGGTCGGCGTCGCGCTCGCCACGGCCCTGGTCCAGCTGGCCCACCCCGGCACCGGCCTGTCCGCCGCGCTCGCCGTGCTCTGCGCCGGACTGATGTACCTGCTCATGCGCACCGGCCAGGTCGCGGCCCAGGCCTGCGTGTCGGCGTACGTCGTGTTCCTGCTCGGCATGAGCGGCCAGCAGTGGACGCAGACCGTCCCGGAACGCGTCATCCTCACGCTCCTCGGCGGCGTCCTCGCGATGATCGCGTACGCCCTGTACCCCGCCTGGGAGACCCCGCGCCTGCGCACCCGCCTCGCGGACTGGCTGGTCGCCGACGGCCGTTACGCCGCCGCCGTCGTCGACCACTACGCGCACCCGGCGGGCAAGGCCTGCCCCGACGTCCGCCAGGCCCTGCTCGCCGCGCGGGACGCCCGCGTCGCCTGGCACGAGGCGACGGACCGTGCCAAGAACGAGCCGGTGCGCCACCGCGGCCTGTCCCGCGCCGCGGCCGCCGACGCGGAGCGGGCCCTCGCCCAGCTGGGCCGCGTGGCCATGCTGATGGAGGCGCACCTGCCGGAGCGCGACGCCACCCCCGTCCCCGCGGCGGCCCGCCTCGCCGAGGCGCTGCGCAAGTCGACGGAACAGGGCGCGAAGGCGGTGCGTGAACGCCGCCTGCCGCAGTGGGACGCGGTCCGCACGGCCCTGGCGGAGTGGGACGGCGAGGGCGTCCCCGACCGCGTCGTACGCAGGGGGGCCGGGCTGCTCCTCGACACCCTCGAAGAACTCACCGACGCTCTCGACACGGCGCCGCCCCCGATGCTCGTGGACGGTTCCGAGACGTCGAACGGGCCGGGCGACCAAGAAGGTCCCCCGGCCCGCTGACTCCCGCCAAAGCGGTGCGGTGCGCCGTCAGGGCTGCGGCAGATCCGTGGACAGGTCCGTGGGCAGATCGGTGGGGAGATCCGTCGGCAGATCCGTCGGCATGTCCGTGGGCAGCCCCTCGGGCAGCTTGCCGCCGTCCGTCTTCAGGAACTCGTCCTTGCCGGCGCCCTCCCAGGCGACCTTCAACGACTTGGCGTCCACGGACTCGACGCGTCCGGTCGTGCGGTCACTGTTCCCCTGCGGGCACTTGAGAGTGATCGTGCCGTCGCCCGCGGTGCCGCTGCACATCACGTCCTCGCCGACCAGCGACGCCGACTTCTCGTGGATCACGAGAGCCAGCGGCTTCCCGCCGGTCGTGGAGACCCACGAGCCCTCCAGGCTGCCGCCGCCACCGGAGCCGCCGTCCTGCGAGCCGCCGGACCCGCCGGACGAACCGCGGTCCTTCCTGCCGCCATCGCCACTGCCGCCGCCGTCGCTGTCACCGCCGCACCCGGTCACGGCGAGCGCCGCGACCAGACCGACCGCGACGGCTCCGGCCCGGACGCGCTGGACATGACCGGCACGACGAGTTTTACGGACGTACGTACGCACGTGAAGTCCCCCTGGAGAGCCTGCTGTCGCACGCCGGTGGTTCCGGCGAAATCGCGCGCCAAGCTACCAGGAGGACTTGCGCACACCGGGGAGGAATCCGGCGTGCGCTTGCTCACGCAACTTCACCCTCGACAGACCGAACGCGCCCACGTAGCCGCGCGGACGCCCGTCGACACTGTCCCGGTTGCGCACGCGCGTGGCGCTCGCGTCGCGTGGCTGGCGCGCCAACTCCCGCTGTGCGGCGAGCCGGTCGGAGTCGCTCGTGCCGGGCCTGCGGATGATCTCCTTCAGCTCGGCCCGCCGCGCGGCGTACCGCGCGACGATCTCGCGGCGCTTGTCGTTCTTCGCGATCTTGCTCTTCTTCGCCATCGGTCAGACCTTCCCGCCCCGTGCGCGGATCCGGGCGACGGCCGCCTCGATGCCGATGGAGTCGACGGTCCTGATCCCCTTCGTGCTCAGCCGCAGCCGCACGTGCCGGCCCTCGCTCGGGAGCCAGTACCGCTTGCGCTGGACGTTGGGGTCGAAGCGGCGGGAGGTCCGCCGGTGGGAGTGGGAGATGTGGTTGCCGAAACCGGGCTTCGCGCCGGTCAGCTGGCAGTGGGCGGACAAGGTGACGCACCTCTCTGTCGGTGGGAGGCCCCCACTATTGAAAACGGGAGTCGTTTTCATATACTACCCACATGGCCCGCAACGAACTCCGCCCCGTCATCAAGCTCCGGTCCACGGCGGGAACCGGCTACACCTACGTCACCCGCAAGAACCGCCGTAACGACCCCGACCGCCTCACGCTGCGCAAGTACGACCCCGTGGCCGGCCGCCACGTCGACTTCCGAGAGGAGCGCTGACCGCCATGCGCAAGGACATCCACCCGCCGTACGCCCCCGTCGTCTTCCGCGACAAGGCCGCGGGCTTCGCCTTCCTCACCCGCTCCACCACCACCAGCGCGAAGACGGTCGAGTGGGAGGACGGGCACACGTACCCGGTCATCGACGTCGAGGTGTCGTCCGCGAGCCACCCCTTCTACACGGGGACGGCGCGCGTCATGGACACCGCGGGCCGCGTCGAACGCTTCGAGCGCCGCTTCGGTAAGCGCTGATGGACCACCGGCACGACAAGCGCGACAACCACGACGATCACGGTGCCCGCCCGATGGACACCGTGATCGTCGGCGGGCTCCACGCGGACGCCCGCAGGGCGGCCGTCGAGCACCTCCTCGCCACCGTCCCCGACAGCGTCGCCCTCCACCACGACCTGTCGACCGCGGTGCGGGGCACGGTCGTGCGCACCGTGCGCGACACCACCGGCATGCTCTCCACGGGCGACGCCCCCCTCGTCAACGACTGCGCGTGCTGCGCGCTCCGCGAGGATCTCGTGCCCGAGCTGGAGCGCCTCGCGGACGGGGGCCTGACCCGGCTCGCGATCGTCGAGCTGTGGGACTCCGTCGAGCCCAAGGCCATGGCCGAGGTCATCGCCGCGCACGGCGGCGAGGGCCTCAGGCTCAGCGGTGTGGTCACGGCGGTGGACCCCGCCCTGCTCCTGCCCTGCCTCGGCAACGGCGACGACCTCATGGAGGCCGGGCTCGCCGCGGCCCCCACCGACCAGCGCACCGTCGCCGACACCTGGGCGCGCCAGCTCGAGTACGCCCCCGTGCTCGCCGTCGCCGACTCCCCCGAGGCGGACGACGAGGACCGCGCGCTGCTCGCCCAGCTCCACCCGACGGCCCGCCAGGTCCCGATCGGCCACGGTGATCTGGCGGGCGCCGTGCTGGCCGGGTTCGACGTCGAGGCGGCCGCCGCGGCGCAGCACCCGTCCTGCGCGCTGCTGCCGGTCGAGGCCGACGCCTCGGGCGTCTCCACCTTCGTATGGCACCGGGAGCGGCCGTTCCACCCCGGGCGGCTCTACGACGCGCTGGAGGACCTGACCTGCGCGGCGGCCCGCAGCCGGGGCCGGTTCTGGCTCGCCGACCATCCGGACACCCTGCTCGGCTGGGACGCGGCGGGCGGCGCGCTCTGCGTGGAGTCCGCCGGGCCCTGGCTGGCCTCGCTGCCGGACGCCGCATGGGAGATGGTGCCGCCGGTGCGCCGCGCGGCCGCCGCCCTCGACTGGCATCCGGAGCACGGCGACTGCTGCAACCACCTGGTGTTCACCTCGCCCGGCCTGGACCGCTCGGGTCTCGAAGAGGTGCTTGAGTCCTGCCTGCTGACCGACGAGGAGTACGCCGCCGGGCGCGACGCCTGGAAGAACCTGCCGCCCGCCTTCGACACCCTCCTGGAGGTCTGACCTTGTCCCCCCGCAAGTCCACCGCCCGCCCGCAGAAGCCCCGCCCCAACCCCTTGGACCAGGCAGGCATCACCTACATCGACTACAAGGACACCGATTTGCTCCGGAAGTTCATCTCGGACCGGGGCAAGATCCGCAGCCGTCGCGTGACGCGTGTGACGGCGCAGCAGCAGCGGCAGATCGCCGCCGCGATCAAGAATGCCCGCGAGATGGCGCTGTTGCCGTACGGCTCTCCGCGCTGAGCCGCGGTCCACAGCGAATTCCCCTCCCCCCGCCGCACACCGCGCCGCTGTTTTCCGTCACCGGACGGAACACATCCGGCGCGGTGTGCGTCTGTGTCTAGGCAAGGCTGTAATCAAGGCACCACCCCGCGTGCACGTGCATCTGCCCATGCATCGGCATGTGAACACAGCTATGATCCGGGACAGTTGACCACTGCATCTAGAGCCACTACAGGCACTGCACCACCGGGGAGCGATCTGTGCACCACGCGTTTAACGGCATGGCGGCCACGGAGCTTCACGGGGTGGTCTGGCAGAAGAGCAGACACAGCAACTCGCAGGGGTCCTGCGTGGAGTTCGCGAAGCTGCCCGGCGGCGACGTCGCCGTGCGCAATTCGCGCTTTCCTGACGGCCCGGCGCTCGTCTATACGCGCGCCGAGATAGAGGCGATGCTGCTGGGGATGAAGGACGGGGAGTTCGACCATCTCATAGGCGGTTAGTACACCCCCGCCCACCAGGCCTTCTGCTCCCCGCCTGCCCTGCCTGCCCCGCTCAGCGCAGCTGGAACAGCGCCCAGACCACCTTGCCGCGTACCGCGCCGGCGAGCGGGTGCCAGCCCCAGCCGTCGCTGAAGGACTCCACCAGGAACAGGCCCCGGCCCGACTCCGCGGAGAAGTCGTCGTCGGTGTCGCGCGCGACCGGGCTCTCGTCGCTGGGGTCGCGCACCGCGCACACCAGACGGGACGCCCAGCGCATCAGATGGAGCCGCACGGGCGGCTCCGGCTGCTCGCGTGGGGTGTCGGCGGGCAGGGCGTGCCGCAGGGCGTTGGTGACGAGTTCGGAGACGACCAGCGCTATGTCGTCGAAGCGCTCGTCCAGATCCCACTGCCCGAGCGTCTTGCGGGTGAACTTCCGTGCGCTGCCCACCGCTTCGTAGCGGGCGGGAAGAGCGACGGACGCCGCGCTGGAGACCGCCGAGGGGTCGAGTGGAGGAAGCCCCTGCCTCAACGGCTCGAGCATGGTCGATCCATTCGTCCCCATGCGAGGCACTCCCCGGTTTCGCGGTACATAGCGATGGAGCGGTGGCGCGGTCGGTCGCCGATGGTGCGGGTGGTACACGGTCGGTACAGCAGTGGCGCGCGGACCATGGTTCCGAATGCGCACAGCAGATGCAAGGGCAGATGCACGTGCACGCGCCGGACTTGGCCGCTCCCGTGCCACTTCTTGCCCATTTCTTCCCCATACTTCTTGAGACTTCTTGTGAACGGCTTTCGGAGGCTTTCCCTTTCTGTAACCGGACGTGTACGGCCCGGAGCGTTTAATGGCAGACTGCTGGCTTCCAGTCGATGGGGAGGATTGAGCGAAGTGACCGCAGGGGAGTCGAGTGGCTCGGTGGTACGGCGCATCCTGCTCGGCTCGCAGCTGAGGCGCCTGAGGGAATCCCGGGGCATCACCCGCGAAGCGGCCGGCTACTCGATCCGCGCCTCCGAGTCGAAGATCAGCCGCATGGAGTTGGGACGGGTGAGCTTCAAGTCCAGGGATGTCGAGGACCTACTCACGCTGTACGGCGTCACGGACGAGGCCGAGCGCGGCGCACTTCTCTCGCTCGCCAAGGAGGCCAACCTCACGGGCTGGTGGCACAGTTACTCCGACGTCCTGCCGGGCTGGTTCCAGACGTACATCGGTCTGGAGGGCGCGGCATCGCTGATCCGCGTCTATGAAGTCCAGTTCGTCAACGGCCTGTTGCAGACCGAGGCGTATGCCCACGCGGTCGTCGCGCGCGGCATGAAGGGCGCGAGCAAGGCCGAGATCGACCGGCGCGTCGCACTGCGCCTGGAGCGGCAGAAGCTCCTCGCCTCCGAACACGCGCCCCGCTTCCACTGCGTCCTGGACGAGGCGGCGCTCCGACGCCCGTACGGCGACCGGGAAGTGATGCGCGGTCAGATCCAGCACCTGATCGACATCTCCGAGCGGCCGAACGTCACGCTCCAGGTGATGCCGTTCAGCTTCGGCGGCCACGCGGGCGAGAGCGGCGCCTTCACGATGCTGAGCTTCCCGGAGTCCGATCTCTCCGACGTCGTGTACGTGGAGCAGCTCACCGGCGCGCTCTATCTCGACAAGGCGGAAGAGGTCGCCCAGTACGAGCGGGTGGCGACGCAGCTGCACAAGGACAGTCCGGATGCGGCGGACAGCCGCGACCTTCTGCGTGGACTCCTTCAACTCACCTGAAACGTCAGTACTATGACGTGACCTCAGGTGTCTGCCACCGGTTCGGATGCCTGCTTCCGTCCGCTGTCACGGCAAGGGGTCCGTCTCATGTCCTTCTTCACTGATCTGGCTCACCAGTACATCGACGGGGAGTGGAAGGCCGGATCGGGCTCCTGGGACATCATCGACTTCAACCCGTACAACGGCGAGAAGCTGGCGTCCATCACCGTCGCCACCGCCGACGAGGTCGACCAGGCCTACCGCGCCGCCGAGCGCGCGCAGCGGGAGTGGGCCGACACCAACCCCTACGCCCGGCGCGGCGTCTTCGAGCGCGCCCTGCGGATCATCGAGGACCGTGAGGAGGAGATCACCGAGGCGATCATCGCCGAGCTGGGCGGCACCCGGCTCAAGGCGGCCTTCGAGATCCACCTCACCAAGGAGTTCCTGCGCGAGGCCGTGCACCTCGCGCTGCGCGCCGAGGGGCGGCTCCTGCCCTCTCCGGAGGACGGCAAGGAGAACCGCCTGTACCGCGTCCCCGTGGGCGTCGTCGGTGTCATCAGCCCGTTCAACTTCCCGTTCCTGCTGTCGATCAAGTCCGTCGCCCCGGCCCTCGCCCTCGGCAACGCGGTCGTCCTCAAGCCCCACCAGAACTCGCCGGTGCTCGGCGGCAGCCTGGTGGCCAAGGTGTTCGAGGACGCCGGACTGCCGGGCGGGCTGCTCAACGTGGTCATCACGGACATAGCCGAGATAGGCGACGCCCTGATCGAGCACCCGGTGCCGAGCCTCATCTCCTTCACCGGCTCCGACCGCGTGGGCCGGCACGTCGCCACCGTCTGCGCCTCGCACTTCAAGCGCTCGGTCCTGGAACTGGGCGGCAACAGCGCGCTGATCGTCCTGGACGACGCCGACATCGACTACGCCGTGGACGCGGCGGTCTTCAGCCGCTTCGTGCACCAGGGCCAGGTCTGCATGGCCGCCAACCGCATCCTCGTCGACCGGTCGGTGGAGGCGGAGTTCACCGAGAAGTTCGTCGCCAAGGCAGCCTCGCTCAAGGTCGGCGACCCGGCCGAGCCCGGCACCCACATCGGCCCGCTCATCAACTCCTCGCAGGCGGACGCCGTCTCGGCCGTCGTCGAGCAGGCCGTCGCCGCGGGAGCGACCGCCCTCCTGCACGGCAGCACCGAGGGCAACGTCGTCGCCCCCTCCGTCCTGACGGGCCTGCCCGCCGACTCCCCGGTCCTCGGCCAGGAGATCTTCGGCCCCGTGGCCCTGATCCTGCCCTTCGACGGCGAGGACGAGGCGGTGCGGATCGCCAACGACACCCCGTACGGCCTGAGCGGCGCGGTGCACACGGCCGACATCGAGCGTGGTGTGCGGATCGCCAAGCGCGTGCGGACCGGCATGATCCACGTCAACGACGGCACGGTCCACGACGAGGCGATCGTGCCGTTCGGCGGCGAGAAGAGCTCCGGCGTCGGCAGGCTGAACGGCGAGTCGACGGTGGACGTCTTCACCACGCAGAAGTGGATCTCGGTGCAGTACGGGCGCTCCCGCTTCCCGTTCTGACTTCCTCTTCCACCCTTCGCCGGCTTCCACCCTTCGCCGGTTCTCGCGGACCCTTGCGGACAGAACCTGACCGCAAGGGTCCGTAGCGTTTGAGGTGTCGGGGGAAGCCGGAGCAGGCGGACCCTCACCCCCAGAGCCCCCAGAGAAGGCGGACACCATGGTCACCCACGTCAGTGCCGAAGCCCGCGGCGACGAGCGCGGCGCGCTCCTCGCCTTCGTCGAGGCCCAGCGTGGCGGCCTGCGCCGCGCGGTGCTCGGCCTCAGCGACGAGCAGGCCGCCCGGCGGCCGAGCGCCAGCGCGCTCTCCCTGTCCGGCCTCGTGAAGCACGTCGCCGAGATGGAGCTGAACTGGCTGCGCATGGCCCAGCGGAAGCCGAACGAGAGGGCGCGTACCCAGGACAACTACGGCGACAGCTTCCGCCTCGTGGAGGGCGAGACGCTCACCGGGACGCTGGCCTTCTGGGACAGCGTCGCCCGCGAGGTCGAGGAGTTCATCCGCGCCGTGCCGAGCCTCGACGACACCTTCCCGCTGCCCGACGCGCCCTGGTTCCCCAAGGACGGGGAGGTGTCGATGCGCTGGCTGATGCTGCACCTCGTCGAGGAGATCGGGCGGCACGCGGGCCACGCCGACATCATCCGGGAGTCCCTGGACGGAAAGACGGCTTTCGAGCTCGTGGCGCTGGAGCAGGGATACCCTAGTCAAAATTGATGACTGGGGGGCTAGCGGAAGGGCGCGGTAAATGTCAGCGATCCGGCTACTGGTTCTCGGGGCCGTGCGCCAGCACGGCCGCGCCCACGGCTACCAGGTCCGCAACGACCTGGAGTACTGGGGCGCCCACGAGTGGTCCAACGCCAAGCCCGGCTCGATCTACCACGCGCTGAAACAGCTGGCCAAGCAGGGCTTCCTGCTCGCCCACGAGACCGCGCCCTCCACCGTGGGCGGGCCCCCGCGCACCGAGTACGAGATCACGGAGAAGGGCACCGGGGAGTTCTTCACGCTGCTCCGCGAGGCCCTCGCCACGTACGACCAGCGGCCCGACATGCTCACGTCCGCCCTCGGCTTCATCGTGGACCTGCCGCGAGACGAGGCGGTCGCGCTGCTCAAGGGGCGGGTGCGGGCGATCGAGGCGTGGCGCACATCCGTCACGGAGTACTACACGCCCGAGGAGGGCCCCGGGCAGCTCGGTCACATCGGCGAGATCATGAACTACTGGGTGCACACCGCCGACGGTGGCATGGAGTGGGCGCGGGGCCTCATCGAGCGCATCGAGGGCGGCGCCTACACCTTCGCGGGCGAGGGCGAGCCGTTCGTCGGCGTGCTCGCCGACGGCGAGGAGAACCCCTTCGCGGCGGGCGAGCCGCACGCGGGCGACCGAGGCTGAGCCGCGATCCCGGTCCGGGCTTGCACCTCACGCGACGTGAGGACGCAGGCTGATCCGCGTACCGAGAAGGAGGGCGGAAGCCATGAACTACTCCGTGGGACAGGTCGCCGGTTTCGCCGGAGTGACGGTGCGCACACTGCACCACTACGACGAGATCGGCCTGCTCGTGCCCGGCGAGCGCAGCCACGCGGGTCACCGGCGCTACACCGACGCCGACCTCGACCGGCTCCAGCAGATCCTGTTCTACCGAGAGCTCGGCTTCCCCCTCGACGAGGTGGCGTCCCTCCTGGACGACCCGGAGGCGGACCCGCGCGCGCACCTGCGCCGCCAGCACGAGCTGCTGACCGCCCGGATCGCCCGGCTCCAGGAGATGGCCGCCGCCGTCGAGACCGCCATGGAGGCGAAGAAGATGGGCATCAACCTCACGCCCGAGGAGAAGTTCGAGGTCTTCGGGGACCACGACCCCGAGCAGTACGCGGAGGAGGTCGAGCGGCGCTGGGGCGACACCGAGGCCTACCGCGAGTCACAGCGCAGGTCCGCGTCGTACACCAAGGACGACTGGAAGCGGATCAACGACGAGTTCGCGGCGGTCCACGCCCGCATGGGGGACCTGCTCGCCCAGGGATGCGCGGCCGACTCCCCGGAGGCGATGGACGGCGCCGAGGAGCACCGCCTCTTCATCTCCCGGCACCACTACGAGTGCGCGTACGAGACGCACACCTGCCTCGGCGAGATGTACGTCGCCGACGAGCGGTTCACCGCCTTCTACGAGGCCATCCGGCCCGGGCTCGCGGTGTTCATGCGGGACGCGATCCTCGCGAACGCGGTGCGCAACAGCTGATCAGTACGGGGTGGGGGCCGGTAAGGAGCGTTCACAGCGTTCACAGCGTTCACAGCGTTCTCGGGGGGAGAGCGCCCCTTACTATGCTGCCTAGTTGGACCGTGGAACCTGGCCGTGCCGCCCCACGTTGATAACTTTGGTCGGCTGCACCTGCCGCCGCACCGCCCCCTCACCCTCAGGAGCCCGGAACCGTGACGACGCTTGCGCTCGGACCAAGCTGGCTGGATCCGGATTACCTGCTCAACCAGTTCGGCCTCTGGGGCCTGCTGGTGATCGTCTTCGCCGAGTCGGGCCTGCTGATCGGTTTCTTCCTGCCCGGTGACTCGCTGCTGTTCACGACGGGCCTGCTGATCACCACGCACAAGCTGGACACGCCCCTGTGGCTGGCCTGCGTACTGATCTGCCTCGCCGCGATCCTCGGCGACCAGGCGGGCTACCTCTTCGGCAAGAAGGTCGGCCCGGCGCTGTTCAACCGCCCGGACTCCAAGCTGTTCAAGCAGGAGAACGTGGTCAAGGCCCACGAGTTCTTCGAGAAGTACGGCCCCAAGTCGCTGGTCCTGGCCCGCTTCGTCCCGATCGTCCGTACGTTCACGCCGATCATCGCCGGCGTCTCCGGCATGCGGTACCGCTCGTTCATCACGTTCAACATCATCGGCGGCATCCTGTGGGGCGCGGGCGTCACCCTGCTCGGCGCCTGGCTCGGGAACATCGACTTCGTCCACAAGAACATCGAGGCGATCCTGATCCTGATCGTCCTCATCTCGGTGGTGCCGATCGCCATCGAGTTCCTGCGGGCGCGCGGCAAGTCCAAGAAGGCGGCACTGGCCGAGGGCGCCCCCGCGGCGCCGCGCGGCCGCCACGCCAAGCGGTAGCCCACCTGAGGGGCCAGGGGCGGTCAGAAGCCTCTGGTCCGCTTCGCCGCCCGGCGGTTCGCCGCCGAGGCCGCGCCCGGCACCTTCATGATCAGTCGGGAGACCTCGCTCCCCAGGTTCACGCCGATCGCGATGGCCAGCGCCGTGGCGACCGCCTTGGTGAGCGAGTTGATGCCGGTGTTGAGGTCGTTCTGCGCCAGGGCGAGCAGCCCGAAGTACGTCGCGCTGCCGGGCAGCAGCGGCCCGATCGCCGCCGTCACGTACGGCAGTGAGGACGCGAACCGGTAGCGCGAGAAGAGCTGGCCGAACAGCCCCACGAGACCGGCCGCCACGGCCGTCGCGGCGACGGGCGACAGCTCCAGCGGGGTGTGCGCCAGGGCGCCGAACATCACCCAGGCGATGCCGCCGTTGAGCGTCACGATCAGGACCGTGTTGCGCTCCTGCTGGAGCAGTATCGCGAAGGCGAGACTCAGCGCCATCGACGCCAGTATCTGGATGACCGGACGCGTCGACGACACCCCGAACTCCGTCTCCGGCGTCAGGTTCGTCGCGTCCAGCATGACGCCGAGCGAGAGCACCAGCAGCACACCGCAGACGATGCCCACGATCAGATACATCACTTCGAGCAGGCGCGCGGCCGCGGTGATGTAGTAGCCGGTCAGGCCGTCCTGCACGCCCGCCACCAGGGCCCGCCCCGGGATCAGCGCGAAGAGCCCACCGGTGATGACGGCGGACGCCATCGTCGCCTCGGTGTGCGCGAAGCTCAGCGCGACGCCCATCGCGGCGGGCGGCATCGCGGCTCCCACGAACTGGTAGAACTCGGGCAGCCCGCGCCCCGCGCACAGCCACGCCAGCCGGTCGCCGAGCATCGCGCCGACAGCGGCCACCACGAAGACCAGCGCGCCACCGCCCACCAGGACGGACGCGGAGCCCGCGAGGAGTCCGCTGGCCGCCGTGAGGGCCCAGCCCGGGTAGGGGTGACGGTTACGGCGGATCCCCGCGAGGCGGCGGTAGGCCTCCTCCAGGGAGACCTCGATCTCCGGGTCGCTGATGTCGTCCACCAGGTGGAAGACCGCCGCGAGCCGGGTGTAGTCGGTGCCCCGGCGGCGTACCGTCCGGGAGGCCGTGACGGGGTCGTCCACCAGGGACGGCTGATGGGAGATCGACAGGAGCGTGAACGTCACGTTCGGCTCGCACCGGTCGAGGCCGTAGGAGCGGCAGACGGCGAACATCGCCGCCTCGACGTCCTCGGCGCCCTCACCGCCCGCGAGCAGCAGCTCCCCGATACGCAGCGTCAGGTCGAGCACGCGCGGCACGGCGGGCCCGGCCTCGTCCTCGTGCTTCTGCGCCGGCTCGGTGGCGGGCCGCTCGGTGACCGGCATCCGCAGCATCGTGCGCATCTGGTCCTGCCAGGGCGCCTCCTTGGTGAGCTTCACCAGGGGGACGCCGTGCGCGGGCGTGAAGGCCTGCGGGGCGTTGCGGGCGCTGTAGGTGTGCGGCGTGGAGAACGCCGACTTCTCGGGCTCCTGCGCCGTCGCCGGGGCCGGGGCGGCGAGACCGTCGGGGATGGCGAACTCGGAGGTGGTCTGTGACTCGTCCTCGGGAGCCGCCGGCTGCGGCGCCACCCCGCTGGGCTGCGCGAACGCGCTGCGGGCCTCGTCCGACTGAGGCTTTCGGTCCTCGGCCTCATGCTCGGCCACTACTGCCCTCACTTCTCATACGACTCGTGCGCACCCTCCGTATGGCCAGTATGGGCACAAATACACGAACGGGCCGCGCGGCCCGGGGGTCCCGGATCGCGCGGCCCGTACGGGGCGGGAGGCTCAGTGGCCGCCCTGCGCCTCGAAGCGCTTGTACGACTTCTCGATCTCGGCCTCGGCGTCCGCGCGGCCGACCCAGTCGGCGCCCTCGACGGACTTGCCGGGCTCAAGGTCCTTGTAGACCTCGAAGAAGTGCTGGATCTCCAGGCGGTCGAACTCGGAGACGTGGTGGATGTCACGCAGGTGCTCCACACGCGGGTCCGAGGCCGGGACGCAGAGCAGCTTGTCGTCGCCGCCCGCCTCGTCGGTCATGCGGAACATGCCGATGGCGCGGCACTTGATGAGGCAGCCGGGGAAGGTCGGCTCGTCCAGGATGACCAGGGCGTCCAGCGGGTCACCGTCCTCGCCGAGGGTGTTCTCGACGAAGCCGTAGTCCGCGGGGTAGCTGGTCGAAGTGAAGAGGCGACGGTCCAGACGGATCCGGCCGGTCTCGTGGTCCACCTCGTACTTGTTCCGCGAACCCTTCGGAATCTCGATGGTGACGTCGAACTCCACGGGTGGCTCCTCCATGATCAGCACATACTTCGGGTGATTAAGTGTCCCTCACGCAGATGTGTGATCGCGAAAGGGGCTGGTCGTCGTGCCGGAGCTCAGACCTTGGCAGCGGCCTCGACAGCTGATGCGACAGCTGGCAAAGCCTTCCGCCATCGAGCTTTCCCGGTTCTCGGGGAAGCTCAAGACCTGGCAGCTCACGGCGGGTGCCGCCGCCTTCGGCCTGGTGATCTCGGCCGGGGCGGTGGCCGCGGCCGGCCCTTGGGACTCCTCCGGTCAGCGTACGGCCGAGCGGGAGTGGGCCGCCGCTCAGGAGGCCGGGGGTGGCGCAGATCACGAAGGTCGTACGTCGGGACAGGGCCCAGAGGCGGCTCCGAGCGCCCCCGCGGTGCTCGCCGGGCTCGGCGCGCCCGCGGGGACGGCGCCGCGGCCCACGGACCGCGCTCTCGCGGACGTACTGGATCCGCTCCTGAAGGACCCGGCGCTCGGCCCGAAGCGCTCGGCGGTCGTGCTGGACGCGGTCTCCGGCAAGCGGGTCTACGACAAGGGGGCGGGGGAGGAGCTGACGCCCGCGTCGACCATCAAGCTCGCGACGGCGGTCGCCGCGCTCTCCGCGGCGGGCCCGGACCACCGCATCACGACCAGGACGGTCGTGGAACCGGACTCGAAGGACCTCGTCCTGATCGGCGGCGGTGACCCCACGCTGACCGCCCGCAAGGACGGCCGCTACACCGACACCGCCGCGAATCTGCGCACCCTGGCGAAGGACACCGCCCGCGCGCTGAAGGACCGCGACATCGACGAGGTGCGGCTCTCCTACGACACCTCGCTGTACTCCGGGCCGCCGCAGCACCCCATCGGCCCGAACGAGAACATCACCCCGGTCAGCGCCCTGATGGCCGACGAGGGCCGCCTCGACGACTCCACCAGCGGGCCGGCGCCGCGCTCGGGCGACCCGGCGGGTGACGCGGCGAAGAAGTTCGCGGGCTTCCTCAAGGACCACGGCATCGCGACGCAGGGCGAGCCCGGCCCGACCAAGGCGTCCGACCGCGCCGCGTCCCTCGCCGAGGTCCAGTCGCCGCCCCTGTCCACCCTGGTCGAGCGGATGCTGACCCACAGCGACAACGACATCGCCGAGGCCCTGGCCCGCCAGACGGCCCTCGCGGCGAAGGAACCCGCCAGCTTCGACGGCGCGGGCGACGCGGTCCGCGCCGAGCTGGCCGAGCTGAAGCTGCCGGTCTCGGACGCCGAGATCGCCGACGGCAGCGGCCTCGACCGCGCCGACCGGATCTCCGCCGAACTGCTCGCCGCGCTCCTTGACCGCGCCGCCGACCCGGGCCACCCCGAGCTGCGCCCCGTGGTGACGGGCCTGCCCGTCGCGGGCTTCACCGGCACGCTGGTCGACCGCTACCCGAAGGAATCCCCGGGCACGGGCGTCGTCCGCGCCAAGACCGGCACACTCACGGGCGTGAACACCCTCGCCGGCACGGTGGTCGACGCCGACGGCCGCCTCCTCCTCTTCGCCTTCATGACCACAGGCACCACGGACCCCCGAGCGGCCCAGTCCTCCCTGGACCACATGGCCTCCACCCTGGCCAACTGCGGCTGCCGCTGATCGCCCCCGTAAGAGGCGCCCCGTCAGGGGCGCGGGGAACTGCGCGACAAGCCACGGACGGCCCGCAGACGAGACCCGAGACCCGCCCCGTCAGGGGCGCGGGGAACTGCGCGACAAGCCACAGACGCCCCGCACCCGGTCACCGAGGCCACGCCCCCTAGGGGCCGCCCCAGGGCAACCTGGGGGTCAACCCCCTCCACCAGAGGGGCCGAGCACGTACCGTTGACGCATGACGAGCATCGGTGGTGCGGAGATGGTCGACTGGAATCTCGCGGTGGCGACCGCGACCCGACTCGTGCGGCCGGGCCCAGAAGTGAGCAAGGACGAGGCGCGAGCCGTCGTCGCGGAGCTCCGTCGACACGCCAAGTCCTCGGAGGAACACGTCCGCTCCTTCACGGGCATGGGCACGGAGGACACCCACGACACCCCCGTCCTCGTCGTCGACAGAGCAGGCTGGATCCGGGCGAACGTGGCCGGCTTCCGGGAGATCCTCAAGCCCCTCCTGGACAAGATGCAGGACAAGCGCGGCGGCGGCCCCGGCGGCGCGGTCCTCGGCGCGGTCGGCGGCAAGGTCACCGGCGTCGAGCTCGGCATGCTCCTGTCGTTCCTCGCCTCCCGCGTCCTCGGCCAGTACGAGACCTTCGCCCCGGCCACCCGAGCCCTCCCCGCCGGGGCGAACGGCGGCGGCAGGCTCCTCCTCGTCGCCCCGAACATCGTGCACGTCGAGCGGGAACTGGACGTGGACCCCCACGACTTCCGCCTCTGGGTCTGCCTCCACGAGGAGACGCACCGCACCCAGTTCACCGCCGTCCCCTGGCTGCGCGACCACCTCGAAGGCGAGATCCAGTCGTTCCTCGGCGAGACCGAGGTCGACCCGATGACGGTCCTTGAGCGCATCAGGGAGGCCGCCCAGTCGTTCGCCGGTGGCCGCCCCGAAGGGGAGGAGGGGGAGGGTGACGACGGAGGCCGCTCCATCGTCGAGCTCGTGCAGACCCCCGCCCAGCGCGAGATCCTCGCCCGCCTCACCGCCGTGATGTCCCTCCTGGAAGGCCACGCGGACTTCGTGATGGACGGCGTCGGCCCCGACGTGGTGCCCTCCGTCGAGGAGATCCGCGAGAAGTTCAAGGAGCGCAGGGCCCGCGGCGCCAGCCGCCTCGACCAGGCGCTGCGCAAGCTCCTCGGGCTCGACGCGAAATTGCGCCAATACCGGGACGGCGAGCGATTCGTGCGCGCGGTCGTGCAGGAGGTCGGGATGGACGGCTTCAACCGCGTGTGGACTTCGCCGAACACGCTGCCCACGAAGGCGGAGATCGCCAAACCGGCGGACTGGGTCGCGAGGGTGCACCGTAAGGGAGACTGAGGGACCGGATGCGGCCGACGGCAGGAGAACGCCCCAGCAATCACCCGTCCGAGGGACCGTGGGCGAGGGGTAGGCGTGCGATGCTCGGGGAACGGCTCGGTTCTGTCACCATCGACACACTCTGAGTGACTAAACGCTCGGGATATCGATGTCTGGTCCGGTCGACCAGACTCGGTCTCCGGAGTGGGTCCTGAGTGATTGGTCCGAGGCTCACCCCCGAACTTCATGAAGGGAACCGGACATGGGTCCCCATCCTGCGGTCGCGGCGATACGCCTGGCGGTCCGCCGCGTACTCCACGACGTACTGACCGACGTACAGCGCAGCTCCGAGAACGCCCCCCGCCCACACGAGCAGCCCCCCCAGCCGCTCGTGCTGGTCGCCTGCTCCGGCGGCGCCGACTCCATGGCGCTCGCCTCCGCCCTCGCCTTCGAAGCGCCCCGGCTCGGCATCCGCGCCGGCGGTGTCACCGTCGACCACGGACTACAGCCAGGATCCGACCTGCGCGCCGCCGAGGTCGTCGTCCGCATGACCGCCCTCGGCCTCGAACCGGTCGAGTCCGTCGCCGTCCGGGTCGGCCGGTCCGGCGGCCCGGAGGCCGCCGCCCGCGACGCCCGCTACGCAGCCCTGGATGCCGCCGCCGCACGGCATTCGGCGGCCGCCGTCCTGCTCGGCCACACCCGCGACGACCAGGCGGAGACCGTCCTGCTCGGCCTCGCCCGTGGCTCCGGAATCCGCTCCCTGTCCGGAATGGCCGCGACCTCGGGGGTCGCCGGCCGTTACCGCCGACCCTTCCTGCGCATCGACCGCCAGACCGCCCGCAAGGCGTGCATGGTCCAGTCGCTGCCGGTCTGGGACGACCCGCACAACGCCGATCCCGCCTACACCCGCTCCCGGCTGCGCCACGAGGGCCTGCCCGCCCTGGAGAAGGCCCTCGGCAAGGGCGTCGTCGAAGCCCTCGCCCGCACGGCCCAGCTCTCCCGTGACGACGCCGACGCCCTCGACGCATGGGCCGCCCGGGCCGAGGCCACCGTCCGGGACGACGCGGGCCTCCTGGAGTGCGCCAAGCTCTACGCCCTGCCGCCCGCCGTACGCCGCCGCATCGTGCGCAGGGCCGCCATCGAGGCCGGGGCGCCCGCCGGGTCGCTCTTCGCCCGGCACATCGAAGAGGTCGACCGTCTGATCACCGGTTGGCGCGGCCAGGGAGCCATCAATCTCCCGGGCAAAGTCGTGGCCCGGCGCCAGGGTGGCAGACTGGTGATCCGGCAAGGCTGACGTGAGGCCCGTGCTCATCGCGGGCCGGTCGGCCGGTGGGACGACCGAAAGTGATGCGGGTGGACGCGAAAGACATGGGCACCGACCTCAAGTCGGTGCTCATCACCAAGGAAGAGATCGACGCGAAGCTGGCCGAGCTGGCAGCGAAGGTCGACGCGGAGTACGCGGGCAAGGACCTGCTGATCGTCGGTGTCCTCAAGGGCGCCGTGATGGTCATGGCGGACCTGGCGCGCGCGCTGTCCACCCCCGTCACGATGGACTGGATGGCCGTGTCGTCGTACGGCGCGGGCACTCAGTCCTCCGGCGTGGTCCGGATCCTCAAGGACCTGGACACCGACATCAAGGGCAAGCACGTCCTGATCGTCGAGGACATCATCGACTCCGGTCTGACGCTGTCCTGGCTGCTGTCCAACCTCGGCTCGCGCGAGCCCGCCTCCCTTGAGGTGTGCACGCTGCTGCGCAAGCCGGAGGCGGCGAAGGTCGCGATCGACGTGAAGTGGATCGGCTTCGACATCCCCAACGAGTTCGTCGTGGGCTACGGCCTGGACTTCGCGGAGAAGTACCGCAACCTCCCCTTCGTCGGAACGCTGGCCCCGCACGTCTACGGCGGCTGACGTTTCGTAGGACTGCCCGAGGCGGCGGGGAACCCTCACCCGTTTCCCGCCGTTGAACCCTGCGAAGACGGGTTTGCCAGCCGTCCCGTGCGGCTTCGGGTCACAATGCTGGGGTACCGTCCGAAGAACAGTCTTTATCAAACTCACTATGGCAGGAGGGACGGGGCGTCATCGCTCCGTATGGATGGACGTGAAGCGATACTTCCGTGGGCCAGTCATGTGGATCGTGCTGGCCGTCCTTGCCGTGGTCGTGTTGATGCAGGTCGTCGGCTCGTCCGGTGGCTACAAGACGGTTGACACCGGTCAGGTCGTTCAGGCGATCAACGACGACAAGGTCGAGTCCGCCAAGCTCACCACCGGTGACGAGCAGATCATCAAGGTCGAGCTCAAGGACGGCCAGAAGGTCAAGGGCAGCAGCAAGATCCAGGCGAGCTACATCGGCGACCAGGGCGTCGCCCTCGCCAATTCGCTGCAGACCAAGTACGAGAGCAAGGACATCCCGGACGGTTACACCGTCTCCCCGTCGAAGCAGAACCCCTTCGTCGGCATCCTGCTCTCCCTCCTCCCCTTCGTCCTCATCGTCGTCGTCTTCCTGTTCCTGATGAATCAGATGCAGGGCGGCGGCTCCCGGGTCATGAACTTCGGGAAGTCCAAGGCCAAGCTCATCACCAAGGACACCCCGAAGACGACCTTCTCCGATGTGGCGGGTTCGGACGAAGCCGTCGAGGAGCTCCACGAGATCAAGGAGTTCCTCCAGGAGCCGGCGAAGTTCCAGGCCGTCGGCGCCAAGATCCCCAAGGGCGTCCTCCTCTACGGCCCGCCCGGTACCGGCAAGACGCTCCTCGCGCGCGCCGTCGCCGGTGAGGCCGGGGTGCCGTTCTACTCGATCTCCGGTTCCGACTTCGTCGAGATGTTCGTCGGTGTCGGTGCCTCCCGTGTCCGTGACCTCTTCGAGCAGGCCAAGGCGAACGCCCCGGCGATCGTCTTCGTCGACGAGATCGACGCGGTCGGCCGCCACCGCGGCGCCGGCCTCGGCGGTGGCCACGACGAGCGCGAGCAGACGCTGAACCAGCTGCTCGTCGAGATGGACGGCTTCGACGTGAAGGGCGGCGTCATCCTGATCGCCGCCACGAACCGCCCCGACATCCTCGACCCGGCGCTCCTGCGCCCGGGCCGCTTCGACCGGCAGATCGCCGTCGACCGCCCGGACATGCAGGGCCGTCTGGAGATCCTCAAGGTCCACCAGAAGGGCAAGCCGGTCGCCCCGGACGTCGACCTGGGCGCGGTGGCCCGCCGGACCCCCGGCTTCACCGGCGCCGACCTGTCGAACGTGCTGAACGAAGCGGCGCTCCTGACGGCGCGCGGCGACAAGAAGCTGATCGACAACCACGCGCTGGACGAGGCCATCGACCGCGTGGTGGCGGGCCCGCAGAAGCGGACCCGGATCATGTCCGACAAGGAAAAGAAGATCACCGCGTACCACGAGGGCGGACACGCCCTGGTCGCGGCGGCCTCGCCGAACTCGGACCCGGTCCACAAGATCACGATCCTGTCCCGCGGCCGGGCCCTGGGTTACACCATGGTCCTGCCCGAAGAGGACAAGTACTCCACGACGCGCAACGAGATGCTCGACCAGCTCGCGTACATGCTGGGTGGGCGCGCGGCCGAGGAGCTCGTCTTCCACGACCCGACGACGGGCGCGGCGAACGACATCGAGAAGGCCACGGCCACCGCGCGCGCGATGGTCACGCAGTACGGCATGACCGAGCGTCTCGGCGCGATCAAGTTCGGCGGGGACAACACCGAGCCGTTCCTCGGGCGCGAGATGGCGCACCAGCGGGACTACTCGGAAGAGGTCGCCGCGCTGGTCGACGAAGAGGTCAAGAAGCTCATCGAGACCGCGCACAACGAGGCGTGGGAGATCCTCGTCGAGAACCGCGACATCCTCGACAACCTGGTCCTCCAGCTCCTGGAGAAGGAGACCCTCGGCAAGGAGCAGATCGCCGAGATCTTCGCCGGCATCGTGAAGCGCCCGGCCCGCCCGGCGTGGACCGGCTCCTCGCGGCGCACTCCCTCGACCCGCCCGCCGGTGCTCTCCCCCAAGGAGCTGTCACTGACGAACGGTGCGAACGGCGCCTCCACCCCCGCGGTGACCGCCGGCAGCACGGAGCAGCCCATCGAGGTGGCCCCGGAGGACCGCCCCGAGAGCTGACCGCGCGTCTCAGCAGGCCCGGAATGATTGCCGCGTCCCCCTGGTTTTAGCCTGGGGGGCGCGGCATTTTCGTACGCCCGCGTGAGACGCACAGGAACGAGGCACAACATGACCGACCCGGTGACCCTGGACGGCGAGGGCTCGATCGGCGAGTTCGACGAGAAGCGGGCCGAGAACGCCGTGCGTGAACTACTGATCGCCGTGGGGGAGGACCCCGACCGGGAGGGCCTCCTGGAGACTCCGGCACGAGTGGCGCGGGCGTACCGGGAAATATTCTCCGGGCTGTGGCAGAAGCCGGAGGACGTGCTGACGACCACGTTCGACCTCGGGCACGACGAGATGATCTTGGTGAAGGACATCGAGGTCACCTCATGCTGCGAACATCACCTGGTCCCGTTTCGGGGTGTCGCGCACGTGGGTTACATCCCTGCCACCAGCGGAAAGATCACGGGGCTCTCGAAGCTCGCCCGACTTGTGGATGTTTATGCCCGGCGTCCCCAGGTGCAGGAGCGGATGACGACGCAGATAGCGGATTCGCTGATGGAGATCCTGGAACCGCGCGGCGTCATCGTGGTCGTGGAGTGCGAGCACATGTGCATGTCGATGCGCGGCATCCGCAAGCCCGGCGCAAAGACGATCACCTCAGCGGTCCGCGGTCAGCTGCGCGATCCCGCGACGCGCAATGAGGCGATGAGTCTGATCATCGCCCGCTAGCCCGATTGTCAGTGCTTCCCTCTACGGTCCTGAATCAGTGAGATCGACGGCTGATCGAAGGGCTCATGATGGGGTACGGACTGCCCAGTAGGCAGCCAGTGAATGCCGTGGGCGGGCGGCGGCGTGCGTGTGACGTTCAGGTGGGAACCAAGCTCTGGACGCTGGACGGCGAGCGTACTGTGCACACGACTGTCACTGGGGTGGCCACCGTCAAGGTCCGGGACGTCGTTGACGTCGTGACGGACGGTGGGACGTTCACTGCTGCGGCGGATCAGATGCTTGGGACACCCGACGGGTGGGTTCACGCACGCGATGCCGTAGGCACGGTGCTCGCCTGGACTCCGGCTCGCAAGTTGTGCCGGTCACGCCTCACGATCAGACCGGGCTATGAGTTCGGGTACATGATCGGCGCCACCTGCTCGGATGGCACTGTCGGTACGAACTACGTGTCGTTGGTCGTCAACGATGAAGGGTTCGCTGAGCGGTATCTGCGTTGCCTGGCCGCCGCCACAGGCCTGCAAGCTCGGCTGGAGTCGGTGTCGCGGCCCTCTGGCTACTTACGGCGTGAAGTTCCCGGCTTTCGGGTCCGCGTGGTCTCGTCGTACCTCGCGGATCTGATGAGGCAGTACGTCGGCGGGGACGCCCACCACATGCGGCAGGGGTTCCCGCGCGTGGTGTTACGGGACATGGAGACCCTTCAGGGCTTCCTGGACGGCTATATGGACGGCGACGGCTACGCGATCAACAGGTGGGCCGGGCGCGTGCTCATCAGTGCCAACGTTCCCTTCCTCGCTGAACTCGCCAAGATCGTCGGGGCAAGATTCACTCCTCGAACGGATGGGAGGGCGTCGAAGCTCATCGTGACCGATAACTGGCCTGCACGCGGGACGTTCAGGCCGGAGCAGCACCCGGCACAGCTACGGGAGTCGGCGTGGACTCAAGTTCGCGAAGTGCGCCGGCGCGCATCAGGGGACAAGCCCTACACCCTCTACGGGTTTCAGCTCGACCCCCGCCCCAGCTTCCTGATCAGCGGTCACCTGACCCGGCAGCAGTGGTGACCGTCTACGCCGGAGCCGCCTGGCCGTCCTCGTCGTCGTCCTCGGGGAGCTTGCAGACCCGCTCGAGGAAGAGGGCGGCCGCTACTACCGCGATGCCCATCAGGACCGATAGGCCGGCGTAGATCGCCTGGTCGCGGCGGCCGGGGATGTCGAGGAATTCGAGCAGGAAGGCGCCCGCGCCGCCGTACATTCCCGCCACGAGCGCCGCGACCAGGGCGCTGGCCTGGCCGAAGACGACGGCGCGGGCGGCCATCATCGGATCGACGCCCTTCGCGCCGGGCCGGCGCTCACGCTGGGCCCGCAGGCGCGAGCGCAGCGAGAGCGCCGTGGACAGGAGCACGACGGCGATCACCGCGAGCACGATGGGCGCGGCCAGCGGGACCCGGGGCAGCGTGCCGACGGAGTCCCACAGGCGGGCGCCCGACCAGGACAGCACTCCGGCCACGACGAAGAGGCCGGCCAGTGTCCTGATGCGCAGTTGCTTCACGAGTGACCCTTCGTTGCCTTCATCCTCGTACGGATCGGCGGCACCCTCATCCTCGTACCGGCCCGTTAGACCCTAACGACTATTCGGGCAGCCGGAGTTCCAGGTCGGGGCGGGGCGCGACGCCGTCGCGGGTGACGGCGGCGAGCAGCTCGGCCACCGCGCCGCGGCCGGCCAGCTCGGCCTCGGGCTCGACGTCGTGCCAGGGGGCGAGGACGAAGGCACGTTCGTGCGCGCGCGGGTGGGGCAGGGTGAGCGCCGGGTCGTCGGAGACCACGTCGGCGTACGCCACGATGTCCACGTCGATCGTGCGCGGGCCCCAGCGCTCGTCACGGACGCGGTGGAAGGCCTCCTCGACGGCCTGCGCGCGCTCCAGGAGGGAGGAGGGCGGCAGGGTGGTCTTCACCACCACGACGGCGTTGAAGTACGAGGGCTGGGTGCCGGGGTCGACGCCCCACGGCTCGGTCTCGTACACCGGAGAGACCGCCTTGACCCGCAGGCCCGGCGTGTCCTCCAGGGCGTCGATGGCGCCCTGGAGGGTCTCCAGACGGTTGCCGAGGTTGCTGCCGAGGGAGATCACGGCCCGCTTGGGGTTGGACAGGGTGGTATCCGCGGCGTCCACCTGCTCGACCACGGAGGTGGGCACCGGCTGGACGGTGGGGTCGCTCTGACCCGCTTTGAAGGGCGCAGTCATACTCGGCTCCGGGTGATGGTGACGGTCACGTCGTCGAAGGGCACGGTGATCGGGGCGTCCGGCTTGTGCACGCACACCTCGACCTCCAGGACCCCCTCGTGCTTCAGACACGTCTGGGCGATGCGCTCGGCGAGGGTCTCGATCAGATCGACCGGTTCGCCCTCGACGACGGCCACGACCTCTTCGGCCACGACGCCGTAGTGCACGGTCTTCGCCAGGTCGTCGTCGGCCGCGGCCGCTCGCGTGTCCAGGCCGAGAACCAGGTCCACGATGAAGGTCTGGCCTTCTTCGCGCTCCCGCGGATAGACACCGTGGTGCCCGCGGGCCTTGAGGCCGCGCAGCGCGACACGATCCACGCGAATCACTCCTGCAATCGTCGGTATCGGCAGGCCTGTACCGAGTGCGGTCGGCACACCAGCCTCGATCGAATCTACCTGCGAGCACCGACAGTGCTCGCCCGCGGGGCCTTCCGAGGGGGCCCGGCGGCCCCGCGGTCCCACTCGATCCGGCTCTTCTTCCGCCCCCTACCCACTCAGGAGGGGGTCTCGTCACCCTCGTCGTCGTCGGTTTCGGCCAGGACGGGCGAGGCGTGGTGGGACCACAGCTTCCAGCCGTCGGGTGTGCGGCGGAACACATTCGTGGCGACCACGAGCTGGCCCACGAGCGGGCCGAGCTCGCCGCCGCCCTCCGGGGGCGGACCCCCGCTGAGGATGTTCTCGGTGCACGTCACCACGGCCGTGTCACCGGCCACGCCGACCTTCAGGTCGGTCAGGAAGAACTGGATGTACTCGGTGTTCGCCATGATCAGCGCGTACGACCTGAGGACCTCGCCGCGGCCGGTGAGGACCGGCCAGCCGGGGTGGACGCAGGAGATCGCGTCTCCGTCGGCGGTCCCGTCCACACTCTCGTCCGTGCGGTCGTCGTCATCGCCGGTGACCTCGTCGGCCTCGGAGTCCAGCCACAGGTCGGAGACCTCGTCGAAGTCACCGCGCTCCAGTGCTTCGTAGAAGGCCGTATTGGCGAGTTCCACCTGCTCGACGTCGGTGCGTGCCCCGGTCACCGGTGGCCGCCCGCGGCGTCCGTCACGGCCTGGGCGACGCGCACGGCGTCAGCCGTCGCCCGCACCTCGTGCACACGGACCGCCCAGGCGCCCTGGTGGGCGGCGATCGCCGAGACCGCCGCGGTGGCGGCGTCGCGTTCGCGGGCCGGCGGCGGGGCGCCCTCGGGGCCCGCGAGGACCCGGCCGAGGAACCGCTTGCGGGAGGCGGCGACCAGCACGGGGTGGCCCAGTTCGCGCAGCCGGTCCAGGCGGGCCAGGAGCGCCAGGTCGTGCTCGGCCTCCTTGGAGAAGCCGAGGCCGGGGTCGACGATGACGCGCTCGGGGGCGATGCCGCCCTCGATGGCGGCCGCCACGCGCGCGTGGAGCTCGCCGACGACTTCGGAGACCACGTCCTCGTACACGGGCTTGGCGTGGATGTCGGTGAGGAAGCCCCGCCAGTGCATGACGACGAA
Source organism: Streptomyces sp. NPDC015345 (assembly GCF_043078805.1). Classification (NCBI taxonomy): domain Bacteria; kingdom Bacillati; phylum Actinomycetota; class Actinomycetes; order Kitasatosporales; family Streptomycetaceae; genus Streptomyces; species Streptomyces sp. NPDC015345. The sequence goes on along the minus strand of NZ_JBIBTX010000005.1, from coordinate 62,373 downwards.
GGGGGCACCGGCGGCGGCGACCGCGGGGACCATACGGGGGTCGGCGAGGCCGCCGCTGACGTCGTTGACGAGGACGGCGCCCGCGGCGAGCGCCTGCTCGGCGACAGTGGCGCGCATGGTGTCCACGGAGACGGTGACGCCCTCGGAGGCCAGGCCCCGCACCACGGGGACGACGCGCTTGAGCTCCTCGTCCTCGTCCACCCGGGTGGCACCGGGGCGGGTCGACTCGCCGCCGACGTCCACCAGGTCGGCGCCCTGGGCGACCAGGTCGACGCCGTGCTTCACGGCAGCCGTGGTGTCGAACCAGCGGCCGCCGTCGGAGAAGGAGTCGGGCGTGACGTTCACGACGCCCATGACCGCGCAGCGGTCCCACTCCGGCAGCCCCTGGACCGATCCCCGCCCGCTCAACGTACTCATGCCTCCAGCGTAGGCCCGGACGGCGCCGGGTTACGCCGCCTGCATCTCGCGTTCCGTGGTCCGGTGCGGGCAGGGACGGCGCTGCGGGGTGCCCCTGCGCAGGAAGCGGGGCAGCGCGAGGGTCACGAAGCCCTCCGCCTGCATGGCGGCGAAGCCGATGCGCGGCAGGTCCTTGCTGGAGCGGTAGACGACGAAGCGGGGCTCCCAGCGGGGGCGGAACTTCGCGTTGAACTTGTACAGGGACTCGATCTGGAACCAGCGGGAGAGGAAGACCAGCAGGCCCCGCCAGGCGCGCAGCACCGGGCCCGCGCCGATCTTCTCGCCGCGGGCGAGGGCCGCGCGGAACATCGCGAAGTTGAGGGACACGCGCGCGATGCCGAGCTTCGGGGCGGCCTGGAGGGCGGCCACGATGAGCAGTTCGTTCATGCCGGGATCGGCGGAACGGTCGCGGCGCATGAGGTCCAGGGAGACGCCGTCCTTGCCCCACGGGACGAAGTGGAGGACAGCCTTCAGGTCGCCGTAGGGCCCCGGGGCCTCGTCGGCCTTGTGGGCGGTGGCGATCAGACAGTCGCCGTCGTTCGGGTCACCGATGCGGCCGAGCGCCATGGAGAAGCCGCGCTCGGTGTCGGTGCCGCGCCAGTCGTCGGCGGCGCGCTGGATCCTGGTCAGCTCCTGCTCACCGAGGTCACGGATGCGCCGCACGCGCGTCTCGTAGCCATTGCGCTCGATCCGCTTGACCATCTGGCGTACGTTGCGCATCGCACGCCCGGACAGGGAGAAATCCGCGACGTCCACCACCGCCTCGTCGCCCAGCTCCAGGGCGTCCAGGCCGGTCTCGCGGGTCCAGACCTCGCCGCCTGTCTCGGAGCAGCCCATGACGGCGGGCGTCCAGGAGTGGGCCTTCGCCTCGTCCATGAAGCGCTCGATGGCGCCGGGCCAGGCCTCGACGTCGCCGATCGGGTCGCCGCTGGCGAGCATCACTCCGGAGACGACGCGGTAGGTGACGGCGGCCTTGCCGCTGGGGGAGAAGACGACGCCCTTGTCGCGGCGGAGCGCGAAGTGGCCGAGCGAGTCGCGGGCGCCGTGTTTGTCGAGCAGGGCGCGCAGCTTGGTCTCGTCGTCCTCGGTGAGGCGCGCGGCCGGGTGCTCCGGGCGGAAGGCCAGGTAGATCGTGGTGAGGGCGGTGAGCATGCCGAGGGCGCCGAGGGAGAAACCGACGGTCCAGGACGTGTTCCCGTAGTACGCGACGGGGCCCTCGAAGCCGAAGAGGCCGTAGAGGACGTGCTCCAGGCGCTCCGTGATGCTGGGGTCCCCGATGACCTTGCCAGGGTGGACGCTGACGATCACGAGGCCCAGCAGGATCGATCCGGCACCGAGGAGGACGAAGTTGGCCAGCGCCCGCCAGCGGCTGCGCGGATCGGGCAGGGCCGTGAACTCACTACGATGACGCAGCAGCAGCGCGAGGAGCGCGAGCGAGATCAGGACACCGATCACCGAGTGACGGTACGCGAACTGCGCCACAGCGCCTGCGGGCAGCAGCACCACGGCGGCCCGCCAGGCCCGCCGCTTGTGGCGCCGCAGACCGTGCGCGAGCAGGAGCAGGAGGATGCCGGAGCTGAGCGCGAGTGCGGCCGCGAACGGGCCGAGCGCGCCGGGCAGCACCTCGGCGATGGCGTGCATGCGGCTGTAGCGGAAGCGGGGGAAGACACCCGCCGCGACGTTCAGCAGACCTACGAGCGTGCAGGCTCTGGCGACGAGGGTCGGCACGGCCTCGGGTCGCGGACCGCGCAGTATCCGGTGGAGGCGGCCGTCGCGGTGGCGGTCCTCACTCCCCGGAACCCCACCCGACATTTCGCCATCTATCCTGACAGACATCGCATCCCGTAGTTCTGCGAGAGAGCTTGAATCCGGTGCCAAAACGGCATCCGGCACCATTGCGTCCTCTAGGACGGTCCTTCGGGGAAACGGGTTCATTCCCGACCGGAAACCGCTGGAAAAGCGCAGGCAAGGCTTTCGGCACGTGCCGGCAAGGTCACAGCCCTGTTCCGGTCCCGCCGCGGTAAGCCCGAGGCAACGGTAGTAGAAAGCGCAGGCAGGAAAACCCCATGGGTCTCACGAGCAACAAGGTCCTCGCCCTTGCGGTCTTGCTGGCCGTACTGCTCTTCTTCGGCACCATCTGGCTCTGGCCGCGGCTCGCCCGCCGCTCCTGGAAGGCGATCACGGGCCGCGTCGGCCTGCTCCTCGCCACTCAGGTGACGATCTTCGCATCGGTGGGCCTCGCGGCCAACCAGGCCTTCGGCTTCTACGCCACCTGGGCCGACCTCTTCGGCCAGGAGACGACCCCCGGCATCGTGGTGGACCACGATCCGGCCAAAGGAGCAGGGCCCGTCAAGGTCGTCGACACCAAGACCGTGAACGTGCCCGGTGGCGGCCGTCCCGCCACCGGCGGACAGATCCAGAAGATCGAGATCGGCGGGAAGGAGTCGCGCATAGGCTCACCCGCCTACGTCTACCTGCCGCCCGAGTACTTCCAGTCGTTCTACCGCAACCGCACCTTCCCCGCGGCCGTGGTCCTCACCGGCTACCCGGGCACCGCCGAGGCGCTCATCAAAGGGCTGCACTACCCGCAGACCGCCCACAGGCTGTCCGCCGAGGGCAAGATGCAGCCGATGATCCTGATCATGCTGCGGCCGACCGTGGCGCCGCCGCGCGACACGGAGTGCGTGGACGTCCCCGACGGCCCGCAGGCGGAGACGTTCTTCGCCAAGGACCTGCCCGGCGCCATCTCGCAGCACTACCGGGTAGGCACCAAGGCCCGGAACTGGGGCGTCATCGGCGACTCCACGGGCGGCTACTGCGCCCTGAAGTTCGCCCTGCACCACCCCGGTCAGTACGGCGCCGCGGCGGGCCTGTCGGCGTACTACAAGGCGCCCATCGACGTCACCACCGGCGACCTCTTCCACGGCGACGAGCAGCTGCGGCGGGAGGCCGATCTGATGTGGTACCTCGACCACAAGCCGGCGCCCAAGACCTCCCTCCTGGTCACCAGCAGCAAGAAGGGCGAGGACAACTACCAGGACACCCTGAAGTTCATCGACAAGGTGAAGAAGCCCACGCGCGTGTCGTCGATCACACTGGAAAGCGGCGGGCACAACTTCAACACCTGGCGCAGGGAGATCCCCGCCACCCTCCAGTGGATGAGCGGGCGGCTCGACGACAACTGAGCCGCTTCTTTTGAGCCGCTCTTTTCGGCGGATGCGGCCGGGGTCAGTCCGAGCCGATGACCGCCCGGTTGTCAGCCCGAGCCGATGGCCGCCCGGTTGTCAGTCGGAGCCGATGGCCGCGACCGTCTCCAGTTCGACCTCCGCCCGCGCGATGTCCCGCGCGTCCGCCGCCGTCGAGCGGCGCAGCGCCTCGTGCAGCCGGGCCGGTGTCAGCACTCCCAGGAAGCGGCCCTCGCTGTCCTTGTCGATGACCGCGATCCAGCCCGCGTCGTGCTGGAGCATCGTCGCGAACGCCTGCTTCAGGCTCGCCCCGACCGGGAGCCAGGCCTCCATGCGGCGGGCGTGCGCGCGGACCGTGCCGCCGCCCACGCGCGCGTGCTCGGCGGAGATCCAGCCGTGCAGGTTGTTCTCGCCGTCCAGGACGACGGCCCAGGGGGCGTCGAGCTTCTTGGGCAGCGTGTCGTCGAGGTGCACCACCGGCGGCTGTTCGAGGTCGCCCTCCTCGATCGGGGTCACCGAGAGCCGCTTCAGGCCGCGGTCCGCGCCGACGAAGTCGGCCACGTACCCGTTCGCGGGGGCGCCGAGGACCGTCGAGGGGGTGTCGAACTGCTCGATGCGGCCCTGGCCGTAGACCGCGATGCGGTCGCCGAGGCGGACCGCCTCCTCGATGTCGTGCGTGACGAACAACACGGTCTTGCGCACGGCCTGCTGGAGGCGCAGGAACTCGTTCTGGAGGTGCTCGCGCACCACGGGGTCGACCGCGCCGAACGGCTCGTCCATGAGGAGCACCGGCGGATCGGCCGCCAGGGCGCGGGCCACGCCGACGCGCTGGCGCTGGCCGCCCGAGAGCTGCTCGGGGTAGCGGTCGCCGAAGACGGACGGATCGAGGCCGACCAGGTCCAGGAGTTCGGCGGCGCGCTCGCGGGCCTTGCCGCGCTTGACACCGAGGAGGTGCGGGACGGTCGCCGTGTTCTCCAGGACGGTCTTGTGCGGGAAGAGGCCGACCTGCTGGATGACGTAGCCGATGCGGCGCCGCAGCTGGACCGGGTCGGTCGCCGCTATGTCGTCGCCGTCCACGAATATCCGGCCCTCGCTCGGCTCGATGAGCCGGTTCACCATCTTCATCGTGGTCGTCTTGCCGCATCCCGACGGGCCGACGAGGGTGACCAGTTCACCCTCGGCGACCTCGAAGGACAGGTCGTCGACGGCCGTGGTGCCGTCCGCGTAGCGCTTGGTCACGTGCTCGAACCGGATCATGCTTCCCCATTGTGACGGACGGCGGTGGGCGGTGGAGGGCCGCGTGTGACGGCCCTGTTGCGGCCGTGCACGGCCATGTTGCGGCCGTACAACGGCTCTCGGCGATTGTCAGTGCCGCGCGTTAGGGTCGCCAGACACGGGGGGACGTGTGTGCGGCATACGTCCGGGGATTCGGGGGAGGTGTGGCCGCGTGGCCGAGCAGAACTGTCTGGTGACGAACGACTGGATCTGCGGGGAGTACCTCCGCACGCGCAGCCAGGAGTTGACCGACGCGACCCTTCAGCACATCGGGATCACGCTCGCCTCGGTGGCGATCGGCCTCGCCGTCTCCCTGTCGCTCGCGCTCCTCGCGCGGCGGTGGCGCTTCCTGGCGGGACCGATCCTCGGCGTGACGACCGTGCTGTACTCGGTGCCCTCGCTCGCGATGTTCTCGCTGCTCCTGCCGTTCTTCGGACTCTCCGCCTCGCTGGTCGTCACGGGCCTGGTGCTGTACTCCCTCACGGTCCTCGTGCGGAACATCCTGGCCGGGCTCCAGGCCGTCCCCGACGAGGCCAGGGACGCCGCCAAGGGGATGGGGTACGGCCCGCTCAGGCTCCTGTGGGAGGTGGAACTGCCGCTCGCGCTCCCGGCCTTGCTGGCCGGCGTCCGCATCACCACGGTCTCCACGGTCGCCCTGACGACGGTCGGCGCCATCGTGGACTACGGCGGCCTCGGCACCCTGATCCTCGACGGCCTCGACACGACCTTCAAGGCCCAGGTGCTCACGGCATCCGTGCTGTGCGTCCTGCTCGCCGTCGTCGCCGACCTGTTGCTGCTCGCCCTCCAGCGGTGGCTGACGCCCTGGACGAGGGCCCCTCGCATACGCACGAGCCGCACCGGGCGCGCGGCGGCCGTGGCCAAGGTGGCTGAGCCGGTATGAACGCGATCACGGGTGCGTACGACTGGCTGACCACGGGCGCCAACTGGCAGGGCGAGAAGGGGGTGTGGCACCGCCTGGCCGAACACCTGTACTTCAGCGGGGTCTGCCTCGCCGTCGCCTGCCTGATCGCGCTGCCGCTCGCGCTCTGGCTCGGCCACATCGGCAAGGGCGGGGCGCTCGCGGTCAATATCTCCAACGTCGGTCGGGCGGTGCCCACGCTGGCCCTGCTGATCCTGCTCACGCTCACCCCGCTCGGTGAGCACGGCGACGCGCCGACGCTGATCGCGCTGGTCCTCTTCGCCGTGCCGCCGCTGCTGACCAACGCCTACCTGGGGATGCGCGAGGTGGACCGGGCGGTGGTGGAGGCCGCGCGCGGGATGGGCATGAGCGGCGGACAGCTGTTCGCGCGGGTCGAGCTGCCACTCGCGTATCCGCTGATCATGACCGGCGTCCGGTCCGCAGGGGTGCAGGTCGTCGCGACGGCCACGCTCGCCGCGATGGCGGGCGAGGGCGGTCTCGGCCGGATCATTACCGCCGGGTTCAACCTCCAGAACACCCCCCAAGTGGTCGCGGGCGCCTTCCTGGTCGCGCTGCTCGCCCTGCTGGTGGAGGGGGTCCTGGTGGTGGCGGGGCGCGTCTTCGACCCGATGCGGCGGTCGGGCGGTGCGGTGCGGTGAGTCCTGGTCGTCTTCCAGGTGCGCGTCCGGCCCCGTGAGTTCTGTCGTCATTCTCTTTCGAAATGGTGGTTCACCGATGAACAGCACAACGCGTCGCGCGCGACGGATGGCAGGGGCGGCCGCGGCCGTCGTGGCGCTGACCGCGGGGCTCGCCGCGTGCGGCGGGGAGAGCCTGGAGAGCGAGGGCAAGGGCTCGGACAAGGTGGGTGACGGCAAGAAGGGCTCACTCGTGGTGGGTTCGGCGCGCTTCACCGAGCAGAAGGTCCTCGCCGAGCTGTACGCGGGCGTTCTCGCGGAAGCCGGATATGACACGCAGGTCAAGACCGTGCAGAACCGCGAGATCTACAAGCCCGAACTGAGGAAGGGCTCCATCGACGTCGCGCCCGAATACGCGGCGACGCTCGCGGAATTCCTCAACCTGGAGAAGAACGGCCCGAAGGCCGAGGCCGTCGCCTCCAGTGATCTCGACGCCACGGTGCGCGCCTTGGAGAAGCTCGCGAAGCCGCAGGGCTTGAAGGTGCTCCCGGCGGGCGAGGCGGTCGACCAGAACGCGTTCGCGGTCTCCAAGGAATACGCCGAGAAGCACAAGCTCAAGACGCTGTCGGATCTCGGCAGGTCGGGCGAGGAGGTCACGATCGCGGCGGGCGACGAATGCGAGTCGCGGCCGTTCTGCGCGCCCGGCCTGAAGAAGAAGTACGGGATCGATGTCGCCGGAATCGACCCCAAGGGCGTCGGGACCACGCAGTCCAAGCAGGCCGTGAAGAACGGCACGGACCAGCTGGTGCTGACCACGACGACCGACGCGACGCTGAAGAACTACGACCTCGTGATCCTTGAGGACGACAAGAAGCTCCAGAACGCGGACAACATCCTTCCCGTCGTCAACGCCGAGGAAGCGGGCGGCAAGGAGATAGCCGACGCGCTCGCGAAGCTGACCAAGACGCTCACGACGGAAGACCTCATCGAACTCAACCGGAAGGTCGACGAGGAGCGTCAGAAGGAAGCGGATGTCGCGCGGGAGTATCTGGAGTCGAAGGGCCTGATCGGAAGTTGATCAAGGAATCGCCCGGGTGGCTCCGATGGTGAAGCGGAAGTCGGCCGCTCGGGCAAAGCGGAGGAAGGATGGGGAGTTGTGGCGAGTTACCGATGTGGCACCTGCTTTTTGGCGGGCAGGGCACCAGACTTCGTCTACGCGCGGTAAGTTTCTGGCCATGCCACGTGGACGTCACCGCCATTCCCCACCCCTGCACAGGCTGCTTCCCCCTTCGGCGGTCGCCGGTGTTTCCGTTCTCTGCGCCGGCGGCGCCTGGATGTTCGCGGAACCGGTCGTGCTCCGCGGGCTCGTCGCGGCCGCGGCCGCCGCTGCCGTCGTCGGTTCGGTCGTCATGCGCCGCTGGGACCAGGCGGCGGGCAAGCGCGTCGCCGAGCTCACGCGCGCGCGGGCGAGCGACGAGTGGCGTTACGAGGAACGGATAGCCGAGGCCGAGTCGGACCTCGAGGAGTCCCGCGAGCTGCGGGGCAAGCTGGAGACGAAGCTGCGCGCCAAGCGGGCCGAGCTGGCCGCGCTGCGCAACGAACACGCCGCGCTCCTGCGGCGGTACGCGACCGCCGAGACGGAGCGGGCCAGCGCCCTGGAGGGGCGGCGGCTGCTTGCCATAGAGGCGTCGTCCACGGCACCGGCGCTGCCGGCGTCCGGCGTCGGTGCCGCTGCCGGTGGCGGTAGTGGCGCCGCGGATCTGGTGCCTGCTGTGCGGGCGGGGGCGCCGGTGCGGGCTTCGGGTCCGGCGGTGGCTGCGGAGCGCGCCGCTTCGCCGTCCCCGGAGGAGGCCGCCGAGCCTTCCGTGCGGCTGGACGGGGTCCCGACGCCGTCGCTCTTCGTGCTGGCCAATGCGGCGCTCGACCGCATGGCTTCCCGGACGGCGCCCGAGCCGCGGTCGCAGGCACGGTCGGAGCCGGAGGCCGGGCCGGACGCGGAGGACGAGTCGCGGGGGAAGCCCGGGGCGGCCGACGGAATCGGCGGGCACGAGCGCGCGGTCGCCGTCGCGCCGCCTGTTCAGGCCCGGCGCCAGGCGCCGCAGGGCGGATTCGACTTCTTCGGCACGAAGGGCGCGGCTCCGGCCGCGCTGGAGTCCGTGCAGAACGCGGACCTCGCCGATGTGGTGGGTGAGGAGGCCCTCGCGGTCCACAAGGCGGAGACCGAGGCGGAGTTCAAGGACGCGCCCGCGGGGGATGCGGCGCGGGGCGTGGGGCAGGTCATCGATCTGACGGCGCATGACGAGACGGAGCAGATCGACGTGGGGGTGCTGCGGACGGCCCTCCGGGCGTAGTGCTCCGAGGGTTCCGCGGGGTGATGGCCTTGGCCGGGGTCGGCGGGTGGGGTTGTCGGCTGCGGGTCGGGTGTGGCTGGTCGCGCGGTTCCCCGCGCCCCTGATGGGGCGCTGCTTTGGCGGGCCGGGTTACTTGGTCATCCAGCGGTCCGGGCGGGCCTCTTTGCGGCTCGTGCGGGAGCGGGACGCCTGGGACTGGAGGAGGGCCGCCGCCTCCGCGGCCGGCCGCAGCCGTGCCGTCACCGTCTTGTTGGCGCCCGTGTCCACCCGTACGTCGGCCACACCCCTGTACCGCTCCCACGGCCCCTGCGAGAGTCGCACGCTCTGCACCTTGGCGTGCGGCACCAGCGACAGGCGGCGCTTGAGCAGGCCGTGCCGTGCCGCGAAGACCGCGTCCGTGACCGCGAGCCCGTAACCCTTCCACCAGAGCGGTACGCACCACGCCGCGCGCGCGGGAGGCCGCGACAGCTCGGCGGCATCCGGCACGCGCGCGCCCGGCAGCACCCGTGCTATCACCGCCTCGGCGAGCTCCCGCGGCGCGACCGGCACCAGCACGCTGTTGGCCGAGCCCGCCACGTCCAGCTCGACCCGCACCCAGCCGCGCCGCCGCCACAGCAGTGGCTGTACGACATGCACGGTCTGCACCCGCCCCGGTGGCACCGTTTCGTGCGCCTTGTCGAGCAGACCGTGGTCGATGCGCAGGCCGTCCGGGGACTCGCCCACCGTCCAGTCGTACTCCTTGATGAACCGGCCGCCACTGCTCGCGAACGCGCCGCCCAGCATGGGCAGTCCGGTGGCGAGGACCGTCCACAGGTTGTGCGTGGCGAACCAGAGGAAGGCGGGCACGGCGACCGCGGCGACGAGCATCGCCCAGGGCGCGCCGGTCAGCATCAGGGAGAGGGCGAGCATGCGTGGCTGTACGTGAAGGAGGCCGCGCACCGGCGCCTCACCGACCTCACGCGCCTCCTCGGGGGCGAAACCGGCCGCCCGCGCGAGGAGTTCGGCCCGCAGCGCGGCGGCGTCGCGCTCACCGAGGTAGGCAAGTTCGTCCTTCTTGTCCGCGCCGACGACGTCCAGCTTCAGTTTGGCCACCCCCGCGATGCGGGCGAGCAGCGGACGCGTCACGTCGACGGCCTGGAGCCGGTCGAGCCGGATGTGGGCGGTGCGCCGGAAGAACAGGCCGGTGCGGATGCGCAGTTCGGTGTCGGTGACCGCGAAGTGGGTGAACCACCAGCTCAGAAAGCCGTACGCGGCGCCGCCGAGGACCACGGCCGCGCAGCCCAGGAGCAGGGTGGTGGTCGTCAGCGCGGACAGGCGTTGCTGCGTGCCGTTCGGGTCGTGGACGGCCCAGCCCACCAGGATCGCGAAGGGCGCCCAGGCGCGGCGCAGCGGCGTCACGGGATGCAGCCGCCGCTCGGTCACGGCCCCGGCCTCCACCGCTCCGTCCGAAGCCTCCCGCACGCCGCCCGAGGCCCCGCCGCCCGGGACCGGCCCCTCGCCGCTCACAGGCCCGCCGATCGGGCTTCGCCGAGCTCCGTGAGGCGGTCGCGCAGCCGCTCGGCCTCTTCGGGGAGCAGCCCGGGGATACGTGCGTCGGTGGCGGCGGCAGCGGTGTGCAGCTGCACGCTCGCCAGGCCGAAGTGCCGCTCCACGGGCCCCGACGTCACCTCGACGAGCTGCATCCGGCCGTAGGGCACCACGGTCTCCTCGCGCCACAGCACGCCCCGGCTGATGAGCAGGTCGTCGTCGCGCTCGGCGTACCGCCACGAGCGCCAGTTGCGCCCCAGCATCGGCCAGCCCCACGCCACCAGGGCCAGCGGCAGCAGCGCGAAGGCCGCCCACGCCGGGCCGGCGAAGAGGCCGAGCAGCACGCCGACCGCCGCCGCGAGCGGCACCAGCCAGGCGACCAGCAGCAGCCGCCGCATCTTCAGCAGACCCCGTGGCAGGCCCGTCCACACCGGCTCGACCCGCGCCCCCGCCGGTCCAGCGGTCCCTGCCGTCCCCGTTTCCATGCCCCCAGCCTACGTACGCCCTCCGACAGCCGCGTGGGCCCGACGGTCGCGTACGCGCGGGGAGCGTGCGAGAGACTGTGTCCATGAGTCCCACGACGGAGACCACCACGCAGACCACGCTCGGCATCGGCGGCGCGGCCGAGAGCACCGACATGGTGCTCAACATCGGCCCTCAGCACCCGTCCACGCACGGTGTGCTCCGCCTGCGCCTCGTCCTGGACGGCGAGCGCATCCAGCACGCGGAGCCGGTCATCGGCTACATGCACCGTGGCGCCGAGAAGCTCTTCGAGGCGCGGGACTACCGGCAGATCGTGATGCTGGCCAACCGCCACGACTGGCTGTCCGCGTTCTCGAACGAACTCGGCGTGGTGCTGGCCGTCGAGCGGATGCTCGGCATGGAGGTCCCCGAGCGCGCGGTGTGGACGCGCACGCTGCTCGCCGAGCTGAACCGCGTGCTCAACCACTTGATGTTCCTCGGGTCCTACCCCCTGGAACTGGGCGGGATCACCCCGGTGTTCCACGCGTTCCGTGAGCGCGAGGAGCTCCAGAACGTGATGGAGGAGATCTCCGGCGGCCGCATGCACTACATGTTCAACCGCGTGGGTGGCCTCAAGGAGGACCTGCCCGCCGGATGGACCTCCCGCGCGCGGGAGGCCGTCGCGTCGGTGCGCTCGCGCATGGACGTGTACGACCGTCTGGTGCTCGGCAACGAGATCTTCCGGGGGCGTACGCGCGGCGTCGGCGTCCTCACCCCCGAGGCGGCGCACGCCTACGGAGTGAGCGGTCCCATCGCCCGCGCCTCCGGCGTCGACTTCGACCTGCGCCGCGACGAGCCCTACCTCGCGTACCCCGAACTCCAGGACACCCTGAAGGTCGTCACGCGCCAGGAGGGCGACTGCCTGGCCCGCTTCGAGTGCCTCCTGGAGCAGACCCACAACGCCCTCGACCTCGCCGACGCCTGCCTGGACCGGATCGCGGAGCTCCCGCAGGGACCGATCAACCAGCGGCTGCCGAAGGTCCTCAAGGCCCCCGAGGGCCACACGTACGCGTGGACCGAGAACCCCCTCGGGATCAACGGCTACTACCTGGTCTCCAAGGGCGAGAAGACCCCGTACCGCCTGAAGCTGCGTTCGGCCTCCTACAACAACATCCAGGCCCTCGCCGAGCTGCTTCCCGGACAGCTGGTCGCGGACATGGTGGCGATCCTCGGGTCACTCTTCTTCGTGGTCGGCGACATCGACAAGTAGCGCGGTGCCTTCGGGGACGCCGACGGGCTGGAGCAGCCACCGGAAATCCCCGAGCCCGCCGGGCGCGGTGAGTTCCGCGGCCTCTCCCGCGCGCGTGAGAGCACGTACGTACGCCGCCGGGTCCTCGGAGGCCAGGGACAGCGGGGGACGGCCGCCGCTCACCCCGAGCGCGCCGAGCGCCGCCCGCTGGGTGAGCAGTGCGGCGCCCTCACCCGCGCAGGCGTCCAGCGCCACATGCGCGGTGATGTCGCAGCCGCCGTCCGGCACGGGTGCCGTCTCCCGGCCCGCCCTGAAGCCCGTGAGCGTCCCGAAGGGCGGGCGGGACCCCCGGTCGTGGGCGTAGTCCACGGCGACCGCGAGGCCGCGCGTGAGCGTCGCCACGGCCACCGCCCAGGCCTCGTCCCGGGGGCGGCCGATCTCCGCGCGCAGTCCGGGCTCCGCGTCCAGCGGCCACCAGCGCGCCAGCCACGCGGCGTCCGGGCCCTCGACGGGACCGCCGAGCACCTCGGTGCCGTCATCGCGTACGAGGACACGGCGCGCCGTTCCGTCGCCGTCCACCTCGGCGACGTCCACGGGGACGTTGTCCAGCCACTCGTTGGCGAAGAGCAGGCCCGTCACACCGGCCGGCGGCGCGGGCAGCCACGCGATACGGGGGTCGAGGCCCACGGGGCGCTCCGCGCGCTCGACCGCGTACGCACGCACGCGTGCCGCCACGTCGGCGGGCAGCGCCGCCAGGACGGCCGTCGTCAGCTCGCCGCGGCCCGCGCCCATGTCCACGAAGGAGACCTCTTCCGGGTGGCCCAGCGCCTCGTCCACCCGGCACAGGAGGCGGGCCACGGCGGCGGCGTAAAGGGGCGAGGCATGGACGGAGGTGCGGAAGTGCGCGGCGGGTCCCCCGGGGCCGCGATAGAAGCCGTCAGGGCCGTACAGGGCGGCCTCCGCGGCCTCGCGCCAGCCCCGCGGGGCGCCTGTTCCCGGCGCGCGGTCGTCGTTCGTCACAGACCGCAGGCTAAGGGGACCTCCACCTTGGGGAGTACACCCGCTCGATACGGATCGCACCTCCGGTTGACCCCGGGGTGCCACGGGCCTGCCTACGCTGGGTTACGTGCAGCGCCTCTATGACTTCCTCCGCAGACACCCGACATGGGTCGACGGCTTCTGGGCCTTCGTCCTGCTCGGGATCTCCGGGCTCGGTCTGGTGTCGATGTCCGGCGGGAACGGACACGAGCCGACCCTCCTGGCGGTCCCGGTCGCCCTCGGACTCTGCCTGGCGGTCGCGCTGCGCCGGCGGGCGACCGAGCCGATGCTGGTCCTCGTCGCGGTCATCGGCGTCTTCCAGCTCGTCTTCGACGTGGAGACGATGCCCGCGAACTTCGCCATGCTCGTGATCATCTACACCGCGGCGGCCGACGGGGCGCAGTGGGCCTCGCGGTTCGCCCTGGTGGGCGGCTTGTGCGCGGCGCCGCTGTCGATGATGCGCTGGTCCGCGGGGAACGTCTCCGTATTCGGCAGCGTCCTCTTCACGATCTTCCAGATCGTCCCCTTCGCGCTCGCCTGGGTCCTCGGCGACTCCATCCGCACCCGCCGCGCCTACCTGGCGCAGCTGGAGGAGCGCGCCGACCGGCTGGAGAAGGAGCGCGAGGCGCAGTCGAAGGTCGCGGTGGCGGCCGAGCGGGCCCGTATCGCGCGCGAACTGCACGATGTCGTCGCGCACAACGTCTCGGTGATGGTCGTCCAGGCCGACGGCGCCGCGTACGTCCTGGACACCGCGCCCGACCAGGCCAAGAAGGCCCTGGAGACCATTTCGGGGACCGGCCGCCAGGCGCTCGCCGAGATGCGCCGCCTGCTCGGAGTGCTGCGCACCGGGGAGCCCGAGGAGGGTTCCGAGTACGTTCCGCAGCCCGACGTCGAGCAGCTCGACGAGCTCATCGAACAGGTGCGCACGGCCGGTCTGCCCGTCGACTACAAGGTGGAGGGCACCCCGCGCCCGCTGCCCAGCGGCGTGGAGCTCACCGCGTACCGCATCGTGCAGGAGGCGCTGACGAACACGCGCAAGCACGGCGGCGAGAACGCGGGCGCGAGCGTGCGCCTGGTCTACTTCGACGACGGCCTGGGGCTGCTCGTCGAGGACGACGGCAAGGGCGCCCCGCACGAGCTGTACGAGGACGGCGGCGCCGACGGCAGGGGGCACGGTCTGATCGGCATGCGTGAGCGCGTCGGCATGGTCGGCGGCACGCTGGACGCGGGGCCGCGTCCTGGCGGAGGCTTCCGGATCAGCGCGCTGCTGCCCCTCAAACCAGCACACTGATCTCGCATGTCCGGCGATGACACCTGTCACCGGTGCTGGCCCCCCGCATTGACCCCCGAAGGGACTCCAAGATGTCGATCCGCGTGATGCTCGTCGACGACCAAGTGCTGCTCCGCACCGGATTCCGGATGGTGCTCGCCGCGCAGCCGGACATGGAGGTCGTCGCCGAGGCGGGTGACGGCGTCGAGGCCCTTGAGGTGCTGCGCTCGACCAAGGTCGACGTCGTGCTGATGGACGTACGCATGCCGAAACTGGACGGCGTCGAGACGACCCGGCGCGTCTGCCAGGACGCGAACCCGCCGAAGGTGCTGATCCTGACCACCTTCGACCTCGACGAGTACGCCTTCTCGGGGCTGAAGGCGGGCGCCTCCGGGTTCATGCTCAAGGACGTGCCCCCGGGGGAGCTGCTCGCCGCGATCCGCTCCGTGCACAGCGGTGACGCGGTGGTCGCGCCGTCCACCACGCGGCGCCTGCTCGACCGTTTCGCGCCGATGCTGCCGAACGCGGGCGGGCAGCCGCAGCACCAGGAGCTGGAGCGCCTCACGAGCCGTGAGCGCGAGGTGATGGTGCTCGTCGCGCAGGGCCTGTCGAACGGCGAGATCGCGGCCCGGCTGGTGCTCTCGGAGGCCACCGTGAAGACCCATGTCGGCCGCATCCTGACCAAGCTGGGCCTGCGCGACCGGGTGCAGGTCGTCGTCCTCGCGTACGAGACGGGCCTCGTACGGGCCGGGGGCGCTTCCTAGCGCAGCACGCCCTCGATGAAGTCGCTGCCGAGGCGGGACACCACGCCGATGTCCAGCTGATGCTGCACATAGCGCCCGCGGCGGCGCGTGGTGACCAGGCCCGCCTTCTTCAGGACGGTCAGGTGCCGGGATATCTCCGGCGCGGTCATGCCGTGCGCGTCCGCCAGCTCGCCCGTGGTGTACGACCCGCGCGCGAGGTGCCGGCAGAGCCGCATCCGCACCGGGTGGGCGAGCGCCGACATGCGGCGGGTCAGCTGCTCCACGGTCGGCGGTGCGGTGAGGCCCGAGGTGCTGATCGGGTACGTGATCGCGGCCTGCCAGCCCTTGCGGTGCAGGACCATGAGGTGCGGCCACCCGAGACTCGTCGGCACGAGCACCAGGCCGCCCGTGCCCGACGTCGTCCGCCCTTCGCTGATCTTGTCGACGGTGATGACCCGGGCGTCCTCGTCCAGGGAGACCGCCCCGGAGATCGCCTTCAGGGCCTCCGCGAGGCCCTTGCGCCGCAGCAGCTCCGTCTTGTGCCGGGCGTCCGCGGCCAGTTGGTGGTTCACACGGGCCCAGGTGTCGGCGAAGAACGCCTCGTCGCAGTCCTCCAGGAGCGCCCGGAGCCACGCGCGGACGACCGGCGGGTCGTCCAGCAGGCGCTTGGTGAACCGCACCTGGTGAGGGCCGCGCGCGGCGGCCAGATCCAGCGCGCGCTGCTGCACGGCGGGATCGGACAACAGATTGCGGTCCGGGTCCGAGTACGTCGACTGGCAGGTGAACTCAAGGGCGGCGTCGACGAACTGCTCGTCCGTCAGCTGGTCGAGCTGGTCGAGCTCCTCGGTGAGCGTGGCGCCCGGCAGGGCCCTCGCTCCCTGGATGCCGGCGAACGGCGCGAACACGTCCGAGAACGTCGTACGCCACAGGAAGTCGGCCTCGCACATGCGGTCCGCCAGGCAGGGGTCCAGGCGCGCCGAGACGGCCGTCGCCCAGCCCTGGAGCCCCGGGTGGTGGCCCGGCTCCGACAGTGCGTGCAGCGCCATGCCGAGCTCGCCCAGGGGCGAGGGCACGACGTGGATCCGCTCCCGCGACAGGCCGCTGATGTCGATGCTCACGCTCATGGCCCCCATGGTGCACCGCGCCACTGACAGCGCCGCCGTCGATTGACGAGCGCCGTCAATCGACGCGACGGGGACGGGCCGGCGGGAGCAATCTGTGGTCATCACCGGAGCCGCGAGGTCTCCGGGCCCCCTCCCTTCAGCTGTCCGCACGGCACGGGGATCCCACGGCCCCGCGATGCCCGTTAAATAACATTTATCCCGAGAGGCGAAACGTCATGAGCGTCACCCAGCAGTACCTGCTCGACACCTACCGCGCCGCCCAGCAGGGCGGCCCGACGCCGCCCGCGCCGGGCCGGAACGACTGGCAGGCCGTCCGCGAGGTGCGCGAGTACGGCCGCTTCCGTGCCGTCATGGAGGAACGCCCCGCCCACGGCAGGCTCCGCGCCGCCCTGGCCCGGCTCGCCCGCGGCGGGCGCCTCAGCGGGGGATCCGTCGCACGAAGTCCGCGACCGCTTCCTTGACGTCGTCGGCCGTCCAGCCAAGGCCCTCCTCGGTCACGGTGACCTCCGTGACCGAGAGGCCGGGCGGCCCGTCCGCGAACCAGCGGCCGAACAGCAGGGTCCCGGTCTCCTCGGCCTGCCCGAGCGAGGCCTCGTCCAGCACGTCGGGCGCGTACGGCAGCCAGACCTGGAACTGGTGGGTGTGCGGCCGTCGCGGGTGAACGCGGGACCAGGCGACCCCGGCGGCCGTGAACCCGTCGCTCAGCGCCTCGGCGACCACGCGCGCGTGGGCGACGTAATCGGGCAGCCGCGGCAGCGTGTGCTTCAGACCCAACAGGGCGGAGACCGCGGCCGGGAAGTGCTGGAACAGCTGCCCTCCGTACCGGTGACGCCACACCCTCGCCTCCTCGACGAGCGTGCGCGGCCCGGCCAGCGCGGCGCCGCTCAGCCCTCCGAGGGACTTGTAGAACGACACGTACACGGTGTCCGCCAGGCCCGCGATCTCGGGAAGGGGACGGCCGAAGTGCGGCGCGCACTCCCACAGGCGGGCGCCGTCGACATGTACGACCGCGTCCCGTTCACGCGCCGCCTCCACGACCGCCTTGAGCTCCTCCCACGTCGGCAGGACGAAACCGGCGTCCCTGAGCGGCAGTTCGAGCATCAGCGACCCGAAGGGCTCGGGGAAGTCCCGCACTTCGTCCGCCGTGGGCAGCCGCGGCTCATCCGTGAGGTGCACCGTGCGCAGGCCGCTGACGGCGGAGAAGGCGCCTCCTTCGTGGACTTCCGGGTGCGCCTTGGGGTGCAGCGCGACGGTCGCGTTCCCGGTGCGGCCCGCCCAGCAGCGCAGGGCGACCTGCTGGGCCATCGTGCCGGTCGGGAAGAAGACGGCAGCCTCCTTGCCGAGCAGACGCGCGGCCTCGTCCTCCAGCGTGGCGACGACACCGTCCCCGTACACATCCGTGGCCTCGTCCGCGCCGACGACCTCGGGGGCTGCCGCCGCCAGCGCCGAGAAACGTTCGGTGAGGGGGACGTGGAGAGGGGAGCGGTGCAGGGTGCGGGCGGCGCCGCGCGCCGCCGCCACGTGCCTGGCCCGGCCGTCGGGCTCACCGTCCCTCGGCCGGTCCTCGGAGGGCGTCTGGTCCACGTCGTTCGCAGTCATCCCCCGAGGATGACCCGTCCGCCACCACCGGTCATATGAATAACCACAGCCTGTGGACAGCGGAAGACGCGGCGCCGGGCAATCGCGTTAGCATGACGAGAAATCGTCCGGTACCCCGAGCGGACTGGAACGGAAGGCGTCATCGCGTGAACGCATCGCATCAGCCGGACCCGCGGGATCGCCCCGCGAGGCTCACGGTGGGAGTCGTGGGAGCGGGCCGTGTCGGCCCCGCGCTCGCCGCGTCGCTCCAGCTCGCCGGGCACCGCCCGGTGGCCGCGTCGGGGGTTTCCGACGCCTCAGTGCGCCGGGCCGCCGTCATGCTGCCCGACGTCCCCCTCGTCCCGGTGGCCGAGGTTCTCGAACGCGCCGACCTGGTGCTCCTCACCGTGCCCGACGACGCGCTGCCCGGCCTGGTCGAAGGCCTCGCGGAGACCGGCGCGGTGCGCCCGGGCCAGCTCCTCGTACACACCTCCGGGCGGTACGGCACCAAGGTCCTCGAGCCCGCCCTGCGCGCCGGCGCCCTGCCGCTCGCGCTGCACCCCGCCATGACGTTCACCGGCACCCCTGTCGACGTGCAGCGCCTGGCCGGGTGCTCGTTCGGCGTGACGGCGCCCGAGGAGCTGCGGCTCGCCGCCGAGGCCCTGGTCATCGAGATGGGCGGCGAGCCCGAGTGGATCGCCGAGGAGAACCGCCCGCTCTACCACGCGGCGCTCGCCCTCGGCGCGAACCACCTGGTCACCCTGGTCGCCGAATCCATGGACCTGCTGCGCGACGCGGGCGTCGAAGCCCCCGACCGGATGCTCGGCCCGCTGCTCGGCGCCGCCCTGGACAACGCACTGCGCTCGGGCGACGCGGCGCTCACCGGCCCCGTCGCGCGCGGCGACGCGGGCACGGTCGCCGCGCACGTCGCCGAGCTGCGCAAGCACGCCCCCCAGACCGTCGCCGGCTACCTCGCGATGGCCCGCGCCACCGCCGACCGGGCCCTCGCCCACGGCCTGCTCAAGCCGGAGCTCGCCGAGGACCTCCTCGGTGTGCTGGCCAACGGCGCGGGCGGCGCCGGCGGAACCGGGACCGAAGGGGGCTCCCGATGAGCGGCACGCACAGCACGCCCACCACCCTCCTGAACACCGCCGAGTCCCTGCGCACCCGCGCGCGAGGCGGCCGCCGCGCGGTCGTCATGACCATGGGCGCCCTGCACGACGGGCACGCCTCGCTGATCCGCGCCGCCCGCCGCGACGCGGGCCCCGACGGCGAGGTCGTCGTCACGGTCTTCGTGAACCCCCTCCAGTTCGGCGCGGGCGAGGACCTGGACCGCTATCCCCGCACCCTCGAAGCCGACGTCAAGATCGCCGAGCAGGCGGGCGCGGACGCCGTGTTCGCCCCCTCCGTGGACGAGGTCTACCCGGGCGGCGAGCCCCAGGTCCGCGTCGGCGCGGGCCCCATGGGCACGGTCCTCGAAGGCGCCACCCGCCCCGGGCACTTCGACGGCATGCTCACCGTCGTCGCCAAGCTGCTGCACCTCACCGCTCCGGACGTGGCGCTGTTCGGGCAGAAGGACGCCCAGCAGCTCGCCCTGATCCGCCGCATGGTCCGCGACCTCAACTTCCCCGTGGAGATCGTCGGCGTCCCCACCGTCCGTGAGGACGACGGCCTGGCCCTCTCCAGCCGCAACCGCTACCTCTCGCCGGACGAGCGGCGCACCGCCCTCGCCCTCTCCCGGGCCCTCTTCGCGGGCCGCGACCGGCATGCCGCGCAGGAGGCGCTGCGCGCGCGTGCCGCCAGCGCGCCCGCCACGCGCGCGCGGGCCGACGCCCTCAGCGCGATGGGCGAGTCCCGAGCGGCGGCCGACGCCCACGCCGTGGCGCAGTCCGCGGCGCCCTCGACGCCCGGCGGACCCGCCGCCGTCGTCGCGGCGGCCCGGCACGTCCTCGACGAGGCCGCGCGCCTGCGCCCCCCGCTGGAGCTGGACTACGTGGCGCTGGTGGACCCCGCCGACTTCACCGACGTACGCCCCGGCCACACCGGAGAAGCCATCCTCGCCGTGGCCGCCAAGGTCGGCTCGACACGGCTGATCGACAACATCCCGCTGACGTTCGGAGTCGCCGTATGAGTGCCACCGGAATACGGCTGCACGCACCCGCGCCCGGCTGGTCCCTGGACGCCGACGTCGTGGTCGTCGGCTCCGGAGTGGCCGGACTGACCGCCGCCCTGCGCTGCTCGGCCGCCGGCCTGCGCACGGTCGTGGTGACCAAGGCCCGCCTGGACGACGGCTCCACGCGCTGGGCGCAGGGCGGCATCGCCGCGGCGCTCGGCGAGGGCGACACCCCCGAACAGCACCTGGACGACACGCTGGTGGCGGGCGTGGGCCTGTGCGACGAGGAGGCCGTGCGCACCCTCGTCACCGAGGGCCCCGGCGCCGTACGCCGCCTCATCGAGACCGGCGCCCACTTCGACACCGGTCCCGGGGGAGCCATCGAGCTGACCCGTGAGGGCGGCCACCACCGCCGCCGCATCGCGCACGCGGGCGGCGACGCGACCGGCGCGGAGGTCTCCCGCGCCCTCGTCGAGGCGGTCCGCGCGCGTGGCATACCGACCGTCGAGAACGCTCTGGTCCTCGACCTGCTCACCGACGCCGAGGGCCGCACCGCCGGTGTCTCCCTGCATGTCATGGGAGAGGGCCAGCACGACGGGGTGGGCGCTGTCCACGCCCCCGCCGTGGTCCTCGCGACCGGCGGCATGGGCCAGGTCTTCTCGGCGACCACCAACCCGTCCGTGTCCACGGGCGACGGCGTCGCGCTCGCCCTGCGCGCGGGCGCCGAGGTCTCCGACCTCGAATTCGTGCAGTTCCACCCCACCGTGCTCTTCCTCGGCGCCGACGCCGAGGGACAGCAGCCGCTGGTCTCCGAAGCGGTGCGGGGCGAGGGCGCCCACCTGGTGGACGCCGACGGCGTGCGCTTCATGGTCGGCCAGCACGAACTGGCCGAGCTGGCACCCCGCGACATCGTCGCCAAGGGCATCACGCGCCGCATGCAGGAGCGGGGCACCGATCACATGTACCTCGACGCCCGGCACTTCGGCGCCGACATGTGGGCCACCCGCTTCCCGACGATCCTGGCCGCCTGCCGCGCCCACGGCATCGACCCGGTCACCGAGCCCATCCCCGTCGCCCCGGCCGCGCACTACGCCTCCGGAGGCGTCCGCACCGACCCGCACGGCCGCACCACCGTCCCGGGTCTGTACGCCTGCGGGGAGGTCGCCTGCACCGGCGTGCACGGCGCCAACCGCCTGGCCTCGAACTCCCTCCTCGAAGGCCTGGTCTACGCCGAGCGCATCGCCGCGGACATCACGGCCGAACACGCGCGGAACACCCTCCACACGCGCGTGCCGCACCCCGTCACCCACCCCGAGACCCCTTCCCACCCCCTGCTGCCGCCCGAGGCCCGCTTCGCCATCCAGCGTGTGATGACCGAGGGCGCCGGAGTGCTCCGCTCCGCCGACTCCCTCACTCAGGCGGCGGCCCGCCTGGCCCGCATCCACGCCGAAGCCGCGGGGGCGCTCGCCGAGCACGGCAAGACGGCCGAGCCCGGCGTCGACACCTGGGAGACCACCAACCTCCTGTGCGTCGCCCGCGTCCTGGTGGCCGCCGCCCAGCGGCGCGAGGAGACCCGAGGCTGCCACTGGCGCGAGGACCACGCCGACCGCGACGACGAGGCCTGGCGGCGCCACATCGTCGTACGCCTCAACCCGGACAGGACCCTGGCCGCCCACACCACCGAGACCCACGACTTCCCCCCGACCCGCCCCAGTCCCCAGGAGCAGTGACCGTGAGCACCCCCGACGACCTCCCCCTCGCCCCCACAGCAGCAGGCGGCGGCTGCGGCGACGCCTGCGGCTGCGGCGGGGAGGACGCCTTCGACCCTCTGGAGTGCGGCCTCGACCCCGCTCTCGCGCGCCTCCTGGCCGAGGCGGGCCTTGACCCCCTCCAGATCGAGGACATCGCGCACATGGCCATCGAGGAGGACCTGGCGGGCGGCGTGGACGTCACGACGGTCGCCACCATCCCCGAGGACGCCGTCGCCACCGCCGACTTCGTCGCACGCGAGGCGGGCACGGTCGCGGGCCTGCGCGTCGCCGAGGCCGTCGTCTCCGTGGTGTGCGAGGAGGAGTTCGAGGTCGAGCGGCACGTCGAGGACGGCGACCGCGTCGAGGCGGGTGACGTGCTGCTCAGCGTCACCACCCGCACCCGCGACCTGCTCACCGCCGAGCGCAGCGCCCTGAACATCCTGTGCCGCCTCTCCGGCATCGCGAGCGCCACGCGCGCGTGGGCGGACGTTCTCGACGGCACGAAGGCGAAGGTCCGCGACACCCGCAAGACGACGCCCGGCTACCGCGCCCTGGAGAAGTACGCCGTACGGATGGGCGGCGGCGTCAACCACCGCATGTCGCTCTCCGACGCGGCCCTGGTCAAGGACAACCACGTGGTCGCGGCGGGCGGCGTCGCGCAGGCCTTCAAGGCCGTACGCGAGCAGTTCCCGGACGTACCGATCGAGGTCGAGGTCGACACGCTCCACCAGCTGCGCGAGGTCGTCGACGCGGGCGCCGACCTGATCCTCCTGGACAACTTCACGCCGGGCGAGACCGAGGAGGCCGTCGCCATCGTCGGCGGCCGCGCGTTCCTGGAGTCCTCGGGCCGCCTCACCCTGGAGAACGCCCGCGCGTACGCCGCCACGGGCGTCGACTACCTGGCGGTGGGCGCCCTCACCCACTCCTCCCCGATCCTCGACATCGGCCTGGACCTGCGGGAAGCGGTGCGCGACTGATGCTGCTGACGATCGACGTAGGGAACACCCACACCGTCCTCGGCCTCTTCGACGGCGAGGAGATCGTCGAGCACTGGCGCATCTCCACCGACGCCCGCCGCACGGCCGACGAACTCGCCGTGCTGCTCAACGGCCTGATGGGCATGCACCCGCTGCTCGGCGAGGAACTCGGCGACGGCATCGACGGCATCGCGATCTGCTCGACGGTCCCCTCGGTCCTGCACGAGCTGCGCGAGGTCACGCGCCGCTACTACGGAGACGTGCCGGCCGTCCTCGTGGAACCCGGCATCAAGACCGGCGTCCCGATCCTCATGGACAACCCCAAGGAGGTCGGCGCCGACCGCATCATCAACGCGGTAGCGGCCGTCGAGCTCTACGGCGGCCCGGCGATCGTCGTCGACTTCGGCACAGCCACCACCTTCGACGCCGTCTCCGCGCGCGGGGAGTACGCGGGTGGCGTCATCGCCCCCGGCATCGAGATCTCCGTGGAGGCTCTGGGCGTACGGGGCGCGCAGCTCCGCAAGATCGAGCTGGCCCGCCCGCGGAGTGTCATCGGCAAGAACACCGTGGAGGCCATGCAGGCGGGCATCCTGTACGGCTTCGCGGGCCAGGTCGACGGCGTCGTGAACCGCATGGCGCGGGAGCTGGTGGGGGCGGGCGGCGACCCCGACGACGTGACGGTGATCGCGACGGGGGGCCTCGCGCCGATGGTGCTGGGCGAGGCGTCGGTCATCGACGAACACGAGCCGTGGCTGACGCTGATCGGGCTCCGCCTGGTCTACGAACGCAACGTCTCCCGCCCCTGACCCCGTGCCCGGCGGCACCCCCCACCCCGCCGCTCCGCGCCGACCATCTCTGCGGGGATGCCCGTCACTCGGCGTCGGACCCCTCGAAGCAGGGCGGGACCTCAAGGCGGTAGCGGGCGGGGACGCCCGCTACCCGGCACAGAACACGGACAGAACACGGACAGGCAGGAAGCAGCGCCGGCCCGCAGTCGCTCGCGCTCCTGAGGGGACGTGGGGGTATGTGCGCGCGGAGCACAGTGGTGGTCATGAGGGGGCCGAAGCAGCAAGGCCCCGCGCCAAGATGGCGAGCACGGACATACCCCCACGGCCCCGCCCTCAAGACGCGCCCCAAGCGCCTCACGGCCCCGCCCGCCCCCAGGCGAACCCCCGTCGCCCCGCCGCGCCACACACACTGGCGTTAAGCCGATTTTGTCCGTTTGGCGCGTATCGTCAGCTCATGCCCACGCCATACGGATCCCGCGGCGGCATGGCCTTCAGCGCGGAGGAGCTGCGTGTGCTCCGTCGCGCTCTGGCCCTCGCCCTGAACCCCAGCCCTGTCCCCGACGAGGACGTCCAGGACTGTCTCCGCCTCGCCGAATCGGTGGACGAGGCCATGCGGGAGAGCGCGAGGCTCCGCGCCTTCCTCGTGGCCGACCTGTCCCGCTACCGGGCCGCGCTGCCCGGCACCGCGACCGGCTACCTCGCCCTCCTGGGCGACGTACTCGGGACCGGCTACCAGCCCGGCCCCGACGACCTCGCCGCCCTGCGCGCCCTACGCGGCAACCCCCTCGCCGCCGCCCTGCTCGACCGCTGCCGGACGCTCGCCGAACGGTCCGTCCGCGCCCGCCTGGCAGGCCGCCTCCCGGTGCCCGCCCAGGAACGCCCCACCGTGCCCGCGTCCCGCACCCGCCTGCGCTCCCTGCCGGGCGGCCTCGGCGCCGCCGAGCAGGAACCGGCCCGCCCGGTCCCCACCCCGGCCGAGGTCTTCCCGCCCAGGCGCCCCGCACCACCGACGCCGGCACCATCCGCACCACCGCCCCCGCCTCCCGCATCCCCCACGCCGCCCACACCCCCTGCGGGCCCGCCGCAGCAGCTCGTCGCGGGCTAGCTACTCTGGGGGGCATGGACTACGTTTCCGCGCTCGTGCCCCCCGTAGTGATGGCCGTGTTCTTCAGCGGTCTCATCGTGACGATCGTGAAGACCCAGGGCGGTGCCAACAAGGCCAAGGAGGACGCGGCGGCCGACGCGATCAGCCGCTCCGAGGCCCTCCACCAGGCCTCCAAGACCGGCGGAGCGTGATCCCGCCCGGCTCCCGACCGCGCCCGCTCCACGGCGTACGACGGCGTACGACTCGTTCCCCCCTTCGAGTCGTACGCCCTTTTTGTTGCGTAATGTTGCCTGATTAGGCCTACGCCACGTCCCGTACGCATCACACCAATAGTGACGTCTCCCACTATTGTTCTGCTGTGCCTCGTCCATTGGGAGAACTCGAAGACGCCGTCATGACACGGGTGTGGAAGTGGAACCGCCCCGTGACCGTTCGAGAAGTCCTGGAAGACCTTCAGCAGGAACGGTCCATCGCCTACACCACCGTGATGACCGTTTTGGACAATCTCCATCAGAAGGGCTGGGTGCGCCGCGAAGCGGAAGGCCGCGCCTATCGATATGAGGCGGTCTCCACTCGTGCCGCGTACGCAGCCGCACTGATGAACGAAGCCTGGTCACGGAGCGACAACCCCGCCGCCGCTCTCGTCGCCTTCTTCGGGATGATGTCGGCGGAACAGCGCGAAGCCCTGACCGACGCCATGCGTATCGTCCAAGGCCCGGAGAACCCCGGCGCCGCGGAGCCGGACGCAGAGCGATAGCGTCCGCTCATGGCAGCAGAGGGGTCCGAACTCAGCGAACTCAGCGCAAAAGCGGTCTCGGTCCGCAGGGCGCGAACCTCCGATGTGCCGGCCGTGCGCCGGCTCCTCGACTCGTACGTCCGTGAGCGCATCCTCCTGGACAAAGCGACGGTGACGCTTTACGAGGACATCCAGGAGTTCTGGGTGGCGGAACGGGACGACAACGCCGAGTTGGTCGGCTGCGGGGCCCTGCACGTGATGTGGGAAGACCTCGCGGAAGTACGCACCCTCGCGGTGAATCCGGAGGTCAAGGGCGCCGGAGTGGGGCATCAGCTGCTCGGGAAGTTGCTTCAGACCGCCCGGTGGCTCGGCGTCCGGAAGGTTTTCTGTCTCACCTTCGAAGTCGACTTCTTCGCGAAGCACGGCTTCGTGGAGATCGGCGAGACTCCGGTCGACACAGATGTCTACAGCGAGCTCCTGCGTTCCTATGACGAGGGTGTCGCCGAGTTCCTCGGCCTCGAACGAGTGAAACCGAACACCTTGGGCAACAGTCGGATGCTTCTGCATCTGTGATCGCCGCCGTGGTATTCCGCGCGGCCCGCTGCCCTGGGGGCCTATGTCCGAAACGCGCATGTTTCCAGGCCTCTCGGGGTCTCCGGTCTCTCCCAGGGGTTTGTGTTTTTCGTGCAAAAGCGGTTTGCTTTCCGACGTACTGCAGTACTGCATATAACAGGGGCCGGTGAATCGGCGGCGTACGCCGTGCGGGCCGGCCTCGAAGTTATCGATGAAAGGAAATCCGGTGGCACAGAAGGTTCAGGTCCTTCTTGTCGATGACCTCGACGGCGGCGAGGCAGACGAGACCGTGACGTTTGCGTTGGACGGCAAGTCCTACGAGATCGACCTCACCACGGCCAACGCGGACAAGCTCCGTGGCGCCCTGGAGGACTTCGTCAAGGCCGGTCGGCGTACCGGTGGCCGGGGTTCGAGCGGCCGCGGCAAGGCGCGTTCGGCGTCGACGAGCGGTGGCCAGGACACCGCCGCGATCCGCGCCTGGGCGAAGGAGAACGGTTTCGAGGTCAATGACCGCGGCCGTGTTCCCGCCTCGATCCGCGAGGCCTACGAGAAGGCCAACGGCTGACGGCTGCGACGTCGCAGCCGGACCCGGTGGCACTGCGTTGCCGCCGTGTCCACGAGCCGTACGAGATCGGAGCCCACGGCGGGGTCGCTGTGGTGCGCGGTCCCGCCTCCCCCCACCGCGGGCAGGGACACCAGCGCCGGCAGCGTCGGCTCCACCTCGCACCCGGGCTCCGGGGGTCGCAGCCAGACGGCGGCCCCCCGCGAGCCGGACCACCCCGGAGGCGTGGGCGCGTCGATGCGCCCGCCCGCTCCGACGGCGGTGAGGTCGAGGGGGATGTCCCCCCACTCCAGCCAGTCGAGCAGTCCCGGCAGCTCGTCCGCGCTTCCCGCGCCCACCAAGAGGCGCATCGTTTCCCCGCGCAGCGCCACCGGAGCCTTCGGCCCGAGGTGGCGCAGCGCCGCGAAGCCCGCCTCCGCGGGCAGCTCCAGGACGTCGAAGCGCAGTCCCGTCACCAGACGTACCGGACCGGGTCCGGGCGCGGTCGCCCAGCCGAGCTCGTTCTCGTACCACTGCCGCACCGGGTCGCTCTGCTCGACCGGGGTCCGGGGCTGAGGAACTGTGGGGGCCATGTACGAGCAACAGTCCGAGGGCCGCCCGGGTTACGCAGCGTCGCGGTCCGGATGCGTACGGTGTCCGGTAAGGGGGCGTAAAGGCGTGTTCGGCGGCGCAAGAGTGTTCGCCCGTAGCGGAGGGAACCGGTGCGCGCCGCATGGACTGTCGGTCCTGACGGGTAAGACATCCCTAGTGGGGAGGGGCGACACGCAGTTCCGGGCGTCTCACGTTCGCCATCGGCGTAGTGGTGGTGGGGGTAACTGCCTGGCCTGCGGGAACATCGTCTCGCACCATCGGGTTGAGGCAGTTGTCGGCGTTCGGGGTCTAGGAGTTCCTCCGAGAGGAGGGCCGGGTGTCGGCAGTTGGAATGAGCGGTCCCCGCTTGCGGGACTAAGCTGCGGAAGGACAGGGAGGGGACCGACCCCTTACTGCCTGACCGCTCTGAGGAGCGATTAACGATGTTCGAGAGGTTCACCGACCGCGCGCGGCGGGTTGTCGTCCTGGCTCAGGAAGAAGCCCGGATGCTCAACCACAACTACATCGGCACCGAGCACATCCTCCTGGGCTTGATCCACGAGGGCGAGGGTGTCGCCGCTAAGGCCCTGGAGAGCCTCGGGATTTCGCTCGAGGCGGTCCGCCAGCAGGTGGAGGAGATCATCGGGCAGGGCCAGCAGGCTCCGTCCGGGCACATCCCCTTCACCCCCCGTGCCAAGAAGGTCCTGGAGCTGTCGCTCCGCGAGGCCCTTCAGCTGGGCCACAACTACATCGGCACGGAGCACATCCTGCTCGGCCTGATCCGTGAGGGCGAGGGCGTCGCCGCCCAGGTCCTGGTCAAGCTGGGCGCCGATCTCAACCGGGTGCGGCAGCAGGTCATCCAGCTGCTCTCCGGTTACCAGGGCAAGGAGACCGCCACCGCCGGCGGTCCTGCCGAGGGCACGCCCTCCACGTCCCTGGTGCTCGACCAGTTCGGCCGGAACCTGACCCAGGCCGCTCGTGAGTCCAAGCTCGACCCGGTCATCGGGCGCGAGAAGGAGATCGAGCGGGTCATGCAGGTGCTGTCCCGCCGGACCAAGAACAACCCGGTCCTGATCGGTGAGCCCGGCGTCGGCAAGACCGCCGTCGTCGAGGGCCTCGCGCAGGCCATCGTCAAGGGCGAGGTGCCCGAGACCCTCAAGGACAAGCACCTCTACACCCTCGACCTCGGCGCGCTGGTCGCCGGTTCCCGCTACCGCGGTGACTTCGAGGAGCGCCTGAAGAAGGTCCTCAAGGAGATCCGCACCCGCGGCGACATCATCCTGTTCATCGACGAGCTGCACACGCTGGTCGGTGCGGGTGCCGCCGAGGGCGCCATCGACGCGGCCTCGATCCTGAAGCCGATGCTGGCCCGCGGTGAGCTCCAGACCATCGGCGCCACCACGCTCGACGAGTACCGCAAGCACCTGGAGAAGGACGCGGCCCTTGAGCGCCGCTTCCAGCCCATCCAGGTCGCGGAGCCGTCGCTGCCGCACACCATCGAGATCCTCAAGGGCCTGCGCGATCGGTACGAGGCGCACCACCGCGTCTCGATCACCGACGAGGCGCTGGTCCAGGCCGCCACCCTGGCCGACCGGTACATCTCGGACCGCTTCCTGCCGGACAAGGCGATCGACCTGATCGACGAGGCCGGTTCCCGGATGCGCATCCGCCGGATGACCGCGCCGCCGGACCTCCGCGAGTTCGACGAGAAGATCGCGGGCGTCCGTCGCGACAAGGAGTCGGCCATCGACTCCCAGGACTTCGAGAAGGCAGCGTCTCTCCGCGACAAGGAGAAGCAGCTGCTCGCCGCGAAGGCCAAGCGCGAGAAGGAGTGGAAGGCCGGCGACATGGACGTCGTCGCCGAGGTCGACGGCGAGCTGATCGCCGAGGTCCTGGCCACGGCCACCGGCATCCCCGTCTTCAAGCTCACGGAGGAGGAGTCCTCCCGCCTGCTGCGCATGGAGGACGAGCTCCACAAGCGCGTCATCGGCCAGAAGGACGCCGTCAAGGCGCTCTCGAAGGCGATCCGGCGTACGCGTGCGGGTCTGAAGGACCCGAAGCGTCCGGGTGGTTCGTTCATCTTCGCCGGTCCGTCCGGTGTCGGTAAGACCGAGCTGTCCAAGGCGCTCGCCGAATTCCTCTTCGGTGACGAGGACGCGCTGATCTCCCTCGACATGTCGGAGTTCAGCGAGAAGCACACGGTCTCGCGTCTCTTCGGTTCGCCCCCCGGTTACGTGGGTTACGAGGAGGGTGGTCAGCTGACCGAGAAGGTCCGCCGCAAGCCGTTCTCCGTCGTGCTTTTCGACGAGGTCGAGAAGGCCCACCCGGACATCTTCAACTCGCTCCTGCAGATCCTGGAGGACGGTCGTCTGACCGACTCCCAGGGCCGCGTCGTGGACTTCAAGAACACGGTCATCATCATGACGACCAACCTTGGAACGCGTGACATCTCCAAGGGCTTCAACCTGGGCTTCGCCGCCCAGGGCGACACGAAGTCCAACTACGAGCGGATGAAGAACAAGGTCAGCGACGAGCTGAAGCAGCACTTCCGCCCGGAGTTCCTGAACCGCGTGGACGACGTCGTCGTCTTCCCGCAGCTCAGCCGGGAGGACATCCTCCAGATCGTCGACCTGATGATCACCAAGGTGGACGAGCGCCTCAAGGACCGGGACATGGGCCTGGAGCTCTCCCAGTCCGCGAAGGAACTGCTCGCGAAGAAGGGCTACGACCCGGTGCTCGGCGCGCGTCCGCTGCGGCGCACGATCCAGCGCGAGGTCGAGGACACCCTCTCCGAGAAGATCCTCTTCGGCGAGCTGCGCCCCGGCCACATCGTGGTCGTCGACACGGAGGGCGAGGGCGAGAACAAGACCTTCACCTTCCGCGGCGAGGAGAAGGCGGCACTGCCCGACGTGCCGCCGATCGAGTCGGCCGCCGGTGGCGGCGCGGGCCCGAACCTGAGCAAGGAGGCGTGACGCTCGCACCGAGCTGATCGCTTGAAGGGGCTGCCCCGGACCGTTCCGTACGGTTCCGGGGCAGCCCCTTTCGGCATGGGCGGCGGCTCAGTCGTCGGTCAGCAGGGCGTACGCGTCGACCTTGATGTGCATGGGGAAGGTTTCGTAACCGAACGCCTGGACGACCGGGATGCTCACCAGGTCGAGGTCCGGCAGGAGAGCGGGCAGTGGGGCGATGTCGATCGGTTCCCGGTCGGGGAGCACGGCCAGGCGCAGGCGCCGCACGCCGGGGAAGAGCTCGCCGAGCCGGGCATGGGCGGCCTCCCAGCCGCTCTCGACGTTGAGGGTGAGCTCGGTGACCCCGGGCAGGCGCACGCCGGGCGGCGCGTCGGTCAGGCAGCCGGACGGGAGCGTCATCATCGTGAGGCGGGGCAGGCGCGCGAAGGTGTCCCACGGCAGGCCGTCGAGCGCGGCGCTCTCGTGGGAGATCATCAGGCCCGCCAGGTGCGGCCAGCGGTCCACGTGGTGCAGGTCGCCCAGCCGGCGGTCGGGGTCGTAGATCCCGAGGGTGCGCAGCGGGGCCTGTGGGGGCAGCGGGGCGAGGGTGTAGGGCTCGCGGATGTTCCACAGCCGCAGCTCCGTCACGCCGCGTATGGCCGCGCGTGCCGCGTCGGTGAGGCGGGCGGGGGAGATGCCGAGTGAGAGGTAGCCGGGGGCCGTGGCGGCCAGCAGGCGGCAGGCGGCCTCGGGCGACACGGTCTCGCGGATGTCCAGGTGCTTGGGGCGCAGCCCCAGGCGCTCCAGCTCCGCCACCTGCTGGTCGTCGCGGATCGAGAAGTGGGTCGTGCCGTCGTCCAGCCGCGCGATGACCTGCTCGGCGTAGGCCCGGCGTTCGAAGCGGCTCCATCCCCACATGAGCTGGGCGCGTACGGCGAGGGCGGGGTGGCGGGCGAAGCGCGCGAGGTGGGGGATCGCGCTGTCCGAGCGGATGTGCGTCAGGGTGATCGCCACGTCCCGGGCGTCCTCGTCGTCGAGGCCGTCGGGGCCCGGCAGCAGGTCGAGCACCATCGGGCCGACCGCGCCCAGCTCGCGTGCCTCGCGGCGGCTCTGCGGCGGGATCAGCTGGGCCGTGCGCCGCTGTACCTCCGCCCGCACCTCCGGGGACAGTTCCGCCGCCTGTTCGAGGCAGGCGGCCGCCAGGAGGTGGATCCGCTTCCGGCCGCGGTCCTCCTGGTGCGCGTCACCGGCCGCGAGCAGGTTCTGGATGATCTCCGTCCGTTCCCGTGGCCGCGCATGGGCCACCGCCATGCGGATGACGTCCTCCCACTGGTCGTCCGCCGCGTGGCGGGCGAGGACGCCGAAGTCGCCCTCGTCGACGGCCGCGCGGGCGCCCAGGAAGTCCTGGAAGGTGCGGTGGACGAATTCGACGGTGCCGGGGCCCGGTTCGCGCAGCAGGCCGCTGCGGTGCAGGAAGTGGCCGTAGACGGCCTCCGCGTCGCCGAGCGCGGCCAGTTCCGGGACGGCCGGGAGGGCGTCCGCGATGATCGACTCCGCGCGTGAACGGTCCATCTGCGTGCGGCCGTTGCGGATCAGCCAGTACGCGAGGCGTTGCAGGAGCTGGAGCTGCGGCTCCTCGCGCAGTTCGGGGACGGTCATGTGGCGTTCCCGGTCCCTGCGGACCAGGAGCATGGAGAGGGCGGCGGTGTAGAGGTCCTTGCGGCCCAGCGGCAGGAAACCCCGGCGGTCCCGGTGCAGGGCGCAGATCAGGCCGCACATCAGGGGGTTGGTGGCCAGGAGGCCGAGGTCCGGCTTGGACTTCACCGCCGCGAGGAGCTGGCTCTCGTACGCCTTGAGGAGCACGTCCTCCTCGGCGTTGCCGGTGGCCGCCGCCGTGTGCCAGCGCTCGATGAACGCGGCCACCTCCGGCTCGCTCATCGCGGGGAGCGTCAGCTCCGTGAAGCCCTCTTCGGCGAGCCAGTCGGTGCGGACCGCCGAGGGGCGCGAGGTCACCAGCCAGTGGTTGCCGGGGTAGGCGTCGATGAGATCCGTGAGCCACGCGCGCGTGCGGGCGCGTTCGGCGTCCGGGATCTCGTCGATGCCGTCGACAAGGACCAGGGCGCGGCCCGCCGACAGGACCCGCGCCTCCCAGCCCGCGGGCTGCGTCCCGGCGAGCGGGCAGCCGACCGACGCGAGGAAGTCCGCGGGGGCGGGCAGCCGCTCGCCGTGGCGGGTGAGGGCGCGCAGGGGCAGCACGTAGGGGACGCGGTCGTAGAGGTACGTCATGGGGCCCTCGGCCGGTTCCTGGCGGGCGGCGCTCACCGCGAGCCACTGCACGAGGGTCGTCTTGCCGGAGCCGGCCTCGCCGCGCAGCAGGACGCGGTCGTGGGCGGCGAGGGCCTGGTCGGCGGGGAGCGGGGCGGTGTGCTCGACCACCTCCACCTCTTCCGCGTGGTACTCCGCTCCGGACAGGAACCGGGCCGTCGTCACGCGTCCGGGTGCCGTCGCCTCAAGGGACAGGTAGGCCACGTCCAGCGGCCACTTGCCCGGGGTGTCCGTCAGGTCGATGCCGAAGATCGTCAGCTTGCCGTGCTTCTTCGCCACGTACGCGAGGTAGCGGCGTTCGAAGGCGGTGTCCAGCGCCCCGGGGCGTGGGTCGCGGGCGATCAGTTCGTCGACCTTGGCGATCAGCTCGTCCTGGCCGCGGCTCTGCGCGACCAGCGTCGCCGCCACGAACGTGGAGCGCTGCGTGAAGAACTGGAGGATGTGCAGGCAGGCCCACTCGGTGACGGAGTCCAGGTAGGAGGCGCTGTCCGCGGACAGCCCCGCGGCGACCGGGAAGCCGCCCTTCGAAGCGCTGTGGATGAGCTCGCGGGCCAGCTTCTGGTGGCCGAGGCGGACCGCCTGGACGTCGTCCATGTCGAGGTCGCCGAGGGCGAGGAGGACGCGGGCCAGGGCGTCCGTGACGGCGGTGGCCTCGTCGGACGGGAAGGGTGCCTCACCGGGGGCGGCCAGGGACCGGTTCACGAGGCGCTGCGCGAGGCGGCGCACGTCCGGCTCGGTCAGCGTGCGCTTCTCGCCCCGGAAGGAGACGAGCCCGCCCAGCCGCACGGGCCGCTCCGCGAGGCCCGCCCCCGGCCCTTCCCGGACGAACAGTCTCTTGATCAGCGGGCCGATGACGCTCGATGCCAGGCGGGTGCCGATGACCGCGGGATCCATGGGCGTGAGCGTAGTGGGCGTCACATCCGCGGTGGGGTGGATCTTGTCGGCCGGTGACATGCCGCACAGGGGTTTTGTCCGGTACTAGCCGGAATAGTGGGACCGGGTGCGGGGGGACGCGGGACCTTCGGCCCGCAACCCCCGGGACCTTTGCCGCGTCGGCCGGTCCGGGGCCGGAGCCGGGCGGGCACGCGGGCGGCGGGGCGGTCCTACGTGGGCTTAAACCTCTGCGGTGGTGCGGAATCCCATGATCGTGCATCGGTGGAATTGTCCGGATTTGATGGTGTCAAGAGGGCAAAATCCAGACGGTCTCCTACGGCTTTAGGTAGTAGATGGGGGGTTTGGGCGTATGGCGAGGGCGGGTTACCAAGGGATGGCCGACCCGGCGAAGTGTGCTCAGCGGGGCCTCACCCGCTCTCCGCCCGCCGGGTTCTCTCACGCCTGTCTCGTCACCAAGCTCCGAAGGACGTCCTCATGTCGAAGCGCACCAAGTCCCACCATCCCCGCCCGTCCCTCTCCCGTACGCGGGCGGCCGTCGTCGCCGCGGGCCTCGGGATGTCGGCGGTTCTCGGGGCCGGGGTCTCGGTCGCTGCGGACAGCGCCCAGAGCGGCGGCGCGCTGCCCGGCGTCACGGTGAACTCCGTCCACGCGCAGGCCGCCGCCCAGGCCAAGGCCGCCGAGAAGGCCAAGACCGCCGCGAAGGCCAAGGCCGCGGCGGCCAAGAAGGCTCCGAAGGCCCCGGCCGCCGCCTCCTGGGTCCACCCGGTCCAGCGCTACACGCTCTCCGCGAGCTTCGGTCTCGGCGGCAGCATGTGGTCCCACAAGCACTCCGGCCAGGACTTCGCCGTCCCGGTGGGCACCCCGGTCGCGGCCGTGCACGGCGGCACCGTCGTCAAGGCCGGCCCCAACGGCGCCGGCGACGGCCCCGCGTACGGCAACGCCGTCGTGATCAAGCACAGCAACGGCACGTACTCCCAGTACGCGCACCTCTCGCAGGTCGATGTCCGCGTGGGCCAGAACGTCACCACCGGCCAGCGTGTCGCCCTCTCCGGCAACACCGGCAACTCCAGCGGTCCGCACCTGCACTTCGAGATCCGTACGACCCCCAACTACGGCACGGCCGTGGACCCGGTCGCCTTCCTGCGCTCGGTGGGCGTGAAGGTCTGACCCGTACGGCTCCTGCCGGGGCGCGCCGGGCGTGAAGGTCCGCCCCGTCCCGCTTCCGCCGGGGCGCGCCGGGCTCAGTCGCCCGAGTGTGCCTGCGTGACCAGATCGATGGCGACCTCGAGGATGGCCTTCCGCTTCTCCTCGGGGTCGCCTTCGATGTCCTTGAGTACGAACATCCCGCCGTGCATCGTGAAGAGCGCGCTGAAGCACCGCACCTGGTCCGCCATCGGCGCCCCCGGGTCCTTGAGGATGTCGTAGAGCCTGATCATGCGGTCCTTGAAGCTCTCGCCCGTCTTCAGGTCGCGCACCGTGGCCTGGTTCTCCTGCATGAAGCGGAAGAGCGGCGCCGCGTCGACCAGGATCTCGCTGTAGCGGCGCAGAACCTGCTTCCTGATGTCGAGGGAGGGCGGCTGCGGCTGCTGGTGGCCCCACTCGATCAGCTCGTCGATGGGCCTGGTGAGGTCCTCGAAGATGCTGTTCAGGATGTCTTCCTTGGTCTTGAAGTGGTAGTACAGCGCCGCCTTCGTGACCTCCAGGCGCTCCGCGATCTCGCGCAGTGACGTCTTCTCGTACCCCTGCTCGGCGAAGAGTCCGAGGGCCACGTCCTGGATGCGCTGGCGGGTGTCCCCGCGGCGCTGCTGCTTGCCTGTGCCCGTGCCCATCGGGTGCTCCTCGGCTCCACTTAACTTACTTGACGCCCGGCTAGTTAGGGGTCTACCTTCCCTCAGTGTAGTCAACTAGCCGGGCGGCAAGTAAGGCGTCGGGTGGGTTCAGGGGGGCGTCAGGGGCGCCCTGGAAGGCGCGGGGAGTGGGGATCATGGTGGACAACAGCACGGCGCAAGCCGAACCGGAGCAGGAGACCGAGCCACGGGGGAAGGCCGGACCGCAGCCGCGCAGCGTGCGCGTCGTGCTGATGGCACTGATGATCGCGATGCTGCTCGCGATGTTCGACAACATGATCGTGAGCCCCGCGATGCCGACGATCGTCGGCGACCTCGGCGGCCTGGAACACCTGTCGTGGGTCGTGACCGGGTACACCCTCGCGACCGCCGCCTCGACCCCCATCTGGGGCAAGGTCGGCGACATGTACGGGCGCAAGGGCGCCTTCCTCACCGCGATCGTCATCTTCCTGGCCGGCTCCGTGCTGAGCGGCATGGCGCAGGACATGGGACAGCTCATCGGCTTCCGGGCCATCCAGGGCCTCGGCGCGGGCGGGCTGATGGTCGGCGTCATGGCGATCATCGGCGACCTCGTGCCGCCGCGTGAGCGCGGCAAGTACATGGGCATGATGACCGGCGTCATGGCGGTCGCGATGATCGGCGGCCCGCTCGTCGGCGGCACCATCACCGACCACCTCGGCTGGCGCTGGGCCTTCTACATCAACCTCCCGCTCGGCGCCGTGGCGCTCGCCATGGTGACCGCCGTCCTGCACCTGCCCAAGAAGAAGGCGGAGGGGCGCATCGACTACCTCGGTGCGGCCCTGCTCACCGTCGGCATCAGCGCGCTCGTGCTCGTCACCACCTGGGGCGGCACGGAGTACGCCTGGAGCTCGGCCGTGATCATGGAGCTCGTCGCGATCGGCGTCGCCTCCCTCGTCGGCTTCGTCTTCGTACAGAAGAAGGCCGCCGAGCCGATCATGCCGCTGCACATCTTCCGCAGCCGCAACTTCTCTCTGATGGCCGTGATCGGCTTCATCACCGGTTTCGTGATGTTCGGCGCGATGCTCTTCCTGCCGCTCTACCAGCAGTCGGTGCAGGGCGCGTCGGCGACCAACTCGGGGCTGCTGCTGCTCCCGATGCTGCTCTCGATGATGGTCGTCTCGATGTTCGCCGGCCGGTTCACCACGGCCACCGGCAAGTACAAGGCCTTCCCGGTCGTCGGCACCGTACTGATGATCGTCGGCTTCTTCCTGCTGGCGCAGATGGACACCGGGACCTCGCGGCTCACCTCGGGCCTCTACATGGCGGTGCTCGGCGCCGGCATGGGCTTCCTGATGCAGATCACCATGCTGGTCGCCCAGAACAGCGTCGAGATGAAGGACATGGGCGTCGCCTCGTCCTCGGCCACGCTCTTCCGTACGCTCGGCTCCTCCTTCGGCGTCGCGATCATGGGCGCGCTCTTCAACGACCGCGTCCAGCACGTGATGGCCGAGCGCGCCGGGGAACTGGGCGGCAAGGTCACCGAGAAGTCGGCGCAGCTCGACGCGGCGAGCCTCGCGAAGCTGCCGGAGCAGGTGAGCGACGCGTACAAGTTCGCGGTCTCCTCCGGCACGCACGCGGCGTTCCTGCTCGGTGCCGCCGTCGGCGTCGCGGCGCTCCTCGCCTCGCTCTTCGTGAAGGAGACCCCGCTGCGCGGCTCGGGTCCGGCCTGACCCGGCCGCACACCTCCAGGCAGTCCCACGGCCCCCGGCGCCCTCGCGCCGGGGGCCGTTGTCAGTGCCGCGTGCCAGCATCGAGGCGTGGAAAAACTGCGGCTGCTGCGCCGGGCCAAGGACGCCATGGACCGCGACTGGGCCGACCCGCGCCTCGACCTGGACGCGGTGGCGGCCCACGCCGGCTACTCCCGCTACCACTTCGTCCGCGCCTTCAAGGAGGTGTACGGCGAGCCGCCCGGCCAGTACCTCTCCCGTCGGCGGATCGAGCGCGCCGAGGACATGCTGCGCGCGGCCGACCTGTCCGTCACGGAGATCTGCGTGCTCGTCGGCTTCAGCAGCCTCGGCACGTTCTCGTCCACCTTCAAGCGCCGCACCGGCCTGACCCCCAGCGAGTACCGCGCGCGGCATGTGGGCCGCGGCGCCGCCCTCATCCCCGGGTGTTACGCGATGCTCTGGGCCGGCGGCTTCCCCGAGCCGGGACGGCGCCAGGAGAGCCGCAATTCTGAAGAAGCGGGCTGAGGCCCGGGCTGCCTACGGTGTCCGGGCAGGGCGGAACCCCGCTCCGCGCACCCCTCCCGCTTGGAGCACGCCATGATCAAGGGACTCGCCATCTCCACCGTCTGGGTCCTCGACCAGGACCGGGCCAAGGAGTTCTACACCGAGAAGCTGGGCCTGGAGGTCCGTACGGACATGACGATGGGCGACGGCGGCATGCGCTGGCTCACGGTCGGCGCCAAGGACCAGCCCGACGTGGAGCTGACGCTGATGGTGCCGGGCTCGCCCGCCATGGACCCCGAGTCGGCCGAGGCCATGAAGAAGCTGGTCGCCAAGGGCATCCTCGGCGCGGGTGTCCTCGTCACCGACGACGTCCACGGGGACTACGAGAAGCTCAAGGCGCGCGGCGTCGAGTTCCTCCAGGAGCCGCAGGAGCGCCCGTACGGCATCGAGGCGCTCTTCCGCGACGACTCCGGGAACTGGTTCTCGTTCACGCAGCGCCGCGAGGGCGGCCTCGACCTCGACAAGGACTGGTCCTGCTGACCCCCTGATCGCCGCCTGTCAGAGATTGTCCGGCAGCTGAAGGACCGGGTAGCTCCCCGTGTTCGTCGGCGCGTGCTCCGGCAGCCACAGCACCGCGACAGCGCCCTCCGAGGGCTCCTCGGGCGAGGCCCCCGCCGGGCGTACGTTGCGGAAGGTGAGCCGCGCCCCGAGCACCCGCGCCTGCCCCGCCGCGATCGTCAGGCCCAGGCCGTGGCCGTGCCCCGCCCGGTCCGTGCTGCCCGTGCGGAAGCGGCTCGGCCCCTCGTCCAGGAGGGCCTCGGGGAAGCCGGGCCCGTGGTCGCGCACCCGGACCACGCGGCCCTCGACGCTGACCTCGATGGGCGGCTTGCCGTGCTTGGCGGCGTTGGCGACGAGATTGCCGAGGATGCGCTCAAGACGGCGCGGGTCGGTGGTGACCTCCGACTCGTGCACCACCGTCACCGTCACGTCCGTGGTCAGGGACGCCATCCGCCGCGCCACGAACTCGCCGAGCGTGATGTCCTGGAGCTCGGCCCGCTCGGCCGCGGAGTCCAGGCGCGCGACTTCGAGGACGTCCTCGACGAGGGTGCGCATGGCCTGGGCGCGGTCCTTGACCAGCTCGCTCGGGCGGCCCGGCGGCAGCAGCTCGGCGGCCGTGAGCAGCCCGGTCACCGGGGTGCGCAGCTCGTGCGCGATGTCCGCGGTCACCCGGCGCTCGGCCTCCAGGCGCTGCTTGAGGGCGTCGGCCATCGCGTCCACGGCGCTCGCCAGGTCGTCGGTCTCGTCCTTGACGACACCGCCGATCGCCTCGCGGACGCTGACGT
The DNA here is from genome assembly GCF_043078805.1 of Streptomyces sp. NPDC015345. Taxonomy (NCBI): domain Bacteria; kingdom Bacillati; phylum Actinomycetota; class Actinomycetes; order Kitasatosporales; family Streptomycetaceae; genus Streptomyces; species Streptomyces sp. NPDC015345. Next base: position 23,837 of record NZ_JBIBTX010000005.1, on the reverse strand, counting down.
CGGTCTGCCCCTGGGCGACCTCGCTCGCCGCCGTCGCCGCCTTGCGCAGGCGCCGCGACAGCTGGCCCCCGATCAGCACGCCGAGGGCGCAGCCGCCGAAGACGACCGCGATCGAGCCGATGACCAGGGCCTGGTCGAGGTCCTTCATGACGGTGGCGCTGCGGTCGGTGAAGCGGGAGTGCAGCGACAGGACGTGCCCGTCGGCGAGCGGCACGGCGGCCCAGATGTCCGGCACGCCGTCCGGCTTGTCCTCGACGAAGGTGGCGCGGCGGCCCGTGAGGACCTTCTGCCGCAGCTCCCCGGGCAGCTCAGGGTCGTCGACCTTCGTACCGAACTGGAGGGTCTGGCGCTGCGAGGCGGAGTAGAGCCGCAGGGCGAACTGGATGCGCTCGTCCTGCACGTCTCGCGCGTTGTCCAGCATCGAGACGCGCGCGGCGTTGTGCACGACCAGGCTCAGCGCCACCGCGACCAGCGCGCCGACCAGCGCGATCGCCGCGCTGATCTTCCAGCGCACACCGGTGCGCAGACCGGCGCGCAGGCGTGTGCCGAGGCCGGAGCGGAGCGCCTCACGGACACGCAGACGTGTGCCCACACCGGGCCGGAGCGCCTCACGGACGCGCTCGACCGTCCTTTGGCCCCCGTTCATGTACGTCCCCTGAGTCCGCGGCCCCGGGGGCCGCCACCGTGCGCCGTTCGTCACGCGTCCGTTCACGCCTTGAGCTTGTAGCCGAAGCCGCGGACCGTCTCGATGCGGTCCTGGCCCACCTTCGTGCGCAGCCGCTGCACATGGACGTCGACGACGCGGGTGTCACCGCCCCAGCCGTAGTCCCAGACGCGCTCCAGGAGCTTGTCGCGGGACAGGACCGTGCCGGGCGCGGACGAGAACTCCAGGAGCAGGCGCATCTCGGTCGGCGTCAGCCCGACCGGGGTGCCGCCCCTGCGGACCTCCATGCCTTCCGTGTCGATCTCCAGATCGCCGAAGTGCAGCACACCGCCGTCCGCCGAGGACCCCGCGTCCGCGGCGGCCGCCGTCGAGCCAGAACCGCTGGCGTGCCCGAAGCGGCGCAGGACGGCGCGGATACGGGCGACCAGGACGGCTCCGTCGAACGGCTTGGTCACGTAGTCGTCGGCGCCCGCCTCCAGGCCCAGCACGACGTCGATGGAGTCGGCGCGCGCCGACAGCATAATCACGGGGACGGTCGACTCGTCACGGATGCGGCGGCACAGCGAGACGCCGTCCAGGCCCGGCACCATGACGTCGAGCAGCGCGATGTCCGGCTGGTTCGCGCGGAACGCCTCGAGCCCCGCCAGTCCGTCGGGCATGGCCGTCACCGCGAAGCCGTCGCGCTCCAGGGCGAGCTGGGTGGCCTCGCGGATGACGTCGTCGTCCTCGACGAACAGGACATGGGTCTGCTCTGCCATCGGATGCTCTCAGTCCTTCTCGGTGCTCTGTGCGTCTGTGCGTCTGTGCGTTCTGTGCGGGCAGGGGGGGCGTGCCGCCGTCACTCCACCGAGGGCGCGGGCTCCTCGCCGCCCACCGCGTTGCTGAAGTCGCTGCGCGTACGTTCGGTCTCGGTGAAGTGGTTCGAGGACCAGCGGTACGTGATCACTTCCTCGCCGGAGGGGTACGCCACCGAGTCGCCCTTCTCGTACAGCTGCTTCGTCACGACCAGGTCGCCCCGGTCGATCTCGGCGTAGACGGACGCGGGCTCCTCGGCCGTGAAGACGTTCTTGTACCCGCCCCTCTCGGCGCGGTACACGTAACTGCCGATGCCGACGGCGTCCGCGCAGGTCAGGACGTTGACCACGACGTCGGCGGCGGAGCCCCCGGTCAGGTCCCCGTACGACACGTCGATCGGGTACGTCTTGCCCGCGCACGGCTTCAGGTCCCGCTTGACCGCCGGGCTGACCTTCGGGTCGTTCTTCACGAGCCGCACGGCGTCGATCTTCTCCGACGGCACGGAGACCGAGGGCGACCCGGACGGCGAGGCGGAGACCACGGGCTCGCTGCGGGCCGGGCCCTCGTCGCGCGCGCCGGAACCGCCGGTCGAGCAGGCGGAGAGGGAAAGGCCGACGGCGGTGAGCACGGCCACCGCCGTGCCCACCGCCTTCACGCCTGACTTGGCCTCAGGGCCTAGGCCGCGCAACGCTCCCGCTCCTCACGTCCGAGCGCGCCGGCAACCAGTTCCTCGCGGTCCCGGCTCTCCAGCTCCTGCCGGAGCCGGGCGAGCGCCCGGTGCAGCGTGCTCTTGACCGTTCCGGCCGACATGCCGAGCGCGGCGGCCGTCTCCTCTGTGGACATCTGCTCCCAGTGTCGCAGCACGACGACGCTGCGCTGCTTGGGTGCGAGCACCTTCATGATGTCCATGAGCAGAGCGCGGTCGGCGTGCTGTTCGGTGGAGTCTTCCACGCTGGCGTCGGGCAGCTGCTCGGTGGGCACCTCTTCGAGCTTGCGCGCCCGCCACCACTCGGTCCGCGTGTTGATCATGACGCGGCGCAGATAGGCGTCGGCGAGGCGCTTGTCGGCTATGCCCTCCCAGCGGCCGTACGTACGTACGAGCGCGGTCTGGAGCAGGTCCTGGGCGTCCACGGGGTCCGGGACCAGGCGCCGGGCACTGCGCAGCAGGGCATCCTGCCGAGTGCGGACGTACTCTTCGAACTCGAGCACCTCGCCGTGCGCCATATCAAACCGCCTCCGTTCCGTCCCCATGTGCCGACCGCGGTCCTTGCCTGTGCGGTACAGGCAAGAAGCTACGGAGGCCGTGTCACGGGGTTGTGCGGAGCAGCCAGCGGCGGGCGCACGGCTGTGCGTAGGTTGTGTAACAGAAGTAGGGCCAGCGTAAATACCTGCGTTTGTAAGGGCCCGGGGCGCCCTTGCCGTCAGGTCAGAGGCAGCCGGTAGAGGCCGTCGGGAAGCGGCTCGACGAGACCGTCCGCGACCAGGCCGTCCAGCGCGCGGGCCCGCTGCACCGGCTCGTCCCACACCCGGTCGAGCGTCGCCTGCGGCACCGGTGTCAGGGCCTCGCGGAGCACCGCGAGCAGTTTGCCCCGCACCTGGCGGTCCGTACCCGCGTACGTCTGGCCGCGGCGGGCCGGGCCGTCGTGCGCGGGCTTGCCCGCCGCGCGCCAGGCGCACCGGCCGGCGATCGGGCAGCGTCCGCAGTCCTCGTTCTTCGCGGTGCACACCAGGGCGCCGAGCTCCATCGAGGCGGCGGCCCAGCGCGAGGCGGTGCGCTCGTCCTCGGGCAGCAGGGTGCGGGCGAGCCTGCGCTCGGCGGCGGTGGTCGCGTTCGGCGGGTACTGCACCCCGGTCACGGCCCGCGCGAAGACCCGGCGGACGTTCGTGTCGAGGACGGCGTGCCGCTGCCCGTACGCGAAGGACGCCACGGCGGCCGCGGTGTACTCCCCGATGCCGGGCAGTGCGAGGAGCTGGGCGTGCTGCGTGGGTACGTCGCCGCCGTGCCGTTCCGTTATGGCGACGGCCGCGCCGTGCAGCCTCAGGGCGCGGCGCGGGTAGCCGAGCCGTCCCCAGGCGCGGACGGCCTCACCGGGCGCCTCCTTGGCGAGGTCGGCGGGGCGGGGCCAGCGGGCCAGCCACTGCTCGTACACGGGCAGGACCCGGCTGACGGGCGTCTGCTGGAGCATGAACTCACTGACCATCACGCCCCACGGCCCGGCGTCCTCGCGCCGCCACGGCAGATCACGGGCGTGCGCGTCGAACCAGGCGATGACGGGGGTGTGGAGGGCGTCCCCGGTGGGCTCGGGGGAGTCCCCCGGGGCCGGGCTGTTCGGCGTGGGCTTCGTGGGAGCAGTCATGGCACCACCGATCCTGCCACGGCCCCCGGCGGTTCCACGGATCCACGGGCTCTTCGGGGCGGGGTGTGTCAGGTGTGGCCCCGCTCGCACCTGACGATCGGCAGGGGCGGCGGGTGCCACCGGACACGTAGCGTCGGGTCGGTGGAGAGACGTACGAGGAGCGTGCTGCTGTGGGCGGCGCTCGCCGTCCCGGTGGTGTCGGTGGACCGGCTCGGCATGAACGAACCCCGCCCGGCCTGGCAGCAGATCACCTCGCTCGCCGTCCTCGCCGCCGCCGTCGCGATCCGCCGCGGCCGGCCGCTGCCCGCCTTCCTCGCGGCGGCCGCCCTCGGCCTCGCCACCGGCTCGTCCCTCTTCACGCTCTCCTACGGGCCCGCCCTCGCCGTCTTCGCCCTGCTCCTCGGCCGCCGCGCGGACCGCGCACGCCCCGCCCTGCTCGCCTTCGGCGCCATCGCCCTGGTCGGCACGGTCAAGATCGCCGTGCGCGACGTCGACCCCGTCGTCGAGTGGCTGGTCCTCATGGGCACGCTCGTGTTCGGCACGGTCTTCCCGTGGCTCACCGGCCGCTACTGGCGCCAGGGCCGCGAACTGGCCGCCGCCGGCTGGGCCCGCGCCGACCAGCTGGAGCGCGAGCAGCGCATCGTCGCCGACCGCGCCCGGCTGCGGGAACGGGCCCGCATCGCCCAGGACATGCACGACTCCCTGGGCCACGAACTGAGCCTGATCGCCGTCCGCGCCGGCGCCCTCCAGGTCGCCCCCGACCTGCCGACCCCGCACCGCGAGGCCGCCGCCGACCTCCGCGCGGCGGCCTCCCAGGCCACGGACCGCCTGCACGCGATCATCGGCCTGCTCCGCGAGGCCGACGATGAGCCGGCCCCCCTCTCCCCGACCGGCGAGACCGTCGCGGACCTCATCGCCCGCGCGTCGGAGTCGGGACTGCGGATCGTGTACGAGGAGGAGCGGGGAGGGGGGTCGGCGGCGGGGGTCGTCGAAGCGGGGGTGGTGCCCGCGACCGACGCGGCGCCCCCCGAAGCCAAGCCCGCACCCCCCACCAACGCAGCCCCCACCGACCGCACCGTCCACCGCGTCGTCCAGGAAGCCCTGACCAACGCCGCCAAGCACGCGCCCGGCGCCCACGTCACCGTCACCGTGGCGCGTGGCCGTGACGCGACGACGGTCACCGTCACCAACGGCCGTCCCCAGGAGCCCGCTTCGGCCTCCGCGGGTGGCAGCGGGCTACGTGGTCTGCGCGCCCGCGTCACCGACCTGGGCGGCACCTTCGACGCGGGGCCGCACGGCGACGGCTTCCGGGTCACCGCGCGCGTTCCCGCCGAGGGGAGCGCCCCGGCGCCGCCCCGCTTCGGCGCCCACCTCGCGTACGCGCGCCGCCGCACGGTCCTGGCCTTCGGCGGCGCCGTCGCCACGGGGGCACTGCTCGTCGGCGGGACCTTCGCCTGGTACGCGTACTCACGCACCCACTCGGTCCTCGACCCCGCCGACTACGCGCGGCTGCGCGTCGGTACACCCCGCGCCGAGGCGGCCCGCGTCCTGCCCGACCAGGCCGCCGCCGACCCGCCCGTGGAGCGCGCGCCGACCCCGCCGCCAAAGGGTGCCGACTGCGCGTACTACCGCGCGAGCGGTGAACTCTTCACCGCCGTCCCCTACTTCAGGATCTGCTTCGGCGGCGAGAGCGGGAACCGCCTCGTGGACAAGGCCGTGATCCCCACGGCAGGTGAGATGGAAAAGGAGCGTGCGCGGTGAACCAGACGATGCCCATCCGGGTCCTGCTGGCCGACGACGAGGCCATGATCCGCGCGGGCGTGCGCGCCATCCTGGCCGCGGGCGGGGACATCGAGGTCGTCGCCGAGGCCGCCGACGGGCGCGAGGCCGTCTCTCTGGCGCAGGCCCACCGCCCCGACGTGGCGCTGCTCGACATCCGCATGCCGCGCCTGGACGGGCTCGCCGCGGGCGAGGAGATCGTCCGTACCGTGCCGGGGGCCGCCGTCGCCATGCTGACGACGTTCTCCGAAGACGCGTACGTGGCACGGGCGCTGGGCGGCGGCGCCACCGGCTTCCTGCTGAAGTCCGGCGACCCGCATGAACTCATCGCGGGCGTACGGGCGGTGGCGGGCGGCGCCGCCTTCCTCTCACCGAAGGTGGCCCGGCACGTCATCGACGGCTTCGGCGCCCGGCGCATGGGCCGCGGCGCCGCCGCACGCGCCCGCGTCCAGAGCCTCACCCCGCGCGAACGCGAGGTCCTCGGCCTGGTCGGCGCGGGCCTTTCCAACCCGGAGATCGCCGCCCGCCTGCACCTCGTGGAGGGCACGGTCAAGGCGTATGTGAGCGCGGTCCTCGAACGGCTCGAAGTAAAGAACCGCGTCCAGGCGGCGATCGTCGCGTACGAGGCGGGGCTCGTCCCGGAAGCGGACTGAGCCCCGCGAACGCGTCAGCGCGTCGGTAGTGCTTCGGTAGCGCGTCGGCGTCAGTGGCGGTGCGAGTCGTGACGGCGGAACGTCATCGTCGGGGAGTCGTACGCCGCCGGATCCGCCGCGGGCGACGGCGCGAGAGCGGGGCCCGGACCCGCGAACCACTTCACGATGCCCGTCGACGAGCCACGCATCGCCTGCCCGACCCGCGCCACGGGACGCGTGGCGATCCGTACCACCACGAACGCGAGCACCGCGCCGAGGACGAGGCCGACCGCCACGTCGTGCGGGTAGTGCACGCCGACGAAGACCCGCGAGAACGCCATGAGCACGGCCATCGGGACCGTCAGGGCCGCGATGCGCGGCCAGGCGAGCGCGAGGCCGATGGCGGCGGCGCCCGCGATCGTCGAGTGGTTGCTCGGGAAGGACCAGTCGCCGTAGGCGGGGCACTCGACGAGCGGCTTCAGCGCGCCGGACACCGCCCGGCAGGGGCGCTCCTCGTCGATCACCGACTTGAGCAGCTCGCTGCACACATACGCCACCGCCGTGGCGAGCGGGGCGAGCACCGCGACGGCCAGGGCGCGGGGGTCACCACGCCGGGCCCGCCACCAGGCGATGATGAAGAGCACGCCGAAGAGAAGCAGGCCGAGCTCCGTCCACACCTCGGCGAGGTGCTGGAACCACGAGGGAGTGTCGTGGGCGAAGCCGGTGATGTCGCGGTAGAGATCGTCGTCCATGGTGTCCATGATTACGGACGGTACGGAGTGAGTCCGAATCGTCACATCTGGCGATCGACCCGTGGGACCCCCTGACGATGGACAGGTCCGGGAGCCGGTTCCGGGATGATGATCGGCAAACTTTGTTGCCCAGGACGGCGGGTGGGGCAGGACACGCGTCGGATCTCTCGTAAGGTTTGGGCGTGGGATCTCTGCGCAATCCGGTCGGGCCGCTTCCCTCCACCATCTACTGGCGTCGGAGGGCCGTTCTGCTGTCCGTGTTCGGCCTGCTGGTGCTACTCGCCGTCTGGGTCGCCACCTCCGGGGGCGGCGGCGGAAACAACGGCGCCGACGGGCCGGGCGGCAACGGCCCCGCCACGTCGATCACTCCCGGGCCATCCGGCTCCGGGCCCGCGATCAGTGAACACCCGGGCGGGCGGGACGAGTCGGACGATGGATCGGGCTCCGGTTCCGGTTCGGGTTCGGGTTCGGGTTCCGGATCGGGCGGCTCCGGTGGCTCCGGCGGTTCGGACGGCACCGCGGGTGGCGGTCCGGACGACGCCAAGGGCGGCGCCGGCTCGGGCGACCGCCTCCCGGCCGGTACGAAACTGCCCAACTGCACCGGCGGCGCGGTGAAATTGAAGGTGCGCAGCGTCCAGAACGAGTACGGGATCGACGAGAAGCCGAAGTTCGAGCTGATCGCCGAGAACACCGGCGGCAAGGCCTGCAAGGTCGATCTGGGCGGCAAGGGAACGGTCTTGACGATCACTCAGGCCGACGGCGAGGACGAGTTCTGGTCCTCCGACGACTGCCCCTCGGGGAGCGGCAGCCTGCTGGTGCGCGTGCCGGCCGAGGGCCGCGTCACGCACACCGTGCAGTGGGACCGGCACGCGGGCGCCCCGCAGTGCGCGACGCCCTCGCCGGCATCGGCACCCGCGGGCACCTACTTGGTCGAGGCGAAGGCCCCCGGCCTCGGCACCGCCCGTGCCTCCTTCGTCCTGGAGAAGGACTAGAAGAAGGGTCAGGGGCCGAGGGCGGCCGGCGAGAGAGCCAGGGGCTAGACGTACCGCTCCAGGATCGACGACTCCGCGAGGCGCGAGAGGCCCTCGCGGACGCTGCGGGCACGGGCCTCGCCCACGCCGTCCACGGTCTGTAGGTCGTCCACGCTGGCGGCCAGCAGCTTCTGGAGGCCGCCGAAGTGCTCGACGAGGCGGTCGATGATGGCGCCGGGAAGCCGGGGAACCTTGGCGAGCAGTCGGAAGCCGCGCGGCGAGACGGCGGAGTCCAGGGCCTCGGGTGAGCCGGTGTAGCCCAAGGCCTTGGCCACGGTGGACAGTTCCAGCAGCTCCGCGTGGGTGAGGGCGTCCAGCTCGGACAGCGCCTCGTCGACCGTGCGGGAGCGCTTGGCGGTCGGCTCGGGCACGTAGTCCCTGACGACCAGCTCACGCTCGGGCTCGACGCCCGCGATCAACTCGTCCAGCTGGAGGGCGAGAAGGCGGCCGTCCGTGCCGAGCTCGACCACGTACTCGGCGATCTCCGTGGCGATGCGGCGCACCATCTCCAGGCGCTGGGCGACCGCCGTGACGTCCCGCACCGTCACCAGGTCCTCGATCTCCAGGGCGGAGAGCGTGCCCGCGACCTCGTCGAGACGGAGCTTGTACCGCTCCAGGGTCGCGAGGGCCTGGTTGGCGCGGGAGAGGATCGCCGCCGAGTCCTCCAGGACGCGGCGCTGCCCGTCCACGTACAGCGCGATCAGGCGCATGGACTGCGAGACGGAGACGACCGGGAAGCCGACCTGCTTGGAGACGCGGTCGGCCGTGCGGTGGCGGGTGCCGGTCTCCTCGGTGGGGATCGTCGGGTCCGGCACCAGCTGCACGCCGGCGCGCAGGATCTTGGTGATGTCCTTGTCGAGGACGATGCCGCCGTCGAGCTTGCACAGCTCGCGCAGACGCGTCGCCGTGAACTCGACGTCCAGGATGAAACCGCCCGTGCACATCGACTCGACGGTCTTGTCCCAGCCGAGGACGATCAGGCCGCCGGTGTTGCCGCGCAGGATGCGTTCGAGGCCGTCGCGCAGGGCCGTGCCGGGCGCGACGGCGCTCAGGGAGGCGCGCATCAGCACATCGGCGGCCGAGCCACCGCCGGACTTGCCGGGGTTCGCTGCCCGGTCGTTGGCTGCCACTGCACTCCCTCGGTCGCAGGTTGTCCAAGCCTCTTGCGTACGTCTGACTTCGTACGGATGGGCGAGACCAGGGCAAAGTCTACCGGCGCTCCTCCTCCTCCCGTGGGGCCTCTCGGCGACGGGATCGCGGAAGGACGCGCAGGGCGTCCCCCATGTCGGCGACTTCGATGACCTTCATACCGGCGGGGACCCTGCCGGGATCGGTCGGTACGAGGGCGTGGGTGAAGCCGAGCCGGTGCGCCTCGGCCAGCCTGCGCTGGACGCCCGTGACCCGTCTGACCTCGCCCGCCAGGCCCACTTCCCCGATCGCCACGAGATTCTTCGGGAGCGGGGTGTCGCTCGCCGCGCTGGCGAGCGCGAGGGCGACGGCGAGGTCCGCGGCGGGCTCGGAGAGCTTCACGCCGCCGACCGTCGCGCTGTAGATGTCCCGCTTGCCGAGGGCCGTGATCCGGCCGCGCTGCTCCAGGACGGCCAGCATCATCGAGACGCGGGAGGTCTCCAGGCCGGAGGTCGTGCGCCGGGGGCTCGGGATCTGCGAGTCGACCGTGAGCGCCTGGACCTCGGCGACCAGGGGGCGGCGGCCCTCCAGGGTGACGGTGAGGCAGGTGCCGGGGACGGGCTCGGCACGGCGGGTCAGGAAGAGTCCGCTGGGGTCGGCGAGGCCGGTGATGCCCTCGTCGTGCAGCTCGAAGCAGCCGACCTCGTCCGTGGTGCCGTACCGGTTCTTGACGCCGCGGACCAGGCGCAGGCGCGCGTGCCGGTCGCCCTCGAACTGGAGCACCACGTCGACGAGATGCTCCAGGAGGCGGGGGCCCGCGATGGCGCCGTCCTTGGTGACGTGGCCGACCAGGAGGGTGGACATGCCGCGCTCCTTGGAGGCGCGGATCAGGGCGCCCGCGACCTCGCGGACCTGTGCCATGCCGCCGGGCGCCCCGTCGATCTCGGGCGAGGCGACCGTCTGCACCGAGTCCAGGACCAGGAGTGAGGGCTTGACCGCGTCCAAGTGACCGAGGACGGCGGACAGATCGGTCTCCGCGGCCAGATACAGGTGGTCGTCGATGGCGCCGATGCGGTCGGCGCGCAGCCGGACCTGGCTCGCCGACTCCTCGCCGGTCACATAGAGGGTGCGGTGCTCGTCGCTGGCCGCCTTCGCCGAGACGTCGAGCAGCAGGGTGGACTTGCCGACGCCCGGCTCGCCCGCGAGCAGCACGACGGCGCCGGGGACCAGGCCACCGCCAAGGACCCGGTCCAGCTCGGGCACGCCGGTGGAGCGGGCGGTGGCCTGGCGGCCGTCGACCTCGCCGATCGGGACGGCGGAGGAGGTGACGCGGCCGGGGGCGGTGGTGCGGACCGCGGGCGCGCCGTACTCCTCGACCGTCCCCCAGGCCTGGCACTCTGGGCAGCGGCCGAGCCACTTGGCCGTCTGCCAGCCGCACTCGGTGCAGCGGTAGGACGGCCTGTCCTTAGCGGTTTTCGTACGGGCAGCCATGCTCGGAACCGTAGCCGAGGCCACTGACAACGGGTTCCACGAGAGCGCGCCGACAGGTTCCACGCGCAAGTCAAGACTGCGGAATGGTGGGTTCCTGTCCCCTTTTGAGGGATCTGTTCACCCGTAAGGATTAAATGTGTGCGAGGGGGAGGAAGCGGCCTGCATCATCCGCCTAACTTCGCACGGGTGATGAGCAGCAGGCCGGAAACTCCCGCGAACGCAACCGGCGCACACCGGGCGCACCGTGACGCGCGCAAGCGCACGGCGCCCCGCACGGCGCCCCGGACGACCCCGCCCGCGCGCTACGAACCGTGTCTGGACGGCCTGTTCACGTACTGCCTGTCCGTCCTGTGCGATCACGACGCGGCGACCGCGGCGCTGGGCGATGTGCTCCACCTGGCGGAGCGGCGGGGCTCACGCGGCCCCGAAGCCGGCCGCGAGCTGCGCCCCTGGCTCTACGCCCTCGCGCGCTGGGTCTGCCTGCGCCGGCTGGCCGAGGCCAAGCGCGACCGCCAGGGCGCGCACGCCGCCCGGGGCGCGGGCACCGCCCGCGCCGCGAAGACCGCCCCGGGCGCCCCGCCGGGCGCCCCGCACGCCCCGGACGAGACCGAGCAGCGGCGCCACCGCGAACTGGCTCAGCTGGCCTGGCCGGAAGCCGCCGGCACGACCCCCGAGCAGCGCGAGGCCCTGGAGCTTGCCGTGCGCCACCAGCTCGCCCCCGCCGAGATCGCCGCCGTCCTCGGCATGGACCTCGCCAAGGCCCGCGGCCTGCTCGCCTCCGCCGCCTGCGAGGTGGAGCGCACCCGCGCCGCGCTCGCCGTCGTGGAGACCGGCAGCTGCCCCATCGTCGCCCGCCTGACCGGCGACAATCAGGTGCTGCTCGGCACGGCCCTGCGCCGCGAGCTCGTCCGGCACGTCGACGACTGCCCGCGCTGCCGCCGCACCGCCGAGCGCGCCGGAGCGGGCGCCTGGCCCGGCACCGCCGTCAGCCCGGCCGCCCTCCCCGTGGTCGAGGCCCCGCGGGACGCCCTGCCCGCAGCCATGGCGCACGGCCCCCGCGCGCGGGGCGCCCTCCCCCGCTACGACCGGCGCGGTTTCCCGATCGACCCCAAGGACCACGCCGCGCGCCGCGACCGCCTACGCGCGCGTGCCGTCACGACGACCGTCGTCGCCACCGTGGTGGCCGCCCCGGTGCTCGCCCTCTGGGCCGCCTACCGGGGAGCGCCGGTCACCGGAGAGGGCCACGACGGCGGCGCGGTCACCGCGAGCGAAGGCGGGGGCCCCGGCGGCCTCGTCAGCGGTGACGTACGCGGCTACGAGAACGCGGGCAATGCCCGCAAGAAGGACGGGCCCCGCTTCACCGCGGGCGGCCGCTCGTCCGACGTCTCCGTGGAGGTCATCAGCGGCGGGGCCGCGGCCGGGTCGGCCACGGGCCCCGGGCGCCTGACCGTCGACGCGCAGCCGAGCGGTGACACCACGCTCATCACGCTGACGGCGTCCGGAGGTTCACCGGTCCGCTGGTCGGTGAGCGAGCAGGCGTCCTGGCTCTACCTCAGCCGCTCGTCGGGAACGCTCGCGCCGGGGGAGTCCGTCACCATCCAGGTCTACGTCGACCACAACCGCGAGCCGTCCGGCCACTGGCGCGCCCGGGTCGCCATCGCCCCCTCGGGCGCGGTCATCTCGATCGACGGGTACGGCGACGGCCGCCCGTCGACGCCGCCGGGTCCGGGGCCGCGGCCCACCGACCCCCGGCCGTCCGACCCGGGGCCCTCGGATCCCGGCCCCTCCGACCCCGGCCCTTCCGATCCCGGGCCCTCGGACCCGGGTCCCTCCGACCCCGGCCCCTCCGACCCCGATCCCACACCGAAGCCGCCGGACCCGCGGCCCACGCCGTCGGATCCGGGGCCGGGGGATTCATCGCCGCCGCCGGGTGAGGGCGGGGGCACGCCCAGCCAGGGCTGAGCCTTACCCGGCGGGGTCCGCCGGGTGCGGTGCCAGCAGGGGGAGTTGGGCGCCGAGGCGCTCCTCGCACAGCTCCACCAGGCGGTCGTAGCCCTCCTTGCCCATCATCTCGATCAGCTCGGGGCGGTAGGAGACGTACACCGGGTCACCCGCGCCGTGCGCCGAGGTCGCCGACGTGCACCACCAGTGCAGGTCGTGGCCGCCAGGGCCCCAGCCGCGCCGGTCGTACTCACCGATGGACACCTGGAGGACGCGCGTGTCGTCGGGCCGGTCGATCCACTCGTACGTCCGGCGCACCGGCAGCTGCCAGCAGACGTCCGGCTTCGTCTCCAGGGGCTCGCGGCCCTCCCGGAGCGCCAGGATGTGCAGCGAGCAGCCCGCGCCGCCCGCGAAGCCGGGGCGGTTCTGGAAGATGCACGAGCCGTTGTACGGACGGGTCTGGCGGTCGCCGTCCTCGTCCGTGGCGACCCAGCCGGTCTCCCGGCCCACGTCGTGGTGCTGCCAGATGTCGGGCGTGAGGCGCTCCACGTACGCGGCGACGCGCTTCTCGTCGTCCTCGTCGGAGAAGTGCGCGCCCAGCGTGCAGCAGCCGTCGTCGGCGCGGCCCGCCTGGATGCCCTGGCAGCCGCTGCCGAAGATGCAGTTCCAGCGGGAGGTCAGCCAGGTCAGGTCACAGCGGAAGATCTGCTCGTCGTCCGCGGGGTCGGGAAACTCCACCCAGGCCCGAGCGAAGTCCAGACCCTTCTCGTCCGGCTCGCCCAGTCCGGTCCGCGCCGGCTTGCCGGACTTCCCGATCTCCTCGGCCTTCTCGGGCCGCCCGGGCTTCGCGGCCTGCTGCGGCTTCGAGGCCTTCTCCGACTCCTCGGCCTTCGCGGCCCGCTCCGGATTCCCGGCCTTACCCGGCTTATCCGCCTTACCCGGCTTTTCTGTCTTACCCGACGTGCCTGGTTCGGCCTGCTTGCCCGACTTCTCGTTTTTGCCCGGACTTCCCACCTTCTCCAGCTCCCCTTGCTTCGTCGGCTCCTGGGACCCGGGCGGCTTGGGCGACGACTTCCCCGACTTCGATTTGTCGGCCTTCGTCTTTTTCGTCTTTGGCACAACTCCAGGGTATGCGTGCGGTGGGCCGCCCGGGGCCAGCCGGGCGCCCCATGCGGCGTAGCGTTCCGTGCATGAGACTCGGTGTCCTCGACGTGGGGTCGAACACGGTGCATCTGCTCGTGGTCGACGCCCACCCCGGCGCGCGCCCCCTGCCCGCGCACTCGCACAAGGCCGATCTGCGCCTGGCCCAACTCCTGGACCCGGCCGGGGCGATCGGCCCCGACGGCGTCGACCGCCTGGTCGCCACCGTGCGGGAAGCCATGGAGGCCGCCGAGGACAAGGGCGTGGAGGAAGTGCTGCCCTTCGCCACCTCCGCCGTGCGCGAGGCGACCAACGCCGACGAGGTCCTGGCCCGGGTGAGAGAGGAGACCGGCGTCGATCTCCAGGTGCTCTCCGGCGAGGAGGAGGCCAAGCTCACGTTCCTCGCCGCCCGGCGTTGGTTCGGCTGGTCCGCGGGCAAGCTGCTCGTCCTCGACATCGGCGGTGGCTCGCTGGAGATCGCGTACGGCATGGACGAGGAACCGGACTGCGCGGTCAGCCTCCCGCTCGGCGCCGGCCGGCTCACCGCGGCCTGGCTGCCGAAGGATCCGCCGGACCCCTCCGACGTGAAGGCGCTGCGGCGGCACGTGCGCGCCCAGATCGCCCGCACCGTGGGGGAGTTCGCCCGCTTCGGCGCCCCCGACCACATCGTGGCGACGTCGAAGACGTTCAAGCAGCTCGCCCGCCTTGCGGGCGCCGCACGCTCGGCGGACGGTCTCTACGTACAGCGCGAACTGAAGCGGAAGTCCCTGGAGGACTGGGTGCCGCGGCTGGCCGCGATGACCACCCACGAGCGCGCGGAGCTGCCCGGCGTCTCCGACGGGCGGGCCGGCCAGCTGCTCGCCGGGGCACTCGTCGCGGAGGGCGCGATGGACCTCTTCGGGGTCGAATCCGTGGAGATCTGCCCGTGGGCGCTGCGTGAGGGCGTGATCCTGCGGCGGCTCGACCACCTCCCCCCGGCCGCCTGAGCGGAGGGGGGTGAGGCCACCTCCCCGGCGTCCGGGCGCGGCCCGTACCCTGTCCTTCGTGGCAGAACCAGTGGTGCGCATCCCGGATGCGAAGGTCGCCCTGTCGACGGCCTCGGTCTATCCGGAGTCGACGGCGACGGCCTTCGAGATCGCCGCACGCCTGGGCTACGACGGTGTCGAGGTCATGGTCTGGACCGACCCCGTCAGCCAGGACATCGAGGCCCTGCGCAGACTGAGCGACTACCACCAGATCCCGATCCTGGCCGTCCACGCCCCGTGCCTGCTGATCACGCAGCGCGTCTGGTCGACCGACCCGTGGGTCAAGCTCCAGCGCGCGAAGGCCGCCGCCGAGAAGCTGGACGCGTCGACGGTCGTCGTGCACCCGCCCTTCCGTTGGCAGCGGAACTACGCGCGCGACTTCGTCGACGGAATCTGGCGCATGGCCGACGAGACCGACGTGCGTTTCGCCGTCGAGAACATGTACCCCTGGCGCTACCGCGACCGCGAGATGCTCGCGTACGCCCCCGACTGGGACGTCACCAAGGACGACTACCGCCATTTCACCGTCGACCTCTCGCACACCGCGACCGCCCGCACGGAAGCGATGGAGATGGTCGACCGCATGGGCGACCGGCTCGGCCATGTCCACCTCGCCGACGGCCGGGGCTCCGCCAAGGACGAGCACCTCGTCCCCGGCCGCGGCACGCAGCCGTGCGCCGAGCTCCTGGAGCGCCTGGCGACCACCGGCTTCGACGGGCACGTCGTCATCGAGGTCAACACCCGGCGCGCCATGTCCAGCGCCGAACGCGAGGCCGACCTCGCCGAGGCGCTCGCCTTCACGCGGCTGCATCTGGCGTCGGCGGTGCGGGTGCCCCGCCCATGACCTCCGGCGCGCCCTCGGGGCCCGCCGCATCGTGGCACGGATCGTGCCCGTGGCGCAGGGGCAGCTGACCGGCGTACGACCGACCCCGTTCGTCCGCCGAGACGCCCGTCCCGTCATCCGGACACCCTGTCCAGATCCTGGAGCCGCGGCGTACGCTCGACAGCAGCCCCATCTCTTACGAAGGAGCGAGCGACGATGCCCGAGCTCAGGTCCCGCACAGTCACCCACGGCCGCAACATGGCGGGCGCCCGCGCCCTTATGCGCGCCTCCGGTGTACCCGGGGCCGACATCGGGCGGAAGCCGATCATCGCCGTGGCCAACTCCTTCACGGAGTTCGTGCCGGGCCACACCCACCTCCAGCCGGTCGGCCGGATCGTCTCCGAGGCGATCCGCGAGGCCGGCGGCATCCCCCGCGAGTTCAACACCATCGCGGTGGACGACGGCATCGCGATGGGCCACGGCGGCATGCTGTACTCCCTGCCCTCGCGCGACCTGATCGCCGACTCCGTGGAGTACATGGTCGAGGCCCACTGCGCCGACGCCCTGATCTGCATCTCCAACTGCGACAAGATCACCCCCGGCATGCTGATGGCGGCCCTGCGCCTCAACATCCCGACGGTCTTCGTCTCCGGCGGCCCCATGGAGGCCGGCAAGGCCACGCTGGTCGACGGCACGGTCCGCAAGCTCGACCTGGTCAACGCGATCAGCGACGCGGTGAACGAGAACATCTCGGACGAGGACATCCTCCGCATCGAGGAGAACGCCTGCCCGACCTGCGGCTCCTGTTCCGGCATGTTCACCGCCAACTCCATGAACTGCCTGACCGAGGCCATCGGCCTCTCCCTGCCGGGCAACGGCTCGGTCCTCGCCACGCACACCGCCCGCAAGGAGCTGTACGAGCGCGCGGGCCGCACGGTCGTGGACATCACCAAGCGGTACTACGACGGCGACGACGACTCCGTCCTGCCGCGCAACATCGCCACCCACGCCGCCTTCGAGAACGCCATGGCCCTGGACATCGCCATGGGCGGCTCCACGAACACGATCCTGCACCTGCTCGCCGCCGCCCGCGAGGCCGAGGTCGACTACGACCTGACCGACATCGACGCCGTCTCGCGCCGCGTCCCGTGCCTGGCCAAGGTCGCCCCGAACGCCGCGCCCACCACCACGTACTACATGGAGGACGTGCACCGCGCCGGCGGCATCCCCGCGCTCCTCGGCGAGCTGTACCGCGGCGGGCTGCTCAACGAGGACGTGCACACCGTCCACTCGCCCTCCATCAAGGAGTGGCTGGACGCCTGGGACATCCGTTCCGGCTCCGCCTCCGAGGAGGCCGTGGAGCTGTGGCACGCGGCTCCCGGCTGCAAGCGCTCCGCCGAGGCCTTCTCCCAGTCCGAGCGCTGGGACACCCTCGACACGGACGCCGCGAACGGCTGCATCCGCGATGTCGCCCACGCCTACTCCAAGGACGGCGGGCTCGGCGTCCTCAAGGGCAACATCGCCGTGGACGGCTGCGTCGTGAAGACCGCGGGTGTCGACGAGTCGATCTGGACCTTCGAGGGCCCCGCGGTCGTCTGCGACTCGCAGGAAGAGGCCGTCGAGAAGATCCTCAACAAGGGGGTCAAGGAAGGCGACGTCGTCGTCATCCGCTACGAAGGCCCCAAGGGCGGCCCCGGCATGCAGGAGATGCTCTACCCGACGTCCTTCCTCAAGGGCCGAGGCCTCGGCAAGGCCTGCGCCCTGGTCACCGACGGCCGCTTCTCCGGCGGTACGTCGGGCCTGTCGATCGGCCACGCCTCGCCCGAGGCGGCGTCCGGCGGCACGATCGCGCTGGTCGAGGACGGCGACCGGATCCGCATCGACATCCCTGGCCGCTCCATCGAGCTCCTCGTGTCCGACGAGGAGCTGGCCGTCCGCCGCGAGGCCCTGGGCGGCGTGTACGAGCCGAAGGCCCGCGAGCGGAAGGTCTCCGCGGCCCTGCGCGCGTACGCCGCGATGGCGACGAGCGCCGACAAGGGCGCGGTGCGGGACGTGTCGAAGCTCGGCTGAACCCGGGAAACCTTTTGCGGCGCGGGCGCGTCCTTGGTGTGAGGAACACGCCAAGGGCGGCCCGCGCCGCCGGTTACGGGGGAAGACCATGAGCGAGAACGTCATCACACCAGAGGGCGCCGAGACCATCGTGGCCGAGGCCGTCGTGGCCGAGGCCGTCGTGGCCGAGGCGGCGGCAGCCAGGACGTACGCGATCGCCGCGGACGTCAACGTCCGCTCGGGGCCCGGCACGTCGTACTCCAAGGTCGGCCGCCTGAGCGCCGGCACCCGCGTCACCATCCAGTGCCAGAAGCCGGGCGAGACCGTCACGGGGCCGACGGGCACCTCGAAGCTCTGGGACCGGATCGGCAGCGGCCGCTACGTCTCGGACACCTACGTCCGCACGGGCAGCAACGGCTACGTGGCGCCGCGCTGCTGACCCCACGCGACCCGGCCACCGAGGGCCCGGCTTCTCAGCCGGTCTTCGGTGGCTTCGTCACGTCGAAGGCGAACACGGTGTTCTCGGCTGCCGTCACGACGACCATGCGGCCGGCGACGACGACGCGCGGCTCGGCGTTCGTCTCGCCCGCCACGCCGTCGGCCCGTGGCCCTGTCGACAGCAGCGGCCGGCCCTCGCGCGAGGAGAGCACGGCGACCCGGCCGCTGGCCGAGCTGAAGTACAGCGCCCCGTCGTCGCCCGGCACCGGCCCCGAAGCGCCCTCGACGTCCGTCTGCCGGGCCCACTTCTTCCTGCCGGTCGCCGGGTCGAACGCCGTGACGAGACCCGTCCGCCCGCTGAGGAAGACGGTGCCGTCGGCCATGCCGGGCGTCCCGTCGTACACCTTCGGCAGCCGGGCGTACATGATGTTGTGCGAGGTCCGGTCCACCCGCACGATCTCGTCGTAGCCGACCGTCGCCGGGCCCTCCTGGCGCTGGTGGAGGAGTACGAGACTGTCGTCGGCGGTGCCGACGGGCTGGACGGGGCCCTTGACGGCGACGGCCTTGCCCAGATCTCCCGAAGCGAGGTCGGTGACGTACAGGACGGGGTGGCGCACCGCGCCCGCGGCCAGTTCGGCGTCCGGCGCGCACATCGCGTACAGCCGCGTGCCCGCAGGGACCGGGGCGCACTGCGTGCCCTCGGGGAACGGCCGCCGCCAGAGCACCTTCCCGGTGTGCGCCCGCCGGGCCTCGAACCGCGAGTTGGACGCGTCGACGGTCACCACGGTGGAGTTCAGCACCACGGCGTCCTGCGTACGGCCCGTGACGGCCGTCGACTGGGCGCCGGACGGCACGGACCACAGCTCGGTGCCCTTGTCCGCGTCGACGGCCACCACTTCGGTCTGCGGATCGCCCGGCGCGTCCTCGGCCGCGAAGCGGTAACCGAGCACCGTGTCGTCGGTGACGCCCACCAGGTGCATGCCCTGCACGGGGACGCCGGGGCTCTTCTCCGTCCAGACGCGGGAGCCGTCAGAGGCCCTGATGCGGGTCGCGACGACACCGCCGCCCCCGCAGAACAGGGCGTCGCCGCGCGCCTCGCAGCGCAGCTCGTCCGGGATGTCCGCGCGGCCGCCGAGCACGGTCTTGTGCCACGGCTTGAAGCCGTCGGGGAGGGGCGCCCCGGTCGCCGCGACGTTGCGGCCTCCCTTGCCTTCCTTGCCTGAGCCGCCCGTACCGCCCGGATCACCGGAGACGCCGGTGTTCATCAGCGTGACACCGCCGCCGATCGCGACGACGGCGACGGCGGCGGCGAGCGCCCGGCGGACGCGGCGGCGGTTGTTGTTCTTGGCGTCCTCGCTCTTGCCGTGAGGTGAGATGCCGACGGGCGGGGGACCGCTCGGCGCGGGGGAGGCGTCCGGCGGGGCGGGACTGGTGTGGGTGGCGTCCGGCGGGGCGGACGTGCTCGGCGGTGGGGTGTCCTGCGTGGACAGGTGGTGCTGCGTGTCCGTCTCACGTGTGCAGCGCGCGCCGCCCTCGGCCGCCACGCCGCCCAGATCCGTGGGCAGGTCCCGCAGCCGTACGAGCAGCTCGTCCGCCGAGGGCCGGTCCTTCGGATCCTTCGCCAGGCACGGCTCGACCACCGCCCGCAGCGCGGCCGGGACCGAACCGAGCGACGGCGGCTCGTGCACGACTTGATACGCCGTCATATACGGGCTGTCCGCGTCGAAGGGGCCCTGCCCCGTCGCCGCGTAGACCAGCAGCGTGCCCAGCGAGAACACGTCCGAGCGCGGCCCGACACCGCGCGGCGCCTGCAACTGCTCCGGCGACATGAACGGCGGCGTGCCGATCACCCGCCCCGTCATCGTCAGCGTCTGCTGGTCCGCCGCGCGCGAGATGCCGAAGTCGATGACCCGCGGCCCCTCGGGGGAGAGGACCACGTTGGACGGCTTGAGGTCCCGGTGCACGACCCCCGCGCGGTGGATGTCGCGCAGGGCCTCGGTGAGGCCGATGGACAGGGTGCGCAGCTCGGCGCCGCCGATCGGGCCCTGCTTGGCGATGCGCTGGGCGAGCGTGTGGCCCTCGATGTACGTCGTGGCCATCCACGGGTGCGCGGCCTCGGGGTCGGCGTCGATCACGGCGGCGGTGAACGCGCCGCTGACCCGCCGGGCGGCCGCCACCTCCTGCCGGAAGCGGATGCGGAACTCCTCGTCGTCCGCGAACTGCTGGTGGATCAGCTTGATCGCCACGGGGCGCCCCGAAGCCGTACGCGCCAGGAAGACCGTGCCCATGCCGCCGGAGCCGAGCCGTGCCTCCAGCGGATAGCCGCCGATCTCCTTCGGATCTCCTCCACGGAGTGACACTGTCCCGACCTCCCCGTGATCCCCCGCTACGACTTACCCGGCCCAAACTAGCTGCCGGGTGACAGGGGAGGACAAGGAGGGGGACGAATAGGGCGCGCCGCCTCGTGACGCCTCGGGCGGTTGTTCGCTCGGGGCACGGCGCCGACGGGCGATAATCAAACGGTGAGCGAAGAACCCACCACTCCCGGCCCGCAGCCCGAGCCCATCCGCTTCTTCGGAACGACGTGGCTCGCCCACGACGGCGGCTACGGCATCCGCCGCGCCGGTGTCGCCGTGGGCTCACTCCTCGCGGCGGCCGCGGGCTGCTTCGTACTGCGCTTCGCCTACGAAGGCCTGTCCATCGCGAACGTCGGCACGTTCGTCAACCTCCTCGTCGTCGTGATGTTCGCGATCTGCAGCGCGATCGCCTTCCGCCGCACGTGGGAGGGGTTCACCAAGCGCCACGACCCGGCGTCCCAGGCCTCGATGCGCGGCCTGCTGACCATCGGCTTCGTCGGCGTACTCCTCGCCCACTTCTTCCGCTCCCTCACGGAGGCCCCGGGCGAACAGCTCCACCGCGAGGAGTACGAGAGCGCCCGCGAGCAGTACGCGAAGCGCGCGTCGCGGCGGACGGGGAACCCCTCGCGGAAGAAGCGCAAGGCCTGAGGGCCCCGTCCGCCCACCGGACGCGCCCTCTGTCCGGCGCCCCCCAATGCGAGGATGGCCGCCGGACGACGCAACCCCGGAGGCCCCGTTCATGAGCAGCAACACGAGCCAGAAAGTCGCAGTCCTCGGCACCGGAAAGATCGGTGAAGCCCTGCTCAGCGGCATGATCCGCGGCGGCTGGGCCCCCGCCGACCTACTCGTCACCACCCGCCGCCAGGAACGCGCCGACGAACTCCGCACCCGCTACGGCGTCACCCCCGTCAGCAACGCGGACGCCGCCAAGCAGGCCGACACCCTCATCCTCGCCTGCAAGCCCCAGGACATGGCGAGGCTGCTCGACGAACTCGCCCCGCACGTCACCTCCGACCGCCTCGTCATCAGCGCCGCCGCTGGCATCACCACCTCCTTCATCGAAGAGCGCCTGGCCGAGAAGACCCCCGTCGTCCGCGTCATGCCGAACACCCCCGTCCTCGTCGACGAGGGCATGTCCGTCATCTCGGCCGGCAGCCACGCCACCGCGGACGCGCTCGCCCACGCCGAGGCGATCTTCGGCGCGGTCGGCAAGACGCTCCGCGTCCCCGAGACCCAGCAGGACGCCTGCACGGCGCTGTCCGGCTCGGGGCCGGCCTACTTCTACTTCCTCGTCGAGGCCATGACCGACGCGGGCATCCTGCTCGGCCTGCCGCGCGACAAGGCGCACGACCTGATCGTCCAGGCGGCGGTCGGCGCGTCCGTCATGCTCCGCGACAGCGGCGAACACCCGGTGAAGCTCCGCGAGAACGTCACCTCTCCCGCCGGTACGACGATCAACGCCATCCGCGAACTGGAGAACCACGGCGTACGGGCGGCGCTCATCGCCGCCCTGGAGGCCGCGCGCGACCGCAGCCGCGAGCTGGCCTCCGGCAACAACAGCTGAGCCTGGGCCGGGGGTCGCCTCGGGGTCGCCCCGGGGTCGCCTCGGGTTCGTCTGGGGGGCGGGGCCGTGGGGGTATGTCCGTGCTCGCCATCTTGGCGCGGGCGCCCGGGTGCTCGTCGGTTCTGTCACGGGGTTCCACTGTGCTCCGCGCGCACATACCCCCACGTCCCCTCAGGAGCGCTCGCGACTGCGGGCCGTCGTCGCTCACTCCCGGCCCCCGTGCTTACCGCGCCTCGTTGACCGGCGGCAGCAGGCCGATCGCCCGATAGGCGCCGTCCACCGTCGGCTTGGCCATTCCCCTGGCCCGCTCAGCTCCCCGCCGCAACACCTCCTCTACATACGCGGGATCCGCCATCAGCTCCTTGTGCCGCTCCTGTACGGGGCGGAGCAGCTCCACCACGGCATCGGCGGTGTCGGATTTCAGTGCGCCGTACGACTCGTATACACCGCTCAGGGCTTCTGGGTTCCCACCTCGGCAAGCGGCGAGGATCTCCAGCAGATTCGAGACCCCCGGCTTTGCAGCCCGGTCGTAGACGACCTCGCTGCCGCTGTCGGTGACCGCACGCAGGATCTTCTTCCGTACGACCTCGGGCTCGTCCAGCAGATAGACGATCCCGGCCCCGGCCTCGTGAGACTTGCCCATCTTCGACGTCGGGTCCTGAAGATCCATGACCCGCGCCGCCACCTTGGGAGGAGTGGCCCGCGGCACGATGAACGTCTGCCCGTACCGCTGGTTGAACCGCACCGCCAGATCCCGCGTGAGCTCGACGTGCTGCGTCTGGTCGTCACCCACCGGCACCTCGTCGGCGCCGTACGCCAGGATGTCGGCCGCCATCAGCGCGGGATAGGTGAGCAACGACAGCCGCACGCTTCCGCCGCGGCTCCGCTCGCGGGCGGCCTTCTCCTTGTACTGGATCATGCGCCGCATCTCGCCGTCCGTGGCGACGCACTCCAGCAGGTACGAGAGCCGGGCGTGCTCGTCCACATGACTCTGTACGAAGACGGTGGCCCGCTCGGGATCGATGCCAGACGCGAGCAACAGCGTCGCCGCCTGCCTACTGAGTCTGCGCACCCGGCCGGGATCGTGGTCCACCGTGAGCGCGTGCAGATCGACGACGCTGAACAGCGACTCCGCGCGATGCTGGTCGACCTCGGCCCACTGCCGGATGGCACCCAGGTAGTTCCCGAGCGTCAGGTGCCCCGTCGGCTTGACCCCGCTGAAGATCCTTGTCATCTCTCCGCCTCCTGCTCAGGACCGCCGGCCCGACGGCCGGGCTCCGGGTCCTCCAGGGGGAGAAACAAGAACGGCCGCCTGGGCGGCGGCCGTTGGGTACATGCGTATGTACGGCCGCCCTCAGGCGGCCCACCACAGCTGGGTGTGCGCATGCGTTGTCATGCCGCAGAGAGTACTCCTCAGGGGCCCTCGCGGCAGGGAGTTGACACACCTGGGGGCCGTACGTAGTGTTCTCCGAGTTGCCCGACGTGAGCGTCGACCACTTGGTCGGTCCCCGGGCGGCCATTCCGCAAGAACCATTCAAGCGATCGACGTCGCGTTCCCGTACGGGATCCGCCTTCGGCTCGTTTCCATGCGTATTTGCGAAATGAGGAATCGGTGTTCGAAAGGACGCCCCCGATTAGGTCGGGAGCCAGGATTCCGCTAAAGTCTCACTCGTCGGAACGGCCCAACAGCCGCGAAGACAACCCCCGCTGACTGGGAATCAGGCCCGAAAGGATCTGATAGAGTCGGAACCGCCGGAAAGGGAAACGCGAAAGCCGAAAGGCCGGAGCGGGAACCGGAAAGGCACCGAGGAAATCGGACACGAAAGAGTCTGATAGAGTCGGAAACGCAAGAACAAAAGAAACACCGAAGG